>NZ_CP162102.1:6415683-7622577 GCF_042466665.1 Peterkaempfera podocarpi
TAAGGCATGTACGATGCACATCGACCGTCCGACCGACAGACCTGCCGAGGAGACCCGACATGGACGCCCCCCAGCCAGCAGCCCGCGCAGGCGGCGTGGTCGCCACGCTGGCGCTCGCCGGCATCACGGCAGCGATCATGCAGACCCTGGTCACTCCACTGATCGCGGAACTGCCGCAGATGCTGCACACCTCGACCTCGAACGCGGCATGGGTGATCACCGCCACCCTGCTGGTGGCCGCCGTCTGCGTGCCGGTGGTCGGCCGCCTGGGCGACCTGGTGGGCAAGCGCCGCATGCTGCTCGTCTGCTCCGTGCCGCTGGTGGCGGGCTCGGTGGTGTGTGCGCTCTCCTCCTCCGTTGTGCCCATGATCGTCGGGCGCGGTCTCCAGGGCATGGGCATGGGGATGCTCCCGCTCGGCATCGCCCTGCTGCGCGACGTGGTCCCGGCGGAGAAGCTCAGCTCCTCGATCGCACTGGTCAGCGCCTCCATGGGCATCGGTGGCGGCCTCGGCCTGCCGATCGCCGCAGCCGTCGCCCAGTACGCCGACTGGCGCGCGCTGTTCTGGGGTTCCGCCGGGCTGGCCGCGGCCGTCGCGGTGCTGATCTGGTTCCTGATCCCGGACGTGCCGGCCGGAGCCAGGGGCCAGCGCTTCGACGTACCCGGCGCCCTGGGCCTCGGCGCCGGCCTGGTCTGCCTGCTGCTCGGCGTCTCCAAGGGCGCCGACTGGGGCTGGGGTTCGCCCATCACGCTCGGGCTGCTCGTGGCCGCCGTCGTGGTGCTCGGCGCCTGGGGCCTGTGGGAGCTGCGCACCCCGGACCCGCTGATCGACCTGCGCACCACGGGCCGCCCCCGGGTGCTGCTCACCAACGCCGCCTCGGTCTTCGTCGGCTTCGCCATGTACGCCAGCATGCTGGTCGTTCCGCAGCTGCTGCAGTTCCCCGAGGCGACCGGCTACGGCCTGGGCCAGTCGATGCTCGCGTCCGGCCTGTGGATGGCCCCCGGCGGCGTGATGATGATGATCGTCTCCCCGCTCGGCGGAAAGCTCACCAACGCCCGGGGGCCGAAGTTCACGCTGATCTGCGGCGCCCTGGTCATCGCCGCCGGGTACGGCCTGTCCCAGGCACTGATGGGCTCGGCCTGGGGCCTGATGGTGGTCTGCATCGTGATCAACAGCGGTGTGGGTCTCGCCTATGGAGCGATGCCCGCACTGATCATGAGCTCGGTCCCGCTGTCCGAGACGGCCGCCGCCAACGGCTTCAACACGCTCATGCGCTCACTCGGCACCTCGATCGGCTCCGCCGTGATCGGCGTGGTCCTCTCCCAGATGACCATCACCCTCGGAGGCCACACCCTGGCCTCCGAGAACGCCTTCCGGACCAGCCTGCTGATCGGCGGCGGCCTCGCCCTGGTCTCGGCGGCGATCGCGGTCGCCATCCCGGCCCTGCGCAGCTCCGGCACCGACGACGGGCAGGCGTCCCCGGCCGGCGCGCCCGAGCAGGCCCCGGTGGGGGCCTGACGCCGCTGCGCGGCCCTCTGCTGATCCCGCCCGCCCCCGGCCCCTGTGCCGGGGGCGGGCGGACCCCGTTCCGCCGTCCCGCGTCGGCCGCCGGTGCACGCAAGCGTCGGACCCGGCGCGGGCCGGTACGAGAGTCCCGCCCGGCGGACCAACTCCCTTGCCCGGGGCGGGGCATCGCCGCAACGGTCGCGGCACGGGCCTCATTCAGGACCTGGGGCGCAGTCCCGCCAGGGTGACGTCGACCAGGCGTTGGACGGCGGCCTCGGAGGGCAGGCCGCCTGCGGCGGCGAGGGCGTGCAGGCAGTAGTCGGCCAGTTCGGCGGGCGGCACGTCGTCGCGGACCACGCCCACCCGGGCGGCGCCGGCGACCACGTCGCCGACCAGCCCGCGCAACTGCTGCTGCGCGGTGGCGAGGTGCTCGCCGCGGTGCACAAAGGCGGCGATCTCACTGTCACGGGGCCGCTTGTGGGTGATGTGCGCATAGGCGCGCAGTACGGCTTCCAGCTGTGCGGCGGGGGTGTCCGCCCGGTCGCGGACCTCGGCGAGATGGCCGAGGTGGTCGGTGACATGGCGTTCGTGCCAGGCGATCAGGATCGACTCGACGTCCGGGAAGTACTTGTAGAGCGTCGCCCGCCCGATGCCGGCCTCCTTGGCGATCTGCGACATCGTCACCGACGACAGCCCGTACTCGGCCACCAGCGCCGCCGTGGTCTCCAAGGTGGCGTCCCGCACCGCCTGCCGGTGGGCCTCGACGGTCTCGCTCCACAGCTTCGGCATCCTGCAAGGATACGTGGCGCCCATGGCGTGACACCCTGCCTCGGCCCGGACGGTCCGTATCGACACGCCCCGCCATCGACACGCCGCCGGCCGGAGCGTACGGGGAGGGGCGCCCCCCGGACCCGGCGGCCACGGCCGCCCCGGTCCGGGCTCCACGGGCGCCGCGCGGACCGGACCGGATGTGCACCGACCGCGGCTCTCATGGCCTTGGTGCCGGCCGGCCCGTACGGCAAGGGGCCGCCGATCGCTCCCTCCCACGGACGGAAGGCTGCGAACGACGGCCCCAGGACGGCCCCATGGGGTCAGTCACTGCGCTGACCCGCGGCTGTCTCAGATGTCGAAGTAGAGCTCGAACTCGTGCGGGTGCGGCCGCAGCTGGATCGGGGCGACCTCCTGGGTGCGCTTGAAGTCGATCCAGGTCTCGATGAGGTCCGGGGTGAAGACACCGCCGGCGAGCAGGTACTCGTGGTCGGCCTCGAGGGCCTCCAGCACGGCCGGGAGGGAGGCGGGGACCTGCGGGACCGCGGCGTGCTCGTCGGGGGCGAGCTCGTAGAGGTCCTTGTCGACCGGCTCCAGCGGCTCGACCTTGTTCTTGATGCCGTCCAGGCCCGCCAGCAGCATGGCCGAGAAGGCCAGGTACGGGTTGGAGGACGGGTCGGGGGCGCGGAACTCGATGCGCTTGGCCTTGGCGTTCGACCCGGTGATCGGGATGCGGATCGCGGCGGAGCGGTTGCGCTGCGAGTAGACCAGGTTGACCGGGGCCTCGAAACCGGGGACCAGGCGGTGGTAGGAGTTCACCGTCGGGTTGGTGAAGGCCAGCAGCGACGGGGCGTGCTTGAGCAGGCCGCCGATGTAGTAGCGGGCGGTGTCGGAGAGACCGGCGTAGCCCTGCTCGTCGTAGAAGAGCGGGGAGCCGTCGAGCCACAGCGACTGGTGGACGTGCATGCCCGAGCCGTTGTCGCCGAAGATCGGCTTCGGCATGAAGGTCGCGGTCTTGCCGTTGCGCCAGGCGACGTTCTTGATGATGTACTTGAACAGCATCAGGTCGTCGGCCGAGGCCAGCAGGCTGTTGAACTTGTAGTTGATCTCGGCCTGGCCGGCGGTGCCCACCTCGTGGTGCTGGCGCTCGACCTCGAGGCCGGACTTGGCCAGCTCCAGGGACATCTCGGCGCGCAGGTCGGCGAAGTGGTCCACCGGCGGGGCCGGGAAGTAGCCGCCCTTGTAGCGGACCTTGTAGCCGCGGTTGTCCTCGACGGCACCGGTGTTCCAGGCGCCGGCCTCGGAGTCGATGTGGTAGAAGGCCTCGTTCGACTTGGTCTCGAAGCGGACGCTGTCGAAGACGTAGAACTCCGCCTCGGGGCCGAAGTACGCGGTGTCGGCGATGCCGGAGGAGGCCAGGTAGGCCTCGGCCTTCTTGGCCACGTTGCGCGGGTCGCGGCTGTACTGCTCGCCGGTGATCGGGTCGTGGATGAAGAAGTTGATGTTGAGGGTGCTGTCCTTGCGGAACGGGTCCACCCGCGCGGTGCTGAGGTCGGGGACCAGGGCCATGTCGGACTCGTGGATGGCCTGGAAGCCGCGGATCGACGAGCCGTCGAACATGAGCTGCTCGCCGGGGTCGAACGTAGCGGCCGGCACCGTGAAGTGCTGCATGACGCCCGGCAGGTCGCAGAACCTGACATCGACGAACTTGACGTCGTTGTCCGAGATGTAGCGGGACACCTCGTCGGCGTTGTTGAACATCCATCCTCCTCGGCCCGGCGGAACGCCAGGAGTTTTCGCGTGACGGACCGCTCGTCCCGACCGGCCGCGTTGCGGCAACGATAGGAAGAGGCCGTTTCTCGAGCGTGACCCACCTGTTTCGCGGATGTTAACCGCCCTGGCCGGGCATCGGTCGGACCCGCCTTCTTCCGGGGGTTTCGCGTCGCGGGCAGCGGCTTTGTGCGGTGTTCGAGCGGAAGTGGTCTGGACCACGTGTCTCACTCTGCAGGGTCCGGAATCGCTTCGGTGTCCAGTTTCCGCTCTACCGGCGGACATCCACCGCTGTCAAGGCCCCGCTGCCCTGCGGCCCCCGCCCCCCGGTTACTGTGGATCCGTGGACAGCAGAGAAGCGTTGGGTTCGTGGATCGACGGCCCCCGGGCGACCGCCGAGAAGATGGGTGCCGACTTCGGGCACCGCGGGGCACGGCTCGGCCTGCCCGAGGAGGGCCCCGGCTCGATCGCCCCGGTGGGCCGCCGCCTCGGGGCGCTCTTCGTCGACGGCTGGCTCTGCACCCTGATCGCATACGGGCTGATCGCCCGCGGCGACGCGTCGCAGGCCAACCTCTGGTCCACCCCGGTGTTCTTCGTGATGAGCGTGCTGCTGCTCTCGACGGCCGGCAGCACCCTCGGCAAGCGGCTCTTCGGCCTGCGGGTGGTCCGGCTCGACGGCGGCCGGGCGTCCGTGGTGCAGGCCCTGGGCCGCAGCCTGCTGCTGGTCCTGGTGGTGCCCGCGCTGATCTGGGACCGGGACGGCCGCGGGCTGCACGACAAGGCGCTGGCCACCGTCGAGGTCCGGGTCTGACGAGGTCCGGGCTTGGCGAGGTCCGGGTCTGGCGAGGTCCGGGTCTGGCGAGGTCCGGGTCTGGCGAGGTCCGGGTCTGAGAGACCCCGCCCCGCCGGGCCGCCCCCTCACGGGCTGCGGCCCGCCGGGCGGCGCGCACGCCGGATGCGGCGTCGCGTGTGCACAGTGAAGCGGCCCCGCCGCACCCTGGGAGGGGTGCGGCGGGGCCGTCTGTCGTCGTGGGGTGGGGTGGGGTGGGTCAGCGGGCCCGGCCGCCCTTGGGCATCCGGGCGTTGCGGGGCAGCGGACCCTTGGGAACCGGGGCCTTGGAGAGCAGGTCGCCCATCGCCCGCAGCCGGTCGTTGATCTCGGTCACCTGGGACGCGGTGATGGCCCGCGGCAGCCGCATCAGATGCACCTGCAGCTTCTTCAGCGGGACCTCGCCCTCGCCGTCGCCGACGATGATGTCGTGCACCGGCACATCGCCGACGACCCGGGCCATCTTGCGCTTCTCGGCGGCCAGCAGCGGCCGCACCCGGTTGATGTTGCCCTCCGCGATCAGGGCGATGCCGGGCCGGCCCACGGCACGGTAGACAGCGTCCTGGTTGCGGGTGACCGCGACCGGCGTGGGGCTGGTGCTCCAGCCCCGGCGGATGTTGTTCAGCACCGCAGCCGCAGCTCCGGGCTGGCCCTCCATCTGCCCGAAGGCCGCCCGCTCGGCACGCCGGCCGAAGACGATCGCCATGGCCAGCAGGGCCAGAACGAAGCCCAGAATGCCCAGGTAGACCGGGTGGTCGATCAACAGGCCGATGGCGAGGAGCACGCCGAAGGTGATGATGCCTACGCCGGCGATGATGAGACCGATGCGGGTGTCTACCCGCTTGGTCATCTGGTAAGCCTGACGGATCTGCTTGAGCCGTCCGGGGTTCTCGGATGTTTCCCTCGCCATGAGGCTCATGGTACGGGGATGCACCAGCCGATGCCCAAGCCCGGTCCCCTTCCGGGCTGATTCGGTGCCGGTCCGGTCCGGTTCGGACGCCGCCGCAGAGGCTGCGCGGGCGCGGCCGCGCAGGATCCTCAGTGTGCCGCGGCGGAGTTCCGTCCGGAGTCACCAGGGGCCGCCAGGGCGCCGAGGACGGTCGCGGTCTCCGCCCGGTCCGCGGCATGACGGCGGTTCTCGCAGACGGCGTCCCAGGCATTGCGCCGGGCCACCTGCTGACCGCCGGGGAACAGTACCGACTCCGCCATCCGCAGTGCGGTGACAAAGCCGTTGATACGAACAGCTCCAGGTACGACGGTGCCGACCTGCATGGTGAGCAACTCCCCTCGTCGGGTCGTGTTCTCGCCCCGTTCCGGGCGTCCCGTCCGCCGTCCGCCCCCGATGCGGGGGCGGACGGCGAAGCGGTCACCTGTTCAGGGTCACCACATCGTGTTACCAGTCGGTGACCGGAGCGTCAAACTGCGATGAAAGTCGCACATGTCCGCCTCGAACTCCGGGTGACGGTGGAAACCGCACCTCAGCCGGTTGCGACGGCCCCGCGGTGCTCCAGCGCCTGCCGGTAGAGCCGACCGGCCCGGTACGACGAACGGACGAGCGGCCCGGACATCACTCCGGCGAAGCCGATCTCCTCGGCCTCCTCCTGGAGCTCCACGAACTCCTGGGGCTTCACCCAGCGGTCGACCGGGTGGTGCCGCACCGACGGCCGCAGGTACTGGGTGATGGTGATCAGCTCGCAGCCGGCGTCATGCAGGTCCTGCAGCGCCTGGCTGACCTCCTCGCGGGTCTCGCCCATGCCCAGGATCAGATTGGACTTGGTCACCAGACCGGCGGCGCGCGCCTGGGTGATCACCGAGAGGGACCGCTCGTAGCGGAACGCGGGACGGATCCGCTTGAAGATCCGCGGCACCGTCTCCACGTTGTGCGCCAGCACCTCGGGCCGCGAGGAGAAGACCTCGGCCAGCTGCTCGGGCACCGCGTTGAAGTCCGGGATCAGCAGCTCGACGCCGGTGCGCCCGGCCGCCCGGCCGGCGGTCATCGCATGCACCTGGCGGACCGTCTCGGCGTACAGCCAGGCGCCGCCGTCCTCGAGGTCGTCGCGGGCGACACCCGTGATGGTGGCGTAGTTGAGGTCCATGGTCACGATGGACTCGGCCACCCGGCGCGGCTCGTCGCGGTCGAACTCCGCGGGCTTGCCGGTGTCGATCTGGCAGAAGTCGCAGCGCCGGGTGCACTGGTCACCGCCGATGAGGAAGGTGGCCTCGCGGTCCTCCCAGCACTCGAAGATGTTGGGACAGCCCGCTTCCTGGCAGACCGTGTGCAGACCCTCGCGCTTCACCAGCGCCTGGAGTCCGGTGTACTCGGGGCCCATCTTCGCCCGGGTTTTGATCCACTCGGGCTTGCGCTCGATGGGGGTCTCGCTGTTGCGGACCTCCAGGCGAAGCAGCTTCCGGCCGTCGGGTGCGACAGCGGACACGTGCGGCTCCCTCACTCGTCATTCTGTGCGACACCCTCAGGGTACGCCTCTGGTTGTGCGGCTCCCGCCGCCCGGGCGGCCTGGCAATCGCAGGCCGCGCCTCGATCAGGCGGCCTCGGGAAGCGCCCGCATCTCGGCCAGCACATCCGCCAGGTGGCGTTCCACCACCGGCAGCGCCTCCCCGACCGGGAAGGTCCTGCCCAGCTCCCCGGTGAGCGACGCCACACCGGCGTCCCGGATACCGCAGGGCACGATCCGGTCGAACCAGGTCATGTCCGGATTGCAGTTGAAGGAGAAGCCGTGCATGGTCACCCCGCGCGACACCCGCACACCGATCGCCGCCAGCTTGCGGTCGTCGCCGCGCTGCCCCGCGTTCGACGGGGCGTACTCCGGGCCGGCCAGCCGCGGGTCCAGGCCCATCTTCAGGCCCATCCGCAGCGTCAGACCGCCGATGTCCACCTGCTGCGCCGGGTCGGCCACCGCGCCGGGGATCTCCTCGCCCAGCACCCACACCCCGCTGCGCCCCTCGACCCGGGTCGTCCCCAGGCCGATCTCGGTGCAGGAGCGGATCAGCGCCTCCTCCAGCCGCCGGACGTACGCCACCACGTCCATCGGCTCCGGCAGCTTGACGATCGGGTAGCCGACCAGCTGCCCCGGCCCGTGCCAGGTGATCTCGCCGCCGCGGTCGACCTGCACCACCGGGGTGCCGTCCAGCGGGTAGTCCTCGGGGTTGGTACGGCGCCCGGCGGTGAAGACCGGCGGATGCTCGAGCAGCAGCACCGTGTCCGGTATCTCGTCCGCCACCCGGAGCGCATGCAGCCGCCGCTGCTCGTCCCAGGCCTCCTGGTACGGCACCGAGCCCTCGCCGATGCCCATGCGTACGAACCGCACGTCCTCGCTCACCGCTGCCGCTCCTCGTCAGGGCCGTCGTTCCAGCCTTGCCACTGTACGCCCGGCCCCTGACGAGCCCGCCCGGCCCCTGACGAGCCCGACCGGCCCGTGCGGCCAGGCCGGCCGCTACGGCACGAGCGGTCCGGACAGCGCGTCAGTCCTCCGGGGCCGCCCCGGACAGCAGATGCAGGCGGAGCGCCAGCTGCAGCTCCAGGGCCCGCTCCGGGCTGTTCCAGTCGCGGCCGAGCAGCGCCTGCACCCGGTCCAGCCGCTGCACCACCGTGTTCACATGCACATGGAGCCGGTCCTTGGCCCTGGTGAGGCTGCCGCCGCAGTCGAAGTAGGCCCGCAGGGTGCGGACCAGCTCGGTGCCCCGCCGGGCGTCGTACTCCACCAGCGGACCCAGCGCCGCCTCCACAAAGCCGTCCACATCGTGCCCGTCGCCCAGCAGCACCCCCAGAAACCCCAGCTCCGCCGCGGCCGACCCGTCGCCCTCCCGGCCCAGCACCCGCAGGGCGCGCAGGCACCGCTGGGCCTCCGCGTGGGCGCTCGCAACGGCCGCCGGCCCGGCGGCCGGTCCCCCGGCGCCGACCGTCACCGGCAGCCCGGTCAGCCGGGCCAGCCGGTCCGCCGCCGCCCGGGCGGCCGCACCCGGCCCGTCCCCGGAGGGGTCGGCGGGCAGCAGCAGCACCACGGTGTCGCCGTGCTCCGCACTGACCCCACGGCCGCCGAAGAGATGCCGCACCGCCGCGCCCGCCAGCCGCCCCCGGTCGGCGCAGGCGGCCACCAGCACCACATGCGGACGCATCAGGTCCACGCCCAGCCGCCGGCCGCGCATGACCAGCCCCGCCGGGTCCCGCTCCGGTGCCGTCAGCAGATCGCTGAGCAGTTCGCCGCGCACCCGGTTCTCGGCCTCGGCGACCGAGCGGCGCAGCAGCAGGAGCAGCGCGGTCACCACCGCGGCCCGCTCGAACAGCCGCCGGTCGGGATCGTCCAGTTCCGCCCGGCCGTGCAGGACCAGGCTGCCCAGGGTCTCCTGGCCCGCGAGCACCGCGCACACCCATCGCCCGGTCCTGCGCACCGCCCGGCCGGAGGTGCGGGAGTCGGCGACGGCCCCCGTCAGCCACTCCCCGGCGGCGGCGGGCCCGGCCAGTGGCCGGCCGTCCAGGTCGTGGACGGATATCGCACCGCCGAGCAGTGAGGCGACCGCCGCCGCCACCGCGGGGACCTCGCCGCCGCGCAGCACCAGGTCGGTGAGCCGGTCGTGGGCCTCCTCGGCGCGCTGCATGGCTGCCGAGTGCTCCCGGATCACCGCGTTGGCGGTGTTGAGCTCGGCGAGTGCGGCCCGGGTGTCGGCCAGTGCACGGGCGGTGTCGATGGCGATCGCGGCATGGGCGGCCAGCGAGCAGAGCAGGGCCACCTCGTCGGGGGAGAACGGCCGGGGGCTGCGATCGGCGGCGAACAGCACCCCGATCACCTTGCCGCCGTCCCGGGAGCCCAGCAGCAGGGGCACGCCCAGGATCCCCACCAGGCCCTCGTCCAGCACCCCGGCGTCGATGGTGCCGGTGTGGTGGAAGCGGGCGTCGGTGCGGTAGTCCGGTGTGGCATAGGGCCGGGCGGTCTGCGCCACCAGTCCGCCCAGGCCGTCGCCGAGACTCAGCCGCAGGGTTTGGAAGAGCGCGGAGACCGAGCCGTCCGTGATCCGCATATAGGTGTCCCCGGCCTCCTCGTCGGGGAGCGTCAGATAGGCGGTGTCGGTGCCCAGCAGCAGCCGCGCCCGGCGCACGATGGCCTCCAGCACCGCATCCAGGTCACGGGAGGCGGCAAGGTCGCCGGCGGTGTCGAAGAGCGCCGTCAGCTCGGCCTCACGGCGGCGGTGCTGGCCCAGGGTGCGGTGCACCCGCAGGGCGAGCCGGGTGGCGTGGTCGACCTCGGCGAGTACGGCGGGTGGCGCGCCGGCCCGGCGCTCGTCCGTGGACACCTCGGCGAAGTCCTCGGCCGGGGCGCCGGCGGCGAGCAGTTCCAGCAGGCGGCGCAGCGCGGGGGCGCTGCCGGCGGGGGTGCTGTCGCTCATGGTTCGGGACATCGTGCCAGGTGGAGTCGGAGAAGGGGAGTGCCGCGCAGCGGCCCGCCGTCCCCGGGGCCGGGCCGCAGGGGGCGGGTCGCGGGGGCCGCGGGCCGCTGCGCGGTCGGGGCGGTGAGGGCGCGGGGCCGGCGTGGGAGGGTGGCCACGCCGGCCCCGCGGGGCGGGGTCAGGCTGCGTTGTGCGCGGCGAGGCCGGTGTCGGCCCCGGCCTCGGCGGGTGCCTCCGCGGTGACCTCGGCCAGGTCGCGGTGGCGGGTCTCCCGGGCGGCGAGCATCGCCAGCACGGTGATCAGCGAGGCGATCGCCACATAGACAGCGATGGGCGTGGCGGAGCCGTACCCCTTGAGCAGCGCGGTGGCGATCAGCGGCGCGGGCGCGCCCGCCGCCACCGAGGCGAACTGGGCGCCGATGGAGGCACCGGAGTAGCGCATCCGGGTCGCGAACAGCTCGGAGAAGAAGGCCGCCTGCGGTGCGTACATGGCGCTGTGGAAGACCAGGCCCACCGTGATGGCGACCACCATCGAGGTGAAGCTCCTGGTGTCCACCATCCCGAAGAAGACGAACGCCCAGACGCCGACGCCGACCGCGCCCACCAGGTAGACCGGCTTGCGGCCGACCCGGTCCGACAGCGCCCCGAAGAGCGGGATCAGTGCGAACTGGATCGCGGAGGCGATCAGCACCGCGTTCAGCGCGGTCTGCTTGGGCAGCCCGACATGGGTGACGGCGTAGGCGAGCACAAAGGTGGTGAGCACGTAGTAGGAGATGTTCTCGGCCATCCGGGCGCCCATGGCGACCAGCACATCCCGCCAGTGGTGGCGCATCACCGCGACCAGCGGCGGCTGCTCCTCGGCCTGCTGGGCGGCCTTGCGGGCCTCGGAGCGGGCGAGCGCCTCCTTGAAGAGCGGCGACTCGTCCACCGACAGCCGGATCCACAGGCCGACCCCGACCAGGAGGGCGGAGAGCAGGAACGGGATCCGCCAGCCCCAGGAGAGGAAGGCGGAGTCGGACAGAACACCCGTCAGCAGTGAGAGCACACCGGCGGCCAGCAGGTTGCCGGCCGGGGCGCCGCCCTGCGGCCAGGACGCCCAGAAGCCGCGGCGCCGTGCGTCGCCGTGCTCGGAGACCAGCAGCACCGCGCCGCCCCACTCGCCGCCCAGGGCGAAGCCCTGGACCAGGCGGAGCACGGTGAGCAGCACCGGGGCCGCGACACCGACGGAGGAGTAGGTGGGCAGACAGCCGATCAGGGTGGTGGCGCCGCCCATCAGCAGCAGCGAGAGCACCAGCAGCCGCTTGCGGCCGATCCGGTCGCCGTAGTGGCCGAAGACCAGGGCGCCCAGCGGCCGGGCGGCGAACCCGATGGCGTAGGTGAGGAAGGAGAGCAGGGTCCCGGTGAGGGGGTCGCTCTCCGGGAAGAAGACCTTGCCGAAGACAAGGGCGGCCGCCGTGCCGTAGAGGAAGTAGTCGTACCACTCGATGGTGGTGCCGATGAGGCTCGCTGCGACGACTCGGGGGAGACGGGCGGGTCTGCTGCCGGCGGTGCTGCTGGCCATGGGTCACGTCCTGGTGAGGGAGGGGTGGTGGTGGGTCAGGGCTTGTCCGACGGTCCCTGGGGCGTGGGACGTCAGTGGGCGGTCCAGCCGCCGTCCAGCGGCAGGCTGCTGCCGGTGACGTAGGAGGCGTGCGGGGAGCAGAGCCACAGCGCGGCCTCGGCGACCTCGGACGGCTCGATCAGCCGCTTGATCGCGGTGCGCTCCAGCATGATCTGCTCCACCACCTCGTCCTCGCCGATGCCGTGCGCCAGCGCCTGGGCGGCGACCTGCTTCTCCACCAGCGGGGTGCGGACATAGCCCGGGTTGATGCAGTTGCTGGTCACCCCGTACGCGGCCGCCTCCAGCGCCACCGTCTTGGACAGCCCCTCCAGGGCGTGCTTGGCGGTGACATAGGCGGACTTGTAGGGGCTGGCGCGCAGGCCGTGCACGGAGGAGATGTTGACGATCCGTCCCCACTCCTGGGCGTACATGTGGGGCAGTGTCCGGCGCAGGATCCGGAACGGGGCCTCCACCATCACCCGCTGGATCAGGGCGAAGCGGTCCGGGGGGAACTCGTGGACCGGTGCCACATGCTGCAGACCGGCGTTGTTGACCACGATGTCCGCGTCGGCGGGGAGGGTGTCCACCGCCGCCGGATCCGACAGGTCGACGACATGGGCGGTACCGCCGGTCTCCTCGGCGACCGCCTTGGCCGCCTCCGAGGCGATGTCGACGACGTACACCCGGGCCCCCGCGGCGGCGAGCGCCACCGCGCAGGCCCGGCCGATGCCTGAGGCGGCCCCGGTGACCAGGGCGGTCCGACCGGCCAGGGGACCGGGGCCGGGCCCGTCGGGCGGCGGGGCAGAAGTGGTGTCCATGGCCGGAAACGGTAGGAAGAGCGGGCCTCGGCTCCCATGGGGCCGGATGCCATGAAGTACTCGGCGGCTGTGTGGCCGGCAGCCATGTCGGGCCGGACGGCGTACGGCCCGGCGAGGCCCCCGGAAGAGGCGCGAGAGGGGCTACCACGGCGCAAACCCCGACAGCGCCGCCTTCCTCACAACGAGTCCGCCCATGTCACCCGTTCGGAGGATTGCTTGAGAGGGCCCGGCCGGAGCCCCTGAATCCTCGCTACATTCACGCCGGTTCCCGACAGGGGGCGCCGCACAGCACCGGGGGACGATCACGTGCCGCCGCGGCGCTCGGAAGGTGTTGACGCACATGCCCCAACGGCCCGCAACCGACCGACCGGCCTTTGTGCCGCGAGCAGACCGGCCGCCCGCAGCCGAGCCGCGGCCCGCGCCCGGCGGCTCGCCGCGGGCGGCCGACCGGTCGCACAACCAGCGCCTGGCGGAGCTGATCGAGGAGGCGGGGTTCTCCCACGCCGGACTGGCCCGCCGGGTGGACCAGCTCGGCCTGGAGCACGGCCTCGACCTGAGGTACGACAAGACCTCGGTCACCCGCTGGCTCCGCGGGCAGCAGCCGCGCGGGGCCACCCCGGCGCTGATCGCCGAGGTGTTCACCCGTCGGCTGGGCCGCCGGCTGGGCGCCCAGGACCTGGGGCTGGACGCCTGCGCGCCGGTGTACGCGGGCCTGGAGTTCGCCGAGACACCGGCCGAGGCGGTGGACATCGTCTCCAGCATGTGGCGCAAGGACACCGGACCCAACTCCGAGCTGCGCCGGATCGCCTTCACCCCGGCGGGTTTGGTGGTGCCCAGCCGCGACTGGCTGATCGGCCGCACCGACGAGCGGGTCTCCCGCGAGGATCCGGCGGAGGCCGCAGATCCCCCGCTGCGGGCCCCCGCCGGGCTGCGGCCGCCCGCCGCCCGGCCGCTCGGCGCGGGCGGACGGGTGCCCCTGCAGGCCCGCCGCCCCGGTGCCGTGGGCCGGCCCGGCATCAAGGCCGACATCGAGCACCCGTCCCCGCATCCGCAGCGGGACAGCCGCGGCAGCATCCGGGTGGGCCGCGGCGACATCGCCGCCGTCCGCGCGGTGGGCGATCTCTTCCGCGCACTGGACCACGCCTACGGCGGCGGCCACGCCCGCCAGGCCCTGGTGCGCTACCTGGAGAGCGAGGCCGAGCCGATGCTGCGCGGCCGCTACGGGGAGCCGGTGGGACGCGCCCTGTTCGGCGCCGTCGCCGACCTCACCAGACTGGCCGGCTGGACCTCCTTCGACATCGCCGCCCACGGTCTGGCCCAGCGCTACTTCGTCCAGGCGCTGCGGCTCTCCCAGGCGGCCAACGACCGGGTGTACGGGGGGTACGTCCTGGCCACCATGAGCCGTCAGGCCGTCCATCTGGGGCACGGCCGGGAGGCGGTGCAGCTGGCGAGGGTCGCCCAGCAGGGCGTCGGCACCACCGCCCCGACGGGCGTCCAGGCGCTGATGCACGCCGCCGAGGCCCGCGGCCACGGGCTGCTCGGCGACAGCCGCTCCTGCACCGGAGCCCTGGTGCGGGCCGAGCGGTGCCTGCAGGCGGTGCGGCCCGCCGACGAGCAGCCCTCCTGGGCGCGGTCCTTCGACGAGGCACAGCTCGCCGCGGAGTTCGCGCTCTGCTACCGCGACCTCCAGCAGTGGCGGCTCAGCGCCCAGCACGCCGAGAAGTCGCTGCGGCTGCGGTCGCCGGGCTATGCCCGCAGCCGGGTCTTCTCCCGCAGCGTGCTGGCCACCGCCAGGCTGGGGATGGGGGATGTGGACGAGGCCTGCGCGGTGGCCACCGAAGCGCTGCGGTCGGCGGCCGAGATGCGTTCGGTGCGGGCGGTGGAGTATCTGCGGGACTTCCACCGCCGACTGGCGCCCTACCGGGGCAGCCCGGTGGTGCGGGCCTTCGAGGAGGTCGCCCGTACGACCGGGATCGTCTGACGGCGCGCCGCCTCCGGTTCCGCGTCACGGCGGGCCGGGGTCGGAGCCGCCGCCGGGAGTGCCGGAGCGGCTCCGGCCCGCCCCCGCACTCCCGGCCGTTCAGGCGGCGGCTGCCGCCCGGGGGGCGGAGGCCACCTTGAGGTCGCGGAGGATCTGCTGGGCCGCACGGCGGCCCGAGACCAGTGCCCCCTGGACGGTGCTGGTGTCCCGGTGGTCACCGCAGACATAGAGGCCCCCGATGACCCGCACCGGCCGCCGGAAGTGGTGCGGAGGCGGCATCGCGGGTACCGCCCGCTCCACATGACGGACCGTCAGGAATGTCCAGGGGGCGGTCGAGGTCCCGTACAGCTCGGACAGTCGGCGCCGCACAACGGGCTCCAGCGCAGCCGGACCGCCCGCGTCGAAGGAGCGCCGCCCCAGCACCGTGGTGGCCACCAGGGACTGGCCGGGCGGGGCGTACGAGGAATGCACCCGGCTGAGCACCAGGGAGTGCGAGACGGGGCTCTCCCGGTCGGCGTCGAGCAGCAGTACCGGCTCGGCGAGGGGGGGCTGCGGAGCGGCGTGGTAGAAGGTCGTCACGGGATGGAAGTCCGGCAGATGCAGACCGGGCAGCAGCCCGGCGGCGGACACCGCATCGGTGGCCAGCACCACGCACCGGCCGCGGACCCGCCCGTGCCGAAGGGTGTCCACCCCGTCCGCCGACACCGCCACGGCCTGGACGCCCAGCCGCACCGTCCCCGGCGGCAGGCCTTCCGCCAGCTGCTGCGGCACCGCGGCGATGCCCTCGGCGGGCAGGCAGAGCCGACCGCGGGCATACGCCCGCAGCGCCAGGTCGGCGCAGCGGCTGCTGGTCGACAGCTCGGGGTCGCTGAGCAGTGCCGTCAGCAGCGGCCGCAGAAACCCGTCCATGACACGCGCGGACAGCCCGCGGGCCGCGAGCGCCTGTGCGGCGGTCAGCTCGGGCCGGGTCAGCAGCTGTGCGGCCGGAGTCGCGGCCAGGCGGGCCAGCGCCGCACCGAGCCGTGCCTTGTCCAGCGGGCTGCCGATCGCGGACCGGTCGGCGGCCAGCCGGGTGATCGGGCGGCGCGGATCGCCCACCCGGTGGCGGCGGCCGTCCGAGTGCACCAGTACGCCGGGCGCCAGGGGGCGCAGCTGCAGACGGTCCAGGTCGAGCACCCGGGACAGCTCGGGATAGGAGGTGTTCAGCAGATGGCTGCCCTGGTCCAGGCGGAAGCCGTCGAACTCGACGGTGGCCGTTCTGCCGCCGATGTGCCGCGCGGACTCCAGCACTGCCACGGTGAGCCCGGCAGCGCACAGTTGCCGGGCGGCCGCGAGGCCGGCCAGTCCGGCGCCCACAACCACCACATCGGGGTCGATGCGGCCGCGGCTGCGGTGGGTGAGTTCGTCTACGGGCACGGGGCGCTCCCTCCCTGCTCCTCGACGCCCGACGTCCCTCCGGTCGGACGGCCAGGATGCGGTCCGCACTGGTGATGCCCCGTCAACCGGCAACCCAGACAAAGACTTCCGGCCTTATTCGGCGGGAACGGAGGATTTCCGGCGACACTCCAGTGCAGGGCGAGGCCTTGTGGTACGGGGGAGCAGGATGGAACGGCCGGGAGCGCCGGACGCCGTCAGGAGGCGGGCATGGCGGCGCGGACGGTGTCGTCGATGGTGGGGTCACTGAAGCGGAACCCCGCCTCCAGCAGTCGGGCCGGCACCACCCGGTGGCTGCCCACCACCTCCACCGCGAACTCGCCCAGCGCCACCCGCAGCGCCGCCTCCGGCACCGCGAACAGCGTCGGCCGCCGCAGCGCCCGGCCCATCGCGGCGGTGACCTCCGCGTTGGTCACCGGCTCCGGAGCGGTGAGGTTCACCGGACCGCTGAGTTCCTCCCGCTCGATCAGGAAGCGCAGCGCCGCCACCTCGTCCCGCAGCGAGATGAACGACCAGTACTGCCGCCCCGACCCCAGCCGTCCCCCAAGCCCCAACCGGAAGAGCGGGAACATCCGGCCCCAGGCGCCACCGCCGGCGGCCACCACCAGCCCGGTCCGCGGATGCACCACCCGGATCCCGGCGTCGGCGGCGGGCTGCGCGGCCTCCTCCCACTCCTGGCACACCCCGGCCAGGAAGTCGTCGCCCGGGGCGGAGTCCTCGTCGATCACCCGGTCGCCGGTCTGCCCGTAGAAGCCCACCGCGGAGCCCGACACCAGCACCGACGGCTTGACGGCCAGCTCCGCCAGCGCCTCGGCGAGCGCCGCGGTGCCCAGCACCCGGCTGTCCCGGATCCGCTGCTTGTAGGAGTCCGTCCAGCGGTGGTCGGCCACCCCCGCGCCGGCCAGATGCACCACGGCGTCCACCCCGGCCAGCCCCGGGGTGTCCACCTGCTGCCGCACCGGATCCCAGTACACCTCGCCCTCGCCCGCCGGGCGGTGCCGGACCAGCCGGACCACCTGGTGGCCGTCGGCCCGCAGCGAGCGGACCAGGGCGGTGCCGATGAGCCCGGACGAGCCGGTGACAGCGATACGCATGCCCCCATCCTCCCAGCCGCGCCGGGATGCGACCGCGAGGCGGCGGATGCGGCGTGGTTAGAGTGATCCGCATGTCCGACCTCGAACTGATGATCCGTCCGGCGGCGGCGGACGACGACCGCGACCTGGGCGAGCTTGACCGGCGCTGCTGGTCCTGGCTGAGCGATGTGGCTCCGCTGCGGCCGGCGGGTGCGCCGTTCTTCGACGAGCGGCACGGCCCCGGGCAGTACCAGGTCGCAGAGCTGGCGGACGGCCGGATCGCGGGCTATGTGCGGGTCGTCCGGTCCGTCCCGCTGGCGAGCAACGCCCATGTGCGGCAGATCCAGGGGCTGGCCGTCGACGGGGAGCTGCGCGGACGCGGCATCGGCCGGGCGCTGGTGGCGGCGGCCTGCGAGCGCGCACGCGCCGAGGGGGCCCGCCGGCTGACCCTCAGGGTGCTGGGCCACAACAGCCCGGCCAGGGCGCTCTACGAACGGTGCGGTTTCCGGGTCGAGGGTGTGCTGCCCGGGGAGTTCCTGCTGGACGGTGCCTATGTGGACGACGTCTGCATGGGCCGCTCGCTGCTGGAGCCCTGAGCCGCCCGCGGCGGGAGCCGGTCAGCCGCCGTAGCGGTCCCACAGCCGGGGGAAGCGGTCGGCCATCACGGTGTGGTCCTCGAAGTCCAGCGGACGGCCCTCCGGCTCGGGCGGCTCGGCCACGTCAAGCTCCGGGATCGGCTGGCCGGTGAGCTGTTCGTACGCCTCGTCCGCGGCATAGCCGAGATCCTCCGCGTAGCCGTCCTCCTGCTCGTCGAAGCCGGGCAGCAGCTCCGCCAGGTTGTCCGGATCGTGCAGCGCGCCCTCGAAGACCTCCCGCCCGCATCCGATCAGCCAGCAGCGGAAGGCGTCGAAGGACTCGTCGGACGCCCCGCCCAGCAGCAGATAGGCGGCGCCCCACAGATCCCAGCGGTAGGCCCGCTGGAACCGGACCTCGAAGAGGCGGGCGAAGTCGACCACATCGTCGGGTGTGAGTCCGACCAGGCGCTCCACCAGCAGGTCGGCGTGTTCGTCCGGGTCGCCGGCCGAGGCTTCCCGGGTGTCGTCGATCAGCTGCCAGAACTCCGTCTCGTACATCACGGCACCAGCATCCCCGCCGCGGCGCGCCCGCGCATGCGATATCCGCGGGCGCCCGGCAAACGGGTGCGCCCCCGGCCCCCCGCCGCAGCGGGAGCCGGGGGCGCAGTGCCCGGGTGGGGGGTTACAGCCCGAGGTCGCCCTCGAACGCGCCCTCCTCCAGACGGGCCTTGACCGTGCCCAGGTAGCGGGCGGCGTCGGCGCCGTCCACGATCCGGTGGTCGTACGACAGGGCCAGGTAGACCATGTCGCGGACGCCGATGGTGGTGCCCTCCGGGGTCTCCAGCACGACCGGGCGCTTGACGGTGGCGCCGATGCCCAGCATGCCGACCTGCGGCTGGTTGAGGATCGGGGTGTCGAAGAGCGCACCGCGCGAACCGGTGTTGGTCACCGTGAAGGTGCCGCCGGCCAGCTCGTCGGGCTTGAGGCCGCCGTCGCGGGTGCGGGCTGCGAGGTCCGCGGTCCGCTTGGCGATACCGGCGATGTTGAGGTCGCCGGCGTCGTGGATCACCGGGACGAAGAGACCCTTGTCGGTGTCCACCGCGATGCCGATGTTCTCGACGTCGTGGTAGGTGATGGTGTCGTCGTCGTTCACCCGGGCGTTCAGCACCGGGTGGACCTTGAGCGCCTCGACCGCGGCCTTGACGAAGAACGGCAGCGGGGAGAGCTTGACGCCCTCGCGCTGGGCGAACGCGTCCTTGGCCCGGGCCCGCAGCTTCATCAGGCGGGTGACATCCACCTCGACCACGGTGGTGAGCTGCGCCGACACCTGGAGCGACTGCACCATGTGCTTGGCGATCGCCTTGCGCACCCGGGTCATCGGCAGGGTCTGGCCGCGCAGCGGCGACGGGGCCTGCGCGGGCCTGGCGGCGGCCGGGGCGGCAGCGACCGGAGCGGCGGCGCGCGCGGTCTCGGCCGCGGCGAGCACATCCTGCTTGCGGATGCGGCCGCCGACACCGGTGCCCTTGACGTCGGCGAGCGAGACACCCTGCTCGGCCGCCAGCTTGCGGACCAGCGGGGTGACATAGGCGCCCTCGCCCTCACCGGCGGCCGGAGCCGGCGCGGCGGGGGCGGCGGGGGCCACCGGAGCGGGGGCGGGAGCCGGAGCGGCCGGGGCCACCGGAGCAGGCGCAGCGGCGACCGGGGCCGGAGCCACCGGGGCCGGGGCGACCGGAGCCGGGGCGGCCGGAGCCACCGGGGCCGGAGCAGCCGGGGCGGGAGCCGGAGCGGCCGGGGCCGGGGCAGCGGCCGGGGCGGCACCCGCGGCACCGATCAGGGCGAGCTGGGCGCCGACCTCGGCGGTCTCGTCCTCACCGATGAGGATCTTCAGCAGCACGCCACCGGTGGGCGCCGGGATCTCGGTGTCGACCTTGTCGGTGGAGACCTCGAGCAGCGGCTCGTCGGCCTCCACGGTGTCGCCCTCGGCCTTCAGCCAGCGGGTGACGGTGCCCTCGGTGACCGACTCGCCCAGGGCGGGCAGCAGCACCGGGGTGCCCTGGACGTCGCCGGCGGGAGCCGGGGCGGCAGGGGCAGCGGCGGCCGGGGCCGCCTGGACCGGCGCGGGGGCCGGGGCGGCGGGGGCCACCGGAGCTGCCTCGGCCACCGGGGCCGGGGCGGCGACCGGGGCGCCGGAGCCGTCGTCGATGACGGCCAGCTCGGCGCCGACCTCCACCGTCTCGTCCTCGGCGACCTTGATGGAGGCGAGGATGCCCGACGCGGGCGCCGGGATCTCGGTGTCGACCTTGTCGGTGGAGACCTCGAGCAGCGGCTCGTCGGCCTCCACCCGGTCACCCTCCGCCTTCAGCCAGCGGGTGACAGTGCCCTCGGACACGCTCTCGCCGAGCGCGGGCAGCGTTACTGAGACCGCCATGGTTTCAGGAACTCCTTCAGTCGTGCGGTGCGGATGTGGTGGCGTGTCCTGGGCTCAGTCGTGGTTGTGGAGCGGCTTGCCGGCCAGCGCCAGGTGAGCCTCGCCGAGGGCCTCGGACTGCGTCGGGTGGGCGTGGATGAGCTGCGCGACCTCGGCCGGCAGCGCCTCCCAGTTGTAGATCAGCTGGGCCTCGCCGACCTGCTCGCCCATGCGGGCGCCGACCATGTGGACGCCGACGACGGCGCCGTCCTCGACCTGGACGAGCTTGATCTCGCCCGCGGTCTTGAGGATCTTGCTCTTGCCGTTGCCGGCCAGATTGAACTTGGCGACCTTGACCTTCTCGGCGCCGTAGATCTCCTTGGCCTTGGCCTCGCTGATGCCGACCGAGGCGACCTCCGGGTTGCAGT
This sequence comes from Peterkaempfera podocarpi, assembly GCF_042466665.1. GTDB lineage: Bacteria > Actinomycetota > Actinomycetes > Streptomycetales > Streptomycetaceae > Peterkaempfera > Peterkaempfera podocarpi. Next base: position 6,436,272 of record NZ_CP162102.1, read on the forward strand.
AGGTCACCCGCGGCACGCCGTCGTAGTCGATCGGGACGACCTGCTGGCCGGCCAGCCGCTCGGCCACCAGCATGCCCTCGGCGAAGCCCACGTGGGCCAGCTGCAGGGTCGGCACCAGGTCGCCGACGGCGGAGACGGTGGGCACGTTGGTCCGCATGTACTCGTCGACCAGGACGTAGCCGCGGTCCATCGCGATGCCGGACTCCTCGTAGCCCAGGCCCTGCGAGACCGGGCCGCGGCCGATGGCGACCAGCAGCACGTCGGCGTCGATCTGCTTGCCGTTCTCGGTGGAGACGCGGACACCCGACTCGGTGTACTCCACGCCCGAGAAGCGGGCCTTCAGCTCGAACTTGATGCCGCGCTTGCGGAAGGCGCGCTCCAGCAGCTTGGAGCTGCCCTCGTCCTCCAGCGGCACCAGGTGCGGCAGCGCCTCGACGATGGTCACGTCGACGCCGAAGGACTTCCAGACGGAGGCGAACTCGACGCCGATCACGCCGCCGCCCAGGATCACCGCCGACTTGGGGATGTAGTCCAGCTTCAGCGCGTGGTCCGAGGAGATCACCCGGTTGCCGTCGATGGTCAGCCCCGGCAGCGACTTCGGCACGGAGCCGGTCGCGAGCACGATGTGGCGGCCCTCGTAACGCTGGCCGTTGACATCCACCGAGGTGGGGGAGGACAGTCGGCCCTCGCCCGTCACATAGGTGATCTTGCGGGAGGCCACCAGGCCCTGCAGGCCCTTGTAGAGGCCCCCGATCACGTCGTCCTTGTACTTGTGCACACCCGGAAGGTCAATGCCCTCGAAGGTGGCCTTCACTCCGAACTGGGCGGCCTCACGGGTCTCGTCGGCCACCTCGGCCGCGTGCAGCAGAGCCTTGGTGGGGATGCAACCGCGGTGCAGGCAGGTGCCTCCCAGCTCGCCCTTCTCGATCAGCGCGACCTGAAGCCCCAGCTGGGCCGCGCGCAGCGCCGCGGCGTAACCGCCGCTTCCGCCTCCGAGAATGACTACGTCGAAAACGGTGCTGGCGTCGTTCGCCACGTCACGTCCTCCATGCATGGGTGCGTATGCCCGGCCGGTCTGGGACCGGGTCGGGCTCCCTTGTGGGGAGCCCAGTCGTGCCGGAAATACATCTTCGCACTTGTTCGCGGGTGCCGATGTCCGGGGTCGCCCCGCGGACACCTCACAGGGGGCGCGTGCCGCCTTGTCCGCCCCCTGTGAGGCGATATCGCCGCAGCTCACAGCGGTGCGGCCGGTCCGGTGAGGGTGTCCGAAACGCGGACAGGGCCCGGAAGGAGAACCTTCCGGGCCCCGGTCGCGTCAGATCGGCGCGGATCTCGGCCGGGCTACAGCAGCTCGCCCGCGGCCGCGTCCTCGGCCAGCTGCACCAGGGTGCGCACGGCCGAGCCGGTGCCGCCCTTGGGGGTGTAGCCGAACGGCTGGCCCTCGTGGAAGGCCGGGCCCGCGATGTCCAGGTGCGCCCAGGTGATGCCGTCGGCGACGAACTCCTTGAGGAAGAGCCCGGCCACCAGACCGCCGCCCATCCGCTCGCCCATGTTGGCGATGTCGGCGACCGACGAGTCCATGCCCTTGCGCAGCTCGGCGGGGAGCGGCATCGGCCACGCCTGCTCGCCGGCCCGCTGGGTGGCATCGAAGATCCGGTCCCGGAAGCCGTCCTCGTTGGCCATGATGCCGAAGGTACGGTTGCCCAGGGCCAGCATCATGGCCCCGGTCAGGGTGGCCACATCCACGATCGCGTCCGGCTTCTCCTCACCGGCCCGGACGATCGCGTCAGCCAGCACCAGCCGGCCCTCGGCGTCGGTGTTGAGCACCTCCACCGTCTTGCCGCCGTACATCCGCAGCACATCGCCGGGGCGGGTGGCGGTGCCCGACGGCATGTTCTCGGCCAGCGCCAGCCAGCCGGTGACATTGACCTCCAGGCCCAGCCGGGAGGCGGCGACCACTGCGGCGAAGACCGCGGCGGCACCGGACATGTCGCACTTCATGGTCTCGTTGTGGCCGGCCGGCTTCAGCGAGATGCCGCCCGAGTCATAGGTGATGCCCTTGCCGACGAACGCCAGCGAGGCGCGGGCCTTGGGGTGGGTGTAGGCGACCTTCACCAGGCGAGGGGGGTTGGCCGAGCCCTGGCCGACACCGAGGATGCCGCCGAAGGAGCCCTTGGCCAGCGCCTTCTCGTCCAGCACCTCGACCTTGAGGCCGTGCTCCTTGCCGGCGGTCTGCACCGCGGCGGCGAACGACTTGGGGTTGAGGTCGTTGGAGGGGGTGTTGACCAGGTCGCGGGTGCGGTTCATCTCCTCCGCGAGCACGGTGGCGCGCTCGGCGGCGGCCTTGGCCTCCTTCTGGCCCTTGCGGGGGGCCAGCACGGTGAGCTCGGCGACGGGGGCCTTGCCGTTGCCGTTGGCGCGGTAGGCGTTGAAGGCGTAGGCGCCCAGCAGACCGCCCAGCGCCACCGCCTCCACGTCGGCGGGGGTCGCGGTGGGCAGTGCCAGAGCGGCCTTGCGGCTGCCGGCGAGCGTACGGGCGGCGACACCGGCGGCGCGGCGCAACGTTTCGGCACCGAAGTCGCCGTCCGCGGGTGCGTCACCGAGGCCCACCACGAGCACAAACCCGGCCTTCAGGCCGGCGGGGGCGGGGAGCTTGACGGCCTCGCCCTCGGCGCCGGACACCCCGAGGGTGTCGAGGATCTCGGCCAGCCGGCCGTCGAAGGCCTCGGCCACCGTCTCGGCGCCGGGCGCCGGCACCAGTCCCTTGTCGCCCTTTGCCACGCCGACGACGACGGCGTCCACGCGCAGCGACGCCGCGGAGGAGGTGCTCACAGACAATGCAGTCACGGTAAATGCGTCCTGTTCTCGTGCGGTCCATAGCCGGAAGCGGTCAGACGGGCCGCCTCGGCCGTCGGCGGACCCCGACCTCCGATTTCCGGCCCCCTCGCGTCAGACGCTACGACGTGAGGGCTTCGTAAAGGGGTTCCCGGGCTGTCCGTGCCCCACGCATGGTAGTCCGCATACTGGACGGTCGCGGCTCGAGAGGGCCCTTGCCGCGCAACCGGTGCGGCGGGTACTCGCCACCGGCGGTCCGCCGCCACCCGGGTGATCCCGGCGGGAACGGTACCCCGGCCGCGCGGGCGGCGCCGCACCGGTGGGGCCGACAGGCCGCCCACCGGCTCCGTCCGACGGGTGGCGCGACCCCCGGGGAAGGCATCGGGACGCTGGCCCGGCCGTATGTCGCGGGGCATGCCTGGCGCTCTGTCACGGGGCGAGGCCGCGATTTCCGACGCTGTGTCAGAAGGCCTTCGGCAGCAGCACCATGGCCAGCAGGGACCCGGTCGCCGCAGTCTCCGCCAGCGCCCCCAGGACATCCCCGGTGATCCCTCCGAACCGCCGGGTGCAGCGCCGCAGCAGCAGCCATGCGCAGCCCACCCCCACCAGCACCGCCACCGGCGGACGGAACGCCGCCGCCGCCGCACCGCCCGCGGACCCCGCCGCCCCCAGCAGCAGCGCCCATCCCACCGTCACCGCCGCCGCGCCGCCGGGACCCACCGTCCCGGCCACCGCCGCACCCAGCCCGCCCGGCCGTGCGGCCGGCACCGACCGCAGACAGCCCCACCCCAGCGCACAGCGCGCCGACACCGCAGCGGTCAGCACCGCCAGCGCGCCCTGCCGCGCGCCCGACCCGTAGGCCTCGGCCAGCGCCGCCGTCTGACCGAGCAGCACCAGCAGCAGCGTCAGCACCCCGAAGGGCCCGATGTCCGACTGCTTCATGATGCGCAGGGCGTCCTCGGCGGGCTTGCCGCTGCCCAGGCCGTCGGCCACATCGGCCAGTCCGTCCAGGTGCAGGCCGCGGGTCAGCCAGGCCAGGACGCCCACGGCCGCCACCGCGGCCAGCAGCGAACCGCCGCCGAGCACTGCCACCGCCGCTCCGCAGGCCGCGGCGGCGGCGCCGAGCACCAGTCCCACCAGCGGCGCCCAGAGCATCGCCGCACCGGCGGTCGGCCGGTCCCAGCGCTCCACCCGCACCCGCAGCACCGACAGTGTGCCCAGGGCGAACCGCAGTCCGTGCAGCGCCGGACGGCGCTCCGTCATGAGCTCACTTGCTCTCGGGCTGCTCCGGCAGCTCCGCCGGCATCGACGAGGCCGCCTGCAGCAGCGGCAGCGCCATCAGCGCACCGACCGCCCCGCCCAGGGTGATCCGCTGGTCCTGCAGCGGCTCAAGGGTCAGCCGGTCGTACGCCTTGACCAGCGCCGGCTCCCCGGTCGCCTGGCCGGCCCGCCACCACTCCGGGGCCCGGAAGGCGATCCGCTGCGCCACCAGCGCACAGGCCGCCGACACCACGCCGTCCAGCAGGACGGGGGTGCGCCGCACCGCGCTCTGCAGCAGGAAGCCGGTGATGGCGGCGAAGTCCGCGCCGCCGGTCGCGGCCAGCAGCGCGATCTGGTCGCCGAGCACCGGACGGGCACGCCGCAGCGCATCGCGGACCGCGGCGCACTTCACCATCCACATACGGTCGTCGATCCCCGAGCCCCGGCCGGTGACCGCGGCCGCGTCGGTCCCGCAGAGTGCGCCGACCAGGACCGCCGCCACCGTGGTGGACCCCACGCCGAGATCGCCCAGCACCACCAGGTCGGTGCCGGAGTCGGCCTCCTCGTCGGCGACGGCCACACCGGCCAGGAACGCCTGCTCGGCCTGGGCGCCGGTGAGAGCGTCCTCGATGTCGATCCGGCCGGAACCGCGCCGCACCCGGTGGCGGACGACCTCCTCGGGGAAGGCGTCGGCGTCGGCGTCCACCGACATGTCCACCACCCGCATCCGGGCGCCGAACCGCTGCGCCAGGACGTTCACCGGTGCCGCGCCGTCCAGCACCGCCCGGACCCGGTCCGCGGTGGTGCCTGCGGGGAGCGTGGAGACCCCCAGGGAGGCGACCCCGTGGTCGCCCGCGAAGATCACCACCTTGGCCTGCTCCACCGGCCTGACCGGGCAGCGGCCCTGAACACCCGCCAGCCAGCCGCCGAGTTGCTGAAGCTGCCCCAGGCCGCCCGGAGGGACGCCGAGCGAGGCCCAGCGCTCCTCGGTCGCCTGCCGGGCGGTGTCGTCGGGCCGCTCCACCAGAGAGGAGAAGGCATCCAGGTCCACGGTGCTGTCCATGCTGTCCATCGTGACCGAAGGCTACCGGTCAGCCCTGCCGGATCGGCAAGACCTGCCCGGCGACCACCAGCAGCACACTCTGCGACAGCTCCGCCAGGGCCATGTTGAGCCGCCCCAGTTCGTCCCGGAAGCGGCGGCCGGAGGCCGTCGCGGGCACCACACCCATGCCGACCTCGTTGGAGACCGCGACCACGGTGCGGGAGGTGTCCCGCCAGGCGGCCGCGAGCGACGCGGACCGCGCCTGGACCGCCCGCTCGCCCCCGTCGGCCCACACCGCGTCGTCCCAGGCGCCGCAGTCGTCCATCACCCGGGTGAGCCACAGTGCCAGGCAGTCCACCAGCAGCGGCGCCGGGTCCGCGGCGTCGCGCAGCAGCGGTTCCAGGTCGCAGGTCTCCGCCGTACGCCAGCCGGCCGGCCGGCGCTCACGGTGCAGCGCGACGCGCTGCGCCCACTCGGCGTCGTCCTCCCGGGTGCCGCCGGTGGCCGCGTAGAGGACGTCGGGATGGCCGGCCAGCAGCTGCTCGGCACGGGTGGACTTGCCTGAGCGGGCGCCGCCGAGGATCAGGGTGCGCGTCATGGCCCTCATCCTGGCCGGTGGCCGCGGCTGCCGCTTCGCCGGGGTGGGTGATCAGCGGGCCACTGCTCGACTACTCTGCGCTGTGGAGCGCGGTGGACGGCCGCGCAGGTCGACTGGGAGGAGCCGGGCATGGCGTGGACGTGGCGGTACGAGAAGACCGACGGCTCCGTGGTCGCCCCTGCCGAGGGGCAGGAGGAGTTCCCGACCCAGGGCGACGCCGAGTCATGGATCGGCGAGAGCTGGCAGCAGCTGCTGGAGGGCGGGGTGGACCAGGCGGCGCTGCTCGACGACGGCACCGCCGTCTACACCATGAGCCTGCACGAGGGCTGATCCGGAGCCCCGCGGTGCGGGGGTGCGGGGCCGGGGAAGACCCACCACCTCGGTGGCGGGCCGCTCCGGTGGCCCCGCACCCCCGGCCGCCAGGGTGCTGCCCGCCCGGCGCGTGCTGCCGCATGCGCCGGGCGGTTCGCCGTGGTGCGGGTTACGGGCGGGCCTTGGGGGCTCCCTCGGCGGTGCGGGCCGGGTCGCGGTCCACCACCGGGTCGAGGACCGCGTCGATGGCCTTGAGCAGGTCCGCGTCCAGCTTGACCCCGGCCGCCTTGGCGTTCTCGCCGACCTGCTCGGGCCGGGAGGCGCCGATGATCGCCGCCGAGACATTGCTGTTCTGCAGCACCCAGGCCACCGCCAGCTGGGCGAGCGACAGCCCGGCCTGGTCGGCCAGCGGCCGCAGCTGCTGCACCCGCTCCAGCACGTCGTCGCGCAGCCAGCGGGAGACGAAGTTGGCGCCGCCCTTGCTGTCGGTGGCGCGGCTGCCGGCCGGCGGCTCCGCACCGGGAAGGTACTTGCCGGTGAGCACGCCCTGCGCGATCGGCGACCAGACGATCTGGCCGATGCCCAGCTCCTCGCAGGTCGGCACCACCTCGGACTCGATCACCCGCCACAGCATCGAGTACTGCGGCTGGCTGGAGACCAGCGGGATGCGCAGCTCACGGGCGAGCGCATGGGCCTCGCGGATCTGCTGGGCGGTCCACTCGGAGACGCCGATGTAGAGCGCCTTGCCGGACCTGACCACGTCGGCGAAGGCCTCCATGGTCTCCTCCAGCGGAGTGGAGGGGTCGTAGCGGTGGGCCTGGTAGAGGTCGACGTAGTCGGTCTGCAGGCGGCGCAGCGAGCCGTCGATCGACTCCATGATGTGCTTGCGGCCGAGTCCGCGGTCGTTGCGGCCCGGGCCGGTGGGCCAGAAGACCTTGGTGAAGATCTCCAGGCCCTCGCGGCGCTCGCCCTTGAGAGCGCGGCCCATGACGGTCTCGGCGCGGGTCTCGGCGTAGACGTCGGCGGTGTCGAAGGTGGTGATGCCCGCGTCCAGGGCGGCGCGTACGCAGGAGACCGCAGCCTCCTCCTCGACCTGGGAGCCGTGGGTGATCCAGTTGCCGTAGGCGATCTCGCTGATCACGAGGCCGCTGCGGCCGAGATGACGAAAGTCCATGCATGGGACTGTATCCCGCCGATGATCAACCCGCAGCGCGCCTGCTGCCCACCACGTGCAGCAGCGCCGCTACCTGCCGGTACGGGTCCTCCCGGCCGGCCCGCTCCTCGGCGTCCAGCAGCTGGGCCAGCTGCCGGCCGTCCGCGGGCAGCGGGGCGTCGTCTGGAGTCGCGTCGGTGAAGACCCGGACGCCGTACCAGTGCCGCAGCGGCACATCCATGCCGCTGAGCGTGGTGGCGAGGCCGTCCAGGCGGTCGGCGCGGGCCGGCAGCCCCAGCCGGTTGGTGTAGTGGCCGTCGCCGTCGAACGCCTGCAGCGCGCCCCGCCAGTCGCCGGTGAGGCCGGCACGCATGGCCGGTGCACCGCCGTTGCGCACCAGCAGCGACAGCAGCCCGCCGGGGGCCAGCACCCTGGCCAGTGAGGCCAGCATCGGGCCCGGCTCCGGCAGGTACATCAGGACGCCGTGGCAGAGCACCAGGTCGAAGCTGCCGGGCCCGAACCAGCGGCCGCACTCGCGGCCGTCGCCGCCCAGCAGCCGCACCCGGGCCCGTACCTCCGGGGGTTCAGCCGCCAGGGCGGCCTGGGCGGCGCCCAGGGTGACCGGATCGGGGTCGAGCCCGGTGACCAGATGCCCGGCGCGGGCCAGCCGCAGCGCCTGGGTCCCCTGGCCGCAGCCGGAGTCCAGCACCCGCAGCTGCCGGCCGTGGTCCTGCCCGAAGTGCCCGGTCAGCTGCTCGTCGAGCTGCCGGGCGACCAGCTCCTGGCGCACCGTGGTGCGCAGGTTGCCCTGCCGGGAGAGCCACGCCCCGGCGCCGGGGGTGACTCCCGAGGCCGGGGCGGGCAGGTTGTCGTGGCCGCCGCCGCCCTGCACGGGCAGCGAAGCCGGCCAGTGCGGGACCGGAGCCGCGCTCAGAGCGTGGCCCCCCGCTTCACCTGCGGCTTGGGCAGGCGCAGCCGCCGCATCTGCAGGGTGCGCATCAGCGCGTAGGCGGTGACCCCGCGGTGGCTCTCGCTGGGGAACCGCTCCCGCAGCTGCTTGCGCAGCCCCAGGGCGTGGCGGAGCGAGTCCAGCACGATCCCGAGGATGATCAGCAGCCAGAGCATCAGCGAGACGAACTGCAGGCCCGGGTTGTGCAGCACGCTGAGGATGAGGATCACCACCGCGAACGGCAGGAACCACTCGGCGACGGTGAACCGGGAGTCCACATAGTTGCGCGCGAAGCGGCGGACCGGTCCCTTGTCGCGGGGCGGCAGGGCCCGCTCGTCACCGCTGAGCAGCGCCAGGCGCTGCTTCTCCCGCTCGGAGCGCATCCGGGCGCGTCCCTCGCGGGCCGCCTCCTTGCGGTCCTTGGGGACGGAGGCGCGGGTGCGCCGGTTGGCCTGGGACTCGCTGCGCTTGGGCGTGGGCCTGCCCTTGGGCGCCTGCGGGTCGCGGGACTGGGGGGCCTGCTCCTCCGCGAGTGCGGTGGCAGCGGCGGGGGCATCCTGGGAACGACGTCGGAACACGTAGAGAAGAGTACGTGCTGGCGGCGTCCGACCCCTAGTCCCGTCCAGGCGGTACCCGGGCGGACCCGTACGGGAGGCGCCTCCGTCCCGCGGATCATCCCGGCCGGGAGCGGATCCGCCGTGCGGACGATGTCCGCCCCCAACTGCTGTAGCAGGCTTGTTGCAGGCAGGTGCGCTGCGGACGGCGCCCGCGAGCCCGTAGTGTTGGTACGAGAGAACAGCTGGCCTGAGAAGGGGGCGCCCGAGGCCCATGAGCGACGGAATCATGAAGCGGATGGGGATGGTCTTCCGCTCCAAGGCGAACAAGGCCTTGGATCGTATGGAGGACCCGCGCGAGACGCTCGACTACTCGTACCAGAAGCAGCTCGAGCTGCTGCAGAAGGTGCGCCGGGGAGTGGCCGATGTCGCCACGTCGCGCAAGCGCCTCGAACTCCAGCTCCAGCAGCTGCAGCAGCAGTCGGCGAAGTACGAGGACCAGGGGCGCAAGGCGCTCTCCCTGGGCCGCGAGGATCTCGCGCGCGAGGCGCTGACCCGCAAGGGCGCGCTGTCGCAGCAGATCAGCGATCTGCAGGCGCAGTACCAGCAGCTTCAGGGCGAGGAGGAGAAGCTCACGCTCGCCTCCCAGCGGCTGCAGGCCAAGGTGGACGCCTTCCGTACCAAGAAGGAGACCATCAAGGCCACCTACACCGCGGCGCAGGCACAGACCAGGATCGCCGAGTCCTTCTCCGGCATCTCCGAGGAGATGGGCGACGTCGGCCTGGCCATCCAGCGGGCGGAGGACAAGACCGCCCAGCTGCAGGCACGCGCCGGCGCGATCGACGAACTGCTCGCCTCGGGTGCGCTGGACGACCCGAGCGGGATGCGCAAGGACGACATCGAGGCGGAGCTGGAGCGGATCGGCGGCGGCGCCGATGTCGAGCTGGAGCTGGCCCGGATGAAGGCCGAGCTGTCCGGCGGCTCCTCGGCGCCGCAGGCGCTGGAGCAGGGCGGCGGCCAGTCGCAGCCCTCGTCGCAGGACACCCCCAACCGCTTCGAGAAGTGAGGACGCGGTCATGATCGTCCGGATCATGGGGGAGGGGCAGCTGGACGTGGCCGAGAGCCACCTGGACCGGCTGAACGAGCTCGACGACGAACTCCTCGAGGCTCTGGACCAGGGCGACGAGGATGTCTTCCGCACCACCCTGGGCAATCTGCTGGCGGCTGTGCGGGCGGCGGGCTCACCCCGGCCGGCGGACTCCCTGGAGCCCTCCGACCTGATCCTGCCGAACGAGGACGCCACGGTCGAGGAGGTCCGGCGCCTGCTGCGGGACGACGGTCTGATCCCCGGCTGAGCAGCGCAGCGGCCGCACATCACACGGGAGGGCCCGGCAACCGCCGGGCCCTCCCGTGTGATGTGGTGCGGCTACCGGCCGGTCAGGGCAGGGCCAGCATCTGGTCGAGGGCCGCCTTGGCGTACTTCTCGGTCTCGGCGTCCACCTGGATCTGGTTGACCACCCGGCCGTCCGCGAGCGACTCCAGGGTCCACACCAGGTGCGGCAGGTCGATGCGGTTCATGGTCGAGCAGAAGCAGACCGTGCGGTCGAGGAAGACGATCTCCTTGTCCGGGTGGGCCTTGGCGAGCCTGCGCACCAGGTTGAGCTCGGTGCCGATGGCCCACTTGGAGCCGGCCGGGGCCGCGTCCAGCGCCTTGATGATGTACTCGGTGGAACCGACCATGTCGGCCCCGGTGACCACCTCGTGCCGGCACTCCGGGTGCACCAGCACGGTCACCCCGGGGATGCGCTCGCGGACCTCGTTCACCGAGTCCAGCGAGAAGCGGCCGTGCACCGAGCAGTGGCCGCGCCACAGGATCATCTTCGCGGCGCGCAGCTGCTCGGGGGTGACCCCGCCGCCGGGCTTGTGCGGGTTGTAGACGACGCAGTCCTCCAGCGAGAGGCCCATCTGCAGCACGGCGGTGTTGCGCCCGAGGTGCTGGTCGGGCAGGAAGAGCACCTTCTCGCCCTGCTCGAAGGCCCAGCCGAGGGCGCGCTCGGCGTTGGAGGAGGTGCAGACGGTGCCGCCGTGCCGGCCGGTGAAGGCCTTGATGTCGGCGGAGGAGTTCATGTACGAGACCGGGACGGTGACGTCGGCGACGCCGGCGTCGGTGAGGACGTCCCAGCACTCGGCGACCTGCTCGGCGGTGGCCATGTCGGCCATGGAGCAGCCCGCGGCGAGGTCGGGCAGGATGACCTGCTGCTTCTCCGTGGTGAGGATGTCCGCCGACTCCGCCATGAAGTGCACACCGCAGAAGACGATGTACTCCGCCTCGGGGCGGGCGGCGGCGTCGCGGGCCAGCTTGAAGGAGTCGCCGGTGACATCGGCGAACTCGATGACCTCGTCGCGCTGGTAGTGGTGGCCGAGGATGAAGACCCGGTCGCCGAGGCGGGCCTTGGCGGCGCGGGCGCGCTCCACCAGGTCCGGGTCGGAGGCCGCGGGAAGGTCTCCGGGGCACTCCACGCCGCGCTCGCTGTTGGGGTCGGCGTCACGGCCGAGGAGCAACAGGGCGAGGGGGGAGGGCTGGACGTCCAGCAGAGGCTCTGCGGCGGGTGTGGTGGTCACGGGCCGATGCCCTTCTTCAATGCCAACGGGCTTTTCGTCTATCTGACGCTATCTATCATAACCCGTTTGCGTCAGATTGACGATGGACACGGAGGCGATGTGACATGGATGACCCGTGGTGATCTCGGCGCACAATCCCAGGCACTAGCCTGATACGGGCGTCGAATCGCAAGGCCCCGGGGTGGATCGCCCCGTCAACACCACCGGCCGGGAGCCGCATCGCATGAGCACGCCCGATGCTGATCTTGACGACGTCGACCGGAGGCTGCTGCGGCGCCTGGGAGAGGACGGCCGGGCCTCGTACGCCCGCATCGGCGTCGAGGTCAACCTCTCCGCGACGGCTGTGAAGCGCCGTATCGACCGGCTGCGCGCCCGCGGGGTGGTCCGCGGCTTCACCGTCGTCCTGGACCCCCGGCTGCTGGGCTGGAGCACCGAGGCCTTTGTCGAGGTCTACTGCCGCGAGCGCACCTCCCCCGAGGAGATCCTTGCCAGCCTCCGCAAGTTCCCCGAGGTGGCAGCCGCTTGGACGGTCACCGGGGACGCCGACGCACTGGTCCATCTGCGAGCCTCCGACACCCGGCATCTGGAGGACGTCATCGAGCGCATCCGCCGTGAGCCCGGTATCCAGCGCAGCCGCAGCTCCGTCGTCCTCTCCCGGCTGATCGGCTGATCGGCTGACCGCCCGCCCGTTGTCCTCGGCGGCCGCCCGCCCGGCTGCCCTGTCGAACAACGGTCACCCGTACGGTCCAGTAGCCGGCCCGCGCACGAAACCTGCGCACCCCCGGGCGAAGACGCCGGAATGCTGCGCGCCCCGCAAAGGATCGACGCGCGCCCGGAGCCGCCCCCTGCCTAGGCTGAACCCCGTCCGGCAGCGCCCCGGCGCCCCGCACCACGCCGGGCGCCGGCGCCCGCCCGGCGGCCCCCGGGGACTGCTCCGGCGAAGCGAACGCGACCAGTGACAAGCGCCGACGTTCGCCGGGGTGCCCGGCCCCGCCACCCCACCGCAGCCGTCACCCAGCAACACGAGAGGGGTGCCCGTGTCCGCCGCGCCGCACCGCATGCACCAGTACGACGCACAACTGGTCGACCTGGTCTTCGACTACATGCGGGCCCGCCTGCAGTACGACCCGGTGCCCCTGGACCACCCCGGCGACGGCGACAAACTACGGGCCCACCTGGATGGACTGCTCAACGAGCACGGCAATGACGCCGCCGAGGTGATCAAGCTCTATGACGAGCACCTCAGCCGGGCCGTGATCTCCGCAGACAGCCCCCGCTACCTCTCCTTCATCCCCTGCGCCCCCACCAAGGCCGCCCTGCTCTTCGACATGGTGGTCTCCTGCGCCTCCCTGCAGGGCATCTCCTGGCTGGAGGCGGCCGGTGCGATCGCCGCCGAGAACCAGGTGCTGCGGCTGATCTCCGACCAGGCCGGCCTGCCGGTCACCGCCGGCGGCTGCTTTGTCTCCGGAGGCTCGGCCGGCAACCTCTCGGCCCTGGTGGTCGCCCGTGACACCGCCCGCCGCAAGCACGGCGTGGACGCCCGGGCCCGGATGCGGATCGCGGTCAGCGACCAGGCCCACTCCTCCATCACCAACACCCTCAACATCATCGGTGTGGAGGCCCTGGTCGTCCCCACCGAGGGCCACCGCCTCACCGGCGAGGCCCTGCGGGCCGCCATCGAGGCCGACGACGACCGCAGCAGCCTCATCGGGGTGGTCGCGACCGCCGGCACCACCAACGCCGGGATCATCGACGACCTCGCCGGGGTCGCCGACGTGGCCGGCCACTACGACCTCTGGTTCCACGTCGACGGCGCCTACGGCGGCGCGGGCCTCTTCGCACCGTCCATCCGGCACCGCTACGACGGCATCGAGCGCGCCGACTCCTTTGTGGTCGACCCCCACAAGTGGCTCTTCGCGCCCTTCGACTGCGCCGCGCTGCTCTACCGCAAGCCCTGGCTGGCCAAGGGCGTGCACACCCAGGACGCCTCCTACCTGGACTGCCTGCACACCGAGGGCGAGGAGTGGAACCCCACCGACTACGCCTACCACCTCACCCGGCGCGCCCGCGGCCTGCCGCTCTGGTTCTCCCTGGCGGTGCACGGCACCCAGGCCTACAGCGACGCCGTCGAGGCCGGCCTCACCCTCGCCCGGGAGACCGCGATGGTGATCCGGGAGACCCCGCACCTGGAACTGGTCCGCGACCCAGAGCTGTCCGCCGTGGTCTTCCGGCGCCTCGGCTGGACCTCGCAGGACTACTACGACTGGTCCCAGCGGCTGCTGGCCGGGCAGGTCGGCTTTGTCACCCCCACCGGCTGGGAGGGCGAGACCGTCGCCCGGTTCGCCTTCCTCCACCCCGGGACCACCATGGAGATGGTGCACGAGATCCTGGACACCATGGCCTGACCTGTTCGGACGGGCAGCCTCCGCGCCGCCGCAGGCCCGCAGGGCTCATCTGCCGGGCCGGCGGCGCCGCGGGCCGTCAGCGCTCACAGCAGGGAGCCGTGCGGGATGTACGGCGACGGCGGCCGCATACCGCGCAGCGCCACATAGCCACGGGTGGAGAGGGTCAGACCGGCCTCCAGGCCGACGTCCAGCGCCCACTCCTGCTCCGCGGTGAGGTTGGTGACCGCCGCCTCCTGCCCGTCGGGCACCCGGGCCAGCGCCTCCCGCAGCAGTCGCACCGCCAGCCGCCGGGAGGTGGCGGCCAGCAGGACCACCCGCCCGCCGAGCCGGTAGACATAGCCCGAGCCGGTGAGGGTGTCCGCCACCAGCACCTCGTCGGTGTGCAGCGCCAGGAAGTCATGGTCCACACCGTGCGAGGCGCCCCGCGCGAGCCGGTCCACCGACTCCAGCAGATGCCGCTGGGCCGGGCCGCCCGGGTGGACCGGGATCTCCCCCGGGTCACGCAGTCCCGAGCGGTCCACCGGGCCGTGCAGCTCCATCGCCGGGTGCAGGGTGAAGCCCGCCCGCCGGTAGCGGCGGGCGGCTCTCGGGTCGGGGGAGGAGCAGAGCATGCCGCGCAGACAGCCGCGCCCGTACCGCAGCGTCTGCTCCAGCAGCAGCAGTCCGACGCCCCTGCCCTGCGCCCGCGGACGCACCGCGAAGGCCGCCAGGATCCAGGTGTCCTCCCGGCGGGCCGACAGCGCCACCCCCACCGCCTCGCCGTCCTCCTCGGCGAACCAGCAGCCCTCCGGGTCGTGCCGGGCCAGATGCCGGCTTCTGGCCTCCGCCGCGGCGCGCCTCTGCGGGGTCGTCCCCCGCGCCGGCTCCCCCCGGGACTCCGCCAGTGCGCCGAACGCCTCCTCGCACACCTCCCGCACCCGCCGGGCATCCGCCTCACTGTCACGTACCGGTCGAAGGATCACGCCCCCACGCTGGCACGGCGTACGCCCGGCACTCCAGCCGTTCCGCGGCCCTCGGCCTGATCTCGTCCCCGCCGGCCGCGCGCCGGACCGGGCCGCCGCACGTCCGACCGGGGCGCGGACGGCTGATCGGCCGTGACCGTACCCGAGCCGTGTGCGAGCATGGACGAAACGGGACGCCCGACCGCCGCTTCGCGGCCCGGGAGCCCCGGAACCGTCCCCGGAATAGATCCGGGAGGCCGCCGGTTGGTGACGGCGGCAGTCTGTCGTCAGAACCGGGAGTATGCAGATGACCGTCCAGGACGAGACCACCGTCGAGAGTGGCATCATCCTCACCGATGCCGCCGCGGCCAAGGTCAAGGGCCTGCTCGAGCAGGAGGGCCGCGAAGACCTCGCGCTGCGGGTCGCTGTCCAGCCGGGCGGCTGCTCCGGCCTCCGCTACCAGCTCTTCTTCGACGAGCGTTCGCTCGACGGCGACGTGGTCAAGGACTTCGGCGGCGTCAAGGTCGTCACCGACCGGATGAGCGCCCCCTACCTCGGCGGCGCGACCGTCGACTTCGTCGACACCATCGAGAAGCAGGGCTTCACCATCGACAACCCCAACGCCACCGGCTCCTGCGCCTGCGGCGACTCCTTCAGCTGATCGGCGGCCCACGGGCGGCGGGCACCCGGATCTCCGGGACCGCCGCCCGTGGCGTACCCGGGGTGCGACCGGCCGCGGGCGGCTGCGGCAGCTGTCAGCGGGGGCCCTTCTCCACGGTCGTACCGGCGCCCGGCCTCGGCACCACCGTCGCCCCGGCACCCCGGGGGAGAGCCTTGCCGGTGGAGGCGTCCACCACCGAGCGGCTGCCCAGCGGGCGGGAGAGGTCCGCCTGGACGTTCTGGTACTTGGCGATCATCGGGCAGACCCGGCCCTTGGGCGCCGGCTTGTCGACCACCACCCGGACGGTCACCCGGTCCGCCCTGGACTCGTCCGTGCGCAGTGCGAACGTCTGACAGACCCCCGCCCAGAACCAGACCGTCAGCCGGGTGCCGGAGACGGTGTAGGTGTGCGCCGCCGGACCGCTCGGCACCCCCACCACCGGGCCGCTGGACGCCGGAGCGGGGCTCCCCGCGGACGGCGTCGGAGCGGGACTGCCCGCGGAGGGCGTGGGGCCGGTACTGGCCGTACCCGGGGCGGCGGGCGCGCTCGACGCCCCGCCGGAGGCTCCCGGGCCCGGCGAGGCAGGCGTCACCCCGGCGGTGTCCCGTGCCCGGGGGGTCGAGGACGAGTCCTGGGCCGAGCAGGCCGAACCGGCGCCCGCGACCACCACCGCGACCACGCCGGCGACGATCGCCCACCTGCGTTTCCGGCCCCGGCCATCGCGCGCCGTACCCGCGTCCTGACCGGGTCCCGCCTCCGGAATCCCGGCCGCCTTCTCTGGATCCACCGTTCGCCCTCCTGGCAAGCGACCAGCCGTTCGGGTTCCGCCGAAGCGGCGGAACCGAGGATGGGACGCTGCCGGGCGCGCCCCGGTTCCGGCCGCCCCTCACCAGGCAGGACTCAGACCCCGTACTCCGCCATCCCGGCCACCAGCGAAGCGGCACCCGGCGGCACCGCGAAGCCGCGCCCGGCCCGCGGCCGCGGCTCCGGAGCGGTCGCCAGCACCGGCCAGAACAGACCCAGCCGACGCGAGGAACTCACCAGTCCCGCCAGCGTCTCGGGGTCGGCGTCACCGCGCAGAAAGGCGGGCACCTTGCGGGGGTCGTGCTCGGGCATCATGGCTCTGCTCCGGTTCGCTGGACGGCCTTCGGACGCGCCGTATGCGCAGTTGGGGGCGGGAGACGCCCCCGTTCCGCGACACTAGGCCGCCTCCGGCCCGGCAGCCAGCCTTACCGTACGGTAATTACCCGGACACGCTCCGGGGCGCGACTCCGGCCGGTGGCGCACCACGGCGGTTCACGGCGCGGGTACCGTGTGAGGGACATCGGCCCCCCATCGAGGAGACCCCGCCGTGCGCATCGCCGTCACCGGCTCGATCGCCACCGACCATCTGATGACCTTCCCCGGCCGCTTCGCCGACCAACTGGTCGCCGACCAGCTGCACACGGTCTCGCTCTCCTTCCTCGTCGACACCCTGGATGTACGCCGGGGCGGAGTCGGCCCCAACATCTGCTTCGGCCTCGGCCTGCTGGGCCTGCGCCCGCTGCTGGTCGGCGCCGCCGGGCCGGACTTCGACGAGTACCGCTCCTGGCTGGAGCGGCACGGGGTGGACACCAGCCCGGTGCTGATCTCCGAACTGCGCCACACCGCACGCTTCGTCTGCACCACCGACGCGGACCACAACCAGATCGCGTCCTTCTACACCGGTGCCATGGCCGAGGCACGCAACATCGAGCTCAAGCCCGTCGCCGACCGTTTCGACGGCCTGGACATGGTGCTCATCGGGGCCGACGACCCCGCGGCGATGGTCCGCCACACCCAGGAGTGCCGCGACCGCGGCTACGCCTTCGCCGCGGACCCCTCCCAGCAGCTCGCCCGGATGTCGGGGGACGAGATCCGGGAGCTGATCGACGGCGCCGAGTACCTCTTCACCAATGAGTACGAGGCCGCCCTCACCCAGACCAAGACCGGCTGGAGCGCGGACGACATCCTCCAGCGGGTCGGCACCCGGGTCACCACCCTCGGCGCCCGCGGCGTGCGGATCGACCGCCGCGACGGCACCACCATCGAGGTCGGCTGCGCGGAGGAGAAGGCCAAGGTCGACCCCACCGGCGTCGGAGACGCCTTCCGGGCCGGCTTCATGGCGGGTGTCTCCTGGGAGCTGGGCCTGGAGCGGGCCGCCCAGATCGGCTGCATGCTGGCCACCCTGGTCATCGAGACCCTGGGCACCCAGGAGTACGAGCTGCGCCGCGGCCACTTCCTGGAGCGCTTCTCCAAGGCGTACGGCGACACCGCCGCCGCCGAGGTCCAGGAGCACCTCGGCGGCTGACCCCCGTCGGCCCGGCAGGGCCGCGCGGGCCGCAGGGCCGGTCGCCGAGCGGCGGATCAGCCGCTGCGGCGCACCACGAGATAGGCGGAGCCCCGGTCGCCCCCGTAGGCGGCGGCCGGGGCTTCGCCCGCGTACTCCTCGCCGCGCATCTCGCACCAGGCGGGGATGTCCAGCCGGGCCGCCTCGTCGTCGGAGAGCACGGCGACCGTGCCGCCCGTCGGCACCTCGCCGATCCGCTTGGCCAGTTCGATCACCGGGATCGGACAGCGCCGCCCCAGGGTGTCCAGCACCAACGGCCCCACCGGGGCCTGCGGCCCGGTGTCGGCCGCCGCGGCGGCCGAGGACGGTGGCAGGGGCTGCGCCGGGGACGGCAGCCCGAGCGGGGCCCGCACCGCACCGACCAACCCGGGGAGCAGCTCCAGGAACCGCCGCACCTCGGCCTCCTCGGTGCCCGGGGGCAGCGAGACCCTGACATTGCCCTCGGTCAGCACCCCCATCGCCTTGAGCACATGGCTCGGCGTCAGGGTGCTGGAGGTGCAGGAGGAGCCGGAGGAGACCGCGAAGCCTGCCCGGTCCAGCTCGCCGAGCAGCACCTCGCCGTCCACATAGAGGCAGGAGAAGGTCACGATGTGGGGGAGGCGGTGCACCGGGTCGCCGACCACCTCCACATCGGGCACCGTCTGCGGCACCCGGGCGCGGATCAGGTCCACCAGGGCGCG
The DNA here is from genome assembly GCF_042466665.1 of Peterkaempfera podocarpi. Taxonomy (GTDB): domain Bacteria; phylum Actinomycetota; class Actinomycetes; order Streptomycetales; family Streptomycetaceae; genus Peterkaempfera; species Peterkaempfera podocarpi. Next base: position 6,454,652 of record NZ_CP162102.1, read on the forward strand.
CAGCCGGGCGTCCTCCGCCTCGGCCTGCTGCCGCACCGCCCGCAGGGAGGCGGCCGCGGCCACGATCGCGGGGACGTTGACAAAGCCCGGCACCCGGCCGCGCTCCCGCTCGTCCACCGGCAGCGGGGAGGTGTAGCGCACCCCCTTGCGGACCGCGAGCACCCCCACCCCGGCCGGGCCGCCCCACTTGTGGGCGCTGGCGGCCAGCAGCGACCAGCCGCCGGGCACCGCCGCCCGGCCCGCGCTCTGTGCCGCGTCCACCAGCAGCGGCACCCCGGCCTCGGCGCAGAGCCCGGCGACCTCGGCGACCGGCTGCACGGTGCCCACCTCGTGGTTGGCGGACTGCAGACAGGCCAGGGCGGTGCCGGTGCCGGACCCGTTGGCCGGGTTCAGCGCCGCGGCGAACTCTGCGGCGTCCACCCGCCCCAGGCGGTCCACCGGCACCTCGGTGACCGTGCCGCCGGCGGTCGTGTGCACCTCGGCGGCGTGCAGCAGGCTGGAGTGCTCCACCGCGGAGTGCACCAGGTGACGTCCCCTCCGCCGGTTGCCGGACAGCGTTCCCAGCACACCGAGTTGTACGGCCTGCGTCCCGGAGGAGGTGAAGGAGATCTCGTCGGGACGGGTGCCCAGCACCTCGGCTGTGGTCTCGCGCGCGGCGTCCAGCAGCATCCGGGCCCGCCGCCCGTCGCGGTAGAGCCGGGCGGGGTCGGCCCACCCCTCGTCCAGGGCGGCCGTCAGGGCCTGCCGGGCGACGGGGTGCAGGGGAGCGGTGGAGGCGGCGTCAAAGTACGGCACACCCGCCACCGTAGCCCGATCACCGACCGTCAGCAGCCCGACCCGGCGCAGCGCTCGGCCCGATGCCGGTACGACGGTCATCCGATCACATGAATACCCCGCGCGGATGCGCCTCATGCGCGCCGCGAGGCCCGCGGCGAAGGAGTCCCCCGATCGGCTGTACGACCGCTTTGACCTGCGATTCCACCCCTTCGGGGGCTGATCGGGTACCCGGACGGCGCGTTAGCGGGACCTGCCCGTGAGACCTCGACAAGCCTGGAGTAGGGTTTGGCGCGCATAAACATCCAAACCCTGCCCGTGGCCGGGCCCCACGGGGTTGAAGGCGCCAAGCCCTTCTGCCCCTGGCGGTGCGATCGCGGGCGAGACTTCGGGAAGGCGCTACGTGAGTCCCAACGGCTCCGACCGCTCGCCGCGGCGCACGATGCGGCGGAAGCTGCCTCAGGCGCTGGCACTGGGCCTCGTCATCGCGACCGCCAGCGGCTGCTCGTCCCAGGACCTCCCCAGGCTCGGCCTGCCCTCCCCTGTCACCAAGGAAGGACCTATCGTCCTCCAGATGTGGCAGGGCTCCTGGATCGCTGCACTCGTTGTCGGCGTGCTGGTCTGGGGCCTGATCCTCTGGAGTGTGGTCTTCCACCGGCGCAGCCGCACCAAGGTGGAGATCCCGCCCCAGACCAGGTACAACGTGCCCATCGAGGCGCTCTACACCGCGGTCCCCATCATCATCGTCTCGGTGCTCTTCTACTTCACGGCGCGGGACGAGAACCGCCTGCTGGAGACCTCCAAGAAGCCCGACCACATCGTCAACGTGGTGGGCTTCCAGTGGAGCTGGGCGTTCAACTACGAGAACGACGAGCACGGGAAGAACACCGCCGGTGCGTACGAGGTGGGCTCCCCCGCCCAGCCGCCGACGCTGTACCTGCCCAAGGGCGAGTCGGTCCTCTTCAAGCTGACCTCCCGGGATGTCATCCATGACTTCTGGACGGTCAACTTCCTGATGAAGATGGACGTCGTCCCGGGCCTGGTCAACCAGTTCCAGGTGACTCCGACCGCCTACGGCACCTTCCGCGGCAAGTGTGCGGAGCTGTGCGGTGTGGACCACTCGCGGATGCTCTTCAACGTCAAGGTCGTCTCCCCGGCCGACTACCAGAAGCATCTGAAGGAGCTCCGGGCCAAGGGTCAGACCGGCGCGGTGCCCTCCGGCATCATCACCACGGGAAGTGAGAAGTGACCATCCTCAACGAGCCCCACGGGGCAACCGGGGGTGCTGCCGCGGCCGCGTTCGGCGGGGGTGAACCGCGTACCCGCAAGGGCATGTCCGCGGTGAAGTGGCTCACCACCACCGACCACAAGACGATCGGCACCCTGTACCTCGGCACGTCGTTCGCGTTCTTCCTGATCGGCGGCGTGCTCGCCCTGGTCATGCGCGCCGAGCTGGCTCGTCCCGGGACCCAGATCCTGTCGAACGAGCAGTTCAACCAGGCGTTCACCATGCACGGCACGATCATGCTGCTGATGTTTGCGACGCCGCTCTTCGCCGGCTTCGCGAACTGGATCATGCCGCTGCAGATCGGCGCGCCCGATGTGGCGTTCCCGCGGCTGAACATGTTCGCCTACTGGCTCTACCTGTTCGGCTCGCTCATCGCGGTGGCCGGCTTCCTCACCCCGCAGGGTGCCGCCGACTTCGGCTGGTTCGCCTACTCGCCGCTGTCCAGCGCCATCCGCTCGCCGGGTGTCGGTGCCGACATGTGGATCATGGGTCTGGCCTTCTCCGGCTTCGGCACGATCCTGGGTTCGGTCAACTTCATCACCACGATCATCTGCATGCGGGCTCCCGGCATGACGATGTTCCGGATGCCGATCTTCGTGTGGAACGTGCTGCTCACCGGTGTGCTGGTGCTGCTGGCCTTCCCGGTGCTCGCCGCCGCCCTCTTCGCCCTGGAGGCCGACCGCAAGTTCGGCGCCCATGTCTTCGACCCGGCCAACGGCGGAGCGCTGCTATGGCAGCATCTCTTCTGGTTCTTCGGCCATCCAGAGGTCTACATCATCGCGCTGCCGTTCTTCGGCATCGTCTCCGAGATCATCCCGGTCTTCAGCCGCAAGCCGATGTTCGGCTACTCCGGTCTGATCGCGGCCACGATCGGTATCGCGGGCCTCTCGGTGACGGTGTGGGCGCACCACATGTACGTCACCGGCCAGGTGCTGCTGCCGTTCTTCTCCTTCATGACCTTCCTGATCGCGATCCCGACCGGTGTGAAGTTCTTCAACTGGCTGGGCACCATGTGGAAGGGCTCGCTGAGCTTCGAGACCCCGATGCTCTGGACGGTCGGCTTCCTGGTCACCTTCCTCTTCGGTGGTCTGACCGGTGTGCTGCTGGCCTCGCCGCCGATCGACTTCCATGTCTCGGACTCGTACTTCGTGGTGGCCCACTTCCACTACGTGGTCTTTGGCACCGTGGTGTTCGCGATGTTCGCCGGCTTCCACTTCTGGTGGCCGAAGATGACCGGCCGGATGCTGGACGAGCGGCTGGGCAAGATCACCTTCTGGACGCTCTTCATCGGCTTCCACACCACCTTCCTGGTGCAGCACTGGCTGGGTGCCGAGGGCATGCCCCGCCGGTACGCCGACTACCTGGCGTCCGACGGTTTCACCACCCTGAACACCGTCTCCACCATCGGTTCCTTCCTGCTGGGCCTGTCGATCCTGCCGTTCCTCTACAACGTCTGGAAGACCGCCAAGTACGGCGAGAAGGTCACCGTGGACGACCCGTGGGGCTACGGCCGCTCGCTGGAGTGGGCGACCTCCTGCCCGCCGCCGCGGCACAACTTCCTCACGCTGCCGCGGATCCGGTCGGAATCCCCCGCGTTCGACCTGCACCACCCGGAGATCGCCGCCCTGGACTACCTCCAGAACCACGGCGAGCCCGCCAAGCACCTCACCGCTGCCGCGGCCCCTGGTGCGCAGAAGGAGGGTGACGCCTGATGAAGGAACAGGGCAAGATCTTCGCCGGCCTGGCGGTCTTCATCCTGGCCGTCGCGATCACCTACGGCGTCTGGTCGAAGGAGGCCGCGGGTACCACGGCGCTCTTCCTCGCCTTCGGCCTCTGCATCTTCATCGCCTTCTACCTCGGCTTCACCGCCCGTCGGGTGGACACCGGGGCCGGGGACAACCCCGAGGCCGAGGTCTCCGACGACGCCGGCGAGCAGGGGTTCTTCAGCCCGCACAGCTGGCAGCCGCTGGCGCTCGGCATCGGTGGAGCGCTCGCCTTCCTCGGAGTGATCTTCGGTTGGTGGCTGCTCTACTGGTCCCTGCCGATCATCCTGGTCGGCCTGTGGGGCTGGGTCTTCGAGTACTACCGGGGCGAGAGCCAGAACCAGTGAACCGCTGATCCCAGCGGATCGACGGCCGGGGCCGGACACCTTCGGGGTGTCCGGCCCCGGCCGTTCCGCGTTCCCGTACGCCGCAGCCACGCGGGGAAGCCACCCATATGGCGGTATCCCCTTCACCATGGAATGCCCTGATCATCCCTTCTTTCTACGATGTGATGGATTGTCGGTGATACGGAGGCAGCGATGAGCACTGCGGTCAGGATCCCGCGAGCGGTGCTGCTGCCCGTGCTGGGCCCGCTGGCCCTGCTCGGGGCCGCCTGCACCACCGCTCATCCCGGTACCGACACGGCCCGCCCCCCGCGACAGGTGGACGTCGCCCCGCTGATCCGGATGGCACCCGCGGCCGGCGGCACCGCGGACCCCGCCGTACCGCTCACCGTCACCGTGGTCCGCGGCCGGCTCACCGACGTCACCGTCACCGCCGCCGACGGCCGCCAGGTCGCCGGCCGCCTCTCCGCCGACCAGCGCAGCTGGCAGAGCACCTCCCCGCTCGGCGCCGGAACCCGCTACCGGGTCCGGATCAGCGTCGACGACGGCCACGGCGGACGCGGGGACACCACCACGGTGCTCACCACCAGAACCGGCACTCAGCTGCTCACCGCCGTCCTGGGACCCTCCCAGATCGTCGACGGGGGCAGCGGCGTCTACGGGGTGGGCGAGCCCGTCACCGCCCAGCTCTCCAAGCCGGTGCGCGACCCCGCGGCACGCGCCGCCGTGGAGCACGGGCTGAAGGTCACCTCCCAGCCCGCCGTCAGCGGCGCCTGGCACTGGGTGGACGACAGCACCCTGCACTTCCGCCCCGAGCACTACTGGCCCGCGCACGCCGCCGTGCAGGTGGCCTTTGACGCGGAGGGCCACCACATCAGCAAGGACCTCTACGGCGGTGCCGTCAGCAGGGTCGCCTTCCGCACCGGGGACCGGGTGGAGGCCCTGGTGGACGCGGCGACCGACTACATGACCTTCCGCCGCAACGGCCAGGTGGTCAAAACCCTCCCGGTGACCACCGGCAAACCCGGCTTCGAGACCCGCAACGGCATCAAGGTGGTGCTGGGCCAGGAGGCCGAGGTGCGGATGGACGGCGAGACGGTCGGCATCGCGGCCGACAGCGCCGACAGCTACAACCTGGACGTGCTGTGGGCCACCCGGCTCACCTGGAGCGGTGAGTATGTGCATGCCGCGCCCTGGTCGGTCGGCTCACAGGGCCATGAGAACGTCAGCCACGGCTGCACCGGAATGTCCACCGAGAACGCCCACTGGTTCTACCAGCAGGTGCGGATGGGCGACATCCTCCAGGTGGTCAACAGCCACGGACACCCGATGGAGCCGTTCGGCAACGGCTTCGGCGACTGGAACGTCTCCTGGAGCGACTGGCTGGCGGGCTCCGCCACCGGCGTCGTGCTCTCCACCGGAACGCCCGGGACTGCCCTGCCGAGCGGGGTGCGGGTCCGCTCGACGAGTCCGCTGGCGCCGCTGCTGTGAAGGCCCGTGCGGCCGCTGTACGGGCCGACCGGCCGTGAACCGACCGTATGCCGCCGCCGTATCCCGCCGGGGTGGGGCAGCTGGGAAGGAAAGTGACCATGGGTGGTGCCATTCGTCCCGCTGCGCGCCGCAGCAGGCCCCGGGCTGTGGGTGGTCTGCTGGCCGGTGGCCTGCTGGTCACCGGGACGGTCGTCGCTCTGCTTGCCGCGTTCTGGGCGGACGACACCACGGCCGTCAACGGAGGCGTCCCGGTGGTCCGGGTGCTCGGCGTCAGTCAGAGCTCGGACTGCGCGGCGCTGACCGCCGCGCTCACCGCCGGACGGGACGTCGACACCGCCCAGGCCATCGCCTGCGACCAGCAGGAGTCCGTCCGGATGGACGTGCTGCGCAGCAGGGCCAGGGCGCGCGGTGAGCAGTCGGCGGTGGGCTCCAGCCCCACCTGCGCGGCGGTCGACCGGCGGGCGGCCGTGGGAGATCCCACCCTGGACTTCGACCTGGCCTTCCACTGCCGGCAACGGGAGCGCTTCGCGGGCCGCACCAATGAGCTCGACGGTGTGGCCGGCCACGACATCACCTCGCTCTGCCGGGGCGTACGGGCCCGCCGGGACCGCGGGGAGCCGGTGGCTCCGCTGCCCCTGGCCTTCTGCTCCCAGGAGACCGTGGCGACCGGGCAGCCCACCAGCCCCGGCTGACCGGCCGCCAGGCCGGGCCGCGTCCGCTCGGCGGTCCCGTACCCGTCCGGCGCGGGCGGTCCCGCGCGGCGCCCGGGCCGAAGGCCGTACCGGGGGCCTGCGGCGCCCGGGGTCACTCCTGCGGTGCGTCGGACGCCTGCGGTCCATAGGCGGCGCGCAGGGCCGTCACGGCGGTCCGCAGGGCCTCCTCCTGGGTGAGGCCCAGATGGAGGGCGCGCCGCGCGTAGTCAGCCGCCGCGGCGGCGGCATGGCGCTGGGCGGCGTCCCCGGCGGCGGCGATCACCGTGCCGTGCCGCCCGCGGGTCTCCACCACACCGTCGGTCTCCAGCTCACGGTAGGCGCGGGCCACCGTGTTGGCGGCCAGCCCGAGCTCCGCGGCGAGGGCGCGTACGGCGGGCAGCCGGTGCCCGGTGGGCAGCTCTCCGGAGCGGGCCAGCTCCGCGATCCGGGTGCGGATCTGCTCGTACGGAGGGACGGGTGAGGACGGGTCGACGGAGAGCTGCACCATGCGATACCTCGGGGTCTACGGCCGAGGGCCCGCCTCCGGCGGATGCCGGGGACGGGCCCTTGGGTGGCGTTGCGTGCGGGACGGTCAGTGGTGGCCGTGGCCGCTGGTGATCTCGCGGTACTCCTCGGCGCTGGGCTTGGGGATCTGCCCGTCGTCGCCGAAGTAGCTGCGGGACAGCTTGGCGCGCAGCTTCTGGGCGCGGGTCACCTTGCGGGCGACCCCGTTCTCGTCCACCGCTGCGGGCAGCTCGGCGGGCTGGTGCTGCTCGTGCGCGGTGAGCTTGTACAGCTGGCCCGGCGTCAGCGGCTGGTGCACCTCGACGAACTCGCCGTGGGGCAGCCGCTTGATGATGCCGCTCTCACGGCCGTGCAGCACCTTGTCGCGGTCGCGGCGCTGCAGACCCATGCAGATCCGCTTGGTGACGATGAAGGTCACCACCGGGACCACGAAGAAGCCGATCCGCATCGTCCAGGTGATCGAATTGATCGACAGGTGGAAGTGGGTGGCGAACAGGTCGTTGCCGCCCGCGATCAGCAGCACGATGTAGAGGCTGATCCAGGCCGCACCGAAGGAGGTGCGGATCGGGGCGTTGCGCGGGCGGTCCGCGATGTGGTGCTCGCGCTTGTCGCCGGTGACCCAGGCCTCCACGAAGGGGTAGACCCAGATGGCCACCAGGACCAGCGGGAAGATCATCAGCGGGATGAAGACACCCAGGTTGAGGGTGTGGCCCCAGGCCCGGATCTCCCAGCCCGGCATCAGCCGGATCAGGCCCTCGGAGAAGCCCATGTACCAGTCGGGCTGGGCGTCGGTGGAGACCTGGTCCGGCCGGTAGGGGCCGTACGCCCAGATCGGGTTGACCGTGGCGATCGCGGAGACCACCGAGATCACACCGAAGACCAGGAAGAAGAAGCCGCCGGCCTTGGCCATGTAGACGGGCATCAGAGGCATGCCCACGACGTTCTTCTCGGTCCGGCCGGGACCGGCGAACTGGGTGTGCTTGTGGTAGAAGACCAGGATCAGGTGGGCCACCAGCAGGCCCAGCATGACGCCCGGGATCAGCAGCACATGCACGGTGAAGAGCCGCGGGACGATCTCTGTGCCGGGGAACGGGCCGCCGAACAGGAACATCTGCAGGTAGCTGCCGACCAGCGGCACCGCGAGCACGGCGCCCTCCATGAACCGGATGCCGGTGCCCGACAGCAGGTCGTCGGGGAGCGAGTAGCCCATGAAGCCGTCGAACATGCCCAGGAACAGCAGCAGGGCGCCGAACAGCCAGTTGATCTCACGGGGCTTGCGGAACGCGCCGGTGAAGAAGACGCGCATCATGTGGACCAGCATTGCGGCCACAAAGACGATCGCTGCCCAGTGGTGGATCTGACGGATCAGCAGGCCACCGCGGACGTCGAAGCTGATGTCCAGCGTGGAGGCGTAGGCCTCCGACATCCGGATGCCGTTCAGCGGCGCGTAGGAGCCGTGGTAGACGACCTCGCCCATGCTGGGCTTGAAGAACAGGGTGAGGTAGACACCCGTCAGGATGATGATGATGAAGGTGTAGAGGCAGATCTCACCCAGCATGAAGGACCAGTGGTCCGGGAAGATCTTCCTCAGGTTGGACTTGGCCAGGCTGTAGATGCCGAGCCGTCCGTCCGCCCAGTCGGCTGCCGCCTCGGCCTTGTTGGCCGGCTTGGCACGACTGCTGCTCGGCTGAGCGCCGTCGGAGGCGGCGCTGCTCGCGGCACTCATGCGCGCTCCCAGTAGCTCGGGCCGACGGGGGCGTTGAAGTCACCCGTGGCGATCAGGTTGCCGTCCGTGTCCGTCTTGATCGCCAGCTGCGGCAGCGGGTGGCCGGCCGGGCCGAAGATCACCCGGGCGCCGTCCGCCAGGTCGAAGGTGGACTGGTGGCACGGGCACAGCACGTGGTGGGTCTGCTGCTCGTAGAGGCTGATCGGGCAGCCGACGTGGGTGCAGATCTTGGAGTACGCCAGGATGCCGTCGAAGCCCAGCTTGCCCGAGGCGCGGTCCTTGATGTCCTCCGGTGCGATGCGCACCAGCATGACCGCGTCCATGGCGATGGACTCCTGGAAGGTCTCCGCGGACTCCGCCAGGCCCTGCGGCTTGGCGAACACCAGCGAACCGACCTGGATGTCCTCGGCCTTCAGCGGCTCGTCGGTGTTCATCGAGACCAGCTTGATGGGCGAGGCCGGGGTGGCCTTGTCCCAGCCGGTGTGCTCCAGCTTCTTCTCGGGCAGCGGGCCCAGGTCGCGCAGCAGCATCACACCGGAGAGCGGAACCAGGGCCATCGAGCCGATCAGCGTGGTGCGCAGCAGCCTGCGGCGCCCGAAGGCGCTCTCGTCCGCGCCCTGCTTGAAGTCGGAGATGACCTTGGCGCGGACGTCGTCCGACGCCTCGATCGCGTGCCGCTCGTCGGCGACCTCCACGTCCGACATCAGCGTGCGGGCCCAGTGGACCGCACCGGCGCCGATGCAGAACAGCGCGACGCCGAGGGTGATGCCCAGGGCGAAGTTGAGGATGCTGACGTGGCCGAAGGGCCAGATGAAGACGATCTTGTCGATGTCGAAGGCGACATACGACGCGATGAAGGCGATGGTGGCGATCATCGAGATCGTGAACAGCAGCGCGACCTGACGCTCTGCGCGCCGGGCGGCGCGCTCGTCGATGTCCGTGCGGCGGACCTCGTGGGGCGGCAGCCCCGGGTCGGCGAACGGGTCGGCGTGGGGCTCGACCTCGTGGCCCTCGGAGCCGTGACGCTCCGGCAGGTTCTCTTCAGACATGTCCTGGCTCATGACTTCTTGGCCTTGGTGGTGTGGGCGGCGACCCAGATGGCGACGGCGATCAGCACGCCCAGTCCGAAGATCCAGCCGAACAGGCCCTCGGTCACCGGGCCGAGGCTGCCGAGGTCCATACCGCCGGGGGAGGGAGCCTCGGCCGTGTGCCGGACGAAGGCGACGATCTGGCGCTTCTGCTTCTCGGGCATGACCGAGTCGGGGAAGGCCGGCATGTTCTGCGGGCCGGTCTGCATGGCCTCGTAGATGTGCTTCGGCGAAGTGCTGTCCAGCGCCGGGGCGTACTTGCCGTCCGTCAGCGCACCGCCCTTGCCCGCGAAGTTGTGGCACTGCGAGCAGTTGGTGCGGAAGAGCTCTCCGCCCGCGGCGACGTCATTCGGGTCCGACGAGGTGTACTGGTCCTTCGTCGGGGCGACCGGGCCGGGGCCGAGCGAGGCGACGTACGCGGCGAGCTGGTCGATCTGGTCCTGCGGGTAGATGTTCTTCTTCACAGGAACCTGAGCGCCGGGCTGCTGGGCCGGCATACGGCCGGTCCCGACCTGGAAGTCGACCGCTGCGGAACCGACGCCCACCAGGCTCGGGCCGTCGCTGGTGCCCTGTCCGTTCAGACCGTGGCACGAGGAGCAGCCCACGGCGAAGAGCTTCTTGCCCTGCTCGATCGCGAGCGACTGCGACGAGGAGTCGGCCTGCGCCTTCTCGGCGGGCGCGAACGCGGCGTACAGCCCCCCGGTGGCCGCGAGCGCGAAGAGTAGGACGACAAGCGCCGCCAGCGGGTGGCGCCGTCGTGCGGAGAGCTTTTTCACGGATAACCCCGGTGTGAGGATCTTGGTCGTCTGGGATGTCTGTCGGCAGGTGGTCGGCCCGCGACCGCTACTTGATCAGGTAGATCGTCGCGAAGAGGCCGATCCAGACGACGTCGACGAAGTGCCAGTAGTAGGACACCACGATCGCGGCCGTGGCCTGCTCGTGAGTGAACCGCTTGGCGGCGTACGTACGGCCCAGGACCAGCAGGAACGCGATCAGACCGCCCGTCACGTGCATGCCGTGGAAACCGGTGGTCAGGTAGAACACCGTGCCGTACGCGTTCGAGGACAGCGAGAGGCCGTCGTCCTTCACCAGCGAGGTGTACTCGAAGATCTGACCGCCGATGAAGATCGCGCCCATGATGAAGGTGATCACGAACCACGAACGGAGCTTCTTCACGTCGCCGCGCTCGGCGGCGAAGACACCCATCTGGCAGGTGAAGGAAGAGAGCACCAGGATCGTGGTGTTGGTCGCCGAGAAGGGCACATTGAGCGCGCTCGCGTGCTCGTGCCAGAAGGCAGGCCCCGTCACGGACCGGAGCGTGAAGTACATCGCGAAGAGGGCCGCGAAGAACATCAGCTCGGAACTCAGCCAGACGATGGTTCCGACGCTGACCATGTTCGGCCGGTTGACCGATCCGTGCGCGTGCCCGGTTTCTACTGCTGTTGCTGTCGCCACGACCGACATTATGTCGGTCCCTTATTCAGCCTTCACTCCGGGGGTGGTCCCTCGGTGTGTCCGGGTTGTGACGTACCCTCCAACGGCTCACACGGGGTGTCGCGAGCCGTGATCGGGAGTACCATCCACCAGCAGCGAAGTGGTCCCGATCACATCCCGCCAAGACCCCCGGGGGCATCTCCCATGGCGCACGAGACCGTCACCGTCCTCGTCTACAGCGACGACCGCAACACCCGCGAGCAGGTTCGCCTGGCGCTGGGCCGACGTCCGGCGGCCGATCTGCCGACGCTGGAGTACTTGGAGTGCGCCACGGCGCCCGCGGTCGTCCGCGCGCTGGACGCCGGGGGCATCGACCTCTGCGTCCTGGACGGCGAGGCGGTTCCCTCCGGCGGTATGGGCCTGTGCCGTCAGCTCAAGGACGAGATCTACGGCTGCCCGCCGGTCCTGGTGCTGATCGGCCGCCCGCAGGACGCCTGGCTGGCCGCCTGGAGCAGGGCCGACGCGGCCGTCTCCCACCCCGTGGACCCGGTGGCGCTCTCCGGCGCCGCGGCCGAGCTGCTGCGGGCCCGTGCTGCGCGGCGGATCCACGCCTCCTAACGCCCTAACGCCCGTTCCGCAGCCCGCCGGACGACTCCCGTCGGGTGCGGAGCGCCCGCCCGGCCGGACCGCCGGGCAGTGCCCACCGCGGCGCCCGGCGGAGCGGCGCACCGCCCCACCCGTCTCATCGGAAGAGATGGGTTCGGCAGTGTCCGGGCGCCCCGCCGCCACGGCTGGATAGGGTGGCCTTCTCCTTACTGTCCACAGGCGAAGGCTGGAGTTGGTCATGGCGAACGTGGCACCTGCGAGCGGCGGCGGCGACCCCGTGCAGGCACGGTCCTGGCCGGACATCCTCGCTGCTCTGATGCAGCGCGAGGATCTCACCGCGGCCGACACCGCCTGGGCCATGTCGCGGATCATGAGCGGGGAGGCGTCCCCCGCCCAGGTGGCCGGGTTCATGGTGGCGCTGCGGGCCAAGGGCGAGACGGTCGAGGAGGTCGGCGGACTGGTCGAGGCGATGTACGCCTACGCCGAGCCGCTGGAGATCCCCGGACCGGCCGTGGACATCGTCGGCACCGGCGGCGACCGGGCCAAGACGGTCAACATCTCCACCATGTCGGCGATCGTCGCCGCGGCCGCCGGCGCCAAGGTCGTCAAGCACGGCAACCGCGCCGCCTCGTCGGCCAGCGGCTCCTCCGACGTCCTGGAGAAGCTCGGCGTCAGCCTCGACCTCTCCACCCGCCGGGTCGCCGAGGTCGCCGAGGAGGCCGGGATCACCTTCTGCTTCGCGGCCAAGTTCCACCCCGCGATGCGGCACACCGCCCGGGTCCGCCTGGAACTCGGTGTCCCCACCGCCTTCAACATCCTCGGCCCGCTCACCAACCCCGCCCGGGTGAAGGCCTCCGCCATCGGCTGCTTCGACGCCCGGATGGCCGGGATCATGGCCGGAGTCCTGGCCCGGCGCGGCTCCACCGGCCTGGTCTTCCGCGGCGACGACGGTCTGGACGAGCTCACCATCACCGGCACCTCCCGGGTCTGGGTGGTCAAGGACGGAGCGGTCACCGAGACCTCCTTCGACCCCCGTGACCTGGGGATCACCCTGGTGGGTATCGAGGCACTGCGGGGCGCGGACGCCTCGTACAACGCCGAGGTCGCCCGGCGGCTGCTGGCCGGCGAGCGCGGCCCCGTACGCGACGCGGTGCTGCTCAACACCGCCGCGGCGCTCACCGCCCTGGACCTGACCGACGCGCCCGTCACCGACCAGCTGGCGGCGGGCGTGGAGCGGGCCGCGCACGCCCTGGACTCGGGCGCCGGGCTGCGCACCCTGGAGCGGTGGGCGGCCGCCACGGCCCGCGACTGACATCCGGCCGAGGGGGGCGGGGAGCCGTACGGACGGCTCGCCGCCCCCTTTGCCTGGGTGCCGTCCGTATCGCGGACGGCGATTGGGACGGCGGCTGGTCCTCTGCCATACTCCTCGGCAGGTCATGAGTGACAGCAGAACAAGCCCCGGCTTGCTGTCCGGCAACCCTCCGTCCGTGGCGGGGTGCCCCGGGTGAAGACCAGGCCGCAGGCAGTGGTGCCTGTGGCAAGCGCGGACCCCTTGCGCGTCCTGGGGTCCTGGTCCCGAGGAGCCTTACCCCGATGAAGCGAATGCGCTAGAGGCCGACGGCCTCCCCACCCCCGCCGCCGCCCGGTGCGCCCTCTGCTGCGCCCGACCGGCCCCGGGACGACCTCTCACAAGCCCGCAGCCGTGTCCGGCTGCCGCTCCGGCACGGCATCGCCGCGCCGCGGTCGCCCCTGCCCGCGCACCCTCGCCCTCGCCCAGGAGCCCGCCATGACCGCTCAGTCCGCCGCTGCCGCCCCCGCTCCCGTCGCCGCCGCGCCCTCCGGCTGTGCCCACGCCGACTGCGCCCCGCTGCCCGTCCTGGGTCAGACCGTGGAGGTCCCGCTGGTCAGCGGGGAGAAGGTGACCTACGCGGCGCTCGACTACGCCGCCAGCGCCCCCGCCCTGCAGCGGGTCTGGGACGACGTCGCCGCCTACGCCCCGTACTACGGCAGCGTGCACCGCGGCGCCGGCTATCTCTCGCAGCTCTCCACCGACCTCTTCGAGCAGAGCCGCCGCACCGTCGCCGACTTCCTCGACCTGCCCGAGGGCCACCAGGTCGTCTTCACCCGCTCCACCACCGACTCGCTCAATCTGCTGGCCGCGGTGCTGCCCGCCGGCACCCGGGTCCTCGCCTTCGAGACCGAGCACCACGCCTCGCTGCTGCCCTGGCGCCGCGACGGCCTGACCACCACCTACCTGCCGGCTCCGCGTTCCCCTCGGCAGGCCGTGGAGACCCTGGTCACGGCACTGCAGACGGCGCCCGAGGGGCCCAAGCTGCTCTGCGTCACGGGCGCCTCCAACGTCACCGGGGAGATCTGGCCGATCGCCGAGCTCACCGAGGCCGCCCACCGCCACGGCGCCCGGGTGGTCCTGGACGCGGCGCAGCTCGCCCCGCACCAGCGGGTGTCGGTCCGCGAGCTGGGCGTGGACTGGGTGGCCTTCTCCGGGCACAAGCTCTACGCCCCGTTCGGCGCCGGTGTGCTGGCCGGCCGCAGCGACTGGCTGGACGCCGCTGAGCCGTACCTGGCGGGCGGCGGCGCCAGCCGCACCGTGGCCCGGGACGACGACGGCGGCGTCACGGTGGAGTGGAACAGCGGTCCGGCCCGGCACGAGGCGGGTTCGCCCAATGTCATCGGCGCCTATGCGGTGGCGTCCGCCTGCCGGGCGCTGGCCGAGGCGGGCTTCGAGGCGCTGGAGGCGCGCGAGCAGCAGCTGCTGGCCCGGCTGCGAGCGGGGCTGGCCGAGGTGCCCGAGGTGCAGGTGCTCGGCCTGTTCGGGGATGCCCACCCGACGGTGGGAGTGCTGTCCTTCGTGGTCCGGGGCTGGAACAGCTCGCACTTCGCCGCCGCACTCTCCGCCGAGTACGGCATCGGGGTGCGGGACGGACTGTTCTGCGCACACCCGCTGGTGCGCACGCTGCTCGGCGGGACCGAGGACGCGCCGTCGGAGTGCGGCGCACCGGAGCCGTCGCTGCCGGGGGAGCGCAGCCTGAACGCGATCCGGGTCAGCTTCGGCGCGGGCACGCCGGACGAGCACATCGAGCGGTTCCTGGGGGCGGTGCGGGAACTGGTCACCGAGGGCGCCCGCTGGTCCTACCGCACCGAGGGCGGCCGCTGCGTCCCGGACAACCGTCGCGGCTGACCGGCGCCCGAGCACGAGCCGATCCGGCCCCGCGCACGATCCGGCCCCGCGCACGATCCGGCCCCGCGCATGACCCGCGCCCGCCCGCCCCGTGCCCGGGGCGGGCGGGCGCGGCCGCTACTCGTCGAGTCCGAGGGCGAAGGCGGCCTCCAGGTCGTGCTGGGAGTAGGTGCGGAAGGCGATGTGGGTCTCGGTGTGCTGCACACCGGGGACCTTGTTGAGGTGTCCGGGGATCACGTCGGCCAGGTCCTCGTGCCGGCGGACCCTGACCATCGCCACCAGGTCGTAGGTGCCGGTGACGGAGTAGACCTCGCTCACGCCGTCCAGGGCGGCGACCGTCTCGGCGATCTCGGGGATCCGGTCGACGGTGGTCTTGATGAGCACGATCGCGGTGATCACGCGGGTCTCCTGATCAGGTGTGGAGGGCTGTCCGGCCAGCGTACTGAGGCAGGTGGATCAGGCGGGCCCGGGGTCCGCCCCGCGGCGCGGCGCCGACGCGGCCACCACCGGCGGTGCACCGCGGCCGCCCCGGTACAGCGCCCAGGTGCAGAGGAACCCGGCGGCGAAGCCGATCACATGGACCAGATAGGCGACTCCCGGCACGGAGTCGTCGGCGGAGTGCGCCCACCACCACTGCGCCGCGAACCAGAGCCCCAGCACCAGCCAGGCGGGGAAGCGCAGCGGCAGAAAGAGCAGCAGCGGGACCAGACTGGTGACCCGGGCCCGGGGGTGGAGCCGCAGATAGGCCCCCAGCACCCCGGCGATGGCCCCGGAGGCGCCGATCAGGGTGCGGTAGGCGTCGGCGGTGTGCAGCTGCGCCAGTGCGTAGCCGTAGGTCGCCAGCACGCCGATGCCCAGGTAGAAGGCCAGGAAGCGGATCCGGCCCAGGCGTTCCTCCGGTGCTGCCGAAGACGAAGAGGAACAGCAGGTTGCCCAGCAGATGCAGCCAGCCGGCGTGCACGAAGAGCGAGGTGACCACGGAGAGCGCGGGCACCTTGCCGGCGGCCCCCGCCGCCGGCAGCGGGCAGCGGGGTGCACCCGGGGGTGGCGGGGGCACCTGGTCGGGGCGGAGGACCCGGTTGTCCAGCAGCTCCTGGGGGACGGCGCCCCACCGCTGGTCGTAGCGCTGCTGGGCGCAGGCACGCTGCCCGGCGGGTCCGTACAGCGGGTCGAGGCCGGATGACGGGCTCACGGCGAACACCGCGGTGTTGACCGCGATCAGTGCGTAGGTCACCAGCGGCGGTCGCCGGAACTGATGCTCGTCGTGGACCGGGATCACCATGGTTCGGAGCATTCCTCGGTGGGCCCGCGGTGACACCGGGGATGCTGCGGACGGGCGAGCGCCGGGGGCGGTCCGTGCGTCCCGAGGTGCGAACGTCCTGTCCACGGGCGGTGCCGCAGGGCCTAGGGTTTGGCGTACGCGATCGTCCGGGACGACCGAGAGGAACCATCCAGATGCCTGTCCCGCTGCCCACCCCTGGGACCCGGTGGCGCTGCACCCTGTGCGGCAACCTGACCCGCTTCGACGTCACCCGGGCCTCCCGGGTCAAGGAGTTCATCCACCTCGACCTGGCCGGTGAGCCCAGGGTGGAGGAGCGCGAGGTGCTCAGCGAGACCGTGGAGGCGGTCCAGTGCCGCTGGTGCAACGCTGTGGACCAGGTGGAGCTGGTGGACCGCCCGGGGGCCGGCGGCGAGCAGGCCTCCGGGGAGCCCGGTCAGGCCTGATCCGGGGTGTGCCGCCCCGGGCCGGCAGAGGTTCGGGCGGCACCCTGCCGGGCAGGAACCGGCACGCGGGAGAATCGTAGATGGCGGTGTACGGGGAGGCGCCGGACGAGACGGAGCGGAGTCGTGGACGTGGTGGAGAGAGCTGGATCGGCCGCCGGGCCGCAGGGTCAGCAGCCCGCGGTACCGGAGGCGGCCGTTGCCGCCGGGGGCGGGACGGGCGCAGCGGGCGCCGACGGCCGCGGCCCGGACGGCGCTCCCGGCTCGGATCCCCGCACCGCTGACCCTGCTGTCCCGGACGCCGAGGAGGGCGTCGACGAGGGCACCGGCGAGGCCGTGGACGCCGCGGTGGACGCGTCCGGCTCCGGGGACGACGAGCGGCTGGACCGGCCGCTGCCGGAGGGGGTGAGGCGCCGGGTGGTGGGGATCGCCTCGGACGCCCTCGGCGCCCTGCCCGCCGCGGAGCTGCCCGCGAGCCTGCGGCCGTATGCCAAGTTCACCGCCGCCCGGCGGGCCAAGTACGCGGGCACCGCGCTGGCCGCCGCCCTGGAGGCGGAGCCGCTGTTCCGGCTGCGGATAGCGGACCGGCTGCGGCTGGGCCAGCCCGAGCTGGTGAAGGCACTGGAGGGCGGAGCGCCCCCGGCCGCCGCCGACCCCATGGATGTGGCCGCGGCCTCCTATCTGATCCGGCCGCCGGGCTGGAGCCGGTTGGTGGCGGAGGCCGGGGAGGAGGCGGAGCGGGCCGAGGCCGAGGGGACGGCCGCGGAGGCGGTCCGCCTGGTTGAGAAGCTGCAGGGGGAGCTGACCGCGCTGAGGGCCTCCGCCCGGGCCGAGGCGGAGCGGATGCGCAGCGAACTGGACGCCGCCAGAAGGGAGTCCGAGGGGCTGCGCAAGCGACTGCGGAGTCTGGAGAGCGACACCCGCCGGGCCGAGGCGGCCACCCGCAAGGTGACCGCGGAGCTGGATGCGGCGCGTACGGCGGCGCAGACCGAGCGGTCCACCGCTGAGGGCGAGGCGCGGCGGCTGCGGCACCGTGTCTCCGAGGTGGAGTCTGCCCTGGAGGCGAGCCGCCGCACGACCCGTGAGGGCCGCAGTGTGGAGGAGATGCGGCTGCGGCTGCTGCTGGACACGGTGCTGCACGCGGCCCAGGGTCTGCAGCGTGAGCTGGCGCTGCCGGTGACCCGGATGCGTCCGGCCGACATGGTGGAGGCGGTGGCCCCCGGTTCGGCCTCCCCGCACGATGTGGCCCGCAGGGCGCTGTCCGAGGACGACCCGGCGCTGCTGGACCAGTTGCTCGCGCTGCCCCAGGTGCATCTGCTGGTGGACGGCTACAACGTCACCAAGACCGGGTATCCGACGCTGCCGCTGGAGCAGCAGCGCATCCGGCTGCTGGGCGGTCTGTCGATGCTGGCGGCGCACAGCGGCGCCGAGGTGACCTGCGTCTTCGACGGACAGGATCTGGACGCGCCGGTGATCATGGCCCCGCCGCGCGGGGTGCGGGTGCGGTTCAGCCGCACCGGGGAGACGGCGGACGAGCTGATCCGGCGGCTGGTGCGGGCCGAGCCGGACGGCAGGCCGGTGGTGGTGGTCTCCTCCGACCGGGAGGTCGCGGACGGGGTGCGCCGTGCCGGGGCGCGGCCGGTCTCCTCCGCGCTGCTGCTGCGGCGGTTGGCGCGTACCTGAGTTGGGACACGCCCGGGGCTTGGCCGAGCACTGGATCTTCACTAAGGTCTGACGTCAAACCTCCGCCCCGACTGTCACTCCGACGAGTGGTGTTCGCAGGATTAAGGAGCACCCCCCTTGGCGTCCCACCGCCGTCCCAAGCAGCCGAGCCGTGCCCGGGTCTCGGTCCTCACCGCGGCGGCTGCGACCGCCGTCGCCATCTCCGCCCAGGCCGGTGCCGCACATGCGGCCCCCAAGCCGACCAAGGACCAGGTGAAGGCGAAGGTCGACAAGCTGTACGAGGAGGCCGAGGTCGCCACCGAGAAGTACGACGGCGCCAGGGAGAAGCAGAAGCAGCTGCGCGAGCAGGCCGCCGAGTTCCAGGACCAGGTGGCCCGGCAGCAGGCCGAGGTGAGCAAGCTGGAGGCCGGGCTGGGCTCGGTGGCCGCGGCGCAGTACCGCTCGGGCGGCATCGACCCCACCGTCCAGCTGATGCTCTCCTCGGACCCGGACGACTTCCTGGCCAAGGCGGCGACCACGGACCAGGTGAGCACCCAGCAGGCGGATGCGCTGCGACTGCTCCAGGAGCAGCAGCGCAAGCTGGACCAGCAGAAGGCGGAGGCCGCGGCGACGCTGGCGGAGCTGGACCGCACCACCTCGGCGCTCAAGGCGAACAAGTCCGAGATGCAGTCCCGGCTGCACGAGGCGCAGTCGCTGCTCAACTCCCTCACCGCGCAGGAGCGTGCGGCCCTGGAGGCCGCGGACGCACGGGCCTCGCGCGACTCCGCACGGGTCGACCTGAGCAGTCTGCCGCCGGCCTCCGGTGCGGCGGCGGTGGCCGTGCAGGCCGCGCTCAGCAGGCGGGGGGATCCCTATGCGTCCGGTCACGAGGGGCCGTCGAGCTTCGACTGCTCGGGGCTGATGCTGTGGTCCTATGCCCAGGCGGGGGTGTCGCTGCCGCGAATCGCCTCGGCGCAGGGCGGTGTGGGTGTGCGGGTGCCGTCGCTCGCCCAGGCGCAGCCCGGTGACCTGATCATCTATTACGGCGGTGCCCATGTGGGCATGTACATAGGCAATGGAATGGTCGTGCACGCACCCAAGCCCGGGAGGACGGTGGAGGTGGTGTCGGCCAGCTCCATGCCGATCTACACCATCCGACGCGTCGTCTGATCGTCAGCGGACGATTCTGTATGGATATTTAGAATTCCCATCAGGCCCGGCAATTCGGACATGCCGGGCCTGAGTGCTGTCCGGTGTGCAGGCGCAACGATCACCTCAGGGTCATGCTGTGGCTACCCCCGGTGGCATTTCGAAGGAATCTTGCCTGCGATCAGACTTTTTACCTACAAGGATTTGAACGGATCACAGTTCTGTTACTAGTGTCTGGCGTCGAGCCCCCGCGAGGTGATCACCCAACCCGGATGACAGCGGAGGCTCCCGCCGAGTTCGAGATGCGGCAGGGCAGGCAACTGCCCTACAGGGGATGCCGTCGGATCGGAGCCGGGGAACCACTTCCTCGGGGTGAATCGGCGTCAGGGCCGGGCTTAGCAGTCGGCTGAGGCGTCGTAGGGCATGCTTCCGGCCCGAACCCGTCAGCTCACCCGGTAGGCGGCTGTTGGAAGAAGGAGCCCGCCTTCGTGGCGTCCCACCGCCGTCCCAAGCAGCCCAGCCGCGCACGGATCTCCGTACTGACCGCCGCCGCAGCGACCGCCGTCGCGATATCGGCCCAGGCCGGTGCCGCAAGCGCGGCCCCCAAGCCGACCAAGGACCAGGTCAAGGCCCAGGTCGACAAGCTCAATGAGCAGGCCGAGGTCGCCACGGAGAAGTACGACGGCGCCAAGGAGAAGCAGCAGCAGCTCCAGAAGCAGGTCAACAACATCCAGGACCAGGTCGCGCGCCAGCAGGCCGAGGTCTCGTCGATGCAGGGCGCGCTGGGCCAGCTCGCCTCCTCGCAGTACCGCTCGGGCGGCATCGACCCCACCGTCCAGCTGATGCTCTCCTCCGACCCGAGCCAGTTCCTGGACAAGGCCTCGTCGCTGGACCAGGTGAGCGCCCAGCAGACCGGCACCCTCAAGGACCTCCAGGAGAAGCAGCGCAAGCTGGACCAGGAGAAGTCCGAGGCGCAGGACAAGCTGGCCGAGCTGGACAGCACCGCCAAGGAGCTCAGGTCGGCCAAGAGCGAGGTCCAGCAGAAGCTCGCCAAGGCGCAGTCGCTGCTCAACTCCCTCACCGCCGCGGAGCGCGCCGCACTGCAGGCCGCGGAGAACGCCGCCAATGAGCGCGCCTCCCGCTCCGCCGGCCGCACCAGCATCGGCGGCACCACCAGCACCGCGGGTGCGGCCTCCAGCTACGCCGCCGCCGCCATTCAGGCCGCGGAGAGCAAGCTGGGTTCGCCGTACGTCTACGGCGCCACCGGACCCTCCTCCTTCGACTGCTCCGGTCTGATGCAGTGGGCCTATGCACAGGCCGGCGTCTCGCTGCCGCGTACCTCCCAGGCCCAGGCCGGTGCCGGTACGACGGTGAACGGGCTGGCCAACGCCAAGCCCGGCGACCTGATCATCTTCTACAGCGGCATGAGCCACGTCGGCATGTACGTCGGCAACGGCCAGATCATCCACGCTCCGCACACCGGTGCCGTGGTCCGCTACGAGTCCGCCAGTGTGATGCCGATCGCCAAGATCGTGCGTATCTGACGCATTGTCGTATCCGCAAGGGTCCGGCCCCCCGTGTGGGGGTCGGACCCTTGCTGTGTGCGGTGTACCGAAAGACGGTCAGAACTTATTATTAACGGCAATTTGGACACTTTGCGCCTGGCTCGCTAACGTCTGCGCTCGGACTGCCACCTCCCACGGCGGCGGTCAGGACGAAGGGAGCGCAAGCGCGTTGGCCACCCACCGCCGTCCCAGAACGCCCGGCCGGGCACGAGTCACGGTGCTCACCGCAGGAGCGGCCACCGTCCTGGCGCTCTCCGGAGCCGCCGCCCAAGCTATGCCCGGTGACCCGGGAGAGCACCCCGGCCACACCACCACCGAGGCCGACGTCAAGCAGCAGGTCGACCAGCTCTACGGGGAGGCCGAGTCCGCGGCCGAGCGCTATGACGGTGCCCGTGAACGCCTCCACCGGCTGCGCCAGGAGTCCGCCGCGCTCCAGGACGAGGTGGCCCGCGGCCGGGACCGGCTCAACCGGATGCTGGGCGACCTCTCCCGGGTCGCCGACGCCCAGTACCGGTCCGGCGGCATCGACCCCGCCGTGCAGCTGATGCTCTCCTCCGACCCAGGCGGCTATCTGGACCGCGCCACCGCCATGGACCGGCTCGCCGCCCAGCAGGCCGACGCGCTCCATGACGTCGTCGCCGAGCAGCGCCGGCTCGACCAGCGCCGTGCCGAGGCCGCGGACAGACTCGCCGAGCTGGAACAGGTGCGCCGCGAACTCGGCCGCGACAAGCTGCAGATGCAGCAGCGCCTCGGTCGCGCCCGGGCCCTGCTCGCCGGCCTCACCGCCGCACAGCGCGCGCGTCTCGCCGCCGCCGACGCCCGCGCGGCCCAGGAGCGTGCCGCCCGCGGTGTCGGCCGGGCCGACCTGGACGCCCTCGCCGCCCCCGACAGCCGCGCGTCCGCCGCTGTCTCGGCCGCGACCAGCGCCCTCGGCTCGCCCTACTTCTACGGAGCCACCGGGCCCCGCGCCTTCGACTGCTCCGGGCTGATGTACTGGGCCTGGGCCCAGGCGGGGGTGAACCTGCCGCGCACCTCGCAGGGGCAGGCCTCCGCGGGCCGCAGGATCCCGCTCTCCGAGGCCCGCCCGGGAGACCTCGTCATCTACTACGGTGATATGCACCATGTCGGTATGTACGTCGGAGGCGGCACCATCATCCACGCGCCCTACCCCGGAGCCCGGGTCCGCTATGAGAGCGTGCGCTCCATGCCCGTCGCCGCCGTGGTGAGAGTCTGAGCGGGACCAGGCCTGCCCTCGGCATGACCGGGGGCGGGCTGACCCGGCGGGGAGCGCTGCTGCTCGCCGCCGGAGGATTGCTCCAGCTCTCCGCCCCGGGCGCGGCCCCCGCGCGGGGCGCCGGCCTCGACGCGGCCGTGGCGGTCCCGCTCGCCGCCCCGTCGCAGGCCGACCGGCGCAGCGCCGAGACACTGCTGGCCCGGTACGCCGACGCTGTGCTGCGCCGCGACGCCGCCGCGCTCGCCGCCACCGCCGTCCCCGCCTTCCGCCCCGGCCAGGCCGAACTGCTGCGCCGCACCGCAGAGGTGCCCCTCGCCGCCTACCACCCCCGGCTGACCCGACTGGAGCGCAGCGCCACCGGCCTCACCGCCGAGGTGCAGCTCGACCACCGCATAGCCGGCTACGACCACCACCCGGTCACCGCCACCCGCCGGTTCACCTTCAGCGACCGGGACGGGCAGTGGCTGCTGGCCGCAGAGGATCCGGTGGGCAGCGCCCTGCTCTGGGACCTGGGCACCGTACGGGCCGTCCGCGGCGCCCACAGCCTGGTGCTGGGGCTCGCCGCCCCCGCAGACCTGGCAGCGCTCTCCGCGGCCGCGGACAGCGCCGTACCGGCCGTCAGCGCCGTCTGGGGCTCCTCCTGGGCCGACCGGCTGCTGCTCTACGCGCCCGGCTCGCTGGAGCAGCTCTCCCGGCTGCTGGACGCGGCCCCCGGTGACTACCGCGGCATCGCCGCCGTGACCACCGCGGCCTCCGGTGCACCCAAGGCCGCCCCGGCCGACCGGATCCTGGTCAACCCGGAGGCGTACGGCGAGCTGAGCGACCTGGGCCGCCAGGTGGTCACCAGCCATGAGGCGGTCCATGTCGCCACCAGGGCCGACACCCGGCCCTGGACGCCGCTCTGGCTCTCCGAGGGCGTCGCCGACTGGACCGCCTATCTGGGAACCCGCCGCACCACCCGCCAGATCGCCCCCGAACTGGCCGCGGACATCGCCGCCGGCCGCCTCCCGGCAGCCCTGCCCCGCGACAGCGACTTCGCCACCACCGCCGACGGCCTCGCCCAGGCCTATGAACTCGCCTGGTTCGCCTGCACGCTGGTCGCCCGCCGCCACGGCACCCGGGGCCTGGTCGCCCTCTACCGTGCCGTGGCCGCCACCGGATCCGCGGAGGCCGACCGGGAGGCCACGGTGGACCGTGCCATGCGACGCGTCCTCGGCACCGGCCTCGCCGCCTTCACCCGGGACTGGCGGAGCGCACTCCGCCAGGAACTCGGCTGACCCCGCCCGTCGCGGCCGCGCCGCTGATTTGCCATGCTGGCCTCCCCCTTGGAACGGTTCGGCAGGAGGCTATCGGTGACCTCTGACAGCGGCGGCGACGCCACGGCCGGCGGTGCCGCGACGCGGAGCACCGCGACGGGGAGCACCGGGCCGGGAACCCCCGCGGCCGGTGACTTCACGGCCGAGCAGGTCGCCCGGGGGAGGGCGCTGCGGCGGGCCCAGGTGCCCTGGGCGCTCGCCGGACGCCTGATCGGGCTGGGCCTGACCGCCGGGCTGGGGTTCAGCCCCGCCGGGGCCGGGCTGGTGCAGGCCGTGGGGGAGCCGCTCGGAGGGACCAGGACGGCGCAGGTGCTCGCCGGGACGGCGGCCCTGGTGCTGCTGGGCGAGGCCGTCCGGCTGCCCTTCACCGCCCGGGTCCGGGTGGTGCGGCGGCGCTACGGCCTGGTGACCCAGGGGTGGGCGGGCTGGGCGGTGGACGTGCTGCGGGGACTGCTGCTGGGCCTGGTGCTGGCCCTGCCGGCGGCGTACGGCCTCTATGCCCTCACCGCATGGTCCCCGCACCGGTGGTGGCTGCCCGCAGCCGGCGCTGCGGCGGCGCTCACGGTGGCGATGTCGTTCCTGTTCCCCCTGGTGGTGGAGCCGCTCTTCAACCGCTTTCACCCGATGGCCGACGGGCCGCTGCGCACCGCCCTGCTGGCCCTGGCCGAGCGGGACGCGGTGGCTGTCCGCGAGGTGCTGGTGGCGGACGCCTCCCGGCGTACCACCGCGCTCAACGCCTATGTCTCCGGCCTCGGCGCCACCCGCCGCATCGTCGCCTACGACACGCTGCTGGCCACCGCGGAACCCCGCGAGGTGGAGTTGGTGGTCGCCCATGAGCTGGGCCATGTGAAGCACCGGGACGTCCGCAACGGCACCGTGCTGGGCGCGCTGGGGGCCGCCGCCGCGGTCTGCCTGCTGGGCCTGCTGCTCGGCCGGGAGGCGCTGCTGTCGGCCGCCGGGGCGGCGGATGCGGCCGACCCCCGGTCGCTGCCGCTGCTGGCGGCCTGCGCGAGCCTGCTCGGAGCGCTGTCCGGGCCGCTCCAGTGTGCCGTCAGCCGCCGGATCGAGGCCCGCGCGGACCGCCACGCCCTCGACCTGACCCGCGACCCGGAGCAGTTCATCGCCATGCAGCGGCGGCTGGCGGTGGCCAATGTCGCCGATGTCGACCCGCCGCGGGCACTGCAGCTGCTCTTCGGTACGCACCCCAGTGCGGCACGGCGGATCGCCGCGGCGCGCAGCTGGTCGGGCCGGGAGCGGTCAGCGGCGGGGTGAGGGCTGCCCGGGGTCGGGGTCCAGGTCCTCCAGCAGGTGCTGCTCATAGGCGATGCCGGGGCGCACGGTGTAGGCCACCGTCTCCGCCTCGAAGGGGTCCCCGACGCGGGTCGCCGCCTCCGGGTCCAGCCCGGCGTCCCACTCCTCCTCCGCCGGGGGCTCCTCCTCGGCGCGGCCCATGGTGGAGCGCCACAGCCGGCCGCACGACAGCAGCGCCGCGCCCAGCAGCAGCACATCGCGCGCGGTGAGCAGGGCGACGCCGCCGGGATCGGACGCGGCCACCTGGTTGAACCTCACCGGGAACTCCAGCACGGTGAGCGCCGACGCCAGCAGGATCAGCACCGCCACCGGCTTCTGCGTGGTGCCCCGCGCGGTCAGGCAGGCCGCGGCCAGCCCGATCAGCCACACCAGGTACTGCGGGCTGATCACCCTGCTGGTCACGGTGAAGAGCAGCAGCGCCGCCAGCGCGGCGTCGTACGGCGTGGCCGGGTGCCAGACGCGGGCCCGCAGCCGCCACACCAGCAGCCATCCGAAGGCCAGCAGGGTCGTCGCCAGCGACACCTGGGCGATGACATGCACCCAGGGGCCGATGAACTCCACCGAGCCGTAGTTGAGGGTGACCTGGCCCTGCCACTTGCCCTGGGTACGGGCCCAGTGGATCGGCAGCGAGGCCAGCGACTCGATCTCCACACCGCGGTCGCGCTGGAAGGTGAGGAACTGGAAGGCGCCGTTCATCGCGGCCGCCACCAGGAAGCCCGCCCCGGCCGCGGTGGCCGCGGCGGCGGTCCAGGTGCGGCGGGTGCGGCTGCCGCGGGCCGTACCGATCACCGCCAGCAGCGGCCACACCTTCAGCAGGCCGCCGAAGCCCAGCAGCGCCCCGGCGAGACGGGACCGCCGCCGCCCCAGCGCCAGCAGCCCGGCGATGGAGACGGCGGTCACGATCAGGTCGTAGCGGGCGTAGACGGTGGGGCCCAGCATGGGCACCGCGACCACCCAGAGCCACGCCCCGGCATAGCGCCGCCGCCCGCGGACACCCGCCCGTACCAGCAGCAGCATGGCCAGCACATCGAAGACGCCGGTGAGCACCATGAAGTCGGTGAGGTACGACCAGGGCAGCAGCCCCGGCGCCAGCATCACCAGGGCCGCCCCCGGCGGGTACTGCCAGGTGACGTCGTCCATCGGGAAGGTGCCGGTCTTCAGCACCTCGTACCAGCCGTGGTAGATCACCGAGACGTCGCCGGTGACGTCCAGCCCGGAGATCTTCCAGACGCCCAGGCACATCAGCACGATCAGCACCCGGGTGGCGACGAAGGAGAGACCCAGTGCCCAGAGCGGCCCGGCTGCGGTGCGCGGGTGCGGCGCCTTGTGGGGCGGCTCCAGGGTCCGGGCCTCTCCGGGCTCTGCCAACTCCACAGCTGCATCCCTCACTCGGTCTAGGACGGCCGGTGTCGGGGGACGTCCGGGCCGGTCGGGCGAGCGTACCGCCCATGGTGAGGACGGTGGCACGGTGATTCCGGGTTCCCACGGAACGGCGGACCTGACCTATGGTACGGAGACCATGCAGAAGACCCTGATCGTCACCAACGACTTCCCCCCGCGGCCCGGCGGCATCCAGCAGTTCGTCCACAACATGGCGGTGCGGCAGGCTCCGGGCAGTGTGGTGGTCTATGCCTCCACGTGGCGGGACGGTTCGGAGGTTGCGCGCTTTGACGCGGATCAGCCCTTCCCGGTGATCAGGGACCGGACCCGGATGATGGTGCCCACCCCGCGGGTCGTCCGGCGGGCGGCCGGGATCCTCCGGGCCGAGGGCTGCACCTCGGTCTGGTTCGGCGCGGCCGCGCCGCTCGGTCTGATGGCGCCCGCGCTGCGCCGGGCAGGTGCCGAGCGGCTGCTGGGCATGACCCACGGGCACGAGGCGGCCTGGGCACAGCTGCCGGGTTCCCGGCAGCTGCTGCGCCGGATCGGGGAGCGCACCGATGTGCTCACCTATCTGGGCGAGTACACCCGCTCCCGGATCGCGGCGGCGGTGGGCGAGGAGGCGGCGGCGCGCATGGTGCAGCTGCCGCCGGGCGTGGACGAGAAGACCTTCCACCCCGACTCCGGCGGCGCCGAGGTGCGCCGGCGCCTGGGGCTGGCGGACCGGCCGGTGGTGGTGTGCGTCTCCCGGCTGGTGCCGCGCAAGGGCCAGGACACCCTGATCCGGGCCATGCCGGAGGTACTGGCCGAGGTCCCGGACGCGGTGCTGCTGATCGTCGGCGGCGGTCCCTACCGCGCCGACCTTGAGCGGCTGGTGGACTCCGTCGGGGTACGCGACTCGGTGCGGTTCACCGGCTCGGTGCCCTGGGAGGAGCTGCCGGCCCACTACGGCGCGGGCGACGTCTTCGCCATGCCCTGCCGCACCCGGCGGGGCGGGCTGGACGTCGAGGGTCTCGGGATCGTCTATCTGGAGGCCTCGGCCACCGGGCTGCCCGTGGTGGCGGGGGACTCAGGGGGTGCCCCCGACGCCGTGCTGGAGGGCGAGACGGGCTATGTCGTCCCCGGCGGGCGGACGCAGCCGCTCGCGGACCGGATCGTGGGTCTGCTGCTGGACGAGGCGCTGCGCCGCCGGATGGGCGAGCGGGGCCGCCGCTGGGTGGAGGACGCCTGGCGCTGGGACCTGCTGGCGGAACGCCTGGGCTCGCTGCTCGCCCCCCGCGACTGACGCCGCGCAGCCGCGCACCACCCGGGAGGCTTCCGTGCCCCCGAGGAGCGCTCCGGTGACCGACGGGGGCGGTGGCGAGCTCATTGCCCGCCACCGCCCCCGTCCCGGTCTCAGCGCTGGTAGAGGGCCTCCACATCGGACGCGTAGTCCTTGAGGACCACGTTCCGCTTGAGCTTCAGCGACGGCGTGAGATGGCCGCTGTCCTCGGAGAAGTGGGTGTCCAGGATGCGGAACTTCTTCACCGCCTCGGCCTTGGAGACCGCCCTGTTGCCGTCGTCCACCGCGGCCTGCACCGCGGCCACCAGGTCGGGGTCGTCCTTGAGGTCGGCCAGGGTGGCGTCCGCCGGCTTGCCGTGGAGCTGCTTCCAGGTCGGCAGGAACTCCTCGTCGATGGTGATGAGGCAGGCGATGAACGGCTTGCGGTCGCCCACCACCATGCACTCGCCCACGATCGGGTGGGCCCGCACCCGGTCCTCGATCACCGCGGGGGCGACGTTCTTGCCGCCCGCGGTGACGATGATCTCCTTCTTGCGGCCGGTGATCACCAGATAGCCCTCGTCGTCCAGGGTGCCGATGTCGCCGGTGGCGAACCAGCCGTCCTGCAGCGCGTCAGCGGTGGCGGCGGGGTTGTTCCAGTAACCGGTGAACACCTGCGGGCCCTTGAGCAGCACCTCGCCGTCCTCGCCGATCCGGATCGCCGAACCGGGCAGCGGCTGGCCCACGGTGCCGATCTTGGGCTTGTCGTGCGGGTTGAAGGCAGTGGCGGCGCAGGTCTCGGTGAGGCCGTAGCCCTCCAGGACGGTGAAGCCGATGCCGCGGTAGAAGTGGCCGAGCCGCTCGCCGAGCGGGGCTCCGCCGGAGATGGCGTGGGTGGCCCTGCCGCCGAGTGCGGCGCGCAGCTTGCTGTAGACCAGCCGGTCGAAGACCTTGTGCTTCAGTCTCAGGGCGAGTCCCGCACCGCCGTTGTCCAGCGCGCGGCTGTAGGCGATGGCGGTCTCCGCGGCCTGGTCGAAGATCTTGACCTTGCCGTCGGCCTGGGCCTTGGCGCGGGCGGTGTTGAAGACCTTCTCGAAGACCCGGGGCACGCCCAGGATCAGGGTGGGGGAGAAGGCGCCCAGCTCCGCGGTGACGTCCTTGATGTCGGAGACATGGCCGATCTTCGCGGGGGCGATGGCGCAGGCGATCTCGGCGATCCGGCCGAGCACATGGGCCAGCGGCAGGAAGAGCAGCACCGAGCCCTCGCCGGTGCGGAACAGCGGCTCCAGACGGGCCGTGATGTTGCCCAGTTCCGCCAGGAAGTTGCGGTGCGTCAGCTGGCAGCCCTTGGGGCGGCCGGTGGTGCCCGAGGTGTAGACGATGGTGGCGATGGTGTCCGGGCCGAGGCCCGCCCGGTGCTCGTCGATCACCGCGTCGGAGATGCCGGCGCCGGTCAGGGCCAGCTCGGCGACCGCACCGGAGTCGATCTGCCACACCTGCCGGAGCTCGGGCAGCCGGTCGCGTACCCGCTCCACGGTGGTCTGGTGCGCCGCGGTCTCGGTGATCACCGCGACGGCTCCGGAGTCGCCGAGGATCCACTCCACCTGCTCGGCGGAGGAGGTCTCGTAGACAGGGACGGTGATCGCTCCGGCGCACCAGATGGCGAAGTCGAACAGGGTCCACTCGTAGCGGGTGCGGGACATGATGCCGACCCGGTCGCCGGGGCGGATGCCCGCCGCGACCAGCCCCTTGGCGGCTGCCCGTACCTCGGCCAGGAACTGCACGGCCGTGAGGTCCTGCCACCGGCCGTCGATCTTGCGGCTCACCACGGCCACGTCGGGATGGGCCTGGGCGTTCCGATGGATCAGATCGGTGAGGTTGCCGCCGCTCGGAACCTCGTAGAGGGCCGGAAGGCTGAACTCGCGCAAGACTGCTCCTCGTCTGCGACGCTGCGGGACGCCAGGACGTTACTGCCGGGTAGGGATGTTGAGATAGGGGGGCCAGGCAATGTGTTCCGTGTGTCACACGGCCGTTGACGGCAGGTTGCCGAATGCTTCCGGCGTGTGACGGAGGAGGGGTGCGCCGGTCGCGGCAGCGTCCGCCTCCTGACGGCACCCTACGGCAGGTGGATCACGGTCCGGTGAACCGGACGGGCGTGGGGGCGGTGGGCCGTCCGTGTCCAAACCCCTAAGGTGGCGGACATGCGGGTGCATGTGGTGAGTGATGTGCACGGCAGCGCGGAGGCGCTCGCCAGGGCCGGCGACGGCGCGGACGCCCTGCTCTGCCTGGGCGATCTGGTCCTCTTCCTGGACTACGCGGACCACGGCCGGGGCATCTTCCCCGACCTGTTCGGTGCCGCCAACGCCTCGCGCTATGTGGAACTGCGCACCGCACGGCGCTTCGACGAGGCCCGCGCCTTCTCCGACACCCTGTGGGCGACGCTTGGCCGCCCACGGCAGCAGGCGGTCGAGGAGGCCGTCCGCAAGCAGTACGCCGAGCTGTTCGCCGCCTTCCCCAGCCCCACCTACGCCACCTACGGCAATGTCGACGTGCCGCGGCTGTGGCCCGACTTCGCCCGTGAGGGCGTCACCGTGCTCGACGGGCAGCGGGTGGAACTCGGCGGCCGCACCTTCGGCTTCGTCGGGGGCGGGCTGCGGACCGCGATGCGCACCCCCTACGAGGTGGACGAGGAGGAGTACGCGGCCAAGGTGGCCGCGGTCGGCGCGGTCGACGTGCTCTGCTGCCACATCCCCCCGGCCGTCCCCGAGCTCACCTATGACGTCGTCGCCCGGCGCTTCGAGCGCGGCAGCGAGGCGGTGCTGGATGCGATCCGGACCACCCGCCCCGAGCTGGTCCTCTTCGGCCACGTCCACCAGCCGCTGGCGCGCCGGATGCGGATCGGCCGCACCGAGTGTGTGAACGTCGGACACTTCCGGGCCACCGGCCGACCGTATGTTCTGGAGTGGTGAGGCACGCCCCCGGTGACGCGGTGTACGGCCGCGATAACCTTCCTGCACAGACACCACCCGAGCAGTCGGACGACATCACAGCGGCCAGAACCACAGCGGCCACTATGCGGAGGGCCACCCGATGGCGGAGCACACCAGGTCGAGCATCACGATCGACGCGACCCCTGCCGAGGTCATGGGGGTGATCTCGGACTTCGCCGCGTACCCGGAGTGGACGGGTGAGGTCAAGGAGATCGAGGTGCTCGGCCAGGGTCCGGACGGCCGGGCGGAGCAGGTGCGGCTGCTGCTGGACGCCGGGGCGATCCGTGACGAGCACGTCCTCGCCTACACCTGGGACGGCGACCGCAAGGTCACCTGGACCCTGGTCAAGAGCCAGATGCTCAAGGCCCTGGACGGCTCCTACTCGCTCGCCCCGCTGGAGGGCGGCGCCGCCACCGAGGTGACGTACCAGCTCGCGGTGGATGTCAAGATCCCCATGCTCGGGATGATCAAGCGCAAGGCGGAGAAGGTCATCATCGACCGCGCCCTGGCCGGGCTGAAGAAGCGCGTGGAGAGCTGACCGTCCACCCTGGGGTGGAACGCTCCCCCACCGAACCGAAGGGCGGACCGGCATGACGACCCGCACGGTGCTGGTCACCGGCAGGGGCGGCAGCGGTACCACCACGGTGGCCGCCGCCACCGCGGTCCACTCCGCCCATCGCGGCCTGCGCACCCTGCTGCTCTCCGCCCACGATCCGCACCGCACCCTGGACGCACTCCTCGGGGTACGGCTGAGCGGCGCGCCCGCCCCGGTCGGGGACGGCGGGGAGCCGCCGCACGCGCTGCGCATCGACGAGGAGCGGGCCTTCCAGGAGGAGGCCCAGCGACTCTCCGGGCGCGTCAAGCCGGCCTTCGACCTGCTGGGCGTCGACCCGCTGGACCCCGAGGAGCTCACCGCGCTCCCCGGCACCCGGCATCTGGTGCTGCTGCGCGCCCTGTGCGAGCACACCGCCTCCGGCGCCTGGGACCTGGTGGTGGTCGACGGTCCCCCGGTACCCGAGCTGGTCGCAGCGCTGGCGCTGCCGGAGCGGCTGGACCGCTACCTTGCGCGGCTGCTGCCCGAGCAGCGGCAGGCCGCCCGTGCGCTGCGCCCGGTGCTGGCCGCCCTCGCCGGTGTGCCGATGCCCTCCGACTGGCTCTACGAGGCCCGCACCTGGGTGGCGGCACGGCTCGCCGAGGCCCGCAGCGTGGTGTCGGCGCCGGGGACCTCGGTCCGGCTGGTGGTGGACGCCGACGGTCACAGCCTGTCCGAGGTCCGCCATGCACGCGCCGGACTCGCCCTCTTCGAGCACCGGCTGGACGCGGTGGTGGCCTCCCGCACCCTGCCGGACTCCGCGGCGGGCTCCGCCGATCCCTGGCTCGCGGCCCGCGCCGCCGACGACAGCGCCCGGCTGGCGGCGCTGGTGGCGGAACTCCGGTCGGCCGTACCGCTGCTCACCGCCCCTCACCTGGGCCGCAGTCCGGAGGGGCCGGCCGACCTGGCCGAACTGGGCGCCGAGATCTACGGCGGCGCCCCCGACCCGGAGCCGGAGCCCGCCACCCCCTGGACGGTCGACGACCGGCTCGCGGAGGACGGCACCCTGGTGTGGCGACTGCCGCTGCCCGGTGCCGAGCGGGCCGACCTGGACCTGGTGCGGCGCGGCGACGAACTGATCGTCGGCACCGGCGCCTACCGGCGGATCGTCCGGCTGCCCTCGGCGCTGCGCCGCTGCACCGTGTCCGGTGCCGGGCTGCGCGGTGGTCTGCTCTCGGTCCGCTTCGCCCCCGACGCCGAACTGTGGCCGCGCGGCTGAGAGCCCCCGCGGCACGGCGGCTCTCGGGTAGCGTCGAAGGGCCAGTAGTGCACCGACCTGAGGAGCAGCCGCCATGAGCAGTGCCGACGACCGCCGAGAGGGCGAGGACGTCTGGGCGCAGGTGGTCGCCGAGGACGCCGCGGCGCAGGCCGCCGCGCAGCGCGAGGCGGCCGAGCCGGAGCAGCAGGCCGGGCCGGAGCAGGCCCGGGACGGGCACGGCGGGCAGGAGCAGGGCTACCAGAAGCAGGGCCGCCAGGCACAGGGGGAGAAGGAGAGCGGGGCCGACGAGGACCCCTTCGGCGGCGGCAGCGCCGCCGGGGACCCGTGGGGCTCGCAGCTCGGCCCGCTGGTCGAGGAGGTGCGGCGGTTCGCCTCCGCGGTGGGCGAGCGGATGCAGGAGGCGACCCGGGCGCTGGGCTCCGCCGACGGTCTGGACCGGTTCGCCGGGCCGGTCCGGGAGAAGCATCCGGAGGTCTACCGCCACCTCGCGGCGGCCGGCGGCGAGCTGCTCGCCGCCTATCGCGCGGCCGTCTCCGGCCACGAACGCCGCTGGTCCACGGAGAAGCCCTCCGACAGCGAGCACATCGATCTCGACTGACCTTCCGGCACCCCTGTCCAGGGGTGAAGTCGCAGGTCGCAGCCGGTCACCGAGCCGGTCCGGGCTATCACGGAGCGGGATGAATCGTACGACTTCTGAATGGTGCCGCCACGGTCGAGCAGGCGATGTCTTCGGTTAATGTACGGGGCGGTGTGTACCCAGCGCTCGCGGACGGGTACGGTACCGCCCAGCGGGGACCGAGTGAATGACTGAGGGACACATGGGACTCACCATCGGCGTCGACGTCGGCGGTACCAAGATTGCGGCAGGCGTGGTCGACGAGAGCGGCCGCATCCTCGCGCGTACGCGGGTGCCCACGCCGGCCGATCCGCAGTGGGCCGTCGATGCCATCGCGCACGCCGTACGCGAGTTGAAGGAGCAGTACCCCGACGTGGCCGGCGTCGGAGTGGGGGCGCCCGGCTACATCAACCGTGAGCGCTCCACCGTGATCATGGCGCCCAACATCGCCTGGGAGAACGAGCCGCTCAAGCAGCGCATCGAGGAGCTCACCGGCCTCGACACGGTGATCGAGAACGACGCCAACTGCGCCGCCTGGGCCGAGTTCCGGTTCGGTGCCGCGGCCGAGCACGACGACATGGTGCTGATCACCGTGGGCACCGGCATCGGCGGCGGCATCGTGCTGGAGGGCCGGCTGCACCGCGGTCGCTTCGGCGTGGCCGGCGAGATCGGCCACCTCAACATGATCCCGGACGGCCTGCCCTGCGGCTGCGGCGGCAAGGGCTGCTGGGAGCAGTACGCCTCCGGCCGCTCCCTGCGCCGTTACGGCCGGGAGAAGGCCGCCGCCGACCCGGTCGCCGGCAAGCGGATGCTGGACCTCAACGACGGAGTCGCCGAGACCATCCGCGGCATCCACATCACCGAGGCCGCGGAGGAGGGCGACCCGCTCGCCCTGGAGTGCTACGAGGAGGTCGCCGACTGGCTCGGTCGCGGCATGGCCGACCTCGCAGCCCTCTTCGACCCGGCGGTCTTCGTCCTCGGCGGCGGAGTCTCGGACGCCGGGCGGCTGCTGCTCGACCCGGTCGCCAAGGCCTTCGAGAAGTACCTCACCGGCGGCGTCCACCGCCCGCGGGCCGAGGTGGTCCTCGCCTCCATGGGTTCCGCGGCCGGCATCGTCGGCGCGGGCGACCTGGCCCGTACGGCCTGACTCGTACGGCCCGACTCGTACGGCCTGACTCGTACGATCCGACCCGTACGATCCGACCCGGACGGACGCTCGACCTTCCGGCGGGGCGGGAGCCCTCACCTCCTGTCCCGCCGTAGCGTGGAGCACGGCCGCGGCGCCGGGCCCCGGCGCACCGCACCGCCGTGAGGAGGCCGCCGATGGGCGAGGACCCCGCCGCTCCGCTCGCGCCGCCCCCGTGCCCCGAACTGCCGGCCTCCGGTCCCGAACCCGACGGCGCGGAGCGGATCCGTGTCCTCAGTTACAACATCCGCTCGCTGCGCGACGACCGGGCCGCCGTGGTCCGGGTGATCCGCGCCTGCGCCCCCGACCTGGTCTGCGTCCAGGAGGCGCCCCGCTTCTGGCGCCCCGCCCACCAGGCCGCCTGGCTCGCCCGCCGCACCGGCACCGTGGTGCTCTCCGGCGGCCGCAGCGCCGCCGGGCCGCTGCTGCTCGGCCGGCTCCGTGCCACCGTGGTACGCACCAACGACCTGCTGCTGCCCCGCACCCCCGGCCTCCACCAGCGCGGTTTCGCCACCGCCACGGTCCGCATCGGCCGGGCCGCGCCCTTCTCCGTCACCAGCTGCCATCTGAGCCTGGACCGCGAGGAGCGGTACCAGCAGGCGTCCCTGCTGCTCGACCACCTCGCCGGGCAGGGCGTGCCGTACGGCGTGGTGGGCGGCGACTTCAACGAGCGCCCCGACGGCCCGGCGTGGCGGCTGCTCGCGGGCAGGCTGCGCGACGGCTGGGCGGCGGCGCCGTGGGGCGGTGCGATGACCTCCGTGCCCGCCGACCCGCACCAGCGGATCGACGCGGTCTTCGCCACCCCGGGGGTGGAGGTCCTGGCGTGCGGTGTACCGGACCGGCTGCCCGGCCTTGCCCCGGCGGATCTGCCGGCGGCCACCGACCACCTCCCGGTGCTGGCGGTGCTGCGCATCCCCGCGACCTAGGACCTCGGTCCTCCCGCCGCCCCGGGCCGCGCTTCCATCGCCCCGGGCCGGGCCGCGCAGACCGGCCCGGGGCCGCGGGCGCTCAGACGACGGCGCCGCCGTGGGGGTCGTCGTCGTCCTCGTCGCGGTTCTTCATCCGGGCGACCAGGGTGACGAAGCCGCCGATGAAGGCGGTCACGCCCAGCACCGCGGGCCAGCCGCTGATCTCGCGCCAGGCCAGCGCGGAGAAGAAGAGCAGGACCGGGCCGCCGATGACGGCGATCCAGGCGAAAGTGCCGGTGGTGTCCGTGCGGGGGAGCGGCGGCGGCTCCGGCGGGACGAAGTGGTCGTCGTCCGGGTTCTCGGGGGAGTCCCAGTCCCGGGGGCCGGAGGCCGGGTGCACGTTGCCGGGCCGCGGGCGGGGCTGGGGGGTGAAGTCGTCCAGCCGGTTGAGGTCGCCCACGTCGCCGGGGCCGTTCCCGCGGGGCCTGCCAGGGGGCTCGCCGAGGTCCTCCGAGTCCGGCCAGGTACGGAGGTCCACCGGGGCGTCGAAGGACGCCACCAGCTCCTTGAAGATGGCGTCCTGCTCGGCCTGGCTGCCGGCCGGCGGCCGCGGCTCGGCCCGGCGCTCGGTTCCGTCCTCGGGCGTGCCGCCCTGCTGCGCGCCGTCCTCCGGCAGGTCCGCGCCCTCGCCCGTCTTGTCGCTCTCCTGCACCGGTGGTCCCCAAGCCCCTCGTGTCGGTAGCCCCGTCGGCCCGGTCAGACCGGGTCGGCCTTGGCGGCCGGTGCCAGACGGTGGATGAACTCGAGACTGCCGTCGAAGATCGCCTCGGCATCGTGGTCCAGCGTGGCCACATGGAAGGAGCGCTCGCAGAGTCGCTCCTCCACCTGAGTGGAGGATATGCGGCCGAGCAGCAGTCGTGCGTTGGCCGGGGAGACGATGTGGTCCCCGGGGCTGCGGAAGAGCAGCAGCGGCTGGGTGACCTGCGGCAGTTCCTGCTGCACGGTGCGCCACAGCCGGGCCAGCGACCAGGCGGCGTGCAGCGGTGTCCGGTCGTAGGCGACCTCCGCTCCGCCCTCACGGGCGATGTCGCCCGCGACCCCGGGGATGCTGGGGACCAGGTGCCGCAGCACCGGCAGCAGCGCGGTGGCCGGGCTGTCGGAGCGGACCGAGGGGTTGACCAGCACCAGTCCGGAGACGGCGGCGCCGTGCTGTGCGGCGAGGTGCAGGGCCAGCGCGCCGCCCATGGAGAGGCCGCAGACGAAGACCTGTTCGCAGTCGGCCGCCAGCGCCGCAGTTCGCGGTCCACCTCGGCGTACCAGTCCTCCCACCGGGTGACCTGCATCTCCTGCCAGCGAGTGCCGTGGCCTGGGAGCAGCGGCAGTGAGACGGTGAGACCGTCGGCCGCGAGGCGGTCGGCCCAGGGGCGCAGTGACTGCGGTGACCCGGTGAACCCGTGGCACAGCAGGACGCCCACTGGTCCGCCCTTGTGATGAAACGGTTCGGCACCGGGCAGCAGCGGCATAGCGGGCTCCTTCGCGCGGCGGGGCCCGCATCGTCCCACGAAGGCGCGGAACCGTACAGCGCCCGGGGGGACACCGCCGGACCGGGGGCTCCGGGGGAGAGACTTTGCCCGGATCGGCATTAAGGTTCTATCGGTCCGGGACTCAGGAGGTCAGGCGTTGTTCTACCGGTTCATGAAGATGATCGTCTCCCCAGTGCTGCGGATCTTCTTCCGCCCGTGGGTGGAGGGGCTGGAGAACATTCCCGACGAGGGTCCCGCCATCATCGCCAGCAACCATCTGTCCTTCTCGGACTCCTTCTTCCTCCCCGCGCTGATGAAGCGCCGGGTGACCTTCATCGCCAAGGCGGAGTACTTCACCACCCCTGGCCTCAAGGGGAAGCTCACCGCGGCCTTCTTCAAGGGCGTGGGCCAGCTGCCGGTGGACCGGTCCGGCAGCCGCGGCGCCGGTGAGGCCGCCATCCGCAGCGGTATCGCGGTGATCGAGCGGGGTGAGCTCTTCGGCGTCTACCCCGAGGGCACCCGCTCGCCCGACGGCAAGCTCTACCGCGGCAAGGTCGGCGGCCTGGCCCGGGTGGCGCTGGCCACCGGTGCCCCGGTGATCCCGGTGGCGATGATCGACACCGAGAAGGTGCAGCCGCCCGGCCAGGTGGTCCCCAACTTCGGCGTCCGCCCCGGCATCCGGGTCGGCAGGCCGCTGGACTTCTCCCGCTACCAGGGGATGGAGGGCGACCGCTTCATCCTGCGCTCGGTGACCGACGAGGTCATGTACGAGATCATGAAGCTCTCCGGCCAGGAGTACGTGGACATCTACGCCACCGCGGCCAAGCGCCGGATCGCCGAGGACAAGAAGAAGGCCGACGGGGAGCGCAAGGCGGCGCAGAAGGCCGAGCAGGCGGCGGCCAAGGCGCAGGACGCGGCAGCCGCGCCGGAGGCGGCCGAGGAGCCGGCCGAGGCGGCGGCGGCGGAGCAGCCGGTGCAGGAGACGGCGGAGCCCAGGGACGGTTCAGCGGCCGGCTGAGCGCCGGCAGGGGGGCGGGGAACGTGGTCGCAGCAGGCAGCCCGGTGCGGGGCACCGGGCCCGGCGGCGGCATGTCGGTGGAACTGCCGATGTGGCGGGCGATAGCGGTCTTCCGGATCGCGACCCTCGGCTACGCCCTGATCCGCTATCTCACCGGTTATCAGCACTACGCCCACCCGGTCGGGGGCTGGCTCTACATGGGTGTGCTCACCGTGTGGACCCTGGCGACCGCCCGGTCCTTCCTCTCGGCGGAACGCTGCCGCTGGCCGCTGCTGGCCGCCGACGCGGTGGTGGCCGTGACCGGCATCGTGCTCACCCGGGCCTTCGACGACCCGGCGCGGGTGCTGGCCGGGGAGGCCACCATGCCGACGGTGTGGGCGGCCGGGACGGTACTGGGGTTCGCCGCCAAGGGCGGCTGGCGGGCGGCAGCGGCGGCCTCCGCGGTGATCGGCGCCGCCGACGTGGTGGAGAGCGGCGCGGTCACCACCAGCAACGTCCACAACATCGTGCTGCTGCTGGTCGCCGGGTGCGCCATCGGCTGGGTGATCGAGCTGGCTCGCGCCAGTGAGAGCGTGCTGGCCCGGGCGCTTCAGTTGGAGGCGGCCAACCGCGAGCGGGAGCGGCTGGCGCGCGACATCCACGACGGGGTGCTCCAGGTGCTGGCCATGGTGCAGCGGCGCGGCGCCGAGCTGGGCGGGGAGGCCGCGGTGATCGGCAGGATGGCCGGGGAGCAGGAGGCCGCACTGCGGGCACTGGTCTCCGGGGGCCTGCCGCCCGACCGTCCGCTGCCCATCGGGGAGCTGCCGGCCGCGGCGGGGCCGGCCGGGGACGCCACGGCGCCGGGCGGGTTCCGAGGCGACGGCAGTGCGCCGCTCGATCTGCGGGCACTGGTGGGCGGCTGTGCGGGCCCCGGGGTGACGGTCTCCGCGCCCGGGACCCCGGTGCTGCTGGCGGGCGGGGCCGCGGCCGAGGTCGCGGCCGCTGTCGGTGCGGCCCTGGACAATGTCCGCAGGCATGCGGGAGAGGGCGCCCACGCCTGGATCCTGCTGGAGGACGAGCCGGACGAGGTGATCGTGAGCATCCGCGACGACGGACCGGGATTCCCGCCGGAGCGGCTGAGGGACGCGGAGCGCGAGGGCCGGCTGGGTGTCGCCCTGTCCATCCGCGGCCGGCTGCGGGATCTCGGCGGCAGTGCCGACGTCAGCTCCGTGCCCGGCCAGGGCGTGGAGGTCGAGCTGAGGATTCCGCGCCCGCGCGGCGGGAAGGACGGGTGGACATGACGGCAGCCGGGGCGGATGCGAGCGGGCGCGGACCGGACGCCCCGCCGATCCGGGTCATGGTGGTGGACGACCACCCGATGTGGCGCGACGCGGTGGCCCGGGATCTGGCCGACGCCGGATTCGACGTGGTGGCCACGGCGGGGGACGGCCGTGAGGCGGTGCGCCGTGCCCGCGCCGCCGCCCCGCAGGTGCTGGTTCTGGACCTCAACCTGCCCGGACTGCCCGGTGTGGAGGTCTGCCGGGAGGTGGTCTCCCACGATCCCGCGATGCGGGTGCTGGTGCTGTCCGCCAGCGGGGAGCACGCCGATGTGCTCCAGGCGGTGAAGTCCGGGGCCACCGGCTATCTGGTGAAGTCGGCCGCCCGGGAGGAGTTGCTGGACGCGGTACGCCGCACCGCGGCCGGCGACCCGGTCTTCACCCCGGGTCTGGCCGGGCTGGTGCTGGGGGAGTTCCGCCGGCTGGCCGCCGAGCCCCTTCCGGCCGATGCCCGCACCCCTGCGCCCCCGCAGCTCACCGCCCGGGAGACCGAGGTGCTGCGGCTGGTGGCCAAGGGGCTGTCGTACCGCCAGATCGCCGAGCGGCTGGTGCTGTCGCACCGCACCGTGCAGAACCATGTGCAGAACACCCTGGGCAAGCTCCAGCTGCACAACCGGGTGGAGCTGGTGCGGTACGCCATAGAGCAGGGCCTGGACGAGAGCTGACGGCACGTCAGTTCTGGACACCGCCTGCCCTCTGCCGCTGTGGGGTGATCCGGGTCACACTCGTCTCTGCGGGTTCCTGTGCCACCTACACGGTCGGAGGGGAAGAACCATGCGGATCGGAGTGCTCACCGGCGGGGGCGACTGCCCCGGGCTCAACGCGGTCATCCGCGGCATCGTGCGCAAGGGCGTGCAGACTCACGACTACGAGTTCATCGGCTTCCGCGACGGCTGGCGCGGGCCGCTGGAGAACCAGACCATGCAGCTGGACGTCCCCGCGGTGCGGGGCATCCTGCCGCGCGGCGGCACCATCCTGGGCTCCTCGCGCACCAACCCGCTGAAGGTCGACGGCGGGGTGCGGCGGGTCAAGGAGAACCTGGCCAAGCACGAGGTGGACGCGCTGATCGCGATCGGCGGCGAGGACACCCTGGGTGTGGCGGCCGCGCTCAGCAGGGAGGGCGTCCGGGTCGTCGGCGTGCCCAAGACCATCGACAACGACCTGGACGGCACCGACTACACCTTCGGCTTCGACACCGCTGTCAACATCTGCACCGAGGCGATCGACCGACTGCACACCACCGCCGAGTCGCACCGGCGGGTGCTGGTGGTGGAGGTGATGGGGCGCCATGCGGGATGGATCGCGCTGCACTCCGGGATAGCCGGGGG
Organism: Peterkaempfera podocarpi; assembly: GCF_042466665.1. Lineage (GTDB taxonomy): Bacteria > Actinomycetota > Actinomycetes > Streptomycetales > Streptomycetaceae > Peterkaempfera > Peterkaempfera podocarpi. Next base: position 6,494,875 of record NZ_CP162102.1, read on the forward strand.
AGCCAATGTGATCCTGATCCCGGAGCACCCCTTCGACCTGGACCGGGTGTGCGGGTGGGTGGAGAACCGCTTCAAGATCAACTACGCCCCGATCGTGGTGGTTGCGGAGGGCGCCTCCCCCGCGGTGGGCACGATGGTCACCAAGGACGACTCCCTGGACGCCTTCGGCCATGTCCGGCTGTCCGGTGTCGGCGAGTGGCTGTCCGGCGAGATCCAGGCCCGTACGGGCAAGGAGGCCCGTACCACGGTGCTCGGCCACATCCAGCGCGGCGGGACGCCGACCGCCTTCGACCGCTGGCTGGCCACCCGCTTCGGACTGCACGCCGTCGACGCGGTGCGCGACGGTGACTTCGGCACCATGGTGGCGCTGCGCGGAACCGACATCGTCCGCGCCCCGCTGTCCGACGCCACCGCCCGGATCAAGACCGTGGACCCGTCTCTCTACGCGGAGTTCGACGTCTTCTTCGGCTGAGGCCCCGGTCTGCGGGCGGCGGCTGTGCATGATGGAGCATGCTCATCGTCATGTGCGGTCTGCCCGCAACCGGAAAGACGACACTGAGTCGTGCCCTGGCCCGCCGGACCGGCGCCGTCCACCTGCGGATCGACACGGTGGAGCAGGCGATCGTCCGGTCGGGCCTGGCCCGGCACCCCGTCGGGCCGGCCGGCTACGCGGTCGGCTACGCCCTGGCCGAGGAGCATCTGCGGCAGGGTCTCTGGGTGGTCGCCGAGTCCGTCAACCCGCTGGCCGTCACCCGCGACGCCTGGCGGGACACCGGGCTGCGGGCCGGGGCGGTGGTCGCCGAGGTCGAGGTGGTCTGCTCGGACGAGGTGGAGCACCGGCGCAGGGTGGCCTCCAGGAGCGTGGACATCCCCGGTCTGCCGCTGCCCGACTGGGAGGCGGTCCGCAGCCGGGACTACCAGCCGTGGCACCGCGACCGGATCGTGCTGGACACCGCGGGACGGGGGGTCAGCGACTGCCTGGCCGAGCTGCTGTTCGCGCTGGACCTGGACGTTCACGACCAGGCGGCTCGGGCGTCGAAGGCCTCCGGGTAGAGCTCGCGGTACGCCGGGAGGTGGCCCCAGGGGGTGGTGACCGACTCGGCGCTGAGGACGGCGTGCACCACGGCGCGGGCGAAGACGTCGGCTGCCGCGGCTATGAGCCCGTTCACCTCCTGGTCGGAGGCTGCGACGGCGCTGCGGGTGCCGGTCGCCAGGGCGAAGACCGTGTCGCCGTCGAAGAGGGTGTGGCAGGGGCGTACGGCCCGGGCCATGCCGTCATGGGCGGCGCCCGCCAGTTTGCGGGCCCGGGAGCGGTTCAGGCAGGCATCGGTGGCGATCACGCCCAGGGTGGTGTTCAGGGTGCTGCCCGAGGCGGACAGGTCGCGTTCGGCCGAGAGTTCGGCGAGACGCAGCCGGGCGCGTTCGGCCGCCGCCGGGCCGGGGACGCGCAAAGGGAACTCGGGCCTGCCGTCGGGGAGGCGCAGACCGTCGCCGAAGGCATAGGGCAGCCCGGTGGCCGGGTCGACGGTGGAGCCCAGCGCGTTCACCGCGACCAGGGCGGCCACCGTGGTGCCGTCCGCGAGCCGCACGCTGGCCGTACCGACACCGCCCTTCATCCCCGCCGTCATCGCTCCGGTGCCCGCACCCACCGAGCCCTGCGGCACCGGCCCGGCCTGCTCCGAGGCGGCCGCGGCCATGACGGCGGCGCGGCCGGTCGACGCATCGGGGCGGGCCCGGAAGTCGCCGCCCCGGCGGAGGTCGAAGAGCGCCGCGGTGGGGACGACCGGCACCACATGCGTCGTTTCCGACCCCATGGGATGGCCGCGCCCCGCCTCCTCCAACCAGGCCGCCACCCCGTCGGCGGCGGCCAAGCCGTACGCGCTGCCGCCGGTGAGGACCACGGCGTCGACGCGCTGCACCAGATTGCCGGGTTCCAGGGCGTCGGTCTCGCGGGTGCCGGGACCCGAGCCGCGGACGTCCACCGCGGCCACCGCACCACCGGGCGGGACCAGGACGACCGTGGTGCCGCTCAGCGAGCGGTCGCCGGGGAGGCGGGCATGGCCGACGCGGACCCCGGGGACGTCGGTGATGGCGTTCCGCGGCCCGGGGGTGTCTGTGGCTGCCATGGTTCCGAGCGTTGCAGGCCGGGCGGATCGGGGCCAGGGTGCAGCCGCAGTTGTCTGCTGGGGCCGCCTCCACCCGGGCCTGGCACCGCGACGCGGCGCCCGGCCCAGGTGCGGCACTACAGCCGGGCGCTGCGGACGGCGGCCGGGAGGAGGTCGGCCACGATGGAGTGGCCGTCGCGGGTGAGGACGGACTCGGGGTGGAACTGCACGCCGGCGAAGCCGGGGCCGCGCAGGGCGTGGACGTCGTGGGTGAGGGGGTCCCGGGAGAGCTGGATTCCCCGGGCGGCGAGGCGGGCGGCATCGGCGTCGTCGGCGCGCGCGGTGAAGGTGTTGTAGAAGCCGACGGTCTGCCGTACGCCGAAGAGGTCGATCTCCTCCTGGGCGCCCTGGTACGGGGTGTGCTTGCGGTGCAGCGGCAGGCCCAGCTCGGCGGCGAGGAGCTGGAGGCTGAGGCAGACCGCGAGCAGGCCCGACCGGTGGTTGGCGAGGGCGCCGGAGACGACCTGGCGCATCAGCCGCATCTTGGGGTCGGCCGCATCCCTGGGGTCACCGGGGCCGGGGCCGAGGACCAGCGGGCCGTCATGTGCTGCGACGGCCTCGCGCAGCCCGGGTGCGTCATAGCGACGGACGGTGACCCGGTGGCCGAGCGAGCGCAGCAGATGCGCCAGCATCGAGGTGAAGGTGTCCTCGCAGTCGACCACCAGGGTGTGGGCGCCGGTCGGCGGTGCGGGCTGCTGCATACGGAGCCAGAACGGCGCCAGGCCGGCGCGGCGGGCGTCCAGGGCGGACTGGACGCGGTGGTCGTCGGCGAGCTGGCGGGTGGCGGCGGGCCCGGCCGGCCGGGCCGCGGCGCGGGCGCCGATGGCGGTGAGCACCCCGGCGGCCTTGGCGTGGGTTTCGGCGACCTCGGATCCGGGGTCGGAGTGGCGCACCAGGGTGGCGCCGACCCGTACGGTCAGACGCCCGGACGGGTCGATGTCGGCGGTGCGGATGCAGATGGGGGAGTCCAGCGTCTGCCCGCCGGTGGAGGTGCGGCCGATCAGGGCGAGCGCGCCGGAGTAGTAGCCGCGGCCGGTGGACTCGTAGCGGGAGATCACCCGGGTGGCGTTCTCCACGGGGCTGCCGGTGACGGTGGCGGCGAACATGGTCTCGCGCAGCACCTCGCGGACGTCCAGGCTGGTGCGGCCGCGCAGCTCGTACTCGGTGTGGGCGAGGTGGGCCATCTCCTTCAGCCGGGGGCCGAGGACCTGGCCGCCGAGGTCGCCGACGGTGCACATCATCTTGAGTTCCTCGTCGACCACCATGGTGAGCTCCTCCAGCTCCTTGGGGTCGTGCAGGAAGTCCAGCAGCGAGGTGAGGGTGGGGCCGCCGGCGGGGTAGCGGTAGGTGCCGGAGATGGGGTTCATCACCACGGTGCCGCCGGTCTGGCGGACATGGACCTCGGGGCTGGCGCCGACCAGGGTCCGCTCCCCGGTGTGCACCAGGAAGGTCCAGTAGGCGCCGCGCTCCTGCTCCAGCAGGCGGCGGAAGAGGGTCAGTGCCATGCCGGGGCCGAAGTCGCGCAGCGTGCCGGTGAAGTCGCGGCGGATCACGAAGTTGGCGCCCTCGCCACGGCCGATCTCGTCCTCGATCACCCGGCGGACGATGTCGGCGTAGGCGGCGTCGTCGATGTCGAAGGCGCCGTCGTCGAGCCGGACGGGGTGCCGGGGAAGAGCGGCGAGCAGGTCCCCGAGCGGAACGGTGTGCTGCTCGGTGATGCGCAGGGCCTGGAGGGGGGTGCCGTCGTCGTGGGCCCGGAAGCCCCGTTCCCGGATCTGCCGGTAGGGGATGAGGGCGAGCAGGTCGTGGACCGGGGTGCGGGAGGCGGGTGCGCCCTCGGGCAGCGGGAGGTCGGCGAGGCTCTCATGGGTGCCCATCTCGCCGAACAGCACCTCGACGGTGTCCGGCGTCAGGCGGGGGGTGCGGCGGTGGAGCAGGGCGAAGGCCGGGGCCTCGGCGAGGCGGGCCAGGAGGTCGGTCATGGGGGTCCTTCCGCGGGAGTGTGGGCTCCGCTGTCCGGGAAGGTCGCCTCGATACGCCGACGGCCGCCCCGGGGGGCGGCCGTCGTGTCGTCAGGGACGCGCGATCAATGGGCCGCCACGGGGACGGTCCACCACCAGGAGCGGGTGTACGGCGCGTTCATGCCGCTGACTCTAGCGGAATCTGTCCGCCGCGTGTCTCAGTCTGCGGGCATCGGGAAGGGTTCGCGAGTGGCAGGCCGTAGCCTTGGGTGCGTGACCGTGAATGATCTGCACACCTGGCAGTCCCTTCCCGCGGCGCAGCAGCCTGAATGGCCGGACCCCGAGGCGCTGCGCAAGGCTCTTGCGGACCTCGCCTCCTATCCCCCGCTGGTGTTCGCCGGCGAGTGCGACCAGCTGCGCACCCGGCTGGCCGCGGTGGCGCGTGGTGAGGCCTTCCTGCTCCAGGGAGGCGACTGCGCCGAGGCCTTCGACGGCGTTTCGGCCGAGCACATCCGCAACAAGCTGAAGACGCTGCTCCAGATGGCGGTGGTCCTCACCTATGCGGCTTCGGTGCCGGTGGTGAAGGTGGGACGGATCGCCGGGCAGTACTCCAAGCCGCGGTCCAAGCCCACCGAGACCAGGGACGGCGTGACGCTGCCGGTCTACCGGGGCGACTCGGTGAACGGCTTCGAGTTCACCCCCGAGTCCCGGATCCCGGACCCGGAGCGGTTGAAGCGGATGTACAACGCCTCCGCGGCCACGCTCAACCTGGTGCGCGCCTTCACCACGGGTGGATACGCCGACCTTCGGCAGGTGCACGCCTGGAACCAGGACTTCGTGCGGAACTCCCCGGCCGGGCAGCGGTACGAGTCGCTGGCCAAGGAGATCGACAACGCACTGGCCTTCATGCACGCCTGCGGGGTCGACCCGGAGGAGTTCAAGACGGTGGAGTTCTTCTCCTCGCACGAGGCGCTGGTGCTCGACTACGAGACTGCCATGACCAGGACCGACTCGCGTACCGGTGAGCTGTACGACGTCTCCGGCCACATGGTGTGGATCGGTGAGCGGACCCGGCAGCTGGACCATGCGCATGTGGAGTTCGCCTCCCGGATCCGCAACCCCATCGGGGTGAAGCTGGGCCCGACCACCACGCCGGAGGAGGCCCTCACCCTGATCGACCGGCTGGACCCGGAGCGGGAGCCCGGCCGGCTCACCTTCATCACCCGGATGGGCGCGGGGAAGGTCCGCGACCGGCTGCCCGCCCTGGTCGAGAAGGTCACCGCGTCCGGTGCGCAGGTGGTCTGGATCTGCGACCCGATGCACGGCAACACCTTCGAGGCGGAGACCGGCCACAAGACCCGGCGCTTCGACGATGTGCTGGACGAGGTCAAGGGCTTCTTCGAGGTGCACCGGGGGCTGGGCACCCACCCGGGCGGCATCCATGTGGAGCTGACCGGCGACGACGTCACCGAGTGTGTCGGCGGCGGCGACGAGGTCATGGTGGACGACCTGCACCAGCGCTATGAGACGGCGTGCGACCCGCGGCTCAACCGCAGCCAGTCGCTGGATCTGGCGTTCCTGGTCGCGGAGATGTACCGCGGCGTCTGAGTGTGACGAAAGCCCCCTCGGAGACTCTCCGAGGGGGCTTTTCGCATCCCGTGACTAAGGTTAGGCTTAGTGCAGTAAGGCAAGCCTTGGCTCAGGAGGACCGGGTGTACGTTTGCAGTTGTCATGCGGTCACCGAGCAGCGGGTCCGTGAGGAGATCCAGGGGGGCGCCTCCACGCCCAGGGCGATTGCCAAGGGCTGCGGGGCCGGAACCGACTGCGGGTCCTGCGTCCGCCGGATACAGGCGCTGCTGGGGCACCACGGTGCACGGCCGTGCCCCACTGCGCGGCTTGCCGCCAAGCTGGGGCTGCCGGACGCGGCCTAGTGCCGGGTCGGCACTAGTGCCGACCCCGCCAACGTTTGCCCTCCCCCAGCCTGGCGGCCGGGAGGTGCGGGGTCGGCCCTAGCTCTCCGGCTGCTCGATCTGCTGGGCGAGGTAGAGCGCCTCGCCGAGGGTGTCCAGCAGTTCGAGCTGGGTGTCCAGATAGTCGATGTGGTGCTCCTCGTCCTCGAGGATCGACTCGAAGATGTTGGCCGAGGTGATGTCGCCCTTGGCGCGCATGACCACAATGCCCCGGCGGAGCCGGTCGATGGCCTCCACCTCGACCTGGCGGTCCGCCTCGAACATCTCCCGGACCGACTGGCCCACCCTGACGTGGAAGAGCCGTTGGTAGTTGGGCAGGCCGTCCAGGAAGATGATCCGGTCGGTGAGGATCTCGGCGTGCTTCATCTCGTCGAAGGACTCGTGCCGGGTGTACTTGGCGAGCTTGGTCCAGCCGTGGTTCTCCTGCAGCTTGGCGTGCAGGAAGTACTGGTTGATCGCGGTGAGCTCACCGGTCAGCTGCTCGTTGAGGAACTCGATGACCTCGGGGTCGCCCTGCATGAGTGCACGCTCCTGTTGATGGATGTGGCCGGTGGGGGAATCGTGGCACCGGGTGGGGCGGAAGTTCCAGTAAGTGCGCACTTGAGGCGCTTGGTGTGTTTCAGGGGTGGCCGTCGGTGGTTCGTCGGCGCTCTGAGACCATGGAGTCATGGAACGACAGCAGCAGCCCGCCCGGCAGGGGGAAGCCGATCCGCGGCTGCCGCCGGGGCAGCGGCTGCAGCGCGGGTGGCCGGTTCTGCACTATGGCCCTGTGCCCAGGTTCAAGCCGCTGACCTGGGAGTTCCAGGTCTTCGGCGCCACCGCCTCGGGGGAGAAGCACAGCTGGGACCATGAGGCGTTCTCGGTGCTGCCGAGAACCACGGTGCGGGGGGATCTGCACTGCGTCACCCGGTTCTCGATGCTGGGCAACGAATGGGGCGGGGTCGCCACCCGTACGGTGCTGGAGCTCGCTCCGCCGGCACCGGATGTCACCCATGTGATGGTGTGGGCCGAGTACGGTTTCAGCTCCAATCTTCGACTGGCCGACTTTGCCGACGAGCGATCGCTTTTCGCCACCCACCGGAACGGGGAGCCGCTGACCGTGGAGCACGGATTCCCGGTCCGCCTGGTGGTACCGCATCTGTATGCCTGGAAGGGGCCCAAGTGGGTGCGGGCCGTGGAGTACATGCGGGCCGACCGCCGAGGCTTCTGGGAGGAGCGCGGCTACCACAACATCGGTGACCCCTGGCAGGAACAGCGCTACTCCTACCAGGAACGGCCGGGCGACGGCCCGGAGATGTGAACGGCGGGCCCGCTGAGCAGCGTTGACTCTACGGAACGTCAGCCCCTGGCCTGACCCTGTCACAGGGGGCGGCATCTGCCACGAGCGGAGAGATCGACATGGGGAATCGACGTCCACTGGTGGTCGGCAGCGGTTGGCAGCCATTCCGCGAATATGCTTTGGCGGCGATGAGCGCCCGGGCGGAAATAATTCTGGCCGCCAATTCCGAGTTGAGTTGAAGGTCAGCGGACGCGGCCCACGAGCAGGAAGGCGTCCAGCGGCCCCAGCTGGCCGCGGAAGAGCTTGTCCAGCTCGGCGTCGCCGGTGGTGGGCAGCTCCCCGTAGAGCGCGTCCAGCGCGTCATAGGCACCGCGGACGGTCAGCGCGGGGGCGTCCAGGATGCCCTCCTGCCCCAGCCACCTGGCCAGGTGGCGGGCCGCCTCCACCACGTCGCCGGGAGCGGCGGCGGACGGCTGCGGATGGAGCGCCTCGGGGGCCGGCAGCAGTCCGCGCATCAACCGGTAGAAGATCGGGCTCTCGGTGCGGGCGGTGAGATAGACCGGGCTGCCCGCCGGGCACGCCGCCACCGCGGCCCCGGTGACCCGGTCCCGCATCAACCGCCGCATCACACCGCCGGACTGACGGGTGGGGACCATTCCGGTGGAGTCCAGGTAGACCAGGGTGAAGCCGTCGTACGGCAGGACGTGGAAGCCCGTCCAGCCGACCATCCGGCCGTCCTCGCCGGCGATCAGGACGAACTCGGCAAGGCGCTCCAGATAGCCTTCCTTGCTGCGCTGCGCCCAGTACGGCGTCATGTCGGCGCCGAAGCTGCTGGTGGTCACCGGGATGAGCGCCGCGTACACCCGCTCCTGGGCCGAGAGGTTCAGTACGGCCCCGGGCCGGACGATGACGGTGGCGGTGAGGCCGGCACCGAGGTCCAGGGTCTCGCAGCCCGCGGCGGCGGAGCCGAGGATGTCCGCCACCGCCGGGAGGGCAGGCTGTTGCTGGGTGGTTGTCATGGTGGGGGGTTGTCCTCTCTGGCCCCGCTGCTCTGTTCCGTTCACTGGTCCTGGCCGCCGAAGACGACGCCGTGCGACGAGGCGGTGCCGCCCGCCAGCTCGCCGCCGTCCACGATCAGCTGCTGGCCCGTGATGAACCGGGCCTGCGGCGACGCCAGGAAGTGGAATGCCTCGGCGATCTCGGCGGGGTCCGCGTGCCGGCCGGCCGGGATCCGCGCATTGACCTCCGCCAGCATCTCGTCGGTGTACTCGGCGCGCTGCATCGGCGTCATCACATAGCCGGGGCTGACACAGGCGGTGCGCACATGCGGTGAGAGCTCCAGCGCCAGGGTGCGTGCCAGGGCGAGCACGGCGGCCTTGGAGGCGTTGTAGTCCGCGTAGTACGGGTATCCGGCGGTGCCGTTGGTGGAGGCCGTGGCGAGCAGCACTCCGCTGCGGGCCGCGACCATGTGCCGGGCGGCGGCCTGCCAGAGGGCGATGACCCCCATGAGGTTGATGTCCAGCAGTGCGCGGACGTCCTTCTCGGTCATCTCCAGGAACGTCCTGCGCAGGCTGATCCCGGCGTTGGCGATCGCCACGTCGACGGTGCCGTAGGTCTCGGCCACCCTGTCGACGGCGGCGGCCACCGCTGCCCAGTCGGTGACATCGACCTCGACCCACTCCCCCGCGCAGCCGTCCCCGGCCGGGGGACGCAGGTCGAAGTTGACGACCTGGTCCCCGGCCGAGGCGAACCGCTGCGCGGTGGCCAGGCCGATCCCTGAGGAGGCGCCGGTGACCACTACGGTGCGCTTGTGCATGAATCCTTACCCAAAGGTGTGGTCGAGATCGGTGGGGATCAGCTGGAAGAGCTCGGTGAGCTCGTCCCGGAAGGAGACGCCCACCGCCAGGGCGGTTCTCAGTGCGTCGAGGTGGGTGGGATCGTCCTCCGCGAGCACCGCGTGGTACTTGTAGCTGGACAGCCCGGCACCGCCGAACTCCTCCGGTGCCTCGATGCCGAAGACCCCGAGCTCGCCCAGGCGCAGGAAGAACTCCCGCGGCGGGTGGCCGACCCGCTCCCACTCCGGGTGGGCGGGGACGACCTCCTTGGCCATGAAGCTGCGGACGGTACCCCGGAACACCTCGTGGTCCTCGGTGAAGACAGTACGGCGCGCAGCTGTGCCCTCCGTCCGGGAGTCGACCCGCCGTCAGTCAACATACCCGGCGGAAACCGCCCGGGCGGCCGCTTCAGAGCAGCACGATGGTGATCGTGGAGCCCTTGGGCTTCTGGTCGCCGCCGCTAGGGGACTGGTTGTGCACCGTGGGGTTGCCGAACGGGTTCAGCCGTACCGCGCGCACCTGGAAGCCGGCCTGCTGGAGGATCGCGGTGGCCTCCTCCTCGGAGTGGCCGCGGACGTCCGGCACCGGGAAGAGCTGGGGGCCCTTGGAGACCGTCAGCGTCACGGTGGCGCCGGGACCGGCCCGGTCGTCGGGGCTCTGCGAGGCGACGGAACCGGGCTCCACCGTGTCCGAGAACACCTGGTCGGGGCTGATCTGCACGGCGAAGCCCTGGTCGGTCAGGTCCTGCTGGGCGTCGTCCACCGGCTCGCCGACCACCTGCGGTACCGGCAGTGGCGCCGGGCCCTTGCTGACCACCAGCGACACCGGTGTCTCCCGGGCCAGGCGGGCGCCCACCGCGGGGCTGGCGCCGATCACCGAGCCCTGCGGAATGGCGTCGCTGAAGTCCGCGGTGGTGGTGCCGGGAGCCAGTCCTGCGTCGGTGAGCAGCTTGCGTGCGGCCTCCAGCGACTTGCCGACCACCGCCGGCACCGCGATCCGCTCCGGCCCCCTGGAGAGCACCACGGTGACCGGGTCGTCCTTGCGGGCGCGGGAGCCCGGTCCGGGGTCGCTCTCGATCACCTGGCCCTGCGGCACCGTCTCGGAGAAGGACTCGGTGAAGTCGGCGGTCAGCCCCGCCGAGTCCAGCCGGGCCGCCGCCGCCTGCCGGGTGAGGCCCAGCACACTCGGGGTGGTGGTGTACAGCGCCCCCGACAGCAGCCAGGTCGCCAGTCCCACCGCCACCACCAGCGCGGTCAGCGCCGCCACGGTGACCAGCCCCCGCCGCGACCGCCGCGGCGCGGGCTCGGTGAACACGGCGGGCTCGTCGTACGGCCGGCTCTGCGGCATCACCAGGTCGGTGGGCAGCTCCAGCACACTGGTGTGCTCGGGTGCCTCCCCGGCGGGGACGGCCGGCAGCATGGTGGTGGCCTCGCTGGTGGAGTACTGCGGGGTGGAGCGGGTGGAGGCGGGCGGCTCGGCGTCCAGCTGCGTGGGGGCCAGCGAGCGGCGCAGCCGCTGCAGGGCGGCCAGCAGCTCCACGGCGTCGTAGGGACGGCGGCCGGGGTCGCGGGCGGTGGCGCCGGACACGATGGCGTCCAGCTCGCGGGGCAGGCCGGGGACGGCCAGCGACGGCGGCGGCACGTCCTCGTTGAGATGCCGGTAGAGGACCTGGGTGGGGGAGTCCCCGGAGTGCGGCTTGCGGCCGGTCAGCATCTCGTAGAGCACGATGCCGCAGGCGTAGACGTCCGAACGGGGGTCGGCGGGGCGCTGCTGGATCTGCTCGGGTGAGAGATAGGAGACGCTGCCGATGACCGTGCGCATCGGGGTCGAGCCGGTGGAGGCGGTGTCCGCGGAGACGGTGCGGACCAGGCCGAAGTCGGCGACCTTCACCAGGCCGCCCTCGGTGATCAGGACGTTCTCGGGCTTGACGTCGCGGTGCACCAGGCCGGCCCGGTGGGCGGCGCCCAGCGCAGCCAGCACCGGCTCAAGGATGTCCAGGGCGGCCCGGATGGAGAGCGCGCCCCGGTCGCGCAGGACGTCCCGCAGTGTGCAGCCGGGCACGTACTCCATCGCGAGGAAGACGCAGGAGCCGTCGGCACCCTGGTCGAAGACATTGACCACATTGGGGTGCGCCAGCCGGGCGACGGCCTTGGCCTCGCGGATGAAACGGCTGGTGAACTCGGAGTCCGCGGCCAGTGCCGGATGCATCACCTTCAGGGCCAGCACGCGGTCCAGCCGGGTGTCCGTACCCCGGTAGACGGTGGCCATGCCGCCCACCGCGAGACGCTGCTCGACCCGGTAGCGGCCGTCGAGCAGCGCTCCGATGAGCGGGTCGTGCAACGTCGTGTCCACGAGGGGAGTCTAAAGGCGACCGCCGCCGCAGGGGCCCGGAGCGGACAGCCGGAACCCCCTCGCGGGTGACCTGTGACGGTTCCGTTTCAGAAGGCGGTTCCGTTTCAGAAGGCGGGCATCTCCCGGTGGTCCAGTTCCGCACGTCCCTCCAGCGGTGAGGAGGCCTCGGCGTGGAACCGGCGCGGGATGCGCCCCGCGCGCCGGGCCATCCGCCCCGCCTCCACCGCCCGGCGCATCGCGTCGGCCATCAGCGCCGGGTCCTGGGCGCGGGTGACGGCCGAGGCCAGCATCACCGCGTCGCAGCCTAGCTCCATGGCGAAGGCGGCGTCCGACGCGGTGCCCGCGCCCGCGTCCAGGATCACCGGCACCCCGGCGTTCTCCACGATCAGCTGGAAGTTGTGCGGATTGCGGATGCCCAGACCGGAGCCGATCGGCGATCCCAGCGGCATCACCGCGGCGCAGCCCGCGTCCTCCAGCTTCCGGGCCAGCACCGGGTCGTCATTGGTGTACGGCAGCACGGTGAAGCCGTCGTCGACCAGGATCTCGGCGGCGTCCAGCAGCTCCACCGGGTCCGGCAGCAGGGTGCGCTCATCGGCGACCACCTCCAGCTTCACCCAGTCGGTGCCCAGCGCCTCGCGCGCCAGCCGCGCCGTGAGCACCGCCTCACCGGCGGTGAAGCAGCCCGCGGTGTTGGGCAGCACCCGGATGGAGTTGCGCGCCAGCACCTCCAGCACCGAGCCCTTCACGGTGGGATCCACCCGGCGCATCGCCACCGTGGTCAGCTCGGTGCCGGAGAGCTTCAGCGCCTGCTCCAGCACCTCCAGGCTGGGGGCACCGCCGGTGCCCATGATCAGCCGGGAGCCGAAGGGGGTACCGGCGATGGTGAGGATGTCGTCGGCCATGGTTCAGCCTCCCTGGACCGCGGTGAGGATCTCGATCCGGTCGTCCGCCGCCAGCGCGGTGGCCCCCCATGCGCTGCGCGGTACCACCGCCTCGTTGACGGCTGCGGCCACCCCGCTGGGGGCGGTGCTCAGCGCGGCCACCACATCGGCGAGGGTCGCCCCGCCGGGGACGCTGCGGGGCTCGCCGTTCACGGAGAGGTCGATCTGCGCGGGGTGGTGTGCGGTGGTCATCGCAGGGCCTCCTGAGCGGCGGAGCGGGTGAAACGGGTGGGAAGGAAGGGCACGCCGAGCTCCGGCAGCCGCCCGGCCGCCAGGTACTCGGCGACCAGGTCCCCGGTGACGGGGGCCAGCAGTACCCCGTTGCGGAAGTGGCCGGTGGCGGCGACCAGTCCGTCCAGGCCGGTGGGACCCAGCAGCGGGGCGTTGTCCGGCGAGCCCGGACGCAGCCCGGCGGAGGTCTCCACCAGCGGCAGCTCGGTGATGCCGGGGATCAGCTCATGGGCGTCGCGCAGCAGCTCGTAGACGCCGCCGGCGGTCACGGTGGTGTCATGGCCGAGCTCCTCCATGGTGGCCCCCACCACGAGCTCGCCGTCCGCACGCGGCACCAGGTAGATGTGGCAGCCGCGGACCACCGCGCGGATGTTGCGGGAGAGGAACGGTGCGTAGACCGGGGGTATGCGCAGCCGCAGCACCTGGCCCTTCACCGGACGCACCGGTGGCAGCACCCCCTCGGGCAGCCCCGGCAGCAGATGGCTGTGGCTGCCGGCCGCCACCACCACCTGGTCGGCGGTCAGCTGCCGGCCGTCCTCGGCCACCGCACCGGTCGCCCGGTCCTGCTCCACGGTGAGCCGCCCGGCGCGGGCCCGGACCAGCTCCACGCCGGCCCGGCGGCATGCCTCCAGCAGAGCCGCGCCGACCCTGCGCCCGTCGACCTGGTGGTCGTCCTCCACCTGGAGACCGCCGCGCACCGACGGTGCCAGCATGGGCTCCAGCCGGCGGGCCTCACGGCCGGTGAGCCAGCGGGAGGTCAGCCCGAGCCGCTGGTGGAAGGCGTACAGCTCCTGGAGCTCCGTCCGGTCGTCGGAGTCCAGCGCCACCGCCAGGGTGCCGCAGGCCCGATAGCCGGTGGGCAGGCCGGAGGCCTGCTCCAGCTCCGCCGCGAAGTCCGCATAACGGGCGTTGGAGGCCATGCCCAGACGCAGCAGCGGCTCCTCGCCGTACTGCAGCTCGGTCACCGGGGCGAGCATCCCGGCGGCCACCTGTGCGGCCCCGTGCCCCGGGTCGGGGTCAAGCACGGCGACGCTGAGCCCGCGCTGCGCCGTACGCCAGGCGACGGCCAGCCCGATGATGCCGCCGCCGACGACCAGGACGTCGGTATGGGTGCGTAGCAAGGCTGCGACTCTCCCTTCGCCGGCATGACCCGGATCAGGTTCGGACGGTCGGAGGCCGCCGCAGCCTCCCTCTCAGCCCGGTGCGCCAGGCTCCCGTGTGTACGCCCACAGCCTATCTCCGCCCGACGGCCGCCCCCAGGGCCGGTCCCCGGGTGCGGCCGCCGGCTCAGCCGAGGATCTTCGCCTTGGCCCGCTCGTACTCCTCGGCGGACAGGTCGCCGCGGGCCTTCAGCTCCGACAGCTTGTGCAGCTGGTCGGCGCTGCTCGGGGCAGCCGCCGTCTCCCTGATGTACGAGTCGACGGCCTTCTGCTGCTCCTTCATCGCGTGCTGTTCCCGGCTGCTCATCCCCCTGCCGCGGACGATCAGGTAGACCAGCACCCCCAGGTAGGGCAGCACGATCACCACGATGATCCAGGCGGCCTTGGCCCAGCCGCTGAGGGAGTCGTCCCGGAAGAGGTCGGTGATCACCCGGAACAGCAGGAAGAACCAGAGCACCCAGACGAAGAGCCACAGCATCGTCAGGAAGAGCCCCAGCAGGGGGTAGTTCCCGTCCACTGCCAGTTGGGTCGGAGAGTAGTTGTCCATGATCCGAGTGGAACCCCTGCGATGACCGCCCGCATCTGCCGGACCGCGGGCACTGAGCCGTTAGATTGAGCCGGTGGCAGATCTGAGCAGCGACGACAGGATCGTGATCGTGGGCGCCGGGGTCGGCGGCGCGCAGACCGCCGCCGCCCTGCGGGAGCACGGCTGGACGGGCAGGCTGACCCTGCTCGGCGACGAGCCGCACCCGCCGTACGACCGGCCGCCGCTCTCCAAGGACGTCCTGGCCGGCAAGGCCGACAGCACGGTCTTCGACCTCGACTGGGCGGCACTCGACGTGGAGCTGCTCACCGGCCGGCGCGCCCTGCGGCTGGAGGGCGCCGAGCGGATCGTGGTCACCGACGGCGGACCAGTGCACTACGACCACCTGGTCGCCGCGACCGGAGCCTCCGCCGTGCCGCTGCCCGGTGCGCTCGGCGTCCCGGGGGTGCATCTGCTGCGCACCGTGGACGACGCGCTGGCACTGCGGGCCGCACTGCGGCCCGGCGCCCGGGTGGTGATCGTCGGCGCCGGCTGGATCGGCGCGGAGACCGCCACCGCCGCCGCCGCGCTCGGCTGCGGGGTCACCGTGGTGGAGGCCGGCCCCGAGCCCCTCCCCGGTGCCCTCCCCGCCGAGCTCGGGCGGCTCACCCGTGACTGGTACGCGGCCGCGGGGGTGGAGCTGCGTACCGGCTCACCGGTCGCCGAGGTCGAGGCCGCCGCCGTCCACCTGGCCGACGGCACCCTGCTGGAGGCGGACGCGGTGGTCGTGGGTGTCGGGGCGCGGCCCGCCACCGGGTGGCTCGGCGACTCCGGAGTGACCCTGGACGACCACGGCGCGGTGCTCGCCGACGCCAGGCTGCGCACCACCCTGTCCGGCGTCCATGCGCTCGGCGACTGCGCCTCCTTCCCTTCCGGACGCTTCGGCACCCGGCTCACCGTCCAGCACTGGGACAACGCCCTGCACGGCGCCCGCACCGTCGCCGCGGACCTGCTCGGCGGGGACGGGGCACCGTACGACCCGGTGCCGTACTTCTGGTCCGAGCAGTTCGGCCGCATGGTCCAGTACGCGGGCCACCACCCGGCCGCCGACCGGCTGCTGTGGCGCGGCGCACCCGAGGACGCCGGCTGGACGGTGCTGTGGCTGCGCGGCGACGTCCCGGTCGCCCTGCTGGCCGTGGACCGCCCGCGCGACCTCGCCCAGGGCCGCAGGCTGATCGAACGCGCCACCCCCCTCGACCCCGCCGCGGCGGCCGACCCCGGCACACCTCTGAAGTCCGCGGTGCGCTGATCCGGGACGGGCGGGAACACCGCCGGGTGTCGCCCCGGGCAGCCCGGCCGCAGGGCCGTACGGGGCGGCCCGCGACACCGGAACGGCCGCCGGAGTTACCCATCCGGGCCCGGCTGATGGCAGTCTGGACGCGTGAGCGAGATCGATCCCAAGATTGAAGCCCTTGTCCCGACCTGGATGTACCTGCCCGACATCTCCGAGCTGTGGGGTGTGGAGGTCACCCGGGTCCGTCAGATGGTCAAGGAGGGCGACCTGATCGCGGTTCGCCGCGGAGAGAACAACGCCCTCCAGGTCCCCGCCGCCTTCATCAGCGAAGACAAGCCGGTCAAGGGCCTGATCGGGACCCTGACCGTGCTCAGGGACAGCGGGTTCAGCGATGAGGAGGCCCTGGAGTGGCTCTTCACCGAGGACCCCACCCTGCCCGGCACCCCCGTCCAGGCGCTGCGGGAGAACCGCGGAACCGAGGTCAAGCGCCGCGCCCAGGCGATGGCGGTCTGACGCGGTGACGGACCCCATCCGGGCGCGGCTCGCCGACGCCCGTCTCTACCTGTGCACCGACGCCCGACGGACGCAGGGCGACCTCCCCGAGTTCCTGGACGCCGTGCTGGCGGGCGGCGTGGACATCGTCCAGCTGCGCGACAAGGCGCTGGAGGCGGCGGAGGAGCTGGAGATCCTCCAGGTCTTCGCCGACGCCTGCCGCCGCCACGGCAGGATGCTCTCGGTGAACGACCGCGCGGACATCGCGCACGCCGCCTGCCCAGACGTCCTCCACCTCGGCCAGGGCGACCTGCCGGTGCGGTATGCCCGGGCCGTCGTCGGCGACGGCATGGTCGTCGGACGGTCCACCCACGCCGAGGCGGAGGTGGACGCGGCCATCGCGGAACCCGGCGTGGACTACTTCTGCACCGGTCCGGTGTGGCCCACCCCCACCAAGCCGGGCCGCCACGCCCCGGGCCTCGGCCTGGTGGAGTACGCGGCCAAGCTGCAGCCTGCCCGGCCCTGGTTCGCGATCGGCGGCATCGACGCCGGCAATCTCGACCAGGTGCTGGAGGCGGGCGCCCGGCGGGTCGTGGTGGTCCGGGCGATCACCGCGGCGGACGACCCGGGTGCCGCGGCCGCCGAGCTGGCCCGCCGGGTGCGCGAGTTCTGACGCAGACTGCGTCGGGCGCTGACACCGGGTGCGTCGGGCGCTGACACCGGAAGCCGTGCGGCGGTACCTCAGTACCGCCGCACGGTGGCGGCCGAGGCCAGGGCCCGCAGCGCATCGCGGGCCGGGCCGTCGGCCAGCGGCACTGCCTCCAGGGCCGCGAGTGCCTCTGCCAGCAAGGCCTCGATCCGCTGCTCCACCCGCTCCGGAGCGCCGCTGGCGGCGATGATCCCGCGCCGCTCCACCTCGGCGGGCTCCAGATCGGGTGCACCCAGCCGCTCGTCCAGCAGCCGCGCATCGGCGCGGGAGCAGGACTCCATGGTCAGCGCCACCAGCAGGGTCCGCTTGCCCTCCCGCAGGTCGTCACCGGCCGGTTTGCCGGTCACCGCGGGGTCGCCGAAGACGCCCAGCTGGTCGTCGCGCAGCTGGAACGCCTCGCCCAGCGGCAGGCCGAAGGCCCCGTAGGCATCCGCCAGCGCCGGTCCCGCACCCGCGAGCACCGCGCCCACCTGCAGCGGACGCTCCACGGAGTACTTGGCCGACTTGTAGCGGACCACGTCCATCGCCCGCGCCGCGGCCCCCTCGCCGAGGGAGTCGCCCGCCACCGGCTCCAGGACGTCCAGGTACTGCCCGGCCATCACCTCGGTGCGCATCAGGTCGAAGAGCGGCTTGGCGGCCAGCACCGCCGCCGGGTCCAGGCCGCACCGCAGGAAGAGCTCGTCGCACCAGCAGAGCAGCATGTCGCCCAGCAGCACCGCGGCCGACGCCCCGTACTGGCCGCGGTCGCCGCGCCAGCCGCCGGCCCGGTGCAGCATCTCGAAGCGGCGGTGCACCGAGGGCACCCCGCGGCGGGTGTCGCTGCGGTCCATCAGGTCGTCGTGTATCAGCGCACTGGCCTGCAGCAGCTCCAGGGCGGCGGCCGCGGCCACGATCCCATCGGTGCCGGCCCCGCCGCCCGCGCCCCGCCAGCCCCAGTAGCAGAAGGCGGGCCGCAGCCGCTTGCCGCCGTCCAGCAGGAAGTCGCGCAGTGCGGTGGACGCCTCTGACAGCTGCGGGGAGATGCTGGCCAGCAGGACCTCCTGCCCGGCCAGGAACTCCGTCAGCGCCCGGTTGACGCGCAGCCGCAGCCCCTCCCGGTCCACGGGGTTGGCGGTGTCGACGGCGGGCAGGGTCACGGTGCAGCTCCGGTGCGAATGGGTGGAACGCCAGCCTAACCGGACACGACGGCGGGCCGTGCAGGCGGCCTTCCGCTGCGATGTCTCACGAGGTGGACGCGATCTGCACCGGGTGTCCGGATCGCGGATAACCTGCACGTATGGCACTGGGCATCCCCTCCACCAGAACGGACCGCGCGGCCACCGTCCGCGAACTGCTGGCGGCGGGGCACCGCTCCTTCTCCTTCGAGTTCATGCCGCCCCGCTCCGAGCAGGCCGAGCGCAGGCTCTGGGACGCCATCCGGCGGCTGGAGCCGCTCGCTCCCAACTTCGTCTGCATGACCTACGGAGCCGGCGGCAAGTCCCGAGACCGCACCGTCGACATGGTCGGCCGGATCGCCGCCGAGACCACCCTCACCCCGGTCGCCCACCTCACCGCGGTCGGCCACTCGGTCGCCGAGCTGCGCAACATCATCGGCCACTACGCCGACGAGGGCGTCCGCAATGTGCTCGCGGTGCGCGGCGACCCGCCCGGCGACCCCATGGGCGAGTGGGTGCGGCACCCGGAGGGGGTCGACTACGCCGCCGAGCTGGTGGAGCTGATCAAGGGGATCGGCGACTTCTGCGTGGGCGTCGCGGCGTTCCCCGAGATGCACCCCAGGTCGGAGACGTGGGAGGCGGACATCCGGCACTTTGTGGCCAAGGTGCGGGCCGGGGCGGACTATGCCATCACCCAGATGTTCTTCCATGTGGAGGACTATCTGCGGCTGCGCGACCGGGTCGCCGCGGCCGGCTGCGATGTGCCGATCATCCCGGAGATCATGCCGGTCACCAACGTCAAGCAGATCGACTTCTTCGCCAAGCTCAGCAACGCGGACTTCCCGCCGGCACTCGCCGAGCGGGTGCGGGCGGTCGCCGACGACCCGGCGGCGGTCCGTGAGGTCGGTGTGGAGTACGCCACCGGGATGGCGGAGCGCCTGCTGGCCGAGGACGCGCCAGGGCTGCACTTCATCACGCTCAACCACTCCACCGCGACGCTGGAGATCTACCAGAACCTGGGCCTGCACGAGCGGGTCTGACAACTCCGGCCGTAACGACTCCGGTCGGCTGCGGCCATCCGGGTGCGGCGGCGCGGTACGCTCGCCCGACACACGCGCGGGGCGCGGATTGGCCGGGCCGTGCGGTGCCGGGCCGGCGACTGGAGGTTTGGGTGGGCGTCGGGTACATGCTGCTGTACGCCGCATTCGTGGTCGTGGCGCTCTGGCTGGTCGCCGAACTGCTGCTGCAGAACAAGGCGCCGCTGGTCTGGCGGGCCCTGGCGCTGGCCGGGTTCCTCGGCGTGGTCGCCGGGATGCAGCTGGGTTCGGTCGCGATCATCGGGCTGGGAGCGGCCGCCTTCGCGGTCGGCCAGACCTTTGTCACCCTCTCGGTGAAGCGCGGCTATGACGCCGGCTGGTCGCTCAGGCGCCCCGACGGCTCCCTCCCCGGCCCGCTGGAGCGCATCCCGCTGCTGGCCGGCGCGGGCGGCGAGAGCGAGCTGGACGAGGCGTATGTCGAGCCCGTCGGCGAGGTCGGCCCGGTCGAGGGCTATGAGGAGACCTACCCGGACGAGCCGGCCGAGGAGCCGCACCTGGCGATGGCCGCCGACCCGCAGCAGGTCTACGAGATGCAGCCGCTGCACGAGGACGACTCCGACGGCTACGGGGTCTACACCGGCGCCACCGCGACCCAGCAGGGCTACTACGACGCCGCCGCCTACGGGGGCTACCAGCAGCAGGACCCCTATGCGGCGGCCTACCAGGGCGGCTACGACCAGACCCAGTACACCGCCGCCGCGTATCAGGGCTACTACGACGCCGCCGCCTACCAGCAGCAGCAGGACCCCTATGCGGCGGCCTACCAGGGCGGCTACGACCAGACCCAGTACACCCAGGGCTGGGACCCGGCCCAGCAGCAGACCGGCTACACCGACTGGTCCCAGCAGCAGCCCCAGGCCTACGGCGACTACACCGCCCAGCAGCACCCGGACACCTGGCAGCCCTCCGCCTGAGCGTGCGGCAGGTCACCCCTCACTCACGCCGGTGCGCCGCACCGGCGACCCCGCCGGGCCTCGTGCGCCGTGGGGCGCCCGCCCGGGCGGTGCGGCCGTCGTGCAGTGGTTAGCAGTGGTTAAGGGAATGCCGATCAGGGAGTGCCGATCAGGGCGGCCGTGACGGCGGCCGACATCCCGGCGCGGGGCAGCCCGCCACCCGGATGGGCAGAGCCCCCGGCGAGATGGAGGCCCGGCAGCGGTGAACGGTTGGCGGCGGCCAGCCAGGCGCCTCCGGCGCCGGCCAGCGCGGGCCCGGGGACGGAGCCGCCGGGGGCGCAGGTCTCCCGCTCGGTGTCGGCCGGCGTACGCACCTGCCGCCACAGCAGCCGCTCGCGCAGCCCGGGGACGGCCGCTTCGGCCTGGGCGACGGCCCGGTCGGCATGGGCGTCGGCGAGACCGGGGGCGTCCCAGTCGACGGCTCCGTGGCGGGGCACGGTCACCGTCAGGGTGACGGTCTCATGGCCGTCGTCCGGCCGCAGTGAGGGGTCGTCCGGTCGCAGCACCTGCACCGTGGGCCGCTCGCAGAGCCGGCTGCCGCTTCCGCCGGGAGGGAAGAGCGCGGACAGCTCGTCCCCGGGGGCGGCCGCATGGACCACCGTACGGTGGGCGGTGCCCTCCGGACGGGCGCCGCGCAGCGCCAGCAGTACCGTGAGCCGCCCGGGCCGCGCCGGCGGCAGGGGAGGCCATTCGTCCTCCCCGTCCCACTCGACCAGGCGCTGCCCGTGGAGTGCCCGTACGTCGGCCGTGGAGACCACCAGGTCGGCCTCGATCCGGCTGCCGTCGGAGAGTTCCACCCCGGCCGCGCGGCCGTCCTTCACCACCACCTCGGAGACCGCGGCGTGGAAGAGGAACTCCACCCGCCGCTGCTCGCAGCGCGCATACACGGCATCGGCCAGCGCCCGCATCCCGCCGGTGACGTACCAGACGCCGAAGGTCTGCTCCATGTACGGCACCACGGTGAGGCTCGCCGGGGCGGTGCGCGGGTCGAAGCCGAAGCGGAGCGCGTACTCGGACAGCAGCGCGGTGGGCCCCGGCTGCCCGGCCAGTTCGCGGCGGGCGACCTCGGCCAGGGTCTGCGGGCCGCGGCCGGCCAGCCGGGCCAGGCCGCGGCGCGGTGCGACCGGGTAGGGGTCGCTGTGCAGGGGGGCGGTGCCGTCGGTGAGGGGTTCCTCCAGCAGGGGGCGGCGGGTGGCCTCCCAGACCTGCCGGGCCCGGTCCATCACGGCGCCCCACCGCTCGCCGGCGCCGGGGCCGAAGGCGCCGTCCAGGGCGCGCACCACCCCGGCCCGGGAGGCGTTGGGCAGGGCCAGTTCGCTGCCGTCCGGCAGCAGATGGCGGCTCTCGGGGTCGACCGGGACCAGTTCGACCAGGTCCTCCAGCCGCTCCTTGCCGGTCTTCAGGGCCAGATCGCGGTAGACGGCCGGCAGGGTGAGCAGGGTCGGCCCGGTGTCGAAGACGAAGCCGTCCCGGTGGTACCGGCCCAGCATGCCGCCGTGCGTCCCGGAGGCCTCGCACACCAGCACCCGGTGTCCCACCGTGGCCAGCCGCGCTGCCACCGCCAGCCCACTGATGCCCGCACCGACGACCACGATCCTTGCCATGGTCGGGATCCTAACGGCGCCGCTCAGAGGGCGGCGGGGTGGGCGGTGCCGGCCCGCTGGGCGCGGCGCTCGCGGCGGCGCCGTACGAAGCGGCGGATCCGGGAGACGGCGAAGAGGACCAGCAGCAGACCCAGCAGCATCAGCACACCGGCGATCGAGGCGGCGGCCACCGGGTGGAAGACCGCCAGGGTGACGACCCCGGCGACGGTGAGGTCCTCCAGCAGGCTGACGACGATATTGCTGAAGGGCTCCGGGGAGGTGTTGACCGCCATCCGCAGGGATGCCTTGGTGAGATGGCTGACCAGGGCGCTGCCGCCGCCCACCGCTCCGGCCGCGATGGCGCCCAGCGAACCATGGGCGTGCCCGGCGAGCAGGGCGCCGACGGTGGCCCCGGCCACCGGGCGGATCACGGTGTGGACGGCGTCCCAGGCGGTGTCCACCAGCGGGATCTTGTCGGCCACCGCCTCGCAGAGGAAGAGCAGCCCGGCGGCGACCAGCACATCGGTGCGCTCCAGGGCGGGCGGCACCGAGTCGGCGCCGCCGAAGCGGCCGAAGAGCCCGAGCAGCAGCACCACCGCATAGGCGTTGACCCCGCTCGCCCATCCGCTGGTGAAGATCATCGGGATGACCGACACATCCGCCTCCTGCTCCCCGTCGTGGCATCGCCTGCCCGTGCCGCCTGCACAGCGTAGGCGAGCAGGAGACGCACCCGGGCTGCGGCGCGGTTCCGCGGCAGGGACGGATCGGGAGATCTGAGTACCGGTACTCAGATGTACTCGGCCGTCGCTTTGAGTACCCGAGCGGATATCCGACGGCCGTCGCGGACGGGAGAGTTGTCGCACCGGGACGGCGGGGCCCAAGGGCACCGGCACCCGGAGCGTGACGGACGCCGCCGGGCGGGAGGGAGGCCACGGGGGACGCCGGGGCTCCACGGGGGCCCGGCCGGTGGCGGCGTCACGCAGGAGCCGACCACGGGTTCCGCACCGCCGGCACGGGGCGGCGGAGCGGACCCTGCGGCGGCGACGCACCCGTACGGGGGCGGTACCGGGTGGCCGGCGGCGGGAGGGTGGCCCGCGCCGGCCGCGCGGTGCCGCCCCTGCACGCTGCTCAGGGACGGATGCGCCCGCGCAGCAGCCGGACCAGGGCGGTGTGCACATCGGCGATGTCCCGCTCCGGCTGGAACGCCAGCCAGTCCAGGGCGACCACCAGCACCATGCCGAAGAGCGCCGAGGCGGTCAGCCGGGTGTCCAGGTCCTCGGCCAGCTCGCCCTGGCGTACGGCGTCGTCCAGCACCCCGGCGACCACCGAGACCGCCTCGTCCCGCAGCAGCCGCAGGGTGTCGTGCCAGGCCCGGTTGGTACGCCAGGTCTCCGCGACGAAGAGCTGGGCGAAGGACGGGTAGGCGGCGATGAACTCCAGCCCCGCCCGGATCATCGCGTCCAGGCCCTCCAGCGGCGGCCGGTCGGCGGCGGCGGTCCGCAGCGAGTCGGTGAGCAGGCCCACGCCGTGCCGCAGCAGCCCCTCGAACAGCTCCGTCTTGCTGGTGAAGTTGTAGTAGACGGTGCCCTTGGCGACCCCGGCCCGTTCGGCGATCTCCTCCACCGTGGTGGCGGAGAAGCCCTGCTCGGCGATGAGGGTCACCGCGGCCTCGTAGAGTTTCTGCCGGGTGGCACTGCGGCGGGTGCTGGTACTGCTGCTCATGGCCGTATTGTCGCGGGTCGCGCCCGGGATCGCCGCAGTGGTCACAGGGCCAGCTCCGGGTGGAGCCGGGAGAGCGACCAGACCTGCCGCCGGCGGGCGGTCAGGGTGGTGAGGGCGAGGGCCGCGGCCAGGAAGCCGGCCAGCACCGCGCAGCCCGTCCACACCGGTCCCAGGTCGCCGCCGCTGATCAGCCGGCGCAGGCCCTGCACCACATAGCTCATCGGCAGCAGGGGGTGCAGGGCGCCGAAGAACCGCGGGCTGGTCTCCACCGGGTAGGTGCCCCCGGCCGAGGTGAGCTGGAGCATCAGCAGGGCGAGGGCCAGCAGCCGCCCCGCCGGGCCGAAGCGGGCGTTCAGCCACTGCATGACCGCGGTGAAGCAGGCCACGGCGAGCAGTGCATAGCCCACCACCCCGGCGCCGCGCACCAGTTGCAGACCCACCCCCCAGTGCAGCACCGCCAGCAGCGCTCCGGCCTGGAGCACCCCGATCCCGGCGGCGGGCAGCCAGCCGGAGACCGCGACCCGCCAGGAGGGGGCGTTGGCGGAGAGCGCGCGGGGGCTGAGCGGGCGCAGCAGCATATAGGCGACCATGGCGCCCACCCACAGGGCGAGCGGGATGAAGTAGGGGGCGAAGCCGGTGCCGTAGTTGGGGACCTTGTTGAGTTCGTCCCTGGCCAGCTGGACGGGGTCGCTCATGGCGGCGGCGCGGACGTCGCGCTGCGCCCGGTCGTAGTCGGGGATCCGCCCGGCGCCGTCGTGCAGGCCGCTCGCCAGGGTGCCGGAGCCGTCCGTGAGGGTGCCGAGGCCGCTGTCCAGCCGCTGGGCGCCGTCGGCCAGGGTGCCCAGGCCGCTGTCCAGGCGCTGGGCGCCCGTGGAGAGCTGGAAGAGTCCGCCGCTGAGCGACCTGGCGCCGTCTGCGAGGTCGCCCAGCCCGGAGTCGAGGGTCCGGGCTCCGGTGAGGGCCTGGCCGGTGCCCTGGCGCAGTGCGGCGGTTCCGGTGGCGAGCCGGTGCACGCCCGTGTTGAGCCGGTTCACGTCGGCCACGGCCTGGTCGAAGTCCTGGGCCAGGCCGGGCCTGGAGAGCTGCCGGGCGAGCCGTTCGACCCGGGTGGCGTCGGCGGCCAGCTGGTCGAGGCGCGGGGTCATGTGCTGTACGGCGCCGTCCAGTTGCTCGGCGGCCGCGACCACCTGGTGGGCGGCCCGGTCGGCCTGGTCGAGGGCGGCGCAGTCGACGGCGTTCCCGGGGGTGGCGTCCCCGGGGGTGGCTGGGGATCCGCCGGGGCACTGGGTGGCGCGGACGGAGTCCAGCCGGGCCGCGGCGGACCGGGCGTCGGCAAGTGCCTTGGCGGTGGCGGCTGGGAGCTTTCCCAGGTTGGCGGAGATCTCCTGGGCGGCGTCGGCGATCAGCCGGGCCGAGGTGCTGATCTCCGCGGGGTAGTGGTGCAGCAGCGGCGAGACGTCCTTGGCCAGCGGGTTGACCGCGTCGGCGAGGCGCTGGGTGCCGGCGGCGGCCTCCTTGCTGCCGTCGGCGAGCTGGCCCGCGCCTCGGTCCAGCCCGAGGAGGCCGCCGGCCAGGGCGCTGCTGCCCTGCTTGGCCCTGGCCAGCCCGGCGGCGAGCCGGTCGGCGCCGCTGCGGGCGTCCTTGCTGCCGTCGGCGAGCTGTCCGGCGCCCTGGTGGGCCTGGTCGGTGCCGTCGGCGAGCTGTCCGGCGCCCCGGTGGGCCTGGTCGGCGCCGCTGTGCACCCGGTCGGCGCCCTCGGCGGCCTTGACCGTGCGGTCGTGCAGATCGGAGAAGCCGATGAAGATCCGGTCGTAGAAGCCGTCGGACGCCTTGGCGGAGGCGGCGGCGCGGACCTCGGTGAAGACGGAGCGGGAGATCTGGCCGACGATGTAGTTGTTGGCGTCGTTGGTGCGCACCTGGAGGGCGGCGCGCTCCGGGTGGTCGCTGTCGCTGGAACCGATGTTGCGGCTGAAGTCCTGGGGAACGGTCAGGGAGAGGTAGTACTTCCCCGAGGCG
Organism: Peterkaempfera podocarpi; assembly: GCF_042466665.1. Taxonomy (GTDB): domain Bacteria; phylum Actinomycetota; class Actinomycetes; order Streptomycetales; family Streptomycetaceae; genus Peterkaempfera; species Peterkaempfera podocarpi. Next base: position 6,520,312 of record NZ_CP162102.1, read on the forward strand.
ACACCTGCCGCGGCCTGCTGGGCGGAGGTCTCCTGCCAGTCGAATATCTGACGCTTCCTCAGTTCATCGGCCAGCTGCTGCCCGGCGTCGATCCGGGCCCCCTGGACGGTGGTGGCGCGGTCCTGGACGACCAGCGCCACGGGCAGCTTGTCCAGCCGCCCGTAGGGGTCCCAGAAGGACCAGAGGTAGAGGGCGCCGTAGAGCAGCGGAAGCAGCATCAGGGCGACCAGGGCGGCGCGGGGGAGCCGGCCGCGGGCGAACCTGCGCAGCTCCAGACGGGCCAGGCTAAGCGCGTGCATCGGTGGCATCCCCCTCGGTTGTCGCGGCTGCGGCGGCTGTAGGGGCTGTCCCGGTCGCCCCGGTCGCCCCGGTCGCCCCGGTCGTCCCGGCTGTTCCGGTGTCCGGCTGCCGCCCGGTGCCGTCGGGCAGCCGCAGCGTCACCTCGGCAAGGCCGCCGGCTGCGGCGGCGTCGGTGGTGGCGGCCAGTACGGTGACGCCGCTTCGGGCGACCGCGTGGAGCATCCGCCAGGCGGCCTCGCGGTCGGCGGCGTGCAGTCGGTCGTCGATGTCGTCCACACACAGCAGCCGGGGGCGGCCGGTCAGCGCCAGCCCGGTGGCGAGCCGCAGCAGCCCGAGTGCGTCCAGTTCCCTTACGGGGGTCCGCAGGCCGCGTGGCAGGCCCTCGGCGGTGAAGCCGGTTGTGGCCAGGGCCTGCGCCGCCCCCTGGTCGCCCCGGCGGAGCAGCAGCGAGCGCACCGGGGCGTGCAGCAGCCGGCGCTCCCGGATGTGCTCGCCCACGGTGAGCGCCGGGTCCAGCTGGTTGACGCCGGGCACCGGGCCGAGTGCCGCGATGCGGCGTACCTTCGCCGACTGCCGGGGCAGGTGCAGTCCGGCCACGGTGGCGCTGCCGGCGGTGGGGCGCATCCGTCCGGCGAGGGTGAGCAGCAGGGCGGTGCGGCCGGAGCCTGTGGGGCCCTCGACAGCGACCAGGGCGCCCGGCCCGGCTGTGAGGTCCACCTCCCGGTAGACCCAGCCCCGGGGGCCGCGCAGGGAGAGGGACCGGGCCGTCACTGCGGCGCCACCCTCGGGGTCGGTCATGTCATCCCCTGTTTTTGAACTGACTGGTCAGTTCAAATACTAGCCGGTAGCTCCGGGGCTCATGCCGTCCGGGAGTGTGGGATGGCTTACGTTGCCCAGTGGCGCAGCGGGAAGGGCGAGTTCGGGTCGTCGCCCGGGCGGGGCCGGCGGGGTGGTCCCACGGCCCGGAACGGGGCGGTTCTGCCCGGGGGAGGGTGATGGCCGGTGCTTCCACGGGCCGGTTCCGACGTGATTCCGGCCTCTCCGCCGGACCGGTCGGGAGCGGGGCCGCGGCCTGGGCGGGCAGGTGGGAGCGGCGGCCGGGTGTGCAGCCCGCCGTTGTGCGCCCCGGTGTCCGAGCCGGGCCGGGTCGTTACGACCCGGCGGTGCGGGGGGCGGCGAGCCGGGCCTCCAGGCCGTCCAGGATGGCCTGGAGGCCGAACTGGAAGCTGTTGTCGGGGGCCGCCCCGTAGTCCGCCCCGGCTGTCCCGAGACGGGCCCGCAGCCGTGGGAACCGCGAGGCGATCTCGCGGGCCTTCGCCATGCTCTCGCGCATCGACTCCTCGGCGTCACCGCCGCCGCGGCCGAGCCTCCTGGTGAGCGCGTCCGTCGCGGCCGTCCCGAGGGCGTTGCCGAGCACAAAGGTGAAGACGGTGGCCGCTGCCTGGTCGGCCTGCGCGCCGGTGAACCCGGCCGCCTCGTAGATGGCGAGGCTGTGGTCGTCGTGGCGGGCCTTGCCGGGGCCGAACAGCGGCAGGGAGCCGAAGGCCTGCACCAGCCAGGGGTGGCGGACGAGCATCGCATGCAGGTCGGTGGTCAGCCGGGTGGCGGCCGTCCGCCAGTCGAGGGTGTCGAGGTCGGGCAGCGCGAGCTCGTTCCACACCCGGTCGGCGGCGAGGGTGATGAGGTTGTCCTTGCTGCCCACGTGCCAGTAGACCGCGGTGGCCGCGGAGTTCAGCTGCTTGCCCAGCGCGCGCATGTTGAGGCCTTCCAGTCCCTCGGCGTCCAGCAGTCCGACGGCGGCGTCGACGATCTGTTCGCTGGTCAGCGTGGTGCGCGGCATGTGCTCAGGATAGAGGGGCGGGCAGCGGCTTGAACATTGTTCGAGAAAGTTCTTGCACACTGTTCAAGTCGGCCCTAACGTTCCACTTGAACGCAGTGCAAGTCGCTGCGGAAGGCGCGGCCGGTTCCATGGGGCGCGCAGGGGACAGGGGATGAGGGGAACGCCATGTCACAGGACACGCTGTCCGAGTTCGTCGCCGCGACCGCCGCGGAGTTCGGCATTCCCGGCGCGGCCGTCGGGCTCTGGGTGGACGGCCGGGAGGTCTTCGCATGCCACGGCGTGACGAGCGTCGACCACCCGCTGCCCGTCGACCAGGACACCCTCTATGTGCTGGGCTCGGTCACCAAGACCTGCACCGCGACCGCGCTGATGCGCCTGGTCGCGGAGGGGCGGGTCGAGCTGGACGCACCGGTGCGCCGCTACGTCCCCGAGTTCGCGCTCCCGGACGAGCAGGCCGCGGCGCAGATCACCGTGCTGAACCTGCTCAACCACACCGCGGGGCTGGACTGGCGGATGATCCTCGACACGGGTGAGGGCGACGACGCCCTGGCCGGCTATGTGGCGGGAATGGCCGGACTGGAGCAGATCGCACCGGTCGGAGCCCGCGCCTCCTACAGCCAGGTGGGGTACAACCTGGCCGGGCGGATCCTGGAGAAGGTCACCGGGCTGCCCTACGAGCAGGCTGTCGCCACGCTCCTGCTGAAGCCGCTGGGGATGTCGAACAGCGTCTTCGCGCCCGCCGAAGCGATGACCCGCCGGTTCGCCGTCGGGCACAACCTCGACGAGGACGGGACGCCGGTCACCGTACGGCAGTGGAAGGACACCCGCGCCAACAACCCCGGCGGCGGCATCGTGTCCTCGGTGGCGGACCAGCTGCGCTGGGCCCGGTTCCACCTCGGTGACGGACGCGCGGAGGGCGGCGACCGGGTGCTGCCCGCCGAGGTGCTGCACCGGATGACGGAGCCGACGGTCGCGCTGCAGGCCAGCACCCTCGGCGACGCCATCGGCATCGGCTGGTTCCTGCGCGACGTGGACGGTGTCCGCACCGTCGGCCACGGCGGGTCGGCGAACGGTCAGTTCGCCGAGCTCCTCATCGTGCCCGAGCGCAACTTCGCCGTCGTCGTGATGTCCAACGCGGGCCCGGGGGGTGTCCCCTTCAACCAGACCGTCGTCCGCTGGGCGCTCCGGACCTTCCTGGGGGTGGTCGACCGGGACCCGGAGCCGCTCCCCTACGACGAGGCGCGGGCCCGTGAGGTGGTCGGCGGCTACGAGAACGACGCCATGACCTTCACCATCGGCACGGACGGGGCAGGGCTGACGCTCGAAGTCCTGATCAAGCCGGAGATCCGGGCGGCCGCGGACACCGAACTGCCGTCGGACTACCCTCCGTTCGCCATCGGCCTGCTGCCGGGCGACGCGGACGAGTACATCGTCACCGACGGCGCCCTCCAGGGGCAGCGCGGCTTCTTCACCCGCGACGCGGACGGCGCGGTCGTGGGGGCCGACCTCGCCGGCCGGCTGTTAGCCGGGCCGCCTCCGCCGCCGGGTGAGGTCCGGTACGGCGCCGCCCCCGCCGCCCGTGGGAACGGGTGACGGGGGCGGCGCCGGTCCGATGACCGGTCAGTCCCGCTGTCCCAGTGGGTCGCCGGCTGTCTCAGTGGGTCGCCGGGGCGTCGAGTGCGGTGACGTCGGAGGCGTACACCCGGGCCAGGCGGTGGTTGTACTGGATGGTGTACATCTGCTTGCCGCCGGTCACCACCGTGTCGCTGGACGAGAAGAAGTCATCGGTGGCGAACGCCGGCCCGGCAGCCACATAGGCCTGGCCGGCGGGCACGGTGTACCAGCTCAGCGGAGCCTGCGTCGACGGGGAGAGACCCGCCGGGTACTCGGCCCGGTCCGGGTAGGTCGAGCCCCAGACGGAGACCGGGGCGGCACCCGCGGCCGAGACCACCTTCACTCCCGTGGCCGGGGCGGTGTACTGGCCGCCGGGGTTGTAGAACCACACCTTGGCGCCGCTGAACCAGATCGCCGTCCAGTCACCGCAGCGGTCGGCGACCACGAACTGCTGGCCGTCGACGACGGTGCCGCCCCAGTCGTTGATCCGGTCCGTCCCCACGCCGTCGGAGTGGATCGCCGGGTCGCCGAAGAGCGGGGCGTCCGCGCTCGGGGCGGTCCGCACATACAGGAAGTTGGACGGCTGCTGCCGCTCGGTGCAGACGGTGGTCGCGCCCGTGGGGTCGTCCGACGGGCACACCTGGACCGTCTGGAGGTTCTGCTGGTAGCCGGGCGTGATGGTCACGACCGAGCCGACCGGGCCGACCCCGCGCCTGCCCACCGTGGTCGGGCCGGTGAGCAGCCGCATGAAGTAGCCCCAGTTCCACTGCGGTCCCGGGTCCCAGTGCATCCCCGAGACCAGGGCGGACGACGGGCCCACGACATTGTCGTGGCCGATGATGTGCTGGCGGTCCAGGGGGATGCCGAAGCGGGCCGAGAGGTACTTCACCAGGTCGGCCATGTTCTGGTACACGGTCGGCGAGTACCAGGCGTCGCCCTGCGCGGCGAAGCCCTCCTGCTCGATGCCGATGGAGTGCATGTTGTCGGAGTAGTTGCCCGCGTGGAAGGAGAGGTCCTTGGTGGGCACCATCTGGGTGACCGCGCCGTCGGACGCGCGTATCACATAGTGCGCCGAGCCTCCCCCCGGCTGCTGGAAGGAGGTGACGGCGGAGTCGTACGAGGACTCCGTGTCATGGATGACGATGGAGTCGATCCGCATGCCGTCGGCCGGCCGGTTGGCCACCTGGCCGTTGGACGCGGAGGCCGGGACGAAGGTGCAGACCAGGGTGGACGGGCACTCGGTCGGCGCGGTGGCGGCCGATGCCGCCAGATCGAGCGGGGCCAGCTCGGAGGTGGCGGGGCGCACGGCCGGGTCGGCGCCCAGCCGGACCTGCTGGCCGTCGTCGGTGGTCCGCTGCACGCCCGCCCTGATCGCGGCGAACACCCGGTCGGCGAACGACGCCGCGGCCTTCCGCTCGGACGACTGGCTGTAGCGGGCGACCGCCCCGTACCACCGGTTCGCGTCCGCAGGCGTGCCGCCCTGGAGCTTCCGCTCGTACGAGGCGAGCAGCGCAGCGCCGCCGCGGATGTTCGCCCCGGTGTCCTTGCGCAGTTCGTCGGCGGAGAGCCCGGTCAGCTCTGCGGCGGCCTGCAGGGTGTGCAGTGCGGGGTCCCGGACCAGTGAGGCGAGGTCGCCCCGCCCCGCGGCGCCGGTCCCGCCCCCGGCCGCCATGGCCGGCGTGGCGTCGGTGAGGTGCATCGGCCCGTACCCGGCGCCGGTGCTGGGCCTGCCGGAGTGCCCGTCCCACAGGGACTCCTGGTAGGAGACGCCGAGCAGCACCTCCAGCGGGACCCGGTACTCCGCGGCGGCCGCGGCGAACTCCTGCTGCCGGGTGGCCGGCGCACTGCCGCCGGGTCCGCCCGCATAGGCGGCGGGCGGCAGGAGCGCGATGCAGCCTGCCGTGGCCGCGCCGATCGCGATGACAGCGGGCAGTCGGCGTCGTGACGTTCGCTTGTGCAAGTGAAGTACCTCTTCGTCGATGTCGGGCCCGGACGGGCGCCGAGGTGATCGAGGACGCCGGGGCCGCCGCTGCCCGTGCGGCCGGCCGGCGGAGCGGCAGCCGGCCATGGGCGGCCCCGGCGGTCTGTGCGGCCGGGCTGCCCTGGCGGCTGCGCTGCGGGCCCGGTCGTCCTCGGTGACGACCGGCTCCCGTGATGTTCAGACGTTCATGATCTGTGGTCAGTTGCAGCTGACGGCAGATGAGTTGATCACTGTCGGCTGCTGAGTGGGGGGCGGGGTCGGTGCCGGTCGGTGGGGGAGCCCCCATCGCCGCTTGGGCGTCGCCGCGAGCCCTGGCCTGCGGCGCTCCCGGGCCCCCGCTCCCCCGCTCCCCGGCGCCCCGGCTCCCCCGCTCCCCGGCGCCCCGGCTCCCCGGCGCCCCGGCGCCGCGTCGGCGCGGCCGCCCGGCCGGGCCTGCTGCACCGTGGCTCGGCGGGCGCCCGGCGTGGGCCCGCGGCGGCCCCCTGCGCGGTGGCTCGGCGGCGTCCGGCTCCCGTGAGGTCGCGGGCCTGCCGGCCGGGTGGGCGGGCCGGTGGCGGTCCACGGGGCCAGGGCGTTGTCAGTGGTGCCGTTCACCATGGGGTTGTGCGGGCCGTAAGGGCTCGTGCGGGCAGGCCGAGGGAGGGGAATGGCGTTGACGCGGAGTCCGCGCAGGGGGTTACCCTGAGAGTGTTCGAACGAAGGTTCGAACAGGGGGTGGCGGGGTAGTCCTCCGACGAGGACAGCCGGCCCGGTCACCGGTCGCGGGGAGGTACGGGGGAGACCTGGCGACCGGGTACGGCACCGTCCGCCCCGAGCGGAGTCGCGTCGGCAGCCCGAACCGTCGGCACGAGGAACAGCTAGGAGGCACGATGACCAGGCGCCATGCAGACCCGGTCGAGGTCCGGGGCACCGGCGACAGGCCCACGCACTTCCTCTGGCGCGACCGGATCTACGCGGTACGGGAGGTGCTCGGCCACTGGAAGGAGAGCGGGCCGTGGTGGGAGGAGGCCCGGCGGGCCGGCGCTCCCGGCGGTGCGGGCCGCAGCCTGCCCGTGGCCGAGGCCCCGCCCATGACCGCACTCGGCCGCTGCATCCGTACCGAGCGTGAGGTCTGGCGGGTCGAGGCCAGCCCGGGCCGGACGTTCGCCGCGGGCGTGTACGACCTCAGCCTCGACCCGGAGGCCGGCCGCTGGACGCTCACCAGGACCGCGGACTGAGGGGGTGGTGCAGATGACGGTCACCGGCGGCGACGCCCGCATCATCCGGCTGGACGGCGGCACCCCTGAGGGGATCTTCCCCGCACAGCAGAGAGCGCTGCCCCAGCAGCCCGCCCGCCCGCTCGGCGGCTACGGCACCCCGCACCGCAGGCCCTCCGACGTCCATCCCGTGCTGCGCCGGGCCGCCGCCCCGCCCGCGGCCCTGGACCTGCTCGCCCAGGCCCAGCGCACCCTGGAGGGCGCCCGCGGCCTGGAGGACCCCCTGGAGCGCTACGCCGCCGCCCATCTGGCGGCGCTGCGCACCTCGGCCGCCGTACTGGCCGTGCGGGGCCGCCCGGAGAAGAACCCCCGCCGCCGCAAGGCCATCCGCAGTGCCTGGGAGGTGCTGCCCGAGGTCGCCCCGGAACTCGCCGAGTGGGCGGTGTACTTCGCCGCGGGCGCCCGCAAGCGAGCCGCCGCCGAGGCCGGCATCCAGGGCGCCGCCAGTCTGCGGGACGCCGACGACCTGATCCGCAACACCGCGCTCTTCCTGCGGATCGTGCAGCGGCTGCTCTCGCTGCGGCCCGCAGCCTCCGCTCCCGCGCTCCCGCTGGAGGACTTCGAGGACGACCCCGGCGACCCCGGCGACCCCGGCGACCTCGACGACCTCGACGACCTCGACGACGGGGAGGGGGGTGACCCGGCGCCCCCGATGCCCCGCACCGGCTGATCCCGATCCGTACCCCCTCCCTGAGGAGTCCCCTTGAGCACCGACGACTCCTTCGCCCGGAATCCGAGCCGCGGCTCCGCCGCGGGCAGCCCCTTCGTCCATCTGCATGTGGCATCCGGCCACTCACTGCAGTACGGGACCTCCGCACCCGAGGTGCTGGTCGAGCGGGCCGCGGAGCTGGGCATGCCGCTGCTGGCCCTCACCGACCGCGACGGGCTCTACGGCGCCGTGCGCTTCGCCCGGGCCTGCGCCGGGGCCGGGATCCGCCCCGTCCTCGGCGCCGACCTCGCCGTACGCCCGGACGGCCCGCAGGCCCCGCCTGCCACCACCCCCGCCCGCGGCGGCCGGGCGGTGGACGCCGGGCTGCCCCGGGTCACCGTGCTGGCCCGCGGCGGCCGGGCCGGCTGGGGCGCCCTGTGCCGGCTGGTCAGCGCCGCCCACGGTGCCGACCTGGCGTCCGCGGCGGCCCCCGCCGCCGAGCTGCTGGCCGGCCGCCGACGGCCCGCCGTCACCCCGGAGCTGATCACCCGTCAACTGGAGGACGCCGACGCCCTGGAGGGCGATCTGCTGGTCCTCCTCGGCCCGTCCTCCGACGTCGGCCGGGCGATCACCGCCGGCCGCCCCGACCTGGCCCGCGCACTGCTGCGCCGCTGGCGGGAGCGGGCCTGCGGCGCCGACCTCGCCGTGGAGGTGGTCCACCAGCTCGCCCCGCCGGGCCACCCCCACTCGCTGCCCGTCGCAGCCAGGATGCTGGGCCTCGCCGCCGAGGCCGGCCTGCCCGCCGTCCTCACCAACGCGGTCCGCCACGCCCGCCCCGAGGACGCCCCCGTCGCCGACATCCTGGACGCCGCCCGCCGGCTGGTCCCGCTGGACCGCCGCCACCGCGACCGGGCCAACGCCGAGGGGCATCTGAAGTCCGCCGCCGAGATGGCCCTGGTCGCCGAGGAGGTCGTCCGCGCCGCGGGACAGAGCCCCACCGGGACCCGCAGGCTGCTGGCGGCCACCGCCGACCTCGCCGCGGGGCTGGCCCTCGACCCCTATGTCCACCTGGGCTTCGGCTCGGTGCGGATGCCCGAGCCGGCCGTCCTGGGGATAGCCCCGGAGCGGGCCACCGCCGAGCTGCGCGCCCGCTGCGAGGCCGGGCTGGTCCACCGCTACGGCCCGGCCGCGGGCGGCCCGGACGCCCGCGCCCGCCTCGACGACGAGCTCGCACTGATCCGCCGCCTGGGCTACGAGGCGTACTTCCTCACCGTCGCCGAGGTGGTCGACATGGTGCGCGGCATGGGCATCCGCTGCGCCGCCCGCGGCTCCGGCGCCGGCAGCCTGGTCAACCATCTGCTGGGTGTCTCCGGGGTCGACCCCATGCGGTACGGCCTGCTGATGGAGCGGTTCCTCTCCGAGCGCCGCACCGCGCTGCCCGACATCGACCTGGATGTGGAGTCCGCCCGCCGCACCGAGGTCTACCAGCGGCTGCTGGACCGCTTCGGAGCCGAGCGCACCCTCTGCGTCTCCATGCAGGAGACCTACCGCGCCCGGCACGCCGTCCGCGACGTCGGCGCGGCCCTGGGCCTGCCGCCGGAGGAGATCGCCGCCGCCGCCAAGGCCTTTCCGCACATCCGCGCCCGCGATGTCCGCGCCGCCCTGCGGGACCTGCCGGAGCTGCGCTCCTCCCGGCTGGACGAAGGGGTCTTCGCGGTCCTCTTCGACCTGGTGGAGAAGTTGGACGGGCTGCCCCGCCACATCGCCCTGCACCCCAGCGGGATCCTCCTCTCCGACCAGCGGCTGCGCGACCTCACCCCGGCCGAGATCAGCGCCCAGGGCTTCCCGATGAGCCAGTTCGACAAGGACGACGTGGAGGAGATCGGCCTGCTCAAACTGGACGTCCTCGGTGTGCGGATGCAGTCCGCCATGGCGTATGCGCTCACCGAGATCGCCCGCACCGAGCAGACCGAGGTCGACCTGGACGCCGTCCCCCACGACGACCCGGCCACCTTCGAGCTGATCCGCTCCACCCGCACCCTGGGCTGCTTCCAGATCGAGTCCCCCGGACAGCGGGAGCTGATCGGCAAGTTCGGCCCGGAGACCTTCGAGGACCTGATCATCGACATCTCGCTCTTCCGGCCCGGCCCGGTCAAGAGCGACATGGTCACCCCCTTCCTCAACGCCCGCCAGGGCTGGACCAAGGCCGAGTACCCGCACCCCGACCTGGAACCGGTGCTCGCCGAGACCGAGGGCGTGGTGGTCTTCCACGAGCAGGTCATCAAGACCATCGCGGTGCTCACCGGCTGCTCCGCCGCCCGCGCCGACGAGGCGCGCAGAGCCCTGGGCAGCCCCGGCGGGCAGACCGCCGTCGGCGACTGGTTCACCACCGAGGCCGACCGCCGCGGCTATCCGCGCGCCGTGGTGGAGCGGGCCTGGGAGGTGCTGCGGGCCTTTGCCTCCTTCGGCTTCTGCAAGGCGCACGCCGCCGCCTTCGCGCTGCCCACCTACCAGTCCGCCTGGCTGAACCCACCACCCGGCCGCCTTCCTGGCCGGTGTCCTCACCCATGACCCGGGGATGTACCCCAAGCGGCTGATCCTGGACGACGCCCGGCAGTTCGGCATCCCCGTCCTGGGCCCCGACGTCAACGCCTCCCACGCCGACCACCGGGTCGAGCGCACCGGGGAGGGCCTCCTGGGCATCCGCATCGGGCTGGCCGACGTCAAGGGCATCAGCGACACCGAGACCGCCCGTATCACCGAGGCACGGGCGGACGCCCCCTACACCTCACTCGCCGACTTCCGCCTCCGGGCCCGGCCCTCCCAGCCGGTCCTGGAGGGGCTGGTCCGGATCGGCGCCCTGGACTCGCTGCACGGCATCGGTCCCGGAGACACCCCCGGCACCGAGGGCCTGGTCCGCCGCGACCTGCTGCTCGACGCCATGGAGCCCGACCGCCCGCGCATCCGGTCCGGGCGCCGCGCCCCCGGCCCCGGCCAACTCGCCCTCGAGGGCGCCCCCCAGGGCTGGAGACCCCCGCGGCACCCCTGAGCCGGGCGGCCCACCCGCCGGTGCGTTGACGGCGCAGCAGACCGCAACAGCAGCCGCGCACCCGCACCGGGGACCGGCCGCACGGCTCGCCGTACCCCCGGGCGGCGACCGGGGCGGGCCCGGGGCCCATCCGCAGACCTCGCGGGCCTCGGGGACGCGGCCGTCCAGGAGCGGGCTGCCGCAGATCGGCGACGCCGAGCGGATCCGGGCCGAGATCGAGGTCCTCGGCCTGGACTGGAGCAGCCACATCATCGCCCTCCACGAGCCGCTGCTCGCCGAACTCGGCGTCACCCGCGCCTGCGATCTGCTGCGCACCCGCAACCGCGCCGAGATCCTGGTCGCCGGGGTGAAGGTCGCCACCCAGACCCCGCCCGTACGTACCGGCACCCGGGTCGTCTTCGCCACCCTCGACGATGCGACCGGACCGATCGACCTGGCCTTCTTCGAGCGCGCCCAGCAGTCGTACGCAGCCACCGTCTTCCACTCCTGGCTGCTGCTGGCCCGCGGTACCGTCCGCCGCACCGGCCCGCGCGGGGTCTCCCTCACCGCGAGCGCCGCCTGGGATCTCGCCGCCCTCCAGCAGTTGCGGGAGCAGCGCGGCATCGACGCCGTACGGGAGCTGCTCGCCACCCCGCCGCAGCCCGCCGCCACGCCCGCCGGACACCGCGTGCTGGTCCACCCCAGCGGCTTCCGCCAGTCCCCGTACGCGGATCTGCGGCCCGCGGGGCAGCCCGCCAAGGACGCCCCCCGCAAGCTCTGGCACTCCAGCCCGGGGAGTCCGGGATGAGTCAGCGCGCCAGGGTTCTGCCGGACGTTCTAAGGTGGTCCCGTCCTGCCCCGCCATGCCGAGGAGTCCCCCCGTGTACCCGACGCGTCCCCGCAGCTCCCTGCGTACCGCTGTGGTCTGGGAGGTGCTGCGGGAGGCCCTCGACCGCAGGGCCGAGGAGGCGGACCGCCCGGTGCTCGACGTGCTGGACACCGGCGGCGGCACCGGCAACTTCGCGGTGCCCGTGGCCCGCCTCGGCCACCGCGTCACCGTGGTCGACCCCAGCCCCGACGCCCTGTTCGCCCTGGAGCGCCGCGCCGCCGAAGCCGGGGTCACCGATCTGGTCCGCGCGGTGCAGGGCGACACCCAGACCCTGGCCGACCTGGTGGAGCCCGGCAGCACCGACGCGGTGCTCTGCCACGGTGTGCTGGAGGTCGTGGACGACCCCGCCGAGGCCCTCGGCAGCATCACCGCGGCGCTGCGCAAGAGCGGCGTGGTCAGCCTGCTCGCGGCCAACCGGCACGGCGCCGTGCTGGCACGGGCGCTGGCCGGCCACTTCGTCGAGGCCCGCCATGCGCTGGAGGGCGAGTCGGGCCGCTGGGGCGCCGGCGACCCCATGCCGCGCCGCTTCACCGTCGACGAGCTCACCGGTCTCGCCGGCGCCGCCGGTCTGCATGTGGCCTCCGTCCACGGCATCCGGGTCTTCGCCGACCTGGTCCCCGGGGTGCTGGTCGACTCCGAGCCCGGTGCGCTGGAGGCGCTGCTCAAGCTGGAGGAGGCCGCTGCCCAGCAGCCCGCCTTCCACGCCGCGGCCACCCAGCTGCATCTGCTGGCCGAACTCAAGTAGGGCCTGTCCGCGCGGAGCTGAGCAGTCGTCGCACAGGCGGCCCGGCGATGCCCGGGGTGCCGGGCCGGTCACGGGTGCCCCCCGCAGGCCGGTCCCGGGCGGCCCGGCCGGTTCCCCGCGGCCCCGGCCGGGCGGGGCACCGCCGTATGCGCACCCCCGCGGACGGGGGTGCGGCTGATGAGCGCCGCCGTGCTGCTGGTCGACCTGGACGCCTTCTACGCCTCGGTCGAGCTGCGCCGCCACCCCGAACTGCACGGCCGCCCCGTGGTGGTGGGCTCCGCCGGGCCACGCGGTGTGGTGATGTCCGCGACCTATGACGCCCGCGCCTGCGGTGTGCACGCGGGCCAGCCGGTGGGCCGGGCCCGCAGGCTCTGCCCGCAGGCCGTCTTCCTGCCACCGGACCACGACGAGTACGCCCTCGCCTCCACCGGGGTGATGGAGCTGCTGCACTCCCTGGCCCGCAAGGTGGAGCCGGTCTCGCTGGACGAGGCCTACCTCGATCTGGCCGGAGTGCCGGGGGACCCGCTCGGCCTGGCCCGGCACATCAGGGCCGCCGTCGCGGCCGAGCAGTCGCTCACCGCGTCCGTCGGCATCGGCCCCAGCAAGCTGGTGGCGAAGCTGGCCGCCACCGCCGCCAAGCCGAACGGGCTGCGGGCGGTGGCCCCGGCGGAGGTGGCGGACTTTCTGCGGCCGATGCCGGCCGCGGGGCTGCCGGGGGTGGGCGAGCGCACCGCCGAGTTGCTGGGCCGCTTCGGGCTGCACACCGTCGCGGACCTCGCCGACACGCCGAGGGCCACCCTGCGGCGGATGCTGGGGGCCGCAGCCGGCGATCAACTGCACCGTCTCGCCCAGGGTGTGGACGAGCGGCCGGTGGTCCCGTACCGGGCGGAGCGGAGCCTGGGCGCCGAGCACACCTATCCCGCCGACACCGATGACCCCGAGGTGGTGGAGCGCACCCTGCTGGCCCTGTCCGGGGCCACCGCCGCCCGGTTGCGCGCCGCCAGGCTGGCAGCCCGTACCGTCACCCTCAAGATCCGCTTCCACGACTTCACCACAATCACCCGCTCCCGCACCCTGCCCGAGCCCGTGGACCTGGCCCGTGATCTCCATGCAGCCGCCGCCGCGCTGCACCGAGGGCTGCATCTGCAGCGGGCCCGGATCCGGCTGGTCGGGGTGCGTGCCGAGGGGCTGGTGTCCGCGGCGGGCCGCGCCGTGCAGCCCGCGCTGGGCGAGCGGGAACACGGCTGGCGGGAGGTGGAGCGCACCGTGGACGCGGTGAGCCGCCGGTTCGGAGACGGCGCCGTCCGTCCCGCCAGCCTCATCGATCACCGGCCCACCGGCCGCCCCGGGCACCCCGGGAGTGCCTCGTCCGTTGGGGGGAGGACGGCACGCACCTCGGGGGAGTGGTCCATCGCACCTTCGGTTGACCCCTCCACAACAGGCCGGCGGACCGTATGATCTGGGTAAAGCAACGAAGCATGACAGCCAGGTGCATGGGGCATATGGACCACATCAGGGCCCGGATGGCATGGCGGAGTCGCAACCGTCCGGAACCGCGCTGTGGCTGTCTGCAATGGGGTGGGTTCCACGGGAGTGACTCCCTGCCTATCCTGAAGGGACTCGCCATCCCGCCAGGGGTGGCGGCGGTCGCCCCCGCGACCGACGAGTAGGAGGACTCCGTGCCGCTCTCGGAGCACGAGCAGCGACTGCTCGAGCAGATGGAGCGAGCGCTGTACGCCGAAGATCCCAAGTTCGCGACAGCGCTTGAGGGAACCGGGCTGCGCACCTACACCCGCAGGCGTGTCTACCTCGCCGCCGCAGGGTTCGTGGTGGGCATCGGCCTCCTGATGGGGGGCATGGTCGCCCAGATCGTGCCAGTGAGTGTGGTCGGCTTCCTGGTCATGCTGGGCTGTGCCGTCCTCGCCGTCACCGGATGGAAGCGTGCGCCGCGCGGCGCCTCGGCGGGCGGCCCCAGGTCCGCTCCCGTTCAGCGCCGCGCCGGAATGATGGACCGTATCGAGCAGCGCTGGCAGCGGCGCAGGGACGAGCAGCAGGGCCCCTGACCGCGGCGGCACCGACGACAGGCGACACCGAGGCCCAACAGCGAAGGCGGCGGGCGGACAGTCCAAGGACTTGTCCGCCCGCCGCCTTCGCGCGTCACCGGCGCCGCACCGCTCACGGTGCACCGCTCAGCGGCGCAGTCGGCCCACCGCGTCGGCGATCCGCCGCCGCACCGCCCACACACCGCTCTGCACCTTGTCCCGTACAGCGCCCATCGCGTCGGCGGCCCGCCAGACCAGCCGCGCCGACGACGGCGGCAGCAGCACCGCCCGCACCCTGGTCCACCGGCCGGCGGCGGCCCGCAGGCCGTTGCTGGCCGTACGGACGTCCCGGTCGAGCCCCGGAGCCGTCTGCGGGGAGCGGGCATAGAGCACCCGCTCCGTCGCCAGCGCGACCCGGCCCGCAGCCTCCCTGGACTCGCCCTCCAGAGGCGCGGACGCCGTGATCCGGCCGACGGTGCGCCGCGGGGTCTCGGCGCCGTCCGGGGCGATGCCCAGGTCCCAGGCCGAGTCCACCAGCTCCTGCCAGGCGGCCAGCACCTGCTGGTCCGTCAGCTCCAGCTGTACGGCGGCCCCGTCCGGCGGGCCGCCCGCCGGCCGCAGCCGGGCCCGGCGCAGCCGCATCCGCCAGAACATCGGGGTGAGCAGCAGCATCACCAGCAGCGCCCCGATCGCGATCCCCGTCATGACGCCCACCGTGGGCCACGGGGACTGCTCCGCGCTGACCGTCGAGGTGGCCGTGTCATGCGTGCCGCAGTCGCCCGCCTGCCGTTCCCGCCCGGTGCAGGTGCTGTTGGCGGTCGGGCTCGACGAGGGGTGCGCGGTGGGCTTGGGGGCGGGCTCCTGGTGGTCGCCGCCCGGAGCGGTGGAGGCCTGCTGCTGGGTGTAGTCGGGGGCGAAGCCGCGGCTGGGGGTGGGCTCGAAGCGCAGCCAGCCGGCGCCCTCGAAGTACAGCTCGGGCCAGGCGTGGGCGTCCTTGCTGCCCACCACCCAGCTGCTGTCGGACTGCTGGGTGCCCGAGGTGTAGCCGACCGCCACCCGGGCGGGGATGCCCAGGGCCCGGGCCATCGCGGCCATGGTGGCGGAGAAGTGCACGCAGAAGCCGCGCTTGTCCTGGAGGAACTTGGCGATGGCGTTGGTGCCGGTACCGGCTTCCACCTCGGTGTCATAGGTGAACAGACCGGAGCCGGCGAACCAGTCCTGCAGCGCCACCGCCTTGTCGTACGGGGTGGGTGCGTTCCGGGTCACCTGCAGTGCGGTGGCCCGCACCACGGCGGGCAGATTGTCGGGCAGTTTGAGGTAGCGCTGGGTGATGTCGTTCGGCGGTGCGGGAGCGTTGCGCAACTGGTCCGCGGTGGGCTGCAGTTCCAGGCTCTTCACCGTGTACGACAGCCCGAGGGTCTTCTGCCCGTTGTCGCCCACCAGGGTCCTGCTGTTGGGCTCGAACCGCCAGTCACCCGGGACGTCCACCTCGGACGCCGGGTAGGGCATGGGCAGCCACTCCTGCCGCAGGTGGTCGCTGATCTGGATCTGGGTGCTCACCTCGGTGCGGGCCACCGAGTCGGCGAGCCCGGTGGGGTTGGGGAGGACCTGGGGTACGTCCTCCACCTTCTGCTGGGAGGGCTTCCAGTCCACGCCGTTGAAGTCGTCCGAGACCGCCACCCGGATGTACATGCTCCCGGCGTCCTGCGAGGTGGTGGTGTAGCGCAGCTGCTCCACATTGACCGGGCGGTTGAGGTCGGCCTGCAGGGAGACCACCGGGTTGATCGCGGTGATGGTGCCGCCGCCCTTGCCGCTGCCGTGGCCGAGGCCGCCGGCGACCAGGCCGTTGCCCAGCTGCGGCAGGAACGCCGGCACCACCAGGGCGACGGCCAGGGCCAGTACGCCGATCCGGTGGCCGCTGCGGGTGAGCGGGGCCGAGCCGGTGCCGCCGCGCCCGGAGCCGTGGAAGACCCGTCCCCAGCGGGTGAGCCGGTCCTGGCCGTCGGAGAACAGCACGGTCAGATAGCCGCCTGCGGCGAGCAGGAACCACAGCCACGCCGCCCCGCCGTCGCCCAGCCCGGTGCCCACCGAGTAGAGCGCCAGCAGCGGCAGCCCGGCCAGCGCCGCCCGCCGGTAGGTGACGGCCATGGCATCCACGGCCAGTCCGATCAGCGCGACCGAGCCCACCAGGATCAGCCGCAGCCCCGGGGTGCTCGGGGCCGGTGTGCCATAGGCACTGATGTCGTCGAAGCCGCTCTGGAGCACCTGGCCCAGCCGGTCCACGCTCCCCGGGCCGGGCAGCAGTCCGTACACCAGGGCGCTGCGGACGAAGCCCAGCAGCAGCAGATAGAACAGCACCAGCAGTTGCAGACCCGCCATCAGCGGGCGGGGTATCGGCAGCCGCCGCACCCCCGCACCGACTCCCGCCGTGACCGCGACCAGGAAGGCGGCGTGCACCAGCCAGCCCGCACCGGTGAGCAGCGGCGTCAGGCAGAACGACACCAGCAGTACGGCCGCCGCCGAGACCACCGTCAGCCGAGTACGGCCCGTCATGCCGGGCCCCCCTCTCCCTCTGCGCTCCAGGACCGCGCCGCGCCCCCGGTGAAGCTGGTCTCCCCGCCGCCCTGGGCGCTGCGGTCGGCCAGCCGCCACAGCGCGGCGGCCGAGTCCCCGGCGGCGACCCGCAGCACGGTCCAGCCGGCCTCGCGCAGCAGCCGCTCCTGGGTCGTGGTCTCGTCCGGGTCGACGTCGGGCAGCACATGCCGCAACCCGGTCCAGGTGCCGGTGTCCAGCAGGAAGGCCACCGCCGCGCCGGCGCGCCGGCGCAGCCGTCCCAGCCTGGCCACCTGCTCCTCGTCCAGTGCGCCCAGCACCGCCACCACCAGGCCCTCGCCGCTGAGCCGCAGCACCTCCTCGGCGCGGGACAGGCCGCTGCCGTCGGAGAGCTGCACCACCGCCAGGGTGTCCAGCATCAGCCCGGACGCCTCCGACACCGATCCGCCGGTCTCGGAGGCGCCGGTCTCGGGCACCGAGAGGCCGGTGTCGGTGAGCAGCCGGACCGCATAGCCGCGCTCCAGCAGATGCACCGCCACCGAGGCGGCCGTGGCGACCGCCCACTCGAAGGAGGACCCGGGTCCGGTGCCGCGATGGCCGACCTCGCGGGTGTCCAGCAGTACCGTCGCCCGGGAGCGCAGCGGCTGCTCCTCGCGGCGGACCATCAGCTCGCCGTAGCGGGCGGTGGACTTCCAGTGCACCCGTCGCAGGTCGTCGCCGTGCCGGTAGCCGCGCGGCACCACATCGTCCTCGCCGGCCAGCGCCACCGCCCGGGAGCGGTTGTCGCCGTAGCCGGTCCACTCGCCGGCCAGTCTGATCGGCGGCAGCGGCTGCACCTGCGGCACCACGGTGAGGATGTCCGCCGTGGTGAAGGCGCGGGTGAGTTCGCACATCCCGAACGGGTCGGACAGCCGCAGCTGAAGCGGACCCAGCGGATAGCGGCCGCGCAGATCGGAGCGGACCCGGTAGGAGACCTCCCGGTGCCCGCGCGGCTCCACCCGGTCCAGCACAAAGCGCGGACGGGGTCCGAGCACATACGGAACCCGGTCCTCCAGCATCAGCAGCCCGGTGGGCACCCGGGAGACGTTGTCCACCCGCAGGTGCACCCGGGCCTCCTGCCCGGCCGGGGCCCGGTGGGGCGTCAGCCGGCGTCCGCTCGCCACCCGGTAGCGGGTGCGCAGCAGCAGCACCACGGACGCCAGCGGCAGCACCGCCAGCAGTACCCCCACCCGCAGCAGAGCGTCCTGGCCCAGCAGATAGGAGCAGAGGACCGCGGTGAACCCGGCGGCCAGGAAGGAGCGGCCGCGGGTGGTCATCCCCCGTAGGCCGGTACGCAGGCTCGACGGTTGCTCGGTGCCCTTCGAGGCCACCTCAGCCCCTCCGCAGCGGCGCGCTCTGGTCGCCGAAGGGACGCGGGATCGGCAGCCGCTGCACCAGGTCGCGGACCACCTGCTCGGTGGAGCGCCGGCTCAGCTGGGTCTCGGCGGTCGGCAGCAGGCGGTGTGCGAGCACCGGCACGGCCAGCGCCTGCACATCGTCCGGCAGCACATAGTCGCGGCCCTCCAGCGCGGCGGCGGCGCGGGCGGCGCGCAGCAGGTGCAGGGTGGCGCGGGGGGACGCGCCCAGCCGCAGTTCGGGGGAGGTACGGGTGGCGGAGACCAGCTCCACGGCGTACCGGCGCACCGTGTCAGCGACGTGGACCGTCCGTACGGCGTCGATCAGCTTCAGGATGTCGTGGGCGTGCGCCACGGGCTGGAGGTCGTCCAGCGGGAGGCGCCGCCATGGGTGTCCAGCATCGCCAGCTCGGCCTCGGCACCCGGGTAGCCGATGGAGATACGGGCCATGAAGCGGTCACGCTGCGCCTCCGGCAGCGGATAGGTGCCCTCCATCTCCACCGGGTTCTGGGTGGCGATCACCATGAACGGCGACGGCAGCTCATAGCTGGTGCCGTCGATGGTCACCTGGCGCTCCTCCATGGACTCCAGCAGCGCCGACTGGGTCTTGGGCGAGGCACGGTTGATCTCGTCGCCCACCACGATCTGGGCGAAGATGGCACCCGGCCGGAACTCGAAGTCCCGGCGGTTCTGGTCGAAGACGTTGGTACCCGTGACATCGGACGGCAGCAGGTCCGGCGTGAACTGGATACGGCGCACCGTGCAGTCCACCGACCGGGCCAGCGCCTTGGCCAGCATGGTCTTGCCGACCCCCGGCACATCCTCGATCAGCAGATGCCCCTCGGCCAGCATCACCGTCAGCGCGACCCGGACCGCCTCGGGCTTGCCCTCGATCACGCTCTCCACGGACGACCGGACCCGCTCCACCACGGCCCCGAGTTCGTGCAGGCCCACGGGGCCCCGCCGGAACTCGGGCATCGCGGCCCCCGCCCCGGCCCCCGGGAAGGCGGGGCCGGCCAGCCCCTGCCCATCAAGACCCGCCCGCTCGTTGAAGGTCGTCACCCGTTGCTCCTCGGCCTGTCCTGTTTCGGCCGCTCCTGGTCCCCGGACCGGCCCGTCCCACCCCGACCTACGCGCTCTCCGGCAGATCGGTTCCACCGGGACGGCAGCTCGGCCGAGGTGCGCGGACAGGCCGCCCCAGGTGGTGCGGTGCAGGCCTGCTCCCGGCATTCTTCCCTGCAACGGTGTCACAAGTCACCCAGCCGGGCGACACGTGCTGTTTACCCCCTTTGGCCCACCCCGTACGGACCTTGGGCATCAAGGGCCGTCGATCGCACCCGCACCGCGCCCTCCTGAGCCCCACCAGCCGAGGTCCCGGGCCCGGCCGCCCCCACGACCCGCGGCGGTCCAGGGTGTGCGGGCAACCGCCGCCCCACCGGTGCGCCGGCACGGAGCAGGCCCCCGCCCGGACCGGGCGAGGGCCTGCTGAACGGCGCCGCTGCGGGTCAGCGGGGGGTGGCGAAGTCCTGGGTCCAGTAGTCGCCGGGCTCGGCGTGTGCGATGCCCATCCTCCGGTAACGGCAGTTCAGAATGTTCTCGCGGTGGCCGGGGCTGGCCATCCAGGCGTCCATGACCTGGTCGGCGGTGCGGTAGCCGCGGGCGACGTTCTCGCCCCAGGCCGCCGCCCGGAAGCCGGTCCTCTTGATCCGGTCCACCGGCGCCGTACCGTCCGAGCCCTGGTGCGACATGTGGTGCTGGTAGGCCATGTCCCGGCTGTGCCGCCGGGCGGAGTCGCTCAGCCGGCGGTCGAGGACCAGCGGCCCGCACCCCGCCCGCCACCGTTCGTCGTTGACGAGGTCCAGCACCCGGGACGCCGCTCGGGCATGGCGGCCCATGAACACCTGGGCGTGGGCGGCGGTGGGGGAGGCCAGCGCCGCGGCCGGGATCAGCAGGCAGGCGGCCGCGACGGCGGCCCCACGGGAACGGGCATGGCTGCGCTGGAACTCCACGGTGACCTCACTGGATGCAGGGGACGACCTGTCTCCAGCGGATCTCCCGTTCCGCGCCGCGCCAACCGGTGCCGGCGCCTCTCGTCACCCGTGGTGGGGACGGTTTGCGCCCGCCTGGAGTGGCGGGCCTGCGGGCCGTTCAGGCGACCTCGCGGAGCAGCCCGGTGCGGACGTCGAAGACAAACCCCCGGACGTCGTCGGTGTGCGGCAGGAAGGGCGAGGTACGGACCCGGGCCAGGGACTGGCGGACATCGCCGTCCAGGTCGGCGAAGGCCTCGACGGCCCACTGCGGCCGCTGCCCCACCTCGGCCTCCAGTTCGCGGCGGAAGTCCTCGGTCAGGCCGAGCAGGCCGCAGCCGGTGTGGTGGATCAGGGCGACCGAGCGGGTGCCCAGGGCGCGCTGGCTGATGGTGAGCGAGCGGATGACGTCGTCGGTGACCACACCCCCGGCGTTGCGGATGACATGGGCGTCGCCCAGCGCGAGGCCCAGTGCGGCGTGCACATCCAGCCGGGCGTCCATGCAGGCCACCACGGCGACCCGTTGGACCGGGCGGGCGTCCCTGCCGCCGCCGCGGTGGTCGGCGGCGTAGTCGAGGTTGGCCGCCAGGAAGCGGTCGATGACGGAGGGCCCGGTGGGACGGGCGGCGGCTGCGGCGGAAAGCCCGGGTATGCCTGCGAGGCCGGGTGCCGGCGACGGGGGCCGGTCAGGAATCGCTGTCATGCCGACGACGGTAATCGGGAGCCCCGGGCCCGCACGAGGCCCGTGCGGCGGCGGGCCGGAGGCTGCGGCGCACCCCCGTGCCCGCCGGCCGCCGGCGCCGGCGGGTGCGCGCCCCCGGTCCGCCCGCCCCCGCGGCGGCCGCCCGGCGGGCCTCGCTGAGCTGCCGCTCGGCGTTGGGCAGGACGGGTGGCGCGCCGTCGCCGGCGATTGACCGGGGCAGGGCGTGGAGTAGAGTGACCGCGGAGTGCCACGGGTCGTCACACGTCGTCAGGCCGGTACGGGACGACGGAGAGCGATCCCCGCCCCCGGCCGCCGGACGCCGCGCCCGGCCTCCTCCCGCTCCGCACCTCCTGACACCCCTTCCCCGGTGCCAGACGGGTCACTTCCCCAGTGAGCGGGCGGGGACCAGGCGAGGTGTCCCGGGCATCCGCACCCCCGAGGTGGGAGGCCGTCCCTCCACCGCGGCGCCGGCAGGGCACCATGGGACGGTCACGGCGCCCCGTCCAGGGGCGGCGGCACCGGAAGAAGGGCTCCACCCCGCCATGAGCACCCTCGCCCCCGCACGCACCGCCCCCGCGGGAGGCCTCTCATGACCGAGCCCGGCCCCAAGCACGTCCCCGTGATGCTGAAGCGCTGCCTGGACGTCCTCGCCCCGGCCCTGACCGCGCCCGGCGCGGTGGTGGTCGACGCCACCCTGGGGCTCGGCGGCCACAGCGAGGCACTGCTGCAGACCTTCCCCGAGGCCCGGCTGGTGGCGGTGGACCGCGATCCCGCCGCGCTGGAGCTGGCCGGGAAGCGCCTGGCCCCGTACGGCGAGCGGGCCACCCTGGTGCACGCGGTGTACGACGAGATCCCGGCGGTCCTGGAGCGGCTGGACATCCCCAGGGTGCAGGGCGTCCTGTTCGACCTCGGGGTCTCCTCGATGCAGCTGGACGAGGCCGAGCGCGGCTTCGCCTACGCCCAGGACGCACCGCTGGACATGCGGATGGACCAGACCCGGGGCCTGAGCGCGGCCGAGGTGCTCAACACCTATGCGCACGGTGACCTGGCCCGGATCCTCAAGGTCTACGGCGAGGAGCGGTTCGCCAAGAAGATCGCCACCGTGATCGTCCGGGAACGGGAGAAGGAACCGTTCACCACCAGCGCGCGTCTTGTGGAACTGGTGCGCAATGCCATTCCCGCGGCGACCCGGCGCACCGGCGGCAATCCGGCCAAGCGGACCTTCCAGGCGCTGCGCATCGAGGTCAACGGCGAGCTGGCGGTGCTCGACCGGGCCGTCCCCGGAGCGCTGGACGCACTCGCCGTCGGCGGCAGGATCGCCGTGCTGTCGTACCACTCGCTGGAGGACCGTCTGGTGAAGCAGTACCTCGCCGCCGGCGCCACCAGCACGGCCCCGCCCGGTCTGCCCGTCGTGCCGGAGCAGTACCAGCCCTGGCTGAAGCTGCTCACCCGCGGCGCCGAGCTGCCCACGGAGGCCGAGATCGAGGAGAACCGGCGCGCCGCCCCGGCCAGGCTGCGCGCTGCGGAGAGGATCAGGGAGCGCAGCGCGGCCAGGGGCTGACGCCCCGCGGCCGGGCCGGCGCCGGGAGCAGCGGCCCGGGGGGAGGGAAGGAGCGAGGAGTTGAGCGTGCCCGCACCAGGGACGGCAGGGGCGCGGAGGCCGTCGGCCCGTGCCGGGGCCATCCCGCGTCCGACCGTGCGCAGGACCTCGGCCGGCCGTCGTCCGACGCCCGGCCGGACCCCCTTCACGGTGCTGGTGGTGGTGCTGCTGGCGGCCGGCCTGATCGGCCTGCTGATGCTGAACACCGCGCTCAACCAGGGGTCCTTCCAGCTGGGCAGGCTGCGCGAGGAGACCACCCGGCTCACCGACGAGCAGCAGAGCCTGGAGCAGCAGATCGACCAGTGGTCGGCGCCCGACTCGCTGCAGCGCAGGGCCGGTGAGCTGGGCATGGTGCCCGGCGGCAACCCGGCCTTCCTGCAGGACGACGGCAAGGTGCTCGGCAAGCCCGAGCAGGCCGGCGGTACCCCGGCACCCGGCGCCTCCGCGCCGGGGAGCCTCCCCAGCCCCGCCCCGCAGCCGCCCGCGGCCGTGCCGGCCACCTCGGACGGCGCCATCCAGGCCGGGCCCGTGGGGGGTGGCGCGCGATGAGCACCCCCCGCAGGCCGCCCCGCCCCGCCACCCGGCAGCCCCGCCCGCATCCCCGTCCCCGCACCGCGGCGGCGGGCCGGGCCGGGCGTCCGGCCGCACGCCGCCGCCCCCCGGTCGGCTCCATCCGGCTCGGCGACCCCCGGCGCCGGCTGCGGCTGGTCACCGTGGCACTGACCGCGGTGCTGTCGCTGTTCATCGGGCGCCTGGTCCAGCTCCAGGTGGTGGATGCCTCCGCGCTGGCCGCCGAGGCCACCGTCAACCGCTATGTCGACGATGTGCTCCCCGCCGACCGCGGTGCCATAACGGACGCCTCCGGGGTGGTCCTGGCCACCACGGTCGACGCCTATGACATCACCGCCGACCCCACGATGTTCACCCCCGAGCAGACCAAGGTGCCGGACGCCCCCCAGCAGGCGGCCGCGCTGCTGGCGCCGATCCTGGGAGTGGACCGGGCGAAGCTGGTCAAGGCACTGAGCACGCCCCGCTCCCGCTACGCCCTGCTCGCCGGACGGCGTACCCCGCAGACCTGGTCCCAGATCGCCGCGCTCCAGACCAGCTTCGCCCGCCAGGCCGCGACCCCGGCCTGCCAGGCGCAGGCCCGCACGGTGGGCAGGCCCGCCGCGGAGGGCGGCCGTACCGGGGTGGAGGCCGGCTGCGCGGATGTGCTGGCCGGGGTCTTCCACCGGGAGACCAGCAAGCGCGTCTACCCGGCGGGCGGTCTGGCCTCCAACGTCGTGGGGTTCGTCAACGGCGAGGGCGTCGGCGCGGCCGGCCTGGAGCAGCAGTACCAGGCCGAACTGGCCGGCCGGGACGGCCGGATCACCTATGCCCAGTCCGGCGGCCGCCTGGTGCCCACCGCGGGATTCCACGAGCGCGCCGCGGTGCCGGGTACGGACCTGCGGCTCACCCTGGACCGCGACATCCAGTGGGCCGCCCAGCAGGCCATCACCGACCGGGTGAAGGCCGCCGGGGCGGAGAAGGGCTATGTCGTCGTGCAGGACGTGCAGACGGGGCAGGTGCTGGCCATGGCCACCGCCCCCGGCTTCAACGCCGACGACCTCTCCCACGCCGCACCCGGCACCCTGGGCAACCCCGCGGTGCAGGACGTCTACGAGCCCGGCTCCACCGCCAAGCTGATGACCATGGCCGCCGTGCTGGACTCCGGCACCGCCACCTGGGACACCCATGTCACGGTGCCCGGCACCCTGCACCGGGCCGACCGGATCTTCCACGACGACGTCGACCACGGCACCTGGCACCTCACCCTCAACGGGGTGCTCGCCAAGTCCTCCAACATCGGCACCATCGAGGCCGCCGAGCACCTGGGCAAGACCCAGGCGCAGTCCAACCAGGTGCTCTACGGCTACCTGCAGAAGTTCGGCATCGGCCGCCCCACCGGCCTGGGCTTCCCCGGCGAGACCCAGGGCATCCTCGCCAAGGGCGCCGACTGGAAGGGCTCCCAGCAGTACACCATCCCGTTCGGCCAGGGCCTCTCGCTGAGCGCCATCCAGGCCACCTCGGTGTACTCCACCATCGCCAACGGCGGGGTCCGGGTCGACCCCAGCCTGGTCCAGGGCACCACCGGCCCGGACGGCCGCTACACCCCCGCCCCGGCCCCCGAGCAGACCCGGGTGGTCAGCGAGCAGACCGCCGCGACCCTCTCCCGGATGCTGGAGTCGGTGGTCACCGACGAGCAGGGCACCGGCACCATGGCGCAGATCCCCGGCTACCGGGTGGCAGGCAAGACCGGAACCGCGAACCGGGTGGACCCCCGTACCGGCCGCTACTCCGGCTACACGGCGTCCTTCATCGGCTTCGCCCCTGCCGACAAACCCCGGTTGACCGTATCCTGCGCCATCCAGAACCCCACCAACGGGCACTTCGGCGGCCAGCTGTGCGGCCCGGTGTTCAAGCAGGTGATGGAGTTCGCCCTGAAGACCCTGCGGGTGCCGCCCACCGGCACCGCACCCCCCAATCTGCCCGTCGAGTGGAAGCCCTCCCCATGAGCAGCAACAGTGGAGACGCCGTGAGGTCGATCACCCCCCCGGAGCCGGCGGACGGCGCCCGCGACCACTCGCTTGGCCCCGGCGCTGCCGCTCCGGATACCCTGCCTGCCGTGCCCAAACCTGATCAGCCCCCGCGAGACCCAGGGACACCGCAGCAGTCCGTCCCACCGCGCCCCGCCGTGGTCCGTCCGACCCCGCTCGGCGAGATCGCCGGCCTGCTCGGCCTGGAGCCGCCCGGCGCCGGAGGCCTGGTCACCGGCATCACCCATGATTCGCGCGCGGTGCGCCCCGGTGACCTGTACGTCGCCTTCGGCGGCGCCAACCACCACGGCGCCGCCTTCGCCCCGCAGGCCGCGGCGGCCGGCGCGGTGGCGCTGCTCACCGACCGGGCCGGGGCCGAGCAGGCCGCCGGCTGCGGTGTTCCGCTGCTGGTCGTGGACGACCCCCGGACCCGGATGGGCACGCTGGCCGCAGCCGTCTACGGGGCCCCGGCCGAGCGGCTGCTGACCGTCGGCGTCACCGGGACCAACGGCAAGACCACCACGTCCTACCTGGTCGAGGGCGGGCTGCGGGGCGGCGGACACACCCCCGGGGTGATCGGCACCGTGGAGATGCGGGTCGGCACCGAACGGATCAAGAGCGAGCGCACCACCCCGGAGTCCACCGATCTGCACGCCATCCTCGCGCTGATGTGCGAGCAGGGCGCCGACGCGGTGGCCATGGAGGTCTCCAGCCACGCCCTGGTCTTCGGCCGGGTCGACGGGGTCGTCTACGACATCGCTGTCTTCCTCAACCTCACCCCGGAGCACCTGGACTTCCATCCCGACATGGAGGACTACTTCCGGGCCAAGGCGCAGCTCTTCACCGAGCGGCGGGCCCGCCGGGGCGTGGTCAACCTGGACGACCCCTACGGCCGGCGGCTGGCCGCCGAAGCGGCCATCCCGGTCGTCACCTTCTCGGCGGCCGGCGACCCGGCCGCCGACTGGCGGGCCGAGGCCGTGCACCTGGGCCCGGCCGACTCCAGTTTCCGCGTGGTGGGCCCGGGCGGTGTGGCCGCCGACGCCTCGGTGCCGCTGCCCGGCCCGTTCAACGTGGCCAACGCGCTGGCCGCGATCGCCGCCCTGGCCACCGCCGGGCTGCCGCTGGAGGACGTGGTGGCCGGAGTCGCCGCCGTCCCCGGGGTGCCCGGCCGGATGGAGCGGGTCGACGGCGGCCAGCCGTACCTGGCCGTGGTCGACTACGCGCACAAGCCCGACGCCCTCAAGGCCGTTCTGGAGTCGCTGCGCGAGGTCACCAAGGGCCAGGTGCATGTGGTGATCGGCTGCGGCGGAGACCGCGATCCGCACAAGCGCGGCTCCATGGGCGCCATCGCCGCACGGCTGGCCGACACCGCCGTGCTCACCAGCGACAACCCCCGTACCGAGGACCCGCTGGCCATCCTCTTCGCCATGCTCGCCGGCGCGGTGGAGGTCCCGGAGGAGGAGCGCGGCGATGTGCTGGTCGTGCCCCGCAGGGCGGAGGCGATCGCCGCCGTCGTGGCCCGCGCCCATGCGGGCGACTCGGTCCTGGTCGCGGGCAAGGGCCATGAGCTCGGCCAGTACGTCCGCGACGAGGTCCGACCCTTCGACGACCGGGAGGTGCTGCGCGAGGCGATTCTCGGCAGCGGCCACCACCCGGAGGCCGCAGTACAGGAGCCCCGTCCCGCGGGCGCCGGCCCGGCAGACTCCAAGGAGTAATCCCCAGTGATCGCACTGACCCTCGCCGAGGTCGCCACGGCCGTCGGGGGGACGCTGCACGACGCCCCCGACCCGCAGGCCCCGATCACCGCCCAGGTGGTCGTGGACTCCCGCCAGGTGCAGCCGGGAGGGCTGTTCGCGGCCGTCCAGGGCGAGCAGGTGGACGGGCACGACTTCGCCGCCAAGGCGGTGGCCGACGGTGCCACCGCGGTGCTGGCCACCCGCCCGGTGGGCGTCCCCGCGGTGGTGGTGGACGATGTGGTGGCGGCGCTGGGCCTGCTCGCCCGCGCGGTCGTCGACCGGCTGCCGGACGCCGCGGTGGTGGGCCTGACCGGCTCGTCCGGCAAGACCTCCACCAAGGACCTGATCGGACAGCTGCTGCGGCGCCTGGGCCCGACGGTCTGCCCGGCGGGCAACTTCAACAACGAGATCGGACTGCCGCTCACCGCGCTGCAGGCCGACCGTGAGACCCGCTTCCTGGTGCTGGAGATGGGCGCCCGCGGCAAGGGCCACATCGCCTACCTCACCCGCCTCACCCCGCCGCGGATCGGCCTGGTGCTCAACGTCGGCTCGGCGCACGCCGGGGAGTTCGGCGGCAAGGCCGCCATCGCCGAGGCCAAGGGCGAACTGGTGGAGTCGCTGCCGGCCGACGGCGTGGCCGTCCTCAACGCCGACGACCCGCTGGTACGGACCATGGCCGCGCGCACCCGGGCCCGGGTGGTCTGGTTCGGCGAGTCGGAACAGGCCCAGTTCAGGGCCCGGGACGTACGCCTGGACGCTTCCGGCCGCCCCTCCTTCACACTGACCACCCCCACCGGTTCCGCCTCCGTGACCTTGCGCCTGTACGGTGAGCACCACGTTTCCAACGCCCTGGCCGCCGCAGCGGTGGCAGGGGAGTTGGGGATGTCCGTCGACGACACCGCCGCTGCCCTGGGCGAGGCGGATGCGCTTTCCCGCTGGCGCATGGAGGTCGTCGAACGGGCCGACGGTGTCACCGTCGTCAACGACGCCTACAACGCGAACCCGGAGTCCGTGCGGGCCGCGCTGCGGACGCTGGCGGCGATGGCCGGCACCGGCGAGGAGCGCCGCCGTACCTGGGCGGTGCTCGGCGAGATGCGGGAGCTCGGCGAGGACACCCTCGCGGAGCACGACGCCATCGGACGTCTGGCGGTCCGGCTGAACATCACCAAGGTGGTGGCGGTCGGGGGCCGCGAGGCGGCCTGGCTCGACATGGGTGCCAAGAACGAAGGTTCGTGGGGTGAGGAGTCGGTGCTGGTGTCCGACGCTGACGCGGCGGTCGAGCTGCTGCGCGATCAGGTACGGCCAGGGGATGTGGTGCTGGTGAAGGCCTCCCGGGCGGCCGGCCTGGAGCGGGTCGCCGAGGCCCTGCTCGCCGGTGACGAGGCGACAGGAGCGGCGAAGTGAGGCAGATCCTCTTCGCGGGAGTGATCGGCCTGGTCCTGACGCTGATCGGGACCCCGCTGCTGATCAGAGTGCTGGCCAGGCACGGCTACGGCCAGATGATCCGGGACGACGGCCCGGCCGCGCACCACAGCAAGCGCGGCACCCCGACGATGGGCGGTATCGCCTTCATCCTGGCGACGATCATCGCCTATGCGATCACCCATGTGATCGTCCCCGACAAGCCGCCGACCGCATCCGGGCTGCTGGTGCTGTTCCTGACCGCGGGTCTGGGACTGGTCGGCTTCCTGGACGACTACATCAAGGTCGTCAAGCAGCGCTCGCTCGGCCTGCGCGCCAAGGCCAAGCTGGTCGGACAGTCCGCGGTGGGCCTCGCCTTCGCCGTGCTGGCCCTGCAGTTCCACGACAGCCGGGGGCTGACGCCGGCCTCCACCAAGCTGTCGTTCGTCCAGGACTTCGGCTGGTCGATAGGGCCCGTGCTGTTCGTCATCTGGGCGTACTTCATGATCGCTGCGATGTCGAACGGCGTGAACCTCACCGACGGCCTGGACGGCCTGGCCACCGGCGCCTCGGTGATGGTGTTTGGTGCCTATGTCTTCATCGGCGTCTGGCAGCACGGCCAGAACTGCGCCTTCAC
Organism: Peterkaempfera podocarpi; assembly: GCF_042466665.1. Lineage (GTDB taxonomy): Bacteria > Actinomycetota > Actinomycetes > Streptomycetales > Streptomycetaceae > Peterkaempfera > Peterkaempfera podocarpi. Next base: position 6,549,283 of record NZ_CP162102.1, read on the forward strand.
CCTCACCGCCACCGCCAACTGCTACGACGTCCGCGATCCGCTGGACCTCGCGGTGGTGGCCTCGGCGCTGATGGGATCCTGCTTCGGCTTCCTGTGGTGGAACACCTCACCCGCCAAGATCTTCATGGGCGACACCGGCTCCCTGGCGCTCGGCGGCGCGCTGGCCGGTCTGGCCATCTGCTCCCGCACCGAGATGCTGCTGGCCCTGCTGGGCGGCCTCTTCGTGCTGATCACCCTGTCGGTGATCATCCAGGTCAGCTCCTTCCGGATGACCGGCAAGCGGGTCTTCAAGATGGCACCGCTCCAGCACCACTTCGAACTCAAGGGGTGGAGCGAGGTCCTCATCGTGGTCCGCTTCTGGATCATCCAGGGCCTCTGTGTCGCCGTCGGCCTCGGACTCTTCTACGCGGGCTGGGTGACCGGATGACCGAAAGCTTCGCCGGCCTGCCCGTCGCCGTCGCCGGCCTCGGCGTCTCCGGCATCAGCGCCGCCCGGGTGCTGCACGGCCTGGGTGCCGCCGTCACCGTCGTCGACGGCGGCGACTCCCCGGCGCTGCGCGAACGCGCCGCCGGCCTGGAGGCGGACGGCGTCACCGTACGCCTCGGCGACGGCGACACCCTGCCCGACGGCACCCGGCTGGTCGTCACCTCGCCGGGCTGGCCGCCGTCCAGCCCGCTCTTCACCGCCGCCGACGCCGCAGACGTCCCGGTGTGGGGCGATGTGGAACTGGCCTGGCGGCTGCGCCGGGCGCACCCGGCCACCGGCGAGCCCACCCCCTGGCTGGCCGTCACCGGCACCAACGGCAAGACCACCACCGTGCAGATGCTGGCCTCCATCCTCACCGCGGCCGGTCTGCGCACCGCCGCCGTGGGCAATGTGGGCGTCTCGGTGCTGGACGCGGTGCTGGCCGAGGAGCCCTACGACGTGCTCGCCGTGGAGCTCTCCAGCTACCAGCTGCACTGGGCGCCCTCGCTGCGCCCGCACTCCGCCGTGGTGCTCAACCTGGCGCCCGACCACCTGGACTGGCACGGCTCCATGGAGGCGTACGCCGCCGACAAGGGGCGCATCTACCAGGGCAACGCCGTCGCCTGCGTCTACAACGCCGCCGACAAGGCCACCGAGGACCTGGTCCGCGAGGCCGATGTCGAGGAGGGCTGCCGCGCCGTCGGCTTCACCCTCGGCGCCCCCGGCCTCTCGGAACTCGGCGTCGTGGACGGCCTGCTGGTGGACCGGGCCTTTGTCGAGGACCGCCGGCGCAGCGCCGCCGAGCTGGCATCCGTGGACGACGTACGGCCGCCGGCCCCGCACAACATCGCCAACGCCCTGGCCGCCGCGGCCCTGGCCCGCGCCTACGGGGTGCCGCCCCGCGCGGTCCGGGACGGACTGCGGGCCTTCCGCCCCGACGCCCACCGCATCGCGGAGGTCGGGGTGGTGGACGGGGTGACGTACATCGACGACTCCAAGGCCACCAACACTCATGCCGCGGCCGCCTCGCTGGCCGCCTACCGGCCGGTGGTGTGGATCGCGGGCGGTCTCGCCAAGGGCGCGGCCTTCGACGAGCTGGTGGCCACCGCCGCCGACCGGCTGCGGGGGGTCGTGCTGATCGGCGCCGACCGGGCGGTGATCCGCGAGGCACTGCGGCGACACGCCCCGGATGTGCCGGTGATCGAGCCGGCCGAGGGTCACACTGGCGCCGAGGCGATGACCGCCGTCGTCCGCGCCGCCGCGGACCTCGCCGGGCCCGGTGACACCGTGCTGCTGGCCCCGGCCTGCGCCTCGATGGACATGTTCACCAACTACGGCGAGCGCGGCGACCTCTTCGCCGCCGCCGTACGTGAGCTGGAACGACGCTGAGGAGAACGACCGGGAAGGGGCGAGCGGTGCCAGAACAGGTACGCGGACGGACGTCCGCGCCGCCGCCCCAGCGGTCCGCCGCCCGCCTCCCGGTCATCTCGGCATCCGCCACCACCTTCCGGGCCGCCGGGCGCACCGCGGCCCTGCGGGCCTTCACCGCCCGCTTCCGGCGGACCCTCGACCGGCCGCTCACCGCCTACTACCTGATCCTCGGCGCCAGTCTGCTGATCCTGGTGCTGGGGCTGGTGATGGTCTTCTCCGCCTCGCAGATCACCGCGCTCAGCCAGGGCCTGCCGGTGCTGTTCTACTTCCTCAAGCAGCTGATGGCGGTGGTCCTCGGCCTCGGGCTGATGCTGGTGGCCGCCCGGCTGCCGGTGGCGCTGCACCGGGCGCTGGCCTATCCGCTGCTGCTGGGCTCGATCTTCCTGATGATCCTCGTCACCATTCCGGGCATCGGCGTGGAGGTCGGCGGCAACCGCAACTGGATCAATGTCGGCCTCTTCCAGATCCAGCCCTCCGAGTTCGGCAAACTGGCGCTGGTGCTCTGGGGCGCCGACCTGCTGGCCCGCAAGCAGCGGATGCGCATGCTGGACCAGTGGAAGCACCTGCTGGTGCCGCTGGTGCCGGGCGCGGTCTTCCTGCTGATGCTGATCATGGCCGGTGGCGACATGGGCACCGCGATGATCCTGGTCGCGGTGCTCTTCGGGCTGCTGTGGATGGCCGGTGCACCGGTGCGGCTCTTCGCCGGGGCGGCGGGCATCGCGGTGGTGATGTCCACCGCACTGATCGTGCTGGCCCCGCACCGGCTCGCCCGGATCAACTGCGTGGGTGTCACCCACACCGGCCCCGACGAGCCCTGTTGGCAGGCGGTGCACGGCCTCTACGCCCTGGCCTCCGGGGGCCTCTTCGGCTCCGGGCTGGGCGCCGGGGTGGAGAAGTGGGGCCAGCTGCCGGCCTCCCACACCGACTTCATCTTCGCCGTCACAGGCGAGGAGCTGGGCCTGGCGGGGACGCTGTCGGTGCTCGGCCTCTTCGCGGCACTAGGGTATGCGGGTATCCGCGTGGCCGGACGCACGAAGGACCCCTTCGTCAGGTATGCCGCGGGAGGCGCCACCACCTGGATCATGGCCCAGGCTGTGATCAACATCGGTGCGGTGCTGGGACTGCTGCCCATCGCGGGAGTCCCGCTCCCGCTGTTCTCCTACGGAGGGTCCGCACTGCTGCCGACCCTGTTCGCCATCGGCATGCTGCTGTGCTTCGCACGGAGCGAGCCGGGGGCCAGGGCGGCCCTGGCCGCACGGGGCTCCACCTCCCGGATCAGGGCGACCCTGGCCCGGGTGCTGCCACGACGAACCACAGCGCGGCCCGCCACCGGGCAGCCGCGCAGGGAGCGGTGAATTTCGGTGCATGTCGTACTCGCCGGCGGGGGGACCGCCGGTCACATCGAGCCCGCGCTCGCCCTCGCCGACGCACTCCGCCGGCACGACCCGACGGTCGGCATCACGGCGCTGGGCACGGAGCGGGGCCTGGAGACCAGGCTGGTCCCCGAGCGCGGCTACCACCTGGAGCTGATCCCGGCGGTTCCGCTGCCGCGACGCCCCACCCCGGAGCTGATCACCGTCCCGGGCCGGCTGCGCGCCACCGTCAAGGCCACCCAGGACATCATCGAGCGGTCCAAGGCCGACGCCGTGGTCGGCTTCGGCGGCTATGTGGCCATGCCGGCATATCTGGCGGCCAAGCGCGCCGGGGTGCCGATCGTGGTCCACGAGGCCAACGCCCGCCCGGGCCTGGCCAACAAGGTCGGTTCCCGCTACACCGACTTCGTCGCGGTCTCCACCCCCGACAGCAAGCTGCGCGGCGCCCGCTATGTCGGCATCCCGCTGCGCCGCACCATCGCCACCCTGGACCGGCAGGCCGCCCGCCCCGAGGCACGCCACTACTTCGGCCTCGACCAGCGGCTGCCCACGCTGCTGGTCACCGGCGGCTCCCAGGGCGCCCGGCGGCTCAACGAGACCGTCCAGGCCATCGCCCCGCGGCTGCAGCAGTACGGGGTGCAGATCCTGCACGCCGTCGGCCCCAAGAACGAGCTGCCCCGGGTCGACGACATCCCCGGGATGCCGCCCTACCGCGCGGTCCCCTACCTGGACCGGATGGACCTCGCCTACGCCGCCGCCGACATGATGCTCTGCCGGGCCGGCGCCATGACCGTCGCCGAGCTGGCCGCGGTGGGCCTGCCCGCGGCCTTCGTCCCGCTGCCGGTCGGCAACGGCGAGCAGCGGCTCAACGCCCAGCCCGTGGTGAAGGCCGGCGGTGGACTGCTGGTCGACGATGCCGAGCTGACGCCCGAGTGGGTGCTCGGCAGTGTCCTGCCGGTGCTCACCGACCCGCAGCGGCTGTGGGACATGAGCCGCGCCGCCGCGGAGTTCGGCCGCCGGGACGCCGACGACCTGCTGGTCGGCATGGTCTACGAGGCCATCAGCGCGGCAAGGGGGCACGGCCCGCACCGTGGCTGAGCCGATCGCCCCGCAGCGCCGCGGGGAGCAGCCGGAGCGGGCGGCGGCCGAAGGGCCGCTGCCCCGCCTCCGGTTGTCCCGGCGGGGTGTGGCCGTGCTGGCCGCACTCTGCCTGGTGCTGGTGTCGGTCTGCGCCTGGCTGGTCTTCTTCTCCTCGGTGCTGGCGGTCCGTACGGTCGCGGTCACCGGCAACCACGAGCTGACGGCCGACCAGGTCGTCGCCGCGGCCGGGGTGCACCCCGGGGGTCCGCTGGCCCGGGTGGATCTCGACGCGGTGCGGCGGCGGGTGACCGGCCGGCTGAAGAAGGCGGAGCGGGTGGAGGTCTGGCGGGGCTGGCCGCACACGCTGCGGATCAAGGTCACCGAGCGCCGGGCGGTGGCGGCGGTGAAGGGGGCCGACGGCCGCTACACCCGGGTCGACGCCGCCGGGGTGCGGTTCGCCACCGACGCGGCACCGCCCAGGGGCGTACCGGTGGTGGAGCTCGAGGAGTCCCCGGCGGCCAGGGACGCGGAGGCGGCCTTCCCGCAGAAGGACCTGATCGCCGCTGCGGTGCAGGTGGCCCGGGATCTGCCGCCCGCGGTGGCGGGGAAGGCCTCGGCGGTCGAGGTGCACTCCTTTGACGACATCGAGCTGCGGCTGGACGGCGGCCGCACCGTACTGTGGGGCAGCGCCGAACGGGGGGCCCGCAAGGCAGCCGTGCTCACGGCGCTGCTCACCAGGTCCGCCCGGACGTATGACGTCAGTGCTCCGGATGCCCCAGCCACGGCGGGTTGACGGACTGTAGGGGTGTTGACGCGGGGCGCGTGCGGCCCGACCATGGTCCACCCCGGCTGAGTGGGCCGTTGGGTGATCACATAGGCTCAAAAGAAAAGCAGGAGGCTCGGCGTGTTCGTTGAACGCAGCCGCGCATCGACCTAGTGTCCTGTGTCATCAGGACGTTGAAAGAGACACTGACACAGCAGTAACCCTAAACCTCAAGGTTAGGGTTCGGGTCGGCGGTCGGCATTCCGGGGCATCGACCCCGGAAACGGGCACCCCACCCATGGGCATCCGTCGTACGGCAGTCACCACGCAGCCGTCCGACCCGGTAACTCGAGGCGAGAGGCCTTCGACGTGGCAGCACCGCAGAACTACCTCGCAGTCATCAAGGTCGTCGGAATCGGCGGCGGTGGCGTCAACGCCATCAACCGGATGATCGAGGTCGGGCTCAAGGGCGTCGAGTTCATCGCGATCAACACCGATGCGCAGGCCCTCCTGATGAGCGACGCCGACGTCAAGCTCGACGTGGGCCGTGAACTCACCCGGGGCCTGGGCGCAGGCGCCAACCCCGAGGTCGGCCGCAAGGCCGCGGAGGACCACCGCGAGGAGATCGAGGAGGTCCTCAAGGGGGCCGACATGGTCTTCGTCACGGCCGGCGAGGGCGGCGGCACCGGCACCGGCGGCGCGCCCGTGGTGGCCAACATCGCCCGCTCGCTGGGCGCACTGACCATCGGTGTGGTCACCCGGCCCTTCACCTTCGAGGGCCGCCGCCGCGCCAACCAGGCCGAGGACGGCATCGCGCAGCTGCGCGAAGAGGTCGACACCCTCATCGTCATCCCCAACGACCGGCTGCTCTCCATCTCCGACCGCCAGGTCAGCGTGCTGGACGCGTTCCGCTCCGCGGACCAGGTGCTGCTCTCCGGTGTGCAGGGCATCACCGACCTGATCACCACCCCCGGTCTGATCAACCTGGACTTCGCGGACGTCAAGTCGGTGATGTCGGACGCCGGTTCGGCCCTGATGGGCATCGGCTCCGCCCGCGGTGAGGACCGCGCCAAGGCGGCGGCCGAGATGGCCATCTCCTCGCCGCTGCTGGAGGCCTCCATCGATGGTGCCCGCGGGGTGCTGCTCTCCATCTCCGGCGGCTCGGACCTCGGTCTCTTCGAGATCAACGAGGCCGCCCAGCTGGTCAGCGAGGCCGCCCACCCGGAGGCCAACATCATCTTCGGTGCGGTCATCGACGACGCCCTCGGCGACGAGGTGCGGGTGACCGTGATCGCGGCCGGCTTCGACGGCGGACAGCCCCCGGCCATCGTCCGCGACCCGGTGGTGAAGTCCACCCCCCAGGACCGCGACCGCGACCGTCCGGCCCCCTCGCGGCCCTCCTACGGCTCCCTCGGCTCCGTGGCCGCCGCGGACGAGGTGCCGGCGAGCCGCTCCGAGTCGGCCCCCGCCCCGGTGAGCTCCCCGGTGCCGCCGCAGGTCCCGCCGGTCCGCCCCTATGTCGAGACCCCGGCCGAGGAGCTGGACGTCCCGGACTTCCTCAAGTGACCGCACCGATAGCGGCGCGCCCGAGGAGCGGCACGTGATCGGGCAGCGCATCGAGCGCGACGGGGCTCACTTCGCCTTCACCGACCGGTGGGGCGGAGTGAGCTCCGAGCCGTACGGAGAGCTCAACCTCGGCGGCGCGGTCGGCGACGACGCCGCCGCCGTGCGGAGGAACCGGGCGCTCGCCGCCGGGTCCCTCGGGCTGGACCCCGCGGACGTGGTCTGGATGAACCAGGTGCACGGCCGCGAGGTCGCCGAGATCACCGGCCGCCAGCGCGACGGCGAGGCACCCCGGGTGGACGCGGTGGTCACCACCCGTCCCGGGCTCGCCCTGGCGGTGCTGACCGCCGACTGCACCCCCGTGCTGCTGGCCGACCCTGTCGCGGGAGTCGCCGCCGCCGCCCATGCCGGCCGGCCGGGACTCGCCGCCGGGGTGGTCCCCGCGGCCGTCGAGGCGATGGTGCGGCTCGGTGCCCGGCCGGAGCGGATCACCGCGGCCACCGGCCCCACCGTCTGCGGCCGCTGCTACGAGGTCCCCGAGGCGATGCGGGCCGAGGTCGCCGCCGCCGTCCCGGCGGCTCACGCCACCACCGGCTGGGGCACCCCGGCCCTGGATGTGCCCGGTGGAGTGCACGCCCAACTCGCCGAAGCGGGCGTCACCGACCTCCTCCGCTCCCCGGTCTGCACCCTGGAGTCGGCAGACCACTTCTCCTACCGCCGCGATCAGCGCACCGGGCGCCTCGCCGGCTACGTCTGGTTGGATCCACAGGAGAGATGACGAATCACCATGACGGGTCGTTCCCCGACGGCCCGTCGTTCCCCGATGCCCTGACCGCGCACGACCGGGCGCGCCGCGAGCAGTTGCACGCCAATCTCGCCGAAGTGGAGCAGCGCATCGCTGCGGCCTGCGCCGCCGCGAAGCGCCCGCGCGACGAGGTCGCCCTGGTCGTGGTCACCAAGACCTACCCGGCCGGGGACACCCGGCTGCTGGCCTCCCTGGGGGTGCGGGAGGTGGCCGAGAACCGGGACCAGGATGCCGCCCCCAAGGCCGCGGACTGCGCCGACCTGTCACTCACCTGGCACTTCGTCGGGCAGTTGCAGACCAACAAGGTCCGCTCTGTGGTCGGTTATGCGGATTATGTGCATTCAGTGGACCGGCTGAAGCTGGTGAATGCCCTCTCCTCGGAGGTGGTGAGAGCCGGACGACCGGAACTGGGCTGCCTGGTGCAGGTGGCTCTCGACCGGGAGTCGGCCGGGGGCGCCGGCCGGGCCGGTGCGTCGCCGGGCGAGGTCGAGGCCCTCGCCGAGGCGGTCGCGGCGGCACCGGGACTGCGTCTCGCGGGGGTGATGACGGTCGCTCCGCTCGCCGGTCCGTACGCCGGCGATCCGGCGGCGGCTTTCGGTCGACTGGCGGAAATCGCAAGCGCAGTACGGGCGGCCCATCCGGCTGCCACGATGGTCTCGGCGGGGATGAGTGGCGACCTCGAACAGGCCGTTGCTGCCGGTGCGACACATGTGCGCGTCGGAACGGCGGTACTCGGCGCACGGCCACCCCTCCGGTAACGTCACCGGTTAGTAGATCAGACCACAGGACAAAATAGGACAAGATGTATCGCCTTCGCATTGCGGCGGCGAATCGTGGATCGTGTGTCCGCGGCCACGCAGCGGACCTGACGGAACGTCGGGCGCCGGGCGGACCGCGGTCCCGACCCCCGGCGCCGTCGGGGGCGGGGTCTGGCCGGTGACGGGCCGATCCACCACAGAGCGGAGGACAGGAGTATGGCCGGCGCTATGCGCAAGATGGCGGTCTACCTCGGCCTCGTGGAGGACGAGACGTACGACGGCCAGGGGTACGACCCCGACGACGACTACGACGCGGACCCGGAGCCGCTGCGTGGCGCGCGCACCGAGGAGGTGCCCCGGCAGCAACCGGTGGCGGCCGCGGCCCATGCGGCCCCGCACGCTGCCCCTGCGGCGCAGGCGGTGCCGATTCGCCAGGAGCCGGCGCGGATGGCTCCGGTGTCCTCCATCACACCCGAACGCCGCCACGTGGAGAAGAGCGCCCCGGTGATCATGCCCAAGGTCGTCAACGAGCGAGAGCCGTACCGCATCACCACACTCCACCCCCGAACCTACAACGAGGCCCGCACCATCGGGGAACACTTCCGCGACGGCACCCCCGTGATCATGAATCTCACGGAGATGGACGACACCGACGCCAAGCGCCTCGTAGACTTCGCGGCTGGACTCGTCTTCGGTCTGCACGGCAGCATCGAGCGGGTGACGCAGAAGGTGTTCCTGCTGTCTCCTGCTAACGTCGATGTCACGGCGGAGGACAAGGCCCGTATCGCCGAGGGTGGGTTCTTCAACCAGAGCTGACCCAGCCACGACACCAGGTACGGATCCGCTGACAGTGAGTGAACGGACAGGGAGAGGGAAGCGCGATGGGCATCGTGTCGGCAGTGCTCTACTACGCACTGACCGTCTTCCTGATCATCCTGCTCTTCCGGCTGGTGATGGACTGGGTGTTCCAGTTCGCCCGATCCTGGCGCCCCGGAAGGGCCATGGTTGTGGTCCTCGAGGCCACGTACACTGTCACGGATCCGCCGCTCAAGCTTCTGCGGCGGTTCATCCCGCCGCTACGTCTCGGGGGCGTGGCGCTCGACTTGTCCTTCTTCGTACTGATGATCATTGTGTATGTCCTGATCTCGCTCGTGGTGAGACTGCCGTGGTAAGCGCGCGACAGGACGCCGGTGTGCCGACGATCACGTTGAGGTGAAGAGATGCCGTTGACCCCCGAGGACGTTCGTAACAAGCAGTTCACGACCGTCCGCCTCCGCGAAGGCTATGACGAGGACGAGGTCGATGCCTTCCTCGACGAGGTCGAAGCAGAGCTGACGCGACTGCTCCGAGAGAACGAGGACCTGCGCGCCAAGCTGGCCGCTGCGACCCGCGCGGCCGCACAGAACCAGCAGAACATGCGCAAGGAGCAGGAGCCGCAGCGCCCCAACGCTCCGGTGCCCGCTGCCATATCCGGACCGCCCATCCCGGGCCAGCCGCAGATGCCGCAGCAGATGGGCGGACCCCAGCAGCTCGGCCTGCCCCCGGGCGGTCAGCAGCAGATGGGCGGCCAGCAGCAGATGGGCGGCCAGCAGCAGATGGGCGGCCCGCCGCAGCTGCCCGCCGGCCCCGGTGGCCAGCCGCAGATGCCGCAGCAGATGGGCGGTCCCATGGGTCCTGGTGGCCCCATGGGCGGTCCCATGGGTCCTGGTGGCCCCATGGGTGGCCCGATGGGCGGCCCCATGGGCGGCCCCCCGCACATGCAGCAGCAGCAGCAGGGCCCGGGTGGCGACAGCGCCGCCCGCGTGCTGGCGCTCGCCCAGCAGACCGCCGACCAGGCGATCGCCGAGGCCCGCTCCGAGGCCAACAAGATCGTCGGCGAGGCCCGCAGCCGCGCCGAGGGCCTTGAGCGCGACGCCCGTTCCAAGGCGGACGCCCTGGAGCGGGACGCCCAGGAGAAGCACCGGGTGGCCATGGGCTCCCTGGAGTCCGCCCGCGCCACGCTGGAGCGCAAGGTCGAGGACCTTCGTGCCTTCGAGCGGGAGTACCGGACCCGGCTGAAGTCCTACCTGGAGACCCAGCTGCGCCAGCTGGAGTCGCAGGCGGACGACTCGCTCGCCCCGCCGCGCACCCCGGCCACCGCTTCGCTGCCCCCGGCGTCGATGGCCCCGGCCGGTGCTCCGGCGGGCATGGGCGGCCAGACCTTCGGTGGACAGCAGTCCTTCGGTGGCGGCAACCAGCCCAGCTTCGGTGGACAGCAGTCCTTCGGCGGCGGCAACCAGCCCAGCTTCGGTGGTCAGAACTCGCCGATGGCACCGGCCGGTATGACCCAGCCGATGTCCGCGGTCCGGCCGCAGCCCCCGCAGCCGCTGCAGCAGGCTCCCACCCCGATGCGCGGCTTCCTCATCGACGAGGAGAACGACAACTGAGCGACGGGTTCAGCGTGATGCTCATCACATGAACCGGAGCAGACGACGGCGCCCCCACTGCGATGCAGTGGGGGCGCCGTCGTCTGTGCCCGTCCGGGAGGCCGGTGTGGACCGGGTGTCTCGCCAGGGGGTGAAACGCGCCGAGCGGCGCCACCGTGGTGGTGGCGCCGCTCGGCGGGGGACGGATGTGCCGTCAGGGACCGCGGGTGCCGCAGCGGGCCGCGTGTCCACGGCGGTGCCGGGGTGCCGCCTTGCCTCCCCCGGGGCCGTGGGCGGCCGCCGGAGGGGCGCCCCGGGCCCGGTGGAGGCCCCGGGGCGCCCCGGCGGGGTCAGGCCTTGCGCAGGCGGAAGGAGAGGCCCAGGGACTCGTCGGTGAAGGCCTCGGAGGCCCAGTCGGCCTCGCCCTGGGCGAAGTCCACGGCCAGCACCTCGTCGGCGACCAGCCCCGCGTGCTCGGCCAGCGCCCCGGCGGTCTCCGGGTCGTCGGCGGTCCACCGCAGCACGATCCGGTCGGCGACATCCAGGCCGCTGGTCTTGCGGGCCTCCTGGACCTGCCGGATCACATCCCGGGCGACGCCGGTGCGGCGCAGCTCGGGCGTGATGTGCAGGTCCAGGGCGACGGTGGCGCCGGACTCGTTGGCCACGGCCCAGCCCTCGCGCGGGGTCTCGGTCACCACGACCTCGTCCGGGGTGAGCTCGACGGCCTCGCCGTTCACCTCGACCGTGGCGGTGCCCCCGGCGCGCAGTGCGGCGGAGAGCGCGGCGGCGTCGGCGGCCGCGATGGCCTTGGCGACGTCCTGGACGCCCTTGCCGAACCGCTTGCCCAGCGCCCGGAAGTTGGCCTTGGCGGTGGTGTCCACCAGCGAGCCGCCGACCTCGGCCAGCGAGGCGAGCTCGGAGACGTTGAGCTCCTCGGCGATCTGCCCGCGCAGCTCGGCCGGCAGCTCCTCCCAGCCCTGGGCGGCGATCAGTGCCCGGGAGAGCGGCTGACGGGTCTTCACCCCGGAGTCGGCCCGGGTGGCGCGGCCGAGTTCCACCAGGCGGCGGACCAGGGCCATGTGCCGGGAGAGGTCGGTGTCGATCACGCTCTCGTCGGCCTCCGGCCAGGTGGCCAGGTGCACCGAGGCGGGGGCGTCCGGCACCACCGGCACCACCAGGTCCTGCCAGACCCGCTCGGTGATGAACGGCACCAGCGGGGCCATCAGCCGGGTGACGGTGTCCACGACCTCGTGCAGGGTGGCCAGCGCCGCGGGCTCGCCCTGCCAGAAGCGGCGGCGGGAGCGGCGCACGTACCAGTTGGAGAGGTCGTCGACGAAGGCGGAGAGCAGCCGGCCGGCCCGCTGGGTGTCGAAGGCTTCGAGGGCGGCATCCACCTCCCTGACCAGGATGCCCAGTTCGGAGAGGAGCCAGCGGTCCAGCAGCGGCCGCTCGGCCGCCGCGGGGTCGGCGGCGGAGGGGGCCCAGCCGGCGGTGCGGGCGTAGAGGACCTGGAAGGCGACGGTGTTCCAGTAGGTGAGGAGGGTCTTGCGGACCACCTCCTGGATGGTGCCGTGGCCGACCCGGCGGGCGGCCCACGGGGAGCCGCCGGCGGCCATGAACCACCGCACCGCGTCCGCGCCGTGCTGGTCCATCAGCGGGATCGGCTGCAGGATGTTGCCCAGGTGCTTGGACATCTTGCGGCCGTCCTCGGCGAGGATGTGGCCCAGGCAGACCACGTTCTCGTACGAGTTGCGGTCGAAGACCAGGGTGCCGACGGCCATCAGCGAGTAGAACCAGCCACGGGTCTGGTCGATGGCCTCGGAGATGAACTGCGCCGGGTAGCTCTTCTCGAACTGCTCCTGGTTGCGGTACGGGTAGCCCCACTGCGCGAACGGCATGGAGCCCGAGTCGTACCAGGCGTCGATGACCTCGGGCACCCGGGTGGCGGTGGAGGCGCACTCGGGGCAGTCGAGGGTGATGTCGTCGATGTAGGGGCGGTGCGGGTCCAGCGAGGAGAGGTCGCGGCCGGCCAGCTCGCCCAGCTCGCCGAGGGAGCCGACGCAGGTGAGGTGGCCCTGCTCGCAGGTCCAGATCGGCAGCGGGGTGCCCCAGTAGCGCTTGCGGCTCAGCGCCCAGTCGACGTTGTTGTTGAGCCAGTCCCCGAAGCGGCCGTGCTTGATGTTCTCCGGGAACCAGTTGGTGCGCTCGTTCTCGCGCAGCAGGGCGTCCTTGACCGCGGTGGTGCGGATGTACCAGGACGGCTGGGCGTAGTAGAGCAGCGCGGTGTGGCAGCGCCAGCAGTGCGGGTAGCTGTGCTCGTACGGCAGGTGGCGGAAGAGCAGGCCGCGTGCCTGCAGGTCGGCCACCAGCGCCTCGTCGGCCTTCTTGAAGAAGACCCCGCCGACCAGCGGTACTTCGGGTTCGAAGGTGCCGTCCGGGCGCACCGGGTTGACCACCGGCAGCCCGTAGGAGCGACAGACCCTCAGGTCGTCCTCGCCGAAGGCGGGGGACTGGTGGACCAGGCCGGTGCCGTCCTCGGTGGTCACATAGGTGTCGTTGACGACGTAGTGGGCGTCCTCGATCGGGACCAGCGCGAAGGGGCGGTCGTAGGTCCAGCGCTCCATCTCGGCGCCGGTGAAGGTCCGGCCGGTGGCGGTCCACCCCTCGCCCAGCGCCTTGGCCAGCAGCGGCTCGGCGACGACCAGCTGCTCGTTGCCGTCGGTGGCCACCGCATAGGTGACCTCGGGGTGGGCGGCGACGGCGGTGTTGGAGACCAGGGTCCACGGCGTGGTCGTCCAGACCAGCAGCGAGGCGCTGCCGGCGAGCGGGCCGGAGGTCAGCGGGAAGCGGACGAAGACCGAGGGGTCGACCACGGTCTCGTAGCCCTGGGCCAGTTCGTGGTCGGAGAGGCCGGTGCCGCAGCGCGGGCACCAGGGGGCCACCCGGTGGTCTTGCACCAGCAGGCCCTTGTCGAAGATCTGCTTCAGCGACCACCACACCGACTCGATGTAGGCGGGGTCCATGGTGCGGTAGGCCTGGTCCAGGTCGACCCAGTAGCCCATCCGCTCGGTGAGTTCGGCGAAGGCGTCGGTGTGCCGGGTGACGGACTCGCGGCACCTGGCGTTGAACTCGGCGATGCCGTACGCCTCGATGTCCTGCTTGCCGGTGAAGCCCAGCTCCTTCTCCACCGCCAGCTCGACCGGCAGCCCGTGGCAGTCCCAGCCGGCCTTGCGGCCGACGTGGTAGCCCTTCATGGTGCGGTAGCGGGGGAAGACGTCCTTGAAGACGCGGGCCTCGATGTGGTGGGCGCCGGGCATTCCGTTGGCGGTGGGCGGGCCCTCGAAGAAGACCCACTCGGGGCGGCCCTCGGACTGCTCCAGGCTGCGCTGGAAGATCTTGTTGTCCCGCCAGAAGGTGAGCACCTGGTGCTCCAGGGCGGGCAGGTCGACCTGCGCGGGCACGGCCCGGTAGCGGGGCTCTTCGGGGTTGGTCATCGCGGGGGCCTTCCTCCGGCGGATGCGTCGATACGGCTTCCGACGGAGGGACGAGGCAGCGTGTGCGGCCCCGCGGTACCACCCTCCTTGGCTGCGGACGGGGTGCCTGCCGCGGCCCACTCATTGATGCTGCTGCCGGGTCTACCGGGCCCCTGGGGGCCGTTCTTCCGGCGGCTCCGGGGTGATCTTCCCGTCGCGCACGCCCCCGGGCTCCCACCGTCCCCGGTTCGCTGCTGGCTGCGTACGGCGGTACTCGTCCCCATCAACGCCTCGCACCAGCAGTGTATAGGCCGATGCAACCGCATTGGCTGCGGCGGGCGGTGGCGGACACGGATTGCGGTTAACGGGTCACGTTCTGGGCACAACCTCGTCAGGCCGGAGGAGGGGCCTCCTCGGGTGGACATCGGACGCATGCCGGAATGTCCGGTTGTGGCATGAATCGCAGCGAATTATCGTTCCGGCACCGAGCGGACCGGGAACCGCCGGACACCGCCATTCGTGAAGGGGTCGTAGCCATGGCTGAGAAGGCTGAGAACGGGACCACCGCCACCAGGCGGCCGCAGGGCCGTGGCGGACCCGGGGGAGGGGACAGTGACCACGCGCCGCAAGACCAGTACCGCCGCCGCACGCCCGGCGGTGTCCAGCCGCACCCATGCCGCGGCAGCCACGCCCAGGACGGTCGCCACCGCGGCCGTGCCGGAGCCCGGCCCGCTGGACCCGGCGGACCTCCCGGTACGCCCGGGGGAGGACCCCTGGACCGCCGAGGAGGTCGTCGAGCTGCGCGACGAGCTCACCGCCGAGGCCCAGCGGCTGAGCCTGGAGATCGACACCGCCGAGGCGGCGATCTCCGGCATGATGCGCGACTCCGGCGACGGCGCCGGCGACGACCAGGTGGACGCAGGCACCAAGAACATCTCCCGGGAGCACGAGCTGGCGCTCGCCAACAACGCCCGCGACATGCTCGCCCAGACCGAGCGGGCCCTCGGCCGGCTGAAGGGCACCGGCTTCGGACTCTGCGAGTCCTGCGGCAACGCCGTCGGCAAGGCCCGTCTCCAGGCGTTCCCGCGGGCCACCCTCTGCGTGCAGTGCAAGGCCAAGCAGGAGCGGCGCTAGCCGGACCGCCTCGGCCCGGCCCCTCCCGCTGCCGCCCCGGTGCCGTACGCTCGACCTCGACAGCGCCGCCCCGGCCCCGGGGCCGGTTACCACCCGTGACGGCAGCGGAGCGCATCATCAGTACGCCAGGTTCCCACCAGACCCAGGGCGGCGCGGCCCGGGACAACGCCGTCGACGCCGCGGCACAGCAGACGCCCGTAGGCGCCGAGGAGTCGGCACAGCAGCCCGCCGAGGCCGGCTCCGTCCCGGCGGCGCGCCGCCGCCGGGTCACCGTGCTGCTGGTGGTCGCACTGCTCGCCTACCTGATCGACCTGGGCAGCAAGCTGCTGGTGGTCGCCAGGCTGGAGGGCCACGCCCCCATCCAGGTCATCGGCGATGTGCTCACCTTCCAGGTGATCCGCAACCCCGGCGCGGCCTTCGGCATGGGCCAGGCGCTGACCATCGTCTTCACCCTGATCGCCGCCTCGGTGATCGTGGTCATCTGGCGGATCGCCCGCAAGCTCTACAGCCTGCCCTGGGCGGTCGCGCTGGGGCTGCTGCTCGGCGGCGCCCTGGGCAACCTCACCGACCGGCTCTTCCGCGCCCCGGCGGTCTTCCGCGGCCATGTGGTGGACTTCATCTCGCTGCAGCACTTCGCGGTCTTCAACCTCGCCGACTCCGCGATCGTCTGCGGCGGTGTGCTGGTGGTGCTGCTCTCCTTCCGCGGCTCCAACCCGGACGGCTCCGTCCAGCGCGACCGTGAGGAGGAGCAGCGCGAGGAGGAGCAGGACGCCGCCGAGCAGTCCTGACCGCGGCCGGCGTGGCCGTGGCCGGTCCGGCGGTCCGGCATACTCGTTCGGGTGAGCACCGCAGCGCAGATCCGTACCCTGCCCGTACCCGACGGCCTCGAGGGGGAGCGTCTCGACGCCGCCCTCGCCCGGATGTTCGGCTTCTCCCGCACCAAGGCGGCCGAACTCGCCGCCGACGGGAAGGTCCGGGTGGACGGCGCCACGGCGGGCAAGTCCGACCGGGTCACCGCCGGTGCCTGGCTGGAGGTCGAGATCCCCGCTCCGCCCGCGCCGGTGCAGATCGTCGCCGAGCCCGTCGAGGGCATGCGGATCGTCCATGACGACGACCACCTGGTGGTCGTCGACAAGCCGGTGGGCGTCGCCGCCCACCCCAGCCCCGGCTGGACCGGCCCCACCGTGATCGGCGGCCTCGCCGCGGCCGGCTACCGCATCTCCACCTCGGGCGCCGCCGAGCGCCAGGGCATCGTGCACCGCCTGGACGTCGGCACCTCCGGCCTGATGGTGGTCGCCAAGTCCGAGCTGGCCTACAGCCTGCTGAAGCAGCAGTTCCGCGAGCGCACCGTGGACAAGCGCTACAACGCCCTGGTGCAGGGCCACCCCGACCCGATGCACGGCACCGTGGACGCCCCCATCGACCGGCACCCCAGCTCCGACTGGAAGTGGGCCGTGGTCGCCACCGGCAAGCCCTCGGTCACCCACTACGACCTGATCGAGGCCTTCCGGGCCGCCTCGCTGCTGGACATCAAGCTGGAGACCGGCCGCACCCACCAGATCCGGGTCCACATGTCCGCGCTGCGCCACCCCTGCGTCGGCGACCTCACCTATGGCGCCGACCCCACCCTCGCCAAGCGGCTCGGCCTCACCCGGCAGTGGCTGCACGCCGTCCACCTGGGCTTCGAGCACCCCTCGGACGGGCAGTGGGCCGAGTTCGACAGCGAGTACCCCGAGGACCTGGCCAAGGCCCTCGACATCATCACCGCGGAGAGCTGAGTGGACGCCGTCATCCGTATCGCCGACACCGCCGAGGACATGGAGCAGGTGCACCGGGTCCGCCGTGAGGTGTTCATCGTCGAGCAGCAGATCCCCGAGGACGAGGAGTGGGACGACCTCGACCCGCTCTGCGTCCATATGCTCGCCGCGGGACCCGGCGGGGAGGCGCTGGGCACCGGCCGGCTGATCCACGGTGAGCCCGCCCGCAAGCAGTCCGGCCGCGACGGTGTGGTGCTGCTCGGCAGGCTCGCCGTGCTGCCCGCCGCCCGGGGCACCGGTCTGGGCGTGGCCCTGGTCCGCGCGCTGGAGCAGGCCGGGGTGGAGCAGGGCGCCCAGGAGATGGAGCTGCATGCGCAGGTCACCGCGATCGGCTTCTACGAGCGCCTCGGCTACACCGCCCATGGCCCCGAGTACCTCGACGGCGGCCTTCCCCACCGCACCATGACCCGGCCACTGACCGACTGACCCCAGCTCACCCCCGGCCGGGGTCCGCGTCCGGGGTGCCGCTCCCGGCCGGCGACGGGGCGGCGTCCGCCGCGCCCGGGGCGGCGGAGGTGGCGATCCGGGGCAGCGACCGGGGGTGGCGAGCCCCACAGCCGGTGGACGGGCCCTGCCGTGAGGCACGCGGCTCCCCGGGCCGGGGCAGCGCAGCAGGGCGGTTAGGATCAGCGACCATGGAGCCGGTCGGCCGCCGGGTGCGGCAGTGGTGGAGGGGGAGGCCGCGCGGTCCGCGCCGGCTGGCGGCCGCGGTACTCGCCCTGGCCGTGCTGGCGGGCGGTGCCGGGGTGTGGCGGCAGGCGTCCACCGACGGCCCGGCCCTCCATGTCGAGCAGCGCACTCTGCAGCTCCCGGAGAGCCCGGGCAGCTCCCGGCGGGTGGCCATCGACACCTCGTTCCTCACCGCGGGCGGATCCGGCCGCCGTCCGGCGGTGCTGCTGGCACACGGCTTCGGCGGCTCCAAGGACGACGTCAGGGCGCAGGCCGAGCAGCTCGCCCGGTCCGGCTACGCGGTGCTGACCTGGTCGGCGCGCGGCTTCGGCCGCTCCGGCGGGCGGATCGCGCTGGACGCGCCGGACGCCGAGGTTAGGGACGTCCGCGCGCTGGTCGACTGGCTGGCCGAACGCCCCGAGGTGCAGCTGGACGCCGCCGGAGATCCCCGGGTCGGTATCGCCGGCGCCTCGTACGGCGGGGCGGTCTCGCTGCTGGCGGCGGCCTACGACCGGCGGATCGATGCGATCGCCCCGCAGATCACCTGGTGGAACCTGGCGGACGCCTTCTTCCCGCAGAACGCGGTGGGGGGCGGCTCCGCCGACGGCGTCTTCAAGCGGCTCTGGGCCGGGATCTTCTTCACCACCGGCTCCGCCACCCCGGGTGCCTCCGGGTCCGCGCCCACGGGCGCGGCCGCCTCCGCCGCTGCCCCGGGCACCGCCGGTCCCGCCGGAGCCTGCGGCCGCTTCACCGACCAGCTCTGCGAGATGTACAACCGGGTCGCGGTGGCCGGACACGCCGACCCGGCCGCGGTGAAGCTGCTGGACCGCTCCAGCCCGTCCTCGGTCGCCGACCGCATCCGCGTCCCGACCCTGGTCGTCCAGGGCCTGCACGACTCCCTCTTCCCCCTCGACCAGGGCGACGCCATCGCCCGTGCGGTCGCCGCCAACGGCGCACCCGTCTCGGTCGACTGGTCCGACGGCGGCCATGACGGCGGCGACCAGGAGAGCGGGCGGATCCAGCAGCGGATCACCGCCTGGTTCGACCACTACCTCAAGGGCAGCGGCGCCTCCACCGGCCCGGCCTTCCGGGTCACCCGCACCGGCGGGCTGGACTCCACCGGCGTGGACCCGGTGCTGCGCGGGGCCACCGCGGACCGCTACCCCGGCCTGGACGGCACCACCACCCGCACCGTCGCGCTGACCGGGCCCGAGCAGACCGCGGCCAACCCGGCCGGGGGCTCCCCGCCCGCCCTCTCCACCGTCCCCGGGGTCTCCGCGCTCACCCAGCTCTCCACCGCGGGCGCCGGACTGGCCCTGGACCTCCCGGGCCAGTCGGCGGCCTTCACCTCCGCTCCGCTGCCCGCCGCCGTCCGGGTCACCGGAACACCGCGGATCACCGTACGGGTGCACTCCGACCGGCCCGACGCGGTGCTCTTCGGCAAGGTCTACGACGTCGCCCGGGACGGCACCCGCACCCTCCCCCAGCAGCTGGTCGCCCCGCTGCGGGTGACCGGCGCCGACGGCCCCGACGGGCGCACCGTGGAGGTGCGGCTGCCCGCGGTGGACCATGAGTTCGCCGCCGGCCACCGGATGACGGTGGTGCTGGCCACCACCGACCTGGCCTATGCCTCACCGGTGCAGCCGGCCCACTACCGCATCGCGGCGGCGGGACCGGGCCTCGAGGTGCCCGTCGACCAGGGGCTGCGCACCGCTGCCGCGCCATTGCCCGGCTGGGTCTGGGGCCTGCCCGCCGCAGCACTCGTCCTGGCCGCACTGCTGCTGCTGACCGGCCGCGGCCGGCTGCGCCGCACCCCGGCCCCCGACCCGCTGCTGGCGGCGGTGCCGCTGCAGATCACCGGCCTGTCCAAGCGCTACGCCGGGGCAGCCGACCGCTACGCCGTACGCGACCTCGGCTTCCGGGTGGAGCAGGGCCAGGTGGTGGGCCTGCTCGGCCCAACGGCGCCGGCAAGACCACCACCCTGCGGATGCTGATGGGCCTGATCCGTCCGGACGGCGGCGACATCCGGATCTTCGGCCATGCGGTGCGCGGCGGCTCTCCCGTGCTCTCCCGGGTCGGCGCCTTCGTCGAGGGCGCGGGCTTCCTGCCCCATCTGACCGGCCGCGACAACCTCCGGCTGTACTGGCGGGCCACCGGCCGCCCGGCCGAGGACGCCCACCTGGACGAGGCCCTGGAGATCGCCGCGCTGGGCGAGGCACTGGACCGGGCGGTGCGCACCTACTCCCAGGGCATGCGCCAGCGGCTGGCCATCGCCCAGGCCATGCTGGGCCTGCCCGAGCTGCTCATCCTGGACGAGCCCACCAATGGGCTGGACCCCCCGCAGATCCGTGAGATGCGGGAGGTGATGATCCGCTACGCGGCCACCGGACGCACCGTCATCGTCTCCAGCCACCTGCTCTCCGAGGTCGAGCAGAGCTGCACCCATCTGGTGGTGATGGACCAGGGCCGGCTGGTCGCCGCGGGCGCCGTCGCCGACATCGTCGGCGCGGGCGGCGGCCTGCTGCTGGTCGCCGTGGTCACGAGCGGCCCGGAGGCGCTGGACGAGGGCGGGGTCACCGCGGCCGCCGAGAAGATCGCCGCCCTGGAGGGTGTGGCCTCCGCCGAACCCGCCGAGGGCGGTGTGCTGGTGTCCCTGGACGGCCTGGCACCGCACCGGCTGCTGGCCGAACTGGTCCGGCTCGGCATCCCCGTGGAGCGGATGGCACCGCACCGCCGTCTGGAGGACGCCTTCCTCTCCCTGATCGGAGGCCCCGCGTGAGCGCCGTCCCGACGCCCGCCGCGACACCCCGGGTGCCCCCGCTGGGCAGTCCCCGGCCACCCGACGCCGGGCACGCCCCCGGCTATCTGCCGCGCCGCACCCTGCCCTTCCGGGTGGAGGCGGTACGCCAGTTGCGCCGCCGCCGCACCCTGGTGATGGCCGCGGTACTGGCCGGGCTGCCGCTGGTCCTGCTGATCGCCTTCGCGGTCGGCGGCGGACCAGACCCCGGCCGGGGCCGCACCACCCTGATCGACACGGCCACCGCCTCCGGCGCCAACTTCGCGGCCACCGCGCTCTTTGTCTCCAGCGGTTTCCTGCTGGTCATCCCGGTGGCGCTGTTCTGCGGCGACACGGTGGCGTCCGAGGCAGGCTGGTCCTCGCTGCGCTATCTGCTGGCCGCACCCGTGCCGCGTCCCCGGCTGCTCGGCGTCAAACTCGCGGTGGGGCTGGCCTTCAGCGCCGCCGCCATGGCGCTGCTGCCGGCGGTGGCGCTCGCTGTCGGCACCGCCGCCTACGGCTGGGGTGACCTGCGCCTGCCGACCGGCAGCAGTCTGGCGGCGGGCGACGCGCTGCCCCGGCTGCTGATCGCGGTGGCCTATGTGATGGTGTCCCAACTGGCCACCGCCGGGCTGGCGTTCTGGCTCTCCACGGCCACCGACGCCCCGCTGGGGGCGGTCGGCGGCGCGGTCTTCCTCACCATCGTCGGCAATGTGCTGGACGCGGTCACCGCCCTCGGCGACTGGCGGCAGTTCCTGCCCGCGCACTGGCAGTACGCCTGGGCCGACGCACTGCAGCCCCAGTTGGAGTGGGGCGGCATGGCCAAGGGCACCTCGGTGTCGGTCTCCTGCGCGGTGGTGCTGGTGGCCCTGGCCTTCCGCGGCTTCCGGGGCAAGGACGTGGTCTCCTGACCGCGGCGCCGGGGAGCGCTGCCGTCAGCGCGGCTTCTTGGCCAGGCTGACACCCCGGTAGCCGGCCGGCCGGGGCGCCGGGACGGTCGCGTCCAGCGGGCGCCACTGCGCCCCGTCGGCCGCCTTGCCGTCCGCCACCGCCGTCACCACCCGTGGGAGCGCCCGCGGATGGCGGTCGCGTACATAGCCCAGCAGATGCTCGCGGACCGCGCAGCGCAGCGTCCAGATGTCGTCCGAGTCGCGCGCCGTCACCAGTGCCCGCACCACCACCGTGGAGGGGGTGGTGTCCGTGACCAGCAGGCTCCAGCCCTGCCTGTCCCACAGGGCGTTGCCGTCCAGATAGCGCTTCAGCTCCGCCCGGAGCTCGTCGACCGGTGCGGCGTGGTCCAGGTGCAGCAGCACCGTGCCGGTCATCCGGGGGTCCTTGCGGGACCAGTTCTCGAAGGGGCGGCCGGTGAAGTACGACACCGGCATCACGATCCGCCGCTGGTCCCAGGTGGCGAGCACCAGATAGGTGAGGGTGATCTCCTCCACCTCGCCGCGCTGCCCGTCCACCACCACCACATCGCCGATCCGCACCATGTCCCCGAAGGCGATCTGCAGCCCGGCGAAGAGGTTGCCCAGCGTCGGCTGCGCGGCGATGCCCGCCACCACGCCGATCACCCCCGCGGAGGCGAGCAGGCTGGTGCCCACCGTGCGGGCCGCGGGGAAGGTCATCAGCATGGAGGCGATCGCCACCAGCACGATGGCGGCCTGGGTCACCCGGCGGATCAGCCCCACCTGGGTCCGGATCCGCCGGATCCGCGAGTGGTCCTCCACCGCGCTCTCGAACCGGCCCACGGCGGTGGTCACCAGCGCCCCGGTCACCCGCACCCCCAGCCAGCCCGAGGTGCCCAGCACCAGCAGCAGCAGGACATGGCGGACATCGGGATAGAGGGCGCCGCGCAGCCGGGCGGCCGGGAGGGCCGCATAGAGCCAGGCCGCGGCGACCGCCGCCTGGAGGGGCATCCGGCAGCGGCGCAGCAGCGGCAGGGTTCGCGACGCCGGCCGGGCGCCGATCGCCCGCCGCAGCAGCCGGTCCACCGCCCAGCCCACCAGGGCCGGTACGGCGACCGCGCAGCACAGCAGGGCCAGCGGACGAATCACGCTCCACATGGGCGTCGACTTCCGATCGTGGGACGGCACTTCTGGGATGATCTTCGACCATCTTGGCGGATCGGCGGGCCGCCGGTTACCAGGGGCCACTTTCGAGCGGGATCATGGAGCGGGAGAGAACCGACCTGTACGAGAGGCACCCCCGTGGCACGTATCCTGCTCCTCCACTCCGCCTACGGGCTGCGCCCCGCCGTCCATGCGGCCGCCGACCGGCTGCGTGCCGCCGGACACGAGGTGCATGTGCCGGACCTCTACGACGGCCGGGTGGTGGGCACCGTGGAGGAGGGCATGGCGATCAAGGAGGAGATCGGCACCGACAAACTCCTGCGCCGCGCGGTCGCCGCAGCCGTCCCCCTGCTGGGCTCGGCCTCCTCCGGTGTCTCGGGGAACGGCGGCGGCCCCGACGCCCCCGGACTCGTCTACGCCGGCTTCTCGCTCGGCGGCGCCCTCGCCCAGAACCTCGCGCTGGCCGACGAGGCCTGCCGCGGACTGCTGCTCTTCCACGGCACCTCCGACATCCTGGAGGAGGCCGTCACCGACATCCCGATCCAGCTCCATGTCGCCGAGCCGGACCCCTTCGAGACCGAGGACTGGCTGAACGCCTGGTATCTGCGGATGCGCCGGGCGGGGGCGGATGTGGAGATCCACCGCTACCACGGAGCCGGCCATCTCTTCACCGATCCCGACCTCCCCGACCACGACGCCGAGGCGGCCGAACAGGCCTGGGCGGTGGCCCTGGACTTCCTCACCGAGATCGACACCTGAGGCTGGTAGGGTGCGGCCGGCTCGGGCGGCATCCGGGCCGGCCAGGGGGTGGAGATGTTCATGGTGTGGTTGCGGCGCCTGCGCCCGCGGCAGATCGTCCTGACCGGATCGCTGACCCTGGCGGCGGCTTTTGTCGTCTGGGCCGCGCACACGGTGCTCTCCTGGAGCGACGACTTCGCCTCCCTGCCCGACAACCATGTGGCCGCCACCGACTCCCGGGTCTGCCGCGACACCCAGGGCAACAACGTGGACTTCGACGAGGTCATGGGCCACTTCGGGCTGGCGCTCCCGGACGGGGCCACCGCGGTGACCTTCAGCGCCACACTCAACAACTTCTTCGGCGAGTACTCGCTGGACCTGCGCTTCCGTACCACCCCTCAAGGCCTGGAGGAGGTGCTGGCAGCCGCCGGGCTGCCCGCCCCCGCACCGGACATCGATCCCACCATGGGCGAGTGGCCCGCGCCCGACACCCCGCCCGGCCCGGCAAGCGGCCCCTGCGGCCTGACCCCGCCCAGCGGCCCCCGGATCGCCTTCGCCCAACTCGACGCCACCGATAGCCCGATCTGCCTGGCCGTGGACCGCACCGACCCGGGCCATCCCGCCGTCTGGATCTCCGCGCTGGACCTGTGACCGGCCCGGCGGCGGTCCGCGCCGGATGCCGGGACGGTACGGCCGAGCCGGGCGCACACTCCCGGACGCCGGGGCCGGGCAACGCCGGTGACGCACCGGCAGACGGACGACGCCCGGCCCCGACCCGGACGTCAGCGGGATGCTGCGCCGAGCGGGCGTCCGCCGCTCCGCCCCGCGTCGTCGCCCCTCACGTCCGCCTTCCGGCCCCACCACCACGGCCCCAGCTGGAGGACGCCGAACGCCGCCTCGACGCAGAGGAACAGCCACAGGAGCCGCGACACACCGTGGGCCAGTGCGTATGCCTGCCAGATGGCGAACAGGGCACGCGCGACGCCGTCGAACAGCCCGTGCTCCGGAAGCGGCCTGACGATGCGCAGCACGGCCCAGACGACCACCAACGAACCCATCAGATCGGCGAACAGCACCTGCCACGGGTCGAGTTCCGGAAGTGCGCCGAGCCCCAGTGCGTCGCCGGCCGATGACAGTGCGTCATGCAGCAGCGCATAGGTCCACGGGGTGGCGAACCCCGCCGTGACGACCAGGTCGTACCAGGCGCTCGCACGTACGACGCGGAGGTAGCCGGGGTGCGCGGGGGTGCGAGGACGGTTCACGACAAGGCTCCTGCGGGGTCCGACGGCAGCGATGCCTCACGCTAAACAGTGGAGTACGCTCCAAGGTCAAGCCGTCAGGTCCGGCATCCGATGGAGGGGCATGCGCATCGGCGAGCTCGCCGCGCAGGCGGGGATGACCAGGGACACCATCCGGTTCTACGAGAAGGTCGGCCTGGTCGCGGGTCGGCGGCTGCCCAACGGGTACCGCGACTTCCCACCCGAGACGGTGGCCTGGCTGCAGTACATCCGCACCGCGCAGGCGCTCGGGTTCTCCCTGGCGGAGATCGCGCGGAACGGCGAGACCCTGCGTGAGGCGCCGGACAGCGCGGTGGCACTGTCCGCGCTCTTCGAGGAGAAGATCCAGGTCATCGACGCCCGCATGGCCGAACTGGCCGCTCTGCGGGCCGACCTGGCCACCCGCGTCGGCACGGGATGCCCTCTGCGGGCAGCCGACCGGCCGGCCGGTGCGGGAGAGCGGGGACGTCTCGCCCCCGACCGGTATGCGGTTGCCGGCGGGAGGGCCGGCTGAAGAGGCTCGCCGATCACGGTGGACATGCACCGGATCGTTCGGCAGTCGGGACGACGGTCCGTGATCCCGGCCGGCGCACGGCTGCGGAGCGCGACCGGGCGTCCCGCGGAGTCCCAGGAAGCCGCCCGGACGACCAGGTGGCCACCTGACGCCCGGACCGGTCGGCGACGGTAATTCGCTGGCGCCGACCGCGACTGCGGCCCCACCCTGGGCGCCATGCACCAACCCGTCACCGGCGAACCCAGGTACCGCATCCGCGCTCGCCACACCGCCGACACGGTCACCGTCTACCAGGCCTACGACCCGGGGATCGGCCTGCCCGCCGCGCGCCACGGCCGTTTCCCGGCCGGTTGGAAGCGTGACCGTATGACCTGGATCAAGCCGTCGTTCCTCTGGATGATGTACCGGAGCGGCTGGGGCACCAAGGAGGGCCAGCAGACGGTGCTGGCCGTGGAGATCAGCAGCGCGGGCCTCGCCTGGGCACTGCGCCACGCCTGCCTGTCCCACTATGTGCACGGCCTGCACGACGACCGGGCCTGCTGGAAGCGGGAGTTGCGCCGCGCCCCGGCCCGGGTGCAGTGGGACCCGGAACGCGACCTGGACCTTCGGCCGCTGCCGTACCGCTCGCTCCAGCTCGGGCTCTCCGGTGAGGCCGCCGCCCGCTACGCGGACGAGTGGACCGTCGGGATCACCGATGTGACCGCTCTCGCCCATGAGATCCACGGCCTGGTGCGCGACCGTCGGCTGTCCGAGGCCGCCGCGCTGCTGCCCGACGAACGTCCTTGGGGCGACAGCGAGTCGGTACCGGCCCAGCTGCTGCCGTAGCCGCCGGCTGAGCGCGGCGGACCGCCCGGCTTGAGGGGTCCCGGGTGGCCGGGGCCGCCGAGGTGACGTCCACCGGCGGATCACCCGGTGTGTCCCGGCAGCCGCGGAACGGCCGGGGACGCCGACCGCCTCGCGGGCCCCGGAACGGCAACGTCCGGAACGGCAACGTCCGGAACGACAACGTCCGGGCCGGCCCCCGCGGGCCGGCCCGGACGCGGTGACTCAGACCAGGTCGAACCGGTCGAGCTCCATCACCTTGTGCCACGCCGCGACGAAGTCGTTCACGAACTTCTCCTTGGCGTCATCGCTCGCGTAGACCTCCGCGAGCGCCCGCAGCTCGGAGTTGGATCCGAAGACCAGGTCGGCGCGGGTGCCGGTCCACGTGACCTCGCCCGTGGCGGTGTCGCGGCCCTCGAAGGTGTTGGCGTCCCCGGACGTCGCCTTCCACGCCGTGCCCAGGTCGAGCAGGTTGACGAAGAAGTCGTTGGTCAGCGTCCCGGGGGCGGTGGTGAGGACACCGTGCGGCGACTGCTGGGTGTTCGCGCCCAGCACCCGCAGGCCGCCGACCAGGACCGTCATCTCGGGGGCGCTCAGGGTCAGCAGGTTGGCCCGGTCGATCAGCAGGTACTCGGCCGGGAGGCGGTTGCCCTTGCCGAGGTGGTTGCGGAACCCGTCGGCGGTCGGCTCCAGGGCGGCGAACGACTCCACGTCGGTCTGCTCCTGCGCGGCGTCCACGCGGCCCGCGGTGAAGGGGACCTCGACGTCGAAGCCGGCCGCCTTGGCGGCCTGCTCGACGGCCGCACCGCCGGCGAGCACGATCAGGTCGGCGAGCGAGATCTGCTTGCCGCCGGTCTGCGCGCCGTTGAAGTCCGCCTGGATGCCCTCCAGGGTGCGCAGCACCGAAGCCAGCTGGTCGGGGTCGTTGACCTCCCAGCCGCTCTGCGGCTGGAGGCGGATCCGCGCGCCGTTGGCGCCGCCGCGCTTGTCGCTGCCGCGGAAGGACGAGGCGGACGCCCACGCGGCGGACACCAGCTGGGAGACCGGCAGGCCCGAGGCGAGGATCCGGCCCTTGAGGGTGGTGACGTCCCCGGCGTCGACGAGCTCGTGGGTCACCGCGGGCAGCGGGTCCTGCCAGAGCAGCGTCTCGGTCGGAACCTCCGGGCCGAGGTAGCGGACGACCGGGCCCATGTCGCGGTGGGTCAGCTTGAACCAGGCGCGGGCGAAGGCGTCCGCGAACTGGTCCGGGTTCTCCAGGAAGCGCCGCGAGATCTGCTCGTAGGCCGGGTCCAGGCGGAGCGCGAGGTCGGTGGTGAGCATCGTCGGGGCGTGGCTCTTCGACGCGTCGTGGGCATCGGGGACGGTACCCGCCCCGGCGCCGTCCTTCGGCCGCCACTGGTGTGCGCCGGCGGGGCTCTTGAACAGCTCCCACTCATAGCCGAAAAGGATCTCGAAGAAGCTGTTGTCCCAGGTGATCGGGGTGTTCGTCCAGATGCCCTCGAGACCGCTGGTGATCGCGTCGGCGCCCTTGCCGGTGCCGAAGGAGTTCCTCCAGCCCAGGCCCTGCTCCTCCATGGAGGCGGCCTCCGGGTCGGCGCCGACATGGTCGGCCGGGCCCGCGCCGTGGGTCTTGCCGAAGGTGTGACCGCCCGCGACCAGGGCGACCGTCTCCTCGTCGTTCATCGCCATCCGGCGGAACGTCTCACGGATGTCGCGGGCCGCGGCGAGCGGGTCCGGGGTGCCGTTGGGGCCCTCCGGGTTGACGTAGATGAGGCCCATCTGGACCGCGCCGAGGGGGTTCTCCAGCTCCCGGTCGCCGGTGTAGCGCTCGTCGCCGAGCCAGGTGGACTCGGGACCCCAGTAGACGTCCTCGTCGGGCTCCCAGACGTCCGCACGGCCGCCTGCGAAGCCGAAGGTCTCGAAGCCCATCGACTCCAGGGCGACATTGCCGGCGAGGATCATGAGGTCGGCCCAGGAGAGGCTGCGGCCGTACTTCTTCTTGACCGGCCACAGCAGACGGCGGGCCTTGTCGAGGTTGCCGTTGTCCGGCCAGCTGTTGAGGGGGGCGAAGCGCTGCTGGCCGGCGCCGGCGCCGCCGCGGCCGTCGCTGATCCGGTAGGTGCCCGCGCTGTGCCACGCCATCCGGATGATGAACGGGCCGTAGTGGCCGAAGTCGGCGGGCCACCAGTCCTGCGAGGTCGTCAGCACCTCGGCGATGTCCTGCTTGACGGCCGGGAGGTCGAGGGACTCGAACGCCTCGGCGTAGTCGAACTCCTCACCGAGGGGGTTGGCCACGGCGGGGTTCTTGGCAAGGATCTTCAGATTGAGCCGCTCCGGCCACCACTGGCGGTTTCCGCCACCCTGGGTCGGATGCGGAGCGCGCCCGTGCGCGACCGGGCAGCCACCTCCCTCCTGCGTCTTCGCGTCTACGACGATTGCATCGTGGTTCTCAGACATGGCAACCCTTCCGTACTGAGCGGATCACGGTGATCAGGAACTGCGGGCGGTGGAACGGCCGGGGGACAGGCCGCAGTGGACTGCCTCGGTCTTGTCGGGCGGGGCGCCGCGGCGGTCGTGGGAGGCGGCGGGGGGCCTCGTCGGTCGCGTGGTCCCCGGTGGCACCGCGGGACCGGCGCAGCCGGCCGCTGTCCCGGGCGCCTGCCTGGAACGGGGCCGGCACGGCGGCCGGGTCCGATGCGGCAGCGGAGTGCCGTCGCGGTGAGGGCGAGCCGTGCCCCACTTGCGAGGCGGGGGGTGACAGGGGCCGGGTGGCCGCGCACCCCGGGGGGCGATCGCCCCGGCGTCGAGGTGGCCACCACCCTCCCGGACGGTGCCGGGCAGCGCGATGCGGGCGGCCGTTACCCACGGGCCGGCACCGCGCAGCTGCTCTGCGGTGATCCCGTCACGTCTCTGTCTCCTGTCGCGCTGATCTCGTCCTGCCTCTTGGCTGTCGCCGGAACCGATCCTACGATGGACTCAGTCCAAGTCAAGAAGCTAGCCAATCCCGTATCCAATCAGAACTCGGATCCCCGCTGGTAAACTTCCCGTATCCCACCCGACCCGAATAGGTGAACCGATATGAGTGACCTCCTGGAGCGACTGCGAGGGCGCGGCTGGCGGATGACCTCCCAGCGGCGTGTCGTCGCGGAGGTCCTCGACGGCGACCACGTCCATCTCACGGCCGACGAGGTGCACGCCAGGGCGGCGCAGCGGCTGCCCGAGATCTCCCGGGCGACCGTCTACAACACCCTGGGCGAGCTGGTCTCCCTCGGTGAGGTCATAGAGGTCGCCACCGACGGCCGCGCCAAGCGCTACGACCCCAACGCGCACCACCCGCACCAGCACCTGGTCTGCTCCCACTGCGGCACCGTCCGCGACGTCCACCCGACCGGCAACCCGCTGGCCGACCTCCCGACGGAGGAGCGGTTCGGCTTCACGGTCTCCCAGGTCGAGGTCACCTACCGCGGTCTCTGCCCGTCCTGCGCCTGACGCACCCGGACCGCCCCGCCACCCGCACGGGGCGTCTCCCCTTGCACGGCGGCGGTCCCGCCGCCTCATGCGGTGGCTCGAAGGTGCCTGGGCAACGGCGCACCGATGAGGGGGCGGAGGCAGCCGGCGCGCGGCCGCAGATGTCGCCGGTCGGGCGGGCGGTGGTCCAGTAGGCCGAGAGGTCGCGGGGCGGCGCGTCCGTCACGGATCACCGCCGGCGTCGTCGCCGCCTTCACCTCCGCCCGGCGGACCGGTGCGCGGGAGGGTGCACCGGCCGTCCAGCGAACCCACGGCCGCATACCACGGCCGTGGTATGCGGCACGGATGTCCACCGTAGCGGTGGTAGCCCAACTCCGTTCCTGCGGATGACCATCAAAGAGCAGTCCGCAGAGAGACTGTCCCTGTCGGACATGACGCGTCGCAGGAGACGCATGCGGACTTCAGGGAGCAGCAGATGAAGAAGTGGGTACGGCCACTGGTCGGGGCACTCTTGCTCGTCATAGGCGTGATGTGGTCGTTGCAGGGCTCCGGCGCTGTCGACAACAGCGCGGTGATGTCCGGCAAATCACAGTGGCTGTTCATCGGTCTGGTCGTGGCCGTCGTCGGTGTGACGCTCCTGGTCGGCGGCATCAGGAAACTGCGGGCCGACCGACGGTGACGGCGAACAGCGCCGGCGGCTCCGCCCCGGAGCGCGACGAGGGCAGGCCCGTCGGACGGCGGATCATCCTCGGTGCTCTGGGGCTCGGCGCCCTGGGAGTGGCTGTGGGCGCGCCCGCGCAGCGCAGGCTTGACGACGCATTCGCCTCGGTGGCCAGCAAGGACCCCACCGGCCTTGTCTCACTGCTGCCCGGTGGCGGCGGCTTCCGCTTCTATTCCGTCGCCGACAAGGTCCCGCACCGCTCCGCCGCCGACTACCGGCTGACCGTGGACGGTCTGGTGGACCGCCCCGCGTCGTACACACTGGACGAGCTGACGGCCATGCCGAGCACCCGCCTGGTGCGGGACGTGCAGTGCGTCACCGGTTGGCGCGTTCCCCAGACGGCCTTCACCGGGGTACTGCTGTCGCATCTCCTCGACGTCTGCGGAGTGCGGCCCAACGCCGCGGCGGTGCGCTTCACCTGTTTCGACGGGGTCTACTCCGAAAGCCTCACCCTGGAGCAGGCGCGACGCGACGACATGCTGGTGTCCTACACGATGCGGGACGAGCCGCTGACGGCTGCCCATGGCGGTCCGGTGCGCCTGTACGCCGCCCCGATGTACTTCTACAAGTCGGCCAAGTGGCTGTCCGGCATCACCGTCACCGACCATGTCCAGCCGGGCTACTGGGAGCATCTCGGCTACGACGTGGACGGCTGGGTCGGCAGGTCGAACGGACGCGATGATGCCCCGACCAGCTGAACAACCTGACCTGATCAGGCGTTTCACCGCCGCCGAACGCTGGATTCACCGGGGCACGGCCGCTCTGGTGGGAACCGCCCTGGTTACCGCCGCCTTCCTCTACCTGCCGGTGCTGGCCGAACTCGTCGGGCGGCGCAGGCTGTTGGTGACCGTGCACGAGTGGGCGGGCATCACCATGCCCGTCCCGCTTCTGGCCGGCCTGGTCTCCCGTGCCTTTCGGGCCGACCTGAGCCGCCTGAACCGGTTCGGCCCGCACGACCGCGGCTGGGTGCGTGCCGCCCTTCGCAAGCGGCCCCGTACAGCCGGAAAGTTCAACGCCGGGCAGAAGCTGTATGCGAACGTCCTCGCCGGGGCCCTGCTCGTCATGATCGGCACCGGGCTGCTGATGTGGTTCCCCCGCCTTGCGCCCCTGCTGTGGCGTACCGGAGCGACATTCGTCCACGACTGGCTGGCCCTGCTCATCGCGGCTCTGGTCCTCGGCCACATACGGATGGCCGTCCGCGACGCACAGGCTCGCCGTGGGCTGCGCACCGGGCAGGTCCCCCGGGACTGGGCGCGTCACCACCACCCTCTGTGGGAGGAGGAGAACCCGGCGCCCGCAGCCGCCAGGGAGCCCTGAGGCACCCCGTTGCCAGGGCGGGGATTACCCTGCACCTACCGCGACCGTGACATCCGAAGCCCGTTCCGAAGGGCGACGGGCACTGGACCGGTCCGAGACGAAGCCCGGCAGAGGCTTCCAGTCAGACATCACTGCCGCGAGCCACGGTGACAAGAGATCTCGATCGCACCGCGGGTCACGGCGACGCTCGCTGGGGTGCGATGCGCAACACGTAGGGGAAGGGAAATGGCACCGGTCACAGGCATCTGGACGACGGTGAGAAACCTTGCCGACCGTCCGGCCTGGCGTCCATTCGCCGTGGACGCCGTGGCTGTCGTCTGCTGTGTGCTCATCACCGGACCGATCATGATGCTGGTGTCGCACCAAGGCCAGGCAGATCTCCGCCGGGCCGGTGCGGTATCCGCAGGCTGCAGCCTGCTGGTGTTGTGCTCCCACCGATGGCCACGGGCGACAACGTGGGCAACGGCTGCGACCAGCCTGGCACTTCTCGCCCTTGTGCCTGATGCGCCGCCGCCTCCCGCACCGGCGGTTGCGGCGCTTTTCCTGCTCGCGGCCCGGACGGACCGCCGAACCGCCGTGCGCACCAGCGCGGCCGTGGGCGTCGCGATGACCGCTGCCGCGTTCGTCGTGCGTCCCGAACTGTCGGCCGTGGAGTCCAACCTTGCTCTTCTGGCCTGGACCCAACTGCCGAGCGCGGTGGGGGACGCGGTACGGAGCCGACGCGAGCTGCTGGTCTCCTATCAGGAACGCGCAGAGCACGCCGAGGCGACCAGGGAGGAGGAAGCGCGCCGACAGGTCGTGGCCGAGCGCATGCGCCTCGCCCGGGAACTGCACGACGTCGTGACGCACCACCTCACGCTGGTCAACGCGCAGGCCGGAGTGGCCCACCATCTGGTTCGCCAGGATGCCGAGCGCGCCTACAAGGCTCTCGGGCAGATCCGCGACACCAGCCGAGCGGCACTGGACGAACTGCGCGCCACCGTCGGCCTGCTGCGTCAGGCCGACGACTCCGACCAGCCCCTTGCCCCGGCGCCCGGACTGCGTGACGTGCCGGCGCTGCTGGACTCGTTCCGCCATGCCGGCCTCTGCGTGGAAGCCCGCTGCGACAGTCCGCACGCCACTCTTCCGCCCCTGACCGACCTGGCCGCCTACAGGGTGGTCCAGGAGGCAATGACCAACGCGCAAAAGCACGTTGCCGATGCCCGTGTGTCCGTGGTCATCGTGGATCACCGAACCCACCTGGAAGTCTCCGTCACCGACGACGGAGGCACCGGACCAGGCCATGGTTCCGGCACGGGCCTGGGGTTGACCAGTCTCACGGAACGCGTGCGCGCGACGGGGGGAACCCTGCAGGCCGGCCCCCAGATGTCGGGCGGCTTCCGAGTTCAGGCGCTCCTGCCCATCGATTCCAACGGCCTTCCGCCGGCAAGCCCTCGGGAGAGCGAGTGAGTATCCGTGTGCTCCTGGTCGATGACCAGGCGCTGCTCCGAGGGACCTTCCGCATCCTGCTGGAGGCCACGCCGGGCATCGAGGTCGTGGGTGAGGCATGCGACGGGTCGGACGCCGTGGACCAAGTCCGAAGCCGGCCGACGGACGTGGTGGTGATGGACATCCGCATGCCCGGCCTCGACGGGATCGAAGCGACACGGATCATCACTGGTGACAAGGCCCTCGCCGGGGTGAAAGTACTCATCCTGACCACCTTCGAGACCGACGAGCACGTAGCGGAGGCACTTCAGGCGGGAGCGAGTGGATTCGTCGGCAAAGGCATCCACCCGCAGGAGCTGATCGATGCGGTCAGGACGATCGCGGCCGGTGACGCGCTGCTGTCGCCCGCAGCGACACGGTCGCTGATCCAACGCTTCCTCGCAGGCCGGCCCCCCGTGCGGCACGCTGCGCCGATGCTGGAGAGCCTGACCGGGCGGGAGCGCGAGGTGGTCATGCTGGCGGCCATGGGACTGTCCAACGACGAGATCGCGGATCGCCTCGGCATCTCCGTCCTCACGGCGAAAACACATGTGAACCGGGCCATGGTGAAGCTGGGAGCCAGAGACCGGGCGCATCTGGTCATCGCCGCCTATGAGGGAGGCCTGGTCCGCCCCTCGCAGTGAACCGGCAGCGAGCCGGGACGCTGAAGACCGAGCGGATTACAGCCGTCAGCCCGTCCCCCCGCCCACTCAGCATCACCGTCGAGGACCAGGACATCGACCGCCGGCGCCGGACAACCATCTTCGAGCACGGCGCCGCCCGCCTCGTCGGCCACGAGATCGACCACCTGGAAGGCGTCCTCTGCACCGCCCGCATGCGGCCCCGAGTAGACCCCGTCCCCGTATCGCAGTACCGAGGCACGGGCCGGACATGGACGTACGAGGGAAGCTGGACCGGGCGATGCCCAAGACCTGGCACAACCGCTTGACGCCGTAGCGGCGCTGGTGGTCGGCAACGAACTGGCAGCGGTTCACCAGCGCGTCTCCCCTGCGAAATACCGGGCGGCCTTCCGCAGGATGTCGCGTTGCTCCTCCAGCTCGCGGATCCTCTTGCGCGCGGCCGCGAGCTCGGCCTGAACGGTGTCCCCGTCCGGGGCCGGCGGGAGGGAGCCCGCAGAGTGCGAGGCGGGACGGCGTCCGTCGGCGGTACGGATCCAGTTACGCAGCGTCTCGGTGTTCACCCCGAGGTCCTCGGCGACCGACTTGATCGTGGCCCCGGGCCGGGACCGGTACAACGCGACCGCGTCCACCTTGAACTGCGGCGGGTAGTGCTTCATCACCATCTGTGCGGGACTCCTGTCCACCGGGACCATCAAGATCCAAGTGTCTCTGGTGTCCAACATCCGGGGTCAGGGCCCGGCGTCCTCTACACCGCCCACATGAGGCCTGGAGTCGATCCCATCCCGGTCTCGCAGTACCGAGGTACGGGCCAGACGTGGACATACGAGGGCAGTACGAAGCAGCCGTAACGCACGTCAGCCCACCAGCCAGCCATCAAGGGGAATGGTGGGAAGCATGTCTAGCCTCGCGCTTTCACGAGCGAGCTTGTCCAGAGATTGATCAAAAAGGCGGAGAGTGCCTCTGACCTGGGACGATAGGGCTTGTCTAGGGTCCTTGTCGTCCTCAGGAAAGCTGCACTCTCCAGGTGAAGAAGCGTAGCGGGTCGTACCCGCCTGTCCGCGTTGAGGGCAACGGTCGCTCGGTGGTCTCGCAGGCCGGGGCGGTCCTGCTGGTGGAGACGGTCCGTAAGAGCGGACTGGACGCGTCGCTGTCGGCAGCACTTGCGCCGTGGCGCAAGCCGCGGGCGGTGCACGACCCGGGCAAGATCCTGCTGGACCTGGCACTGGCCACGGCCCTGGGCGGGGACTGCCTGGCGGATATCGCGATGCTGCGGGCCGAGCCGCAGGTGTTCGGGCTGGTGGCCTCCGACCCGACCGTCTCGCGCCTGGTCGACGCCCTCGCCGCAGCCGGGCCTCGGGCCCTGGCGGCGATCCGCCATGCCAGGGCCGAAGCCCGCCAGCAGGTCTGGCAGGTGGCCGGGTCCGATGCCCCGCACGCCGGCGGGCAGGTGATCGTGGACATCGACGGGGTGCTGGTGCTGGCCCACTCCGACAAGCAGGACGCCACCCGGACCTGGAAGAAGACCTATGGGCATCATCCGCTCGTGGCGTTCGTCGATCACGGTGCGGCCGGGGGCGGGGAGCCGGTCGCCGGCCTGCTGCGGCCAGGCAAAGCGGGCAGCAACACCGCCACCGACTACATCCAGGCAACCCGCTTGGCGCTGGCCCAGCTGCCGAAGAGGTTCCGGCGCGGTCGGCGGACCCTGGTCCGAACCGACTCCGCGGGCGGCACTCACGCCTTCCTCGACTGGCTGACCGCGCGCGGACGGTGGCTGTCGTACTCGGTGGGGATGACCATCACCGACGCCATCCACGCCGCAGTCCTCCAGATCCCGGAGTCCGCCTGGACGCCGGCCGTCGAACCTGGCGGCGAGATCCGCGACGGGGCGTGGGTGGCCGAGCTGGCCGGTGACGTGCTGGGCGGCTGGCCGCGCGGGATGCGACTGATCGTGCGCAAGGAACGCCCGCACCCCGGCGCCCAGCTGCGGTTCACCGACGCCGACGGCATGCGCCTGACCTGCTTTGCACCGGCCTGCGCAACCTTCCGCTGCACGAGATGGCGCAGAACCGGATCTGGCTGGAGATCGTCCAGCTTGCGCTCGAGCTGCTGGCCTGGATGCCGATGCTCGCCCTGACCGGCGCCTCCCGCCGCTGGGAGCCCAAGCGCCTGCGACTGCGGCTGTTCTCTGCCGCCGCCCAGCTCGTCACCACCGGCCGCCGCACCTACCTACGCCTGGCCCGCCACTGGCCCTGGACCGACGTGATCACCAGCGCCGTCGATCGGCTCCAGTCCCTGCCGAACCCAGGCTGACCAGCCACAACGACCAGTCCCGACGAGCAATCCCCCCTCGGAGCCGTGGAACCCGACGTCCACCCGACGCGACAGTCGGGCCCACACCATGCCCCCGCACAGAAACACCCGCTCGAAACAGCACGAAAGGGTTCGTCATCAAGCTGACGAACCCTCACGCAAGATCGAGGCTAGGTTCAGTTGATGCTTGACGGTTCGGACTCATCAGACGCTTGACGTTCGGGCTAGAACTTGTCCGATCGTCCTCCGCCCTACGCCGTCTGACATCCGTGAATCTGGTTGTCGGAGGCCCCGTGAAGTGAGGTAAAAGAGCGGCATGGACAATGCCGTACTTGAACAGATGCTGGACGAGAGCTTCGATCACGCTGTCGTGCACCACGGATACACCAACTACATGCGTGACTACGAGGTCATCGTCCATCTAACGGCTGATCCCCGTAGCGGCATCATGCCGTCCTACCTGCGGTATCTCTTCCGGTACTGCGTTGAGGCGCGCTGTGAGACGTCAGTGTCGGCGGAGACCTGGCGGGTCTCTTTGGATGACCGGCTCATCGACTACGAAACGGGCGTCGACCTCGACGGATACGTCTGGGGTGTGAAGTGGCACTGCCTGTACCCGGGAGCCACGCTTCTCCCTGAGTCGGAGGCGACCCAACGCTGGTCGAAGGCCCTCGGGATCGACTTTCACGAGGTGCGGATTGAGACCAACGCGCACAACCTGACGTTGCTCTTCTCCGACCTTCAGGTGAGCGAGGTGCAGGTGGGATATGCACCGTACGTCGTGGAGTAGAAATCCCGCGTAGCCGAGCCGAGGAAAGCAGTGTCAACCATCAGCCGATGCCAACCTGCCAAGCATCACCCGAGACCGGACAGGATGGTTGGAAGCAGGGTGGAAGCAGGGTGGTTACGGATTTCGCTACTTCATCAAGGCGCCGCGCACAGCGCGGCGCGGCGCGCGCTCGGCCGCTCGCCGACGCTCCAGCCTTCGTCCCGCTCCGGCGGCGGCCCGCGCGCCCCGCAGACGAGAGAGGCCGGGAAGGCCGGCCGGGGCTGGGGCGGGCATCGACGTTTAGCCACCTACCAGGTCCGGGACCCGCATCGAGCACGACCAGGGGGCCACTCGGACACTGCGGGCGGGCCCAAGACCCGCCCGACTTGCCAACAAGCGCACGGCCCCCTGGCCATGCCCGACCCCAGCCCAGGCAGGCCACCGACCAAAGATCGCGCCAACGCCCGCGTGGCAAGCTCACCGCATGACTGATTCACCGTGGACGACACTCAGTCCGGTCGAGCATGACCTAATGATCTGCGCGATCGAGGCATGGGGCGTCCTCCCCTACGCAGCTGGCGACGAAGACGAGGATGGCAATCCCATCGACCTCCCAGGCGTTGTGCTCAGCCTGGTTGATCGGGGCTGGGTACAACTGCATCGCCTCGAAGCCTGGACCTCGCCCGATGGACAGGAAGGGGCCACGTACGGCCCGCCGATCCTGCGCTCAGAGATCCCCACGATCCTTGAGGATCCGGCGACCTGGGACGATCCGGAGGACCCGGGCTGGATCGGGGCCGTCACCCTGTCGACCACTGAGGCCTGGCGCGAGCTCAGCCGGCAGGGGAGAGCTGCCAGCGACCGCTGACGGCAACGGCGGCGGACAGTGACGCTATTAGTCGTCTGCAGGCCGGAGCGCTTGTAGGTGGTCCATGATGGTGCCGTCAGGCTTCCGCCCGAAAGCAGCTGCAAGGACGGCGGGGAGGTCGGCCTCGGGGACTGCGGAGCGCACCTCGGCCAGGACATGGGGAAAGGCGTCATCATCGATGACGCCCAGATACTCCTGGCGCAATTGGTGAATGACCTCGACAAGCTCGGGCCGCAGGCGCATCCAGGCGCGGGACGTGCGGATCTCCTCCTCGACCTGGCCCATGAACCAGTGCATGACCCCGTACGGGATGTCCAGGTGCCCCTCGTGGGGGTTGAAACACACCGTCGGCTCCCGCCCCGGATCTTCGTCGGGGACGATCGCAGTCACAAGGTTTCGTTGACCGGCGACGAGGTCAAGTTCCAAGTACCAGGCGTCATCAGGTACGGAGTACATCGCGGTGATCGCGTAATCACCGTTGGGGTGCGGAATGGGCATGACCGCATGTTGTCACGCCTATCCGGCAGCAGACCGGCCCCGCCCTCCCGTGCCACAACCGTGCTAGAACGGGCAGGCAGCCAGGGGGAATCGCGGTGCGCCGGGCGAGGCGCTGAGTGTCTAACTGCGCTACAACGCCCCCGGACGCGGGCGGACAACCACGGACTCCCTTGGACAGTCATCGCAGGTCACACATACTGAGGGAGCAGGTCACGTGGCCGTCCGCTTTGCTTCGGGACGAAGAGGCCACCGGTTGATGGGCGCGCAACACCTTTCACCCCATAGTCAACTGTGCCGTTCTCCGCTGTCGGCGGCGGAGTGTCCCCAAGGGAGTGCGTCTGCCTGCACGAGCGGCTCACAGGCATCGCATAGGACGAAACGGACGCGCTTTGTCCGGCGCAGTTCGCCTGTCTGGCCGCAACGTTCACAGACTGACTCGCTGAGTACGCTGAAGTGCGCGACGATCGCGTCAAGCCGGAGACTCTCGGCGTGCGTCCAGTTGCCTCCAGGCTTCCACGGCCGAGGCGATGCTTGGAAGGCGAGGGATCCGAGCTTCTGTTTGACGGCGCGAAGCTCGTAGCTCGGGAACTCTGCTACCACTGCCTCGTGGCACTGCAGGACGAGTTCCAGCCAGCCGCGCCCCACCGCAGGCTCAAAGGAGCTGGCCCGGTAGTGATCACTGAGTGGTGCCAGTGCGACCTCTGCCATCTGCTCGCGCTCAGCCGGCATCTCTCCACCATCTCCGGTCTCAAGCCGCTGATCCTCGGAACCCGATTCGCGACCACGGCGACGCATTGTCCGGGCCGTCTCTGGGCCGTCAGAGGCTAGCCGATGCCGACCAACAACGACAGACGCCCACGGCATCTGAGCTTGTCAGAGCCGTGGGCGTCTTCTGTCTCGCTGGTCAGCCAGGCGGCTGATCAGTAGACCGAGATGTGCACATGGTCGTAGTGGTTCTCGGTTATGGAGCCGCGGTCCTCCATGGGCAGCCAGCCGCGCTCGGGGTGGCGGCTGGACCAGATGTGCTGACGGTAGATCACATACCAGATGCCGTACTGGCCGGCGTGGTCGCGGACCCACTGGACGATGCGCTCGCCCTCCTTCTCGCTCGCGCCGGTGGCCATGACGCCGGCCGGGCCGAGCATGAAGTCGCACGCGCGGCCGAGGGGGTGCTCGCCGCCGCCGGCGATGCCGCCGTCCTCGCGGTAGCAGCCGGAGCCGTAGGGGAGCGGGAACTCCTTGGTGACGGCGGTGCGCACGGTGCGCATCCGGGCGGTGACGTGGTCGGCCCCGGTGGGCTGCTCGGCCTTCCAGTGGTCGGCCTTGAGCTGCGCGGCGACGCCCTGGAGCCCGCCGAGCAGCCCCAGGGCGCCGAAGATCAGGATGACGGCCGCGAGCAGGGATCCGGCTGCCAGCAGTCGCCCCTTGCGTGCACTCTCGGACGCCATCGCCGACCCCACCCCCGCTGTTCCTGTCGCCTGTCCGTTCGATCAACGGGGGAGGGTCTGCGATGGTGCCCGGCCCGTCATGTGACGGGGGACCAGACCCTTTCGACCTGCTGGCTGCCCGAACGGGTGCGGTAGGAGCGGGTCCAGGAGGAGGTGGAGTCGGCGCGGGTGCGGTCGGCGAGGATGTAGTAGTCCATCTGCACCCGGTCGGGGGTGACATCGAGCACGCCGTAGCCGTGGGAGTCCAGATCGACCCACTTCACATGGCGGTTGGCGGCTTCGATGGCCGCGACACCGGCCAGCGACAGGGTCTGCGGGGGGACCTTCAGGAAGTCGTCGACGTTGTCGGAGGTGACCGAGGTGACCACGAACTCGGTGGCCACCGAGCCGGACGCCGGATAGGTGGCGGCCTCGGCGGGTACGTCGCAGGCCCACGCGGAGTGGATGTCACCGGTGAGGAAGACGGTGTTGCCGATGCCGTTGGACGCCAGGTGGTCCAGCAGTTCGCGGCGGTCGTGGGTGTAGCCGTCCCACTGGTCGGTGTTGACGGCCAGGCCCTCCTCGGGCAGCCCCAGCAGCTTGGCGATCGGCCGCAGTAGGAAGGCCGGCAGGGAGAGGAAGGCGACCGGGGAGATCATCACCTCGTTGCCGATCAGCCGCCAGGTGGTGTCGGAGGCGGACAGCCCGGCCTTCAGCCAGTCCAGCTGGGCGCGGCCGGTGATGGTGCGGTCGGGGGAGTCGACGTCGCCGCTGCCGGTGGTCGCCTGGGCGGTGCGGAAGGAACGTTCGTCCAGCAGGTGGAGGTCGGCGAGCTTGCCGTAGCGCAGCCGCCGGTAGGTGGTGCCCGCTATGGAGGGCCGCACCGGCATCCACTCGAAGTAGGCCTGCTTGGCGGCGGCCACCCGGGCGCCCCAGTCGCCCTCGGTGTCGGGCTGGTGGTTGACCGCTCCGGTGGAGGAGGCGTTGTCGGCGAACTCGTGGTCGTCCCAGATGGCGATGACCGGCACCTGGGCCTGGAGCGCCTGCAGATCGGCGTCGGTCTTGCAGGCGCCGTGCCGGGTGCGGTAGTCGGCCAGCGTGACGGTCTCGTTGAGCGGCTGGTGCGGGCGGACCACGGTGCCCCGGGCGCAGAACTCGCCGGACTTGTACTCGTAGATGTAGTCGCCCAGGAAGAGGAGGACATCCAGGTCGCCGCGGGCGGCCAGGTGGCGGTAGGCGGAGAAGTACCCGGCCTCCCAGTTGGCGCAGGAGGCGACCCCGAGGCGCAGCCGGTCCAGGGCGGCGTCGGCGGCCGGGGCGGTGCGGGTGCGGCCGGTGGTGGAGGAGGCCCCGCCCGCGGTGAAGCGGTACCAGTAGGCGGTGTCGGCGGCCAGGCCGCGGACATCGGCCTTCACCGTGTGGTCGGAGGCGGCCGATGCGGTGACGGTACCGGAGGCGACCACCGAGGCGAAGTTCCGGTCGGCGGCCACCTGCCAGGTCACGGCCAGGTCGGGGCCGGCCCCCGACCCGGGGTGCGCCTCCGGCGTGGGGGTCACCCGGGTCCAGAGCAGCACCCCGTCCGGCAGCGGGTCGCCGGAGGCGACGCCGTGCAGGAAGGCCGGGGCGGGGGAGGGGTCGGCGGCGGCCCTGGTCGCGATGGCGACCGGCAGGGCGGCGGCACCGGTGGCCACTGCGGCTGCCTTGAGCACATCGCGGCGGGCGGGGGTGCGGCGGGGGGACGCGGTGGCGTCGGCTGAGTGAAGGGACTCGGTCACGGGCCGGAGGTTACTGAAGAGTAAGGTCCGTGGGGAAGACGTCATCTGACAGTTCGTGAGATGTTCGCCGGGGCGCCGCCGTGGCCCTGCACCGCCCTGGCGGAGGCCGGCCCGGCCCGGGGTGCGGAGTCTGCCGCGGCGCCCGGACCGTGCCGTGCCCCGGTCAACAGGTCAGCCGCTCAGGCCCTGGGAGACCAGGGCGGAGAACTCGGGGCCGGTGATGGTGCTGCCGTCGTCCTTGACGACCTGGAGGTCCTTGCCGTTGAGCCTGACGGTCGGCGTCCCGGTGACACCGCTGGTGTTGAAGGCGTCGGACACCTTCGACACCCAGGGCTCATAGGTTTGGTCGCGCACTGCCTTGATGAACGCCGGGGTGCTCAGGCCCGGCACCTTCGCGGCGAGCTTCAGCAGGGCACCGGTGTCGGCGAAGCCGTCGTTGGTCTCCTCGGGCTGGTTGGCATAGAGCACATCGTGGAAGGCCTTGAACTTCGCGGCGCTCTCATTGAGCGCCGCCCCGGCCGCACCGAGCGCCGTGCGCGAGCCGTGCCCGCCCAGGTTGCCGTCCAGGAACGTCCCGAAGTGGTACTCGATGCGGTACTCGCCCTGGTCGGCCAGCTGCTGGATGGTGGACCCGGCCGAGTGCTCCAGACTGGCGCAGACCGGGCAGCGGAAGTCCTCGTAGACCTGGAGAGTGGCCTTGGCCGTCGGGCTGCCGTAGACGATCACTGTGTCGCCGGGCCCGCTGGAGTGCGCAGGCGCGGCGTAGGGCTTGTCGGAGGCGGCGCGGCCGCTCTGCACCGCGATGCCTATCCCGGTGCCGGCGCCCAGCACCGCCAGCGCGGCGATGCCGACGACCAGCTGCCTGCGGCGCCGGGTCCGGCGCTGCTGCTCGGCGCGGCTCGCCTCGATACGGCGGCGCGCGGCCTCGGTCCTCTGGTTGGAGCTCATGATGGGGTGGTCCCGTCGTGTCGTGATGCCGTGGGCAGGGGCGCGGCGGCACGGCGGAGCCGGGGTCAGCGGCAGGCCGTGCGCAGCCCGTACGGCGGGCCCCGGCGGACGACGGAGTGGAGCAGCGGCGGTACGGCCGGCAGGGCGACCCGCCGGGGTGCCGGAGGAGGCGGCGACGGAGCCGGCGCCTGGGCGGCGAGCAGGGCGGCCAGCAGCGCGGGTACGGCTCGCAGGGCGGCCGCCGCGGTGTCGGCCACCGCTCGCAGCACGCGGAACGCACCGGCCTCGCCGGCCCGCAGCCACCATGCCGCGGCCAGCCCCACCAGCAGATGGGCGGCGAGCACCAGCCAGGGGGCCGCCGCGCCCGCGGACGGGACGGTGGCGGCCCCGGAGGCAGGATCGCCGCCGCACATCAACAGGGCGCTGACGGAGTGCCAGGGGCCGGTGAGCGGTCCGCCGCCGGTGGCGGAGTAGCAGGTGGACTGGCCGCTGGTGAAGAGGGTGTCCAGGGCCAGCTCCAGCGGAACCAGCAGTGCGGCGATCTGCCCGTACGACCGCTCGCGGCGGCCCAGCAGCAGGGCCAGCGCAAACGCCCCCGCACCGGCCGCGGCCATGGTGGGGGCAGGCAGCGGGGCGCGGGAGAGCAGCACATGGGAGCCGGCTGAGAGCACCAGCAGCAGCCCGGTGAAGAGCGCGGCCCGGACGGCGGAGAGCAGCACGGCGGGGGCGGGGGAGGGGCCGTGGCGCCCCTGCCGTCCGCCGTCCGCCGGCCGCTGCACCGCCATGCGGGTCAGAGCCCCGGGATCCGGCCGTTGCGGAACAGGTCCACGAAGATCTGGTGGTCGGTGCGTGCCCGGGCGCCGTAGGCATGGGCGAAGTCGACCAGGCCCTGGACGAAGCCCTCCTCGTCACGGGCGATCGCGGTGTCGATGGCGTGCTCGGTGGAGAACGGCACCAGGGTGTGGCCGCTGGACTCGTCGGCGGCCGCATGCATGATGGCGGTGGCCCGGCCCAGGTACTCCACCACGGCGCGGATCTCCTCGGGCTCGCCCAGGCCGCTCCAGTCCAGATCGGTGGCGTACGGGGAGACCTCGGCCACCAGCTGCCCCAGCCCGCCGATCTCCGCATGGCCCAGCCAGGGGTCGGCGTGGGCCTGCAGTGCCCGCTGGGAGATCACCGTGCGGTGGCCCTCGTGCCGGAAGTAGTCGCGGATCGCAGGGTCGCTGACATGGCGGGAGACGGCGGGGGTCTGCCCCTGCTTCATATAGATGACGACGTCGTTCTCCAGCGCGTCGGTGTGCCCCTCCAGCAGCAGATTGAAGGAGGGCAGCCCGGCGCTGCCGATGCCGATCCCGCGGCGGCCCACCACATCCTTGACCCGCAGGGCGTCCGGCCGGGCGCGGGAGGCCGGGGGCAGGGTGGTCAGATACTCCTCGAAGGCGGCCAGCACCTGGGCGCGGGTGGCGTCGTCCAGCTCGATGGAGCCGCCGCCGGAGCGGAAGCGGCGGTCGTAGCCGTCGACCACGGTGAGCTCGTCCAGCAGGGCCACCCGGGTCTGCAGCCGGGCCTCCCGGAGGACCGCCAGGATCGGGCCCTCCGCGGTGTCCAGGGTGAAGGCGGTGTCCTCGGGCTTGTGGCTGCCGTCCGCCAGCAGGGCGATCTGCCGGCGGTAGGCGTGCGCATACGACCTGACCAGCTCGCCGATGGTGCCGTCGGCCAGCGCCTTGGCGTAGCCGACCAGGGCGAGGGAGGCGGCGAGCCGCTGTACGTCCCAGGTGAAAGGCCCGACATAGGCCTCGTCGAAGTCGTTGACGTTGAACACCAGGCGCCCGTCCGCATTGAGATAGGTGCCGAAGTTCTCCGCGTGCAGATCGCCGTGGATCCACACCCGGCCGGTCCGCTCGTCCAGGAAGGGCGCCCCGGCGGCGGCGAACGCCGAGCCGGAGGCCGGGTCCAGGTCGGCGTAGTAGAGGCAG
Organism: Peterkaempfera podocarpi; assembly: GCF_042466665.1. Classification (GTDB taxonomy): domain Bacteria; phylum Actinomycetota; class Actinomycetes; order Streptomycetales; family Streptomycetaceae; genus Peterkaempfera; species Peterkaempfera podocarpi. The sequence goes on from NZ_CP162102.1 coordinate 6,593,403, forward strand.
GCGGTGCCGCGGTAGAAGGCGAACGCGGACGCGGCCATCTTGCGGAACTTCACCCGGAACGCCGCGGGGTCCTTCTCCAGCAGCTCTCCGAAGGCCGTGTCGAAGACCCCCAGGATCGCCTCCGCGCGGTCCGGCTCACGGTCCGCCGCGTTGAGGGCCTCGGCCATGCTGCTCCACCTTCCGGGGTCGGGCTCGGTGCTTCGTACTGCCGGACGAACCGTCGCCGCGGTTGGTTCCCGCCCGGCGGCGCGCCCGGGACGGTGGCGCGCCCCCGGGACGACGCCGCAGGTGGCGGGGGTGCGGCGGACCCGCCCCGAGGAAGCGGGAGACGGGCGGGACGGGCGGGGATAGACTCTGCTGCGGTGAACGCGTGATACGTGGTCCGGGCCCTGAGCGGTCCGGACCTCACGTGTTTCCGGCCCTGCGCACACGCTACGTGCCCGGCCGTCACCCCTCGCGTCCACCGCCCGCCCGACCGCCTGCGAGCCCCCGGAGGCCCCCGCCGTGAGCGATTCCTTCGCGCATCTGCACGTCCACACCGAGTACTCGATGCTGGACGGCGCCGCCCGCCTGAAGGAGTTGTTCAAGGAGGTGGAGCGGCAGGGCATGACCCATGTCGCGATGACCGACCACGGCAACATGTACGGCGCCGCGGAGTTCCACAAGCAGGCCACCGCCGCCGGCATCACCCCGGTGATCGGCATCGAGGCGTATGTCGCGCCCGAGTCCCGCACCAACCCCAAGCGCATCCTGTGGGGCCAGCCGCACCAGAAGCGGGACGACGTCTCCGCCTCCGGCGCCTACCTCCACAAGACCATCTGGGCCCGCAACAAGGAGGGCCTGCACAACCTCTTCAAGCTGACCTCGCGCTCCTACGCCGAGGGCTGGCTGGTGAAGTGGCCCCGGATGGACAAGGAGATCCTCGCCGAGCACGCCGCCGGGCTGATGGCCTCCACCGGCTGCCCCTCCGGCGAGCTGCAGACCCGGCTGCGCCTCGGCCAGTACGACGAGGCGCTGAAGTCCGCCGCCGAGTACCAGGACATCTTCGGCAGGGAGAACTACTTCCTGGAGCTGATGGACCACGGCCTGGACATCGAGAACCGGGTGCGCGAGGGCCTGATCGACATCGGGAAGAAGCTCGGCATCCCGCCGGTCGTCACCAATGACTCCCACTACACCCGGGAGGAGGACGCCGCCTCGCACGACCTGCTGCTCTGCGTGCAGACCGGCAAGAACCTCTCCGACCCGGACCGCTTCAAGTTCGACGGCACCGGCTACTACATCAAGTCCGCCGCCGAGATGTACGCGGTGGACTCCTCCGACGCCTGGCAGGAGGGCTGCCGCAACAGCCAGCTGCTGGTGGCCGAGCGGGTCGACACCGCCGGGATGTTCGAGTTCAAGAACCTGATGCCCAGGTTCCCCATCCCTGAGGGCTTCGACTCGGAGGAGGCCTTCTTCCGCGCCGAGGTGTGGAAGGGCATGGACCGCCGCTTCCCCGGCGGCTACGACGAGGAGCACCGCAAGCTCGCCGAGTACGAGATGGAGACCATCGTCCAGATGGGCTTCCCGGCGTACTTCCTCGTGGTCGCCGACTTCATCATGTGGGCCAAGAACCAGGGCATCGCGGTGGGACCGGGCCGAGGCTCCGCCGCCGGCTCGCTGGTCGCGTACGCCATGGGCATCACCGACCTCGACCCCATCCCGCACGGTCTGATCTTCGAGCGGTTCCTGAACCCCGAGCGCATCTCCATGCCCGATGTCGACATCGACTTCGACGAGCGCCGGCGCGGTGATGTGATCCGCTATGTCACCGAGAAGTGGGGCTCCGACAAGGTCGCCATGATCGTGACCTACGGCACCATCAAGGCCAAGGCTGCGATCAAGGACTCCTCCCGGGTGCTGGGCTACCCGTACGCCATGGGCGACCGGATCACCAAGGCCATGCCGCCGGACGTGATGGGCAAGGGCATCCCGCTCTCCGGCATCACCGACTCGGCGCACCCCCGCTACAGCGAGGCCGGCGAGGTCCGCGGGCTGTACGAGAACGACCCCGACGTCCGGAAGGTGATCGACACCGCCCGCGGTATCGAGGGCCTGATCCGTCAGCCCGGTGTGCACGCGGCCGGCGTGATCATGTCCGCGGAGCCGCTCACCGACCACATCCCGGTGTGGACCAGGCACACCGACGGCGCCGTCATCACCCAGTTCGACTACCCCACCTGTGAGGGGCTCGGACTGCTGAAGATGGACTTCCTGGGCCTGCGCAACCTGACGATCATGGACGACGCCGTCAAGGCGATCGAGAAGAACAAGGGCGAGAAGATCGAGCTGCTGCAGCTGCCGCTCGACGACAAGGCCGCCTACGAGCTGCTGGCCCGCGGCGACACCCTGGGCGTCTTCCAGCTCGACGGCGGACCCATGCGCTCCCTGCTGCGGCTGATGAAGCCCGACAACTTCGAGGACATCTCCGCCGTCCTGGCGCTCTACCGGCCCGGCCCGATGGGCGTCAACTCGCACACCAACTACGCGCTGCGCAAGAACGGCCAGCAGGAGATCACCCCGATCCACCCCGAGCTGGAGGCGCCGCTCAAGGAGGTGCTGGCGCCCACCTACGGCCTGATCGTCTACCAGGAGCAGGTGCAGAAGGCCGCCCAGATCCTGGCCGGCTACTCGCTCGGCCAGGCCGACCTGCTGCGCCGCGCCATGGGCAAGAAGAAGAAGGAGATCCTGGAGGCGGAGTTCGTCCCCTTCCAGCGGGGCTGCCGCGAGCACGGCTACTCCGACGCCGCCATCCAAGCGGTCTGGGACGTGCTGGTCCCCTTCTCCGGCTACGCCTTCAACAAAGCCCACACCGCCGGCTACGGGCTGGTCTCCTACTGGACCGCCTATCTCAAGGCCAACTACCCGGCCGAGTACATGTCCGCGCTGCTCACCAGCGTCAAGGACGACAAGGACAAGTCGGCGGTCTACCTCAACGAGTGCCGCAAGATGGGCATCCAGGTGCTGCCGCCGGACGTCAACGAGTCCGACGCGGAGTTCACCCCGCACGGCGACGACACGGTGCGGTTCGGCCTCACCGCGGTCCGCAATGTCGGCGCCAACGTGGTGGACTCCGTGGTCCGCACCCGCAAGGCGAAGGGCAAGTACACCTCCTTCCCCGACTTCCTGGACAAGGTCGAGTCGGTGGTGTGCAACAAGCGCACCGTGGAGTCGCTGATCAAGGCCGGCGCCTTCGACTCGCTGGGGCACACCCGCAAGGGCCTCACCGCCCAGTTCGAGCCCATGATCGACAATGTGGTGGGGGTCAAGCGCAAGGAGGCCGAGGGCCAGTTCGACCTCTTCGGCGGCGACGCGGTGGAGGCCGACGGGCCCGGCTTCGGCCTGGACGTGGTCTTCTCCGAGGACGAGTGGGAGAAGTCCTTCCTGCTCACCCAGGAGCGGGAGATGCTCGGCCTCTATGTCTCCTCGCACCCGCTGCACGGTATCGAGCACGTCCTGGCGGACAAGGCCGACTGTGCGGTCGCGGACCTCGCCGAGCGCGCCGACGGCTCCATCCTCACCATCGGCGGCATCATCTCCGGGCTCCAGCGAAAGATGACCAAGCAGGGCAACGCCTGGGCGATCGCCACCGTCGAGGACCTGGCCGGCTCCATCGACTGCATGTTCTTCCCCGCCAGCTACCAGCTGGTCTCCACCCAGCTGGTGGAGGACGCGGTGGTCTTCGTCAAGGGCAAGCTGGACAAGCGCGAGGACGTGCCCCGGCTGATGGGCATGGAGCTGATGGTCCCCGACCTCTCGGACGCCCACAGCGACGCACCCGTGGTGATCTCCATCCCGATGGTCAAGATCACCCCGCCGCTGGTCTCCCGGCTCGGCGAGGTGCTCACCAACCACAAGGGGAGCACCGAGGTGCGGCTGCGGCTGGAGGGCCACCGCAAGACCACGGTGCTCCGGCTCGACCGCCACCGGGTCACCTCCGACCCGGCCCTCTTCGGTGATCTCAAGCAGCTGCTCGGCCCCTCCTGCCTGGCCGGCTGACCTCGTACGGCGACGGGCGCCGCACCCTGCGGGGTGCGGCGCCCGTCTGCGTCCGGCCCCGGTCGGCGCCGCAGCGCGACCATGCACGGCGCTCCGCCGTGCGTGCGGAGACCTCCGGAGGCCCCGGGCCTCGGCAGCAGGCACCTCTATGGAACCCTCACACGACGCTCACAAAGCCCGTGCGGCCGGCGGTCCCAACGGTGACAAGATCATCGAATCGCCGACACCAGAACGTGATCGAGTGAAACAAGATCCATCAGTGCGGTTCACCGCCCGATCGTCGGGTATGGAGTCCTGAACGGTGAGCGGCGCGGTCGTGCCCACGCGACCGAGCCGATCGGGAAGAGGTGTGGAAGTGGACCGCTGCGTCGTCCTGGTGGACGCCGGATACCTGCTCGGGGCCGCAGCCAGCCTGCTCGCCGGTGAGCCTGCACGCTCCCGCATCACCGTGGACCACTCCGACCTGATCGGCACCCTGCGCGAACGGGCCGAGGCCGAGACGGGCCTGCCGCTGCTCCGGATCTACTGGTTCGACGCCGCCCCCGACCGCCGCCCCATGCCCGAGCACCGCCGCCTGCGGGTGATGCCCCGGGTCACCGTCCGGCTCGGCGCCCTCACCAGAGCCGACGGTCGCTGGGTGCAGAAGGGCGTGGACGCCGCCATGCACGCCGAGCTCTCCGAGCTGGCCCGCAACCGCGCCTGCGCCGACGTGGTCCTGGTGACCGGCGACGGTGATCTGCTGCCCGGGATGATGTCCGCCAAGGAGCACGGCGTCGCCGTCCACCTCTGGGCCGTGCAGGCCGCCGACGGCGACTTCAACCAGTCCGAGGACCTGGTCGCCGAGGCCGACGAACGCCGGGTGCTGGACCGCGAGTGGATCACCCGCTGGGTCCGCGTACGGGAGGTGCCCGCCGTCTGCCCGCCGGCCGGACCCCGCCCCGAGATCGCCAAGATCCTCTCCGCGCCCCCCGCCCAGCAGGCGGCCGCCGGAGCCGCCCGGCCCGAGGGGGAGCCCGCCCACCCGCGGCCCGAGGACGTCCCGGCGCCGGCCGCGCACAAGGCTGTACCCACCCCCAAGGACCTGGCCGGCCGCGCCCCCGCCACCCCGGCGCCCGCCACCGCGGGCCCCGCACCCCAGCCCCACCAGGCGGTGCTGCGCTGGTCCTCCGACCGCGGCTGGGTGGAGCGTCCGGGCGAGGCGCCCTCGCCCGGTGACGCGCTGCCCACCCTCGCCCAGGTCACCAGCGCCGAGCAGCGCTGGGCCGACCGCGAGGAGGACATCACCGCCATCGGCGGCGACCCGCACGAGGTGGGCCAGGTGTTCGCCCGACGCTGGACCGAGCGCCTCACCGACCCCGAGCGGCTCACCGTGCTCTGGACCGACTACCCCCGCATCCCGCACCGGGTCGACGGGGAACTGCTGCGCTACGCCGCCCGCTTCGGACTGCTCGCCCACAAGGACGACCAGATCGACGAGCACGACCGCTACGCCATCCGGGCAGGCTTCTGGCGGGAGCTGGCCGGCCGGGTGCCGGGCGGTGAGATGGTCTCCGTCGACGACTGAACCCCCGGCGACTGAACCCCCCGCCCGGAGCCCCGTTCCCGACCCGCGCCCGGTGCGGCGTAGAGTCGTCAACCGTGAGTACGGGCCCATGTATGACCCCGGCCGGTGACGGGTGAGCACACAGACACCTCAGCGGGCGCCCCAGGCGCCCGAGCGCGCCCGGGGCGATGCCTGCTGCACCGTGCGCGGCCTGGTCAAGAGCCACCGCAGCGGCCGCCGGGGCCGCAGCACCGAGATCCGCGCCAACGACGGCATCTCCCTGGAGGTGCGCCGGGGTGAGATCTTCGGCCTGCTCGGACCCAACGGCGCCGGCAAGTCGACCCTGGTCCGCCAGCTCACCGGGCTGCTCCGGCCCGACGCGGGCGCCATCGACATCCTCGGGCACGACATCGTCGCCCACCCCGAGCGGGCCGCCAGGCTGCTCGGCTACCTCGGCCAGGAGTCCACCGCCCTGGACGAGCTCACCGTGGCGCTGGCCGCCGAGACCAGCGGCCGGCTGCGCGGCCTGCCCGTCCGGCAGGCGCGCTCCGAACGCGACGCCGTCCTCGCCGAACTCGGCCTGGAGACCCTCGCCGACCGCCCCGTCGGGCGGCTCTCCGGCGGCCAGCGGCGCCTCGCCTGCTTTGCCGCGGCGCTGGTCGGAGAGCGTCCGCTGCTGGTCCTGGACGAGCCCACCACCGGTATGGACCCGGTCGCCCGGCGTGCCGTGTGGGCCGCCGTGGACCGCCGCCGCGCCGACCACGGCACCACCGTGCTGCTGGTCACCCACAATGTCATCGAGGCCGAGACGGTCCTCGACCGCGTCGCCGTCCTGGACGCCGGACGGGTCATCGCCTGCGACACCCCCGGGCGGCTCAAGGCCCTGGTCGACGGCCGGGTCCGGCTGGAGCTGGTATGGCGCGACCAGGCCCCGGCGGAGCTGCCGCCCGCCGTCGCCGCCGCGGCCTCCCGGGCCCGGATCGCCGGACGGCGCTGGACCCTGCGCACCACCCCCGAGGAGGCCAGGGAGCTGGTCGCGGTGGTGACCGCCGGACCGGCCTTCGCCGCGCTCGACGACTTCACCCTGGCCACCCCGACCCTCGAGGACGCCTACCTCGAACTCGGCGGCCGTGAGGGAGGGCTGGCCCAGTGAACCCGGCGACCGCCGTGCCCGCCGCCGCGCCGCTGGCCCCCGGGCCCCGGCTGCTGCCCGCGCTGGGCGCCGTCTACCGCGCGCAGCTCTCCCGGGCGCGGGTGGCCCGGATCCCGCTGCTGTTCGTGGCGACCTTCCAGTCCCTGGGGATCATGGTGATGATGCGGGGTGTCGTCGACTCCGGCGACAACCCCTCCGCACGGGCCGTGGTGGCCGGCTCCAGCGTGCTGGTCGTCGCCTTTGTGGCGCTGAACCTGCTCGCCCAGTACTTCGGCAGGCTGCGCGCCACCGGCGGCCTGGACCACTACGCCACCCTGCCGGTGCCGCCCGCGGCCGTGGTGCTCGGCGCGGCCGGCGCCTACGCCTCCTTCACACTGCCCGGCACCCTGCTCACGGCAGCCGTCGGGGCGGGCCTCTTCGGACTGCCCTGGGCCAACCTGTGGATCCTGCTCGCCGTGGTCCCGCTGGCCGGGGCCGCGCTCTCCGGACTCGGTGCCGCCTGCGGACTGCTCGCCCCGCGCCAGGAGATCGCCACCCTGCTGGGACAGCTGGGGATGTCCGCCGCACTGCTGCTCGGCGTCCTCCCGGCAGGACGGATGCCGGAGCCCATCAGGCTGCTGCGCGACCTGCTGCCGTCGACCTACGGGGTGGAGGCCTTCGCCCGCACCTTCGACCCGGCGCCGGCCTGGTCCGCGGTGGTCGGGGACCTCGCCGTCTGCGCGGCCGTCGGCGCGGTGTCGCTGTCCGTGGCGACCTGGGCGTTCCGGCGGGCGGCGGTGGCGGACCGCTGACGGCTGCGACCAGCCATGACCTCGCCCTGACGGGCCACGCCGCAGCCGGACGTGGGACCATGGCCGGGTGACTGCACCCAACACCCCTCCTGGCCCCGGCCGGCCCCCCGTCCCCGGCACCCAGGTGCCGCACGCCTCGCCGACCGCGGCGGGGCTGCAGTCACCCGGGCCCGGCGACGGGTACGGACAGCCCGGCGGCTTCCCCTTCCCCGCCGTCGACGAGCGGCCCCCGCGCAAGCCCGCGGCGGAGATCCGGGTCGGTGTGCTGGTCGCCCTGGGCACCCTGCTGGCCGGGGTGGTCGTGGGGCTGCTGTGGCTCTGGCTCGCGCCCAAGGTGCCGCTCTACGCCGACAGCAAGGCCGTCTACCTCAAGGACCCCGAGGGCGAGCAGCGGGCCGCGGCGGACGGTGTCTTTGTGCTGCTCGGTGTGGGCGCCGGGGCGCTGACCGCGCTGGCCGCGTTCCTGCCGACCCGCCGCCGGGGCGGCGGCATCGCGGTGGCCGTGGGGCTGGCCGTGGGCGGACTGCTCGGGTCGGTCGTCGCCTGGCGGCTCGGTATGGCCCTCGGTCCCACCAGCGACATGGTGGCGCACGCCCGGCAGGTCGGCGAGGGCAAGGTCTTCGACGCGGCCCTGGAGCTGGGAGCCAAGGGAGCGCTCCTGGTGTGGCCGATGGCGGCCATGGTGGCGCTGCTGGGGCTGACAGCGCTCTTCGGCAAACGCGAGCCGCAGCCCGCGCCCTACTGGCAGGGGGCGCCCACCCCGCTGCCGCCCCCTCCTCCGGCCGACCCGCACTGAACCACTGACCCCGAACGGCCCGGCAGAGCCCAGGAGCCCTGCCGGGCCGTTCGGGCTGCGGTGCCCTGCCCCGGTGGGGCCGACGACCGTCCGCAGCCCCTCGCGGGCCGCCATGCGGGAGGGGCGCGTTCCTCAAGCGGGCAGCAGCTGCCGGGCCCGGGTTTGTCAGCGGGCGATGGCGGCCGTGACGGCGCCGGTCAGGGCGATCAGGTCCTGCGGGGCCAGCTCGACCTCCAGACCGCGCCGTCCGGCGGAGACGTACACCGTCGGGTGCTCCAGGACGCTGCCGTCGACCACCGCGCGCAGCCTGCGCCGCTGCCCCAGGGGCGAGATGCCGCCCAGCACATAGCCGGTGGTCCGCTCGGCCGCCGCCGGGTCCGCCATCGCGGCGCGCTTGGCGCCGACCGCTGCGGCCAGCGCCTTGAGGTCCAGCTGCCCGGCGACCGGGACGATCCCCACCGCCAGGGTGCCGTCGACATCGGCGACCAGGGTCTTGAACACCCGCTCGGCCTGCACGCCCAGGGCCTCGGCTGCCTCGCCGCCATAGGAGGCCGCGGCCGGGTCGTGGGTGTAGGAGTGCACGGTGAAGGGCACTCCGGCCGCCTCCAGGGCCACCGTGGCGGGGGTGCCCTGCCCGCCGCCCTGCTTCTTCGCTCGCTTCGCCATCCGTGCTCGGTCCTTCCCGCAGTCAGCCGGGCTCGCGGTCAGTTGGGGTTGACGGCGGTGCGGGTGAGCTCCCAGGCAGGCAGGACGGAAGCTTGGCCAGCACGGCCGTCTCGCTGCGCAGCAGCACCAGCTCCGCGGCCAGCCGCTCCGCGGCGTCGGCGGCGGCGAGCAGCCGCTGCTTGTCGCCGGTGTCCAGCACCGAGGCCGCAGCCACCAGGTAGGAGAGCACCAGCGGGTCGTCGGGGAGTTCCTGCTCGGCCGCGATGGTGCTCTCCCGGGCACCGGCCAGCCGCTTCTGGTAGAGCCGGAAGGCCTGGGTCACCCCGGCCGCCAGCGCTCCGGCCTCCGCGCCGGACCGCTCCGGCAGCGGCTCGGTCTCACCGACCAGATAGGGGCCGGAGCTGTCGACCGAGAGCAGCCGGAAGCGGGTGGTCCCGGTGGCGATCAGCTCATAGCGGCCGTCGGGATGGGCCTGCGCCGAGGCCACCTCGGCGATGCAGCCGACGGTGTGCAGGGCCTGCATCAGATCCGGCCCGAAGCCGTCGGCCGCCGCGGCGGCCGCGCCGGACTCACGGGTGGGGGCGACCTCCCGGCCGTCGCGGATGGCCACCACCCCGAAGCGGCGCGGCTGCTCCTCCGGTTGCGCCTCCAGGTCGGCGACCAGGCGTCGGTAGCGCTCCTCGAAGACATGCAGGGGGAGCACCAGCCCCGGATAGAGCACAGAGCCCAGCGGGAAGAGCGGCAGCCGTTCGGTCACGGCGCACAGCGTACGTGGCCGGGCCGCCACTCGGCGCCCCCGTCCCGGTCACGGGAGTGGCCCGTACCGGGGCGCGCTCGGGGCAGCGCCCCGGTACGGGCGTTCAGGGCCCCCGGTCTGCCTCCACCCTGGCAGCCCCGACCCCAGGCCGCCACCCGTCGGCCGGCAATGGCCACTGTCTGTCAACTGCGCAGGTCAGCGAGGTGCTCCAGGGGACGGCAGGCCGTTCGGCGGGCCGTACGGCCCCGCTCAGCCGCGGCGCAGCAGCCGGGTGGCGCCGGCCGCCACGGTGGTGGCCAGCACCCAGCCCAGCAGGATCAGCGCCACCGACGCCCACTGCCCGGCCCCGGCCGGCTTCCAGGCGCCGTCCTGGCCCAGGTCGATCAGCGGCAGCAGCAGATCCATGGCGTACAGGGCGGCGTTCCAGTGCGGGGCCTCGTCGGCCTTCATCGGCTGCGGCGGATGCCCGGCGAAGTACGCCGCGCCCAGCGCCCAGATCAGCACCATCCACAGAGCGGCCCGGGCGGGCCGGTAGCCGTAGCCGACCGTGATGTCCTGGAGCCGCCCCCACAGCCGGGCCAGCAGCGGCAGCGTGGACCGGCGGCGACGGTGCTTGGCCAGCTGCACCTCGCGGGCGTCCTCGTCCAGGCCGTCGCGTCGGAGGACCGCCGCCAGCTGCTCGTACGGTTCGGGACGGAACTCGCCGACGGCGCTGTCCAGCCAGGCGATCCGCTTCTCCAGCGGGAAGTCGGCGGCCGGGCGCAGCGACTCGTAGGTGAAGCCGGTGAGGCCCACCCGGCCGCCGCCCGGCCAGCTCTCCGGCGCGTCCACCAGATTGCCCACCCGGGCCCGGGAGAGCGAGACCCGCCCGGTGGGGGTGCGGGTGAGGCAGAGCCGCAGCTCGGGCGTCTGGATACGGCGCAGCGACAGCTCCTCGCCGTCGCCGAGCGAGAACTCCGCCCGGTCGATCAGGCAGGCGTTGCCGAACCGGCCGTCGTCCAGCCGCACCCCGCCGCGCGCCCGGAACGGCACGGTCTCGCTCGGGTCGGTGCTGCGCTCGCCGTACCCGGTGCCGTAGGTGGAGTCGGAGGTACGCCAGCCGCTCATCCAGGCCCGGCTGAGGTAGAGGGTGTGCTCCACGCTGATCCGGGCCGCGTTCAGGCAGACCCGGCCCGCCCCGGCCCGCAGGGAGCTGCCGCGCAGCGACAGCCGGCCGCCGATCCGGGCGCTGCGCAGACTGATCTCGCCGGTGCAGTGGATGAGTTCGGCCTCGACGTCCTGGCTGACGGTGAGCCCGTCGGCGGCTATCGCCCGGTCGTTGCGGTCCCCGCCGATGGTCGCCTGGTTGAGCAGCAGGTCGGTGCCTATCCTGGCGTCGGTGAGCCGCAGGCCGCCGGTGAGGGTGCAGCGCGGCAGGTGCAGGTCGCCCTCGGTGATCAGCCGGGACGCCTCGATCCGCGGGATCACACAGCCGACCAGCCGCATGGTGCCGGCCCGGCACTCCGACATCAGGATCTTGCGCTCGAAGCGGCAGCCGTGCAGCTCCACATAGGCGGCGATGGCGCCGCCGGCCAGATCCAGGGCGCCGTCGATCTGGGCGCCGGTCAGTTTGAGACTTGCGACACGCCCGGGCTCGGGTGCGGGACCGTTCAGCAGCAGATGCGCCAGCACCGAGGCCCGCACGGTCCGCTCGGGCCCCCAGGGCCCGGAGGTGACCGGATGGTCCTCCTCCGGCACGCCGACCCGCAGGTCCAGCGTCTCGCCGCGGCGGAACGCCTCCCACAGCCGGCACTCCGGACCCGTCCAGCCCTCCGGCGGCTCCACCACGCCGAACTCCCCCTCACCCATAGCGTCCAGCGTCCCACGTTGTGTATCACGGACTGGAATCGCGGGCCGACTCTTCCAGCCACTCCCTACACTGGGGAGAGTGATCTCTCGAATCGACCTGCGCGGCTCCACCTCGGACCCGCGCGATCTGCTGCCCCGCGCCGAGTTCGACGTCGAGGCCGCCCTGGAGACGGTGCGGCCCCTCTGCGATGACGTACGCCATCGCGGCACCGCGGCACTGATCGAGATCACCGAGCGGTTCGACGGGGTGCGCCTGGAGCGGGTGCGGGTGCCGCAGAGCGCGATCGACCAGGCGCTGGCCGGCCTCGACCCCAAGGTGCGGGCCGCCCTGGAGGAGTCCATCCGGCGCGCCCGGCTCGTCCACCGCGAGCAGCGCCGCACCGACCACACCACCCAGGTGGTGCCCGGCGGCACCGTCACCGAGCGCTGGGTGCCGGTGCAGCGGGTGGGCCTGTATGTGCCCGGCGGCCTCGCGGTCTACCCCTCCTCCGTGGTGATGAACGTGGTGCCCGCCCAGGAGGCCGGTGTCGAGGGCATCGCGGTCTCCTCCCCGCCGCAGCGTGACTTCGGCGGCCTGCCGCACCCCACCATCCTGGCCGCCTGCGCCCTGCTGGGCGTCGGCGAGGTCTACGCCGCCGGCGGCGCCCAGGCCATCGCGATGTTCGCCTACGGCACCGATGAGTGCCGCCCGGTCAACCTGGTCACCGGCCCGGGCAACATCTATGTCGCCGCCGCCAAGCGCCTGCTCAAGGGCCGTATCGGCATCGACGCTGAGGCCGGTCCCACCGAGATCGCCATCCTGGCGGACGACTCCGCCGACCCGCGCCATGTCGCCGCCGACCTGATCAGCCAGGCCGAGCACGACCCCATGGCCGCGGCCGTGCTGGTCACCGACTCCGTGGAGCTCGCCGACCGGGTGGAGCGGGAGCTGGAGCCGCAGGTCGCCGCGACCAAGCACCGCGAGCGGATCACCGAGGCGCTGTCCGGCCGCCAGTCCGGCATCGTGCTGGTCGACGACCTGGACCAGGGCCTCGAGGTGGTCGACGCCTACGCCGCCGAGCACCTGGAGATCCAGACCCGCGACGCCCGTGCCGTCGCCGCCCGGGTGCGCAACGCCGGTGCCGTGTTCATCGGCCCGTATGCGCCCGTCTCGCTCGGCGACTACGCGGCGGGCTCCAACCACGTGCTGCCCACCGGCGGCTGCGCCTGCCACTCCTCGGGCCTGTCCGTGCAGTCCTTCCTGCGCGGCATCCATGTGGTCGACTACAGCCGCGACGCCCTCGCGGACGTCGCCGCCCATGTGGTGACCCTCGCCGACGCAGAAGACCTTCCGGGCCACGGAGACGCCGTCAGGGCCCGCTTCGACTGGGAGACACCCGGCCTGTGAACCTCGACGACCTTCCCGTACGCGAGGAGCTGCGCGGCCAGTCCCCGTACGGCGCACCGCAGCTCGACGTCCCCGTACGGCTCAACACCAACGAGAACCCCTATCCGCTGCCCGAGCCCCTGGTGGCCCGGATCGCGGAGCGGGTCACCGAGGCCGCCCGCGAGCTCAACCGCTACCCCGACCGGGACGCGGTGGAGCTCCGTACCGAGCTGGCCGCCTATCTGACCCGCACCGCCGGCCACGCCGTCACCACGGAGCAGGTCTGGGCCGCCAACGGGTCCAACGAGGTGCTGCAGCAGCTGCTGCAGACCTTCGGCGGGCCCGGCCGCAGCGCCATGGGCTTCGAGCCCTCCTACTCCATGCACGCGCTGATCTCCCGCGGTACCGGCACCCGCTGGATCTCCGGCCCGCGCAGGGACGACTTCACCATCGACGTGGCCGCGGCGCGCGAGGCGATCGCGGAGCACCGGCCCGACGTGGTCTTCGTCTGCTCGCCCAACAACCCCACCGGATCGGCCGTCACCGCCGAGACGGTGCTGGCGCTCCACGACGCCGCGCAGGCGGTCAAGCCGACCATGGTGGTGGTGGACGAGGCCTATGTGGAGTTCTCCCACCACGCCTCGCTGCTGCCGCTGATCGAGGGCCGCCCGCACCTGGTGGTCTCCCGCACCATGTCCAAGGCGTTCGGTGCCGCGGGGCTGCGCCTGGGCTACCTGGCCGCCGACCCGGCGGTGGTCGACGCCGTCCAGCTGGTCCGGCTGCCGTACCACCTCTCCGCGGTCACCCAGGCCACCGCGCTGGCCTGCCTGGAGCACACCGACACCCTGCTCGGCTATGTGGAGCAGCTGAAGGCGGAGCGGGACCGGGTGGTGACGGGGCTGCGCGCCGCCGGGATGGAGGTGGTGGAGTCGGACGCCAACTTCATCCAGTTCGGCCGCTTCGAGGACACCCACGCCGCCTGGCAGGCGCTGCTCGACCGGGGCGTCCTGGTCCGGGACAACGGCGTGCCGGGCTGGCTGCGCGTCACCGCCGGCACCCCCGCCGAGAACGACGCCTTCCTCGACGCCGTCCGTACCGCCCTCAAGTCAGACGTCCCCACCGCGGATGTCGCAGCAAGGAGCTCTGAACCCTCCGCATGACCCGCATCGGCCGCGTCGAGCGCACCACCAAGGAGACCTCCGTCCTGGTCGAGGTCGACCTCGACGGCACCGGCACCGTGGATGTCTCCACCGGCGTCGGCTTCTACGACCACATGCTCGACCAGCTCGGCCGCCACGGACTCTTCGACCTCACCGTCAAGACCCAGGGCGACCTGCACATCGACACCCACCACACCATCGAGGACACCGCCCTCGCCCTGGGCGCGGCCTTCAAGCAGGCCCTCGGGGACAAGAAGGGCATCTACCGCTTCGGCAACTGCACGGTGCCGCTGGACGAGTCGCTCGCCCAGGTGACCGTGGACCTCTCCGGCCGCCCCTATCTGGTGCACACCGAGCCGGAGAACATCGCGCCGATGATCGGGTCGTACGACACCACGATGACCCGTCACATCCTGGAGTCCTTTGTGGCCCAGGCCCAGGTCGCCCTGCATGTCCACGTCCCCTACGGACGCAATGCGCACCACATCGTGGAGTGCCAGTTCAAGGCCCTGGCCAGGGCGCTGCGCTACGCCTGTGAGCGTGACCCGCGCGCCGCCGGAATCATCCCCTCCACGAAGGGTGCGCTGTGAGCCCCGCTGTCCTGCTGATCGCCCTCGGACTCTTCCTGCTGGGCGGTGTCTACTCGTTCTGGAAGCAGAAGCAGTCCAGGAGCGTCATCGCGGTGCTCGCCATCGGCGCCGTGCTCTGCCTCGCCTCCGGTGTCATGCGTCTGTAACCCCCACACCCAAGGACTCAACATGGGCAAGCACGTGGTCGTGCTCGACTACGGCTCCGGCAACCTCCGCTCGGCCCAGCGCGCCCTGGAGCGTACCGGCGCCGAGGTCACCGTCACCGCGGACTTCCAGACCGCGCTGGACGCCGACGGGCTGCTGGTCCCCGGCGTCGGTGCCTTCGCCGCCTGTATGCAGGGGCTGCGCGCCGTCCGGGGCGAGCAGATCATCGGCCGCCGGCTGGCCGGCGGCCGCCCGGTGCTGGGCATCTGCGTCGGTATGCAGATCCTCTTCGCCCGCGGCGTCGAGCACGGCGAGGAGGCGGCCGGCTGCGACGAGTGGCCCGGCACCGTGGAGCCGCTGCATGCGCCGGTGGTCCCGCACATGGGCTGGAACACCGTCGACGTGCCGGCCGGCTCCACCCTCTTCGCCGGCCTCGACGCGGACGCCCGCTTCTACTTTGTGCACTCCTACGCGGTGCGCCACTGGGAGCTGGCCGTCACCAACGAGCGGATCCGGCCGCCGCTGGTCACCTGGGCCACCCATGGCGAGCCGTTCGTCGCCGCCGTGGAGAACGGACCGCTCAGCGCCACCCAGTTCCACCCGGAGAAGTCCGGCGACGCCGGCGCCGCCCTGCTGACCAACTGGGTCACCTCCCTCTAGCCGCACGCCTTTCCCGAGACCAGAAGCCGGAGCCGCACCCCCATGTCCAGCCAGCACCTCGAACTCCTCCCCGCCGTCGACGTCCGCGACGGCCAGGCCGTCCGCCTGGTGAAGGGGGAGTCCGGCACCGAGACCTCCTTCGGCGAGCCCCTCACCGCCGCGCTCGCGTGGCAGGAGGCCGGCGCCGAGTGGATCCATCTGGTGGACCTGGACGCCGCGTTCGGCACCGGCAGCAACCGGGAGCTGCTCGCCGAGGTGGTCGGCCGCCTGGACGTCAAGGTGGAGCTCTCCGGCGGCATCCGCGACGACGAGTCGCTGCGGGCCGCCCTCGCCACCGGCTGCCGCCGGGTCAACCTGGGCACCGCCGCCCTGGAGTCGCCCGACTGGGTCCGCAAGGCCATCGCCGAGTACGGCGACCGGATCGCGGTCGGCCTGGACGTGGTCGGCACCACCCTGCGCGGCCGCGGCTGGACCCGTGAGGGCGGCGACCTCTACGAGGTGCTGGCACGTCTGGACGCCGACGGCTGCGCCCGCTACGTCGTCACCGACGTCGACAAGGACGGCACCCTCACCGGCCCCAACCTCCAGCTGCTGCGCGATGTCTGCGCCGCCACCGACCGCCCCGTCGTGGCCTCCGGCGGTGTCTCCTCCCTCGACGACCTGCGCGCCATCGCCGGTCTGGTGCCCCTGGGTGTCGAGGGCTCCATCGTGGGCAAGGCCCTCTACGAGCAGAAGTTCACCCTCGAAGAGGCTCTGGAGGCTGTTTCATGACGGACCCTGCCACACGACGCGTCGGCGGATTCTCCCCCTACGAGGACGAGATCGGGTTCTCCCGGGCCGTGGCGGCGGGCGACTTCGTCCTCGTCTCCGGCTGCACCGCCTGGTACAACGGCATGGTCCAGCACGAGGGCGACCCGTACGGACAGACCCTGGACGCCTTCGGGGTCGCCTTCCAGGCGCTGGAGCGGTTCGGTCTCGGCCCGGAGGACGTGGTCCGTACCC
Organism: Peterkaempfera podocarpi; assembly: GCF_042466665.1. GTDB lineage: Bacteria > Actinomycetota > Actinomycetes > Streptomycetales > Streptomycetaceae > Peterkaempfera > Peterkaempfera podocarpi. The sequence goes on from NZ_CP162102.1 coordinate 6,609,917, forward strand.
GGATGTATGTGACCCATGTCCGTGACACCGAAGAGGTCAGCCGAGGCCACAAGCACCTCTTCGACACTGTGCGGCCCGCCGCCACCATGGTGGTCGTCGACGGGCTGCTGGACTCCCGCATGATGGTGGAGGTCGAGGTGGACGCCCACCGCACCGGCCTGGCAGACCACCTCGCAGCCCTCCCGGAAGGAATCCGATGACCCTCGCCGTCCGAGTGATCCCCTGCCTGGACGTGGACGCCGGCCGTGTGGTCAAGGGCGTCAACTTCCAGAACCTCAGGGACGCCGGGGACCCCGTCGAGATGGCCAAGGTCTATGACGCCGAGGGCGCCGACGAACTGGTCTTCCTCGACATCACGGCCTCCTCGGGCGACCGGGAGACCACCTATGACGTGGTGCGCCGCACCGCGGAGCAGGTCTTCATCCCGCTGACCGTGGGCGGCGGGGTGCGCACCGCGGAGGATGTGGACCGGCTGCTGCGGGCCGGGGCCGACAAGGTGGGCGTCAACACCGCCGCCATCGCCCGCCCCGAGCTGATCCGGGAGATCGCCCGCCGCTTCGGCCGCCAGGTGCTGGTGCTCTCCGTCGACGCCCGGCGCTGCCCCGAGGGCACCGAGACCGCCTCCGGCTTCGAGGTGACCACCCACGGCGGGCGCCGCGGCACCGGCCTGGACGCCGTGGAGTGGGCCGCCGAGGCGGCCGACCTGGGCGCGGGGGAGATCCTGCTCAACTCCATGGACGCCGACGGCACCAAGGACGGCTACGACCTGGAGATGCTGGCAGCGGTCCGCAGGACGGTCACCGTCCCGGTGATCGCCTCCGGCGGTGCCGGCCGGGTGGAGGACTTCGCCCCGGCGGTGGACGCCGGTGCGGACGCGGTGCTCGCCGCCAGCGTCTTCCACTTCGGGGATCTGCGTATCGGGCAGGTCAAGGACGCGCTGCGCGCCGGGGGCCGCCCGGTTCGCTGACCAACGCTCACCTGTCGGGCCCGGGACCGGAGCGGTCCCGGGCCCGAGTGCTGCCCGGGGTGTGCGGCCGCCCCCTGGCCGATGCGTGGAGGTGAACGGGCCGCCGACCGGCTCCGGAGGCAGCCGACAGCCGACCGGGCAGCGCCACCATGGCCAGCCCGCCGAGGAGACCCCCGAGCGCGCCCGCTGTGCTGCGGGACGGCGCCTACGAGCGGATCGGCCCACCGGAGGTCCTGGCGCGGCACACGGCGTCGCTGCCCGCCGGGATGGCGGCCCCGCCCCGCTGCCCGCGGGCGGGACCGCCCTCCGGGGGCGGCTGCAGACGGTGGTCTCCCGGGAGAGCCCGGCGGAGCAGGCGGTGCCGACCGTCGGCCCGCCGCACGCGGGGGAGCGGAACGGCACCCGCGCGGACGGGCCCGGGTACTCAGCCCGGCAGCGGGACGGCGGCGGCCAGCAGCGCCACCACATCGGGGTCGCCCTCCGTGGTGACGGCGGTCGCCGCACCCCGGCCGAAGGCGAACAGCAGCAGCTCGGCGGGCTCACCGACCACGGTCACCACCGGGGTGCCCTTGCGGGCCACCACCGTCTGCCCGTCCGGACGGCGCAGCACCAGCCCCACCGGGGAGCGCTTCCCCGCCTCCATCCGGGCGGTCATCGGCAGCCGCTTCCACAGCACCTCCGCCAGATCCGGGTCGACCGGCTCCGGCTTCCACTCCGGGCCCGCCCGCCGCACATCCTCCGCGTGCACGAAGAACTCCACGGTGTTGGCGGCCTCGTCGGCGCCGGGCAGCGCGAACGGCGAGAACCGGCCCGGCCCGGTACGGAACAGCTCCAGCAGCTCCGGCCAGGGACGGGCCGCGTACTCGCCCTGCACCCTGGCGGTGCGGCCGGCCAGCGGGCGGAACAGGATCCCCGGCGCGGCATCCGGCCGGCGCTCACGCAGCACGAGGTGCGCGGCGAGGTCCACAGCCGTCCACCCCCGGCACAGTGTGGGGGCCTGTGGCCCCGACTCCTCCAGCAGGGCGGCGAGACGGCGGCGCTCACCGCGGGCAAAGGTCGACATGTGTCCACCCTACGCGTGCACCGACGGATCGTCAGTGCAGCTTGCCGGTCAGCTTCTTCCCGCCGACCGTGTAGCTCACGGTCAGCGTGCAGGTCGCCTCCCGGTACCCGCGCCGGTAGAGCGCCGCCGAGGGCGTCAGCACATAGCTGTAGAAGCGGGTTCCCTCGCCCTGCCGGTCGGCGGTGCGCTTCCCCGCCGCCGCGCACTGCTTGTACACCGCGGCCACGATCTGGCTGTCCTTGGTGAAGCCGCCCTTCACCGTGACATTGGCGACCGCCTCGCCGTCGTGCGGGACGGTGCACGGCCGGACGGTGACCTCCTTCAGCCCCTTGGTGAGGTTGGGGTGGTCGAAGCAGGTACCCGGCTTCAGCACCAGATACGGCAGATTCGGGGTGTCACTGGGGGTCGCGCTCGGGGTCGGCAGGGGACTGCTCGGCGGTGGCGGCGCGCTGGTGGACGGGGCGGCCGCCGGAGCGCCGTCCCCGCCGGACGCCAGATACAGCACCGTCCCCAGGACGGCCGCCAGCACCACCGCCCCGGCAGCGATCGCGCCGATCCGGGTCCGCCGGCCCGGACGCGGCTCCCCGTCCGGGACGACCGGCGGGCCGGGCGGCATCGGGGGCGGCGGAGGCGGCGTGAAGCTCATGGGGGAAGGATGCCGCATCCCCCGGCCCCGCCACCCACCGGTCCGCGGCAAACGTCGGGAACCGGCCGCACCCTGACCGCCGGTCACCCGTCCAACCCTCGATCACTGCCGTGGCCGCCCGTCCGGGCCTGCAACAATGGGCCCATGTCCAGCAGCACGCCGTCCAGCAGCACCGCCCCCGCAGCACCCGGGTCCACCGCTCTCGACCCGGCGGTCGCCGCCCGCCTCAAGCGCACCTCCGACGGGCTGCTCCCCGCCATCGCCCAGCAGTACGACACCGGCGAGGTGCTGATGCTCGGCTGGATGGACGACGAGGCCCTGCATCGCACCCTGACCACCGGCCGCTGCACCTACTGGAGCCGCAGCCGCCGCGAGTACTGGGTCAAGGGCGACACCTCCGGCCACACCCAGCAGGTCAGGTCGGTGGCGCTGGACTGCGACGGCGACACGCTGCTGGTCAAGGTCGACCAGGCCGGGGCAGCCTGCCACACCGGTGACCGCACCTGCTTCGACGCCGACGTACTGCCGCTGTCCGGACCCGCCGACCGATAGGTACACCCATGACCACGGGCACCGTCACCCCCGACCTGGACGCCTTCCGCAAGCTCGCTGCCGACCGCCGGGTCGTCCCGGTGACCCGGCGGCTGCTCGCCGACGGCGACACCCCCGTCGGGCTCTACCGCAAGCTCGCCGCCGAGCGCCCCGGCACCTTCCTGCTGGAATCCGCGGAGAACGGCCGCTCCTGGTCCCGCTACTCCTTCGTCGGCGTCCGCAGCGCCGCCACCCTCACCGCCGACCCCGACGGCAACGCCCGCTGGCACGGCACCCCGCCCGTCGGCATCCCCGCCGCGGGCGACCCGCTGGAGGTGCTGCGCGCCGCCGTCGACACCCTGCACACCCCCCGCGACCTGCACATCGGTGATGAGCTGCCGCCGCTCACCGGAGGCATGGTCGGCTACCTCGGGTACGACATCGTCCGCCGCCTGGAGAAGATCCCCACCCTGACGACGGACGACCTCGGGCTGCCCGAGCTCACCATGCTGCTCGCCACCGACCTGGCCGTACTGGACCACTCCGACGGCACGGTGCTGCTGATCGCCAACGCCGTCAACCACAACGACCTCCCCTCCGGCGTCGACGAGGCCTACCACGACGCCGTCGCCCGGCTCGACACGATGACCGCGGACCTCGCCCGCCCGGTCGACACCGGCGCCGCCGTACTCACCCCCACCGCGCCCGCCGCCGCGGTCTCGCCCTTCGGCGGTGAACCGTTCCGCCGCGCCGTGGAGGCGGTCAAGGAGCACATCCGCGCGGGCGACGCCTTCCAGGTGGTCCCCTCCCAGCGGTTCGAGGCGCCCTGCCCCGCCAGCGCCCTGGACGTCTACCGGGTGCTGCGGACCACCAACCCCAGCCCCTACATGTACCTCTTCCGCTTCCCCGGCCCCGACGGCACCGCCGACGGCGGCTTCGACGTGGTCGGCTCCAGCCCCGAGGCCCTGGTCAAGGTCTCCGACGGGCAGGCCATGGTGCACCCCATCGCCGGCACCCGGCCCCGCGGCGCCACCCCCCAGGAGGACGCCGACCTGGCCGCCGAACTGCTCGCCGACCCCAAGGAGCGCGCCGAGCACCTGATGCTGGTCGACCTCGGCCGCAACGACCTCGGCCGGGTCTGCGAACCCGGCAGCGTGGAGGTCGTCGACTTCATGTCCGTCGAGCGCTACAGCCATGTGATGCACATCGTCTCCACCGTCACCGGCCGCGTCGCCCCCGCCCGCACCGCCTTCGACGTCCTCACCGCCTGCTTCCCGGCAGGGACCCTCTCCGGCGCACCCAAGCCCCGCGCCCTGCAGATCATCGAGGAACTGGAGCCCACCCGCCGCGGCCTCTACGGCGGCTGCGTCGGCTATCTGGACTTCGCCGGCGACTGCGACACCGCCATCGCCATCCGCACCGCCGTACTGCGCGACTCCACGGCATACGTCCAGGCGGGAGCGGGTGTGGTCGCCGACTCCGACCCGCAGAGCGAGGACACCGAATGCCGCAACAAGGCCGCCGCGGTGCTCCGCGCCGTCGCCACCGCCGCCACCCTGCGGCCGCCCCGGTGACCCACCCGGCCGGGGCACCGGCGACACTGGACGGGTGAACGCTCTGCCCGAACCCCGGACCGCCGACACCTCCGACGCACCCCGCCCGCCCCGCAGCCGCCGCAGCCTCGCCCTGATGCTGTTGCTCACCGTCGCAGGCGCGGTCCTGGTGCTCTGGGCCGTCGGCCGCACCTGGGCCGAGGGCAGCTCCGGCGGCCTCGGGCAGGCCCACCTCGGCGCCACCGGCAGTGAGGTCTCCGGCCTGCCGGGTGCCCTCGCCCTGGTGGGCCTCGCCTCCGCGGTCGCCGTCTTCGCCGTACGCCGCGCCGGCCGGCTGGCGGTCGGCGCCCTGGTGACGCTGGCCGGGGCGGGCGCCGCCATCGCCTCCGCGGTCGGCGCCGCGGACACCTCGGCGGTGGACGCCAAGGCGGCCCGCAGCGCCGCGCTGACCGCCGTCACCGCCCACCATGTCACCCACACCGTCTGGCCCTGGATCGCGGTCGCCGGCGGCGTCCTGCTCTGCGCGGCCGGGCTGATCACCCTGGCCCGCGGCCGCGACTGGCCGGCGATGTCCAGCAAGTACGACGCCCCGGCCGGACGCGCCGCCGCCCCCAAGCGCCGCGAGTCCACCCCCTCCGACCTCTGGAACGCCCTCGACCGCGGCGAGGACCCCACCGCCGGCCGCTGACCACCCCCGGCTGCGCCACCCCCGGGCAGCGGCCCCAAACACCTGACGGGGGTGCCTGCCGTACGGCCTCCCCGCACCCCTCCACCGGCCCGAGGACGCCCCGCCACCTGCTGACCGCCCCCGGCTGCATCCCTGCGGGGCGTGCGGCCGCCCCTCGGGCACCCTGCGGAGGTGCCCGCCGCACCCCTCCGCCGGCGAGGCCGCCCCGCCGCCGCAATGGACCGGCCGCAGCGGGCCGCCCGTCCGGCGAAGCCGAAGCCCGCGCACGGGGTCCGGCCCCGACCCCCGGTCGGCCGCATCCGGGACCGTCGGGGAGAATGGCACCGAGAATCCGCCCGGGGGCGTCCTCCGCCGGATCCCGGGCCCTGGACACCGCCATTACCGGCAGCAAGGAGCACCAGCAATGTCGGCAGCAGCCCACGGCCACACCCCCGCCGCCTGGACCGGCGTCATCATCTGCTTCATCGGCTTCATCGTGGCCGGGATGGGGGTCGTGGCCGCCACCCCGTGGCTCTTCTGGGTCGGCATCGGCGTCACCCTGGCCGCCGGAGTGGTCGGCAAGGCCATGCAGATGGCCGGCCTCGGCAAGCGGCCCGTCGTCGCCGCGCGCTGACCCGGCGGCCCGTCCGCGCCCGCCGACCGTGTCATCCGGTCGGCGGGGTGCCGACGGGGGCAGAATCGTCAGGGTGAACGCACCGGCAGCCCCCGCGCACCGCTCGGCCGTCCGCCGTCTGGCCGCACCTCTGACGGCCCTGGCGGCGGCGGCAGCCCCGGCGCTCTTTGTCGCCGCGGTCGACCCCAACACCCCGGGCCGCTACCCGGTGTGCCCGTTCCTGCAGGCCACCGGCTGGTGGTGCCCCGGCTGCGGCGGACTGCGCTGCGTCCACGCGCTGACCCACGGCCACCCCCTCCAGGCGCTGCACGACAATCTGCTGGTGGTGCTCCTGCTCACCACCGCGGCCCTGCTCTGGCTCAACTGGGCGGCCTCCGCGCTGGCGTCCCGGCCGGTGCGGCTGCCCACCCTGCACCTCCGGCACGTGCTGCCGGCCATCGCGGTGGTCGCGGCCTTCACGGTCGCCCGCAATCTGCCCCTCGGGGCCGCGCTGGCGCCCTGAACCACCCGCTGCGGCACCCCGCCCGCCCGGCTCCGGCCGTCCGACGTGCGAGACCGCGACAGGCCTGATGCGAGCCTTGCGCCGCTCTGCCGATACCATCGAAGTACCGGCCGGGCCGAGTACCCGAGGGATCCCTCCCGATTCCGCTGCCGGCCCACCGCCGGTTTCCCAGCCGTCCGACCCGACAGAGAAGGGGGCGCCCGCGTGAGCGTGCTCGACGAGATCATCGACGGAGTCCGCGAGGACCTCGCCGAGCGCCAGGCCCGGGTCTCCCTGGACGAACTCAAGGCGCTCGCTGCCAAGGCCCCGGACGCCAAGGACGGAGTGGCCGCACTGCGCGGCGACAGCGTGCGGGTGATCTGCGAGGTCAAGCGGTCCAGCCCGTCCAAGGGCGCGCTGGCGGCCATCGCCGACCCGGCGGGCCTCGCCCGCGACTACGAGGCCGGCGGCGCGGCCGCCATCAGCGTCCTCACCGAGCAGCGCCGCTTCGGCGGCTCCCTCGCCGACCTGGAGGCCGTCCGCGCCGCCGTGGACACCCCGGTGCTGCGCAAGGACTTCATCGTCACCTCCTACCAGCTGTGGGAGGCCCGCGCCTACGGCGCCGACCTGGCTCTGCTGATCGTCGCGGCGCTGGAGCAGCCCGCGCTGGAGTCGCTGATCGAGCGTGCGGAGTCGATCGGGCTCAGCCCGCTGGTCGAGGTGCACGACGAGGAGGAGGTCCGGCGCGCCGTCGACGCGGGTGCCCGGATCATCGGCGTCAACGCCCGCAACCTCAAGACCCTCACCGTCGACCGCAACACCTTCGCCGATGTCGCACCGGCCATCCCGGACCACATCGTCAAGGTCGCCGAGTCCGGAGTGCGGGGCCCGCACGACCTGATCGCCTATGCCAACGACGGCGCCGACGCGGTCCTGGTCGGCGAGTCCCTGGTCGTCGGGGGCGACCCCAAGGCCGCCGTCGCCGACCTGGTCGCCGCGGGTGCCCACCCCGCGCTGCGGCACGGCCGGGGCTGACCCGCAGCCATGTCCCTGACCTCGCGTAACGCGCCCGGTTGCCGCCCCCGCGGCTGCCGCGCCCCGGCCCGCCGGGTGCGGGGCCGCCGGGTGCGTTACGTCATCGGGTGCGAGCCGGGCCAGGTGCAGGGCCGCCGATGGCGCTGCCGGACGCGGCAGCAGGACGGCAGGGCCTGAGCGGCCCCGCGTCCGCACACCCCCGACCGGAGGGGGAGGGGCAGGTGCCCCGGCCGCACGCAGCTGGTACGACCACAGCTATTCGGCCCACACACAGAGGGATCCGTCATGTCCACGGACCATCACGCCGGACCGCAGGTTCCGGACGCCCGCGGCTACTTCGGCCGCTTCGGCGGACGTTTCATCCCGGAGGCGCTGGTCGCCGCCGTGGAGCAGGTCGCCGACGAGTACGAGAAGGCCAAGGCCGACCCGGCCTTCACCGCCGAGCTGGACGGCCTGCTCAAGGACTACACCGGCCGGCCCAGCGCGCTGACCGACGTCCGTCGCTTCTCCGAGCTGGCCGGCGGCGCCCGGGTGCTGCTCAAGCGCGAGGACCTCAACCACACCGGCTCACACAAGATCAACAACGTGCTGGGCCAGGCTCTGCTGACCCGCCGGATGGGCAAGACCCGGGTCATCGCCGAGACCGGCGCCGGCCAGCACGGCGTGGCCACCGCCACCGCCTGCGCCCTGTTCGGCCTGGACTGCACCATCTACATGGGCGAGGTCGACACCCAGCGGCAGGCCCTGAACGTGGCCCGGATGCGGATGCTGGGCGCCGAGGTCATCGCCGTGAAGTCCGGCAGCCGCACCCTCAAGGACGCCATCAACGAGGCGTTCCGCGACTGGGTCGCCAATGTCGACTCCACCCACTACCTCTTCGGCACCGTCGCCGGACCGCACCCCTTCCCCATGATGGTCCGCGACTTCCACCGGGTCATCGGCATCGAGGCCCGCGCCCAGGTGCTGGACCGCGTCGGCCGGCTGCCCGACGCCGTGGTGGCCTGTGTCGGCGGCGGCTCCAACGCCATGGGCATCTTCCACGAGTTCATCCCCGACACCGACGTGCGGCTGATCGGCTGCGAGGCCGCCGGCGAGGGCGTCGACACCCCCCGCCACGCCGCCACCCTCACCAAGGGCAGCCCCGGCGTCCTGCACGGCGCCCGCAGCTACATGCTGCAGGACGAGGACGGCCAGACCATCGAGTCGCACTCCATCTCGGCCGGTCTGGACTACCCGGGCATCGGCCCGGAGCACTCCTGGCTGAAGGACACCGGGCGGGCCGAGTACCGCCCCGTCACCGACGACCAGGCCATGCAGGCGCTGCTGCAGCTCTCCCGCACCGAGGGCATCATCCCGGCCATCGAGTCCGCCCACGCCCTGGCCGGCGCCCTGGAGCTGGGCCGTGAGCTCGGCCCCGACGCGGTCATCCTGGTGAACCTCTCCGGCCGCGGCGACAAGGACATGCACACCGCCGCGGAGTACTTCGGCCTGCTGGACGACCCGGGGCGCGACCCCGAAGCCCCGTCCGACCGCGCCATCACCGCAGACGCCGACGAGAAGCTGGGGAAGTGACCATGAGCACCCGTAGCAAGCTCAGCGCCGCCCTCGCCGCGGCCAAGGCGGAGAACCGCGCCGCCCTCATCGGCTATCTGCCGGCCGGATTCCCCAGCGTCGACGGCGGCATCAAGGCGGTCCGCGCCCTGATCGAGGGCGGCTGCGACGCCGTCGAGGTCGGCCTGCCGCACTCCGACCCGGTGCTGGACGGGCCCACCATCCAGACCGCGGACGACATCGCGCTGCGCGGCGGCATCCGCATCGCCGACGTCCTGCGGACCGTCCGCGAGGTCGCCTCGGCCGTGGACGCCCCGGTGCTGGTGATGACCTACTGGAACCCGGTGGACCATTACGGGGTCGAGCGGTTCGCCGCCGATCTGGCCGCCGCCGGGGGAGCGGGCTGCATCCTGCCCGACCTGCCGGTGGAGGAGTCGCAGGAGTGGCGGACGGCCGCTGAGAAGCACGGCCTGGACACCGTCTTCGTGGTCGCCCCCAGCAACCGCGACGAGCGGCTGGCCCGGATCACCGCCGTCGGCTCGGGCTTTGTCTACGCCGCCGCCGTCATGGGGGTCACCGGCACCCGCACCCAGGTCGGCCACCAGGCCGAGGACCTGGTCAAGCGGACCCGGGCCACCACGGAGCTGCCCGTCTGCGTCGGCCTGGGCGTCTCCACCGCCGAGCAGGCGGCCGAGGTCGCGGCCTTCGCCGACGGCGTCATCGTGGGCTCGGCGTTCGTCCAGCGGCTGCTGGACGCGGCCGGGGACGAGGAGGTCGGCCTGGCCGCCGTGCGCGCCCTCGCCGGTGACCTGGCGGCGGGAGTCCGCCGCCGCTGAGCACCGCCGCCCCGTTCCACCCGGCCCGCCGACTCCCCCGAGTCGGCGGGCCGGTCCCTTGTCGGGGGAGCGCGCGCGACCCCGCGCCCGCACGGAGGCTCCCGGTGCGGGCACCGCCGGGCATCCCCTCGCCCGTACGGGTGGACCGTGCAGCCGCGGCACAACCGTGCCGCCCTCCGCTCGTTGGCGGTACCGGCAGGTCCCGGCGGCGCCCCCTTCCCGGGCGCCGCCCTTCGCCGGCGAACCGTCACCGAGAGGATCCCTGTGGCCCGGTACCAGCGCGCCAGAATCCTGCGAGCCAGCGTGGCCCTGGCCGCGCTCGTCGCCGCCGTGGCCGGCGAGGCGGCGGTCGGGCGGGCGCTGGCGGACCGCGGAGGCCGGCCCGGCGACCGCACCGGGCTCGCCCGGGCCGTACTGGTGCAGTCCCGCGGCCTGCCGGCGTCGGGCGAAGACGGCGGCCTGCTGCGTACGGCGTTCAGCGGCCGTCCGCTGGCCGGCCCGGCGGCAGCGCCCGCGCTCCCCGGGGCCCGGCCCGCAGGGCCGCCCGGCCCCAGGATCCCCGGCGCGGCCACCCTGATGGTGCTGCCCGCCCGCCTGGACCCCGACGGCGCGGCGATGTCCGTCGGCAGCGCCCGCGCACCCGTCACCGTCACCCTCTACGAGGACTACCGCCGCGTCGGCTGCCGCCGCTTCGAGCAGGCACAGGGCCGGATGCTGGCCGAGCTCGCGGCCGAGGGCACCGTGCGGATCCGGCGGGTCGTCGAGTCCTCGCTGGATGCGCGGCTGCCCGGTGACGGTGCCCACCGGGCGGCCAACGCCGCCCGCGCCGCCCTGGCGGCAGGCCGCTTCCCGGTGTTCAACGCTTTGCTGTACGAGGAGCAGCCGTCCGAGCGGCAGGACGGCTTCACCGTCCGCCGGCTGCTGGACATCGCCTCCGAGGTGCCGGGGCTGCGCGGCCCGGCCTTCGACCGCGCCGTCCGCACCCAGGGGTACGCCTCCTGGGCAGCCGCGTCGCAGCGGGTCTACGACGGCTACGGCCGCAGGGTGCGCTTCGGGACCCCCGGCATGGTGGTCAACGGACGCCCGGTCGACCTGGCGGCCCGTCCGGATCTGGCCGGGGACCCCGCCGCACTGAGGAGATTCCTGCTTGCGGCGCGCGGCTGACCGGCGCGCACCCGAACGCCGCGGCGAGGGGAACCCCGATCCCGCCCCGCCGGGTTTCCAGGACATGCACCTTTCCGCTGCCGACCGCACCGCGCCCGTACGCCGGGCCGGTTCTCCGAGGGGGACGACCCGATGACCGCATCGCAGGACGCCATGTTCACCCGTGATTCCGACGACCGCCCCCACGACGGCGGCTCCGGGCCCGTGCCGGGCCTGCGGCGGGCCCTGGACGGGTCGGCCGCCGCGTGGGTGTCCACCGCCGTGCGGCTGGCCCTGGCCGCCGTCTGGGCCTGGGCCGGGCTGGCGAAGATCTCCGACCCGGCGGTCGCGGCCCAGGCGGTCCGTGCCTACCGGATCCTGCCGGAGTCGCTGGTCAAGCCGGTCGGCTACGGTCTGCCGTTCCTGGAGCTGGCGCTGGCACTGCTGCTGCTGGTCGGGCTGGGCACCCGTGTCGCGGCCGTCCTCTCCGGGGTGCTGCTGCTGGTGTTCATCTCCGGCATCTCCTCGGTCTGGGCCCGCGGTCTGACCATCGACTGCGGCTGCTTCGGCGGCGGCGGCCAGGTCGCCTCCTCGCAGACCAAGTACCTCCAGGAGATCCTGCGCGACACCGGCTTCCTGCTACTGGCCGCCTGGCTGATGTGGAAGCCCCGAAGCCGCTTCTCCGCCGACGGCTGGCTGGCCGCATGAGCCGTCGCCGCCCCTGAGCTCCGGCCGACCGGCCGGCCCGTCCCGCCCCGGGATGCAGTCCTCCCCGTGACCAGCAAGGCAGCCCATGCAGATGAGTGAGAAGAACCGAGACGGCAAGCGCAGCGCCAGGGAGCGGCTGCTCGCCGAGAGGCAGGCCCAGGAAGCCCGTTCCCGGCGCAACAAGAAGCTGTTGGTGATCGGTTCGGTGGTCGCCGTACTCGCCGTGGCGGTCGGTGTGGGCGTCGCGGTGCAGAGCATGCGGAGCAAGCCGGCCACCCCGGTGGCCGCCCCGGCCGGTGCCATCGGCGACCGCAAGCTGGTCATCCCCGACGGTGCGCCCGACGCCCCGTCCACCCTCACGGTCTACGAGGACCCGCGCTGCCCGGCCTGCCAGCTCTTCGAGAAGACCTTCCGCCCCACGGTCGACAAGCTGAAGGACCAGGGCAAGATCGTCGGGAACTACCACATCGTGTCCTTCATCGACCGGCACGACAACGGCACCGGCTCGAAGAACGGCGCCAACGCCCTGGCCTGCGCCCAGGACGCCGGGAAGTTCCGGGCCTACCACAACGTCCTGTACGCCAACCAGCCGCCGGAGACCTCCGACGACTGGAGCGACCGGGGCAAGCTGATCACCCTGGCCAAGCAGGTACCGGGACTGGTCACGCCAACCTTTGAGAAGTGCGTCAAGGACAACACCTACGGCGACTGGGTCTCCGCGGTCCAGGAGGACTTCGACAATCCGGCTTCACCTCCACCCCCACCGTGCTGCTCAACGGGAAGCCGATCTTCCCCAGCAAGGACGGCCAGCAGATCACCCCGGCCAATCTGACCGCCTGGGTGAACGCCGCCAACAAGGGCAAGCCGCTCGGCACCCCCGCCTCGCCCGCGGCCTCCTCCTCGGCCAAGGCCAAGGGCTCCTCCAAGAGCAAGGCCAAGGCCCCCTCCTCGGCCAAGGCCGTCAACCCGGCGGATGCGCCCGTTGCCACGGCGCACCCCGCAGCCCACATGAAGGCCGGCATCCGGCACACCCCGGCTGCCGCCCCGGCTCCGGCCGTACCGCACGTCCCCGCCGCGCACCATGCGGCCCGCTCGCACGCCCCGGCAGCCTCGCCCGCCCCGGCCGCCGGCGGGGCCGCAGCGCCCCAGGCGCCGGGCGTCCGCTCCACCCAACCCTGACCCGCACAACCTGCGCCGCCGCGGACCCATTCGGACGCGGCGGCGCAGGTTGTGCCCCAACCGGTACCGACGTGTCGGCTTCGGCACGGTAGCGTCTTCCTTGCCATGGACCTTGCATTCATCCCGAGCCCGTCGCGGGGCGTGATCCACCTCGGACCGATCCCGCTGCGCGCCTACGCTTTCTGCATCATCATCGGCGTCGTCGTCGCCGTCTGGCTCGGCAGCAAACGCTGGGTCGCCCGAGGTGGCGCCTCCCACACGGTGGGTGACGTCGCGGTCTGGGCGGTGCCGTTCGGACTGGTCGGCGGCCGCCTCTACCACGTGATCACGGACCACCAGCTCTACTTCGACCCGGGCAAGCACCCGATCGACGCGCTGAAGATCTGGAACGGCGGCCTCGGCATCTGGGGCGCCATCGCGCTGGGCGCCGTCGGTGCCTGGATCGGCTGCCGCCGTGCCGGGGTGCCGCTGCCCGCCTGGGCGGACGCGGTCGCCCCCGGTATCGCGCTGGCCCAGGCCTGCGGCCGCTGGGGCAACTGGTTCAACCAGGAGCTCTTCGGCAAGCCCACCACGCTGCCCTGGGCTCTGAAGATCGACTACGACCACCGGCCGGACGCCACCAAGGCCCTGGCCACGTACCACCCGACGTTCCTCTACGAGTCGCTGTGGTGCATCGGGGTCGCGGTGCTGGTGATCTGGGCCGACCGCCGGTTCCGGCTCGGCCACGGCCGTGCCTTCGCGCTCTATGTCGCGGCGTACACGGTGGGCCGGTTCTGGATCGAGTACCTGCGGGTGGACGAGGCGCACCACATCCTGGGGCTGCGGCTCAACGACTGGACCTCGATCGTGGTCTTCGTGGGTGCCGTGGTCTACCTGGTGCTCTCCGCCAAGCGGCACCCGGGCCGGGAGACCGACATCGACCCGGCGGCCCGCGCCGCCGTCGACGACCCGCAGGACGGCGGCCCGACCGGCTCAGCCGAGGACGCGGACGGCGCTGAAGCTGCCGACCGCAGCGCCGACGCCGACCAGTCCGGCCCCGCCGACCCCGCCGACCCCGCGGACAAGCCGAGGCCGTCCGCCGGTGACACCGCGTTGGCCGAGGCAGCCCGGATCGACGACGCGCGCGGGGCCGACGCCGTCCCGGATCCGGCCCCCGAGGCGGGCAAGCGCATCTGACCCGCCCGCTCCGCGTGCCCTGCGGCCGCCCCCGCCCATCGGCGGGGGCGGCCGCCGCCTTTCCCCGACCAGGCCGCCGGCGCGGCCGGAAACCGCCTGCGACCAGGGAGTTCGGTCAGCCTTCCCTTGCTGGAAAGAAGTTCCCTGGGGCACTACGTTGACGTGAGTGAGGGCCTCCGCGGTGGGGTCGGGGCAGCGGCACGAGGGGACGGACAGCGTGGCATCGACGATCACCGAGCCGGTCGTGGAACCGGTCGTGGCCGAGGCGCACCAGCACAGCCACCGCGACGTCAACGGCGGCTGGCTGCGCCCCGCCGTCTTTGGCGCGATGGACGGCCTGGTCTCCAATGTGGCCCTGATGACCGGTGTGGTCGGCGGTGACGCCTCCCGGACCACGGTGGTCCTGGCCGGGCTGGCAGGCCTGGCCGCCGGCGCGTTCTCCATGGCGGCGGGGGAGTACACCTCGGTGGCCTCCCAGCGCGAGCTGGTCGAGGCAGAGCTGGAGGTCGAACGCCGGGAGCTGCGCCACAACCCGCACGACGAGCTGGCCGAGCTGGCCGAGCTCTATGTGGCTCGCGGGGTGGAGCCGGCGCTGGCCGCCGAGGTCGCCCGTCAGCTCTCGGCGGATCCGGAGCGGGCACTGGAGATTCACGCCCGCGAGGAGCTGGGTGTGGACCCCAACGACCTGCCCTCGCCGCTGCTGGCGGCGGTCTCCTCCTTCGTGGCCTTCGCGCTGGGGGCGCTGCTGCCGCTGCTGCCGTATCTGCTGGGGGCGAGCAGTCTGCTTCCGGCGCTGGCGGTGGCGCTGCTGGGACTCTTCGTCTGCGGTGCGGTGGTCTCCCGGGTGACCGCCCGCAGCTGGTGGTACAGCGGTCTGCGGCAGCTGCTGCTGGGCGGGTCCGCCGCGGGTGTGACCTTTCTGCTCGGCCGGCTGATCGGCAGCGGCATCGGCTGAGGCGGGTCCGCCGCCTCCGTACGATCAGTGCCTTCCACTGCATAGTCATGCAGTGGAAGGCGTGATGTTCCACACAGCCATCCGCCGGGCCCGGTCGCCTACCATCGAAAGAGGGCAGATGGCCTCCCGTCGCGGAGGCAGGGCGCAGTGTCGCGCAGATCTGTCCCCGACGCAGGTGTTTCGGCGCGGTTTCACTGTCTGCGGCAAGGGGCACACTTTCCAGGACGTGCGGGTGATCCTTCGTCGTCCCCCGATGCCTCTACCCACGGGTAACAGTGCCTGACCAGGGGATGCGTCCGAATCGTGGACGCAGAATCCCACTTCCCGGTACACGCGGCATCATGTAACCTGCACGAAATCGCAGAGGGCCAACGTCGTCTCTCTTGCGCAAGCGAATTGCCAAAAGACGACGACGGGAGAGCCGATGCTGTCTGCGTCCATGCGCTCCGGGCCTTACGCGGCCGTCAAGGACGCGCGCCCCGCTGCCCAGGGCCTGTACGACCCGCGCAACGAGCACGACGCCTGCGGCGTCGGCTTCGTGGCTACGCTGACCGGCACTGCGGACCACCGCATCGTCGAGCAGGCGCTCACGGTGCTGCGCAACCTCGAGCACCGCGGCGCCACCGGATCCGAGCCCGACTCCGGCGACGGCGCCGGCATCCTCACCCAGATCCCCGACGCCTTCCT
This sequence comes from Peterkaempfera podocarpi, assembly GCF_042466665.1. Taxonomy (GTDB): domain Bacteria; phylum Actinomycetota; class Actinomycetes; order Streptomycetales; family Streptomycetaceae; genus Peterkaempfera; species Peterkaempfera podocarpi. Next base: position 6,625,729 of record NZ_CP162102.1, read on the forward strand.
GCGCGCCAACACCGCCTTCGAGCTGCCCGCCGCCGGCAGCTACGCGGTCGGCATCGCCTTCCTCCCCGACGAGGACGCAGCCGCCGCCGAGGCCGCAGCCCGCACCGAAGCCATCGCCGCCGAGGAGGGCCTCACCGTCCTCGGCTGGCGCGACGTCCCGGTCACCCCCGACCTGCTGGGCGCCACCGCCCGCTCGGTGATGCCGCGCTTCCGCCAGCTCTTCCTCGCAGCCGACGAGCAGGACACCCGCACCGGCATCCACCTCGACCGGATCGCCTACGTCGTCCGCAAGCGCGCCGAGCGTGAGATCGGCATCTACTTCGCCTCCCTCTCCGCCCGCACCATCGTCTACAAGGGCATGCTCACCACCGGGCAGCTGGAGCCGTTCTTCCCGGACCTCTCCGACCGCCTCTACGCCTCCGCGCTGGGCCTGGTCCACTCCCGGTTCTCCACCAACACCTTCCCGAGCTGGCCGCTCGCCCACCCGTACCGCTTCGTCGCCCACAACGGCGAGATCAACACGGTCAAGGGCAACCGCAACTGGATGCGCGCCCGCGAGTCCCAGCTCGCCACCGACCTCATCCCCGGCGACCTGGACCGGATCTTCCCGATCTGCACCCCGGACCACTCCGACTCCGCCTCCTTCGACGAGGTCCTGGAGCTGCTCCACCTCGGCGGCCGCTCGCTGCCGCACTCGGTGCTGATGATGATCCCGGAGGCGTGGGAGAACCACGCCACCATGGACGCCGACCGCCGCGCCTTCTACCGCTACCACTCCAACCTCATGGAGCCCTGGGACGGCCCGGCCTGCGTCACCTTCACCGACGGCACCCAGATCGGCGCCGTCCTGGATCGCAACGGCCTGCGCCCCGCCCGCTACTGGATCACCGAGGACGGCCTGGTCATCCTCTCCTCCGAGGTCGGCGTCCTGGACATCCCCCAGGAGAAGGTCGTCCGCAAGGGCCGCCTGCAGCCCGGCCGGATGTTCCTGGTGGACACCGCCGAGAACCGCATCGTCGAGGACGACGAGATCAAGTCCGCCCTCGCCGCCGAGCACCCCTACGCCGAGTGGCTGGCCGCCGGCCAGATCCAGCTGGGCAACCTCCCCGAGCGCGAGCACATCGTCCACACCCACGCCTCGGTCACCCGCCGCCAGCAGACCTTCGGCTACACCGAGGAAGAGCTGCGCGTCCTCCTCGCCCCGATGGCCCGCGCCGGCGCCGAGCCCATCGGCTCCATGGGCACCGACACCCCCATCGCGGCCCTCTCCGACAAGCCGCGGCTGCTCTTCGACTACTTCACCCAGCTCTTCGCGCAGGTCACCAACCCGCCGCTGGACGCCATCCGGGAAGAGCTGGTCACCTCCCTCGGCTCCAACCTCGGCCCCGAGGGCAACCTGCTCCAGGCCGAGCCGGCCTCCTGCCGCACCGTCAACGTCCCCTTCCCGGTGATCGACAACGACGAGCTGGCCAAGCTCGTCCACATCAACGCCGACGGAGACCAGCCCGGCCTCAAGGCCGTCACCCTCTCCGGCCTCTACCGCGTCTCCGGCGGCGGCGCAGCCCTCGCAGCCCGCCTGGAGCAGATCGCCGCCGAGGCCGACGCCGCGCTCGCCGACGGCGCCCGGATCATCGTGCTCTCCGACCGGCACTCCGACGCCGAGCACGCCCCGATCCCCTCCCTGCTGCTCACCTCCGCCGTCCACCACCACCTCATCCGCACCAAGCAGCGCACCCAGGTGTCGCTGCTGGTCGAGGCCGGCGACGTCCGCGAGGTCCACCATGTCGCGCTGCTGATCGGCTACGGCGCCGCCGCGATCAACCCCTACCTGGCCATGGAGTCCGTCGAGGACCAGGTCCGCTCCGGCGTCTTCATCGAAGGCGTCGACCCCGAGCGCGCCATCCGCAACCTCATCAAGGCCCTCGGCAAGGGCGTCCTGAAGGTGATGTCCAAGATGGGCATCTCCACCGTCGCCTCCTACCGCGGCGCCCAGGTCTTCGAGGCCATCGGCCTCTCCCAGGACCTGGTCGACACCTACTTCGCCGGCACCACCACCAAGCTCGGCGGCATCGGCCTCGACGAGGTCGCCCGCGAGGTCGCCGCCCGCCACGCCAAGGCCTACCCCGCCTCCGGCATCCCCTCCGCGCACCGCGCACTGGAGATCGGCGGCGAGTACCAGTGGCGCCGCGAGGGCGAACCCCACCTCTTCGACCCCGAGACCGTCTTCCGGCTCCAGCACTCCACCCGCGCCCGCCGGTACGACATCTTCAAGCAGTACACCGACCGGGTGAACGAGCAGTCGTCGCGGCTGATGACGCTGCGCGGCCTCTTCAAGCTCAAGGACGGCGACCGCCCCTCCATCCCCATCGACGAGGTCGAGCCGGTCTCCGAGATCGTCAAGCGGTTCTCCACCGGCGCCATGTCCTACGGCTCCATCTCCATGGAGGCCCACGAGACCCTCGCCATCGCGATGAACCGCCTCGGCGGCAAGTCCAACACCGGCGAGGGCGGCGAGGACCCCGAGCGCCTCCACGACCCCGAGCGCCGCTCCGCGATCAAGCAGGTCGCCTCCGGCCGCTTCGGCGTCACCTCCGAGTACCTGGTCAACGCCGACGACATCCAGATCAAGATGGCCCAGGGCGCCAAGCCCGGCGAGGGCGGCCAGCTGCCCGGCCACAAGGTCTACCCCTGGGTCGCCAGGACCCGGCACTCCACCCCCGGCGTCGGCCTGATCTCCCCGCCGCCGCACCACGACATCTACTCCATCGAGGACCTCGCCCAGCTGATCCACGACCTCAAGAACGCCAACCCGGACGCCCGCATCCATGTGAAGCTGGTCTCCGAGGTCGGCGTCGGCACGGTCGCGGCGGGCGTCTCCAAGGCCCACGCCGATGTCGTGCTGATCTCCGGCCACGACGGCGGCACCGGCGCCTCCCCGCTGACCTCCCTCAAGCACGCCGGCGGCCCCTGGGAGCTCGGCCTCGCCGAGACCCAGCAGACCCTGCTGCTCAACGGCCTGCGCGACCGCATCGTGGTGCAGACCGACGGCCAGCTGAAGACCGGCCGCGACGTCGTCATCGCCGCGCTGCTCGGCGCCGAGGAGTTCGGCTTCGCCACCGCCCCGCTGGTCGTCTCCGGCTGCGTCATGATGCGCGTCTGCCACCTGGACACCTGCCCGGTCGGCGTCGCCACCCAGAACCCCGTGCTGCGCGAGCGGTTCACCGGCAAGCCCGAGTTCGTCGTCAACTTCTTCGAGTTCATCGCCGAAGAGGTCCGCGAGCTCCTCGCCGAGCTCGGCTTCCGCTCCATCGAGGAGGCCGTCGGCCACGCCGAGCTGATCGACGCCACCGAGGCCGTCGACCACTGGAAGGCCGCCGGGCTGGACATCGCCCCGCTGCTGCACGTCCCCACCCTGCCCGACGGCGCGGCCCTGCACCGCACCACGGCCCAGGACCACGGCCTGGACAAGGCCCTCGACAACGAGCTGATCAGCCTCTGCTCCGAGGCCGTCGAGCACGGCGAGGCCGTCCGCGTCCAGCTGCCCATCCGCAACGTCAACCGCACCGTCGGCACCATGCTCGGCCACGAGGTGACCAAGCGGTACCGGGGCGAAGGCCTCCCCGAAGGCACCATCGACGTGACCTTCACCGGCTCCGCCGGACAGTCCTTCGGCGCCTTCGTCCCCCGCGGCATCACCCTGCGCCTGGAGGGCGACGCCAACGACTACGTCGGCAAGGGCCTCTCCGGCGGCGTCCTGATCGTCCGGCCGTCCCGCGACGCCGCGGCCATCGGCGCCGACGCCCAGAGCCACGTCATCGCCGGCAACACCATCGGCTACGGCGCCACCGGCGGCCGCATCCACCTGCGCGGCAAGGCCGGCGAGCGCTTCGCCGTCCGCAACTCCGGCGCCACCCTGGTCGTCGAGGGCGTCGGCGACCACGGCTGCGAGTACATGACCGGCGGCCGGGTCGTTGTCCTCGGCGAGACCGGACGCAACTTCGCGGCCGGCATGTCCGGCGGCATCGCCTACGTCCTCGACCTGCGCCCCTCCCACGTCAACGGCGGGATGGTCGGCATCGAGGGCCCGGACGAGGCCGACCGCGGCTGGCTGCGCGAGACCGTGCAGCAGCACTACGAGGAGACCGGCTCCACCGTCGCCGCCGAACTCCTCGCCGACTGGGGCGCCGGCGTCTCCCGGTTCTCCAAGATCATGCCCAGGGACTACAAGGCAGTGCTCGCCGCCAAGGAAGCCGCCGAGCGCGACGGGCTCTCCGAGTCCGAGACCACCTCGAAGATGATGGAGGCGGCTAATGGCTGACCCGAAGGGATTCCTCACCACCCCGCAGCAGCACGCCGAACGTCGACCCGTCGACGTGCGCATCCGGGACTGGAACGAGGTCTACGTCGAGCGCAGCCTGCTGCCGGTCATCACCAAGCAGGCGGGCCGCTGCATGGACTGCGGCATCCCGTTCTGCCACAACGGCTGTCCGCTGGGGAACCTCATCCCCGAGTGGAACGACCTCGCCTGGCGCGACGACTGGAACGCCGCCAGCGAGCGGCTGCACGCCACCAACAACTTCCCCGAGTTCACCGGGCGGCTCTGCCCCGCCCCGTGCGAGTCGGCGTGCGTCCTCGGCATCAACCAGGCCCCGGTGACCATCAAGAACGTCGAGGTCACCATCATCGACAAGGCCTGGGAGAACGGCGACGTCACGCCGCAGATCCCCGAGCGCCTCTCCGGCAAGACCGTCGCCGTCATCGGCTCCGGCCCGGCCGGCCTCGCCGCCGCCCAGCAGCTCACCCGCGCCGGGCACACCGTGGTGGTGTACGAGCGCGCCGACCGCGTCGGCGGGCTGCTGCGCTACGGCATCCCCGAGTTCAAGATGGAGAAGCGCCACGTCAACCGGCGCGTCGAGCAGATGCGCGCCGAGGGCACCCGGTTCCGCACCGGCGTGCACGTCGGCGAGGACATCACCGGCCAGCAGCTGCGCGAGCGGTTCGACGCCGTGGTGGTCGCCGCCGGCGCCACCACCGCCCGCGACCTGCCCGTGCCCGGCCGTGAACTCCAGGGCATCCACCAGGCCATGGAGTACCTGCCGCTGGCCAACAAGGTCCAGGAGGGCGACTTCGTCGAGCCGCCCATCACCGCCGCGGGCAAGCATGTCGTGGTCATCGGCGGCGGCGACACCGGCGCAGACTGCGTCGGCACCGCCCACCGGCAGGGCGCAGCCTCGGTCACCCAGCTGGAGATCATGCCCCGGCCGTCCGACGAGCGGCCCGGGCACCAGCCCTGGCCGACCATGCCGCTGACCTACAAGGTCACCTCGGCCCACGAGGAGGGCGGTGAGCGCGTCTACGCGGTCAACACCACCCGCTTCACCGGCGACGAGGACGGCAACGTCCAGGAACTCCACCTGGTCGAGGTCGAGTTCAAGGACGGACGCTTCAACCCCGTCGAGGGAACCGAGCGCACCATCCCGGCGCAGCTGGTCACCCTCGCCATGGGCTTCACCGGCACCGACCAGCAGAACGGCCTGGTCGCGCAGCTCGGTGTGGAGCTGGACGCCCGCGGCAACATCGCCCGTGACGGGAAGTTCGCCACCAACGTGGACGGCGTCTTCGTCTGCGGCGACGCCGGCCGCGGCCAGTCGCTGATCGTCTGGGCCATCGCCGAGGGCCGCTCCGCGGCCGCCGCGGTCGACGCCCACCTCGGCGGCAGCACCGCTCTGCCGGCCCCCATCCGCCCGACCGACCGCCCGCTGACGGTCTGACGGCATCTTTGACGGCCCCGGCCCGCCGCACACCGATGTGCGGCGGGCCGGGGAGCGTACGCCGCGGCGCCTGCCCCACCCCGACCGCACCGGAGCAGGCGCCGCGGCATCACCATGTCCGGCCGCCGAGGCCGACGGGACATCACCCGGCAGGGAACCCGTCCGGTGCACGAGGGCCCGACCGGGTGGTGCAGCACCATGTCATCCGGGCGCGGCATGAGCCCCGTGGCGCAGGGGAACCGCGCCGCACGTGCAGCCGACGGCGGTGGCGGTGTGAGGCAGCGGCGGGTGTCGGGCGGCAGCGGTGTGAGGCGTCAGCGGTGTGAGGCGGCGTCGGTGTGAGGCGGCGGCGCCGGAACGGGGACACGGACGGCCGCCGGCCGACCGCCCCGCGGACGGTCCGGACACAGCTGAGGCGGGAACCGGCCACCCCCGGTTCCCGCCCCAGCCGCGGGCCCACCCGCCCAGCCCGGTCAGAAGACCGGGACACCTTCGCGGACCAGCCGCCAGTCCACCGAGGCGAAGTCCGCCGGGTCGATGGCGCCCTTGTCCTTCACCCAGGCGATCATCGTATTGCGGATCTCGTCCGAGTTGGTCCACAGCACCGGCGCCGACGCCACATGCGGGAAGTTGCCGCCGCCGTTCGCCCGGTAGTTGTTCACCGCCAGCACGAACTCCGCCGCCGGGTCGATCGGCGCGCCCCCGTACGACAGGTTGACGATCCGCTGCCCCACCGGCTTGGAGATGTCGACGTCATAGGAGACGCCGTACACCGAGTCGAAGTTGTAGTCGGGGGTGTTGTCCGCGTTGGTGAGCGTCGCGGTGTCCACCGGAGCGCCCACCGGAACCTGGGTGAAGTACTTCATCGAGTACTCCAGGTAGTCCAGGATCTGAGCACCCGTCAGCTTCCGTGCCTCCAGGGTGTTCTCGAAGATGTACAGCCCGGCCGCGTCCCGCAGCTTCACCTCGCCCGCCGGGATCGCCGCCGTACGGTTGAACGGCGCGGCCTGCGCCAGCACCGGCAGCGCGGCGTACTGGGTGCTCGCCAGCGCCGCCTTCACCGTGTCGGCCTGCACCCGCCCGATCAGGTCGATGATCGGCACGTCCTTGAACGGCGCCTCGGCGATGGAGAGCGGCTCGGTGCAGGTGCCGATCACCTGGTTGACATACGCCACGACCTTCTTGTGCTCCGCGGCGAGCAGCGACACCACCGCGGGGTCCTCGGCCGCCGTGTTGGAGTTGATCACGGTGGAGCGCACCCCGGTGACCTGCCAGCAGCCGTGCGAGAACTCCGCGTCGAAGTCGAACCGGGTCAGCCGCTCACCCCACTTCAGCGGCTCGGACAGCACCACATTGCGGCCTGTCTCCTTGTTGACCACGATGCGCTGGGCGATCTCCACATGGGCATGGCCGATCAGCATCGCGTCGATCCCGGGGACCTGCTCGGCCACCGCCACACCCGCGTTCTCCGGCCACGGGATCTGATCCCCGTACGAGGACGGCTGGTCGGCGCCCGTGTGCGCGGAGACGATCACCACATCGGCACCGGCCGCCCGCAGCCGGGGCACCCACACCTTCGCCTGCTCCACGATGCCCGCGAAGGTCAGCTTCCCCTGGACGTTGCCCTTGTCCCAGATGGCGATGCCCGGGTTGGTCAGACCCAGGATGCCGACCTTGATGTCCCGGCCCCGGTCGGTGCGTATCCGCCGGATCGCATACGGCGGGAACGCCGGCCGCTCCGTCGTCGCATCCAGGGCGTTGGCGCCCAGCAGCGGGAAGTCGCACTGCTTCTCGAACGCCCGCAGCAGCGGGATGCCGTAGTTGAACTCATGGTTGCCCAGCGCCGCCGCGTCATAGCCGATGTGGTTCATCGCCAGCGCCATCGGGTGCACCGGGGCGTGCTTGCCACCCTGGTCGATCGGCTCGATCCGGGCGTAGTAGTAGCTGAGCTGCGTGCCCTGGATGGTGTCGCCCGCGTCGATCAGCAGGGTCCTGCCCCGCCCCATCTCCTTGCGGATGCCGTTCACCAGGGTCGAGATCTTCGCCAGGCCCACGTCGTTGTGCGCGGAGTCGTCGTACTCCGCATCGGTGAAGTAGTCCCAGTTGAGGGCGTTGCCGTGCAGATCGGTGGTGCCCAGCACCGCGAACGACTCCGTGACCGGGTGCTTCTTCGGCATTTCGCCGGCCGCAGCGGGCTGGGCTGCGGCCACTGATGCGCCGCCGGCAAGCGCGGCACCGGCGGCGGTCGCCGCTGAACGGGCCACGAAATCACGACGGTTGAGGGGCATACGGTCTCCAGGGCAGGCAGGACAGGTCCGTCACCTCGCAGGGCGACGCGCGTAGAAGTCTGCCCGTCCAACCCGCCCAGCGATAGCCCCTACAGGTTTCGATCAACTGACCGCCCGGCAAAAGCAACAGACAGAAACGGCATAGCGGAAGAGGGCGGACACGCGCGCCGCGGGCCGCTCCACCATCCTGCCCGCCCGGCCCACCGGCCGCCCGTCGGACCCTCGTCGCGCGCCCCGCCCGAAGGGGCACCGCCCGCGCGGCTCGGGGGGCGGCGCCCCGGGCTCGCATGCCCCGCCCGGACCAGGCCCGGCCGGGGAGGCTCCGCGCGCCGCGGCCCGCTGCGCCGCCTACCCCCCGGTCGCCGCCTACCCCCGGTCGCCGTCGGCCGCCCAGTTGCCGTCGGCCACCCCGGTGCCTGCGCCCGCGTCCGCGCCGGGTGCGTCCTGGTCGGACTCGCCCGAGATTCCTCCGCTCCGAAGGAATGCAGGGGTAGCCCAGGGGGTTGGGCACAGCGACAGGACAGACAGGTCTGTCTATTATGGTGAACAGACCGGTCTACACACTCCAGCGTCGTCAGGACCCCCCATGCCGAACAGCCCCACCACCCTCGACACCCGCCGCCCAACCCCCAGCCGACACAGCCGCGCCGACCCCCGCCCACCCCGACGCCTCTCCGCCACCGCCTCCCTGCTCCTCCTCGCCAGCATCATCGTCAGCCTCCTCGCCTCCTCCAGCGCCCCCACCCCCCTCTACGCCACCTACCAAGCCCAATGGCACTTCACCCCCCTCACCACCACCATCGTCTTCGGCGTCTACGCCATGGCCGTCCTCGCCGCACTGCTCACCCTCGGCCGGCTCTCCGACCACCTCGGCCGTAAGCCCGTCCTCCTCGCCGCACTCGCCGGCCAGGTCATCGCCATGATCCTGATGACCACCGCCGACGGAGTCCCCCAACTCCTCATCGCCCGCGTCGCCCAAGGCCTCGCCACCGGCGCCGCACTCGGCGCACTCGGCGCAGGCATGATGGACCTCCACCGGGACCGCGGAGCACTCGCCAACTCCGTCGCCCCCGGCATCGGCACCGGCACCGGCGCCATGCTCTCCGCCCTCGTGGTCCAGTTCCTCCCCGCCCCCACCCACCTCATCTACCTCCTGCTGCTCGCCGTCTTCGCCCTCCAGGCCGCAGGCGTCCTGCTGATGCCCGAAACCGTCACCCGCAAGAGCGGCGCCCTCGCCAGCCTCACCCCCGAGATCTCCCTCCCGCGCACCCTCCGCGGCCCCGTCCTCACAGCCGCCCCCGTACTCTTCGCCGTCTGGGCGCTCGCCGGCTTCTACGGAGCCCTCGGCCCCGCCCTCACCCGCCAGCTCACCGGCGGCACCGGCTCCGTCCTCCTCGGCGGACTCGCCCTGTTCGTCCTCGCCGGAGCCGCCGCCCTCGCCGTGATCCTGCAGCGCAACACCCCCGCCCGCCGCCTCGTCACCACCGGAGTCGCCGCCACCGTCATCGGAGTCGCAGGCGTCCTCGCCTCCCTCTCCGCCGGCTCCGTCACAGGCTTCTTCGTCGCCACCGTCATCGCAGGCCTCGGCTTCGGCGGCGGCTTCCAGGGCGGCATCCGCTTCGTCATGCCCCTCGCCGCCCCACACCAGCGAGCCGGAGTCCTCTCCCTGCTCTACACCGTCAGCTACCTCGGCCTCGGCCTCCCCGCCATGGTCGCCGGATACCTCATCGTCCACGTCGGAGGCCTCTACACCACCGCCCGCGAATACGGCGCCGTCGTCATCCTGCTCGCCGCCTCCGCCCTCCTCGGCCTGCTGCTCCGCCGGCAGGACGAGACTCCCGGACTCGTCGTGGTGACCTCCGACCAGATCGACGCCGCGCTAGAATAGACAGACCTGTCTGGAGGGCAGCACCATGGCCACCGAACACACCCACAAAACCGCACCAAAAGCCCCCGCCCGAGACCGCCTGCTCGCCGCAGCCGACGAACTCTTCTACCGCGAGGGCATCCACACCGTCGGCATCGACCGCATCATCGAACACGCCGGAGTGGCCAAAGCCTCCCTCTACAACACCTTCGGCAGCAAGGACGAACTCGTCGGCGCCTACCTCCAAGGCCGCCACGCCCACATCGCCGCCCGCCTCACCCAGGCCCTCACCCGCCACCACACCCCACGCAGCCGCCTCCTCGGCATCTTCGACTACCAGGCCGAACAGTTCGCCGAGCCCACCTACCGGGGCTGCGCCTTCGCCAGCGCCAGCGCCGAAGCACCGGCGGGCGGCACCGTCGAGCGCGCCGCGGACGCCTACCGGGCCTGGATCCGCTCGCTCTTCACCGAACTGGCCGCCGAGGCCGGCGCCCCCGAACCTGCCGTCCTCGCCCGCCAACTGCACTTCCTCTACGACGGCAGCGGGATGTCCGCCCGAATGGACCGCGACCCCACCGCCTCCGCCGCCGCCCGGGTCGTCGCCGAGGCCCTGCTGGACGCAGCCCTCGCCACCCGCCCCGACCCGACAGCAGCCCCGGCAACCCCTGAGGGCCCGTCCTCGACCGGGTCTCCCGCACCCCGCCAGGCATGACCGCAATGTTCAACAGGGCTTTCCCCACACGTCATGTGACGAACCGCCAGCGCTTCGGTGTTACGCGCCGGTAATCCCTAGGCTCGACCCATGCGCCGAGCAAAAATCGTCTGCACCCTCGGGCCGGCAGCCGACTCCTACGATCAGATCAAAGCTCTGGTCGAAGCAGGTATGGACGTCGCCCGACTCAACCTCAGCCATGGCTCCTACGCCGAACACGAGGAGCGATACCGCAGGGTCCGCAAGGCCTCCGACGAGGCCGGTCGCAGCGTCGGCATCCTCGCCGACCTCCAGGGACCCAAGATCCGCCTGGCCACCTTCACCGAAGGCCCCGTCCTCCTCGAACGCGGCGACGACTTCACCATCACCACCGAGGACGGGGTCCAGGGCGACCGCACCATGTGCGGCACCACCTACCAGGGGCTCGCCGCCGACGTCACCCGCGGCGAGCGCATCCTGGTCGACGACGGCCGGGTCGCCCTCGAGGTCACCGACGTCGCCGGACCCCGCGTCCACTGCACCGTCCTCGAAGGCGGCATGGTCTCCGACCACAAGGGGCTCAACCTCCCCGGCGTCGCCGTCAGCGTCCCCGCACTCTCCGACAAGGACGTCGCAGACCTGCGCTGGGCACTGGACATCGGGGCCGACCTGATCGCCCTCTCCTTCGTCCGCACCGGCGCGGACGCCGACGACGTCCGCCGCATCATGGCCGAAGAGGGCCGCCGGGTCCCCCTCATCGCCAAGATCGAGAAGCCCCAGGCGGTCGACAACCTCGAATCCATCATCGAGGCCTTCGACGGCTTCATGGTCGCCCGCGGTGACCTCGGCGTGGAGATGCCGCTGGAGCAGGTCCCCCTGGTCCAGAAGCGCGTCATCAAACTCGCCAAGCGGAACGCCAAGCCCGTCATTGTCGCCACCCAGATGCTCGACTCGATGATCCACGCCTCCCGCCCCACCCGCGCAGAGGCCAGCGACGTCGCCAACGCCGTGCTCGACGGAACCGACGCGGTGATGCTCTCCGGCGAGACCAGCGTCGGCAAGTACCCGGTCGAGACCGTCAGGACCATGGCCAGGATCGTCACGGCCGCCGAGGAGGACATCCTCGCCAAGGGCCTGCCCCCGCTCACCACGAGCAACAAGCCCCGCACCCAGGGCGGCGCCGTTGCCCGGGCCGCCGCGGAGATCGGCGACTTCCTCAACGCCAAGTTCCTCGTCGCCTTCACCCAGAGCGGCGACACCGCCAAACGCCTCACCCGCTACCGCTCACCCATCCCCGTGCTCGCCTTCACCTACGAGCCGGCCGTACGCAGCCAGCTCTCCCTCACCTGGGGCGTGGAGACCTTCCTCGGCCCCCTTGCCGCGAGCACCGACGAGATGATCGCCCAGGTCGACGCGCAGCTGCTGAAGATCGGCCGCTGCAAGCAGGGTGATGTCGTCGTCATCACCGCCGGCTCCCCACCCGGACTCGCCGGCCGCACCAACCTCGTCCGCGTCCACCACGTCGGCGAGGACGACGCACCCCGGCAGTACTGACCCCGCGGCCCGGACGCCCCACCACCCACGGCGGCGCCCGGGCCCCCTCATCAGTACTTGGGCCCCACGTGCAGATCCATCAGCGCGACGGACTCCCGGCGGGCCACGGAGACATTGACGGCCCCGCCGCTGTGCGGGGCGGCCTTCCACTGGACACCGACGGCGTCCAGGGTGTCGGTGAAGAGGCGGATGATGTCCTCCGACTTGTTGGTGAAGAAGTATCGCGGGTACTCGTAGCGCTTCTTCTCGCCCGCCACGATCCTGGTGGCCCAGTTGGTGATGCGACAGCCGTCGGAGTGGATCAGCCCGCGGATCAGGGACCAGGGGTGGCGGTCCACGATCTCTTGCTGCCACCCGACGAGTTCGATCGGGCGCTGGTGCTTCTTGCCCGGACCGTGTTGCGGAAGCATGCAGAGCCAGTGTTCGGTGTACGAGTGGACATCGGTGCACCCCTTCCGAGGGCGAAGACTGGTGGCGTAGGCGGGCAACAGGGCTTTCATCGCTGACTCGGCCTCTTTGATCAGTCCGGGCCAGGCATCGCAGCACGAGATCGCCAAGTGGTGCTGCTTCTTCTTGAGACGATGTGGCCGTCGCCGAGGTAGAGACCCAGGACGTACGCATACGCACCGGCTGGGAATGAGCTCCCGTTGCACCGGGGACAGAAGGTTGGCCGCGGGGGTGTCGGCTCTCCCCGTGTGACTCGATCTCTGTGTACCCAGTAGCCGACGGTGCCGCGCGGAATCCCGTACTGCACCGAGACTTCTCGATACGACCGGCCCGTACGGCAGGCGTGGACTACCTGGTCGCGAATCTCATCTGGCCACCTCATGGACACAGATTGCGAGACCGCAGTGCCAAGCCTCAAGCAAAATGGGGAACGTACATTCGATCGGATGGATCGCGTCAACGGCGCTCCGTCAACGTCGCCGATTTGGGTGATTGACGAGGTCTGTCGGGTGCCGGGTGCGGGATTCGAACCCGCAAGCCCTCTCGGGCAGATGTGTTTGAGACATCCGTGTATGCCGTTCCACCAACCCGGCCAGGTTGTTGCTGAGCAGCCTACCGTGTGTGTGTCCGGCCGAGTGTGTAGATACCCTCGTGCATGCAGTACCCGGCCGGAACGAGGAGTCCCGTGAGCACCGCCGACGAGCAGAACGAGCCCGTGTCGCCCGAGGTCACCCGGATTGTCATCGCCGAGGACGAGGCGTTGATCCGGCTGGACCTCAAGGAGATGCTTGAGGAGGAGGGCTACACCGTCGTCGGTGAGGCCGGGGACGGGGAGACCGCCGTGAAGCTCGCCGAGGAGCTGCGGCCGGACCTGGTGATCCTGGATGTGAAGATGCCGGTGCTGGACGGGCTGTCCGCCGCTGAGCAGATCCATGAGGCGCACATTGCGCCCACCCTGATGCTGACGGCGTTCTCGCAGCGGGAGCTGGTCGACCGGGCCCGGGATGCCGGGGCGATGGCGTACATCGTGAAGCCGTTCAGCAAGAGCGATCTGGTGCCGGCGATCGAGATGGCGGTGTCCCGGTACACGGAGATCCGTGCGCTGGAGGGCGAGATCGCCGACCTCAACCAGCGGCTGGAGACCCGCAAGCTGGTGGACCGGGCGAAGAGTGTGCTGCAGACCAAGTTCGGGCTGACCGAGCCGGCGGCGTTCCGCTGGATCCAGAAGACCTCCATGGACCGCCGGATGACCATGCGGGCGGTGGCGGAGGCTGTGATCGAGGAGGGCGATGCCCAGGACCGTAAGAAGTCCGAGGAGGCGTAGCCGCGTGGGATGTGGATGGGCCCGGCCGCTCGGCGGCCGGGCCCTTGGGCTGTCCGGGGTGTCCGGGGTGGGTCAGTCCTCGCCGAGGTAGGCCTTGCGGACGGAGTCGTCGTGGAGGAGCTGTTGGCCGGTGCCCTTGAGGACGATGGTGCCGGTCTCCATGACGTAGCCCTGGTCGGCGAGGGAGAGTGCGGCCTGGGCGTTCTGCTCGACGAGCAGGATGGTGGTGCCGGAGGCGCGCAGCTCGGTGATGGTGGACATGATCTTCTGCATCATGATGGGGGAGAGGCCCATGGAGGGTTTCCAGCATGAGCAGTTTGGGTCGGGACATGAGGGCGCGGCCCATGGCGAGCATTTGCTGTTCGCCGCCGGAGAGGGTGCCTGCGGCCTGCTTGCGGCGTTCGCCGAGGATGGGGAAGAGGGTGTAGGCCTTTTCCACGTCCTGTTGGATGCCTGGGGTGTCGCGGCGGAGGAAGGCGCCGAGGAGGAGGTTCTCCTCGATGGTCATCCGGGGGAAGATGTGGCGGCCTTCGGGGGAGTGGGCGAGTCCGAGCGAGACGATTTTGTGGGCGGGGACTCCGTGGAGTGGTTTGCCCTCGAACTTGACCTGGCCGCCGATGGGCTTGAGGAGCCCGGAGAGGGTGCGCAGGGTGGTGGTCTTGCCGGCGCCGTTGGTGCCGATGAGGGTGACGACCTGGCCGGCGTCGACGGTGAAGCTGATGCCTTTGACGGCTTCGATCTTGCCGTAGGCGACGCGGAGGTCCTCGACCTCGAGCAGGGCGGTCACTTGGCGTCCTCCTCGGACTCGGTGGGCGCCTCGGTGGGCTGCGCGTCGGCGGGCTCCTGGGCCGCGGTGGGCTGCGCGTCGGCGGGCTCCTCGGCGGTGTCCGCCGCTCCGGCTGCCTCGGCGGCGTGTGCTTCGGCGGCCTGGACCTCCTGTGCTTCTTCTTCGCCGGGGGCGCCTTCGAAGGGGGTGCCGAGGTAGGCGGCGATGACGCGTTCGTCGCTCTGGACGGTGGCGGAGTCGCCTTCGATGAGCTTCTGGCCCTGGACGAGGACGGCGGTGCGGTCGCAGAGGTTGAAGATGAACCGCATGTCGTGCTCGATGACCAGGATGGCGATGCCCTGGTCCCGGATGGCGAAGATGAGTTCTTCGGTGACCCGGGTTTCCTGGGGGTTCATGCCGGCGGTGGGCTCGTCGAGGAGGAGGAGTCCGGGCTCGCTGGCGAGGGCGCGGGCGATTTCGAGCTTGCGCTGCTCGCCGTAGGGGAGGTTGCGGGCGAGGTGCTCGGCTTTGCCGTCGAGGCCGACGAAGCGGAGCAGTTCCATGGCCTTGTCGCGGGATTCGCGTTCGGTGCGGCGGAAGCCGGGGCCGCGCAGCAGGGCGGAGAGGATGCCTTGCTTGGTGCGGCAGTGGCTGCCGACGATGACGTTCTCGAGGACCGTCATGTTGGCGAAGAGGCGGATGTTCTGGAAGGTGCGGGCGATTCCTGCCTGGGTGACCTTGAAGGGTTTGGCGGGGAGGATGTTGCCCTGGTAGCGGACGGTGCCTTCGGTGGGGACGTACAGGCCGGTGAGGCAGTTGAAGAAGGTGGTCTTGCCGGCGCCGTTGGGTCCGATGAGGCCGATGATCTCGCCGGTGTTGACGGTGAGGTCGACGTTGTTGACGGCGGTGAGGCCGCCGAACCGCATGGTGACGCCGCCGGCCTGGAGGAGGGGGGTGCCGGGGGCGGGTGCGGTGTTCCCGGCGGGGGTGGTGATGGTGTCGGTGGTCATGGTGGTCACGCCCCTGCCTGGGTGAGGCCGGCGACGTCCTTGCCGGTGACGGTGGCGACGGGGCCGCTGTCGGTGGGGATGTCGTCGTGGTACTCGAGCTGCTGCCTGCGGCTGGCGATGAGGCCTTCGGGCCGGAAGCGCATCAGCAGGACGAGGGCGATTCCGAAGCCCAGGAGCTGGTAGTTCTGGAGGAATTGGAATTTGGCGGGGATGAGGTAGAGGAGGCTGGCGCCGAGCAGGGGTCCGCTGATGGTGCCCATGCCGCCGAGGACGACGGCGGCGAGCAGGAAGGCGGAGTTGGGGGGTACGGGGCCGGCGAACTGGTACTGCTCGGGGACGACGGTGAAGGTGACGTGGGCCTGGACGGTGCCGGCGAGGCCTGCGAGGCCGGCGCCGAGGGCGAAGGCGAGCAGTTTGAGGCGGAAGCCGTTGATGCCCATGGCGAGTGCGGCGGTTTCGTCTTCGCGGATGGCGATCCAGGCGCGTCCGATGCGGGAGTTGCTGGCGCGGCTGAAGACGGTGACGACGATGACGGTGAAGAGCAGCATCAGCAGGTAGTAGTTGGCGAACCTGCCGAGGGTGATGCCGCCGATGTCGTGGGCTGCGCCGAAGTCGAATCCGAACATCTTCAGGTCGGGGATGTCGTGGATGCCGTTGGGGCCGCCGGTGAGGTTGGGGCCGGTAGTGCCGTCCATGTTCTGGACGGCGATGCGGAAGATCTCTCCGAAGCCGAGGGTGACGATGGCGAGGTAGTCGCCGCGCAGCCGCAGGGTGGGGGCGCCGATGAGGACGCCGAAGACCATTGCGGCTGCGGCGCCGGTGAGGGCGGCGGCCCAGAAGGGGAAGTGGATGGTGTGGAAGCGGGAGGAGGCGGAGCCGGAGACCAGTGCGGCGGCGTAGGCGCCGACGCCGAGGAAGGCGACGTAGCCGAGGTCGAGGAGGCCGGCGAGGCCGACGACGATGTTGAGGCCGAGGGCGACGGTGGCGAAGACCAGGATGTTGACGCCGATGGTGGCGTACTGGTCGTCGGACTGGGTGAAGGGGAAGGCCGCGGCGGCCGCGAAGGCGGCGGCGACGGCGATGGGCCGCTGGTGGGCGGCGATGGCGGAGAGGCGGCTGAGGACACCGGCCTGGCCGAGGGCGGTGACACCGAAGCCGGTGGTGATGAGGAAGCCCGCGAAGAGTTCGGCGTAGGAGGTGTCGATGCCGTAGGTGAAGACGCCGAGGGCGACTGCGTAGGCGGCGATGACGATGAGGATCTCGGCCCCGGCGGAGAGCGCCTTGGGGGCCTTGAGGGGCCGTTTGGCGAAGGAGATCCGCAGGGCGAGGGCGAGCGCCGGGCGGTCGGCGGTGTGCTCCTTGGTGTGGCGGTCCAGGGGGAGGCCGAGGGCGCCGAGGAGGAGGACCAGGGAGGCCGCGCCGGCGACGTAGCCGCCGGGTTCGAGGTTGACGATGCCGCCGAGTTCGGTGGTGATCGCGATGAGGGTGTACCAGGTGGTGGCGAAGGCGCCGATGGCGAGGAGCGCCACGGCGTTGTCGGACCCGGTGGGGAGCAGCCAGCGCAGGCCGCGGATGCGGTAGGAGGCGACGGTGTACAGCAGCGCGAGCAGTGCGGCGACCAGGGTGAGGACCTGGAGGCCGCCGGGGTAGCCGGTGACGGTGAGGTCGCCGGGGAAGTCGGTGGTCCAGGTCCAGGCGAGGAAGGTGGATGCGGCGGTGGCGACGGCGCCGATGGCGGTGGCCGCGCGGGCTGCGGTGGGCGGGAGGGGGATGACGGGGGTGCGCTCGGTGGCGCCGGTGGCGGTGTTGGTCATCGGGTTCACGCTCGATCCGCGACGCGCTCGCCGAGCAGGCCTTGTGGCCGGACGAGGAGGACGACGATGAGGAGGACGAAGGCCCAGACGTCGGCCCATGATTGGCTGCCGAGCTGGTGCATGCCGGGGATGTCGGCGATGTAGGCGGTGGCGAGGGCTTCGGCTACGCCGAGGACGAGGCCGCCGAGCATGGCGCCGTAGATGTTGCCGATGCCGCCGAGGACGGCCGCGGTGAAGGCCTTGAGGCCGGCGAGGAAGCCCATCGTGTAGTCGACCTGGCCGTAGCGCAGTCCGTGGGAGACGGCGGCGACGGCGGCGAAGGCGGCGCCGAGGGCGAAGGCGACGACGATGATGCGGTCGGTGTTGATGCCCATCAGCTTGGCGGTGTCCGGGTCCTGCGCGGTGGCCTGCATGGCGCGGCCGGTGCGGGTTTTGCGGACGAAGGTGCCGAGGATGACCATGCTCAGCGGTGCGGCGAGGAGCAGGAAGATGTCGGCGGGCTGGATGGATATGTAGGAGGTGATGTTGAAGGGTCCGCCGGAGATCTGGGGGAAGGTGCGGGCGTCCTTGGCGTGGGGGTACCAGGCCCAGACGGCCTGCTGGAGCGCAATGGAGAGGCCGATCGCGGTGATCAGCGGTGCGAGCCGGGGGGCGTTGCGCAGTGGCCGGTAGGCGAATCTCTCGGCTGCCATGGCGATGAGTACGGCGGTGAGGATGCCGCCGATGAGCATCAGGGGGAGGGCGAGCCAGATCGAGGTGCCGCTGGGCAGTGCCAGCCAGGTGGTGAGGGCGCCGAAGCCCCCGGTCATGAAGATCTCGCCGTGGGCGAAGTTGATGAGCTGGACGATGCCGTAGACCATCGTGTAGCCGATGGCGATCAGCCCGTACATCGAGCCGAGGATCAGGCCGTTGGCCAGCTGTTGCGGCAGTTCGTGCACCGCAGGGCCTCCGTGTTGCTTCCGGTTGTGCCGGGTGGGACAGGACGGGGTGTGCTGTGGGTCGGCGGAGCTGGATGCGACTGCGCGCGGGGGCGCTGGGTAGCGCCCCCGCGCGCGTGGTCGGGCGGTGCTGCGGGTCAGCCGCTGAAGGTGCCGGTCTTGCCGACGGTCCAGGCGTTGCCCTTGACGACGTAGACGGTGAGCTGCTTGTTGGTGGCGTCGCCGAACTCGTCGAAGGAGACCTTGCCGGTGACTCCGTCGAAGGAGACCTTGCTCATGGCGTCGACGACCTTGGCGCGGGCGTCGTCGGGGAGCTTGCCGCCGTTGGCGTCGACGACGGCCTTGATGGCCTGGACGATGGCCCAGGCGGAGTCGTAGGAGTAGCCGCCGTAGGCCGCGTAGGGGTCGCTGTAGCCGCCGGCGTTGTAGTCGGCGACGAACTTCTTGGCGGAGTCGAGGGACTCGACCGGGGCGCCGACCGAGGTGGCGAGGTCGCCGTCGGCGAGGTTGTTGGCGAGCTGGATGTACTTGGGGTCGTACATGCCGTCGCCGCCCATGACGGGGATCTTGTCGCCGGTCTTCTTCAGCTGGCCGCTGAGCGGGCCGGCCTCGGGGTACTGGCCGCCGTAGTAGACGATGTCGGCACCGGAGGACTTGATCTTGGTGATGACCGAGGAGAAGTCCTTCTGCTTGGTGTTGACGTGGTCCTGGCCCACGACCTTGCCGCCGAGCTTGGTGAACTCGTCCTTGAAGGCGGCGACCAGGCCGGTGCCGTAGGTCTGCTTGTCGTCGACGAGGAAGACCTTGGTCTTCTTGGCGTCGTTGTAGGCGTACTGGGCGGCGAAGGGGCCCTGGATGGCGTCGGTGGTGGCGGTGCGGAAGTAGGACTTGAAGGGCCGCACCTTGTTGCCCGAGGCGTAGTTCTCACCCTGGGTGAGGGTGGGGTTGGTGTTGGCCGGGGAGACCTCCACCAGGTGGGCGTCGTCGAAGACCTTCTGCATCGACTGCGCCACGCCGGAGTTGAGGGGGCCGACGACGCCGAGGACGCTCTTGTCGGCGACCAGCTGGGTGGCGTTCTGCTGTCCGGAGGAGGGCTGGGCCTGGTCGTCCAGCGCCTTGGTCTTGAAGGTGACGCCGGGGACGATCTTCTGGGCGTTGGCCTGCTTGACGGCCAGGTCGACGGAGTTCTTGATGCCGAGGCCGAGGGCCGAGAGGTCACCGGAGATGGGGGCGTCGACGCCGATGGTGACGACGGTGCCGCCGGAGCCGCTGTCTCCGTTGGCCTTGTTGTCCGACCCGCGGGAGCCGCAGGCGGTGAGGGTGAGGGCCCCGGCAGCGACGGTGGCGCTCAGGACCACCAGAGAACGATGACGCACGATCAGTCCTTTCCTCTTCAGGAGGCTCCTCGAGGCGAGGTGCCGAGTCGCGCGCCGATCCGAGGTGAACGGTCGTTGGCGCGGTGACTGGCCGTGACTCTAGATGCCTCCGGATGCATCGGGCAGGGGTGGGCACATGCTGTGATTGTCTTGTTATGACCAGGGCGAACGGCTGTCTCGAATGGTGGCTTCCGGATGGCCGATCGAGAGCTCTGCCCGCCCGTTGAAATGACCTTCCAGGGATATCCGCAGGTCGGGGCAAGGGTGTCCGGATATCGGACGGATGTTTACAGTTCGCTCACGGAACCGCGCCGCTCCGGTGTTCGGACGGATGGCACTGGCGCCGGACAGCGGCGGAAAGGTCGTGTGCGTAGCGCTCCCCGAGAATTTCGCTCTCGGTCTGTATTGCGCGCGTGTTACGCAGCGTTACATTCACGAAAGGAAGCGACAGACCCCTCGGCGCCGCCGCGCAATCGGTGACCGTGACGCGCAACTCCACGGTCCACGGCCGCCCGCGGCGCACCTCCACCGGCGGGACCGGCGCCGTGGCCAGCGCCATCCCGGCGTAGTCCTGGGAGATCGCCGTCACCGTGACCGGCGGCCCCGCGACCACGGTGATCACCACCAGCGCCCGGAAGGTGCCGTCCATGTCCTGGGTGTCCGCCGCCGGGCCCTGGTAGACGACCGCGGCGACCTCCGCCGGCCAGGGCGGCGGCACCGGCGGTGGGCCCGGCATCGGCTCCGGGGCGGCAGCCAGCAGCAGTACGGCCAGGGTGCAGCCCACGGCGATCCGGCGATACGGGACGGCTGTCGCGGGGGCGCCGTCGTACGGCGGGGCGGCCGCGACCGTACCGGAGCCGTCCACCGCCTCCACGGGCCCCACCGCTCCGTGCGGCTGTCCGCGCAGCCTGCCGCCTGCTCCCCATGCGCTCCCCTCCGCGGCTGGGGCATGCCCGTGCGGGCCTGCGGTGAAACAGGCTTTCGGGTGCCGTCCGCCGCAGGCCGCGGGGGAGGGCTGTACCGCCGTCGTGCGGGTGCCGTACGCTCCGCTGCAAACGGCCGCGCACGGCATCGCCTGCGGGGTCGGCCGCACCGGTTGAGGTGCGGTGGCCGGGCGTCTGCGTGCGCCCGCGGGCAGGTGGGAGGTGCGTCTCCATGACGCGGGCCGTGATCTCGGTGCGCGAGGCGCGTCCGGAGGATCTGCCGGAGCTGGCGGAGAGCTGGTCCCGGGTGCACGGTGTGCTGGGCCGCTGGTCGCGAGGGCTGCCGGGGCCGTCCGTGGCGGAGCTCTCCGGAGTGCTGGAGCGTGCCGCGGCCAACGCCGATGAACGGTTCGTGGTCGCGCTGGTCGACGGAGCACCCGCCGGGATCGCGTATCTGACGTGTCGTCCGCTGTCACCGCTGCATGCGGAGCGGGCCGCCCATGTCGACTATCTCCACGTCCGCGACGGCTTCCGGCGCAGCGGGGTGGGTCGGGCGCTGCTGGCGGCGGCCGCCGGCTGGGCGGAGGAGAACGGGGCCGGGCAGGTGGCGGTCAACGTTCATCCGGGGCTGCGCGACGCCAACCGGTTCTTTGCCCGCTGGGGTTTCGCACCGCTGTCGGTGCGGCGTGCGGTGCCGACTCCTGCGCTGCGGCGGATGCTGCTCGGCGACGGTGCGGCGGGCCGGGTGCCGTCCCGCCGCAGGGAGGCGGCGCGCAGGGTGATGCAGCTGCGCCGCCCCGCCCCGCTGCCGCTGCCCGAGGGCGCGGAGCAGGCGGGCTGACCCTCGTCCGTGGGGCGTTGGGGTGCGCGTCGGAGGCGGCGGGCTGCCCGCCCTGCGCCGGAGCGGCAGGGCGGGCGGCTGCGGGCCGGCCGGGGCGTCCGTGAGCGCCCGTGCCGTGGGCGCTGTGGGGCGTCGGGGTTGCGGGGCGTCGGGGCTGTGGGGCGTCGGGGTTGCGGCTCAGGTGTCGCGCAGCATGCAGGTCAGCCGGCAGCTGGTGATGCGGCGGCCCTGGTCGTCGGTGACGGCGATCTCGTAGGTGGCGGCGGTGCGGCCGCGGTAGACGGCGGTGGCGACGCCGGTGACGATGCCGGAGGTCGCCGAGCGGTGGTGGGTGGCGTTGAGGTCGACGCCCACGGCGTAGCGGCCGGGCCCGGCGTGCAGCATGGCGCCGACGGAGCCGAGCGTCTCGGCGAGGGCGGCGGAGGCGCCGCCGTGCAGCAGGCCGTAGGGCTGCTGGTTGCCCTCGACGGGCATGGTGCCGACGACGCGTTCTGGGGAGGCCTCCAGGACCCGGATGCCCATGCGGCGGCCGAGGTCGCCGCCGGAGAAGGTGGCCGGGTCGACGCCGAGCTTGGCGAAGTGGTCGATCACGTCCTGGGGGACGTTGAGGTGCGGGGCCTCGGGGGCCGCTGCCGGCTCGGCGGGCGTGTCGGCGGTGGTCGGGGCGGGCTCGGCCATGGTGCTCCCTGCAGACGTCGTCGTCCCGGTGATCGGGGAAGGCTTCTGCCGGTGATCGTACTTCCGGGTCTGCCGGGCCCAGCAGGGGGGCGCCCGCTTTGTCGCTCGGTGTCCGGTGTCGGTGGCGCCCCCTAGGATTCAGGGTGTCAGCGCAGTCGGCAGGACGGACGGACAAGTGGCGGGTCTGAGTGGGGCGCACAGCGGTTCGGGCGGCCGCCCGCGGCTGATGCTGCTGGACGGGCATTCCCTGGCGTATCGGGCGTTCTACGCGCTGCCGGTGGAGAACTTCAACACCACCACCGGTCAGCCGACGAACGCGGTGTACGGCTTCACGTCGATGCTGGCCAACACTCTGCGGGACGAGGCGCCCACGCATGTGGCGGTGGCCTTCGACGTCTCCCGCAAGACGTTCCGGTCGGAGCTCTACGCCGACTACAAGGCGAACCGTTCGGCGACGCCGGACGAGTTCCGCAGCCAGATCGGTCTGATCGGCGAGCTGCTGGATGCCATGCGGCTGCCGCGGATGGCACTGGAGGGCTTCGAGGCCGACGACATCATCGCCACGCTGGCCACGGCCGCGGCGGGCGAGGGTTTCGAGGTGCTGATCGTCACGGGGGACCGGGATTCGCTGCAGCTGGTCAATGACCATGTCACGGTGCTGTACCCCACCAAGGGCGTCTCCGAGCTGACCCGCTACACCCCGGAGAAGGTGGCGGAGAAGTACGGCGTCACCCCCACCCAGTACCCCGACCTGGCGGCGCTGCGCGGCGACCCGTCGGACAACCTCCCCGGCATCCCCGGTGTGGGGGAGAAGACCGCCGCGAAGTGGATCAACCAGTTCGGGTCGTTCGACGCGCTGGTGGAGCGGGTCGACGAGGTCAAGGGCAAGATCGGCGAAAAGCTGCGGGAGAACCTGGAGTCGGTCAGGCGCAACCGCGAGCTGACCGAGCTGGTCCGCGATGTGGAGCTGCCGCTGGGCGTCGGGGACCTGGAGCGCGGAGCCTATGACCGTGATGCGCTGACGACGCTGCTGGAGTCCCTGGAGTTCCGCAACCCCAACTTCCGGGACCGGGTGTTCGCCGTGGATCCCGCCGCGGGCGCGGAGGAGGCCGCGGTCGAGGTCGGCCCCGGTGTCGATGTGGACGGCGCGGTGCTGGCTGCTCCCGGCTCGGTGGCGTCCTGGCTCGCGGGGCACGGCGACGGGGACCGCGTCGGCCTCGCCGCGGTCTACGACTGGGCGATGGGCGCGGGCAGCGTCAGGGAGGTGGCGCTGGCCACCGCGGCCGGCCCGGCCGGCTGGTTCGACCCGACGCAGCTGGTGGAGGAGGACGAGCGGGCCTTCGCCGCGTGGCTGGCCGATCCGGAGCGGCCCAAGGCGCTGCACATCGCCAAGCATGTGATGCGGGCCTTCGCCGAGCACGGCTGGGTGATCGCCGGTGTCACCGCCGACTCCGCGCTCGCGGCGTATCTGGAGAAGCCCGGCCGGCGTTCCTTCGCCCTGGAGACGCTGGCGGAGGAGTATCTGGGCCGCTCGCTTCAGCCGGCCGCCGAGACCGAGAGCGGCCAGCTGTCCTTCGACACCTCCGGTGACGAGGAGGACGACGCCGAGGCGGCCGCGCAGGGGCTGATGGTGCAGGCCCGTACGGTGCTGGATCTGGCGGAGGTCTTCGAGGCCCGGCTCGCCAAGGACGGCGCCGCGGAACTGATGCGGGATGTGGAGCTGCCGATGTCGGCGGTGCTGGCGCGGATGGAGCGCACCGGTATCGCCGCCGACCGGGCGTGGCTGTCCTCGCTGGAGGCGCAGTTCGCCGGGGCGGTGCAGCACGCCGTGGAGGAGGCCCACGCGGCGGTGGGGCACGCCTTCAACCTGGGTTCTCCCAAGCAGCTGCAGGAGATCCTCTTCGGTGAGCTCGGCCTGCCCAAGACCAAGAAGATCAAGACCGGTTACACCACCGATGCGGACGCCCTGCTGTGGCTGGCCGGGCAGACCGACAACCAGCTGCCGGTGATCCTGCTGCGCCACCGCGACCAGGCCAAGCTGCGGACCACCGTGGAGGGCCTGATCAAGACGGTGGCGGAGGACGGCCGCATCCACACCACCTTCAACCAGATGGTGGCCGCCACGGGCCGGCTCTCCTCCCAGGACCCCAACCTGCAGAACATCCCCGTGCGTACCGACGAGGGCCGCTCCATCCGCCGTGCCTTCGTGGTCGGTGAGGGCTTCGAGTCGCTGTTGACCGCGGACTACTCCCAGATCGAGCTGCGGATCATGGCGCACCTCTCCGAGGACGAGGCGCTCATCGAGGCCTTCACCTCGGGGGAGGACCTGCACACCACCGTGGCGTCCCAGGTCTTCCAGGTGGAGAAGACCGGGGTCGACGCCGAGATGCGCCGCAAGATCAAGGCGATGTCCTACGGCCTGGCCTACGGTCTCTCCGCCTTCGGTCTCTCCCAGCAGCTCGGTATCGAGGCGGCTGAGGCACGGCGGCTGATGGACACCTACTTCGAGCGGTTCGGCGGGGTGCGGGACTATCTGCGCCGGGTCGTCGAGGAGGCCCGGATCACCGGCTACACCGAGACCCTGCTCGGCCGCCGGCGCTATCTGCCCGATCTCACCAGCGACAACCGGCAGCGCCGCGAGATGGCCGAGCGGATGGCGCTCAATGCGCCGATCCAGGGCTCGGCGGCCGACATCGTCAAGATCGCGATGCTGCGGGTCGACGAGGGACTGGCCAAGGAGCAGCTGCGCTCCCGGATGCTGCTCCAGGTCCATGACGAGATCGTGCTGGAGCTGGCCCCGGGCGAGCGGGAGCGGGTGGAGGAGCTGGTGCGCCGGGAGATGGCCGCCGCCTATCCGCTGCGTGCCCCGCTCGATGTCTCCGTCGGTGTCGGCCCCAACTGGGAGGACGCGGCCCACTGAGCCGGCGCGAGGGGTGCGGGCGGGATCCGCCGCCCGCACCCCTCGCGGTGTCAGGCCTTCAGCGCCCGGCTGTGGAGGGCGGTGACGGCCTTGCGGGCGGACAGGATCGCCCCGTGCTGCCAGGCGTCCATGTAGGTCAGCCAGTCGCCGGCGAAGAGCACCCGCCCGGCCGGCTCGTTCAGCGGCTTGTAGACGGCCGCGTCGGGGCCTCCGGGGATGCTGTGCCAGGCGCCTTCCAGGTGGGGTGTGCGGGCCCAGGCGATGGAGAAGGAGTTGGCCAGCTCCGTCCGGTACTTCTCACCGTGGATCTTCACTCCCTGCATCACCGCCCGCGCCTCGCGGTCCGCCGGGGTGAGGGCGGCGTAGGCGTCCGCGTTGCTGCCGGTGTTGTAGTAGCCGACGATGACGCCCCGTTCGCCGTGGTGGCCGTAGGAGGGGTACCAGATGTGGGAGAGGTCCATGTCGGTCTCGGTGATGCCGCCGTAGATCCGGTGGTCGGTCTCCCACCAGCGGCTGCGGTACTCCAGGCCGATCTTGCCCGCGGACGACGGCCTGATGGTGGTGAGGCCCTGCTGCACCTCGGTGCCCAGGTTGTGCGGCAGCTTGGCCAGCAGATGCGGGGGCATGGCGGCGACGCAGTAGTCCGCCTTCAGCAGCCGTTCGCGGCCCTGCGGGTCGCGGTAGCCGACCGCGACCCCGTCGGCGGACTGCACCAGCGAGGTGGCCTGGCAGCCCAGCTTGAACCGGTGCGAGCCGATGGCCTTGGCGAAGGCCCTCGGTATCTGGTCCATGCCGCCGACCGGCTGGAACATCAGCATCGCCTGGTCGAATTCGAACTCGAAGGAGAAGTGGCGTCCCACCCCGGAGGCGAACACCGCGGAGGCGTCGGGCACATCGCCCAGCAGCGTGCCCGGGGTGCCGGCGGCGCCCGGCCAGGTGGTGTAGCCGCGGTTGGAGCCGCCCTTGTACGCGTAGCCGTCGGCCTTGCCGCCGATCTGGCCGAAGTCCTCGATGAACGACAGCAGCCGCGCCTTGTCGTCCGCGGTCAGCTGCTGGTCCAGCGCCCCCTGGTCGGTGGCCTTGGCCAGCAGTTCGCTGACATAGCCGTAGGTGTCGGCCTTGGCGGTGCGGTACCGCATGGGCTTCCCCGGCTGCATGCCGGCCGACTCGTGGTAGATGTACGCGTCGGCGTTGGTGTTGGTGAACACCTCGATGGGGACGCCGAGTTCGCGGCAGTAGTCGAGGGTGACCATCCACTGGGCGAGCCGGGCCGGCCCGGCGTTGAGGTACTGGCCCTCGGAGAACCGCGACCGCTGGGTGTGGCCGTCGAGGTCGGTCAGCGAGTCGCCGCCCCTGACGGTGAAGTTGCGGCCGCCGGGCCGGTCCCGGGGTTCGAGGATGGTGCAGTCGTAGCCGGCCTTGCCGAGCTCGTACGCCGCCGTGAGCCCGGCGATGCCGCCGCCCAGGATGACGACCTTGCCGGCGGAGCGGCCGGTCAGATGGAAGTCGGAGGGCCGGGGCGCGCGGAAGTCCTCGGGCGGTGTGGCGGCCGCCGCGGTGGGAGCCAGGCCCAGTGCCCCCATGGTCGCGAACATGGCCCCGGCCCCGCCGGTGATGCCGACGGCCCGCAGGAAGCCCCTGCGGTCCAACCCCGTGGGCTCTGCCCCGTGCTGCGCATGCGTCATGAATCCGCCTCTCCGAATCAGCTGGTGAACCCGCTTCGCCTGCTGTGCTCGGACGATCTTGAGCGCGGAGTGTTACGCGGGACGTGGCTGAGGCATCACGGGGCGGTGTCCGGGGCCGTGCGTATGTGAACAACCTGCTAACGCACCGGATCTGACGTGCCGTAACCAACGTATCCGGGACGGTCGGAGAGTCTCTGGGGGCTGTTGGGGCGGTTGGGCCGGTCCGGACCGATGTCTTCCGGATTGCCGCCCGGACCGGCGGTGCCCCTCAGCGACGCGGGTTGGTGCGGCGGGTGGCCCGGGCGCCGGCCGGGTCCTCCGGCCAGGGGTGCCGGGGGTAGCGACCGCGCAGCTCCGCCCGTACGGACCGGTAGCCGTCCCGCCAGAAGGACGCCAGATCACCGGTGACCGCGGCGGGGCGGCCTGCCGGTGACAGCAGATGGACGGTCAGCGGTGCCCGGCCGCCCGCGAGCGCCGGGGCCGCGTCCCAGCCGAAGAGCTCCTGCAGCTTCACCGCGAGCACCGGCCGCTCACCGGAGTAGTCCACCCGGACCCGGGACCCGCTGGGCACCTCGATCCGCTCCGGGGCGAGCTCGTCCAGGCGCTGCGCCTCACCTGTCGCCCACGGCAGCAGCCGCCGCAGCGCGTCCGCGGTGTCCACCCGCTCCAGATCGGCACGGCGCCGGGCCGCGCCCAGCTCCGGGCCCAGCCACTCTTCGGCGCGGGCCAGCAGCGCCTCGTCGGAGACATCCGGCCACGGCTCGCCGAGCACCCGGTGCAGAAAGGCCAACCGGGCCCGCAGCCCCCGCGCGGCCTCGCCCCACCCCAGCACGGCGGAGACCCCCTCGCGGGCCAGGCCCTCCAGCAGCGCGGCCCGTACCAGCTCGGGGTCGGGCGCCCGCAGCGGTACGGCGGCCAGCTCCACCGCGCCCAGCGCCGTCACCCGGCGCGCGGACACATCGCCGCGCCGTCCACCGGTTGCCGACCAGAGGACCTCCTCGCGTTCGCCGAGCAGCGGTGCGGCCGCCCGCCGGGCCGCGTCCTCACTGATCGCCGCCGCTCGCAGCACCCGCGCGGACGGCGACCCGGCGGGCCGGTCCGCGACCGCCACCGCCAGCCAGGGCTCCCCGGCCAGCGGCGACCCGGCGGCCACCTCGGCGGCGGTGCCCGAGACCATCAGATAGGGGATCCGGTGGGCGCCCGGCTCCGGCCGCCCCCCACGCAGCCGGGCCACCCGTTCCGGGAAGGCCAGCGCCACCATCAGACCGGCAGCCGCGGCGTCCGACGGCTGAGCGGCGTCCCCCGCTGCGTCGCTTCCGACCGCCCCGCCGTTCCCGTCCCCCGCCCCGCCGTTGCCGTCTCCCGCCCCGCCGTTCCCGTCTCCCGCCCCGCCGCCCTGGCCGAGGGAGCGGCGCAGCCGCCGGGACTCCTCCCTCCAGCGGGCCGCCCAGCCGGGGTGCCCGCCGCCACCCGCACGGGCCGCCCGCCACACCGCTGCGAGATCGTCCCCGAGCGCCCGTGGCGGCTCCTCCGACAGCAGCGCCACCACCTCGGCCGCCCGTCGGGCCCCGACCTCCCGGCCGCCGTCCAGCAGCGCCCGGGCCAGCCGCGGATGGACGCCCACCGAGGCCATCGACCGGCCCCGCGCGGTGACCCTGCCGTCGCCGTCCACCGCTCCGACGGCGCGCAGCGTCTCACGCGCGGCCGCCAGCGCCCCGGCGGGCGGCGGGTCGGGCAGGGCCAGCCCGGTGGCATCCGGATCGCCCCAGCAGGCGGCCTGCAGCGCGAACGGGGTGAGGTCGGCGAGGGCGATCTCGGGCGCGGGATAGGCGGCGGTACGGGCGTCCTCCGCCTCGTGCCAGCACCGGTAGACGGTGCCCGGTGCCTCACGCCCGGCCCGTCCGGCGCGCTGCCGGGCGGCGGCCAGCGAGGCCCGTACGGTGACCAGGGTGCTCAGCCCGCGTGCATGGTCGGTGCGCGGCTCCCTGGCCAGACCGCAGTCGACGACGGCGCGCACCCCCGGCACGGTCAGGCTGGACTCGGCGACGGAGGTGGCCAGCACCACCCGGCGCCGCTCGGCGGGGGAGAGCACCGCGTCCTGCACCTCGGGCGGCGCCTGCCCGTGGACCTGGAGCACCTCGATGCCGGGGAGGCCGCCGAGCAGTCCCGCGACCCGGGCGATCTCACCCACGCCGGGCAGGAAGCAGAGCACATCGCCGCCGCACTCGGTGAGCGCCCGGCGCACGGTCGCGGCGACATGGTCGAGCAGCGCGGGATCCACCCGGGTGCCGCGGGGCGGCTGCACCGGCCGCGGCGGCGGTGCCCATACGACCTGCACCGGATGGGCGTGCCCTGGGCGGCCACCACCGGCGCGGGTTCGCCGCCCCCGCCGAGCAGCCGCGCCCAGGCGGCGGTGTCGGAGGTGGCGGAGGCGGTCACCAGCCGCAGCTCCGGGCGGAGTGCGGCCCGTACGTCCAGCAGGAAGGCCAGGGCGGTGTCGGCGTCGAGGTGGCGCTCATGGCACTCGTCGAGCAGGACGGCGTCGACGCCGGCCAGTTCGGGGTCGCGCTGCAGCCGCTGGAGCAGGACACCGGTGGTGACCACCTCGACCCTGGTGCCCGGGCCGACCCGGCGTTCGCCGCGCACGCTGGAGCCGACCGTGCCGCCCACCGCCTCGCCGAGCTGCCAGGCCATCCGCCGGGCGGCGGCCCGTACAGCCAGCCGTCGGGGCTCCGCGACGATCACCCGCCCGCTGCCGCTGCCGCCGCCGTCGCCGGGCAGGCCGGGTACCAGCCCGGCCAGCGCCAGTGGCACCAGGGTCGTCTTGCCGGTGCCCGGCGGGGCGCAGAGCACGGCCGCTCCACGCTCCTCCAGGGCGGCGAGCAGACCGGGCACGGCCTGCCGCACGGGCAGTGCGGCCCAGGGCGGGGTCCCGTCGTCGAGGGGGCGGGGGCGGTCGGCGGCGGACGCAGGCATGCGGCAAGTCTCCCCGATGCCCCGCGCGGCCCTCCCGGGGCGCCGTCCGGGCGGCCGCGGTCTGCCGTCCGGCCGCCCGGTCCCTCAGCCGTCCGGTCCCCCGGTCCCTCAGCCGTCGTCGCCCGCCCACGGCCGCGGAGAGCCGGGTCGCGGGCCCCCGCCCCGCCCCGCCGCGGCGGGGATCAGTCCCGGACCGAGACGAAGACGGCCGTGCCGGGCAGCAGCCGCCCCCGCAGCGGGCTCCAGCCGCCCCACTCCTGCTCCAGGCCTTCCGGCCACTCCGGCTCCACCAGGTCCAGCAGCCGGAAGCCGGCCGCGACGAGTTCGCGGACCCGGTCGCCGACGGTGCGGTGGTGCTCCACATAGACGGCGCGGCCCTGCTCGTCCTGCTCGACGTAGGGGCGCCGGTCGAAGTACGAGGAGAGTGCGGTCAGTCCCTCGGGGCCGGGCTCGTCGGGGAAGGCCCAGCGGATCGGATGGGTGACCGAGAAGACCCAGCGTCCTCCGGGCCGCAGCACCCGGTGCACCTCGCGCATCAGCCGGCCGCTGTCGGCGCTGAAGGGGACGGCCCCGTAGGCGGAGCAGGCCAGGTCGAAGGAGCCGTCGGCGAAGGGGAGGACGGCGGCGTCGGCCTGCACGGCGGGGACGGCCGCAGCAGCCCGCCCCGCCGCGATGTGGTCGGCG
The DNA here is from genome assembly GCF_042466665.1 of Peterkaempfera podocarpi. GTDB lineage: Bacteria > Actinomycetota > Actinomycetes > Streptomycetales > Streptomycetaceae > Peterkaempfera > Peterkaempfera podocarpi. Next base: position 6,656,282 of record NZ_CP162102.1, read on the forward strand.
TCGATCCGGCGGGAGTGCTGGAGCTGGCGGAAGGAGATGTCGAGGGCGACCGGCAGGGCGCCGCGCCCGGCGAGCCAGCGGGAGCACTGGGCGGCTCCGGCGCCGATCTCCAGGACTCGTCGCCCGGTGAGCGAGGCCGGGTCGCCGAGCAGCCGGGCGTCGGCCTCGTCGAGGCCCTCGGGGCCCCAGACGAAGCCGTCGTCGCCCAGGAAGGCGCCGTGGTCGCCCTGGTACTCGTCCGCGTTGCGGTCCCACCAGTGGCGGCTGGCGCGGCTGCTCTCGCCCGGGCCGGCGGGGCGGCGCACGGCGTCAGCGTCGTCGTCTCCGTCGCCCGGCAGGGCGAAATCTTCCTCGAACGGCTTCTTGGCGGGGGTGGTCGGGTGCGTCATCCTGCCCATCGCGTAGGGTTGGGGGTGCGGAAAGCGCCACTGTTTCCGGTCCGGCTCGGTTCCCGAGCAGGGTCGGCAGCGGCATCCGGGGAGTGGGCCACTGCTGCTGCCGTTCTCCGACCCGTCAGACGGTCGGAAGTGCGGCAAATGGAGGATATGGCCTGATCCATCCCGGCCTCGGCCAACCTGCGCCATCCGGCGTTGACCGTGCCTGGCTGTCCCCGTATGCTACAAGTTGCGCTGCGGGCCTGCGCGCCTCGGACGGAGCAGGTCGCGCTCGCATCTGTCGATGACCCCACGGTCGCAAGTCGGGGTGCCGGTCCTGCATATGCAGGGGAATCCGGTACTCCTCCTCTTGGCTGTCCGGCCCTCGGTAGGAGCGATACGGGCCCTCCGCGTTGCAGTACCTACGACTTCATGTCCGTACCGGAGCCCTTTTCCTAATGACGAGCAGCACCGACTCTTCCCGCACCACCCCGCAGGTGGCGGTCAACGACATCGGTTCCGAGGAAGACTTCCTCGCCGCGATCGACGAGACGATCAAGTACTTCAACGACGGCGACATCGTCGACGGCGTCATCGTGAAGGTCGACCGGGACGAGGTCCTGCTCGACATCGGTTACAAGACCGAGGGTGTCATCCCGTCCCGAGAGCTGTCGATCAAGCACGATGTCGACCCGCACGAGGTCGTCGCCGTGGGCGACAACATCGAGGCCCTGGTCCTCCAGAAGGAGGACAAGGAGGGGCGCCTGATCCTCTCGAAGAAGCGTGCCCAGTACGAGCGCGCCTGGGGCACCATCGAGAAGATCAAGGAAGAGGACGGGATCGTCACCGGTACCGTCATCGAGGTCGTCAAGGGTGGTCTCATCCTCGACATCGGCCTCCGCGGCTTCCTCCCCGCCTCCCTGGTGGAGATGCGCCGCGTCCGCGACCTTCAGCCCTACGTGGGCAAGGAGCTCGAGGCCAAGATCATCGAGCTGGACAAGAACCGCAACAACGTGGTCCTGTCCCGCCGTGCCTGGCTGGAGCAGACCCAGAGCGAGGTCCGCCAGACCTTCCTCACCACCCTGCAGAAGGGCCAGGTGCGCTCCGGCGTCGTCTCCTCGATCGTCAACTTCGGTGCCTTCGTGGACCTGGGTGGCGTCGACGGCCTGGTGCACGTCTCCGAGCTGTCCTGGAAGCACATCGACCACCCGTCCGAGGTTGTCGAGGTCGGCCAGGAGGTCACCGTCGAGGTTCTCGACGTGGACATGGACCGCGAGCGCGTCTCCCTGTCGCTGAAGGCGACCCAGGAGGACCCGTGGCAGCAGTTCGCCCGGACCCACCAGATCGGTCAGGTCGTCCCGGGTAAGGTCACCAAGCTGGTTCCGTTCGGTGCGTTCGTCCGCGTGGACGAGGGCATCGAGGGCCTGGTCCACATCTCCGAGCTGGCCGAGCGCCACGTGGAGATCCCGGAGCAGGTCGTCCAGGTCGGCGACGAGATCTTCGTCAAGGTCATCGACATCGACCTCGAGCGCCGCCGCATCAGCCTCTCGCTGAAGCAGGCCAACGAGTCCTTCGGTGCCGACCCGGCGTCGGTCGAGTTCGACCCGACCCTGTACGGCATGGCCGCGTCCTACGACGACCAGGGCAACTACATCTACCCCGAGGGCTTCGACCCGGAGGCCAACGACTGGCTGCCCGGCTACGAGAAGCAGCGGGAGGAGTGGGAGCGCCAGTACGCCGAGGCGCAGTCCCGCTTCGAGCAGCACCAGGCCCAGGTCATCAAGAGCCGCGAGGCCGATGCCGAGGCTGCTGCCGAGGGTGGCGAGGCTGTCGCCGCTGCCGCCGGTGGCTCCTACTCGTCCTCCAGCGACGAGGGCTCCGGCGCTCTCGCCTCGGACGAGGCGCTTGCCGCGCTGCGCGAGAAGCTGGCCGGCGGCCAGAGCTGATCGCCTGATCCAGAACAAGACCCCCGAACCGGATGTCCGGTTCGGGGGTCTTGTTGTATATAAGCATTAGATAAGAAGATCATCACAAAAATGTGATGTGCCTTAAAAGGGATGGGTATGGGAACCTTCGTCGTTCTGACCTAGGTTGAAGGGGCGACACCTGACGGGCCCAACCGACCCCGGAAGCTAGGTCCCCCCTTTTATGCTGCTGACCCTCCTGGGGCTGCTGCCGCGTCCGCGCCGCCTCCTGCTCCTGCTCATCCCCGCCATCGCCGTCGCAGGCGGTGCCGTCGTCGGCGGGCGCTCACTGCGCCGGCCGCGACGCCGGCAGCAGCCCGACCGGCCGGGTGCCCCGAGCGCAGCGCTCTCCGCCGAGGCGGAGCCCCCCCAGGAGACCGCTCCCTCCGCCGGGACAGGGCCGGCCCAGGACACCCCGCCGCGCTGCGGTGGGCTCCTCGCCGCGACCGGGCGCTTCTGCCATCGCCACCGCCGCTGGGTCCTCGCGGCCTGGATCGCGGTGCTGGCGGCCGGGGTGCTGATCGGCGGCCGGGTCTTCGACAGTGCCGCCACCGGGGCCCAGGCCGCCGGGTCGGAGTCGGCCCGCGGCAGCGCCCTGGTCGCCGCCGCCGATCCGGCCGCCGGCACGGTCACCGCCGTGGTGGACGGCCCCCGGGTGGACGACCCCGCGGTGCGCTCCGCCGTCACCGCGGCCGCGCACTCCGTGGCCGCCCTGCCCGGGGTGGTCTCGGTCTCCGACGCCTACAGCGGCCCGGTATCCGGCTCGGCGCAGGGCTCGGTGCCCGGCGCCGCGCTGCGGGCCCCGGACGGCAGGGCCGGCCTGGTCGTCGTCCGGATGGCCGACGGGAGCAGCGACCGTGCGGTGAATGCGGTCGCCGCGCAGCTGGGCACCGTCCAGCAGACCGCGCCCGGCAGCAAGGTCACCGTCGGCGGAGACCTGGTGCTGTCCCAGGAGGTCAAGCAGCAGACCGCCAAGGACACCCGGTTCGGCGAGCTGGTCACCCTGCCGATCACCCTGGTGGTGATGGTGCTGGTCTTCGGCGGCTTCGCCGCGGCGAGCCTGCCGCTGATAGGCGCGGTGGCCTCGGTCGGCGGGGCCCTGCTGGCGATATTCGGCTTCAGCCGGGTGATGTCGCTGGACACCAGCGTGCTGCCGATCGCCACCGTGCTGGGCCTCGGCCTGTCGATCGACTACGCCCTGCTGATGGTCAACCGGTTCCGTGAGGAGCGGGGCAAGGGCGCCTCGGTGGCCATGGCGGTCGAGCGGACCAGCGCCACCGCGGGGCGCACCGTCGCCTTCTCCGGGGTGACGGTGGCCGTGGCCCTGTCCGGCCTGCTGGTCTTCTCCAGTCCGGTCTTCCGGGCCGTCGGCGCCGCCGGGGTGAGCGTGGTGGTGATCACGGTGGCGGCCGGGCTCACCCTGGTCCCGGCCCTGCTGGGCTTCGCAGGCCGGCGGATCAAGGCTCCGGCCGAGCCGGTCGCGGACGACGGCTTCTTCGCCCGCACCGTACGCCGGGTGCAGCGGCGTGCGCTGCCGGTGGCACTGGCCGCGGTGGCCCTGCTGATGGCGGCCGGGGCGCCCTTCCTGACCGCCCGTGCGCACACCGCCGGCGCAGAGGTGCTGCCTGCCTCCTTCGCCAGCCGGTCGGTCGCCGACACGGTGCAGCACCGCTTCCCCGCGCAGGTCCCCGCGCCCGTCACGGTCGTGGTGGACGCCTCCCCGGCGGAGGCCCGGCAGTACGCCGCACAGATCGCCGAACTGCCCGGTGTGGCCGGTGTCCGCCCGGCGCAGCAGGCCGCCGAGCATCTCTCCACCATCGATGTCCTGGTCTCCGGCGACCCCCAGGGCTCCCGGGTCCAGTCGGTGGTCGCCGAGCTGCGGGACCATCGCGACGGTCTGCGCACCTGGGTCACCGGGGACGCTGCCACCGTGGTCGACTTCAAACAGGAGATCGTCCACCGGGGCCCGATCGCCTTTGCGCTGGTCGCGGCCGGCACCTTGCTGCTGCTCTTCCTGATGACCGGCTCGATTGTGGTGCCCGTCAAGGCGCTGCTGATGAATGTGCTCTCGCTGGGCTCCTCGCTGGGCGCGCTCACCCTGGTCTTCCAGCACGGCTGGTTCAGCGGGCTGCTGGGCTTCCACCCGGCGGGCGGACTGGAGAGCTATGTGCCGGTGCTGGTGTTCTCCTTCGCCTTCGGCCTCTCCATGGACTACGAGGTCTTCCTGCTCTCGCGGATCAAGGAGCTGCGGGACGAGGGCCACAGCAGCAACCGTGCGGTGGAGCTGGGCCTGCAGCGCAGTGGGCGGATCATCAACTCCGCCGCGCTGCTGATGGTGATCGTCTTCGCCGGCTTCGCCGCGGGACAGATGCTGATGATCAAGGAGATGGGGATTGCTCTGGCGGTCGCCGTCGCGGTGGACGCCACCCTGGTGCGCTGTCTGCTGGTCCCGGCCGCGATGAGCCTCTTCGGCGACTTCAACTGGTGGGCGCCCCGCCCGCTGAAGTGGCTGCACGGCCGGGTCGGCCTGCGTGAGCACGTGGTCCTGCCGCCGCTGCCCTCGCTGCGCCCCCATCTGCCGCAGCTGCCCGCGCTTCCGCAGCTGCCCCCGCAGCTCGCGGCCAGGCTGCCGCACACCCGGCTGCCGGGAGCCGCAGCCGCCAAATCCTGAGCCGCCACATCCTGAGCCGCCACATCCTGATCTGCCACATCCTGAGCCGCCGAATCCTGATCCGGTCGCAGCCGCGGTCGCGGTCGCGGCGGCTCAGCGGGGGCGTCCGCCCCAGCCGTTGGCCTCGGTGATCAGCGCACCCGCCAGCCGGGCGGAGCGGTGGGCGATCTCCCGGGGCGGTACGGGGCGGCCGTTCTCCAGCCACCAGGTGATCGACTGGAGGAAGACCGAGGCCAGCACCGTCGGCACCAGCCCGGCCTCGGGCGCTGCGGCCGCCTCGTCCGGAACCTCCAGATGCTCGGCCACCATCTCCGCCAGCGCCGTGCGCATCCGGTCGGCGAACCACGGGCTGCCCTTTCTGCCCAGCAGCGCACCGTAGAAGCGGTGGCGGGCGGCAATGTGCTCGAAGAACCCCACCCAGCGCTCCAGTGGCGGCCGCGAGCCGTCGGCGGCGGCGCCCAGCAGCTCCGCCATCGCCTCGTCGAAGATCTGCTCCACCAGGTGGTACTTGTCGCGGTAGTTGCGGTAGAAGGAGGCGCGGCTCACCATGGCCCGCTCGGTGACCTCCCCGACGGTGACCTTGTCGAAGCCGCGCTCCTCGATGAGCTCGACCAGCGCCCCGCGCAGCAGTCTGCGGGTGCGCCGCACCCTGAGGTTCTCACCCGACTGAGACATTCCCGCCCCCTTGTCCCGACCGGGACAGTGCCGCCGGTCTGCTCCTTGTGACCGCTCCGCCCGGTCGCAAGACTCTGCCGCGGACAGCATGACCGGCTTGGGACACAGTGTCCCGCAGCCAGGCGGAGGGAGCATGCGATGCGCGTCGTCCGGGTCCATGAGTTCGGATCGCCCGAGGTGCTGCGGCTGGAGCGGGCCGATGAGCCGAGGGCCGTCGCCGACCAGGTGGTGGTGGCCGTGGAGGCGGCAGGGGCGGTCTTCGGCGACATCGTCGTACGGTCGGGACGGCACCCCTTCCCGGTGCCCTATGTACCCGGCCTCGAGGTGGGCGGACGGGTGGTGGAGGTGGGCCCGGACGCGGATCACCGGCTGTTGGGGCAGCTGGTCGTGGCCGCCACCGCCGACCGCAGCGGCGGCTATGCGGAACGCGCGCTCGCCGGGAGCGGCCAGGTGTTCGCGGTCCCCGGTGCACTGCCGGTCGGCCAGGCCCTGGCGGTCTTCCAGGCCGGGGCCGTGGCACTCGGCCTGCTGGAGGTGATGGAGGTCGGCGGGGGCGACACCGTGCTGGTCACCGCTGCGGCAGGCCGGATCGGATCGCTCCTGGTCCAGCTCGCCGCAGCGGCCGGGGCCAGGGTCGTCGCCGCCGCCCGGGGGCGGGCGAAGCTGGATCTCGCCGCCCGACTGGGTGCGGCCGTCGTCGTCGACTACGGCCTCCCCGACTGGGTGGACCGGGTGCGGGCCGCGACCGGCGGCCGGGGGGCGGATGTGGTCCTCGATGCCATCGGCGGTGAGCTGGGAGGCCAGGCTGCACGGGCCGCCGCCGGGGGAACCGGGCGGCTGGGCGTCTACGGCTTCACCTCCGGCACCTGGACCGACCTCGGATCCTCGGAGCTGACCCGCCGCGGCGTCACCGGGAGCAGGCCTCTGACCACCGTCTTCCAGCAGCCCGCAGAGGTGCAGCGAGCCCGCAGCGAACGGGCGCTCGCCGAAGCCGCCGCCGGCCGGCTGCTACCCGTGGTCGACCGGTCCTTCCCGCTGGAGCATGCGGCGCAGGCGCACCACCGTCTTGAGCAGCGCCGCAGTACCGGGGCGGTCCTGCTCACCCCCTGAGCGGGCTCCGGGCTGCCCCGATCGGGCCCTCGGTCGCCGCGTCGCCGCGTCGCCCGGGTGCGGACGCTCGGTGCCGTCCCGGCGGAGCCCGGAGCCCGGAGCCCGGGCCGGAGCCGGGGCCCGGCGGGGCGGTGCCGGGGGCTGCGGGAGGATGCGGTCGGAGAGGGTCACGCTCTTCGCCGCCGCCGGCCGCGGCCGGGTTGACGCCGTCCGCCGCGGGGCGGGCACTGCGGAGTGCCGTCCGCCACCGGGGCGCCCGTCGGAGGAGGGTGGGACCCGAAGCATCACGCCGTACGACAAGGAGCACAGCAATGAACGCGCGCATGCGGGCCGTCGTCCAGGACGGCTTCGGCGGTCCCGAGGTGCTGCGGACGGCCGAGGTGGACCGTCCCCCCCGATCCCCACCGAGGTCCTGGTGCGGGTCCACGCGGCCGGGCTGAACCCCGTGGACGCCAAGACCCGGGCGGGCAAGGGCATGGCCGGGCTGCAGGGCGCCCCGCCGTATGTGCTGGGGTGGGACGTCTCCGGTGTGGTGGAGGAGACCGGCTTCGGCGTCACCACCCTGCGGCCCGGCGACGAGGTCTTCGGAATGCCGTGGTTCCCCCGGCCCGCGCGGGCCTGCGCCGAGTATGTGACCGCCCCCTCGCGGCACTTCGCGCGCAAGCCCGCCGGGCTCACCCACACCGAGGCGGCGGCGCTGCCGCTGGCGGGTCTCACCGCCTGGCAGGTGCTGGTCGACACCGCCCGGGTGACCGCGGGGCAGCGGGTGCTGATCCATGCGGCGGCCGGCGGCGTGGGGCATCTGGCGGTGCAGATCGCCAAGGCGCGGGGCGCCCATGTGATCGGCACCGCCCGTGCGGCCAAGCACGACTTCCTGCGGTTGCTGGGCGCCGACGAGACCGTCGACTACACCGCCGTCGCCTTCGAGGAGGCCGTGGGGGACGTCGACGTGGTGATGGACAACATCGGTGACCCGGACCATCTGCGGCGGTCGCTGAGGACGCTCCGCCCCGGCGGCCTGCTGGTCGCCGTGCCCTCCGGCAGTGATCCCTCGGTGGCCGCCGAGGCCCGGGAACGGGGCCTTCGGATGACCCAGTTCCTGGTCGAGCCCGACCAGCGGGGGCTGCTGGAACTGGCGGCCCTGGTGGAGTCGGGGCGGCTGCGGCCCGAGATCGAGAGTGTGCTCCCGCTCGCCGACGCGGCCAAGGCCCATGAGCTGGTGGCGTCGGGCCGCACCCGGGGCAAGGTGGTCCTCGCCGTCGTCTGACCGGACACCGCCGCGGCAGCGCACCGGCCGGGGTGCAGCTCGGCCGGTCCGCTGCCGCGGCGGTAGCCTGGCCCGATGCTGAGAGTGGGCCTGACCGGCGGTATCGGCGCCGGCAAGAGCGAGGTGTCCCGGCTGCTGGCCTCACTGGGCGCCGTGATTGTCGACGCGGATCTGATCGCCCGTGAGGTCGTGGAACCCGGCACCCCCGGACTGGCGGCAGTGGTCGCCGAGTTCGGCGAGACGGTGCTGCGGCCGGACGGCACCCTGGACCGGCCGGCCCTCGGCACGGTGGTCTTCGCCGACCCCGAGCGGCTGGCCGCGCTCAACGCCATCGTCCACCCCCTGGTCAGGGAGCGCTCCGCCGAGCTGGAGGCCGCAGCCGGGCCCGGGGACGTGGTGGTCCAGGACGTCCCGCTGCTCGCGGAGAACGGCCTGGCCCCGCTCTACGACCTGGTCGTGGTGGTGGACGCCCCGGACGAGGTGCGCCTGGACCGCCTGGTACGGCTCCGCGGCATGGCCGAGGACGAGGCCCGGGCCCGGATGTCGGCCCAGTCCGCCCGGGCGGACCGGCTGGCCGTGGCCGATGTCGTCATCGACAACTCCGGGGCGCTCGCCGACCTGGAGCCCCGGGTCCATGAGGTGTGGGAGCAGCTGCGGACCAGGGCGGCAGCGGACGCCTGAGCCAGGACCCCGCAGCGGAGCCGGACGGGCTCATGGAGGACGACCGGCCCGTCGGACATGGACGACATGCCTCGGGGGCCGGACCGGGCAGTGACCCCGGTCCGGCCCCCGATGGGAGCGGCCGCCTCAGGGCTTGATACCCACCGCAGCCCAGCCGGGAGCGCGGTCGTCGCCCTCCTGGACGGGGGCGTCGGGGCGCCAGAGCGGCGTGGTGACCAGGCCCGGCTCCTCCAGCTCCAGGCCCTCGAAGAAGGCCGCCACCTGGTCGCGGCTGCGCGGGACCAGCGGTGCCGCGGAGTTGGAGTAGAGGGCTCGGGCCTGGTCGACCTGGTCCGGCGGGGTGAAGTCGCCGGTGGCGTGGGAGAGGACCAGGCAGCTGCCCGAGGGCAGGGCGTCCACCAGCCGGCGCACAATGCCCAGCGGATCCTCGTCGTCGTGGATGAAGTGCAGGATGGACACCAGCATCAGGGCGATCGGCCGGTCGAAGTCCAGCACCGTGCGGACCTCGGAGTTCGCCAGGATCCCGGCGGGGTCCCGCAGGTCGGCGTGGATCACGGTGGCGCTTCCCTGGACGGCACCGGCCAGCAGGGCGCGGCCGTGCACCAGCACGATGGGGTCGTTGTCCAGGTAGGCGACCCGGATGTCGGGATCGACCTCGGCCGCGATCTGGTGGGTGGAGCCGGCGGTGGGGATGCCGGTGCCGATGTCCAGGAACTGCCCGATGCCCTGCCGGGTCACATGGCGCACCGCGCGCTGCAGGAAACCGCGGTTGGCGAGCGCCCCGGTGCGGAAGGCCGGGCTGATGGAGAGGGCCTTCTCGGCTGCCTCCCGGTCGGCGGGAAAGTTGTCCTTGCCACCGAGGAAGTAGTCGTACATCCGCGCCGGGTGGGGGATGTCGGTGCGCAGATCGGTGGGAGGACGTACATCGTCCTCTCCCGCGCGCATCCAGTCCTGGCTCTGGGTCATCGCATCTCCCCGATGTGATCGAGCTCGCCTGTGCGTGAGCAGCATAGGGCGACGGATGACCGACAACGGTGTCGGGCCGTCATATGCCTTACGGAGCGATCGATTCCGGTCATCCGGTGGTGTGGACCACTGCGACCGAGGCCGCCGGAAGCAGCAGCTTGTCGGGGGCACCGCCAGGCCCCTCGCTGTGCGGTCCGAAGGCGGCCAGGACGGCGTCGCGGGGAGCGCCCAGGGGAAGCGTCCGGGGCCGGTCGGAGAGGTTGGCGGCCACGCGGTACGGGCCGCGGTGCACCACCAGCCACCGCTCGGCCTCGTTCCAGCAGACCTCGACCCGGGACAGGTCGGGATCGGTGAGCGCCGGGTGGGCGCGCCGCAACCGGAGCAGGGTCCGGTACCAGTCCAGCAGCTCCCGGTGCGGCGGCCGGTCGGGCTCCGACCAGTCGAGGGTGGACGCCACCACGGTGGAGGGCGCCTGCGGGGGGGATCTCCTCGGCCTTCCAACCGTGCTCGGCGAACTCCCGGCGGCGGCCCTGCCGCACCGCCTCGGCCAGCTGCGGATCGGTGTGGTCGGTGAAGTACTGCCAGGGCGTACCGGCACCCCACTCCTCGCCCATGAAGAGCATCGGGGTGAACGGCGAGGTGAGCACCAGCGCCGCACCGGCGGCCAGCAGCCCGGTCGGCACGGTGGCTGAAAGCCGGTCGCCCAGGGCGCGGTTGCCCACCTGGTCATGGGTCTGCAGATAGCCCAGCAGCCGGTGGCCGGGGCTGCGGCGCAGGTCCAGCGGGCGGCCGTGGGTGCGCCGGCGGAAGGAGGACCAGGTGCCGTCGTGCAGCCACCCCCGGGTGAGCGCCTTGGCGAGAACGCCCAGCGGACCCCGGGGGAGGGAGGCCACCGCCCGGGGCGGGCCGCTGGGCCGGCCTGCGAAGTCCGCGTAGTAGCCCTGGGACTCCCCGGTGAGCACGGCGTGCAGCGCATGATGGAAGTCGTCGCTCCACTGAGCGGTCAGGCCGAGCCCGCCGGCCTCCCGGGGCGCGGTGGTCCGGGGGTCGTTGAGATCGGACTCGGCGATCAGGAAGAGCGGCCGCCCGGTGGCGGCGGCCAACCGGTCGACCTCGCCGGAGAGTTCCTCCAGGAAGTGCAGCGCCCGGTCGTCCGCCAGGGCGTGCACCGCGTCCAGCCGCAGGCCGTCGATACGGTAGTCGCGCAGCCAGGCCAGAGCACTGCCGATCAGATAGGCCCGTACCTCGTCGGAGCCGGGGGCGTCCAGATTGACCGCGGATCCCCACGGGGTGTGGTGGCGGTCGGTGAAGTACGGGCCGAAGCGGGGCAGATAGTTGCCGGCCGGACCGAGGTGGTTGTGGACCACGTCCAGCACCACCCCGAGCCCCCGGCGGTGCGCCGCGTCCACAAAGCGTTTGAGCCCGTCGGGACCGCCGTACGGCTCGTGCACGGCCCACAGGCTGACACCGTCGTAGCCCCAGCCGTGGCGTCCGGGGAAGGGACAGACGGGCATCAGCTCCACCAGGTCGACGCCCAGCTCCACCAGGTGGTCCAGCCGCTGCGCGGCGGCGTCGAAGGTGCCCTCGGGGGTGAAGGTGCCCACATGCAGTTCGTAGAGGACGCTGCCGGGCAGGGCCCGGCCGTGCCACCGGGCGGCCTCGTCCGACCAGCGGAACGCCTGGTGGTCGACCAGGCGGCTCGGACCGTCGGGTCCGTACGGCTGGCGCGCCGAGCGGGGGTCGGGCAGCAGCTCCCCACCGTCCAGCCGGAAGCCGTAGTCGGAGCCCCCGGGGTCGGCGGGCAGCTCGGCCAGCCACCATCCGGGCCGGTCGGGGTCGGGTTGCAGGGCGTGGCGTACGCCGTCGACCTCGGCCTCGGCCTGCCGGGCGTCGGGCGCCCAGAGCCGGAAGGTGTGGGCGGGGGCACGGTCGGCCATACGGGCTCCTCGTGTACGGGGGAGTTCACCGCATCTCTACCCCTCTGCCGCGCCCGGCTCGCCCCGTCGGCCGTGAATGCTGCTCCCCTGCCGCGCGGCGTGAGGCGGCGGTGCGGCGGGGGAGCGGCGGCGTCCTGAGAGGCGTCCTGAGAGGCGTCCTGAGAGGCGTCATGAGGGGTGTCATGAGGTGAGCAGCGCCACCGGCAGCCGGGACAGCAGGTCGGCGGCGCGGACGGGGCCCTCGGGGAAGGTGTTTCCGGTGAGCAGGTCGGTCCAGGCGCCGGAGGGGCCGGCGGGCAGCGGCAGGACGGTGTCCGCCCAGCCGCCGGCGTGGCGCAGTCCGTGCGGCAGACGGGTGACGGCGGCCACCACGTCGCTGCCGCGCAGATGGGCCAGGAGATGGCGGGCGGCGGGTCCCCGGGCGTGCAGCGGGGTGTGGGCGGCGGCGAAGGTGCCGGGGCGGTCGCGGCGCAGCCGCAGTGCGGTGGCGGTGAGGTGCAGTTTCTCGGCGGCGGTCCCGGTGGGCGGGGTGCCGCTGTCCAGGGCGGCGAGGCGCTGCGCCAGGCCGGTGAGGTCCACGGGGCGGCGGTTGTCGGGGTCGACCAGAGTGTGCAGGGGCTCCTCGCTGCCCTGGTAGAGGTCGGGGACGCCGGGCACGGTGAGGTGCAGCAGTGCTGCGGCCAGGGTGTTGCTGTGGGCACAGGGGGCGAGGGTGTCCACGAACTCGCCGATCGGCCCGGTGAGTGCGGGGTCGGCGACCACGGCGCGGGCGTGCCGTTCCAGTGCCTCTTCGAAGGCGGGGCCGGGCTCGGTCCAGGAGGTCTGCAGATCGGCTTCACGTACCGACTTCAGCAGCGCGGTGACCAGCCGGTCGGCGTCGATCGGCCAGGCGGCGACCAGGGTCTGCCACAGCAGGTACTCGGCGGCGGGGCCGGGGTGCGGGCCGGTGCGGTGGCGGGCGGCGGCGGCCGACCAGGAGCGGTGGACGGTGGACCAGGTGCCGGGGATCTCGGCGAGGACGGCCAGCCGGGCGCGGGCGTCGGCGCTCCGCTTGGTGTCATGGGTGGAGAGCGCGCTGAGCCCGCTGGGCCAGTGCTGCTGGATGTGGCGGCACCAGGAGTGGAAGGCGTCGGGGTCGGTGCCGGGGTGGCCGGGGTCGCCGCCGACCTCGTTCAGCGACAGCAGGGGGTACCAGCGGTAGAAGGCCTTGTCCTCCAGGCCCTTGGCGGCCGCGGCGGAGCAGGTCTGGGCGAAGCGGGCGGCGAACTCGTCGCGGGCCGGGCCGCGGCCCAGCCTGCCGAGGGCCAGGTCGCGGACGGTGGCGAGGGCGGCGGTGAGCTGCTGGGTGTCGGAGGGGGCGGCGGCGGTGCCGGCGACGGCGGCGCTGTCGGTGACGGAGCGGGGGTCGGCGGCGATGGCGGTGAGGGCCTGCGCGGACTCGTCGGGGGCGGGTTCACCGGGGACGACATAGGGCCGGTAGACGGGGTGGGCGGCGACCAGCCGGGCGGTGGCCTCGGTGAGCGCCCAGCCGGGGTGGTCGCGCCGGCGGGCGTCGGAGGGGTCCTCGGTGCAGGCCCGGGCGGCGGTACGGCCGAGGCGGGCGATCTCCGCGGCGAGCTCGCGGCGGACCACCTCGCGGCGGGCCTCGTCGGCGGCCTGCCGGTAGTCGCCCCGGCCGTGGTGGGGGTCGTCGGGCGGGGCCAGTACGGCGGCGGTGTCCTCGGTGATCCGCCGGACACCCTCGGGGTCGGTGAGCACGCCGTCGATGCGCAGCAGCGCGTCATAGCCGGTGGTGCCGGCGCAGGGCCAGTCGGCGGGGAGCTGCTCGTCCCCGGTGAGGATCTTCTCGACGACGGTCCAGGCGCCGCCGGTGGCCTCGGCGAGGCGGCGCAGATAGCCGCGGGGGTCGGCGAGCCCGTCGGGGTGGTCGATACGGAAGCCGTCCAGGACGCCGTCGGCGTGCAGCCGCACCAGGAGGGCGTGGGTGGCGTGGAAGACCTCGGGGTCCTCGGCGCGGACCGCGATCAGGTCGTTGACGGTGAAGAACCGTCGGTAGTTGAGGTCGGTGCGGGCCAGCCGCCACCAGGCGAGCCGGTACCACTGGTGGTCGAGCAGTTCGGGCAGGGGCAGGTGCTCGGTGCCGGGCCGCAGCGGGAAGACATGGTCGTGGTAGCGCAGCACCGGTTCGGCTGCGGTGTCCTCGGGCGACTCCTGGTGGGCGACGGTGGTCTTGCCCGGGGTGAGCTGGTCCAGGACGGCGCCGAGCCGGTCGCCGAGCAGGGGCAGCAGCACCCGTCCGCGGTGGGGTGCGTCGACGGGGCCGGGCTGGGCGGTCCAGTCGATGTCGAACCAGCGGGCGTACGGGGAGTCGGGCCCCTCTCGCAGCACATGCCAGAGCGGGTGGTTGAGGTGCTCGGGGGCCGGCAGCGCCATGTGGTTGGGGACGGTGTCGGCGATCAGCCGCAGGCCGTGGGCGTGCGCATGGTCGGCCAGGGCGCGCAGGGCCGCTTCGCCGCCGAGCTGCTCGCTGATCCTGGTGTGGTCGACGGTGTCGTAGCCGTGGGCGGAGCCCGGGGTCGCCTCCAGCAGGGGGGAGAGATGGAGGTGGGAGACGCCGAGGCGGGCGAGGTAGGGGACGGCCGCTGCGGCGTCGTGGAGGGTGAAGCCGGGCTGCAGCTGGAGCCGGTAGGTGGCGGTGGGCCCAGGGCGGTTGGCGGCTGTCATGTGCCCATGCCTACCCGGTGGGGACGGGATCCACATCCCGGGTGGGGGCAGCCGGGGGACCGTTGTCGTCTCCGGGCCCCCGGCCGCTGCTCAGGCGGGGCGCTGGAGCACCATCAGCGAGCGGTCCGCCAGCTGGAGCCGGTCGCCGGCCTTCACCTTGGCCCCGGCTCCGGGGGCGATGCTGCCGGGCCGGGCGGTGTCGACCACCACCTGCCACTCCCGGCCGTGGTTGACCGGGACGGCGAACTCCAGCGGCTCGTAGTGGGCGTTGAACATCAGCAGGAAGGAGTCGTCGGTGATCTTCCCGCCGCGGCGGTCGGGCTCGGAGATGGCGTACCCGTTGAGGAAGACCGTGAGGGACTTGGCGTAGGAGGCCTTCCAGTCCTTGTCGGCCATCTCGCTGCCGCCCGGGGTGAACCAGGCGATGTCGGAGAGGTCGTCATGGGTGCCCGAGACCGGGCGGCCGTGGAAGAAGCGCCGCCGCCGGAAGACGGGGTGGTCGCGGCGCAGCCAGACCATGGAGCGGGTGAACTCCAGCAGCTGTGCCGCGGGGTCGTCCTGGGCCGCCGCCCGCCCGGGACCGGGACCGTGGCCGGCCGCGCCGTGGCCTCCGGCGCCGTGCCCCGTCGTACCGGGGGGCCAGTGCACCCAGGCCAGCTCGCTGTCCTGGCAGTAGGCGTTGTTGTTGCCCTGCTGGGTGCGGCCCAGCTCGTCGCCGTGGGAGATCATCGGGACGCCCTGGGAGAGCATCAGGGTGGCCATGAAGTTGCGCTGCTGCCGGGCGCGCAGCTCCAGCACCGCGGGGTTGTCACTGTCGCCCTCGGCGCCGCAGTTCCAGGAACGGTTGTGGCTCTCGCCGTCGCGGTTGTCCTCGCCGTTGGCCTCGTTGTGCTTGTCGTTGTAGGAGACCAGGTCGCGCAGGGTGAAGCCGTCGTGGCAGGTGACGAAGTTGATGGAGGCGATGGGACGGCGGCCGTCGTCCTGGTAGAGGTCGGAGGAGCCGGTCAGCCGGGAGCCGAACTCGGCGAGGGTGGCGTTCTCCCCGCGCCACAGGTCGCGGACGGTGTCGCGGTACTTGCCGTTCCACTCGGTCCACAGTGGTGGGAAGTTGCCCACCTGGTAGCCGCCCTCGCCGACGTCCCAGGGTTCGGCGATCAGCTTCACCTGGGAGACCACCGGGTCCTGCTGCACCAGGTCGAAGAAGGACGACAGTCGGTCCACCTCGTGGAACTGCCGGGCGAGGGTCGCGGCCAGGTCGAAGCGGAAGCCGTCGACATGCATGTCGGTGACCCAGTAGCGCAGCGAGTCCATGATCAGCTGCAGCACGTGCGGGCTGCGCATCAGCAGGCTGTTGCCGGTGCCGGTGGTGTCCTCGTAGTAGCGGTGGTCGTCGGCGACCAGCCGGTAGTAGTTGTCGTTGTCCAGGCCACGGAAGGAGAGCGTGGGGCCGAGGTGGTTGCCCTCCGCGGTGTGGTTGTAGACGACGTCCAGGATCACCTCGATCCCGGCCGCGTGCAGCGCCTTGACCATCGACTTGAACTCCTGCACCTGCTGCCCGCGGTCGCCCAGCGAGGAGTAGGCGCCGTGCGGGGCGAAGAAGCCGATGGTGTTGTAGCCCCAGTAGTTGGAGAGCCCCGCGTCCACCAGCCGGTGGTCGTGGACGAACTGGTGCACCGGCATCAGCTCGATGGCGGTGATCCCCAGGTCCACCAGGTGCTCGATCACGGCGGGGTGCGCGATTCCGGCGTAGGAGCCGCGGATCTCCTCGGGGATGCCCGGGTGCAGCCGGGTGAGGCCCTTCACGTGGGCCTCGTAGAGCACGGTGCGGTGGTAGTCGGTGCGCGGCGGCCGGTCGTTGCCCCAGTCGAAATAGGGGTTGATCACCACCGAGTGCATGGTGTGCGGAGCGGAGTCCAGGTCGTTGCGCCGGTCGGGGGAGCCGAAGTGGTAGCCGTACACCGACTCGTGCCAGTCGATGGCGCCGCTCATCGCCTTGGCGTAGGGGTCCAGCAGCAGCTTGGCGCTGTTGCAGCGGTGCCCGGCGGCGGGCTCGTAGGGCCCGTGCACCCGGAAGCCGTAGCGCTGCCCCGGCTGCACGCCCGGGAGGTAGGCATGGCGGACGAAGGCGTCGGTCTCGCGCAGCTCCACCGCGGTCTCCGAGCCGTCGTCGGCGACCAGGCACAGCTCGATCCGGTCCGCGGCCTCGGAGAAGACCGCGAAGTTGGTTCCGGCTCCGTCGTAGGTGGCACCGAGGGGGTACGGATGTCCCGGCCAGACCTGCATCGTCCCTCTTCTTCCCGTCGTCGTCGCGGCGGACAGCTGCCCCGACCGTCCGTGGGCGGGCCTGGGCGCGCCGCCGATGCGTGCCGTATGCCCGGCGGTGCCGGACGCCATGTGTGCCCCCTGTCGTACCGGATCGCGGGCGTCCGTCCTTCCGCATACTCGCCGACCGCGGGGCGAACTGACGGCCTTTCGTGACTTCTTCGCCCGAACGGGTGTCTCATCCGGCGGGAAACGGCCGGAACCAGCCTCAACCGGGCCCGCGGGCCGTCCGGCCCGCGTGTCGCGGACCGGCGGGTCCGGCTCTGCGGCGGTCGGCGGGAAGTAGCCTCGGACCCCTTCTCAGCGGCCGCCAAGATTTCTAAGGTACGAATCGCCGTAGTAGAATCGGGGTTCTGCCCACGGGCAGCGGTCACGGCCTGGCCGCGCCTCAGTTCCACAGAGCCGAGGGGGAAGCCCTCTCGTTTACGAGAGGGAGGAGTCACGGTGGTCCCCTCCGACGAGGGTGCCGCGGGAGGCAC
The DNA here is from genome assembly GCF_042466665.1 of Peterkaempfera podocarpi. Lineage (GTDB taxonomy): Bacteria > Actinomycetota > Actinomycetes > Streptomycetales > Streptomycetaceae > Peterkaempfera > Peterkaempfera podocarpi. The sequence continues at coordinate 6,673,452 of NZ_CP162102.1, forward strand.
GGTGCGCGGAGATGCGCTGACGGCTGCCGCCAGAGCGGCGGCCGGCCGCCTCCTGCCGCGCCAGGAGGGCAGTCCGCGGACCGCCCACGGCTGGGGGCCCGACTCCTGGGACGAGGCCCGCCGGCGGGTGCGCCGGGCAGGCCGGGCCTATGTCTGGCTCAACCTCGTGGAGCAGCGGATGCGCTCCCTGGTCTCCGATGTGCTGCGTCCCGTCTACGAACCCGCCCACGGCGACGACTGGGTCACCGCCGCGGCCGGCCCGGTGGGTGAGGAGTGGGCGCACCGGGCGGGCGCCGTGCGTGAGGTCAGCCGGCGCAAGGGCTATCTGCTGGACCCCGCCGACGACGAGATGGTGGTCTTTCTGACGCTCCCTCAGCTCCGTGAGCTGATGGTGCAGCACTGGGCCTGCTTCGAGCCGTACCTGGCCGACCGCCGTGAGGTGGAGATGGCCCTGGACGAGCTGGAGGTCGCCCGGCATGTGGTCTCCCGCAACCGGGCGCTGTCCGAGACCGTCCTCGCCCAGGCCGAGCGCGCCGCCGCCCGGCTGCTGGCCCTGCTGGACGGCGGCCCGGTGGCGGTCGGGACCCCCGGCGACATCCTGGAGGAGCTGGTCGGCGAGCGCTATGCCGACGTGGTCTCCGTGCACTCCGACCGGGTGCGGCTGCAGCGCGACCTGCCGGTGGAGGAGATGCTCACCGGCGCGCAGCGGCTGGACGCCGTCGGCATAGGCCTCTCCATGCTCTGCCAGAACTTCACCGGCAAGCGGCTGGTGCGGCTGGCCGCCGGGGGCTGCCGGATGCGGCTGCTCTTCCTCAACCCGGCCAGCAGTGCGCTGCGGCGGCGCGAGCGGGAACTGGGCCTGGGCCGAGGTGAGCTGGGCCGCTCGGTGGAGATGAACATCATGCATGTGCGGCGGGTCCGGGCCCGGCTGCGGGACAGCGGCGGCTTCGAGATACGGGTCTTCGACGAGACGCCCCGCTTCACCGCCTACCTGGTGGAGAGCGACCGCCCGTACGGCCTCGCCGTGGTCCAGCCCTATCTGCGGCGCGCCCGGGGGATGGAGTCCCCCGCGCTGGTGCTGCGCGGCACCGACCGCGCCCCCGGCGAGACCCCCGTGGAGCCCGGTCTGCTCGATGTCTACCGCGAGGAGTTCGAGAGCAGCTGGGCCGACTCCCGGCCGGTCTCCTGACCGGGTCGCCGGGGTGGGCCGCCGGGGTGGGGCGGCGGTCGGGATGTCAGTGGCGCACGGGATGATGAATCCACACGGGGCCGCACGAGAGGACGCCGCACATGAGCTGGTGGCACGAGCCGTTGGTCGGCTTCGACCTGGAGACAACCGGGACGGATCCGGACAATTCACGCATCGTCACCGCCGCGCTGGTGGACACCAAGGGCGGCGAACCGGTGCGCACCACGGCCTGGCTGGTCGATCCCGGCATACCCATCCCGGCCGAGGCGGCGGCGATCCACGGCATCAGCACCGAGCAGGCCGTGGCCGGCGGCCGGCCGGCGCCGGAGGCGGTGGAGGAGGTCGCGGCCGAGCTGTGCCGCCGTCTCGCGGCCGGCGTGCCGATGGTGGCCTTCAATGCGCCGTTCGACCTCAGCCTGCTCGACGCGGAGCTGCGCCGCCATCATCTGCCCACACTGGCCGCCCGGCTCGGCGGCCGCCCGGTCGGCCCGGTCCTCGATCCGCTGGTGGTCGACCGCTCCGTCGACCGGTACCGCCGCGGCTCACGCAGCCTGCAGAGCGTCTGCGGGGTGTACGGGGTGGAGCTGGCCGACGCCCATGAGGCGGGCAGCGATGCGCTGGCCGCGGTGCGGGTGGCAGTCCGGCTGGCGGAGCGCTATCCCCGGGAGGTGGGGGAGTTGCACCCGGCGGATCTGCATGAGCAGCAGATCGGCTGGCACACGGCCTGGGCCGAGGGCTTCCAGGCGTGGCTGCGCCGGGAGAAGGATCCGGACGCGGTGATAGACGCACGCTGGCCGATCCGCTGAGCGGTGGTACGGCCCCGGAGCGGTGGAACGGCGCTGAACGTGCCGCCCGACCGGTCGCGCGAGCGTCCCGGGCGCCGCTGCGCGTACGGCCGGGGCGGGCCCTCGGGGGCGGCCCCCCGAGGGCCGGTCAGAAGGGGTGCCAGCGCACCGAGGAGTCCCCGGCCCGCAGTGAGGCCACCCGTCGGCGGAACTCGCTGAGCGCCGCCGGGTTGCCCGGGGTGTGCTGGGCGACCCAGGAGGCACTGGCGGTCTCCCGGGCCCCCCGCAGCACCGAGCAGCCCGGCCACTCCCGTACATCCCAGCCGTAGCCGTCGGTGAAGGCCCGGTAGGCATGGTCGGGGACCCCGTAGCGGTCATGGCTGAGGGCCATCACCACCAGGTCGTGCTCCCGCAGGTCGCCGGAGAAGGTCTCCAGGTCGAGCAGGACCGGGCCCTGCGGGCCGATGTGGACATTGCGGGGCAGCGCGTCGCCGTGGATGGGCCCGGTGGGCAGATGCGGGGCCAACTCGGCCGCCGCCTCGGCATAACCGTCACGCCGGGCCCGCAGATAGGCGGCGTCGGCGGGGTCGACATGTCCTTCGGCGGCACGCAGCCAGCGCTCCACACCGGAGAGCAGGTCGCGGCGGGGCAGCGGGACCGGCGGTGCGGGCAGCTGGTGGATCGTCCGCAGCAGCACGGCCAGATCTGCCGGTTCCGCGGGGCGCACCGCCTCGGGGAGCCGCTGCCAGAAGGTGACCGGATGGCCGTCGACCAGCAGCGGCAGCTGCGGTGCGTCCTCGGCCGGGCGGGTGGCCGGCACGCCCTGCTCCGCCAGCCAGGCCGCGATGCGCAGTTCGCGCTCCGCGCGCTCCAGCAGGTCGCGGCCGCGCCCGATCTTCACCACCAGACGGTCCACGGCGAGAACCGCGTTCTCGCCCAGCGCGAGCAGCCGGGCGCCGTCGGGCCGGGGCAGTCCGGCTTCGGCGCAGGCGGTGTGCAGCAGGGCACGGGCGCGGGCCTCGTCGAAGGGGGTGTCGTTCATGGGTGCGGCGGTGCTCCAGGGTCGGCGGCGGTGTCCCAGTCTCGCAGACGCCCCACGGCCGGGCCCGCGCTGCTGCGGGGCCCGGCCGTGGGGGCCGGCGGTGTGCGGGAGGAGGGGGTCAGACCTCCACGGACGGCCGCTCGTGCAGCTGAGGGACGAGCTCGGGGCCGGCCGGGGGCACCGTCTCGGTGTGGGAGAAGTCCGGGAGCCGGCGCAGCCAGCGGGGCAGATACCAGTTGCGCTCGCCGAGCAGGGTCATCACCGACGGCAGCAGCACCCCGCGGATGACGGTGGCGTCCACCAGGACGGCGACGGCCAGGCCGACCCCCATCTGCTTCATGGACTGCATGGACAGGGTGCCGAAGACCGCGAACACCGCCACCATGATCACTGCTGCGCTGGTGACCACCCCGGCCGTGCTGCGGATGCCGTGGGCGACGGCCGAGCGGTTGTCCAGACCGCGGTCGTGGGCCTCCTTGATCCGGGAGACCACAAAGACGTGGTAGTCCATCGACAGGCCGAAGAGGATCACAAAGAGGAAGAGCGGCACCCAGCTCTCGATCGCCCCCACCCCGGCCGTGCCCAGCAGTGAGGCGCCGACGCCGTGCTGGAAGACCAGGGACAGCACACCGTAGGCGGCGCCCACCGACAGCAGGTTGAGGACCACCGCGGTCACGGCGACGACCGGCGAGCGGAAGGAGAGCAGCATCAGCAGGAAGGCGAAGGCGATGACGAACCCGAAGACCGGCAGCAGGCTGGCGGACATCTGGTGGTTGAAGTCATAGCTGCCCGCGGTCTCGCCGGTGACCGGGGCCTCGGTGCCCGGTACCGCGCCCAGGGTCCTGGGGATCACGTCCTGGCGCAGCGCCTTCAGGGCGTCATTGCTGGCCTGGTCGTTGCTGGTGCCCACCAGCGGTACGTCGATCTCGGCGACGTTCTGCCGCGGATGCACCGTCACCTCGATCGGCTGGTGCATCCGTCCGGTGGCCAGGGCGGCGCGCTGGAAGTCGGCGATCGCCTGCTTCATCCGGGGCCCGTCGATGTCGGCGGCCTTGACGATGACGGTGGCGGGTGAGGGGTTGCCGGGGAAGGCGGTGTCGATCCGCTGGTAGGTCTTCACCAGCGGATTGCCCGGGGGGAGCTGCTGCTCGAAGGTCAGGTTGGCGGTGTGCAGGGTGAGCAGCGGCGCGGCGAGGGCGAGCAGGGCGCCGGTGGCGAGTGCCGCGGCGACGAGGGGGCGGCGCAGTACGGGGGTGAGCACGGCGTTCCAGATGCGGCTGCCGGTGGCGCTGGTGGAGCCGTTGCGGCGCAGCCGGGAGAGCAGCGGGACGCGGCCCTTCTCCACCCGGTCGCCGAGCATGGAGAGCAGCGCGGGAAGCACGGTGACCGAGCCCAGTACCGCGACCACGACCACGATGATCGTGCCCATCGACATGGCCTGGAAGTCGGCGATGCCGGTGAGGAACATACCGGCCATGGCGACCACCACGGTGAGTCCGGAGACCAGGACCGCTCGTCCGGAGGTGGCGGCGGCGACCATCAGGGCGGTGTGCGGGTCACGTCCGGCGGCCCGTTCCTCCCGTTCGCGGCGCAGGTAGAAGAGGCAGTAGTCGACGCCGACGGCAAGGCCGACCAGCAGCATCACCGAGCTGGCGTCATCGCTGGTGTGCAGCAGATGGCTGCTGAGCGCGACCAGCCCCCCGGCGGCGATGAACGCGGTGAGCGCCAGCACCACCGGCAGTACGGCGGCGACCAGGGCGCCGAAGGCGATCAGCAGGATGCCCAGGGCCAGCGGGACGGCGGTCCACTCGGCGCGTTTGAAGTCATGGCTGAACTGGTCCTGGAACCACTTGTCGGCACTGGCGCCGCCGAACTCCTCGACGACCAGGTCCCGGTGTGCGGCCTGGACGCCGGCCACCGCGTCCAGCACGGTGGCGACCTTGTCGTCGGTCTCATGACCCGCGGCGTCGGCCATGGTGAACTGCACCAGGGCCGAGTGGCGGTCGGCGGAGACCGCGCCGCCGTCGTAGGGGGAGCGCAGTGCGGTGGTGAGGCCGGTGGCGTGTACCGCGGCGACCACGTCGGTGACGGCGCTGCGGAAGGCCGGGTCGGAGGCGGTCAGTGTGCTGCTCTGCACAATGACGCTCTCGCCCTCGGGCGTCTTGAGCCCGGAGCTGTCGAGGATCTGCTGGGCCCTGGCGACCTCGCCGGGCATCTGCTCGGAGTCGGAGACCTGGACGCTGCCCGCCAGCCCTCCGAGCCAGGCGGCGAGGACGACGAAGAGCAGCCAGCCGACGACTGCGGTTCTGCGATGGCGGGCGCTCCAGCCGCCGATGGCGGCGGCCAGGCCCAGTTTGGGTGCCACGGTGGAAAACCCCCAGAGGAAGGGCGGCCTGCGCGCCGCCCGCGTCGGTGCCCGCGCTCGGTGCGGGGCTGTCAACGACGCTAGAAGCGGCGGAGCGGGGCCGGTATCCGGCTGGCGGCCGAGTCCTTCCTGGCCTTTTCCCCAGGGCGGGGGTGGGGCTTTCCCCAGGGGCACCCCCGATCTCCACCCCGAGGGGGAGGGCTCTCCACCCCGAGCAGGAGGTGGCAGCGGTGCGGCCTGAGGGAGGATGGCAGGGCAGGAGTGGGGGCCGTCGAATCGAACTTGCCGGTCGGCAAGCAAGCTTCTTACACTGCTTCTGCGTACTTACCTGCCGACCGGCTGATCCAGCCGGTCCCAGCCGTGAGCCCTACCCCGTCCCGGGCCTGCGGTGCCATGCCCAGGAGGCACTTCGAGCATGTTCCATCGCATAGGACGCTTTGTGGTCCGGCACCGGTGGTGGACGATCGTCGCGTGGATCGTGGCTGCGGTCGCGATCGTCGCTTCGGCACCCAAGCTGACCACCAACACTGACGAGAGCAGCTTCCTGCCGCGTCACTACGAGTCCATCCAGGCTGCGGACGTGCAGTCCAAGGCGTTCCCGCAGGCCTTCACACCGTCGGCCATCTACCTCTTCGAGCGTACCGACGGCGGGAAGCTGGACGCGGCCGACAAGCAGGCCGAGCAGAAGGTGGTCGCCGGGATCAGTGCGGCGAAGATCGACACCGTCGAGGCGGTCATCCCGTCGCCGCAGGGCTCCCAGGACGGCAAGTACGACCTGGCCTTCGTCAAGATGAAGCAGACCGGCGGCGACCCGAGCAAGATGGCCGACGCCGCCAAGCAGCTGCGTGACAAGGGTAAGGAGCTGGCCAAGGGCACCCACCTGGAGGTCAAGCTCGGCGGCTCGGCGGCCCAGCAGCTGGACCAGCAGGACGCCAGCAAGCGAGGCGACTCGCTGATCCTTTTCGGCACGCTCGGTGCGATTCTCATCACACTGCTGATCATCTTCCGGGCGCCGATCATCGCGGTGCTGCCGCTCATTTTGATCATCGTGGTGGCGATGGCCGCCAACGGCCTGATCGCGGACGCCAACAAGATCTTCGGCCTGAAGGCCGACAGCTCGGTCACCGCGATCCTGGTGGTGGTGCTCTTCGGAGTGGGCACCGACTACTTCCTCTTCCTGATGTTCCGCTACCGGGAGCGCCTGCGGGCCGGGGACGAGCGGCACGAGGCCATCGTCAACGCCGTCGGCCGGGTCGGCGAGGCCATCGCCTCCGCCGCCGGTGCCGTGATCATCGCCTTCATGGCGCTGGTGCTCTCCTCGCTGGGCATGTTCCGCTCGCTGGGCCCGTCGCTGGCCATCGCGGTCGCGGTGACCCTGCTGGCCGCGCTCACCCTCTTCCCGGCCGTGCTCTCGGTGTTCAGTCCCCGGGTGCTGTTCTGGCCCTCGAAGAACTGGCAGCGTGAGCCCAGCAGCGCCCGCTTCGCCTCGCTGGGCCGTCTCACCGGCCGTCGCCCCGCCGCGGTGGCAGGTGTCTCCGGCATCATCATGGCCGCGCTCGCGGTGGCCGCGTTCAACTTCCACGGCACCTTCGACCTGGCCTCCGGCTCCATGCCGAAGGACAAGGAGTCGATGGTCGTCCAGGACACGATGATGAAGGCCTTCTCGGCGGGAGCCGCGGAGCCCACCCACGTCTACCTGGTGAAGTCCGGCGGACAGCTGGACCGGGCCGCGCTGCCGGACTTCGCACAGAAGCTGCAGGCGGTGCCCGGGGTCGCCTCCGCGACGGTCAACCCGACGAGCGGTGTCAGCAAGGACGGCTCCACCGCCGACTTCACGGTGCTGCTCAAGAACGACCCGGCGTCCAGCGCCGCCATCGACACCGTCGACCGGCTGCGTGACACCGCGCACGCCGACGCTCCGACCGGTACCAAGGCCCTGGTGGGCGGCATCACCGCCGTCTACAAGGACATCAACCTCGCCATGAAGCACGACTACTCGCTGGTCTTCCCGATCGCGGCGCTGCTGATCATGGTGATCCTGGGACTGCTGCTGCGCAGCGTCGTCGCCCCCTGGTACCTGATGGCCTCGGTGGGGCTGGGATTCGGTGCCACCCTCGGTGCCACCACCCTGCTCTTCCAGAACATCCAGGGCAACGCCGGTCTGATGTTCATGCTGCCGATCATCATGTATCTCTTCGTGGTCGCGATCGGCACCGACTACAACATCCTGATGATCGCCCGACTGCGGGAGGAGGCCCGCGAGGGCCGCAACCCGCGTGAGGCGGCCAGCCAGGCCATCCGGCACAGCGGCCCGACCGTGGCCGCCGCGGGATCCATCCTGGCGGCCACCTTCGCCACGCTGATGCTGGCGGGCAACTCCTTCATGACGCAGATGGGCTTCGCGGTGGCCTTCGGCATCGCCGTCGCCGCCTTCGTCATGGCGCTGTTCTTCACCCCGGCGCTGACCGCGCTGATCGGCCACGCAGCCTGGTGGCCGGGCCACGGCGACAGCCGCCCCGAGGGCGGCTCCGGCAGCGGCAAGGTGCTGGACTTCGGCGGCCAGCGGCAGTCGGTGGAGGCCGACCGCGACGAGGAGTACGACTCCTCGGGCAGCCTGCGCTGATACGCCAGGGAGGGCGGACCCGTCCGGGTCCGCCCTCCTGCTGCGTGTTAGAGTTGGCGTGTTGCAGTTTTGGTTCCCATGAACGCTTGTGTGCGCCTGCTGGTCCAACCATCAGGCGCACTTCTGTTTGTCCGGGCTTTCTCCGGATGGGGATCGCGGCGACGCGGGGCTCGCAAGGTGCGGGCCCTGGCACTGCCCCAGAAGGAGACATTATGGCTTCCGGTACCGTGAAGTGGTTCAACAGCGAGAAGGGCTTCGGCTTCATCGAGCAGGACGGCGGCGGCGCCGACGTCTTCGCCCACTACTCGAACATTGCGGCTCAGGGCTTCCGTGAGCTGTTCGAGGGCCAGAAGGTGGAGTTCGACGTGACCCAGGGCCAGAAGGGCCCGCAGGCGGAGAACATCCGCCCGATCTGACGTCACGCGGCGGTCCCGCACCGCCGTCCGGCAGGGCCCGCGCCGTACGGCGCGGGCCCTCGCCGTGTGCCCAGGCTCCCCCGACGACGAGACGGATCCAGATGACCCGCCAGGCCCGGCCGTCCCGCGACGGCTCCCGGACCCACGACGCACCGCCCGCCGGCCGCTCCCGGCCGCCCCGCAACCGCCGCCCGGCCGCATCCCGTGCGGTGGCCGCCCCGGCCCCCCAGGTGGAGCTGCCCGCCGAGCCGGCCACCCCGGCCCGCCCGGCCGCCGCCACCTTCGCCGAGCTGCCGCTGCCGTCCGCGTTGCTGGAGGCCCTCACCGCGCAGGGCGTCACCGCACCGTTCCCCATCCAGGGCGCGACCCTGCCCGACTCGCTCAGCGGCCGCGACGTCCTCGGCCGGGGCCGTACCGGTTCGGGCAAGACCCTCGCCTTCGGCCTCCCCCTGCTGGCGCGCACCGCGGGCCGCCGCGCGGAGGCCCGCCGTCCGCTGGCCCTGGTGCTGGTCCCCACCCGTGAGCTGGCCCAGCAGGTCACCGACGCCCTCACCCCGTACGCCACGGCGCTGAGGCTCCGGCTGGCCACGGTGGTCGGCGGGATGTCCATCAACCGGCAGGCGCAGGCCGTGGCCCGCGGCGCAGAGGTGGTGGTCGCCACCCCGGGCCGACTGGCCGATCTGATCCAGCGCGGCGACTGCCGACTGGACCAGGTGCGCACCACGGTGCTGGACGAGGCCGACCAGATGGCCGACATGGGCTTTCTGCCGCAGGTCACCAGGCTGCTGGAGCAGGTGGAACCGGACGGTCAGCGGATGCTCTTCTCCGCCACCCTGGACCGCAATGTCGACCGGCTGGTCCGCCGCTTCCTCAACGACCCGGTCACCCACTCCGTGGACCCGCCGGCTGCGGCCGTCACCACCATGGAGCACCACCTGCTGCACGTCGAGACCGACGACAAGCAGGCCGCCACCGCGCAGATCGCCGCCCGCGAGGGCCGGGTGATCATGTTCGTGCACACCAAGCGCGGCGCCGACCGGCTCACCAAGCACCTGCTCGGCAGCGGGGTGCGGGCCGCCGCACTGCACGGCGGCAAGTCGCAGCCGCAGCGCAACCGCACGCTCGAACAGTTCCGGGACGGTCAGGTCACCGCGCTGATCGCGACCAATGTCGCAGCCCGCGGCATCCACATCGACGGTCTGGACCTGGTGGTCAACGTCGATCCGCCGGTCGACCACAAGGACTATCTGCACCGCGGCGGCCGTACCGCCCGGGCCGGCGAGTCAGGCACGGTGGTCACCCTGGTCCTGCCCGAGCAGCGCCGCGAGATGAGCCGGCTGATGACCGCGGCCGGGATCCGGCCGCACACGGCCCGGGTGCGGCCCGGTGACGCGGAGCTGGCCCGGATCACCGGCGCCCGTACGCCCTCCGGCGTCCCGGTCACCGTTGCGGTACCGGTGCCCGCTCCCGCCGCGCCGTCGCAGTCCAGGGCGCGCAAGGCAGCCCGTCCGGACGGGGACGTCCCCGGAGCGGCCCGCCGCCGGCGCTCGCCGCGGCGTACCGCGGGGCACGGCGCCGCCGAGGGTGCGACCGCCGCGCCGCGGCCTCGCCGCCGCCGGCCGCGGCCGGCCGAGTAGCGCCCGGCCGCGACGGCGACGGCCGCCGGGTGAGGTGACGGCCGCTCAGCCGCGGACGTCCTCCGGCAGTGCCTCCCGCGCGGCACGGACCGCGGGCACGACCGGTGCGATGGGGTGCGGGCGGACGGCGACCGCCCGCCACCAGGGCTCCGACGGAAGGTCCCCGGCCGGTTCGAACGGCCGGCCCGGGACCGGTACGGCGACCCGCGCCCCGACGGCGAGAGCGGCCGCCCGGGTGCGCTCAGCGGGCTCCTCCCAGGGGTGCGGGGCCAGATTGAAGGTCCCCCAGTGGATCGGCAGCAGGGCGCCGTGCGGCTCCCCGCCGGAGAGGTCCGTGTGCGCCCGCAGCCCCTCCTCGGGGGTCATGTGGATGTCCGGCCAGAACTCGCTGTACGCACCGATCTGGATCATCGTGGCGTCGAACGGCCCATGGGCGGCGCCGATCTCGGCGAAGCCGGGGAAGTAGCCGGTGTCGCCGCTGTGGAAGATCCGGTGCCGGGGCCCGGAGACCACCCAGGACGCCCAGAGGGTGTGGCCGCGAAGCCCCCGGCCGCAGAAGTGCCGTGCGGGTGTGGCGGTCAGCGTCAGCCCCGCGGCCTCGGTGGACTCGTGCCAGTCCAGCTCGGTGATCCGGTCGGCCGGTACACCCCAGCGCTCCAGATGGGCGCCGACGCCCAGCGGCACCGCGAACAGCGCCCCGCTGTCCGCCAGCGCGCGGATCGAGGGCATGTCCAGGTGGTCGTAGTGGTCGTGCGAAATCACCACCGCGTCCAGCGGCCCCAGGTCGGCCAGCGGCAACGGGACGGGGTGCAGTCGCCGCGGCCCGGCGAACCGGACGGGTGAGCAGCGCTCCCCCCAGACCGGATCGAACAGCACCCGTGCGCCGTCGATCTCGGCGAGCACGGTGGAGTGCCCCAGCCAGGTCAGCCGCAGCCCGGAGGCGGGCGCCCCCACCGGAGCGGTGCGCTGCAGCGGGATCGCGGATCCCGGGGCGCGCCGGATCCGGTCGGCCTTGCGCAGCTGGGTCCGCAGATACGGCAGCGCGGCGCCGCGCGACGCGGTGCGGGCGGCCGTGGGGTTGGCGAAGGTTCCGTCGGCGTAGTGCGGCGAGCTGAGGATGCGTTCCAGCCGTTCGCCCTCGGGGACGCCGCCGAGGGCGGCGGGGCGCAGCAGCCGGCCGAGTCGGGACAGGGCAGTGGTGCGGGGCACGGAGGGTCCTCCGGGTGTCGCTGGGTCAGGATGCCGCGGTGAGGCGGCCGTAGTGGACATGGGTGAGCTGCTCGGAGACCTCCCACAGCCGGGTGGCGACCTGCTCGTCGCCGGCGGTGCTGCGGCTGCCCGCGGGGGCCGGTCCGCCGGTCAGGCCGAAGAGGCCGTCCGGACCGTAGTAGCCGCCGCCGACCGCGGCCGGGCTGGTCGCCGCGTAGAGGCTGGGCAGGGCGCCCCGGTCGGGCTGCTGGGACATGCCGGGCAGTGCCATGAGCAGCCCGGCCGCGCCCTTGCCCTGCCGGTCGGTGCCGAGGTTGGGGCCGGTGGTCTGGAGGTTGGTGACGGTGGAACCCGGGTGGGCGGCGGTGGACAGCAGACCCCAGCCGTTGCGGTCGCTGCGGCGCTGGAGCTCCCGGGCGAAGAGCAGATTGGCGAGCTTGGAGCGGCCGTAGGCCCGCCAGGAGCTGTACGACCGCTCGCTCTGCAGATCGTCGAAGTCGATGCTGCCGACGCGGTGGGCCATGCTGCTCACCGTCACCACTCGGGGTGCCTCCCCCCGGCGCAGCAGCGGCAGCAGCCGCCCGGTGAGGGCGAAGTGGCCGAGGTGGTTGGTGCCGAACTGGAGCTCGAAGCCGTCGGCGGTGGTGTGGCGGGCGGGTACGGCCATGATGCCGGCGTTGTTGACCAGCAGGTCCAGCGGGCGGTCGCGGTCGAGCAGCAGGCGGGCGAAGGCGGCGACCGAGTCCAGCGCGGAGAGGTCCAGCGTCTCGACGGAGACGGCGGCGCCCGGCTGGGCGGCGCGGATCCGGCGGACCGCCTCGGCGCCCTTGGCCGCGTTGCGCACCGCCAGCACCACCTCGGCACCGGACTGTGCCAGTCGGCGGGCGGTCTCGAACCCGATGCCGCTGTTGGCGCCCGTGACCACGGCGAGCCTGCCGTGCTGGTCGGGGAGGGTGAAGTCCTTGGACTGGGCGCGCATGGGTGGCTCCTCGGGATACTGGAAGATGAACCATCGCTCATGTTCATCATGAACTAGTATTCATCTTGTTGCAACCGAGGGAGGCCCGATCCCATGCCCCAGCCCCGCCAGCTGCGCGCCGACGCCGTCCGCAACCGGCAGAAGATCCTGACCGCCGCCCGGGAGCAGGTCACCGCGCACGGCCCCGATGTCGCCATGGAGGCGATCGCCGCCGCCGCCGGTGTCGCGGTGGGCACCCTCTACCGGCACTTTCCCACCAAGACCGATCTCATCGGGGCAGTGCTGCGGGAACACGGCGAGCAGGTGGTGGCGGACGTCGAGGAGACCGCCGCCAGGATCGACGCCGGAGGCGCCCCGGCCATGGCGGAGTTGCGGGATCTGGCGGCCAGGGTCGTCGACCACATGGCCGAGGACAGGGCGGTCAAGGCCGCCGCGCATGCGCTGGGGGCCACCGACCACGGCGACCTCGAGGGCCGCGCCTTCGGCGCCGTCCGCCGCATCATCGCCGCCGCGCAGGCCCAGGGCGCCCTGCGCCCGGATGTCACCGAGGACGACTTCGCCCTGCTGCTCACCACCGCCCCCACCGACCGCCCCGCCGCGGTGCGGGCGCGCTGGCTGGAGGTGTTTCTCACGGGCCTGGCCGCGGAACGCAAGTGACGGACAGACAGCAGGGTGGTGAGCCGCCGGTGGATCGCTGCACGGCGGCTCGCCGTCGCAGCGGCCCGCGCCGGCTTGTGCCACCATCGCGCCGGGGGCCGACCGCCACATGGGACCCGGGAACCCGCGCCAACCGCCCGCGCGGCCCTTCGCGCCGCCGAAGGGCGCGCACAACCTCCGCCGGGCGCGGGGTGCCCGCCCGGCCCGCCCGGTCAGGCGGTCAGCGCGGTGGAGGCCGTCCGGGCCTCGTCGTAGCGCAGAAGGAGCAGCCGGGCCACCTCGGGGGCCGGGCCGAGGACCGGGGCGACCAGATCCGCGCCCGCGGCGGTGGCGGCCGCGGTGATGCGGTCCGGCAGCAGTCCGGGGGCCAGGAGGTAGGGGGCCACCGCGATCCGCCGCGCGCCCCGGGCCCGCAGCGCGGCCACCGCGTCGGGGACATGCGGCGGCACCGAGGAGGCATGGGCCACGGCCACACCGGCCCAGCCGCGGCTCTGGCGCCACTGCTCCGCCAGCGCGCGGGTCGCCGCATTGGCGGCGGGGTCCGAGCTGCCGGCGGCGGCCAGCACCACCCCGGTACGGCTGCGGTCGGCGGCGGAGTGCAGGTCGAGTCCGGCGTCGGCCAGCCGCCGGTCGAGAGCGTCCAGCAGCAGCGGCGAGGGCCCCAGGACGTCGGCCACCGGCAGCCCGGTGCCGCGCAGTGCGCCGGGGATGTCGGTCCTGGCGTGGTACGCGCGGCCGAGCAGCAGCGGTACCGCGACCGCCGGGGCGGCCTCCGCGGCGAGCCGCGCCACGACCTGGGGGATCCGCGGTGCGCAGTGGTCCAGATAGGCCGTGGTTACGCGGGTCGCCGGCCGCAGCCGCCGCACCAGCCCGACCAGTGCCTCCACGGTCGCCGCATGCCGGGGGTCGCGGCTGCCGTGGGCGATCAGCAGCAGCACGGGGGCGGCGGGGGCGGCGGCGGGGGGCATCGGTCGGGCTCCGTCAGCGGGCGGTGGTGAGGAGGCCGCGGCTGCGCAGCACCCAGCGCTCCAGCGGGGAGAAGATCAGCAGGTCGATGGCGATGCCCACGAAGAGGATCAGCAGGATGGCCAGTTCCACCCGGGGCATGTCGAAGGCGACCCGGCCGTTCTCCAGCAGCTGGCCGAGGCCGAGGCCCAGGTCGGGGGAGCTGGCGATCAGTTCGGCGGCCATCAGCGAGCGCCAGGAGAAGGCCCAGCCCTGCTTGAGCCCGGCCAGGTAGCCGGGGAGCGCGGCGGGCAGCAGGATGTGGCGGGCGCCGCGCAGCCCGGTGGCGCCGAGGGTGCGTCCGGCGCGCAGATAGAGCGGCGGCACCTGGTCGATGCCGGAGACCAGCCCGTTGGCGATGGACGGGACTGCGCCGAGCAGGATCACCGCGTACATCGCCTGGCTGTTGAGGCCCAGCCAGATGATCGCGGCCGGGACCCAGGCCACCGAGGGCAGCGACTGGAGGCCGGAGAGGATCGGGCCGAGGGCGGCGCGCACCGGCTTCACCCGGGCGACCACCAGGCCGAGCGGGGTGCCGATGGCCAGCGAGGCCAGGAAGCCGAACAGGCCCCGGGAGACGCTGGTCCACAGCACCGAGAAGACCTCGCCGCGGTACCAGAGGTCCATGAAGCTGTCCTGGACCTGCCCCGGGCTGGGGAACTTGTACGCGGGGAACACCCCGGCGGCGTAGACGCCCTGCCACACCGCCAGCACCAGCACCACGGCGACGACCGGCGGGATCACCTTCTCCCTGAGCATCTGGGAGAGCGGGGTGCGCCGGATCTGGACGGCGTCCAGGGCGTCCAGTCCGGCCTCCACACCGGCCAGGTCGCCGCCGGCCGGCCGGGAGTCGGCGGGCGCGGTCTCAGTGCTGGCCATGGCGGCGGATCTCCTCGCGCAGTTCATCGGTGATCTCGACGGAGAGCTCCGCGACACCGCTGGACTCGATCCGGCGGGGCTGCGGCAGGTCGATCTGCCACTCCCGGGCGATCCGGCCCGGACGGGACGTCAGCAGGACCACCCGCTGCGCCAGCCGGACCGCCTCGCGCACATTGTGGGTGACGAAGAGGACCGAGAGTCCGGTCTCCGACCAGATCCGGGTCAGCTCCTCGTGCAGGACGTCGCGGGTGATGGCGTCCAGGGCCGCGAACGGCTCGTCCATCAGCAGCACCGAGGAGTCCTGGGCGAGTGCGCGGGCCATCGCGACCCGCTGCCGCATACCGCCGGAGAGCTCGTGCACCCGCTTGCCGTAGGCCCCGCCGAGCCGCACCAGCTCCAGCAGACGCTCGGCCTCGGGGCGGCGTTCGGCACGCGGCACCCCGCGCAGCCGCAGCGCCAGCTCGATGTTGCGGCCGGCCGTCAGCCAGGGGAAGAGCGCATGCTCCTGGAACATCAGCGCCGGGCGGCCGCTGGGCACCTCGATGGTGCCGTCGGTGGGCCGGTCCAGTCCGGCGACCAGGTTGAGCAGCGTCGACTTGCCGCAGCCGGAGGCTCCCAGCAGGCAGACGAACTCGCCCGGGGAGACGGAGAGGCTGATGTCGTCCAGCACCGGGGTCGCGTTGCCCGGGCGGCCGAAGGACTTGTGCACATGCTCGATCCGGACCGCGGGCGCGCCGTCGACCGGTGCGCCGGCGGCCGTGCCGTCCTGCTCCTCGGTCAGTGTGGGGGCCATCGAGTCACCTCCTGGTACGGGTGGGGCGGGCTTGGGGGCGGGAACTGCGCCGGGGCCCGCGTCCGCCGCCCTTGACGGGCATCGACGGACGGCGGACACGGGCCCCGGAGCTCTGGCCGCCTACTGGATGCCGAGGCCGGCGTCGGCGTACTCCGGCTGGCCGGCGCCCTTCAACAGGGTGTTCAGCGGCGTGAGATCGAAGATCCCCTTGAGATCGGGCTTCTTCAGCAGCCCCGCGGTGACCGCGTGGTCGGCGCTGGTCTGCAGGGAGGCGGCCAGCGGGTCGTCGGTGAAGTCGATGGAGGCCCAGGCGGGGTCGAGCACGTCCTTCGGCAGCGACTTGCCGGCCAACCGGTTCAGCTCGGCGTTGGCGTCGTCCTTGGCCTTGTCGGAGTTGGCCTTGATCCAGGCGTTGGTGGCGACGGAGCCCTTCAGCACCGCGTCCACCACGTCGGGGTGGGCCTTGAGGAACGACTGCGACACGATCACATTGGTGATCACGAACTTCTTGTCCGGCCAGAGGTCCTTCTCGTCGATCAGGACCTTGGCGCCCTCGGTGACCAGCTTGGAGGCGGTCGGCTCGGGTACCCAGGCGCCGTCGATGGAGCCGCCGGAGTAGGCCGCCGGGGTCTCCTTGTTGTCCAGCCGGATCACCGAGACATCGCCCTTGCCGGTCTGGGCGTCGACCTTCCAGCCCTTCTGGGCGATGTAGTTGAGCAGCGCCACGTCCTGGGTGTTGCCCAGCTGCGGAGTGGCGATGCGCTTGCCCTTGAGGTCGTCGACCGTCTTGATCTTCTTGGGGTTGACCACCAGCTTCACCCCGCCGGAGGCCGAGCCGGAGATGATCCGCAGGCTCTGCCCGTTGGACTTGGCGTAGCCGTTGACGGCGGGGGAGGGGCCGATCCAGCCGATGTCGATGGAGCCGGCGTTCAGCGCCTCGATCTCGGACGGGCCCGCGTTGAAGACCTGGGTCTTGATCTTCGTCGACCCCAGCTCCTTGGCGAAGAAGCCCTCCTTCAGGCCCACCAGGGCGGTGCCGTGGGTGAGGTTGGCGAAGTAGCCGATCTTCACCGTGTCGGCGGAGAGCTTCTTCGCGGCGGCCGAGGGGGAGCCGGCGGCCGCGGCCGCGGCCGGGGTGGAGTCGTCGGTGGTGCTCTTGGAACCGTAGCCGCAGGCGCTGAGCAGGCCCGCCGCGGTCAGCGCGGCGACGGAGAGCGCGGCGGCACGTCTGATCCGGCCGGAGCCGGGGAGTGTCCGCCGATTGTTCCGGGGCAGGGCAGGTGACATGGGAGGAGTCCTCACGTGACGGGGTCGGAAGAGTGGCCGGCGCGATGGCCGGGCGGTCCGGGCCGCAGTACCCGCTGTGGGTCGGGCAGCGATCCGGTGACGGGCCGTCAGGCCCATCCGCCCGCACATCGCGCCACGCCGCCCTGGCCACTGCCGAGGACGCCGCTGCCGATGCGGCCGCCTTCCTTGTCCATCTCGGAGAACGCCTCTCCGGGCATCAGACCCAGTCCTCCCCGTCGTCATGCGCAACCGCGCCGTGCAGCGCGTCGCCGAAGGCCTCGCCCGCCATACCGGCGGTGAGGGTGGTGCCGTCGGCCGGGTCGATCAGCAGGAACGACCCGGTGAAACGGTTGTCCGCATAGGAGTCCAGCGCCAGCGGCTCGGCGGTGCGCAGCACCACCCGGCCGATGTCGTTGACCGCCAGGCCCGCCGCGCCGGAGCGCCGCTCCAGGCTGTCGATGTCGACCCGGTACGGGATCTCCTTCACCAGCGCCCGCACGGTGCGGGTGGTGTGCTTGAGCAGCACCCGGTCGCCGACCCGCAGCGGCCGCTCATGGAGGTGGCAGACGGTCGCCTCGACATCCTTCACCGGCTCGGGCGCGGCGCCGCCGGCGATCAGGTCGCCGCGGGAGATGTCGATGTCGTCCGCGAGGCGCACTGTGACGGACTGCGGCGCCCAGGCGATGTCGGTCTCCTCGCCGAGGGCGTCGATCCCGGCCACGGTGGTGGTGATCCCGGACGGCAGCACGGTGACCCGGTCGCCCCTGCGCAGCACCCCGGACGCCAACTGCCCGGCGTAGCCGCGGTAGTCGCGGTACTCGCCCGACTGGGGGCGGATCACATACTGCACCGGGAAGCGCGCCGGCTCGGCGGACGGATCGGTGCCGACCGGAACGGTCTCCAGATGCTCCAGCAGCGTGGGTCCGCCGTACCAGTCCATCCGGGCGGAGGGCTCCACCACGTTGTCGCCGGCCAGCGCGGAGATGGGGATGGCGGTGACGTCCGGCACGCCCAGCGAGCCGGCGTACGCGGTGAACTCCGCCGCGATCGCGGCGAAGACCGGCTCCGCGTACTCCACCAGGTCCATCTTGTTGACCGCCAGCACCACATGGGGCACCCGCAGCAGCGCCGCGACCGCGGCGTGCCGGCGGGTCTGCTCCACCACGCCGTTGCGGGCGTCGACCAGCACCACGGCCAGTTCGGCGGTGGAGGCTCCGGTGACCATGTTGCGGGTGTACTGCACATGGCCGGGGGTGTCGGCGAGGATGAAGCGGCGGCGGGGGGTGGCGAAGTAACGGTACGCCACATCGATGGTGATGCCCTGCTCCCGCTCGGCGCGCAGGCCGTCGGTCAGCAGCGCCAGGTCGGGGGCCTCCTGGCCGCGTCGCAGCGAGGCGGCCTCGACGGCCTCCAGCTGGTCGGCCAGAACCGACTTGGAGTCGTGCAGCAGCCGCCCCACCAGGGTGGACTTGCCGTCGTCGACCGAGCCGGCGGTGGCGAACCGCAGCAGCGCGGTCGCCGCCGCCTCGCCGAACGGGTTCTCGGCCGGCGTCGGTGTGTCGCCGAGGCCGTTGTTGGCAGTCAGATCGGTCGGCATCTCTAGAAGTACCCCTCGCGCTTACGGTCCTCCATGGCGGCCTCCGAGAGCTTGTCGTCGGCCCTCGTCGCACCCCGCTCGGTGAGCCGGCTGGCGGCCACCTCGGCGATCACATCCGCCACCGTGACGGCGTCGGAGTCGACCGCGCCGGTGCAGGACATGTCGCCCACCGTGCGGTACCGCACCAGGCGCCGCTCCACGGTCTCGCCGTCCTTGGGGCCGCCCCACTCGCCGGCGGTCAGCCACATCCCGCTGCGCTGGAAGACCTCGCGCTCATGGGCGAAGTAGATCTCCGGGAGGTCGATCTGCTCCCGCTCGATGTACTGCCAGACGTCCAGCTCGGTCCAGTTGGAGAGCGGGAAGACCCGGACATGTTCACCCGGGGCGTGCCGCCCGTTGTAGAGCTGCCACAGCTCGGGGCGCTGGCGGCGCGGGTCCCACTGGGAGAACTCGTCGCGCAGTGAGAAGACCCGCTCCTTGGCCCTGGCCTTCTCCTCGTCGCGACGGCCGCCGCCGAAGACCGCGTCGAACCGCTGCTGCTGGATCGCCTCGGTCAGCGGCACCGTCTGCAGCGGGTTGCGGGTGCCGTCCGGGCGCTCCCGCAGCCGGCCGCTGTCGATGTACTCCTGCACCGAGGCCACATGCAGCTGCAGCCCGTACTCGGCGACCACCCGGTCCCGGTAGGCGAGCACCTCGGGGAAGTTGTGCCCGGTGTCCACATGCAGCAGGGTGAACGGCACCGGCGCGGGCCAGAAGGCCTTCAGCGCCAGCTCCAGCATCAGGATGGAGTCCTTGCCGCCCGAGAAGAGCAGCACCGGCCGCTCGAACTCGCCCGCCACCTCGCGGAAGATATGGACCGCCTCCGCCTCCAGGGCGTCCAGGTGGGAGAGGGTGAAGGGGTTGTCGGTGCCGTCGAGCTGCGGCTGCTGCGTCGCCGTCGTCATGCCAGTCCCCTTGTCGTGAGAAGGGCGTGCAGGGCGGCGGCCGACTCGGCCACCGACTGGGTGTGTGCCTCGATCCGCAGGTCGGGCCGGTCGGGCGCCTCGTACGGGTCGTCCACTCCGGTGAGCCCGGAGATCTCACCGGCGGCCTGCTTGGCGTACAGGCCCTTGACGTCGCGGACCGAGCAGACCTCCACCGGTGTCGCCACATGCACTTCCAGGAAGTCGGTGCCCGCCTCGGTGTGCCGCTCGCGCACCGCCGCCCGGGAGGCGGCATAGGGGGCGATCACCGGGGCCAGCACCTTCACCCCGTGCGAGGCCAGCAGCTCGGCGACGAAGCCGATCCGGGTGACGTTGGTGTGCCGGTCCTCGCGGGTGAAGCCGAGGCCCGCGGAGAGGAAGGTGCGGATCTCGTCGCCGTCCAGCACCTCCACCCGGTGGCCCTCGGCGCGCAGCAGCTCGGCGAGCGCATACGCGATGGTGGTCTTGCCCGCGCTGGGCAGGCCGGTCAGCCACACGGTGGCCCCGCGCTGCTGCGCGGCGGCCGCGGTGTCCTGCCGGCTTGCCGTCCCGTCGGCTGTGGTGGTCACTTCGGTCCGCTCCCGGTCGGTGGTTCTGGAGTTGATGGCTGATCAGGTGTGCAGGCCGCACTCGGTCTTGCCGGTGCCGGCCCAGCGGCCGGCCCGGGCGTCCTCGCCCTCGGCGACCCGGCGGGTGCAGGGGGCGCAGCCCACGGAGGCGTAGCCGTCCCAGAGCAGCGGGTTGAGCAGCACCCCGTGCCGGGCGACATAGGCGTCGACGTCGTCCTGGGTCCAGCGGGCGATCGGGGCGATCTTCACTTTGCGGCGCTTGGGGTCCCAGCCGACCACGGGGGTGTTCGCCCGGGTGGGGGACTCGTCGCGGCGCAGGCCGGTCGCCCATGCGTCGTACGCCATCAGCCCGCGCTGCAGCGGCTCCACCTTGCGCAGCGAGCAGCACAGGTCGGGGTCGCGGTCGTGCAGCTTCGCGCCGTACTGCTCGTCCTGCTCCGCCACGCTCTGACGAGGCGTCAGGGTGATCACATTGACCTGCATGGTCGCCGCCACCGCGTCCCGGGTGCCGATGGTCTCCGGAAAGTGGTAGCCCGTGTCCAGGAAGACCACGTCCACCCCGGGGAGGACCGAGGAGGCCAGATGCGCCACCACGGCGTCCTCCATCGAGGAGGTGACGCAGAAGCTCCGGCCGAAGGTCTCGGCGGCCCAGCGCAGGACCTCCTGCGCCGGTGCCTCCTCCAGGTCGCGGCCGGCCCGCAGGGCCAGCGCCTCCAGCTCCTCGGCGGTGCGGCGGGTGCTGTCGGTCGTGCTGCTCATCGGGTGCTCCCCCCAGAGACGGCCCGGGACACAAGTCCCAGGAACTGCACGGTGAAAGCGCGTGCACACGACCCGCATTCCCAGGCGGCGTGACCGCCCTGCTCGGAGGGGCGCAGGTCCTCCTCGCCGCAGTACGGGCAGTGGAACGGCGCGGCTCGCTCGCTCACGAGAGTGCCTCCTCCGGCGCACGGGCCGCCCACTGGGCGAACCGCTCGCCCTCGGTGCGCTCGGCCTGGAAGCGGCGCAGCACCCGCTCCACATAGTCGGGCAGCTCCTCCGCGGTGACCTTGAGGCCGCGGACCTTGCGGCCGAAGGACGCGTCCAGGCCGAGGGCACCGCCCAGGTGCACCTGGAAGCCCTCCACCTGCCGGCCGTCGGCGTCGGTGACCAGCTGGCCCTTGAGGCCGATGTCGGCGGTCTGGATGCGGGCGCAGGCGTTGGGGCAGCCGTTGAGATTGATCGCCAGCGGCTCGTCGAACTCCGGCAGCCGGCGCTCCAGCTCCTCGATCAGCGAGCGGCCGCGCTCCTTGGTCTCCACGATGGCGAGCTTGCAGAACTCGATGCCGGTGCAGGCCATGGTGCCGCGGCGGAACGGGGAGGGGCTGACCCTCAGGTCCAGCGCCTCGAGACCGGCGACCAGCGAGTCGACCTGCGCCTCGGGCACATCCAGCACGATCAGCTTCTGCTCGACCGTGGTGGCGAGCCGTCCGGAGCCGTGCGCCTCGGCGAGGTCCGCCACCTTGCTGAGCAGCGAGCCGTCCACCCGGCCGACCCGGGGGGCGAAGCCGACGTAGAAGTTGCCGTCCTGCTGGCGGTGGACGCCCACATGGTCGCGCCACTGCCGGGTGGGCTGCTCGGGGGCGGGGCCGTCGGTGAGCGTCCGCTTGAGGTACTCCGTCTCCAGGACCTCGCGGAACCGCTCGGCGCCCCAGTCGGAGACCAGGAACTTCAGCCGGGCCCGGTTGCGCAGCCGGCGGTAGCCGTAGTCGCGGAAGATGGAGATCACACCGGCCCAGACCTCCGGGACCTCCTCCAGCGGCACCCAGGCGCCCAGCCGCACCCCGAACTTGGGGTTGGTGGAGAGGCCGCCGCCCACCCAGAGGTCGAAGCCGGGGCCGTGCTCGGGGTGGACCACCCCGACAAAGGCCACATCGTTGATCTCGTGCACCACGTCCAGCACCGGCGAACCCGAGATCGCGGTCTTGAACTTGCGCGGCAGGTTGGAGAACTCCTTGCTGCCGATGTAGCGCCGGGTGATCTCCTCGATGGCGGGTGTGCCGTCGATGATCTCGTCGGCGGCGACCCCGGCCACCGGCGACCCGATGATCACACGCGGCACGTCGCCGCAGGCCTCGGTGGTGGACAGGCCCACGCCCTCCAGCCGCTCCCAGATGGCCGGGACGTCCTCGATGCGGACCCAGTGCAGCTGGATGTTCTGCCGGTCGGTGATGTCGGCGGTGCCGCGGGCGTACGACTGGGAGACCTCGCCGATGGCGCGCAGCTGCTCGGTGGTGAGCCGGCCGCCGTCGATGCGCACCCGCATCATGAAGTACTCGTCGTCCAGCTCCTCCGGCTCCAGCACGGCGGTCCTGCCGCCGTCGATCCCGGGCCTGCGCTGGGTGTAGAGGCCCCACCAGCGCATCCGGCCGCGCAGGTCGGCCGGGTCGATGGAGTCAAAACCGCGATGGGCGTAGATCGTCTCAATGCGTGTCCGCACATTGAGACCGTCGTCGTCCTTCTTGGACTGCTCATTGGCGTTCAGCGGGGTGAAGTGCCCCATCGCCCACTGCCCCTCGCCGCGGTGGCGGGTCACCTTGCGGGCTGCGGGACGGCGCGCTGCGGCGGCGTCCGGCTGGGGCGCTGCCCGGTCGGGGGCGGGGGTGGTGGCCATGGTTTTGCGTCCTTCGGCAGGTGGTGACGCGCGACGGAGGGCGAGTCGCCTCCAGCGCACAGCACTGCGGTGACCTGCGGGGTTCGCAAGGGCATGGGCAGTGACCTGGCCGGAGGCGCCCGCGCATCCGCATCGGCGGGGATGGCGAGTGGCGGTGGCGCCGGATCGGTGGGGGCTCAGGTCACCCGACAGATGGCGCTGGACACGCGAAGCAGGTCGACGTGGAGTCGACCGACCAGGGTTGTTCCGGCACCAGACATGGCAAGAGATTCCCATGCGGATCTCGCGCCGGTCCACTACGGTCCGTATGTCGGACAAAATGTCTTCACAATGTGAGACGGAGCCTCTGGGGACCCGGTGGGACCACCTGCCCGCGGCGTGAGTACCGGGGCTCTCGCCGGATACGGTAAGGACGTGCAACCAGCAGGCGAAACCCCCCGGAAGGTCCCCAAGCACCGGGCGAAGGGCACCCGGCGCTCCGGGCGGCGGTACGGGGGTGCCTCATGGCGTTCCACGGTGTGGGCGCTCATCAAGGAGACCACCAACACCTGCATCGAGTACCGGGTCACCGGGCTGGCGGCCGAGGCGGCCTTCTTCACCCTGCTCTCCATCCCGCCGCTGCTGCTCTGCCTGGCGGGCACCCTCGGCTACCTCGACGACATCCTCGGCGCGGGCACCATCGACAACCTCCAGCAGGACATCATCGACGCGTCCGGCACGGTGCTGTCCCACGAGTCCATCGACCAGATCGTCAGACCCCTGCTGAAGAGCGTCTTCGAGGGCGGCCGCCCGGACCTGATCTCCATCGGCTTCCTGCTCTCCCTGTGGTCCGGATCGCGGGCGCTGTACATCTTCATCGACACCATCACCGTGATGTACGGCCTCGACGGCAAGCGCGGCATTGTGGCCACCCGGACGCTCTCCCTGGGCCTCTATCTGGCCGCCCTGGTCATCGGCTCCCTGGTGCTGCCGCTGCTGGTGGCCGGACCCGGCATGGTGGTCGCCGCACTGCCCCAGATCGCGGGCCTGGTCAACGGGCTCTACTGGCCGGTGGCCATCGTGCTGCTGATCGTCTTCCTCACCACGCTCTACCACCTCTCCGTCCCGGTCCGCACCCCCTGGCGGGAGGACATCCCCGGCGCCCTGGTCGCCCTGCTGGTCCTGGTGATCTGCAGCGCGCTGCTCCGGGTCTACCTGGTCAGCTCGGTGGAGGGCCCCACCGTCTACGGCTCGCTGGCCGCGCCCGTGGCCGTACTGCTGTGGATCTTCGTGGTGGCTCTCGCGGTGCTGATCGGCGCAGCCATGAACACCGCCGTCGACCGGCGCTGGCCCAGCCAGGAGACCGCCGAGGCACGGGCCGCCCATGAACGGGCCGACGAGGAGGCCGCCGCCGCGGTGGTCCGCAGCGCGGCGGCCCGGCGCGCCGCCGAGCACCGGGACCCCGGCCCCGACCCGGACGACGACGACCTGGGCGGCGACCCGCCCTCGGAGTACCCCGAGCGATGGGCCGACCTGCTGCCGCCCGGCGATGTGCGGGGCCGCCTCGGCGTAGGACGGCGGGCCCGCAGGCGGCCGCCCCCGCCGCCCCCCGACAGCGACCCGCCGCCGGCCGGCCGCCCTCCCCTCTTCCGCAACCCCGGCCGCTGAGACCGCGCGGACCGCCCCGGTGACCAGGGGCGGTCCGCGCGGCCGCGATGCCGTCGGCGCAGCTCGAAAAGGGGATGCGCGGGGGAGCGGGGGGTGCATAAACTCCGGTCGTCGCGTTGCCCGGTGGCCCGGACGGCGTCGAGATACGCGTATCCCGGGCCGGTGAGAAGAGACAGGAGGTGGGCCCCATGACCGTCTTCCCGGTCACGGCTGCCCTGCGCAGCCCCCAGCGCTCGTACCTCCCCCCGGTCGCCGTCTGAAGCGTTCACCGCTGCCCGACCGGGATCCACTCTTCCCGAAGGGCCTTCTGCGTTGACCGACGCGACCCCTGTACAGCACCCCCTGGCCGGACACGGCTGGACCTCCGAGCTCGACGAGCTCTTCACCCCCCACCGCGAGGCCGGGCTGCTTCCCGGCCGCATCGCCAGGGTCGACCGCGGCCGTTGCGATGTGATCACCGCCGACCCCGACCCCGGCACCGGCGCCCTGCGCACCCTGCGCGCCGACACCTCTGCCGTGAGCGACCCCGACCCGGTGCGCTGTCCCTGCACCGGTGACTGGGCGGCGGTGGACCCCACCGGTCCGCTGCCCGTCCTGCGGGCCCTGCTGCCCCGCTCCACGGCCATCGTCCGCACCAATGCCAGCCGGCGGTCCGAGGGGCAGGTGCTGGCCGCCAATGTGGACACCGTTCTAATCGCCGTCTCCCTGGCATCCGATCCCGACCTGGGCCGGGTCGAGCGGTTCCTCGCCCTGGCCTGGGAGAGCGGGGCCCAGCCCCTGGTGGTGCTCACCAAGGCCGACCTGGCCGGCGACGCGGAGCACATCCGGGAGGACGTCGAGGCGGCGGCCCCCGGCGCCACGGTTCTTGTGGTCTCCGCTGCGACCGGCGAGAACATCGATGTACTGGCAGCCTGCCTGGGCAGCACCACCGCCCTGATCGGGCAGTCCGGCGCGGGCAAGTCCACCCTCACCAACGCCCTGGCAGGCGCCGAGGTGATGGCCGTGCAGCACGTCCGGGACAGCGACGGCAAGGGCCGCCACACCACCACCACCCGGGAGCTGATCCCGCTGCCGGGCGGCGGTGTGCTGATCGACACCCCGGGGCTGCGCGGCGTCGGCCTCTACGGCGGCGCCGAGGGGCTGGCTGGTGCCTTCTCCGACATCGAGGAGCTGGCCGCCCGCTGCCGGTTCGACGACTGCATGCATCGCACCGAGCCCGGCTGCGCGGTCAGCGCCGCCCTGGAGGACGGCACGCTGCCGCACCGCCGGATGGACAGCTATCTCAAGCTCCAGCGGGAGAACGCCTGGATGGAGGCGCGCAGTGACGCCCGGGTCGCCGCCGAGCGGCGCCGCCGGTGGAAGACGGTCCAGAAGTCCGTGCGGGACGCGGGGGTGATCCGCCGCCGCTGAGCCGGCCTGCCGCAGACGGCACACCGCCGTACGGCCTCCCCGGGGTCAGGTGCCGGGGAGGCCGTACGGCGGTGCACGGAGCGGGGCCGGTGCCCCCTAGGGGCGCCGGCGCAGCCGGGCCGGGAGCTTCTCGCCCTCGTTCCAGAGCGTGAAGACAACACTCGCGAGACCCAGGGCCACGATGACGATGCCCAGGATGACGACGCCGATCATGGCGCGACCTCCGGTCGACGGTTGGACGGTCCGACCGCAGGGCGGCCTTCGTACATATCTCGGATGTGCCCCTGTGTCCCGGCCTTCACACTCTCCTCCGCCATCCTTCACCCCAGACTGATCGGAACTCAGTTCTGCTGTGCCGCAGGTCCGGCGCCCCGGCGGGGCGTCAGACGGGAACGGCGGTGAGCGCCCGGGCGAGCTCGCGGAGCTGCCGGCCGTCACCGTCGTCCAGCGGCAGATGGAACAGCATCCGGGCCAGGCCGGACCGCGCGTACTCCTCCAGCAGCCCCGGCAGCCGACGGGCGCCGACCTGGAGCAGCGTCAGCCGCCCGTACGGTGTGCAGGACGGCTCCAGCTCCGCATCGGCGGTGGAGACCGCCAGGGTGAGCTGCATGGTGCACGGCAGGGTGCCCGCCTCCGGGCAGAGGCCGGGCAGTGCACCGGGGACGCCCTCGGGCGGCAGATGGTTGGTCATCCAGCCGTCGGCCAGCGGGGCCAGCTCCCGCAGCGCATGCGGATCACCGCTGGCCAGCAGCAGCGGCGGCGGGGCCGTGCCGGGGGCGGGGTCGAAGCGGACCCCGTCGGGCAGGGTGCGGGAGCGGCCCGTCAGAAGGTCGTCCAGCACTCTGACCGACTCCACGAACTGCGCCCTGCGCTGGTCGCGGTCCAGCCCGTAGACCGCGTTCACCCGCGCCCTGACGCCGGCTCCCACCCCCACCACCAGGCGGTTGCCGGAGAGGCTCTGCAGCGTCGCCACCGCCTGCGCCAGAGTGATCGGACGGCGGTAGCTGAGGCACAGCACCGCCGTGCCCACCTCCTCGAAGGGGACCCCGCGGCCCAGCACATGGCCCAGCAGTGCCACCGGGTCAAAACCGGCCCCGCGGTCGCCCGGGACGTTCTCCAGCAGCGGTATGTCACGCACCCATACACCGGAGAAGCCCAGGTCGGCGAGGAGCAGGATGCGGCCCAGCGGATCGGTCCACGGATCGTCGTAGAGCGGCAGCACCACACCCGTCCTCATCGCGCCACCGCCCCGCTCCCGGCCGCGGCGGCCACCGGAGCAGCGGAGGGGACCGCCGCCGGCACCGGCGTGGCACTGATCCGCAGATCAGCTCCGAGCCGCGTCACCGCACCGAACACGAACCTGGCCGCCGCACCCACCGACGGCATCGCCGCCGAGGCCAGCGAGGACGGACCGGCCCCCAGTACCGAGGGCGCCAGATAGCCGACCACCTCGTCGACCAGACCCGCCTCCAGCAGCGCCCCCGCCAGCGTCGGACCGCCCTCGGCGAGGACCGAGCGGACGCCGCGCACGTACAGCTCCCGCAGCAGCACACCGAGGTCCACGCCCCGGCCCTGCGGTCCGCGGGGGACCGCCAGCACCTCGACCTCCGCGGGCAGCCCGGCCGCCGAGTCCGGCTCGGCCACGGCCAGCAGCGTGGGCGCCGAGCCGTCCCAGATCCGGGCGGCCGCGGGCAGCCCGCGGGCCGAAGAGGCGGCCACCACCCGCAGCGGCGGCCGGCCGACCACCCCGTGCCGCAGGTCGAGCGAGGGGTCGTCGGTGCGCAGCGTGCCGGCACCGACCAGCACGGCGTCATGCGCGGCCCGCAGCCGGTGGGCGTCCCGCCGGGCCTCCTCGCCGGTGACCCACCGGGAGCTGCCGTCGGCCGCCGCCACCCGGCCGTCCAGAGTGGCGCCGTACTTCCAGGTGACGAACGGGCGGTGGCGGGCCGTGGCCAGCAGCCAGTGCCGATTGCCCCGGGCGGCCTCCTCGGCCAGCACCCCGCCCACCACCTCCAGACCGGCCGCCCGCAGCGTCCGCCCACCGCCGGACGCCGCGGGGTTCGCGTCGGGCACCGCGTACACCACCCTGCGGATCCCGGCCGCGATCAGTGCCCGGCTGCAGGGTCCGGTGCGGCCGCTGTGGTCGCAGGGTTCCAGGGTGACGACCGCGGTGCCGCCCGAGGCGGCGGCACCGGCCGCACGCAGCGCCGCCACCTCCGCGTGCGGACCGCCCGCACGGTGGTGCAGTCCCTCGCCGGCGATGGAGCCGTCGGCGGCGAGGATCACACAGCCCACCACCGGGTTGGGGCTGGTGCCGCCGAGACCCAGGGCGGCCAGTGCGACGGCACGCCGCATCGCGGCCTCCTCCGCGGCGGTGGCCCGCCCGGGGGTCACCGGGCCACCGCCGTGGTGGGCATGCGCGGACAGGGAGTGATCATGAGTGCACTCATCGGCTGATCGGCCTTTCGATGGGGGAGGGGCCGCTCAGGAGGCCCGGGCGGTGGTCTCCAGGGCGATGGCGTGCCGGGTGACCTTGGCCTTGGTCTCCAGGTAGAAGCGGTTGTACGGGGTCACATAGACCCCGGTGGACACCCGCTCCGCGACGTCGATCCCGTACTGCCGCAGCTGCGCCGCCTTCTGCGGGTTGTTGGTGAGCAGCCGGATCGGGGACGCGGTGAGCGCCCGGATCATCTCGGCGGCGACGCGGTAGTCGCGGGAGTCGGGGTCGAGGTCCAGGCGCTCATTGGCCTCGTAGGTGTCCAGCCCGTCGTCCTGGAGCAGATAGGTGTCCAGCTTGTTGTAGAGCCCGATGCCCGGCCCTCCTGACGCAGGTACAGCAGGAACCCTCCGGCCGCGGAGATCTCCTCCACGGCCTCCTGGAGCTGCGGGCCGCAGTCGCACCGCGCCGACCCCAGCACGTCCCCGGTCAGGCACTCGGAGTGCACCCGCACCAGCGGCCGGCCGGCCGAGCGGTAGTCGCCCAGCCCGATCGCCAGATGCTCCCCCGGGTCGCTCATCCCGTGGAAGGTGAACACATCGGCCTGCAGATACTCGCCGGACGACGCCTGCAACGGCACCCTGACCTTGGCCCGCACCGTCACCCCGCCGACCGGGCCGAGCGGGTTCGCCACGGGACGCAGTTCCTGTACGCGATTCTGCTGGGCAATAGCCATCTCCACGCTCCTTCTGGGGCAGCCGGGCACGGCTCGGTGCCGTGCCAGGTGTTCGTATACGGTGCACCTGGGTAAACGGAATGGGGCGCGACCCAGGGAAATCTGCCGGCACCGGTCTTCGGTTCCGGGGAGTGGGGAATCGTCGCGCGCCGGGCCGGATTCCACCCCGGGCGCCGAGGCGAGGCCTTGGCCCGCCGACGACCGCATGAACCTAGAAACGGCTCATTGAACTCCACTGGAGCGGCACTCGAATGCATTTCGGGGATTCCTAGGCGACTGTTGTCAGTGTCCGACCCGGCGGATACAGTCGAAATTCACCGCTGAGCCGGACGCGTCGGTCGGAGGCGGGGAACGCCGGATCACCAGAACCTCCTCACTCAGCGGAGAATTCGTATGCGGACACCGCCGCCGCTCATTTCTGTGGTCATCCCGACGTACAACCGCGCCGGCCTGCTGCGCCGCACGCTGGACTCCGTCGCCGCCCAGCGCCTGCCGGCCGGCACCCTGGAGGCGGTGGTCGCGGACGACGGCTCCTCGGACGCCACCCGCGAGGTGGTCCGGGAGTTCGAGGGCAGACTCCCGGTCACGTACCACTTCCAGCCCGACGAGGGGTACGGAGTGGCCCGCGCCCGCAACGCCGGAGCCGCGCTGGCCGCAGCCCCGCTGCTGCTCTTCCTGGACACCGGTGCACTGCTCGGCCCCGACTCGGTAGGCGCGCACCTGGCAGCCCACGGCCCCGCCCCGCACCCGCCCGGGCCCGGCCGGGTGGCCCTCGGCTACACCTACGGCTACAACCCCAGGCACCCCTACCCCGGCCTCGCCGAGGCGCTGGAGCGCCGCGCCCCCGAGGAGGTGGTGCGGCTCTTCGGCGACGACCCCCGCTTCCGCGACCTGCGCCACCAGGAGCTCAGCGAGGTCGGGTTCGACCCGGAGCGGCTCAACACCCCCTGGATGTTCTTCTGGACCCTCAACCTGTCGCTGCGCACCGCCGACTTCCGTGCAGTCGGCGGCTTTGACGAGGGGTTCCGCAGCTGGGGCGGCGAGGACCTGGAGCTCGGCTACCGACTCCACCGCCATGGCACGGCCATGGCGCTGCTGAGGGACGGCTGGGCCGTCGAGTCCCCCCACGAGCGGGACATGGACGCCAACTCGCTGAGCAACCAACGCAACGCCGCGCTGCTCCTGGAACGCCACCCGGACCCGGTGATGGAGCTCTACTGGGCCATGTACTCCCGCGGGCGCTTCGACCCGCCGCTGGAGTACGAGTACAGCCGGGTGCTGGCGGCCGCGGCCCGTACCCGCGGCGACGACCTCGCCGACCAGATCCGCGCCGCCTGCGCTCCCGTGCTCTCCGCCGACCCCGCGCGGCCGCCGCGGATCGCCGTGCTGGGTGCGGGCGCGGCCGCACCTTCCGAACTGCCCGGCGGGGCCGACTGGACCCTGCTCGACTACGACAGCGCCCCCGCGGCCCCGGGCGGGCGGCACGCCCTCGGACTGCGCACCGGTCTGCCGGGCGACTCCTTCGACCTGGTGGTGATCACCTCCCGCTACCGCGATCTGTGGGAGCGCTGGGGCGAGGACCTGCTCACCGAGGCGCGGCGCCTCGCTCCCGAGGTTGCGGTGCCCTTCCTCGGGACGCCCGCGGCCACCGCCGGGCGGCGGAGCGGGGCGTGACCGGATCCGAGGCGCTGGGCGACCGGGCCCCGGCGGGCCCGGGCCCGGCGCTGCCGCGGCCGGCGGCGGGACCGGAGCACGCGGTGCCGCGGCCGGCGGCGGACCCGGGCCTGGCGGTGCCGAGACCCGCGACGGACCGGCGCCCGGCGCTGCCGCAGCCCTCGGCGGGCCGGGACCTGACGCTGCCGCAGCCCGACCCGGCGAAGGCGGGCCGGCGCGACGGCCGGTCCGGGCTGAGGGGCCGCCGGATGATGGTGGCCGCCGTGCTGGTGGACACCTTCGGCAGCGGGGCCTTCTATCCGCTGACCTTCCTCTACCTCAGGCTCACCACCGAGCTGCCGCTGTCGCAGATCGGTCTGCTGATGTCCGGCAGTGCCCTGGCCGCCCTGCTCGGATCGCCCCTGGCCGGGGCGCTGGTCGACCGTGCCGGAGCCCGGCGGGCGCTGCTGGCCACCAATGCGCTCTGCATCGCGGGCTATCTGGACCTGCTGGTGGCCCGGCACCCGCTTCCGCTCGCGGCCGGACTGCTGGCGCTCTCCTGCGCCGAGCGCATCTACTGGGTCGCCTGGCCGGTCTTCCTGATCCAGCAGGTGGACGAGGACGCCATCGACCGGTGGATCGCCCTCACCAACGCCCTCAAGAGCGCGGCGGTGGGCGCCGGCGCGCTGGTCGCCGCGGCCGCGCTGGCAGCGGGGAGCACCGGAGCACTGCGGATCGTCCTGCTGGGCAACGCGGCGACCTCGCTCTTCGCCGCCGTGGTCTTCGCCCGGCTGCCCGACCCCGTACCGTCCGACCCCGTACCGTCCGATCCCGAACTGCCCGGCCCCGAACTGCCCGGCCCCGAACCGTCCGGGCCGGGACCGTCCGGCTCGGGACCGTCCGGTTCCCGGACCGCCGCGCCGGGTGCGCCCCCGGACACGGACCCGGCCCCGGCGCTGGCCCCGGGGCGCTCCGGGGTGCGGCTGCCCCGCCCCGACCGGTGGCGCACCCTGCTGCACGACCGCCCTTATCTGGCCCTGGTCGGCTCCCAGGCGGCGCTGGCCTTCGCCTGGCTGCTGCCCTCGGTGGTGCTGCCGCTCTATCTGGTGGACACCCTGGGCCTGCCCAAGTGGATCGCCCCCTGCGTCTATGCGATCAACACCGTCATGATCGTCACCCTTCAGCCCACTGTCACCCGCGCCCTCGGGCCCTACCGCCGCACCCGGGCGGTCCTGCTGGGCACCGCGCTCTTCCTGGCGTCCTTCGTCCTCTACGGACTGACCGCCTCCGTGGGCCGGGGTGCCGCCGTGGCGCTCGCCTCGGCCGGGATGGTCCTCTTCTCGCTGGGCGAGATGGCGGCCGGACCCGGTGCCACCGCGTTGGCACTGGTGGCCTCGCCCGCCGAGCTGCGGGGGCGCTACTCCGCGCTCTTCCAGATGGCCTGGGCGGTGTCCAGCGTCAGCGGCCCCGCGCTGGTCGGCGCCGCGCTCCAGCACGGCGGCCCGGTGCTGTGGATCGTCCTCGGTACCGTGGTGGCGCTGGGCGGCGCGGGCTTCACCGGGTGCGAACGGCTCCTGCCCGCGCATGTACTGGCACCGAGGACCGAGGAGGCCGCGCTGTGACCGCGCAACCCCGGCGCATCCTGCACATCAGCACCGACAGCGCCCTGGGTGGCGTGGCGGAGGTGATCAGGGCCGAGTCCGCCGCGCTCGCCGGCACCGGCTGGACGGCGGACTGGTATGTCGCCAAGCCCCGCGGGGTGGCCAAGGAGGCGGCCTTCCTGCTGCACGGCTCGCTCTACGGGCGGCGGTCCGACTCGCCGTTCCCCGCCGGCACCGCCGCCGCAGGTCTGGTCGCCTATCTCGCCGAGCACGGCGCAGCGGTGGCCGAGGCCGCCCGGACGGCGGACGCGGTGGTGCTGCACGATCCCATGGGACTGGCCCTGGCGCCCGCCGTGACGGGCGGCCCCGCCCGGGTGCTGTGGCGCTGCCACCTCGGCTTCGAGCAGCCGGACCTGCTCGACCGGTCGGCTCTGGAGACGGTGCTGCCGCTGCTGGAGAACGTGGACGCGATCGTCTTCTCCAGCCAGGCGTTCGTCTGGCCGCAACTCCGCGGCGACCAGAGGCTGTTGATCACCCCGCCCGGGATCGACCCCCACTCGTGGAAGAACCGCGACATCCCGGACGAGGTCGCCGATCCGCTCTGGGCGGCGCTCGCCGCCGGACGGTCCGCCCCGGTACCCGAGGAGTGCGCGCCCGGCGCCGAGGTCGCCGTGGACGACGTCGGCACCGGCGGCCTCACCCGGCCCGACGCGCCGTTCGTGCTCCAGGTCTCCCGCTGGGACCCGCTCAAGGGCCAGCTCGGCGTGGTCCGCGGCTTCGCCCTGCTGGCCCGTGAGGACACCGAGGTGGAACTGGTGCTGGCCGGGCCGCACATCGTGCCCACCAACTACCCGGCGAACGCCGAGATCCGCCGTCGGCTGACCGATGAGCGTGCGGCGCTCCCGGAGGAGATCCGGCGGCGGGTCCACATCTGGTCGTTCCGTCCGGGCCCCCGCGCGGCCGAGGACCTGGCGCTCAATGTGCTGCGCCGAAGGGCCGCGGCGGTGGTGCAGAACAGCCTGCGGGAGAGCTTCGGGCTCACGGTGACCGAGGCGCTCTGGAAGCGGGCGGTGGTGGTCGGCGCCGCGGTCGGCGGGATCGCGGACCAGATCGACCACGGCGTCAACGGCCTGCTCACCCCCTACAGCGTGGGTGACACGGTGTGGGCGGACACCGTGCGGTGGTCACTGGACGACGCCGAGGGGCGCAGCCGCTGGCGGGAGGCCGGCCGCCGCTCCGTCGCCGAGCGCCATCTGGCGGAGCATGCCGTCGGCCTTCAGCTGGATCTGCTGGCCAGTCCCTAGTGCCGCCCCGCCGACGTTTGCCCACCCCCAGCCTGGCGGCCGGGAGGTGCCCGCACGCCGCGGCGTCCGGTGCGTGCGATCGCATGGCGGCCGGAAGCCCTTGTACTGGGTCGTACCTGGGCTTTCGGCCAACGCAGCGAGCGTGCGTGCCTGGGGGCACCTCCCGGCCGAAGGCTGGGGGAGCGTCGCGGCAGGGCAGAGGCCGGCGGGGGCGGCACTGGGTGGGAGCGCTCTCATGCGGACCCGCCGCCGCACCCGGCGGCGGGTCATGCGGAGGCCCGGACCACCAGGCGGGTGGGGGTGATCACCGAGGCGGGGGTGGTGCGGGCCGCGTCCGCGCCGCCGTTGCCGGCGAGCCGGCGCAGCAGCAGGCGGGCCATCAGCCGCCCCATGTCCTCGATGTCCTGACGCACCGTGGTCAGCGGCGGGTCGGTCCAGGCTGCCACCGACTCCAAATCGTCGAAGCCCACCACGGCCACGTCCTCCGGTACCCGACGGCCGTGCTCGCGCAGCACCCGCAGAGCCGCCGAGGCCATCAGGTCGGAGGCGGCGAAGACGGCGTCGACGTCGGGGCGGCGGGCGAGCAGTTCGGCCATCGCGCGGCCGCCGCCCTCCTGGGTGAAGTCGCTCTCGGCGATCAGCTGGGGGTCGCCGTCGGGCAGGATGTCGCGGTAGCCGTCGAGGCGGTCGGCGGCCGAGGTCTGGTCCAGCGGACCGGTGATGGTGGCGATACGCCGTCTGCCGAGGGCGGCCAGATGCCCCACGGCCAGCCGGGCGCCGCCGCGGTTGTCGGTGTCGACATAGAGCTGGTCGCGGTCGGTGGCGGCCCAGGGGCGGCCGCCGATCACGGTGGGCAGGCCGACCCGGTGGGCCATGGCGGGCAGCGGGTCGTCCTGGTGGAGTGAGAAGAGCAGGGCGCCGTCGACATGGCCGCCGGCCAGGTAGCGGCCGACCCGCTGGTAGTCGCCGGTGTCCTCGACCAGCAGCAGCACCAGCTGCGAGTCGGCGGCCGAGAGCTCCTTGCCGATGCCCCGCAACTGCTGGGCGAAGAACGGGTCGGAGAAGACCCGGCTCTCCGGCTCGGCGACGACCACCGCCACCGCGTCATTGCGGCGGGTGACCAGGGTGCGGGCGGCCTGGTTGGGGACGTACCCCAGCTCCTCCACGGCGCGCTGCACCCGCTCGCGCAGCGAGGCCCGTACCCCGGCGCCGCCGTTGACCACCCGTGAGACGGTCGCCCGGGACACCCCGGCGAGCTCGGCCACCGCCTCCAGGGTCGGGCGGAGCACTCCGATGCGCTCCGGCTGCGCGGACTCCTCGGTCACCTGGGGCTCCTAGTGCTGCATGTGAGGGTTGTGCAGCAGAGCTTATCCGGTGGCAGTCGGCTGTGAGAGCGCTCTCTGTCATGGAATCGTCCCTGCCCCGTTACGGTATGAGCCGCGGTGCCATGTTCCAGTGGGGCCGGGGGCATAAGCGCGGTGGGGGACAGACCCCCAGGGCGGGCGACGGGAGGTGTCTTCGACATGCCGCTCCACCGAGAGGCACGCGAAGAGAACAGCAGCGGTGAGACGCCGGACGAAAAGCGGGGCGCACCACTCTCAGGGAGCGCACACGGGAGGGGCGGGCGACGGAGGGCCGGTGGGAGCGCGGCCGTGACCGCCGCCGGGTGCCGTGGTACGTGGCGCTGCCGGTCACCCTTGCGGTGATCGTGGCGGCGTTCCTGGCCGCGGCCAAGCTGGACTGGCTGCCCGGTCTGCCGGACCTCTTCGGTACCGAGACCAAGGACCGCAGCGGGCCGGCTGTGCTCAAGTCGATCCAGGACATGAGCCGCTATCAGGCCGCCACCGGCAACTTCCAGGTGGTGGTGGACCTGGAGAAGGATGCCAAGTTCCTGCCGGAGGCGGTCCGCGGCAGCCGGACCCTGTATGTCGGCGCGGGCAGTGTCGCCGCCTATGTGGACCTGGGCAAGGTCGCCAAGAACGGCGTCATCGTCTCCGAGGACCGGCGCAGCGCGGTCCTCACGCTGCCGCACGCCCAGCTCGCCGAGGCGGCGCTCGACCCCAAGCGGTCCTATGTCTTCACCAAGGAGCGGGGCATCCTGGACCGGTTCGGGGACTTCTTCGGGTCCAACCCCGGGGACGACCACCAGCTCAATGTGCTGGCCGCGCAGAAGATCCAGGCCGCGGCCAAGGACAGCGACCTCGACACGCGTGCCGAGCAGAACACCCGCAGCATGCTGCAGGGGCTGCTGCGCTCGCTGGGCTTCACCAGCGTGGAGGTGCGCTTCCAGTAGTGCGGTCGGGCGGCGGCCGGGGTCCGTGACAACGGCCCCGGCCGCCGGCCGTCCGCGGCCGTCCGCGGCCGTGCGATGCGCGTCGGCGCCGGTCACCGTGGTGAGGTCAACGGTCCGGGGTGCGTCGTCGTCAAAGGCGCGGACGCCGGCATCCGCTCCGTACGGACAGCGTGTGGCCGACGATCTGACGCAGCGTCAGTCCATCGGCGCGAGGGAGTCATTCCCCCGGCCGGCGCCCGGCCTGTTCCTCGCCCGGCTCACCCAGGGCGTCCGCGAGACGTTCCAGCCCCGGCAGTGCCTGCATCACCAGCTCGTGGTCGGCGGGCGAGAGCGACGACAGGGCCGCGGCCATCCGCCGCTCATGGGCCCGCTGCCAGTCCGCCAGCTGCCGGTGGCCCGCCTCGGTCAGGGCGATCCGTGCGGTACGGCGGTCCCCGGGGTCGGCCTGCCGGTCCACGAAACCGGCCTCCAGCAGCTTGCCGACCAGTCCGCTCACCGTGTTGGGCGCCAGCCGCTGCCGCGCCGCCAGCTCGCCCACCCGCAGCGGGGCGGCGGCGAGGGTCTGCAACAGCTCCACCTGGGCCATCGGCAGCGACTCCCAGGGGTAGTCGGTGCGGATCGAACTGCGCAGCGCCCGGCGCAGCCGGGTGACCACATCCGTCAGCTGCTGCGCCCGCTCCGCCGCGCCGGCCGCCTCCGGGACGCCGGGGCCGGCCGGGGAGCGGTGTCCGGCGGGGTCGTTGGGCTGGGGTTCGGGGTGCGGCATGGCGCTCAGCGTAGCGCCGTCGGCCTGCTGCTCAGCCGCCCGGTGGGCCGTGCACGGGCGTTGTGTACGGGTGTTGTGCGCGGGCGCCGTGCCGGGTGCGGGGCGTACGGCCTGACGGAAGGGGCGGGGCACCCCGGCGGCGGGCCGGTGGTACCCCGCCCCTCACGGCGGAACTGCGGATCAGCTCAGGGGCTTGGCCCCACGTGCCTTGAGCATGTCCGTCATCAGCTTGATCTCCGAGGTCTGCCCGGCCACCATCGTCTCGGCGAGCCGCTTCTCGACCGCGTTGTGGCTCATCGCCACATAGCCCTGCGCCATGTGCACGCCGCCCTTGTGGTGCTCGATCATCAGCTGGAGGTAGAGCACCTCGGCGGCCTTGCCGCCGGCCTTGCGCAGCTGGTCGAGCTGGGTGTTGGTCGCCATACCGGGCATCAGCGAGCCGTCGTGCGCCTGGTAGTCGTCCCCCATGCCCATCCAGGCCATCGGCTTGGCACTGGACGTCTGGTCCAGACCCCACTGGTCCAGCCAGCCCGACATCATGCCGCGCTGGTTGGCCTGGGTGTTGATGATGTCGAACGCCAGCAGCCGCACCTCGGGGTCCTTGGTGCGGTCGCGGACGATGAACGACATGTTCACCGCCTGCTGGTGATGGACGGACATGTCCCGGGCGAAGCCCGCCTCGGGGGAGTCGTCCGCCGGCGCCGAGACCGAGGCCCGGTCGCCGGCGACGGCCGGAGAGCCCCCGGAGGTGCCGACCACCAGCGCCAGGGCGCCCACACAGAGCGCGGCGAACCCCGCCACCACGGCAGGCCACCACAGACCGCGCCGCCGGGCGGGGGTGGGCAGTGCCTCGCTGTCGTGCTCCATCGGACCCTCCTCGGCGGGTGTCACTGCATGGCCCCGGCGTCGGCGCAGGACGCCCCGGGCTCACGGGTCTGCGGTCCCTGTACGTACTTGAGGAAGAACTGGTTCACCCGCGGGTCCTTGGCGCTGTCCACCACCAGCTGGGTGCCCCAGGCGGAGAGGGTTATGGTGCCCTGCTCGCTCGGGTAGGGGCTCATGAAGGAGTACGTGGTCGCGGAGACCTTGTCGGACAGCGTCTTGATGTCGGCCGCGGTGGCCTTGCTGTTGTACGTGACCCAGACGGCACCGTGCTCCAGCGAGTGCACCGCGTTCTCGTTGGGCACCTGGGTGTTGTAGACCTTGCCCTCGCAGTCCAGCCAGACCGGGTTGTGGTCGCCGCCCACCGGCGGGGTCATCGGGTAGTTGACCTTGGTGTTGACGTGGTTGAAGGTCAGGTTCTTCCAGGTCTTGACCCCGGTGATGTCGACCTTGGCGGCCTGGGCCTTGGCGGAGGCCTGCGCCGAGGCGGACGCGGTGGCCTTGGCCTTCTTGGCGTCGTTCTTGCTGTTGGCGTCGATGACGATGTAGGCACCGCCGCCGATCATGCCGGCGATGACCACGCCCGCCACCGTGAAGGCGATGGTCTTGTTGCGGCGCTCACGGCGCTTCTCCTCCTGGCGCAGCTGCTCGATGCGCGCTCTGCGCGCGGCGGCGCTCTGCTTGGCGGAACCCATGGCTGTGTCCTTCTCTGTGTGCACGGAAGAGATCTCGGCAAAGGGCACGGCGACCGACGGGACGCCGTGCCGGCCCGGACGCGGCAGCGCACGCGTCAGGGGAGGGTTCCGCCTAGGTCCGAAGGACCTGGAGCAGGTGGAGGTCGGGCGCCCGGTCGACACCGGGCAGCGGGCCGCGCGCCTCGGCGATCGGCCCGGGGTGCAGCACCAGCGCGGCGTACGGCGCGGCGATCATCGGCTGCGGCGGGGCGTTCGGCAGTACCGCGTCCTGAAGGCAGTGCTCGCCGCCGGAGCAGCCGCTGCCCGGCCAGCCGCCGGTGGCATAGGTGGAGCAGAGGGCCGCGGAGCCGGTGTCCCCGGCCCCTGTGACCTGGTGCACATCCGCCGAGGGGCGGTGGCCGGACCGGTCGGCCGGACCGGAGCCGGCCGAGGGCGGTACGGCAGGCCCATGCCCTGCAGGGGCGCCGGCCGGGACCGCGACCGCTGCGGTGGCGCGGGGCCCGTCGGCCGCGCGCACGGCTGCGCCCGCAGCCGCGTTCGCGGAGCCGGTGCAGGGCAACAGCAACAGCAGGGCAACCAGCAGCACGGACCAGAGCACCCGCACGGGGCGGAGCGGCCGCAGGGCCTGCCACACCGGGCGATGTCCGTGAGCGGATGCGGTCATGCGCACATATTAATCAGCCGAACGGGTGAGTGGGCTGGGCCGGGCGGGATCCAGACCGCCGTCAGCCGCCCCGGACCGGGCCGTCGGGGCCCTCCAAGGGCTGCCGCCGCACCCAGCCCTTCTCGCAGGCATGCCACCCCAGTTGCATCCGGGTGGAGACGGCCGCCAGGTCCATCAGCCGCTTGACCCGCCGCTGCACCGTACGCAACCCGAGTTCCAGCTGTTTGGCGACGCTGTTGTCGGTGAGACCGGCCAGCAGCAGCGAGACGATCAGCAGATCCGTGTCGTCCGGCGCCTCCGGAGCTTCCTCCTCCACCCCCAGATGGGACAGCCGTACCGGGCGGCCGTGCTCCCAGACCGACTCGAAGAGGCTCACCAGCGCCTCCAGCAGCCCGCTGGCGTGCACCACCAGCGCGGCCGGCTCCGCCGAGGCCGACCCGGTCGTCAGCGGGACAAGCGCCACCGACCGGTCCGCCACCACCAGCTTGGTCGGCACCGAGTCCACCATGCGCACCTGCTCCTCCCGGCCCAGGGCGGCGGACAGCTCCAGCAGCCCGCCGGGGCGGTCCAGCGTGCTGCGCTCCACCAGGATCCGGTACGCCACCCCGCGCTCCACCGAGCGCTCCTCGGCGGCGTTGTCCTCGCCGGTGACCACCATCGGCTGGGCGGTGACCATCGCCAGCACCTCCCGGCGCGCGCCGAGCTGCAACTGCTCGAAGCGGTGCCGCACCCCCTCGGTGCCGGTGACCACCTCCATCAGGTCGTGCGCCGCCATGTCCGTGGCACCCACCCGGTACTCCCTGGCCAGCGCCGACACCGCGAGCTCGGCCTGGTCCAGCTCATGGCGGCGCTGGGAGAGCAGCGCCCCCAGGGCCACCGCCGGCGGCGCGGCCACATACCGGTCCGGCCGGCCCGGGGAGGGTGCCGCCAACCCGCGCCGCTCCAGCCGCCGCAGTGCCACCGCGATGTCGTCCTCGGCGGCGCCCAGCCGCCGCGCCAGCTCCGGCGCCGCGGCGGCGCCGACCCCCACCAGGGCGCGATAGGCGATCTCCTCGTGGTCGTCCAGTCCGACGAAACCGAGCAACTCGACCCACCCCTTGTCCACGGCCATCGGCGCCGCCCACCACCCCCCGCGGGCTGCGGGGGACGCTCGGTGCCGCGGCGGCCGGCAATGAGACCCGGCCGCCGTCGGCCATCATGTTCGATCACGTGCGATTTCGGCCAGTGCCGCTGCGTCCACCGGGGTGGACAAAGTGGCGGAGGTGTCTCGATCCCGTACTTCTCCCGGCAGAGCGGGCCCGGCTTGTGGACAATGGCGGACGGATCGCCGCAGTCACGTGACCGCTCGCCCCGGAACCGGCAGAGGAGGGCGACGATGAGCAGCCAGGGCACCACGCCCCGGGACGACGCCGAGGATGCCTGGTGGCACACCGTCTACCAGGGACCGCGGGACACCGTCCCCGACACCCCGCTGGCCAGGGCCGGGACGGGCTCGGTGGACGAGTGGTTCGACGAGGTGCAGGGGGTGTTCGCCGAGGAGCCCGAAGCCCAGGCCGGAGACACAGCCGACCTGGCCGCAGAGCCGGAGTCCGAGCCCGGGGCGGAGGCGGAGGCCGAGGGGCAGCCGGGCGTGCAGCCGCGTCTGCCCGGTGGGGAGCAGGTCTCGGTGGTCTCGGTGGACGACTGGTTCGACTCGGCGCGGGAGGTCGTCCACGCCGACGGCGGCGGTTCCCTGAGCACGGCACCGGCCGAGCCCTCGGTCCCGGCTGCCGGATGGCCGTCCGTGCCGCCTGCACCGCAGGCGACGCCGGTGCCCGTCCCGGGGCCGCGCGCCGCCGCCTCCGGCCTCGGCCCGGGGCCTGGCCTCGCCTCCGGTCCCGCGTCCGATCTCGGTCCGGCTGCTGGTCCCGCGCCCGGCCTCGGTCCCGCGTCCGGCGCCGCGTCCGGCCGGGGCGCGGGCTCCCTGCCGCTGCCGGACGCGCACCACGACCCGGTAGCACCCCCGTCCGCGCGCGGGGCCGAGCCGATGGAGGACATGTCCTTGGAGCAGCCGGCGCCGACCACCACGCCCAGGCCGGGCGCCTCCGACGACCCCCGGCGCCCGGGGCCCGCGCCGACGGCCCGGCGGGCGAGCCGGCAGGAGGCGAGCGGGACGCCCAGGAGCCCGGTGCCGCCGATCCCGTTCGTCGGAGACCGGCCGCCCACCTACGACGCCGAGCCGTCGGCGCTGCCACCGGCGGACCCCGACCACCTCGGGGAGCTGGTACCGGACACCGTCGTCGAGGGCGCCCACTACGGCGGCCTCACCGTGCGGGCCGCCGGTGTGCGCGGTGACTCCGCGCGCTACCGTGGCGAGCCCCGCCGTGACGCACTGCTGATCGCCCGCTTCGGCGACGCGCCCGACGGCCTCCTGGTCGCCGTGGTGGCCGGTGCGGCACGGAGCTCCCAGACCTCGCCGTCCGCGGCGGCCGAGGCCTGCCGACAGCTGGCCGCAGCCATCGGCCGCAGCCGGGCAGAGCTGCTCGCCGACCTGCGGGGCGGTGACCGCGACGGACTGCGTTTCGGACTGCAGCGGCTCGCCGCCAGGGCGGCCCAGCCGCTGCGCCGGGCCTCGGCCCCGGGCGGGCGCGTCCTGCCGGACCCGCGGCTCGGCGACGACCCCGATGCCGCTTCCGGCCCGGCCGAGCCGACCGCTTCCGGGTCGCTGCACTGCATCCTGGCGCCGCTGGACCCGGACGGCGGCGACCGGGCCTGCTTCGGTGTCGGGCCGGGCGGGCTCTTCCTGCTGCGCGCGGAGCACTGGATCGACGCCTACGGGGCGCGGCTGCTGCACCATCCGTCCGAACCGGAGCGCGTGGAGGAGCCGGCCGACCCGGGCTTCCGCTTCCGGCTGGTTCCGGCCAGCCCGGCGGATCTGCTGCTGCTGGCCACCGCCGGGTTCGCCGACCCGGTGCGCGAGGAGCCGGCGGTGGCCCGGTTCCTCGGTGCCCACTGGTCGCAGCCGCACCCGCCGGGCACGGTGGACTTCCTGCGGCAGCTCCAGGTGCGGGCCAAGGGCTACGCGGACGACCGTACCGCTGTGGCGCTCTGGACCAGCTGACCCGCAGTCAGCGGCCGATACCCAGCAGGGCATCCAGCGCTGCGGAGACATGCGCCAGCGACTCCGCCCGCCGCACTCCCGGCAGTCCGATCGCGATCGGGGTGGAGAAGCCGTCGAGCAGGGCCCGGATCCGGACCGCGGCCGCCTCCTGGTCGCCCGGCGCGAACTCACCCGCCGCCGCGCCCTCGGCCAGCAGCCGGGCCAGATCGCGGTGCCAGGGCTCCTCGATGGCCACCTGGCCCTCCCGGACCTCCCGGCCCGCCGACGAGCGGCCCCAGACCTCGATCCAGAGTGTCCAACGCGGATCCCCGGGCCCCTCCGGGAGATACAGCTCGGCATACGCGGCCAGCCGCTCCCGGGCGGACAGTCCGGTGCGGGCCAGCGCCTGGCGCCGCCGCTCGCCCAACTGCTCCTCGCTCCAGCGCAGGGTCTCGAGGAGCAGCCGGTCCTTGCTGCCGAAGTAGTACAGCAGGTGCCCGCCGCTCATCCCGACCTGCCTGCCGAGCCCCGCCATGGTCAGCCGGGCGAGCCCGTGTTCGGCGATGGCCGCCATCGCCGCGGCCAGTACCTGCTCCCTGGGCATCGCCGGTCGACGCGTTCGGCCGGAGCCGGAGTGCGCGCCGGGAGGATCGGTCTGCGGCGGACGGATGGGAACCACACCCTTGCTGGTCGGAGGGCCGTCGACAGGGCCGAGTCAACCAGGCCGCCGGACCGGCCGCACATCCCGCGGCGGGTGCCGGGGCCGCGCATCGGCCCCCCGGGACGGGGCGGGGGTGGCGGCCGCCCGCCCCCTCGGCGGATCAGCCCGACGCGGTCGGTGCGGCCGGGGGAAGCGAGGGGGACGGGGGCAGGGACGAGATCCCGCCATCGGTGGGCGCGCTGCTCGGGGCGGCCCCGGAGGGCGACTGCTCCGGCGTCGGGATGTAGGGCGCCGGGGTGGCTGCGGTGCCGTCAGGACCTGGGGCCGTGCCGTGCGAGGAGACCGTGAACCCGACGGCCAGCATCGCCAGGAGGACCGCGGACGCGGCGGCCGCCCCGAGTACGGCGCCGCGTACGGCCCGGCCCCCGCGTCCGCTCGGCGCGGCCGGGGTGAGGGGCGGGAGCGGGGGCGGGGGCGGGGGCGCGATAGGAGTCGCGGCCGCGGGGATGGGGATGGGGACGGGGGCGGGGGCGGCCGGAGGGAGGGGCGCGGGCGCCGGAGTCAGCGAGACCACAGGCCGCGTCTCGTTTGCGGTCGCAGGCTGCTCTTTGCCGGTGACCGCGGGGAGGCCTCTGGCGGGGGTGGCCTGGAGTTCGGCGGCGACGATGTCCGCGGGCTGCCCGAGGCGCTCCAGGACGGCCCGCACCGTGTCGGCGTCCAGTACCTCCGCCTCGTCCAGGGCGGCCTCGATGTGCTCCCGGATCTCCTCGCCGAGCTCCTGGCGGCGCGGCGGCGGCAGGAGGGTGCAGGCGTTGTCCAGGCGGCGCAGGTACTCCATGACGAGCTGCTTGCGGACCGGGGTCATCGGCGGTGCTCCTTGTGCTCCAGGAGGGTGTCCACGGCGGTTCGGAAGGGTTCCCACTCGGCCGTGAAGGCGTGCAGCGCCTCGCGTCCGGCGGGCGTCAGCGCGTAGTAGCGGCGCGGTGGGCCGCTCTCGGAGTCCCGCCAGGAGGAGGCGACCCACTCCAGCTTCCGCAGCCGGGACAGCAGGGGGTAGATGGTGCCCTCGCTGGTGGCCAGGCCATGGGCGTCACCCAGCTCCCGTACCAGCTCGTATGCGTACTTCTCGCCGTCCCGCAGCTG
Source organism: Peterkaempfera podocarpi (assembly GCF_042466665.1). Classification (GTDB taxonomy): domain Bacteria; phylum Actinomycetota; class Actinomycetes; order Streptomycetales; family Streptomycetaceae; genus Peterkaempfera; species Peterkaempfera podocarpi. Next base: position 6,717,067 of record NZ_CP162102.1, read on the forward strand.
TGCGAGGACGCAGAACTGCAGGACGCCGCGCCGCAGTTGGCTGACGACTGTCCGTTCCCCTCCCGGAACTACCATGTGATGCAAGATACCTTGCGGTGACAGGTAGTACAACGTCGGCGGCCGACGTCGTGTCCGACAGGGAGGACCCTCCACCCGGGGTGCACGGCCGGACGGCGGCCCCGGGCTCGCCGTGTCGGTACACAGGTGGACGGCCGGTGCGGGCCGCCCGGTTGCTGCGGGTCGGCGGTTGCGCCCTGTGAAGCCGCGGATCAGGGCCATCGCTGCACCGGGGGCCTGCTGATGTGCACCGCTGCGGCAGGGCCATGGAGGTGGCGCGCCGAGGGCTTCCCCGTTGTCGTCACGGCACTGTCACAACCTCCTCAAAACCACCACATGCCACACTGTGGTGCTGCCAGGCTCGGCCCCCGGACACCACCACCCACATCGGGGGAAAAGCACCATGCGCCGTACGATCCCGGCCCTCTTCGTCGTCTCCGTCGCCATGCTGACCGCGACGGCCTGCGGGCCCACGACCCCCGGCACCACCACCGCCGTGGTGACCGCAGCGTCGGCGAGCCCTTCGGCCTCCCCGACTCCCAGCCCCAGTTCAAGTCCCAGTTCAAGCCCGAGTTCAAGCCCCGGCGCCGGTGTGAGTGCGACGGCGGCCCCCACCCCCCGCACCACCACCCCGCACACTCGGAAGCCGAACCCGCCCGCGCCCAGGCCCACCACGCACAAGCCTGCTGTGCGGCACACACCGGTCGTCCACCACACCACCGCTCCACCCGTGGACGACCACGGCGGCGCCACCGCGCTGTGCAACGACGGCACCCTGTCCTTCAGCGCGCACCATCAGGGGACGTGCTCCCATCACCACGGCGTCGCGGTCTGGTACAAGTGACCGTCCCCGTCCCCGCCCCCGCCGCCGTCCCGCCCGTCGGCCTTGCGCGCGCCGGCAGCGCCTGAATCACGCCATGCCGACCCGGCGGACCACCTCGGCCCGGGAGCGCCGCCGGTGCGGACGGCGGCAGGACTTCAGCCTGCTCGCCGGTCCGGCAGCCGTGGCGTGCCCGTGCCGGGGTGCGTCCGCCGTCGCGGCCGTGCCCGCTCTCTTCCGGCGGGCACGCGGGTCAGCCGCCGCGTGCCTGACGGTTCAGCACGCCAGGGGCTGCTGCTGGGTGATGCAGTGGATGCCGCCGCCGTTGGCGAAGATCGGCCTGGCGTCGACCAGTTCGACCTTCCGCTCCGGGAAGACCTTGGCGAAGACCTCCGCCGCGGCCTGGTCGCGGGGGTCGTCGAAGGCGCAGAGCACCACGGAGCCGTTGGCCAGGTAGTGGTTGATGTAGGAGTAGTCGACGGGCTCCCCGGCGTCGTCGTGCAGCACGGTGGGGGCGGCCAGTTCGACCACCTCCAGCGGGCGCCCGTGGGCGTCGGTGGAGGAGCGCAGCAGGGCGGCGATCTCCTTGCCGATCTCGTGGTCGGGATGGGCCGGGTCGGGCTGGCTGTGCACCGCGATCAGACCGGGCCTGAGGAAGGCGGCGACGATGTCCACATGGCCGCGGGTGCCGAACTCGTCGTAGTCGCGGGTGAGGCCGCGCGGGAGCCAGATCGCCTTGCGGGTGCCGAGGTGGGCGTGCAGTTCCTGCTCCACCTGCTCCCTGGTCCAGCCGGGGTTGCGGCCCGGGTCGAGCTGCACGGTCTCGGTGACCAGGACGGTGCCTTCGCCGTCCACATGGATGCCGCCGCCCTCGTTCACCAGCCGGGAGGCGAAGCGGCGGGCGCCGGTGAGGCCGGTGATCTGCTCGGCGATCAGCTGGTCGTGGTCCCAGGAGGCCCAGGACTGTGCGCCCCAGCCGTTGAAGACCCAGTCTGCGGCTGCCAGCCCGCCGTTGCCGTCGATGAGGAACGTGGGGCCGATGTCCCGCATCCAGGCGTCGTTGAGCGGCCGTTCGACGATCTCCACGGCGGGGGAGACATAGCGGCGGGCGGTCTCGGTTTCCCCAATGTTGACGATGAGAGTCACCGGCTCATGGCGCACGATGGTGTCTGCGACGGTGGCCCAGGCGCGGCGGGCGACGTCCAGGTCTCCACCGTCGGCGGGGTCGGTGCCGAAGGTGTCGTTGGGGGTGGGGAAGGCCATCCAGGTGCGGGCGTGCGGTCGCCATTCGGCAGGCATGGAGAAGCCGAGTTCGGCAGGGGTGGGGAGGTTCATCGTGGTTCCCGGTGTGGATCAGTGAGTCAGAGGAAGACCAGCCAGTCAGAGGAAGACCAGCCAGTCAGAGGAAGACCAGCCAGTCAGAGGAAGACCAGCCAGTCAGAGGAAGACCAGTGAGTCAGAGGAAGTAGAGGCGGCTGAGTGACACGCTGTCGGCCGGCTCGGAGCGCAGGGGGGCGCCGTCGAGGGTGACCAGGCCGGTGGCTGCGTCGACGCGGACCTCGCCGGTGCGGCCGTTGCGGACCATGCTGCGCGGGCCGATGCCCCGGGTGCCGCGGACGGCGACTCTGCGGCGTCGGGTGGGGAGGGCGTCGCCGGGGCGGTGGGCCATACCGGAGGCGCCGGGGTCGGCGGCGTCGGCGGCGGCGCGGGCGACAAAGGCGACGGAGAGGTCGGCGGCGGTGGCTCCATGGGCACCGAACTGCGGTCCCAGCACCAGGGGTTCGCAGGTGTCGGTGGAGGCGTTGGGGTCGCCCACCACGCCGTAGGCGGGGAATCCGGCCTTGAGGACGAGCTGGGGTTTGGCGCCGAAGTGGTCGGGGCGCCAGAGCACGATGTCGGCGAGCTTGCCGACCTCCAGCGAGCCGATCTCATGGGCCAGTCCATGGGCGATGGCGGGGTTGACGGTGAGTTTGGCGATGTAGCGCAGCACCCGCTCGTTGTCGTCGCCGCTGTCCCGCTCACCGAGTGAGGAGGTGCCGTCCAGTGGGCCGAGCTCACCCTTCATCTTGCCCGCCATGGCGAAGGTGCGGCGTACGGTCTCGCCGGCGCGGCCCATGCCCTGGGCGTCCGAGGAGGTGATGCCGATCATGCCGAGGTCGTGCAGTACGTCCTCGGCGCCCATGGTGCCGGCGCGGATGCGGTCGCGGGCCATGGCGGCGTCGCCGGGGAGGTCGACCTTGAGGGCATGAGCGGAGACGATCATGCCGAAGTGCTCGCCCAGTGCGTCCCGTCCGAAGGGCAGGGTGGGGTTGGTGGACGAGCCGATCACGTTGGGTACACCGGCCATGCGCAGCACATTGGGGACATGGCCACCGCCGCAGCCCTCGATGTGGAAGGCATGGATGGTGCGGCCGTCGAGGACGGCCAGGGTGTCGTCCACCGAGAGGCACTCATTGAGCCCGTCGGTGTGCAGGGCGACCTGGACGTCGTGCTCCTCGGCGACCCGCAGCGCGGTGTCCAGGGCGCGGGTGTGGGCGCCCATGTCCTCGTGCACCTTGAAGCCGGAGGCGCCGCCCTCGGCCAGCGCCTCCACCAGAGGGGCGTCGTCCGAGGAGGAACCGCGGGCAAGGAAGCCGATGTTGACCGGCCAGGCGTCGAAGGCGTTGAACGCATGCCGCAGCGCCCAGGGCGAGTTGACCCCGACGCCCCAGACCGGCCCGAACTCCTGGCCGATGATCGTGGTGACACCCGAGGCGAGGGAGGCCTCCATGATGCGCGGGGAGAGCAGATGGACATGGGTGTCCACGGCCCCGGCGGTGGCGATCAGGCCTTCGCCGGAGACGATGGTGGTCCCGGTGCCGACGACGACGTCCACCCCGTCCAGGGTGTCCGGGTTGCCGGCCCGGCCGATGGCGGCGATCCGGCCGGCGATCAGCCCGATCGAGGTCTTGCGGATGCCCAGTACGGCATCGATCACGGTGACATTGCTGATCACCACGTCGCAGGTGTCGCGGACCGCCGCGGCCTTGAGGTGCAGGCCGTCGCGGGCGGTCTTGCCGAATCCGGCCAGGAACTCCTCGCCCGGGGCCTGTGAGTCGGACTCCACCCGGATGATCAGCCCTGAGTCGCCGAGCCGGATCCGGTCACCGGCCCGAGGCCCATGGACGGCGATGTAGTCATGCGGGTCGATACCGCCGTGGAGGCTGCTGCCACCGCCGCCGGTGAGCTCCGCGTTGGAGGACCTCATGCCTGGCTGCTCCCCTCGCTGCCGTTCCGGCCGTCGGCCCCGGACCTGTCGGCCCCAGGCGCTTCGGCGCCGGACTCTCCGGCGTTGGACTCTTCGGCGCCGGACTCCCGGGTTGCGGCGCGCGTCCCGCCGTCCCCGCCGCCATCAGCGTCGACCGTGGTCAGATAGCCGGTGGCCCGCGCCCGGGCGAGCGCGGTCTCCTTGGCCCCGGGTGCGTCCAGCGGACCGTCGACCAGCCCGGCGAAGCCGATGGCGACCCGGGCGCCGCCGATCGGCACCAGTTCGACCTGCACCGTGGCCCCCGGGTCGAAGCGCACCGAGGAGCCCGCGGCAACCGCCAGCCGGGTGCCGTAGGCGGCGGCCCGGTCGAAGGCGAGCCGAGGGTTGCTCTCGAAGAAGTGGAAGTGCGAGGTGACGGAGATCGGCACCTCCGAGGTGTTGCGTACGGGGATGCGTACGGCTGCCGGAGCCGGTTCATAGCCCGTCCCCGCTCCCGGCAGGGCTGCGCCGGGAGCGTCGTCGCCGAGCGAGCCCGCACCCCGGAAGGGGTCGGTGACCACGGCAAGCCTGGTGCCGTCGTCAAAGACCGCCTCCACCTGCACCACGGTCACCACATCGGGGACGCCGGGCAGCACATCGTCAGCGCCCAGCACCGTCCGGCCGGCCTCGATGGCCTCGGCGAGCCGTGCCCCGTCCCGGGCCGCCTCGCAGACGGCGTCCGCGATCAGGGCGGTCGCCTCGGGGACATTGAGCCGTACTCCACGGGCACGGCGGGCGCGGGCCAGCTCGGCCGCTGTGAAGATCAGCAGTCGGTCCCGCTCGGTGGGCGTCAGTCGCACGGTTCCTCGCTCCGCAGGGTTTAGAACGGCGTTCAAACCGCTGGCGGCATTCAACCCCGATGTCGCCACTCTGTCCAGCCTCGCCCGCCCGGCGCCCTTCGGCACGGCGTCCGTCCGCAGCCCTCACCCGCCCGGTGGCTGGACGCGGGAGGGCCCGAACCGGCGCACGGGCGAGGCGCGAGGCTCACGCGCGGCCTTCTGCGGGTCATGGGTCGTGCGGGCGCTGCGGCCTGCTACGCCTGCTGCGGCCCTGTGCCTCCGGTGCCGCCGACTGCGGCCCGCCGCGGCCGGCCCGCCCGGACGGCCGCGGCGCTCTGGGCCCCGCGGCCGGTTCCATGCGGTGGATGCGGCGTATGCGCAGGCACGCGGCTGATGACCGCGCACAGACATGGCGCAAGTGCACCGTTGCCCAGTCGCTCACCCGGGCCCGAGGATGTCCGTGGGGGTGTTGCGGGGGTGCGTATCAGGATTTGCAGCGGATTACGCGGGCATGACGCAATTGGGCGCGGTATCGCGCGCCGCTCAGGGAATCCCCGCCACGGCGGTATCGGGAGGCACGGCCGGGGCCGGCTCGGAAGGGCGGTGCGGAACTGATGGACGGTCAATCGCGGCTCCCGCTCCAGCGCAGCTCCTCGGCGACCCGAGGAGCGGCAGCGCCCGCGGGGACCACCGCATCCGGCGAACCGGCCGACGATGTGGCCTCCCGTGCCGCCCGACTGGAACTGGTCCTCGCCGCGACCGGCACCGGCTCCTTCGACTGGGACCTCGTCGACGACCGCCTGGTCTGGGACGACCGGACCCGCCGCCTCCTCGAACTGCCCACAGGTGTGCTCGGCGAGCGGCCCGAGCGGGTGCGCGCGCAGATCCTGCCCGAGGACCTGCCCGGGCTGGACGCGGCGGTAGGAGCGGCGGTGGCCGCCTGCGGCCCCTGCAACGTGCAGCTGCGCATCCCCCGCCCCGGCGGTGCCGAGCGCCGGGTGTCGGCCCACGGCCGCGCCCTGGCCGGGCCCGACGGCCGCGCCGTCCGCATCGTCGGCATCATCCGTGACATCACCGCGGAACAGGACCTCGCCAGCTGGCTGCAGCGCAGCATGCTGCCCCGCCGGGTGCCGCAGGTCCCGGGGATCGCAGTCGCCGCCCGCTACTCCACCGGCGCCGGCACCCAGGCGCTGGAGATCGGCGGCGACTGGTACGACGTCATCCCCCTGCCCGGCGCCCATGTCGGCCTGGTCATCGGTGATGTGCAGGGCCACAATGTGCACGCCGCCGCGGTGATGGGCCAACTGCGTGCCGCGCTGCGCGCCTATGCCACAGAGGGGCACGATCCGGCGGCGGTGGTCGCCCGGGCGTCCCGGTTCCTGGCCGACCTCGACACCGGCCTCTTCGCCACCTGTACCTATCTCGACCTGGACACCCTCACCGGCAGCGCCGAGATCGTACGGGCCGGCCACATGGGTCCGCTGGTCCGCGGCCCGCACGGCCACAGCGCCTGGCCCGCCGCGGAGGGCGGTCTGCCGCTCGGCATCGAACCCGAGCAGGACTACCCCGTCACCCGGCTGGAGCTGGAGCCCGGCAGCACCCTGCTGCTCTGCACCGACGGCGCGGTGGGCTCCCGCACACTGGATCTGGACAGCGGCGCCCGCGGGCTGCGCGAGCACCTCGCCGGCAGCCCGGTGGACGATCTGGAGGCGCTCGCCGACACCATGGCCGAACTGGCCCGCGACCAGCACGACGGGCCCGATGACCTCGCACTGCTGATCGCCCGCTGGGACGCCCCCGCGGACCATGTGCTCCGCCGCAGACTGCGTCGCGCCGTCGACCCGGCCGATCTGGTCGCCGTCAGCAGGGTCCGCAGGCAGCTGCGTACCGCGCTGCGCCGCTGGGGTGTGCCGGAGCTCGCCGACACCGCGGAGCTGCTCGCCTCGGAGCTGGTCACCAACGCCCTGGTGCACACCGACCACGGGGCGGTGCTCGCCGCCACGCTGATCACCCCCGCGCCGGACGCTCCGGAGCCGGGTGCCACGGATTCCGAGCTGCCCGACGCCGCCGCCCCCGCGCCCGACGCCGCCCCCGCGCCCACCGCCGAGGGCACCGCCGACCTGCCCGCGGGTGTCGCACTGCCCCGCACCCCGCCCCGCGGCACCCGCCTCCGGGTCGAGGTCCATGACCGGGCCTCCCAGCGGCCCAAGCCCCGTACCCCTGGTGAGCATGCCTCCTCGGGACGCGGTCTGCTGCTGGTCCAGGCGCTCGCCGACGACTGGGGGGTGCAGCCGCGGGGGGAGGGCAAGGTCACCTGGTTCGAGCTGATCTGCCCTTGACGCTCCCGACCCGCCCTGCCCGCCCACGCCGCCCGCCCCGCCTGACCCGAGTCCCCGCCCCGTCCCGCCCTCTCCATCCCGCCCGTCCCGCCTGACCCGGGTCCCCGGCGCGCCGCCTGGCACGGCTCCGGACGCGGCGGCGCCGTCCGACGCGCCCCGCCCGCGGCTGGGTTAGCCTCGATGACGGTGCGCCCGGCGCACCCGTTCGGATGTGTGGCAGGCCGCCAAGTGACCGGCATTGCCGCTGGGGCGAACATCCGCGAGGATGAAGAGAATGTGTGCGGTCCGGCCCGGGCCGCGTCGACAGGGAGCGGCAGGAGAACCATGGCGACTGAGCCCGAGCCACAGGGGCCTGCCCGCCGACCGCCGTTCCGCCCCCCGGAGCAGAGCGTGCGCGAGCGTGAACGCGGAGCACGGGACCGGGCCCTGCGCGGTGCGTATGTGGCCGCAGCGTCCCGAGGGGTGCCGACCCCCAGCGCAGACTCGGCCCCGGAGTGGCTCGAACCGGCGATGGCCGCCAACGGCATCGGTTCCTTCGACTGGGACATCCGCCGGGATCTGCTGGAGGGCGATCTGCGCGCCTGCCGCATCCTGGGCCTCGACCCCGACCGCTTCGACCGCTCCTCCGAGGCCTTCCTGGCGCTGCTGCACCCCGAGGACGCCCCGGTGGTGCGCCGCCGGGTGGAGCGTGCCGTCGCCGAACTCGGCCAGTGCGGCGCCTACTACCGCACCGTCCACCCCGGGGGCGAGCTGCACGCCGTGCGGTTCCGCGGCCGGGTGCTGGCCGATGCCGAGGGCCGTGCCTCCCGGATGGTCGGCTTTGTCTGGGACGCCACCGCGGAACTCCACAAGCGCACCCGTGCCGACCGGATGGCGGTGCTGCGCGAGGAGCGCACCCGCTTCATCAAGGAGGCCGCCCGGGCCCTGTCCGAGGCGGTCACGGTACGGGACGTCGCCCGGGTCTTCACCGAACTGCCGCTGCCGGGGCGCCCGCCGGACGGACTGGTCCTCGCCTCACTGGAGAACGGGCGCCTGCAGATCCTCGGCGCCACCGGTTACAGCGCCGAGGCGATCCAGCCGTACGACCGCACCCCCCTGGACGCGCGCCACCCCGCGGCGGACGCCATCCGCACCCGCACCCCGATCTTCCTCGCCAACCGGGAGGAGTACCGGGAGCGCTATCCGGAGGCCTGGCCCCGGGTGCGCCCGCTGGGCCGCAGCTCCTGGGCGTTCCTGCCGCTGATCGCGGGCAGTCGGCCGATCGGGGTCTGCCTGATCAGCTTTGAGGACGACCGCGAGCTGGACAGCGACGACCGGACGCTGCTCTCCACCCTCGGCGGACTGGTCGCCCAGTCGCTCGCCCGCGCCCGGCTGCACGACGCCGAGCACGAGCTGGCCTCGGGACTGCAGCGGGTGATGCTTCCCCGCCGGGTGCCACCCGTCCCGGGCACCACCACCGCTGTGCGCTACCTCGCGGCCGGAACCGGTCTGCAGATCGGCGGCGACTGGTACGACGTGGTGCCGCTGCCCGGCGGCCATGTCGGACTGGTGATCGGTGATGTGCAGGGCCACGATGTGCATGCCGCGGGTGTGATGGGACAGTTGCGGATCGCGCTGCGGGCCTATGCCGCGGAGGGGCATCCGCCGGCCGCGGTGATGGCACGTGCCTCCCGCTTCCTCGCCGACCTGGACACGGGCCACTTCGCCACCTGCACCTATGCCGAGGTCAATGTCGAGTACGGCGTGGTCTATGCCGTCCGGGCCGGGCATCTGGACCCGGTGGTGCGGCGGATCGACGGCTCCACCGTGGTGCAGCCGGTCGCGGGCGGTCTGCCGCTCGGGATCGCGCCCGAGGAGGAGTACCAGGTCACCCGTTTCACTCTGGACCCCGGTGAGCTGGTGCTGCTCACCACCGACGGACTGGTCGAGGCCCGCGCCGTCGACCTGGACGAGGGCATCGAGCGGCTCCGCCGGCTGGTCGCCGACCCGCTGCCGGAGGCCGCCGACGGTGTGGAGCCGCTGGAGGTGCTGGCTGATCGGATCGCGGCCGAGGCCGCCGACTCCGCCGAGCGCGAGGACGACATCGCGCTGCTGCTGATGCGCTGGGACGGCCCGGTCGGCGGTGTGCCGCAGCTGCAGCTGCGCCGCCGGATCGGCCAGGCCGACCTGGCCCGGATCGCCGAGGTGCGCGGTGAGCTGCGGGACGCGGTCAGACGCTGGGGCGTACCCGATCTGGCCGACACCGCGGAGCTGCTCGCCTCGGAGCTGATCACCAATGCCCTGGTGCACACCGACCGCGATGCCATGATGACCGCGCGCCTCTACCGCGACCCAGCTGGACCGGCCCGGTTCCGGCTGGAGGTGGAGGACGACTCCGACCAGTGGCCCACCCGCCGTACTCCGGGCGAGCAGGCCTCCTCCGGGCGGGGGCTGATGCTGGTGGAGGCGCTCGCGGACTCATGGGGTGTGGAGCCGCGCGGCAGCGGCAAGCGGATGTGGTTCGAGCTCACCGCCGCCGCCCCGGTGTGACCGCGGCCCCTCACCGAACGGCCGGATCGGTCAACCGAGCTGCTGCTCAAGGTTTTTGAGCTTCTGCTCCAGCGAATCCAGTGAGTCCAGCCGCGGCAGGGTCAGGGTGTCGTCCTCCGCGCTGAGGTCGAAGGTACGCTCCGGGGCCGCGGCCCCGGCCCCGGCCGCCGCGGGCGCCGGCCCAGGAGCGGGCGCGGCTATGGCAGGCTCCGCGCCGACCTGGTCGTACGCACCCGGCTCGCCCGCGGTCTGCAGCACGGGCCGCCCAGGCCGCTGGTGGCCGCGTGGCCGGCCCCATCCTCCGTGCGAGCGGCTGATCGCCCGGATCTCGGCCCGTTCACGCCGGTCGGCGACCCGGCGGCGCTCCCGTTCGGCCGCCTTCTCCCGGCGGTCGTCGCGTACCTCCTCGACGGCCTCGTCGAGGCTGCGTACGCCCTCCAGCAGCATCAGCGACCAGGCGGCGTAGGTCTCCCGGGGCGCGCGGGCCCAGCGAACAATGCGGATCTGCGGCAACGGGCGGGGCACCAGGCCCTGCTCACGCAGTGCGGCCCGGCGGGTCTGCTTCAGCGCCCGGTCGAAGAGCACAGCCGCGGAGAGCGACATCCCCGCGAAGAACTGCGGTGCCCCGGCATGACCGCCGCCGCGTGGGGCGTGCACCCAGTTGAACCAGGCGGACGCCGCGGCGAAGAGCCACACCAGCATCCGTGAGCCGAGGGCCGCGTCGCCGTGGCTGGCCTCGCGCACGGCCAGGACGGAGCAGAACATCGCTGCGCCGTCCAGGCCGAAGGGCACCAGGTACTCCCAGCCGCCGGACAGATTGAGGTTCTGGGTGCCGAAGCCGACCAGACCGTGGAAGGAGAGCGCGGCAGCCACCGCGGCGCAGCAGAAGAGCAGTGTGTACGAGGCGATGCCGTACACCATCTCCTTGCGTCGCCGCCGCTCCTCGCTGCGCTCCCAGGAATCGGTACCGGCCCGGGTGTCGCCGCCGCCGCGGGTGCGCAGAAAGGCCAGCAGCGCGCCGACGACCACCAGCGCCACGGCGCCTGCCGCGGTCCAGACGGCCGGGAAGTCGGAGAGTCTCATGGCGGACCATCCTGGCGGACGATCCGCGAATGCATGGCTGATTCGGTGTCAATCCACCATTGCGGGGGACTCTGAGAGATTATGTATTACTTGTCGGTCCGGTCTGCCGCGGCTGCGCTCGGACAGCTGCGGGGGCAGTTGAAGCACACCTCGGCGGGACGCACCGTGTAGTAGAGACAGCAGCTCACCCGGGTGCGGGTACGCATCGGCGCCCGGTCCGGCCCCTGGTCGAGCACGCGGAACGCGGCGGCTCCGGCGAACGGTGCGGTGGACCCCGGCAGCAGCAGCCCCAGTTCGGCCGCCGCCCGCTCCTCCTCGCCCAGCAGGCTGGCCAGGTACCAGAGCCCCTCCACCACCTCGTCGGTGGCCATTCCCCACAGGGTCCGCGGGCCGCGCCGCAGCCGTGGCCGAAAGGCCGTCAGCAGTGGCTCCAGATGCTCCGTCAGCGCCGCCAGCAACTCGGCCCGCAGCGCCGCCTCGTCGGCCGCCACCCGGGCGCCCGGCAGCGCGGCCGCAGGGTCTTCGGGCAGGCAGGTGAAGGACTCCACCCGGGCTGTCATCCGCCCCTCGGCGCGGTTCGCCGAGACCGCCGCCACCGGCAGCCGGGGCACCCTGCGCTCCAGGAACCACGGCACGGTGAAGAGCAGGCAGGCCGACCAGGCATAGCGGTGCAGGCTGAACCCGGCCGCCACATCCGGCCGCAGCGGCTCCCCGTAGTCCGCCAGACCCCGCCGTTCCTCCTCCGCGACCAGCTGGGCCAGTACGCCGGGATCCCCGGCGATGTCGGCCGTCAGGATCCAGCCGTCACCCGAGCGCGGCCCGGTGAGCTCGACCCGTAGGTCGGGCAGGACCTGGGCCAGCCGGGCGTAGGCGTCGGCGCAGGGGAGGCCGTCCGCGGCGGAGGCGCGCGGGGGCAGGGTGCTGCTGGCGGTGTGCATGACGCAGTGGCCCGTCGGTCGGAGGGACAACGGCTCTGACAGGTAAGGCTAACCTTAGCTGACCTTGCCGTCGGCCGCCTCCGCGCCCCGTCGTCCTTCCGCCGTCGGACGTCCGGCCATCCGCGGCAGCGCCCCGGGCGGTCCGCCGCCCCCCGACAGCAGCCCCGTCAGCCACACCGGCACCCCGCCCAGCGCCCCCACCAGGCGCGCAGCCTCGGCCCGCAACCGGATTGCCTCGGCCGCCTCGGACGCCTCGGCCAGCGAGGCCAGCGCCGGTGCCACCCCCACCGTGAAGCCGAGTTGCTCCCGCAGCCGCAGTGACACCGTGAACCCCTCCCGGGCCGCGGCGAGGTCGCCGTCCGCCAGGGCCAGCCCCGCCAGATGCCGGGAGGTGTGCGAGCGCAGCAGATCGTCGCCGCGTTCTGACGCTCCCTCATGTGCGCGTCGGAATGCGGTCCGTGCCGCCGCGGAATCGTTCAGCAGGTTCTCGGTCACCAGCCCCCGGCGGAAGTCCAGCAGGGGGCGGCCCGGAGCGTCCGGGGCCAGCAGCGCCGAGGTGCGGCCCAGCGCCGCCTTGGCCTCGTCCGCCCGGTCCCGCACGCCCAGCAGCGTCGCCGTGTACGCCAGAAACCCTCGCTCGCACGCCGCAGCGGCCCGCTGCTCCGGGTTGCGGGCGGCCGCCTCGGCCTGCCGCAGCGCCGTCTCCGCGGCCTCCCAGCCCGCCGCGGTGTAGAGGCACTGCTCGATCAGCAGCTCGGCACGCCGCAGCGCCGCCCACGGATCCCGCCCGGCGAGCGGTGCCAGCAGCTCCGCGGCCTCCGTCCAGCACGCGCGCGAGCGCAGCCGCCACACCGCGTCGCCTCCGCCTGCGGGTGCTCGGGGGAGCGCCCGCCACGGGCCGACCGGGGCTGCTTCGTGCTCCGACAACGCCACCTCCTTGTGCGCGGTGTCCGGCACAGGGATCGCCGATGCGGAATTTCAACATGCGGACGAGCTTGTGCGCCAGATCACGTACGGAGCCGGTTTCCTGACACCGCGTTGACCAGGGAGGACTCCGGTCAGGATGTGGAGCCGGTGCGCAGCAGCGTCCGACCCGCGTCATTCGCGGGCTGCGGCACCCCCGCGAGGTCCAGCGTGAACAGGGCCACCAGTAGCTGTTCGGCCCGTGCAACCGCCTCCCGCGAATAACCCGCAAGAGTGAACATGGCAGCCACCGCGTCGGCCGCGTGCAGGGTCCCCAGCCACAGGCACTCCACGGCCCGCAGATCGGCCGGCTCGGTCCAGGTGTCCACCTGGGCCACCAGCCGGCTGCCCAACAGCCGGACGCCGTCGCGCTCCTGCGCCTCGGAGAGCTCCAGCCCGGCGAAGCCCAGCCACTCCAGGAAACGCGCCGCCGCCATCACCGCGTCCTCCGAGGTGCGCACCGGATGCGGCCGGAACGGCGGGCGCGGCCGGACCGCGGCCTGCTGCCGCGGCGCCGCTGCGGGTGCGGCAGGCGGCACGGCGAGCGGCGGCCGCCCTTGCTCCGTCCCGCCGGAACGCGGGCCGTGGTCCACCGGGAGCCGCACCGTGGCACCGCAGTTGCAGGTGAACTCGGGTTGCGGCCACTGGTCGGACCGTCCGCACTGCGGGCACCGCATCGCCAGCCAGGAGTCCTCCCAGGAGCGGAACCGCACCTGCACCGGCACTCCGCCGTGCAGCAGCGGCACCTTCAGCGAGGCGCCGCACGGGCAGGGCAGCAGCGGCGACTGGTACAGGTGCTCCCGGCGGCAGGCCGGGCAGCGCACCGGCCGCCCGGCGGGCGGGACCTCGGCCCCGCGTGCCGCCGACTCGTCGGGCGTCGGCGTTGCGGACATCGTGCGTACCGTCCGTTCGGCTCGGGGAGTGTGCTCGGCCTCCATGCTCCCCGATCCACGGGCCCCTCGGCAGGGCTTGTGGAAATCCTCAGGGGGCTCTCAGGGATCCGCTCCTCCACCGGTACCACCCCCCGCCGGCCACCCGGACGCGCCCCCGGGCCGCGCCGCGGACGCGTCGAACCCTGGGGCGCCTGCTGAAGGGCAATCCCGCCTCCGGGGACGGATCTTCCGCTTCGGGACCAGGGGTCCGTGACAGAAGGACGGTCCGCCGCTTGCGCCGGCCGGTGCAGAGTCGGCTCCGGCCTGGGCCTAGGCTGCCCGGATGATCTCGGTACCCCAGGGGTTCGCCCGGAGCACGGTGGAGCGTGAGGGCGAGCCCGGAGCGGCCTGGCTTGCCCAACTCCCGCGACTCGTGGACGAGTTGCTGGAGCACTGGGGATGCGTACCGGACGGTGCGGTCATGCACGGGGGTGTCGGGGTGATCGTCCCGGTGAGACGGCGGGGCCGGGGGACCGCCGTGCTGAAGGTGTCGTTCCCGCACCCCGGCAACGTCCATGAGCCGGATGCCTTCGCGGCGTGGGGCGGGCGCGGCGCCGTCCTGCTGCATGAACGCGACGACGAGCGGTTCGCGATGCTGCTGGAGCGGGTCCGGCCCTCAACGCTGGCAGAGGTCGAGGACGGCGACGAGGTCGCGACGGTCGCAGGGCGGATCAGCCGCCGACTGGCCGTTCCCGCGCCGCCCGGCCTCCCACGGCTGAGCGAGCAAGCCGGCGCCTGGGAGGAGCAGCTTCGCGCGGACGCCGAGGAGTTGACGCACCCGCTGCCGGGTTCCGTGGTGGACGAGGCCGTCGAGACCGTCCGCGAGCTGGGACACGCCCAACCGGACACCCTTATCCACGGTGACCTGCACGCCCGCAACATCCTGCGCGCCGAGCGCGAGCCCTGGTTGGCCGTCGACCCCAAGGGGTGTGCGGGGGACCCCGCCTACGACGGCGGCACGCTGCTCAAGGCGCGGGCCGTGGTGCTGCTCGAAGCGGACGACTGCTGCAAGGCCGTCCATCGCGTCCTGGACGTCTTCGCCGAGGCTGCGGAACTCGACCGGGGACGGGTCCAGCGGTGGGCCCAGTTCCATGCGGTCCAGGCGGCGTTCTGGGGCCGCCGCCACGGGTTCCGGATCGCCCGCAGCGGGTCACGGCTGGATCGGCTCACCGGGTTCGCGGACCACTTGGCGAAGCTGCTCAGCGAACCGCGCCCGGCACGTGGTGCCGCGGGTGGCCGCCGGGACGGCCTCGGCCACCGGTGACCGCAGGGATGCGAGGACCGCAGGTCCCGCCGCTGAGCACGCCGGGATGCCCCGGCCGGTGTGCAGCCACTGCGGGGCGGCTGAACCGCGCCGCATCAGGCCCCGCACTGCCTGAGCATCATGTCCTTGTCCTGCGTCGTGACCGGCAGGCCGTACTTGAGCGACACCTGCGCCACCCGCACCGAGTAGGAACAGCGGATTCGGCTGTTCGGGGGAAGCCAGGCCGCCGGACCGGAGTCGCTCTTGGCGCCGTTGGTCGGTCCGTCCACCGGGATCAGGTTGAGCGGGTCGTTGGCGATGTCCTCGCGCTTGTCCTTCGTCCAGCGCGAGGCGCCCATCTGCCAGTCGTAGGAGAGCGGCATGACGTGGTCGATCTGGACGGCGGTGGCATGGGACTTGGTCCAGGCGATCGTCTTCCCGGTGTAGGGGTCGTGGAGCGTCATCGACATCACCACGCAGTCGGAGCCGCTGCGGAAACGGACGTCCTCCCCGTCACGCTTGAGCAGGTCGTTCCGGGAGTCGCAGCCGTTGTGGGCGAACGGGATGCCGCCCGGCGCCGAGTCCGTCCAGGCGTAGCCGAACTTGTCCCGGTCGTACCCCGTCTTGGGCCCGCGTCCCTTGGTGGCCACCTTCTCGATCAGCGCCCGCGCCCTGGCCTTGTCCGCGGCTGAGGTGATCGCGGCCAACCCGGGCCTGGTGCCGTCGGGATTGTCCAGCGGGTTGGTGCCCGGCCCGGCGGAGTCGGCGGCGGGCGGCGGGGTGGTGGAGGGCCCTCCGAGCCCGCCCAGGGCCGTGGAGGAGCAGCCGGTGACGGCCAGCAGAAGGACGGCGGAGGCGGATATGGCGGGGCGGCTCTTGCGCACAGGTGTCTCCGGCGGGGCTGCGGGGCGGTTCCCCGTCCAGCAGACCAGGGTGCATAACGGGACGTCAAGGCCGGGTGGGGAGCGCGCGGTGACAGGTGGCGCAGGTCACGGGCGCCACCGCGCCGGAGCTGGGCGGTCCTGGGGTCCCGGAGCGGTGCTGCCGGGTATGTCGTCACCCGGCGGCGGGGACCGGCGGTGGGTCGCTGCCCGGCACCGTGCGGCGGTGGGGCAGGCTGGGGCGTATGGGAGAGGTGACATCGGGGGTCGCCGGGCTGGTCCTGGCGGCCGGTGCGGGGCGCAGGCTCGGGGGCCGGCCCAAGGCGCTGCTGGAGTTCCGGGGCCGGCCGCTGCTGGAGCATGCGGTGCGGACCGTCCGCGACGGCGGCTGCGATCCGGTCCATGTGGTGCTGGGCGCCGACCGCGAGCGGGTGGCGGCCGTCGCCGATCTGTCCGGCTGCACCGTGGTGGCCAACCCCGACTGGCCGGAGGGCATGGGCTCCTCGCTCCGGGCCGGTCTGGCGTCACTGCCGCCGGACTGTCCCGCGGTGCTGGTGATGCTGGTGGACACCCCGGGGGTGACGGCCGCCGCGGTGGCCCGGCTGCTGGCGGCGCACCGATCCGGCGCCCGGCTGGCGGCGGCAGCGTACGGCGGCCGCCGGGGCCATCCGGTGCTGATCGGCGCCTGCCACTTCGCCGAGGCGGCGGCGGGCGCCCGGGGGGATGCGGGCGCCCGCGCCCTGCTGGCGGCGCGCGCCGCCGAACTCGAGCTGGTCGAGTGCGGGGATGTGGCGGCGGCCGGCGACGTGGACACGCCCGAGGACTGGGCGCGTTGGTCGGCCGCAGAAGGCTGACGCTGCGTCAGCCGATCTGGATCGACCGCTTGGCCAGTCCCATCCAGAAGCCGTCGATGACACTCTGCTGGGAGGCCAGCTCCTCGGCGCCCGCGCCCAGGGTGACGAAGAGCGGCGCGAAGTGCTCGGTGCGCGGGTGGGCCAGCCGTCCGGCGGGGGCCTTGCGCTCGAAGTCCAGCAGTGCGTCCACGTCCCCGGCCTCCAGGGCGCGGCGCCCCCAGTCGTCGAACTCGGCCATCACTCCCGGCACCCGGCCGTCCGGGCTGATGGCGCGCAGATTGTGGGTGAAGAAGCCACTGCCGACGATCAGCACCCCCTGGTCGCGCAGCGGGGCGAGGCGGCGGCCGATCTCCATCAGCCGCTGCGGGTCCAGCGTCGGCAGCGACACCTGGAGCACCGGGATGTCCGCCTCGGGGAACATCTCCACCAGCGGGACGTAGGCGCCGTGGTCCAGGCCCCGGTCGGGGATGTCCTGCACGGGGGTGCCGGCGGTGCGCAGCAGCTTGCGGACCTGGTCGGCCAGTTCGGGTGCACCGGGCGCCGCATAGGTCACCCGGTAGTAGTGCTCCGGGAAGCCCCAGAAGTCGTAGACCAGCGGCACCGTGCTGGTGGCCCCCAGCGCCAGCGGGGCCTCCTCCCAGTGCGCGGAGACCATCAGCACGGCGGTGGGCCTGGGCAGCCCCGCGGACCAGGCGGCCAGCTCACCGGGCCAGACCGGGTCGTCGGCCAGCGGCGGGGCGCCGTGCGAGAGGTAGAGGACGGGCATCCGGTCGGACGTCGGGGTGGTCGTCATGGGGGCTCCTTCGGTGCTGCCCGCAGGTTGTTCGAATGTGAACCTGCATCCCGAAGGTAGCGCATGATTTGAATTTGAACAATCACGTACCATGGGGCCATGGGCGACCCCGGAACCAGATGGCTGGACGATGAGGAGATGCGCGCCTGGGAGGGCTTCCTGGCCGCAGGCGCACTGCTCAACCGCAGGATCGAGCAGCAGCTCAAGGAGGAGGCAGGGCTGTCCCACCCGCAGTACGAGATCCTTGTCCGGCTGGACCGCGCACCCGGCGGTGAGCTGCGGATGACCGAGCTCGCCGACACCCTGCTCACCTCCAAGAGCAACCTCACCTACCAGGTCACCCAGCTGGAGAAGAGCGGTCTGGTCCGTCGCCGCTCCTGCCCCACCGACGTCCGCGGGGTCTTCGCCGTCCTCACCGAGGAGGGCCGCCGCCGGCTGGCGGACGCAGCTCCCGGCCATGTCGCCCTGGTCCGCAGGCTGCTGATCGACGTCCTGAGCCGCGAGCAGCTCACCGTCCTCGCCGACGGGTTCGGCACCGTCAGCCGCCTCCTGCGCGGCCCCGCCGCCGACTGACCTCCCCCGGGCGGTTCACCGGCCCGAAACAGACGGCCGATAGCATGGAACCCGTACCCCGCAGGCCGACGCCGTCCCGCACCGACCTCCCAGCAGCGGCCCCACCGGGCCGACCAGGAGCCGTCACGTGGCCGCCGACCCGCGCCCGCCCCGAACCGCCCCCGACACCAACCGGGCCCCGGAATGGCTCCGCCACCCGCTGCGGATGGCCCCAGGACCCGGGGCCCGCGGATGCGTCCTGCGCGGCGCCCTCTCCACCGGCCCGCTGCTGGCCGCCGGAGTCGCCGCCCACCGGGTGCCCGAGGGCGTCCTCGCCGCACTCGGTGCCATGCTCGCCACGGTCAACGACCGGGCCGGCACCCGCCGCACCCGCACCGCCCGGATCGGCGTACCGGGTCTCGCGGTGGCGCTGGGATTCCTGCTCGGCGCCCTGCTCGCCGCGGCCGCGTCACCCGGCGGCACCGTGCCCGACGCGCTGTGGATCGCCCCCGTCGTCGCCCTCGCCGGCTGTCTCTCCGGCGCCGCCAGCGCCATCGGCCCCATAGCCTCCATGGCGGCGATGCAGTCCCTCGCCGCCCTGCTGATCGGCGCAGGCCTGCCGCACCACGGACCCGCCTGGCTCGGCGCCGCCCTGCTCGCCGCAGGCGCCGGATGGCTGCTGCTGCTCGACACGCTGCTCACCGCCGCCACCCGGCGGTCCGGCCCCGCACCCGACCGCACCGAGGAGCGCGCGGCCGTCGCCGCGGCCTTCGACGCCCTCGGCGCCATGCTCCGCGCGGTCGGCACCGACCGCGTCGAGGAGACCCGCCGCGCTCTCACCGCGGCCCGACCGGGCCCACACCGCCCTGGACCAGCACCGCGGCCGCCACCCGGCGCCCACCGAGCGCCGGCTGCGCGCCCAGCTCACCGTGGCCGTCGACGCCTCCGAGGCCGCCGTCGCGCTGCTGTGGGAGGCCAGGACGCTGCCCCCGCACACCGCGGACGCCCCGCTCCGCCTCGCCCGCTCCGTACGCACCGGCGAACCCTGCGGCCCGCTCGCCGCCCCCACCCCCGACACCCCCGGGCGACGGGCCCTGCACGACGCGCTGCTGCACGCCGCCGAGGTCTTCGCGGCCCCCGTGCGCGCTGCGGACGCCCCGCCCCGCCCGCCGCTGCGCCACCGCCCCGGGCTGCGCCGGGCGCTCGGCCCGCTCGGCCGTGAGTACGGCCTGCGGGTCGCCCTGTGCGTCGGCTCCTGCACCGCCGTCGCCCAGCTGATCCGCCCCCAGCAGTGGTACTGGCTGCCGGTCACCGCCGCCTTCCTGGCCAAGCCCGACCTGGGCCCGCTCTTCTCCCGGGCGGTCAACCGGCTGCTCGGCACCGCCGCCGGAGTCGTGCTGTTCACCGCCGTGCAGGCGCTGCTGCCGGGCAACGCGGGCCCCGTCGCGCTTGCCGCCCTGTGCGGGACCCTGCTGCCCGTCGCCTGGCGGCACTTCGCCCTGCAGACCGCCGCCCTGACCCCGATCGTGCTCGCCTTCGCCGGCCTCTCCGGTGCCCACGGCGCCCCGGGCAGCCGGCTGGTGGACACCCTCCTCGGCTGCCTGGTCGCCCTGGCCGCGGGACATCTGCCGCGCCTGGGCAGCCGCCGGGCCGCGGTCGCCGTCCACTGGGCCGCCGCCCTGTATGCCGCCGAGGCCTATCTGGCCCAGGTGGTGGACGCGCCGCAGGCCCCCCGGGCCGACCGTCTGCGGCTGCGCCGCGCCGCCTACCAGGCCCTCGCCGAGGCCCGTACGGCGGTGGCGCAGGCCGCCGCGGAGCTGCCGCCGGCCGGTGTGCCCACCGAGAGCTGGGCACCGGCGGTCACCGCGATCGAGCGGCTGCTCGACGCCACCACCGCCTGCGCCGTCCGCATCGAGCACGGCGGCCGCCGCCTGCCCGCCGCCGAGGCCCGCACCCTCACCGCCGCGCTGACCCGCCTCGCCGAGGACGCCTCCGCGCGTCGGCACCCCGGTGACCCCGCTCTCCCCGACCCGGTCCGGCTGGGGGCCCGCTGCGCCAGCCTCGCCGATGTCGCGGACCAGCTCCACACGGTCCGCACGCTCTCCCCGGCCGCCTAGTGCCGCCCCGCCAACGTTTGCCCCCACGCCTGGCGGCTGGGAGGTGCCCCCGCGCCGCGGCGTCCGGTGCGTGCGATCGCAAGGCGGCCGGAAGCCCTTGTGCTGGGTCGTACCTGGGCTTTCGGCCAACGCAGCGAGCGTGCCTGGGGGCACCTCCCGGCCGAAGGCCGGGGGAGCGTCGCGGCAGGGCAAAAGTTGGCGGGGGCGGCACTAGCCGTCCGGGCGTGGCGGGGCCTGGCCGCGCGTCACGACACGACGCCCGCGAGCTGCCCGGCAGGGCTCCGACCACGCGGATCCCGCACCCCGGGAGGCGGGTCCGGAACGCCGGGAAGGCCGGACGCGGCCCAGGGGAGGTCCTGGGCCGCGTCCGGCCTTCGAGGGTCGGTCAGTTCTTGCTGCGGGTGAGGTCGTAGACGGTGGTGCCGTCCACCGTGGTGGTGGCGAAGGTCGCCTCCACCCAGCTGGTGATCTGCGAGGAGGTGCCGTTGCCGCCGCCTCCCATGCGGTCGCCCGAGAGGAACCAGTGGATCCTGCCCTGCTGCACCAGCTCCTTGAAACGGGTCAGCGACGGGGCCGGGTCGGTGCCGTTGAAGCCACCGATGGACATCACCGGCTGTCCGGAGGCCAGCTGGTAGCTGGCCGCGTTCTGGGAGCCGATGGTCGCGGCCGCCCAGGTGTACTTGGAGGCGTCCTGCTTCAGCAGAGTGACCATGGCGCTGCTCACCGAGGTGCCGCCCAGCAGGCCGCCCATCCCGCCGCCGCCTCCCATGCCGCCGCCCATCCCGGCGGCCTCGCCGCGCATCCGGCCGGTGGCGCCGCCGAAGCCGCCGGGGGCTCCGTTCTGGCCGTTCTGTCCGTTCTGGGACTGCCCGCCGCCGGGGAAGCCCTGCCCGCCGCCGGGGAAGCCCTGGCCGCCGCCGGGGAATGCCTGCCCGCCGCCGGGGAATGCCTGCCCGCCGCCGGGGAAGCCCTGGCCGGTCCGTCCGGTCCGCCCGCCTGCGAACTCGCCGCCGGGGAACCCGCCCGGGAAGCCGCCGCGTCCGCCGCCCCCGGGACCGCCCATGCCGCCGGTGACCGCCGGGCCCGCCGTGACGATGGAACCGGTGTGCGCCGTGGAGACGGTGTCCAGGCTGTACGCGGTCGGACCGGCCACCGCGGACACCACCGCGACCAGCCCCGCGACCGTGGCCACCCGGGCCCCCAGCCGCACGCCCGCCGCACCCGGCACATCCGCCGTATGCACGGGGACCGGCCCGTCCGGAGTGCCCCGCACCCCGGACCGGGACATCGCGAAGGCCGCCGCGAAGGCCGCGGCCGCACCCAGTCCGCCGATCAGCACGGCGTACCGCAGCCAGGGCAGGAAGTCGGAGCTGCGGCCCAGCAGGACGAAGGACCACCACCCGGTCACCGCGACGGCCACCGCCAGGGCCGCCGCACCGGCGACCCGGTCGCGCTCCCGCCAGGCCGCGTCGGCTCCCATGCCCACCAGGGCGGCCACCGCCGGGGAGAGGGCCACCGTGTAGTACTGGTGGAAGATGCCGCCCATGAAGCTGAAGGTCAGTCCGGTGCAGAGCAGCCAGCCGCCCCAGATCAGCAGACCTGCCCGGGCGGTGTCCGTCCGGACGGCGCGGCGGGTCGCCCACAGCGCGAACACCAGCAGCAGCAGGGCGGCCGGCATCAGCCAGGCGATCTGCCCGCCGATGTCGCCGTCGAACAGCCGGGTGATGCCGGTGCTGCCCCACATGCCGCCGCCGCCCGGGCCCGCGCCGCCGCCGCCACCGCCGACACTGCCGGTCTCGTCGCCGGTGAGCCGGCCGAAGCCGTTGTAGCCGAAGGTGAGCGACAGGAAGCTGTTGTCCTGCGAGCCGCCGACATAGGGCCGGGACGAGGCCGGCATCAGCTCGACCACCGCGACCCACCAGCCGCCCGCCACCACCATGGCCAGGCCGGCCAGCAGCAGCTGCCGCACCCTGCGCCACACCCCGGTCGGCGCGGTCACCAGGTAGACCAGGGCGAAGGCGGGGAGCACCAGGAACGCCTGGAGGGTCTTGGTGAGGAAGGCAAAGCCGAAGAGCGTGCCGGCCAGCACCAGCCAGCGGGTGCCGGCCGCCTCCTGGGCGCGCTGCACCGCATAGGCGGCGAGGGCCAGCAGCAGCACCAGCAGCGCATCGGGGTTGTTGAAGCGGAACATCAGCGCCGCGACCGGGGTCAGCGCCAGCACCGCCCCGGCCAGCAGACCGGCGCGGGGGAGAAGCGGCGCCGAACCGAGGCGTACATGGTGCCCACCGTGGCCACGCCCATCAGGGCCTGGGGGAGCAGCACGCTGAAGGAGCTGAGCCCGAGGACGCGTGCGGAGAGCTCCATCGGCCAGAGCGACATCGGGGGCTTGTCGACGGTGATGAAGTTGCCCGCGTCGGAGGAGCCGAAGAAGAAGGCCTTCCAGCTGACCGTGCCGGCCTGGACCGCCGCGGAGTAGAAGGAGTTGGCCCAGCCGGAGGCGCTGAGGTTCCACACATAGAGCACGGCGGTGGCGGCCAGCAGGCCGAGCAGGGCGGGACGGGCCCAGCTCGGGTCCTCCGGCCGGCCGCGCCACAGCCGCACCGGGAGTCCGCGCGGTCCGCCGGGCGGTGTGCCCGCCGGTCCGATGCCTCCGGCGGGCGTGCCGGGCAGCGAGGGCGGCGGCGCGATCAGCGGGACCGGGGCCCCGGGCTGCGGTGGCGAGGGATCGGGGAGGTGCGTGGTCATCGGTCGGGTTCCTCGTCCTGGTGGGATGCGGAGCGGTGCTGCCGCTGCGCTCCAGGCTCCCGAGGGTTTCTGAGGCGTTCATGAGACGCGGCTGTGAACCAGGTGTGTTCCGGCCGTACGGGAGGCGCCCGGCGCCCGGCCGGGGCGCGCACTGTGGTGATCAGCACGTCCTCCGCTACTGCAAATAACTTGCAGTTGAGATACAAAGGCGAAAAGATTGCCGGGTTGCCGACCCGCCCAGGCAGGAACGAGGACCCGCCCCGATGACCACCGCCAGCGTGCCGGCCGAGGCCAACGACGCTTCCCGGAGCCGTACCAGAGGCAGGCTCACCCGGCAGGAGTGGTCGCGGCTGGCCGGGATGGGCGGGTTTGTGCTGCTGCTCCATGTCGTGGGCTGGTTCACCCTGCTGGCGATCGTGGCACCGCAGCACCACCAGGTCGGCGGGGTCGTCTTCGGCGCCGGCATGGGCCTCACCGCCTACACCCTGGGGATGCGGCACGCTTTCGACGCCGACCACATCGCGGCCATCGACAACACCACCCGCAAGCTGATGTCGGACGGGCAGCGGCCGCTGTCGGTGGGCTTCTGGTTCTCGCTGGGCCACTCCTCCGTGGTCTTCGGCCTCTGCACCCTGCTCGCCGTCGGTGTGCGGGCACTGGCCGGCCAGGTCGAGGACGACGGCTCGGCGCTGCAGCGCACCACCGGCCTGATCGGCACCACCGTCTCCGGTGTCTTCCTGATGCTGATCGCCCTGATCAACCTGGGCGTGCTGGCCGGCATCCTCAAGGTCTTCCGGCGGATGCGCACCGGTGACTACGACGAGGCCGAGCTGGAGGCGCAGCTGGACAAGCGCGGCCTGATGAACCGCATCCTGGGCCGGGCCACCCGCGCGGTCACCAAGCCCTGGCACATGTACCCGGTGGGGCTGCTCTTCGGCCTGGGCTTCGACACCGCCACCGAGGTGTCGCTGCTGGTGCTGGCCGGCGGGGCGGCCGCCTTCCAGCTGCCCTGGTACGCCCTGCTGACACTGCCGGTGCTCTTCGCGGCGGGGATGAGCCTGCTGGACACCATCGACGGCTCGTTCATGAACTTCGCCTATGAGTGGGCGTTCTCCAAGCCGGTGCGCAAGGTCTACTACAACATCACCATCACCGGCCTGTCGGTGGCGGTGGCCTTTGTGATCGGCGGTATCGAACTGACCTCCCTGGTGGCCGAGAAGCTGGACATCAGCGGTGGGGTGATCGGCTGGATCGGCGGTCTGGACCTTAACCTGGTGGGCTATGCCATCGTCGGCCTCTTCGTGCTGACCTGGCTGGTGGCGCTGGGTGTCTGGCGGTTCGGCCGGATCGAGGAGAAGTGGACCGAGGGGCTGCGCCGCGGAGCCGTCGAGGAGGCGTGAGCCGCGGCCCCGTCCGCTGCCGCCGCCACCGCGTGCGCCGGGGTGTCCGGGGCGCACCCCGCGCGCCCGTTGACCTCGCCGCCACGGGCTCGCGATCCTGGGTGGGGCAACGGGGGCTGCGCCGCTGCTGCGGCGTACACGGCATGAGGGGGACATGCGGTGGGATCTTCTACAGGTGCACGAGCCGCGGCGGTGGCGGCTGCCGTGCTGCTGCTGGCGGCCTGCGACTCGGGCGGCGGCAGACCGGCCGGTGGCACGGGCAGTACGCAGGACGGGCTGCCTGCCCCGGCCTCGGCCACCTCCCCGGCGGTGCCGAGCCCGACCCCGACGCCCTACGGGCAGTCGTTGGCGGGCCTGGTGGACCCGGTCGGCAAGGCACTCGGCAGGGCCGCCTCGGCCAGGAGCGTCGGCGATCTGGGCGACCGCCTGGCCGATGCACGGCAGGCCGCGGACGACGCGGCGCGCGGGCTCGACGACGTGGGCCCGCCGCAGAACGCCGCCCAGCCGCACCGGGATCTGGTGGCGGCGCTGGACCGGCTGGCCACCGATCTGGAGTCGGTGCGCTCCGACCTGGACCGGAAGCACTACTGCACGGCGTCCTCGGCGCTGGCCGGGCTGGGCGCCTCCAAGGGGCTGAAGGCGCTGCCCAAGGCGCTGTCGCAGCTGTCCGGGGCCGGCTATCGGACGTCCTACCGGGCCCCGCACACCGGTGCCGCGCAGAACCGCCGCAAGTCCACGGGCAGCTATGTCCGCAACGGCAGCCGCACCGGCCGCGGTGAGCTCACCATCGAGAACGGCGGCGACCAGGACGCGGTGATCTCCCTGGCCAAGGGGAAGCGGACCGCGTACTCCGTCTATGTCCGCAAGGGCGCCGACTACAAGGTGCGCGGCGTGCGGGACGGCACCTACACCGTCTACTTCACCAGCGGCTGGGACTGGGACTCCAAGGGCAAGCGGTTCACCCGGGACTGCGGGTTCAGCAAGTTCGACGACCCGCTGAACTTCACCACCACGGTGACCAGCACCCAGATCCGCTGGAGCACCTGGCGGCTCACCCTCCAGCCGGTGTTTGGAGGCAATGCCACCACCTCCGACCTGGACGAGGGCTCCTTCCCGGCCCCCTGAACCGGGCCGGTGAAACCGGCCCGGGCAGCGGGCGGGGAAGGAGCTGCGCGGAGCGGTCGCTCAGCCGACGTTGAGCGCGGCGTCGTCCACCACGAAGGACGTCTGCTTGGTGGAGCCCTCCGTCCCGGTGAACTTCACGGTGATCGTCTGACCCGCGTACGCGGACAGGTCGAAGCTCCTGGCCGTGTACCCGGAGGCTGCGTCGAGGTTGGAGTAGGTGGCCAGGGTGGAGAGCACACTGCCCGAGCTGTTCAGCACCTGCACCTTGAGGGTGTCGTAGGCGGTGGAGGTGGTGGTCTCGGCCGTGTCGATGTGCAGGGAGAAGGAGAGCGAGGCCGAGGTGCAGCCGCTCGGCACGGTGACCGTCTGCGCCAGGGTCCGGGTGTTGGCGGTGCCGTAGCCGTTCAGCCAGGCGTCCCAGCTGCCGGTGTGGGCGGGCTCGGTGGAGCCGCTGTAGAGGATGTCGCTGTCGCTGACCGTCCAGGGCGAGGCGCTGCCGGACTCGAAGCCCCCGTTGCCCAGCAGCTGCGCCGAGGTGCAGCTGCCGCCGCCGGTCGTGCCGCCCGTGGTGGCGCCGGTCGTGCCGCCTGCGGTGGTGCCGCCCGTGGTGGTGCCGGCGGAGCCGGTGCCGGAGAGCCACTCGGTGGCGTTCAGGGCGAGGGCGGCGTCGGTGCCCGCGGGGTCGTTCCAGCCGTCGTACAGGGTGTTGCCGGACTGCCCGGTGCCGTCGTCGGCCGGTGAGCTGTCCCCCCAGATGGCGACCCTGCCGCTGCCGAAGGCGGAGGTGACGAAGAACGCCCCGGTGGTGCCGGTGGAGCTGTAACCGGTGCGCCACAGCAGGCCCTTGACCGCGGGGTTGTCGGCCGGCTTCAGGGTGAAGGTGGTGCCGTCGCGCAGGATGCTGCCGGTGACGGTGCCGAAGGAGCCGTGCAGCACCGGGTTGCTGCTGTCGGAGATCGCCCTGGGGTTGTCGGTGGAGACGTCGAGCAGGTCGACGGAGAAGCCGAAGGGGTCGGTGTTGTCGACGCCGTTGCTGGTGAGCAGGTCGTTGATGACGGCGGGGGAGTCGTAGCCGTCGTTGTTGCGGTCGCTGTTGTTGTGGTCCGAGATCAGGAACAGCCCGCCGCCGTTCTGGACGAATGTCATCACCGCGGTCTTCTCCGCGCTGCTGAGCCGGACGTTGGGCTCCGGCAGCACAAAGGTGTCGAAGTTGGAGAGGTCCAGGGCGTTGGAGGTGTTGCCGTAGGTGATGGTGGAGCCCGACGGCAGGGTCTTCAGGCTGTAGCCGCCGTGCCGCTGGAGTGCCACGCCCCAGGAGGACAGCGCGCCGGTCCAGGAGGTCTCGCTGCTGGGCGAGGAGTTCTGCGCCAGCGGGTCGGGCTGGCTGGTGCTGATGATCCAGTCGGCGTTTCCGGCGGTCTCCGCCTTGGTGTTGTCGAACAGCACCCGGTGGGTGGCGGTGGCAGCCGCCGCCGGGGCTGCGGTGGCTGCGGGCAGGGCGGCGGCGCCGGAGAGGGCCGCGGCCAGGGCGGTCGCTGCGCCGAGCAGGCGGCGGCGGGCAGGGGTGCGCGGTCCGGGCATGGTGACAACCTCCGGGGGATGTCGAGCCGTGGGTTCGAGACCGGGCGCGGGGGCACGCCCGCAGAGGAGTATCCGCGCGTAGACAAGCGCGGAGCCAGACGTGGGAGGTAAAGGTGTCTTGAACTGTTCATGTCGATCGCGCCGAGGTGCGGGCAGCGGACCGTACGCCGGGGTGCGGGCGGCGGTCCGTACGTCAGGGACGGTGCCGAAGCGGGTGGTCGGCAGGGACCTCCACCACGCAGATGTGCACCCCGTCCGGGTCGCTGATCCACATCTCCAGCAGACCCCAGGGCTCCAGCACGGGCTCCCGCACCACCGACACCCCGCGCGCCGACAGCTCCCGGTGGGCCGCCCGCACATCGGCGACCTGAAGCCACAGCTGCACCGCGGGCGACGGTCCGGCCTCGGTGCGCCCGGACACCTCCAGGAACCCGCCGCCCAGGAAGAACACCGTGCCGCGCTCCGGCCCGGTGCCGAACTCCCGGTAGATCTCCAGCCCCAGCTCGTCCCGGTAGAAGGCGCGGGCGCGCGGCAGATCGGCCGGACGCAGCAGGACACGACTGCTCAGTACATGGACCACGGCGACGAGCCTAAGGCCCGCCTCCTCGCGTACCGGTGGAAGACTGGAACCCCGGCCCTGTCACCCCAGGAGCATCCGATGACCCTCTCCCTCGCCGATGTCGACGCCCTCGCCGAGAGCGCCCACCGCGGCCAGGTCGACCGGATCGGCGAGCCCTATGTGGGGCATGTGCGGGCCGTCGCCCATGGAGTCCGGCCGTTCGGCACCGGCCTGGCGATGGCCGGGCTGCTCCACGACACCCTGGAGGACACCGGTCTCACCGCGGCCGACCTGCACTCCGCCGGAGTGCCCGCCACCGTGGTCGCCCTGGTGGAGCGGCTCACCCACCGGCCCGATGTGCCCTATGAGGAGATGGTGCGCCAGGTCGCCGCCGACTACGCCGCCACCCTGGTCAAGATCGCCGACAATGCCCACAACTCCCTGGTGGAGCGCGCCATGAAGCTCCCGGAGGAGCGGCGCGCCCAGCTGGCGGCCAAGTACGCCGGGGCCCGGGAGATCCTGTGGGCGGCGGTCCCCCGCGCCGATGTGGAGGCCGTCGTCCGCCGGGTCAACCCGTCGCTGCTCTGACGTCGCGGCCGGTGAACGGTAGTGGGACCGGTGCCGTGTGCCCCATGATGCCCAGTAGTTCGGGCGACGATCTGGAGGGACCATGACGGCAACCAAGGGCGCGGACGCCTTCCGGGAGGCACGCGACTTCCTGCTGGCCCACCGGGAGGACTGGGCGACCGCGCAGCGGGACTTCCGCTGGCCGCGGCCGGAGACGTTCAACTGGGCGCTGGACTGGTTCGATGTGATCGCCCGCGGCAATGACCGCACCGCGCTGTGGATCGCCGAGGAGGACGGCTCCGAACAGCGGTTCTCCTTCGCCGAGATGTCCGAGCGCTCCGACCGGGTGGCCAACTGGCTGGCGGGCCAGGGGGTGCGGCCCGGCGACCGGATCATCCTGATGCTGGGCAACCAGGTGGAGCTGTGGGAGACCCTGCTGGCCGCCATGAAGCTGCGCGCGGTCGTCATCCCCGCCACCACCCTGCTGGGCCCGGCCGACCTGCGCGACCGGGTGGACCGCGGCGGCGGCCGGGTGGTGGTGGCCCGCGCCGCCGACACCGCCAAGTTCGCCGCCGTGGCGGGCGACTACACCCGGATCGCGGTCGGCGGCCCCGCCGAGGGCTGGCTGCCGTACGAGCAGGCGTACGACGCGCCCGCCGGGTTCACCCCCACCGGGCCCACCGCCGCCGACGACACCCTGCTGCTCTACTTCACCTCCGGGACCACCGCCCGCCCGAAGCTGGTGGAGCACACCCATGTCTCCTACCCGGTGGGCCATCTGTCCACGATGTACTGGATCGGTCTGCGGCCGGGGGATGTGCACCTCAATATCTCCTCACCGGGCTGGGCCAAGCACGCCTGGAGCAATGTCTTCGCGCCGTGGAACGCCGAGGCCACCGTCTTCATCCACAACTACACCCGCTTCGACGCCGATCGGCTGATGGCCGAGATGGAGCGCTGCGGCGTCACCAGCTTCTGCGCCCCGCCGACCGTGTGGCGGATGCTCATCCAGGCGGATCTGGGCCGCCTGGCGACCCCGCCGCAGACCGCGGTGGCGGCCGGGGAGCCGCTCAACCCGGAGGTCATCGAGCACGTCCGGCGGACCTGGGGGGTCACCATCCGGGACGGCTTCGGCCAGACCGAGACCTCCGTGCAGATCGCCAACAGCCCCGGCCAGCCGTTGAAGCCGGGCTCCATGGGCCGTCCGGTGCCCGGCTTCGCCATCGCGCTGCTGGACCCGGTCACCGGTGAGCCCGGCAACGACGGCGAGATCTGCCTGGACCTCACCGGGGAGCGCCCGGTGGGCCTGATGACCGGCTACTCCGGCGACCCGGAGCTCACCGCCGAGGCGATGGCCGGCGGTTACTACCGCACCGGTGACATCGGCTCCCGCGACGCCGACGGATACATCACCTACATCGGCCGTGCGGACGACGTCTTCAAGGCCTCCGACTACAAGATCTCCCCCTTTGAGCTGGAGAGCGCCCTGCTGGAGCACGAGGCCGTCGCCGAGGCCGCCGTGGTCCCGGCCCCGGACGCGCTGCGCCTTGCGGTGCCCAAGGCCTATGTGACACTGGCCGCCGGCTGGGAGCCCGGTCCGGAGACCGCCAAGGCGATCTTTGCGCACTCGCGGGAGGTGCTGGCCCCGTACAAGAGGGTGCGGCGGCTGGAGTTCGCCGAGCTCCCCAAGACCATCTCCGGCAAGATCCGCCGTATCGAGCTGCGCAGCCGCGAGGAGCAGGGCCTGGCCACCGGCGCCGAGTACCGCGAGGAGGACTTCCGATGACCGGCCGTCAACTCTCCTACAGCAGCGGTACCTCGGACCTGCCGCTGCTCGGCGACACCATCGGCGTCAACCTGGCCCGTACGGTGGCCGCCCACCCCGGCCGCGAGGCGCTGGTGGATGTGCCCTCGGGTCGCCGCTGGACCTATGCGGAGTTCGACCGGGCCGTGGCGGAGGTGGCCCTGGGCCTGCTGGCGCTGGGGGTCGCCAAGGGCGAACGGGTGGGCATCTGGGCGGTCAACTGCCCGGAGTGGGTGCTGGTCCAGTACGCCACCGCCCGTATCGGCGCCGTGCTGGTGAACATCAACCCGGCCTACCGGGTCCATGAACTGGAGTATGTGCTCAACCAGTCCGGTATCGGCGTGCTGGTGTCCCAGACCGAGTACCGCACCAGTGCGTACCGCGCCATGGTGGAGGAGGTCCGGCCGCGCTGCCCCGGTCTGCGGCAGGCCGTCTGGATCGCCGACCCCTCCTGGCAGGCGCTGCTGGAGGCGGGAGCCGGGATGGACCCGGCCGCGCTCACCGCCCGGGAGGCCCAGCTCTCCTGCGACGACCCCATCAACATCCAGTACACCTCGGGCACCACCGGCTTCCCCAAGGGCGCCACCCTCTCGCACCACAACATCCTCAACAACGGCTACTTCGTGGGCGAGCTGGTGGGCTACACCGAGCAGGACCGGGTCTGCCTGCCCGTCCCCTTCTACCACTGCTTCGGCATGGTCATGGGCAATCTCGGTGCCACCAGCCACGGGGCCTGCATAGTGATCCCGGCGCCCACCTTCGACCCCGCCGCCACCCTGCGCGCGGTCGCGGCGGAACGGGTGACCTCCCTCTACGGGGTGCCCACCATGTTCATCGCCGAACTCGGGCTGCCGGACTTCGCCTCCTACGACCTCTCCACGCTCCGTACGGGCATCATGGCCGGCTCGCCCTGCCCGGTGGAGGTGATGAAGCGGGTGGCCTCCGACATGCACATGGGTGAGGTCTCCATCTGCTACGGGATGACCGAGACCTCACCGGTCTCCACCCAGACCCGCCGCGAGGACGACCTGGAGCACCGCACCGCCACCGTGGGCCGGGTGATGCCGCACACCGAGGTGAAGGTGGTGGACCCGGTCACCGGCGCCACCGTGCCGCGCGGCGAGCCGGGCGAGCTGTGCACCCGGGGCTACTCGGTGATGCTGGGCTACTGGGACGAGCCGGAGCGCACCGCGGAGGCGGTGGACCCGGCCCGCTGGATGCATACCGGGGACCTGGCGGTGATGCGCGAGGACGGCTATCTCACCATCGTGGGGCGGATCAAGGACATGGTGATCCGCGGCGGGGAGAACGTGTACCCGAGAGAGATCGAGGAGTTTCTGCACACCCACCCCGGGATCGCGGACGTCCAGGTGGTGGGGGTGCCCGACGAGCGGTACGGCGAGGAGGTCTGCGCCTTCGTGGTGCTGCGCGACCCCGCCGGGACGCTGAGCGCCCAGGAGGTCGCCGACTTCTGCCGGGACAGGCTGGCCCACTACAAGGTGCCGCGCTATGTCCGGGTGGTGGAGTCCTTCCCGATGACGGTCAGCGGCAAGGTGCGCAAGGTGGAGCTGCGCGAGCAGGCGGCGCAGGAGCTCGGCCTGTGACAGGGTGCGGGAGGCAGTCCTGCGGCTGCCTCCCGCGCCGTTGCCCTCAGTGGCGGATGTCCACGACCAGGCGGCTGGGCGAGCTCAGGCGCTGGACCGTCCAGGTGGACTTCTTGTCCAGCGCGACCCCGAAGGTGACATACCCCTCGAAGTCGCCGATCTTGGCGAAGCCCTTGACCCGGGTCAGATGCAGCCTGACCAGGCGGGGGCCCTTGTAGACCGGATCGCCGGCGGTGTTGTGCGCCACCGCCGGGGTCAGTGCGATCTGCAGGAAGGCCTTGCCCGCCAGCGGGACGTGCTCCCCGGAGCCGTCGTAGAGCAGCCGGGTGACCTGCTTCACCGTGGCGTCGGGCAGTTTGCCGTTGACGTCGATGACGATGCGGTCGTAGGAGGGGTGGCCGGCCAGGCGGGCGTTGACCACCTGGGCCGAGGTGGTCCGCGGTGCGGCGGGCGCGGATGCGGGCGCGGGGGCGGCGAGCGCGCCGCCCGCCGTGAGGAGGAGGCCGGCGGCGGCGAGGGCCGTCGCTCGGACTGCGGTCGCTCGGGGCGTCGGAACGGGCATGATGTCCCCCCTGTCGGGGTGGAATTGGGGACAAAGCTGTCTTATCGCGTAGGACGTGTGTTCGCCACTCGTGGTTGCGACCGAACGGGTTTGCCTCTGAGGCACAAGGTTTGCCTCTGAGGCAGGACCGCTGTGCACTGTAACCATGAGCGAGAGCATCGGGACCGAGCCCGGCGCGGGTCAGGAGGTCGAAGGCCTCGGCGCCCGCCTGCGGGAGCAGCGCCACCGCAGCGGCCTCACCCTGGAGGCGGCCGCCGCCCGGGTCGGCCTCTCCCCGGCGCACCTCTCCCGGTTGGAGACCGAACGCCGCCAGCCCTCGCTCCCCGTGCTGCTGGGCCTCTCCCGAGCATACGCGACCACCGTCGCCGAACTGCTGGGGGAGGAGCCGCCGCTGCGTGACGCGGTGGTGCGCGGCGGCCGGATGGAGTCCGGCCGCGCCGGCGGCTGGAGCTACCGCCGGGCCGGTGCCCCGGGGCGTGCCATGCAGGCCCTGCGGGTGCACATCCCGCCCGCCGTCCAGGACGCGGTGGTGCGCATCCACCCGGGCGAGGAGTGGCTCTATGTCACCGGCGGACGGCTGCGCCTGACCCTCGGCAGCACCGTCCAGCTGCTGGAACCCGGGGACGCGGCGCACTTTGACTCGCTCACCCCGCACCAGCTGGCCGCCGCCTCCGAGGACGGTGCCGAGCTGCTCTTCGTCCACACCCTGCTGCAGAGCCCGCTGGGCGAGCTCTGCATCGGTCCCCACACCACCAGAGAGGAATCCCACCATGGCCGCTGACGCCGCCTCGACTCCCCGGGTGACCGAGGACGCCGGCAAGCCCACCGGGAACCGGGTCTACCTCCGGGTCTTCATCTACATCGCCGCGGTGCACCTCTTCGCCGGGCTGCTCTTTCTGATGTTCGCCATCGGCGCCCGCTGACCGGCCCGCCGACCGGCCAGCTGACCGGTCCGCCGACCGGCCCGCCGGACGCGCCCGGAGGGGTGCCGAAAGGTGTCGATCCGGGCGCCCCGGGGAGGCGACGGCACGCCGGGTCCGGCGGATGATCTTTCCCTGGGCCCGGGTCCGGAGCAGACTGGCAGGCCGGACGGGAGGGGGCAGGCCTCCCGCAGGCATTCAGACCGCGAGAGAAGGTGCCCATGGCACAGCAGGTCCGAGGTGTGGTCGCCCGTGGGAAGGGCGAGCCGGTCTCCCTGGAGACGATCCTGGTCCCGGACCCGGGGCCGGGTGAGGCGGTGGTCAAGGTGCAGGCCTGCGGGGTCTGCCACACCGATCTGCACTACCGCGAGGGCGGCATCAACGACGACTTCCCCTTCCTGCTCGGCCATGAGGCGGCGGGCGTCGTGGAGTCGGTGGGGGAGGGGGTGGCCGAGGTCGCCCCCGGCGACTTCGTCATCCTCAACTGGCGTGCGGTGTGCGGCCGCTGCCGTGCCTGCCGGCGCGGCCGGCCCTGGTACTGCTTCGACACCAGCAACGCCACCCAGCGGATGACGCTGGAGGACGGCACGGAGCTCACCCCCGCGCTGGGCATCGGAGCCTTCGCCGAGAAGACCCTGGTGGCGGCCGGGCAGTGCACCAAGGTCGACCCCGCCGTCTCCCCCGCGGTCGCGGGACTGCTCGGCTGCGGCGTGATGGCCGGACTGGGCGCGGCGATCAACACCGGCGGTGTCGGCCGCGGCGACAGCGTGGCCGTGATCGGCTGCGGCGGTGTCGGCGGAGCGGCCCTGATGGGCTCCCGGCTGGCCGGCGCGGGGCGCATCATCGCCGTGGATGTGGACGACCGCAAACTGGAGACCGCCCGCCGGCTGGGCGCCACCCACACCATCAACTCCCGTGCGGCCGACCCGGTCGAGGCGATCCGCGCGCTCACCGAGGGCAATGGCGCCGATGTGGTGATCGACGCGGTAGGCCGCCCCGAGACCTACCGGCAGGCCTTCTATGCCCGCGATCTGGCGGGCACGGTGGTGCTGGTCGGCGTACCCACCCCCGAGATGCAGCTGGAACTGCCGCTGCTGGACGTCTTCGGCCGCGGCGGGGCGCTCAAGTCCTCCTGGTACGGGGACTGCCTGCCGTCCCGTGACTTTCCGATGCTGATCGACCTCCACCTCCAGGGCCGCCTGGACCTGGCGGCCTTCGTCAGCGAGACCATCGCCCTCGACGACGTCGAGGCCGCCTTCGCCCGGATGCAGAGCGGCGATGTGCTGCGCTCGGTGGTGGAGTTCGGATGACCGCCGGGATCGACCACCTCACCACCTCCGGCACCTTCTCGCTGGACGGCGGCACCTGGGAGGTGGACAACAACGTCTGGATCGTCGGCGACGGCACCGAGGCGCTGGTGATCGACGCCGCGCACGACGCCGACGCCATCGAGCGGGCGCTGGCCGGCCGGCGGCTGAGCGCCATCGTCTGCACCCACGCCCACAACGACCACATCGACGCCGCTCCGGCGCTCGCCGCCCGCACCGGTGCCCCGGTCCTGCTGCACCCCGACGACCTGCCGCTGTGGCGGCAGACCCACCCGGACCGGGCCCCGGACGGCGAACTGGCCGACGGCCAGGAGCTGACGGTCGCCGGGACCCGGCTGACCGTGCTGCACACCCCCGGCCACGCCCCGGGCGCGGTCTGCCTCTACGCCCCCGAGCTCTCCGCCGTCTTCACCGGGGACACCCTCTTCGCGGGCGGGCCGGGAGCCACCGGCCGGTCCTTCTCCCACTTCCCGACGATCATCGACTCCATTCGGGAACGGTTGCTGACCCTGCCGCCGCAGACGGTCGTGCACACCGGCCACGGCGACTCCACCACCATCGGTGCCGAGCGCCCGCACCTCCAGGAGTGGCTGGACCGCGGCCACTGACCGCCGGCGGGCCCGTCCGGGACCTCCTCCGAGGTCCCGGACCGGGCCCGCCGGTGCGGCTGAGGGCTCATGCCCCCGGGCGAAGCGGTGTTCGTCCCGGCCGCGGGCGCGCGGCGGGAGGGCGACGGCCGGCTGCTCTCGCTGGTCTCCGATCGGTCCGGCGGCTCGGCCCGGCTGCGGGTGCTGGACGCCGCGGACCTCGCCGTGCCGGCGGAGGTGGAGCTGCCGCGACGGGTGCCGGCGGGCTTCCACGGCAGCTGGATCCCGGAGTCCGTATCGCGCCGAGACGGCACTGACGCTTCATCAGAACTGCTGTCCGGCTGACCTCTTGCCCCGAGGTCAGCCGGTTTGGTTTGATTCTTGGGAGCGCTCCCAAGAGGACTGCCGACGGACCGCAAAGGACTCCAGTCATGCCCGACCAGCTCTCGCCCGGCTCCTCCGCACAGCCGCCGGTGATCCGCGGCTATCTGCCGAGCGACCGGGAGGCCGTCTATGAGGTCTGCCTGCGCACCGCGGCCGCCGGCGGCGACGCCACCGGCCTCTACCGCGACCCCGACCTGATGGGCGACAACTTCGCCGGGCCCTATCTGCATCTCGAACCGGAAATGGCCTTTGTGCTGGACGACGGCGGTCGGGCGGTCGGCTATGTGCTCGGCACCTCCGACACCGCCGCCTTCGCCGCCGCCTTCCGCCGGTCCTGGCTGCCCCGGGTCGCCGACCGGCATCCCGCGCCGGCCGGCGAGCCCCAGGGCCCGGACGAGGGCATGGCGGCGCTGCTGCACAACCCCGAGCGGATGATCATTCCTGCGCTGGCCGACTATCCGGCCCATCTGCACATCGATCTGCTGCCGGCCTACCAGCGCTCCGGCCACGGCCGCGCCCTGCTGCTGACCTTCCTCGGCGCCGCCCGGAGGGCCGGTGCCAAGCAGGTGCACCTGGGCATGCTCACCGAGAACACTGCGGCCCGGGCCTTCTACGACCGGCTGGACTTCCATGTGATCGATGTGCCGGACGCCGGTCCGCTCACCTACCTCGGCCGCTCCACCGAGACGGAGGACTGACCCGTCAGCCCCGCCCCGGCGGGACCGCCGGCCGGGATGTCGCAGCCGTCCTTGAAGCCATGGCCGGTCAGGCCGGCCTCCGCAGCGGCGTGTGGGCGCAGGCTCCCCACCGCAACCGGCATCGTGGGCTGGGCGGCTGGGCGGCTGGGCGGCTGGGCGGCTGGGCGGCTGGGCCGCGGGTCGAGCGGGATGCGGGCGGGCCGTGACCGCTCCTTCCGCCGGTCCGCACCCCCGCCCGGTGGTCGGGCTGCACTCGGACGGGGCATTGCGGCCCCGGAGTCGCATCGGCCTCGGGAGTGCGCTCAGCGGCCGGCCTCGGGTGCCAGCCGGGCCGCCAGCAGTTCCAGGGTGCGCCGCCAGGCGTCCTCGGCCGCCTCCGGACGGTAGCTGTCCCGCTCGTGGCAGAAGAACCCGTGCGGTGCCGGGTAGACCACCATCTCGTGCGCGACCCCGGCGGCGGTCAGCCGGTCGGCGATGACCTCCCGCTGCGCGGCGTCGAGCAGATGGTCGTCCGCGCCGGTGAGGAACAGCAGCCGGCCGTTGTGCTCCCTGATCCCGGCCGACAGCTCCACCGTGGGCTCCGGGCGGCTGAGCGGGATGTCCGTACCGGTGAGCCAGCCGCCGTAGAAGACCACGGTTGCTGCCAGATCCAGCTGGGTCGCCGCATAGTAGGAGATATGGCCGCCCAGGCTGAGACCCACCATGGCGGTCCCGGCTCCGGCGTACTCCTGCCGGTCGAGCCAGCCGATCACGGCTGCCAGGTCGGCCAGCACCCCGGGCCGGGTGAGCTGCCCTATCAGTTCGAATCCGCGACGGCGCCCCTCGTCGTCGGCGGTCAGCTGCACCCCGGGGGCCGCCCGGTGATGAAAGTCGGGAACCACTGCGACATGACCCGACTCCGCGAGCCGGTCGGCGACATCGCGGATGTACGGCGTCACCCCGAACATCTCGAACCCCACCAGCACTCTGGGGTACCGGCCCGGGGCCGTCGGCCGGCTGACATAGGCGTCCATCGGTGCCGAGCCGTCCACCGGTATCCGTGCCCAGGTTCCGATGGTCCCCCGCCGCTCCGCCTGCTGCTGCAACGCTGCCTCCATGGGCTGTCCGTGCGGTGCCTGAGGGCTCCGACGCTAGTTCCGGCGGGGCGTCGGCCGCCAATAGCGGGAGGCATGGGGCCCATCGGGAAGCCGATGGCCGAGAAGATTGTTGAAAGTGGAACCAGAAGGGGCTACTGTGTAGCTCAGGTAGTTGAAGCATCAACCTTTGGAGTTCATCATGGGCCTGTTCAACCGCAACAAGACCGAGGAAGCCGCCACCCCGACCGCGACCGCCGCCACTGGGGCGGACCTGTCTGCGCTGACCGGTGACTACACCATCGACAACACCCACAGCAGCATCGGCTTCACCGTCCGGCACGCCATGGTCACCACGGTGCGCGGCGAGTTCGCCGAGTACGAGGGCAAGCTGCACCTGGACGGCACCGACCCTTCGCGGTCCACCGCCGAGCTCTCGATCAAGGTCGCCAGCATCGACACCAACCAGCAGCAGCGCGACGAGCACCTGCGGACCGGTGACTTCTTCGAGGCCGAGACCTACCCGGAGATCACCTTCCGCAGCACCGCCGCCCAGCGCCTGGACGACGAGACCTACCGGCTGACCGGCGACCTCACCATCAAGGGCACCACCCGCCCGGTCACCCTGGACCTCGCCTTCAACGGCTCCGCCACCGACCCGTACGGCAACCTGCGGGTGGGCTTCGAGGGCGGCACCCAGATCAACCGCAGCGACTGGGGCCTCACCTACAACGCTGCCCTCGAGGGCGGCGGCGTGCTCATCAGCGACAAGGCCAAGCTGGTCCTGGACATCTCGGCGATCAAGAGCGCCTGAGCCACCGCGTCCCGCAACCGGCACGGACACTGACGGCCGCCGCCCACCCCCAGGTGGGACGGCGGCCGCCGTCGTGTCCGGACCGGGGTCAGTGCCCCGGCACCGCCACCCCGCCCTCGACGGTGATGCGGTCGATCTCGGCGAGCTCCTCGCCGGTGAAGTCCGCCCCGCCGAACGCGGCCAGGTTCTGCTCCAGCTGGGCCACGCTGCTCGCGCCGATCAGCACCGAGGTGACCCGCCGGTCCCGCAGCAGCCAGGTCAGTGCCAGCTGCGCCAGCGTCTGACCGCGCTTCTCGGCCACCGTGTTGAGCGAGCGCAGCATGGTGAGACGCTGCTCGGTCAGCGCCTCGCGCCGCAGGAAGTGGCCCACCGCCATCCGGGAGTCCGCCGGCACGCCCTCCAGATAGCGGTCGGTGAGCAGCCCCTGGGCCAGCGGGGAGAAGGCGATCACACCGGCCCCTGCCTCGTCCGAGCGCTCCAGCAGACCGCCCTCGATGCCCCGCTCCAGCATGGAGTAGGGGTGCTGGTTGATCAGCAGCGGCGTACCGAGGTCGCGCAGGATCGCGGCGGCCTCGGCCATCCGCTCCGGGCTGTAGTTGGACAGGCCCGCGTAGAGCGCCTTGCCCTGGCGCACCGCCGAGGCGAGCGCTCCCATGGTCTCCTCGAGCGGGGTGTCCGGGTCCGGGCGGTGGTGGTAGAAGACGTCGACGTACTCCAGGCCCATCCGGGTCAGCGACTGGTCCAGGCTGGAGAGCAGATACTTGCGGGAGCCCCACTCGCCGTAGGGGCCGGGCCACATGTCGTACCCGGCCTTGGTCGCTATGAACAGCTCGTCGCGGTACGGCCGGAAGTCGGCGGCGAAGTGGCGGCCGAAGTTGGCCTCGGCCGAGCCGTAGGGCGGACCGTAGTTGTTGGCCAGGTCGAAGTGGGTGATGCCCGCGTCGAAGGCCCGGCGCAGCACCGCCCGCTGGGTCTCCAGGGGATGGGTGTCGCCGAAGTTGTGCCAGAGGCCGAGGGAGACCGTGGGCAGCAGCACTCCGCTGCGGCCGCTGCGGCGGTACTCCATCGAGCCGTAGCGGTCGTCGGCTGCGCGGTACGGGGGCGGGACGGGCATGGAAGGACTTCCTTGTTCGCAGGGTGCGGATCTGCAGACGTCAAGCTACTACCCGCGATCGGGGCTGCGAGGATGAGGTCGTGACGATCTTCCGAGTGGGCAGGCCGTGCACCGTGGTGGTCTGCCGGGGCTGCTGCTGCGGTTCCGCGCGAAAGTTCCCGGACACCGATCACGAGGCCCAGCTGCACCGGCTGCGGGAGGCCGCCGCAGGGTCGGACGGCTCGCTGGTGATACGCACCACCGACTGTCTCGGGGCGTGCGAGCGGGCCAACGTCCTGGTGGTGCAGCCCTCCACCCGGGGCCGCACCCGGGGCGGCCGGACCGAGTGGCTGGGCTGGGCACTCGATCAGGACTGCATCGAGGACGTGGTCGCGTACACCCTCGCCGGCGGCCCCGGCCTCACCCCCTGCCCGGCCACGCTGGAGCTGCACCGCGCACCCGCACCCCGCGATCCCGGACCGCGCCGCTGAGCCGTGCACTCCGGCGGCATGCACCCCCGGTTGTCTTCGCGCGGCCTGTCCGGCGGGCACGCGGCACGGCTCGCCGGGCACGGCCGGGGCACCACTGCGGGACCGCCTCCACCGCACGGTGGAGGGATCAGGGCAGCACGTCGATGTTGGCGGCGCGCGCTTCCATGGCCGCGGCCTCGGCGTGCAGGGCACGGCGGCGCCGGGCCAGGACCGCGCAGGAGGCGGCGGTGGCGAAGCCGAGGGAGACCAGTCCCATGGTCGGCCGGGCGAGCCGTTCGCCCAGCAGATGGTCGACCGAGTAGCGCCCGGGGCCGGTGAGGGCCAGGGCGCCGGCGGCCGCACCGAGCAGCACGGGGTACTCCAGGCCCCCGCCCGCCGCGAAGAACCCGTTGGGGGCGTGCACCGCGGCCGCCGCCGCCATGGTGCCCATACCGGCGGCGCCCGCGGCGGGGGTGGCCAGCCCGAGGAGCATCAGGGCACCGCCGCCGGCCTCGCCGACGCCCGCGGCCAGGGCGCTGTCCCGGCCCGGCCGGAAGCCCATCTGCTCCATGGCCCCGGCGGTGTCGTCAAGACCGCCGCCGCCGAGCCAGCCGAAGAGCTTCTGCACACCGTGGGCGACCAGTGCGCCCCCGACTGCACCGCGCAGGGCCAGCAGGCCGAAGTCTCGCGGGTCCGCACAGGTCATCTCAGCCTCCCAGGGCATCCACGACGGCAGGTGTGCCACCGTGCCGCGACCTTGGCACCGTAACCCGGGTGCTCCGCCCCCGCCCGTCGGCCGCCGTGCGTGCCCGCCTGTGCGTCCTGCAGGTCGGCCGTCGCGCGTGCGTGCCCGCCCGTGCGTCCCGCCGGTCGGCCGCCGCGCGGTGCCGCGCTCAGCCGAAGCGGTGCGCCTCGACCTCGGCGAGATAGGCGGCCCGCTGCTTGTCGTCGAGGAAGGAGGCGTGGAAGGAGTTGGCCGCCAGGGTGCGCCGCTGCTCCTCGTCCAGTCCCAGTGCGGCGGTGAGGGCGCGGAAGTTGTCCTCCACATAGCCGCCGAAGTAGGAGGGGTCGTCCGAGTTCACGGTGACCAGC
Source organism: Peterkaempfera podocarpi (assembly GCF_042466665.1). Taxonomy (GTDB): domain Bacteria; phylum Actinomycetota; class Actinomycetes; order Streptomycetales; family Streptomycetaceae; genus Peterkaempfera; species Peterkaempfera podocarpi. The sequence continues at coordinate 6,757,639 of NZ_CP162102.1, forward strand.
AGCCCGGCCTCCAGCATCCGCGGCAGCGGGTGGTCCTCCAGCCGGTCGACGCAGCGCAGCCGCACGTTGGAGAGCGGGCAGACGGTCAGCGGCACGCGTTCCCGGCGCAGCCGCTCCACCAGCCGCTCGTCCTCCAGGCTGCGGATGCCGTGGTCGATGCGCTCGACGCGCAGCAGGTCCAGGGCCTCCCAGACGTACTCGGGCGGCCCCTCCTCACCGGCGTGCGCCACGAGGTGCAGCCCGGCCTCCCTGGCCAGCGCGAAGACCTCCTGGAACTTCGACGGGGGATTGCCGACCTCGGCGGAGTCCAGTCCGACCGCGGTGATCAGGGTGCCGAAGTAGGGCCTGGCGCTCTCCAGGGTCTCCAGCGCGTCCTCGGCGGAGAGGTCCCGCAGGAAGCAGAGGATCAGCCGGGTGGTGATGCCGTGGCGCTGCTCCGCGGAGTCGAGCGCCCGGCCGAGGCCCTCGACCACGGTGCGGAGGTCGACGCCGCGGGCGGTGTGCGCCTGCGGGTCGAAGAAGATCTCCGCGTGCCGTACACCCTGCCGCCGGGCCCGTGCCAGATAGGCCTCGGCGAGGTCGGTGAAGTCCTGCTCGGTGCGGAGCACCGCCATGAGTGCGTAGTAGAGGTCGAGGAAGGACTGCAGGTCGCGGAAGGAGTAGGCGGCGCGCAGGTCGTCCGCCGAACCGTAGGGGAGGTCGATCCCGTTGCGGGCCGCGAGGGCGAGGGCCAGTTCCGGCTCCAGGGTCCCCTCGATATGGAGGTGGAGTTCGGCCTTGGGCAGCGGGGTGGTCATGGACTTCCTTGCGGGTTGCTCCGGACGGGGTCGCACCACCGTAACCCGCGCGCCGGGAGGTTCGGCCCGGTCGCCGGAGGCCGGTCCGCGGCGGCGTCCGGTGATCGTTCAGGGTGGGGGCGCACCGTTGCAGGCCGGCCCGGACCCGGGCGGGCATCCGGTGGTGCCGATCCGGCCCGTCCCGCCGCCGTGTCCGGCGTCGTCGCGGCGCGTCCAGGCCGCCGCCGGACGCCGCCGGATCCCTCCCGAAGGCGCCTGGAGGCCCCTGCGGAGTGATGCCGCTCACAGGCCGGCGGACGTCAACGAGGCGCGGTAGTTGATAAGACGGGCCGCCGGGACTTCTCATCGGATCCTCATTCCGACCCGGAACCGGCGGTCTGCGGAACAGAGGGCGACCGCCCTACGTTGTGGCAGGTCAGCGGGGCAATTGTGGAGATGCCGAGAAGTTCGCATCGGCAGGTTTGAGGGTGGTGCGACCGGGTAACCCCGGCGGCCGCCGGTGGATTCCCGAGATGGTCTGTCTACGATCGACGGCCGTAGCAACCGGTCTTGGCCGGTTCCGGGAGCGGGGCTAAGACTGTGGCCAGTTGCTAGGCGCCCCGCCTACCGCAGCTCCCGGCTCACCGGGATGCGGACCGCGGGGCGTGCCCGTCCGGCACTGAACCCGAAACCGGGGTGCCCACGGTTCTGGCGTCACCGAAGCTACCGCGGCTCATGCCGCTGTGCTGCCGTGCGCGCTGGGGCCGAGCCAACCGATTGAGGTCTTCCCATGCGTCTGTCCTCCCTCACCGGCCTGCGCCGGAGTACCGCCGTCGCCGTTACCGTCGCCGGCCTTGCATCCGCTGCCGCGCTGGCCGCTCCGGCGAGCGCCTCCGCTGCGACGGCTTCGGTCTCCTCGCACGAGGCCCACGTGGCGCATCTGGCCCATGTGCACCACCAGCACGTGCTGCACATCGCGCACCTGAACACCCAGGCCCGCGCCGCGGCCCACGAGGCCGCCCAGTCCGCCTCCCGCTCCGAGGCGCGCGCCCGCTCGCCCCGGTGACCAGCACCACCCCGACCGCGGTGCGTGCCCTGGCCCGCACCATGGTCCCCGCCGGTCAGTGGGCCGCGTTCGACGCGATCATCACCCACGAGAGCGACTGGGACATCCACGCCACCAACCCGTCCTCCGGCGCCTACGGCCTGCCGCAGGCCCTGCCGGGCTCCAAGATGGCGGAGGTTGCCTCCGACTGGCGTACCAACCCGGTCACCCAGATCTCCTGGGGCCTCAAGTACATGAACGAGCGCTACGGCAGCCCGAACGCCGCCTGGTCGTTCTGGCAGACCCACCACTGGTACTGATCCGACCCGGTCAGCACAGTGCACCCGGCTGCGCCCCGCCCCACAACCTGGGAGCGGGGCGCAGCCCTGCGCTGTCCGCGATCCGTGCGGGCACTCGCGGGTCTTCGAGGCGGAGGCCGCGATGCCGACCCCGACCTGGCGAGAAGCCCGTGTATACGAGGGGGAGTCACGGAGCGGGCGAGCCGGATCGGCCGACCGGCGACGGACGCTGGAGCGATGACCGAAGCCCGGGAACCTGCCCTCGCACTGGTCAGGACCTCCACGCCGGCCGCTCCCCGCGAGCCCCGGGTGCAGCCTTGGCGGCATGCGCTCGCCCGTTCGGGTGGGTGGTCGTGAAAAGGCCGTGGGTAGGCTTGCCGTATCGGCGAGGATCCGGCCCATGGGAGCACTGATGTCCGTCGTACCTCCGGAGCCCACCTGGCCCGTTCCTCCGGAACGCGGCTGGATCGCCGACGATCTCGACCGGCTTCCGAACCTCCCGCCGCACACGGAACTGATCGACGGGAACCTGGTCTTCGTGAGCCCGCAGTCCAACTTCCATGTCTATGCGATCCGGCTGCTGGAGTTCGGTCTGGTCGGTGCCCGTCCGTCGCACCTGGCCGTGCTGCGGGAGATGACCGTCACGCTCGGCACAAGGGATCGGCCGGAGCCGGACCTGCTGGTCGTGAGGCGCGAGGCGGTGACGGGGGACCGGCAGACCACCTACCGGCCCGAGGACGTGGTCCTCGCCGTGGAGGTCGTCTCGCCCGACTCGGAGGAGCGCGATCGTGAGCTCAAGCCACGGAAGTACGCGGGCGCCGGCTTCCCGCACTACTGGCGGGTCGAGAACGAGAGCGGTGAACTCGTGGTGCACGTCTTCGAGCGGGAGGCCGCGACCGGGACGTACATGCCCATGGGCATCCACCGGGGCGAGCTCGAACTGGAACAGCCCTTCCCGTTGGCCATCGACCTTACCGATCCGCAGCGGTGGCTCTGAGCCCCGCCGTTGCCTTCGCGGCGCGGCGCGGCTCTTGGATCCGGACCGTCCCGGAGGTGCCGGTGCCGCCGGCCGAGCCCCGGTCAGCCGACCTGCTGGAGGCTGCCCGAGTGCAGCTCGCCCACCCGGCCGCCCTCGCCCTCGTAGGTCCAGAAGACCCTGACGGTGAGCGTGCTGAGGTCCATCACATGGCTGACGGTGAGTCCGCTGCGCGCTCGGTCCAGTTGACGAAGTAGACCGCGGGCGCCACCTCCGCCACATGCAGCGCCACATCGTCCCACTGGCCCGCCGACTCGCCGAGCCCCTCCCAGCGCAGCCGTCGTCCGTCCGCGGAGTAGCAGTTGCGGAACTCGGCGCCGTTGTCGACGCGGAAGAGGTACGTCCGGCCGGCGAACGCCGGCAGCGGTGCGCTGTCGTTCATGGTCCTGCGGCTCCCCGTCGGTGCGTGGTACGGCGCGGTCGGTGGTCGGACCGCCCCCGGTGACGATACAGCGGCGGGTTCCCACTGCGGCTGCGAAGGAACCGGCGACCCCCGCCGATCGGCGGGGGCCTTTTCCGTCTGCACGCCGACGGCCGCCCTTCCGCGCGGGGTGAAGCTTGTTCGGGACGGCGCCGGGACACCGCCGCCCGCCGGGGGAGGGAGGTCGGGATCATGGGTCTGACAAGCGGGGCGCTGCTGACGGTCGTCGCCCTGGTCGCGCTGGCATGCGTGGCCGGCACCGTCTGGGTGTGGCCGCGGCTGGCGCGGCGGCACTGGGCGGCACTGCTGGGACGGCTGGGCACCATCGTGGCCACGCAACTGGCGACGCTCGCCGCGCTGGCCCTGGTCGCCAACAACTACTTCTCCTTCTACGCCGACTGGGCCGACCTGCTGGGCACCGGCGGCCACCAGCCGGTCGCCGTGCAGAACCACTTCGCGGTGGGCGGCGGACCGGCGGGCGCCGCGAACGGCCGCACCGGGGTGGAGCAGCTCGGCAGATACCGGGCCGGCGGTCCGCTCGGCGACGTCCCGCAGCGCTCCGGGCTGATCGAGCGGGTGCGGATCTCCGGTGCGCGGTCCGGCCTGGCCGGCGACGGCTATGTCTATCTGCCGCCCCAGTACTTCAGCCCGCGGTATGCCCACCGGCGGCTGCCCGTCGTGGTGGTCCTCACCGGCTACCCCGGCGACGCCCGCAATCTGCTGACCCGGCTCGACTACCCCGGGGTCGAGCTGGACCGGCTCCGCGCCGGCCGGATGCGGCCCACCGTGCTGGTGCTGCTGCGGCCGACCGTGGCCCCGCCCCGGGACACCGAGTGCCAGGACGTGCCCCACGGCCCGCAGGCCGAGACCTACTTCGTCCGCGATGTCCCCAAGGCGGTGGCCGCCGCCTACCGGGTGGCCACGGGGCCGCACAGCTGGGGTGTGATGGGGGACTCCACGGGCGGCTACTGCGCCCTGCGGTTCGCCATGCGCCACCCCGAGGCGTACGGCGCCGCCGCCTCGCTGTCCGGCTACTACCGCGCGGCCGTCGACACCACCACCGGCGACCTGTTCGGCGGCAGCGCCCGTCTGCGCAGGGAGAGCGATCTGATGTGGCGGCTGAAGCACCTGCCGGCCCCCGGGGTGTCGGTGCTGGTCACCACCAGCAGGCAGGGGGAGTCCGACTACCGGGCCACCCAGGAGTTCCTCGCGGCGGTCCGGCCGCCGCTGCGGGCGTCCTCCATCACCCTGGGCAGCGGAGGGCACAACTTCCACACCTGGAGTACGGAGATCCCGGTGGCGCTGCCCTGGCTGGCGGACCACCTGCGGGAGGGCTGAGTCCGGCGAGCCGCTCAACAAACCGTTGAAGTGCGCCACCGGGCGAACTAGCCTCCGGTAGCAGTAGCAGCAGCCGTCCCCGCAGCGCAGCTCACCGAGGAGCGTTCTGACATGGCATCAGCCCCGGTCGTCACCGTCTCCGGCCCTCCGGTCGACCGCGCCGCGGAGGTGCTCACCGCGGACGCCCTCGCCTTCCTGGCCGGCCTCCACCTAGCCTTTGACGGCCGCCGCCGCGAACTGCTGGCGCTGCGCGCCGAGCGCCGCGCCGGGATCGCCAGGACCGGGCGGCTGGACTTCCTCCCCGAGACCGCAGACATCCGCGCCGCCGAGTGGACCGTCGCAGAGGCGCCGCGCGCCCTTCAGGACCGCCGGGTGGAGATCACCGGCCCCACCGACCGCAGGATGACCGTCAACGCGCTCAACTCCGGTGCCCGGGTCTGGCTCGCGGACTTCGAGGACGCCACCTCCCCCACCTGGGCCAACCTGGTCCAGGGCCAGCTCAATCTGATCGACGCCTTCGAGCGGCGCATCGACTTCACCTCCGCCGAGGGCAAGTCGTACGCCCTGAAGCCCGACGCCGAACTGGCCACCGTGGTGGTCCGCCCCCGCGGCTGGCACCTCGACGAGCGCCACCTCCAGGTCGACGGCACCCCGATGGCGGGCGCCCTGTTCGACTTCGGCCTCTACTTCTTCCACAACGCGGCCCGGCTGGGGGCCCGCGGCCCGGCCGACCCCAACTCCGGCCCGTACTTCTACCTCCCCAAGACCGAGAGCCACCTCGAGGCCCGGCTGTGGAACGACGTCTTCGTCCACGCACAGCGGGAGCTGGGCATCCCGCAGGGCACCGTGCGGGCCACCGTGCTGATCGAGACCATCACGGCGGCGTTCGAGATGGACGAGATCCTCTATGAGCTCAGGGAGCACGCCGCCGGGCTCAACGCCGGCCGCTGGGACTACCTCTTCTCGATGATCAAGAACTTCCGTGACGCCGGCGAGCGCTTTGTGCTGCCCGACCGCAACAGCGTCACCATGGCCGCGCCCTTCATGCAGGCCTACACCCGGCTGCTGGTGCGCACCTGCCACCGCCGCGGCGCCCACGCCATCGGCGGCATGGCCGCCTTCATCCCCTCCCGCCGTGACCCCGACGTCAACCGGGCCGCCCTCGCCAAGGTCGCCGCCGACAAGGACCGTGAGGCCGCCGGCGGCTTCGACGGATCCTGGGTTGCCCACCCCGACCTGGTGCCGGTCTGCCGCGCCTCCTTCGACGCCGTCCTCGGCGAGGCCCCGCACCAGAAGCAGCGGATGCCGCAGGGGGAGGTGACCGCGGAGCAGCTGCTCGATGTCTCGGCGACCGAGGGCGGCTGCACCGAGGACGGGCTGCGCAGCGCGGTCGCGGTGGGTCTGCGCTACATCGAGGCATGGCTGCGGGGCCATGGCGCGGTGGCCATCTTCAATCTGATGGAGGACGCGGCGACCGCCGAGATCTCGCGCTCCCAGCTCTGGCAGTGGATCCGCAACGGGGTGGTGCTGGACAGCGGGGAGAAGGCCACGGCGGAGCTGGTGCGCCGCCGTATCGACCAGGAACTGGCGCGGCTGCGCGGCGAACTGGGCGGCGACGCCTATGCGGACGGCCGTTGGGAGGCGGCCCGCGAGCTGTTCGAACAGGTGGCGCTGGGCGAGCAGTTCGCCGACTTCCTCACCCTCCCGGGGTATGCGCTGCTGCCGTAGTGCCGCTGCGGCGGGCCTCCCGGCGCGGCCTCGGCCGCGCCGGGAGGCATGCATGTCCGGCCCCGGCCGGGCGGGCGCCGTGCCGGCCGGGAGGGCCGGTGCGGCGCCCGCTGCGGCGTGCGGGCCGGGGGGTCAGCGTGCGGGGTCGAGCAGCAGCTTGCCGATGGTGCGGCGGGCCCGCAGGTCCTCATGGGCCCGGGCCGCCTCGCTGAGCCCGTACGCGTCCCCCACCTGGGGGCGCAGACGGCCGTCGGCGGTCATCGCCATCAGCTCGGCCAGCGGCTCGGCGAACATCCCGGGGCGGCCGATGCAGTGCATCAGCCAGAAGCCCACCACCGAGCGGGACCGGCCCATCAGCTGCGCCGCCTGCAGCGGCGTCGGAGGGACCCGGGACGCCATGCCGTAGGTCACCAGGCGCCCGAAGGGGGCGAGTGCGGCCAGCGAGGCATCAAAGACCGGACCGCCGGTCATCTCCAGGACGACATCGACCTTGCGGCCGCCGTTGGCCTCCACCAGCCGCTCCTTGAGGCCCGAGGGGTCGGCGTCGACGGCGGCGTCCGCACCCAGCTCCAGCGCCAGCGCTCGCTTCTCCGCGGTGGACGCGGTGGCGATCACCCGGCCCGCACCGAACAGCTTCGCCAGCTGCACGGCCAGCGAACCGGTGCCGCCGGCCGCCGCGTGCACCACCACCGACTCGCCCTCGGCGAGCCGGGCGGAGGTGCGCAGCAGATGCCATGCGGTGAGGCCCTGCACCACCAGCGACAGCGCCTGGCCGTCGGTCACCCCGTCCGGTACGTGGTGGGCCATCGCCTCCCACACCGCGGCCCGCTGTGCGTAGCCGCCGTCCTCGGTGAGTGCCACCACCCGCCGGCCGTCCGCGGTGCGGCCGACGACCTCCGCGCCCGGCACCATCGGCAGGGTGGAGCGGGAGAGGTAGGAGTCCTCGACGGTGTGGGTGTCGGCGTAGTTGACGCCGGCGGCCGTGACGTCCAGCAGGAGCTGCCCGGGCCCGGCCACCGGATCGGGCAGGTCGACCACCCGCAGCACCTCGGGTCCGCCGAACTCGGTGATCTGTATCGCGCGCATCGCGACTCCTTCCGCACATGCTACCGACCAGTCGGTATGTCGCCGTGAGCGTATCGGACGCCGCGCCGCCCCCCAAGGGCCGAGGGGCGGGGCCCAAAAGGGCATCTCGAATAGTGATACTCGATTCTCATACTTCGGGATGTGGATCTATGGTGATCCCACTCGCGATCCGCATCGACGAAGGTGGTCCGATGACGTCCCGCACCGTCTACACGCACGGATTCCACGCCAGCGTGCTCCGCTCGCACAGCTGGCGCACCGCCGAGAACTCGGCGGCCTATCTGCTGCCGCACCTCATCCCCGGCGCCGCCCTGCTGGACATCGGCTGCGGCCCGGGCACCATCACCGCCGATCTCGCCGAACGGGTCGGCGGCACCGGGCGGGTGACGGCCGCGGACGCCTCGCAGGAGGTACTGGACCAGGCCCGGCGCACCGCGGCCGACCGCGGCCTGACCAACCTCGACTTCGCCGTCGCCGACATCCATGCGCTGGACTTCCCCGACGACTCCTTCGACGTCGTCCACGCCCACCAGGTGCTGCAGCATGTGACCGACCCGGTCCAGGCGCTGCGCGAGATGCGCAGGGTCTGCCGCCCCGGCGGCGTCGTCGCCGCCCGCGACTCCGACTACGCCGCCATGACCTGGTACCCCGAGAACCCCGCCCTCGGGCGGTGGCAGGACCTCTACCGGGCCGTCGCCGCCGCCAACGGCGGGGAGCCGGACGCCGGCCGGATGCTGCTCTCCTGGGCGCAGCAGGCGGGCTTCGCCGAGATCGTCCCGTCCGCCGGCACCTGGTGCTACGCGACCCCCGAGGACCGCGACTGGTGGAGCGGCATGTGGGCGGAGCGGATGACCTCCTCAGCCGTCGCCCGCCAGGCGGTGGAGCAGGGCCGCGCCACCGAGGAGGACCTGCGCTCCATCGCCGAGGGCTGGCGGGAGTGGGGCGCCCGGCAGGACGGCTGGTTCGTGGTGCTGCACGGCGAGATCCTCTGCCGCGTCTAGTGCGGGGGCGGCACTGGCCGCCCCCGCCCGCGCGGCCCGCCGTGCGGCGGAGCCGCGCGGCGGGCGCCGCGCCGCGGCCGGCCCCCACGGGGGTGGGGTCAGCCGCGGGCCGCCAGATTGCGCGCCGCCGCCGCGCAGGTCCGGGCGATGGACTCCTCGTCCGCCCGCACCAGGTGTCCCTGCTCCACCACCGGCCTGCCGTCGACCAGCAGCAGTGCGAGCGGGGGCAGCGCACCCAGGGTGAGGGCGGCCACCGGATCGGCGATGGAGGAGTGCAGTACGCCGTCGATCCGCCACAGTGCCAGATCGGCGAGTTTGCCGGGCTCGACGGATCCGATCTCGGACTGCCGGCCGAGCACCGCGGCCCCGCCCATGGTGCCCAGCCGCAGTACCTGACGGGCCGTCATGGCATCCGGTCTGCCGTGCAGCCGGTTGATCAGCAGGGCGTTGCGCAGCTCGGTGCCCAGCTCGCCCGACTCGTTGGACGCCGTGCCGTCCACCCCGAGGCCCACCGGGACGCCCGCCGCCAGCATGTCCGGCACCCGGGCGATCCCGGCGGCCAGCCGGGCGTTGGAGGAGGGGCAGCGCGCCACCCCCGTCCCGGTGGCGGCGAACTTGGCGATGTCGGAGTCGGCCATATGGACGCAGTGGGCCATCCAGACGTCCTCACCCAGCCAGCCCACGCTCTCGAAGTAGTCCGTGGGGCCCATCCCGAACAGCTCCTTGCAGAACTGCTCCTCCTCGGCGGTCTCCGAACCGTGCGTGTGCAGCCGCACCCCCTTGCGGCGGGCCAGCTCCGCCGCCTCCCGCATCAGTTCGCTGGTCACCGAGAACGGTGAGCAGGGCGCGACGGCGATGTGCAGCATCGACCCGAACGACGGGTCGTGCCAGCGGTCCACCGCCTCCTCGGTGGCCGTCAGGATGTCCTCGGTGCGCTCCACCGCGGAGTCCGGCGGCAGCCCGCCCTCGCTCGCCCCGCGTGACATGGAGCCCCTGGTGGCGGTGAACCGCATGCCCAGCTCGGCCACCGCCTCGATCTCGGCACCCAGGATGTCGCCGCCGCCGCGCGGGAAGACGTAGTGGTGGTCCATCGCCGTGGTGCAGCCGGACTTCAGCAGCGCCGCGGTCGAACCCTGCGCCGCCGCGTGCACCAGCCGGTCGTCGATCCGCGACCAGACCGGATAGAGCGCCACCAGCCAGTCGAAGAGGATGGCGTCCTGGGCCAGGCCCCTGGTGAGCCACTGGTAGAAGTGGTGATGGGTGTTGACCAGTCCGGGTGTCAGCAGATGCCCGGTCCCGTCGATCCTGCGCACCACATCGGTGAGGTCCGACGGGGCGCGCCCCGGGCCCACCGACTCGATCAGGTTGCCCGCCACCACCGCGTGCCCCGAGGCGTACTCGGTGGAGTCGGCGTCCACGGTGGCGACGGCGCAGTTCTCGATCACGATCCGCGCCATGGGCGGCCTCCTAGTCCACGGGGATGACCGGGACCGTGCCCTCGCGGTGCACGGTGCCCTCGATGAGGCCGTACGGCCGGTCGGCCGCGAAGAAGACCTCGTTCTCGTTCTTCAGTCCGTAGGGCGCCATGTCGACGACGAAGTGGTGCTTGTTGGGCAGCTGGAGCCGGATCTCGTCCACCCCGGGCACATGGTCCAGCACCCGGATGCCCATCGCGTGCAGGGTCTGCTGCAGCGAGTAGCTGTAGGTCTCGGCGAAGGCCTCCAGCAGATGGCGGCGCACCTCCGCCCAGCAGGCGTCCCAGTCCGGCTCGGGCTGCCCCGGCGCACCCGTGAAGGAGTGCCGCCAGCGGGCCGTCACCTCGGTGGCCAGCACCCGGTCGTAGGCCTCCTGGAGGGTGGTGTACCGGTCCTTGATGTAGCCCCAGAACTCCGAGTCGGTGGAGTTCATCACCACCAGCCCGTGCAGACCGGAGACCACCTGCAGGGCGCTGCCGTCCCAGACCACCTCGGCGGTGCGCACCTCGCTGCCGCGCCGCACGAAGGAGTGGCCGACCTCCTCCGAGCCGATGAAGCGGCCCTGGGCGCCGGGCGTCCGGATCCGGTCCCAGAAGTACTCCTCGATCCTGATCCTGGCCCGGTGGATCGGCTCCACGTCGTCCACGAAGTGCCGCGCCAGCCTGATCCCGTACTCCTCGGCGGAGCCGATCCCGTACTGCTTGGCGAAGGCGTAGCAGGTGTTCTTGGCGGTGTCGGTGGGGAGGCAGTTGGCGTTGCTGCCGGACAGGTGCACATCGTCGAGGTCGCCGGAGAGGGCGACGGAGACACTGAGGTCCTTGACCTCGTGCCGGGTGCCGCCCCGGGTGATCCGCACCAGGCGGGTCTCCGCCTTGCCGTACTGGTTCTGGCCGAGCACATGGGCCATGGATCCTCAGCTCCCTCGATAGACGGAGTACCCGTACGGACTGAGCAGCAGCGGCACGTGGTAGTGCGGCTGTCCGGGCTCGACGGCGAAGACCACCGACACCTCGGGGAGGAAGGCGGGCTGCGGCAGGTAGTCCCCGGTGCCGAAGCGCAGCCGCAGCACCGCACCGCCGGGCTCCTCGGGGACGGCCGGCAGGTCGCGGCAGCGGCCGTCGGCGTCGGTCGCGGAGACGGCCAGCAGCTGCCAGCCGCCGTCCGCCGCCCGCCGGGACAGCTCCACCCGCACCCCGGGGGCGGGGCGGCCGAGCGCGGTGTCCAGGACATGCGTGGAGATCCCGGTCATGGCGCCTCCTCCAGCAGCCGGCGGAGCCGGATGGCGTTGATCCTCCCCAATTCGCCGCGCACCGTCTCGCGCTCGGCCGCGGGGTCGTGGCCGCAGCGCTCGCGCAGCGCGGCCAGCATGGACTCGGCGCTGCGCCCGGTGGCGCAGATCAGGAAGACATGGCCGAATCGTGCCTCGTACGCGGCATTGGCCTCCCGCAGCTCCCGCAGCAGCCCTTCGCCGGCCCCCCGCACCCCGGACTGCTCACGCCGCGAGACGGCGTCGCCGTCCTTCGGGGCGCCGATCCTGGCGTGCCCGGCCAGCGCCTCGCGCAGCCCGGCCTCGCCGAGCTCCGCCACCGCCGCGTCGCCGGCCGCGAGCAGTGCCGCGCCGTCCGGCCAGGGCCGGGTCGCGGCGACCGCCGAGGCCCAGCCGCGGCTGGCGCAGACCTCGCGCAGCAGTGCGTCCAGCTCGGCGGAGGAGGCGGCGTTGAGCCGGTCGAGACCGGTCTGCGGGTGGTTCGGCACGGGCGGACCTCCGGGGGAGTGGTGCCACCCCAGACAAGCTAGGACCGGCGTCCGGGTGCGTCAACAGAATGTTGAAGGGTCCTGGTTACGGCTGCGTTTCCTGCTGCCGGTTGAGGTAGTTGTAGACCGTGAAGCGGCTGACGCCGAGCGCGGACGCCACCGTCTCCACCCCGTGGCGCACGGTGAACGCCCCCCGCTCCTCCAGCAGGACCACCACCCGCTGCTTGTCGGCCCGGGACAGTGCGGCGAGGGGGCGGCCGCCGAAGCGGCGCTCCATGTCGGACAGCAGCCGGTCCAGCGCGGAGCCCAGATGGGGCAGCCGTACGGCCACCGCCGGTGAACCCTCCCACTCCAGCACCAGGTCCTCCGGGCGGGCCTCGCCCGGCTCCACCGGAACGGCGCCCACGGCATCCAGCAGCGGCTGGATCGCGGCGGCCAGCGGATGGCCCGGCACGGTGCTCACCGTGAACCGTCCTCGACCACGCTGAGCTGCAGGGAGATCCGGGTGGCACCGGCGGCCAAGGTGTCCCGCAGCATCCGGGCGACCGCGGCCAGGGTCTCCTCGGAGCCCCCCTGCGCACTGGTCCCGAACGGCCCCACGTCCACGCTCAGCCCGGCCTCCTCCACGGCTCTGCGGGCCGCCTGGGCGTGCTCGGGGAAGGTCTCCAGCTCGAACGGCTCGGTTGTGAACTCCACCATCAGTCGCACCCCCTCACTCTATCGAGGGACCCCGGCGCCGACCCCTTGCCGACCTGGGGCGATCAGCGGGGCAGCGCCCGCGCCCAGGACCCCGGCGGTGAGCCGCGCGGTGCGGCCCACGGCGCAGCCGCCGGTCCCCGCAGGTCGGGGCGCGGGCGTCGCCCGCCGCGTTGCACCGGGCCGGGCGTTGACGTTCTGTTGAAGCGCGGCCTACGCTCCGAGCTGCGAGCACGCCAGCCCCCGCACCGTCCGGAGGTGCCGTTGCCCAGTCCTCCGCCCGCCCCCGGGTCGGTGTTCCGCTCCCGCCGTGCCGTGCTGCCCGAGGGTGAGCGCCCGGCCGACGTCCTGGTGCGCGGAGGCCGGATCGAGGCGGTGGCGCCCCACGGGTCGCTGGACGCCGACACCGTGACCGATCTCGGTGCCCTCGCCCTGCTGCCGGGTCTGGTGGACAGCCATGTGCATGTGAACGAGCCCGGCCGCACCGAGTGGGAGGGGTTCGACTCGGCGACCCGGGCGGCCGCGGCCGGCGGGGTCACCACAGTTGTCGACATGCCCCTCAACTCGGTGCCGCCCACCACCACCCCCGAGGGGCTGACCGCCAAACGCCGTGCGGCCGACGGCCGGGTCCGGGTGGACGTCGGCTTCTGGGGCGGAGCCGTGCCGGGCAACACCGCCGAACTGGAGCCGCTGCACCGGGCCGGGGTCTTCGGCTTCAAGGGGTTCCTCTCGCCGTCCGGGGTGGAGGAGTTCCCGCAGCTGGAGCCGGCCGACCTGGAGCGGGCGCTGGCCGAGGCCGCGCGGCTGGACGCCCTCGTCATCGTGCACGCCGAGGACCCCGCGGTGCTGGAACTGGCCCCCCGGCGCCCCGGCCGCCGCTACCAGGACTTCCTCGACTCCCGGCCCGGCGGCGCGGAGACCGCCGCCGTCACCCGGCTGCTGGAGGCCGCCCGCCGGACCGGAGCCCGCGTCCATGTCCTGCATGTCTCCTCCGCCGCGGTGCTGCCGCTGCTGGCCCGCGCCCGCGCCGACGGCGTACGGGTGACCGCCGAGACCTGCCCCCACTACCTCTGCCTGACCGCGGCGGAGGTCCCCGACGGCGGCACCGCCTTCAAGTGCTGCCCGCCGATCCGCGACGACGCCAACCGCGAGCGGCTGTGGGAGGCTCTGGCGGCCGGGGAGTTCGCCGCCGTGGTCTCCGACCACTCGCCCTGCACCGCCGACCTCAAACTGCTGGAGCGCGGGGACTTCGCCGCCGCCTGGGGCGGCATCGCCTCCCTTCAGCTGGGGCTGGCCGCCGTCTGGACCGAGGCCCGCCGTCGCGGCCACGGCCTCACCGATGTGGTGCGCTGGATGTCGGCAGGGCCCGCCACGCTCGCCGGACTCCCCGCCAAGGGGGCGATCGCGCCGGGGCGCGACGCAGACCTGGTGGCCTTTGATCCCGACGCCGCCTTCCGCGTCGACCCGGCGGCGCTGCACCACCGCAACCCCGTGACGCCCTACGCCGGCCGGACCCTGACCGGCGCCGTCCGCACCACCTGGCTGCGCGGGCGGGTGGTGGACCCCGCCGCGGCGCCCTTCGGCCGGCTGCTGTCCCGTCCAGGAGAGGCCGCGCCACGTCCAGGAGAGGCCGCGCCACGTCCAGGAGAGGCAGCGTCATGACCCCCGGCAGTGACATCCCCTTCACCGACCTGGTCGACCTGGCCGCCCGCAGGCTGGGCGCAGGAGTGGTCGCCGCGTCCGACGAGTCCTTCGCCGAGAAGGAGAACCTGCTGGTCGCGGCGGCTCCCGAGTTCCGGCCGCACACCTTCGGCCACAAGGGCCAGATCATGGACGGCTGGGAGACCCGCCGCCGCCGCGGCAGCGGGCCCGACCGCCCGTACCCCGCCCCGGACGACCACGACTGGGCGCTGGTCAGGCTGGGCGCCCCCGGTGTCGTCCGGGGAGTGGTGCTGGACACCGCGCACTTCACCGGCAACTACCCGCCGTACGCCGCCGTCCACGCCGCCTCTGTACCGGGCCACCCCTCGCCGGAGGAGCTGCTCGCCGACGGTGTGGAGTGGGTGGAGCTGGTCCCGGAGAGTCCGCTGCGCGGCGACACCGTCCATGAGTTCCCGGTCGCGGTGGAGCGCCGCTTCACCCACGTCAGGCTGACCATCCGGCCGGACGGCGGCGTCGCACGGCTGCGGGTGCACGGGGTCGTCGTCCCCGATCCCAGGGACCTGGCCGGCCTCACCTTCGACCTCGCCGCGCAGGAGCACGGGGGAGTGGCCGAGGCCGCTTCGGACCGCTACTACTCCTCCCCGCACAACCTCAACGCCCCCGGCCGCGCGGCCGTGATGGGGGAGGGCTGGGAGACCCGGCGCCGGCGCGACCACGGGCACGACTGGGTGCAGCTGGCCCTGGCGGGTGCCGGACGGGTACGGGCCGCCGAGATCGACACCACCCACTTCCTGCACAATGCGCCGGGGTGGGCCGCCCTGCTGGGACGTGACGCGGCGAGCGGGGAGGAGTGGTTCGAACTGCTGCCCCGAACCCGGCTGCAGCCCGACACCCGTCACCGCTTCCGGCTCGACGGCTCCCGCACCGCCACCCATGTCCGTCTGGAGGTCCATCCCGACGGAGGGGTGGCGCGGCTGCGGCTCACCGGCAGCCTCACCGAGGACGGGTGCCGTGCGGTGGCCATGCGCTGGTGGGAGCTGCTGCCTGCCGCCGAGGCCCTGACGGCCCTCACCGAGGGCGGTCTGGACCCGGCCGCAGCCGAGGCGCTCACCGCCGCCCGCCCGCTGGGTGACGCCGACGGACGGGCCACGGCGGTGCGGGCCGTCCTCGGCCGCTGACCTCCGCCGCAGCAGGGCGCTCCGGCGAGGCGTCCGACCCCGGCGGGGCCGCCCGTCCTCCTTCCGCGGCCCGGGCGTCGGGCCCGGGTGCGGCCGCCTGCGCATGCCTCCGGGCAGGGCCGCTGACTGCCCGTCCGAGGCCACGGGGGCCCTGTCGCTGAACCGGTGTAGCTCCCCATGGCCGTCCGAGGTGCACGGTTGTGGGGTGGGATGGGGGATGCCGTACCGGCAGCCGTGCGGCCGGCCTTGGTGCCGCTGGCATATGCCCCCGTTGAGCAGGGCTTTCTTGCCGGAAATCTGCCGGGACCGCCGTATCCGGCGGCGGTGCGGCGGATACGCTGGGCACAGCACGGATCCGGTCCGACACCCTTCGTGGTCGCGCCGGTGACGCCGCAGCCACGACCTGGCAGGGGGATCTCGAGTGACCCTTCACGACGTCAGACCCGCACGGCGCAGCCCGGTCCGCTGGGCACTGCGGCTGCTGGAGGCCGTGGACCACCACCGTGTGGCCACCCCGGACACCCTCGCCCGGGAGCTCGATCTGCCCCCGGCTGCAGTGCACCGCACCGTGGCCCTGCTGGAGCAGGAGGGCTATCTGCGAGGGCTGGGCGACGGCGGCTATGTGCTGGGGAGCGCCATGGCATGGTCGGCCTCCGACCGCCACAGCCGGCCGCCGACGCTGCGGGCGGGACTGGACGGCGCGCTGCGGCGGCTGCACGACGAACTCGCCGCGGCGGTGTACTTCGCCGCGTACCGCGACGGAGAGATCGTGCTGGAGGCCGCGGCCACCAGCCCCACGGCCCCTCCGGTGCAGGAGTGGGTGGACTTCCGGGCCGCCGGGCACGCCACCGCGCTCGGCAAGTGCCTGCTCGCCCAACTGGACGACCGGGCCCGGCGCGACCATCTCGCCCGGCACCCCGCCGTCAGGCTCACCTCACGTACCATCACCGGCACCGAGCGGCTGCTGCACGTCCTCGACAGGCAGCCCGCCACCGTGCCGGTGCTGGACCTCCAGGAGTACGCGATCGGCACGGTCTGCGCCGCCGTCCCCGTGACGGCCGGGTCCTCGGCCGGGTGCCTGGCCGTGTCACTGCCGCTCGACCAGGCCCACCGGCTGCGTCGGACCGCCGAACTGCTGGCGGCCCGGGCCGCCCCCGTGCTGCTGACCACCGCTGTGTGATCCGCGGGCCCACCAGAACTGAGTATCCGTACTCATGCCAGGTGCGCCCGCGGCGCCCACACTCCAGCTGTGAATGCCAGCCAGTTGTGCTGCCCCGACTGCGGATCGCCACTCGGCGCCGCGGTACAGGTGGTCGCCTGCCCCCGCTGCGAACTCCCGCTCACCGGCCCGGACGCGCTCGAACTGCGCCGGCTCGACATCGCGCTGACCGGTCTGGACGCTCAGCGTGCGGCGATGCTGCACCGCCGTGCGGTCCTGGTCACCGCCCTGCGACGGCGCCGCGACGCCGACCCCGCCGCCCCGGGTGCGATGTCGGCCGCCCCGCTCGTCCCGGCGCCGCGGACGGGGCCGCAGGGGGAGGTCCGGGCGCCGTCGGTGCAGACCGTGCTGCTGATCCTGGGCGGGCTGCTGGTCGTGGTGGCCGCGCTGGTCTTCACCGCCGTCAGCTGGGGCCGGCTGGGCATCGGCGCGCGTGCCGCCGCCCTGGCCGCGGTCACCGCGGTGGTCCTCGCGGTCCCCGTCCCGCTGCGCCGACGCGGCCTGGCCGCCACCGCCGAGGCGGCCTCCGTCATCGGTGTCGCGCTGGTCCTGCTGGACTGCTACGCCGCACGCGCCGCCGGCCTCGCCGGGCTCCAGCGGTTCGGCACCGCCGCCTGCTTGGCCGTCGAGACCGGGCTCGTCGGGCTGGGATCGGCCGCGTACGGCCGGCTGACCCGGTCGAGGGCGATGCCGGTGGCCGGACTGGTGCTGGCGCAGTCCACCGGGCCGCTGGCCGCGGTCGCCCTCGGGGTGGGCCCGGCGGGGTGGTCCGCCATCACGCTCTGTGTCGCGGTCGTCGACGTCGCGGCGGCGATGCTGTTCCGCCGCCGGACGGCGGAGCCGTCCGGCGGCCCGCTGTCCGGCCTGCTGTCCGGCCCGGTGCTCGCCGTGGCAGCGTGCTGGGCCGTGGCCTCCCTGCTGTTCGGTGCGGCCGGTGCCCTCGCCGCCACCGTGTACGGTCCGGCGCTGCGCTGCTGCGCCTCCCTGGCGGGGACGGCCGTGCTGGGCCCGGCCCTCGCACTACGGCCGGGCAGGCTCACCCCCTCCGCCCGGACCGCGGCCGCCGGTCTGGGCGGGGTCGCCCTCCTCGTCGCCCTCGGCACGCCCCTTCGACTGATGCTGCCCCGCCCGTGGGGGCTGCCCGCCCAGGCCCTGACCGCGGCGCTCCTCGCGATCGCCGTGTTCGCCCTGCACGCCCGGCGGCGGCCCGGCCCGGTCGGCGCCGACCCCGGAGCCGGCGATCTGCCGGCCTCCGCCGCCGACGTCCACGGAGAGGGCCGAACCTGGCCGGGCCCCTGCTCCGTCGGGCTCGCCGCGGCGGGGGTCCTGGTGCTGGGGGCCACAACGGCGACGGCACTCCCGGAACTGCTGCGCGCGGTCGTCCACCCGCTTGTCCGGCTGTCCGGCGCCGGCGGTGACTGGCGGCTGTCGGCCGCCGTACTGGCGGCGGTCGCCCCGGTCGCCGCGGTGCTCGCCGCTGCGGGATTCCTGCTGGGGCGCACCGGCGCGGCGGGTGGCGGTGCCGTGAGGCGTCAGCTGTACGGCGGGGGCCTGTCGATCGCGGTGCTGGTGTGGGCGCTGGTTCCGGTGGCGGCCGGACTGCCGCCCGGTGCGGCGGTGGCGGCGGCCTGGGCTCCGGCGCCCTTTGCCGCAGTAGTGCTGACGCTGCGTCAGCGTTCCGGTGGTGATCCCGCGGTGCCCTTCTGCGGGGTGGCGGTGCCCTTGGCCCTGGCCCTCACCTGGTCGCTGCCGAACCGGGTGGAGACCCTCATGGCATGGGGCGGGTCGGCGCTGCTCGCCATGGTCCTCGCCACGGTACTGCGCGGTGCGGCGGCGGCATGGGCCGGCGGTTTCGCGGTCGTGGTCCTGGGCTTCGAGGCGGCCCGAGGCGGCCTGGTGGCGGGGCTGCCGCTGCATCTGGCGGCGTTCGGGGTGCTCGGGACGGCCGTGGCGACCGTGCCGACGGCCGCGGCCCTGCGCCGCACTGCCGACCGGCGCCGGGTCGGTGCGGCCGTCGAACGGGCCGGCTGCGGTGCGGCCGCAGCCGCGCTGCTGATGGCGGCACCCGACCCCGCCGCGCTCAGTCTCGCCCTCGCCGTCGCCGGTGTCGCCGCCTTCGGCGCCGCCCTGCGCAGCGACCGGCGCCGGGTGGCGCCGGCCGCGGGCGCCACCCTGGTCACGGCCTCCTCCTGGGTACGCCTGGCGATGGCCGGGGTCCATGCCCCGGAGCCGTACAGCCTCACCGTCGCGGTCGCGGCGCTCGTCCTGGGCGGGCTGCGCCGCCGCCGCGCACCCGGGACCACCTCCTGGGCGGCCTATGGCACCGGGCTCACCGCGGGACTGCTGCCGAGCCTGGCCGCGGCCTGGGTGGACCAGCATTGGCTGCGTCCGCTGCTGCTCGGGCTGGGCGCGCTGACGGTGACCCTGCTGGGTGCACACCACCGCCTGCGGGCACCGCTGCTGATGGGCGGCTCCGTGCTGGCCGCCGACGGGCTGCATGAGCTGGCCCCGGGAATCGCCCAGGTCTTCGGCATACTGCCCCGCTGGGTGCCGCTCGCCGCGGCCGGGCTGCTGCTGCTCTTCCTGGGGGCCACCTATGAGCACCGGCTGCGTGACGCCCGCCGGCTGCGCGACGGGCTGCGCAGGCTGGGCTGAGCAGCCCGGCCGAAGGTACGGCGACGGTGAACGCGCGGGCGGGAAACGCGCGGGGCGGGCGCCCGCTGTGGCAGCGGGCGCCCGCCCCGGGACCGTCGACCGGTCTCAGTGCAGCCGGAGGCTCTCCGGCGGGCCCAGGTAGCTGGGCTTGAGACCGCCGGTGTCCACCACCAGCTTCTGCAGCACCACCGTCGGGTCGACCATCCAGAACTTCAGCGTGTGCACTCCGGCGCCGCTGATCTGGTGCACCGTGCTGGTGCGGTTGACGTTGTCCGAGGTGTTGCGCGCCCACTGGTTGTTCATGGTGCCGTCGTCGGCACCGGTCACCGTGGTGATGTTCACGGTCTGGGGGGCGTCGTCGTCAAAGGAGACGGCGTACTTCAGACCGTCCGTCGCCAGGGCGTTGTTGCGCGGCGACAGATACGCCCAGACCGTGACCGGCCCGGTGGTGAACAGGCTGACCGTGTACTCCAGCCGCGGACCCTGGCCGCCCGGGGTCTGGCGGGCCGCGGTCACCGGGAAGGGCTCCATGCCGTCGCCGGTGCGGCCGATGCGCGGGATCCGCACCCAGGAGACACCGGCTGCGCCGACCGCGCGCGAGGTGTGCGCCGCCTCGATGGAGACATAGCCGTTGGCCTCCACAAAGCCCGAGAGCTTCGACCGGGAGACCACCGGGTTGTCGACCACCGCCTGCACCACCACGGTGCTGCCGTTCGGCCCGGAGACGGTGACGGGCAGTCGGGTGGTGCCCTTGGGCGCCCGCGACCAGTCCACCTCCAGGGTGATCCGCTCCTCCTGGGTGACACGGCCGCGGGTGCGGTCGGCGGTCAGCCAGGAGGCGCCGGTGCGCACGGTGTAGTCGAACGCCTTGCTGCCCCGGTTGAACACCTCGATGTACTGGGCCGGCTGGCTCTGGTACGGGCTGAAGACGGGCAGCACCGCGTCGCCCTGCTGCTGCGGCCACCAGGCGTCGGAGCCGTCGATCGCCACGCCCATCTCGGCCGTCGCCGGCAGCTCGATCCGCTTGACGGCGGGGAAGAGCACATCGGGTATGGCGGCGTTGTTGAGCTCGGGCTCCTGCCAGGGGGCGTTGGGGCCGTAGCGGGCGACATCGCCGTAGTCGATGTGGGGCTGGGTCTGGAACCCGTCCCACTTGCCGCCCGCGATCTTGGTGTTGAAGCGGTCGGCCAGCGCGAAGTCGTCGGCGAGCCGCGCCTCCGCGGCGGCCGCCAGGTCGTTGGTGAGGGCGCGGCCCTGCGCCGCGTAGCGGATGTTGGTGAACTCCGCCCTGCGCAGCCGGTAGAGGTTGGCGGTGGCCTGGACCTCGTAGCCGACCAGCTCGTACCAGGAGTCCTGGTTGGCCCCCGGGATCCGCCGGGTGATCCGGTCGGTGGCGGCGGCGAGCTCCTCCCAGTCCTCGGTGACGCGCTCCAGCTCCCGGTAGTCGGTCATGCTGAAGGGCGTGGCCTGGTCGTCGTTGACGATCGCCGAGGAGTCCTTGGCGGGGTCCTTGGCCGGGTCCACGGTGATCCTGCGGTTGAGCAGCTCGGGCTTGCGGCGCGACTGCAGCTGGGCGTACGTGGCCAGCACCTCGGCGATGGCGGAGGACTGCTCCTCGCCGAAGTTCTGCCGGGCGTACTGCTCCTCCCACTCGGGGAGCGACTCCAGCGGCCAGCGGTGCGGAGCCCAGGCGTAGTCCAGGAAGAACTGGGTCGGCAGCTCATTGCCCTTGAGGTCGCCGACGTTGGTCACCCACAGGCCGTGGCTGCCGTAGGTGGCGGTCTGGTTGAGCTGGTCCCACATGTTGGGCAGTGAGGTGGTGTCCACCCACTTGTAGTTGCGGCCGCCGCCCACATAGTCGAAGTGGTAGTAGAGGCCGTAGCTGCCGCTGCGCGGGTCGTTGCGGGTGTCGGGCAGCTTGCGGATGTTGGCCCAGTTGTCGTCGACAAGGACCACGGTGACGTCGTCGGGCGCCCGCAGGCCGCGGTCCCAGTAGCGCTGGACCTCCTTGTAGAGGGTCCACACCTGGGGGATGGTGGTGATGTCCTTGCCGGTGACCTCGGCCAGGATCTGGCGCTGGGTGGCGATGATCTCCGTCATCAGCTCGATGCCGTCGCCGTCGGGCAGGCTGACGTCGCCGTTGCCGCGCATGCCGAGGGTGACCACGCCCTCGAAGTCCTGGTCGACCATGCGCTGGATGCCGTCACGCCAGTACGCCTTGAGCGCATCGGAGTTGTGGCGGAAGGACCACTCGCCGGTGCCCCCGTAGGGGTCGTGGCCGGGGGTCGTGACGGTGCCGGCGCTGTCGCGGACGGCGGCCACGGCGTGGCGGTTCCACTCCTCGATGCCCCGCATCATGGGCGCCTCGTGGGAGGTGCCCATCACGACGCCGTACAGCTTGGCGGTGGCATGGTTCAGCGGGTCGTCCTCGGCGAAGGCGCGGCCCCACACGGCAGGCCACAGGTAGTTGGCCTTGAGGCGCAGCATGACCTCGAAGACCTTGGCGTAGAAGGCCGCGTTGAAGCCGCCCTCGTAGCCGGGGGCCTTGCCGGGGCCGAAGGCCTTGGGTGCCCAGTTGCCGAGCGCGGGGTTCTCGTCGTTGATGAAGAAGCCGCGGTACTTCACCACCGGGGTGCCCTGGGTGTGGCGTCCGGGCAGTACGTGCAGCGCGCTGCGCCGGACCGGGGCGACATCGTCCCACCAGTACCAGGGCGAGACGCCGATGCCGCGGGAGACGTCGTAGACGCCGAAGACGGTGCCGCGCTGGTCGCTGCCGGCGATCACAAAGGCGCGGTCCACGCCCGGCAGCGGGTTCTCCACAACGGTCTGCAGGGAGGTCTCCCACTTGCCGGCGATGCCGCTGACATCCAGCTTGCCGGCGGCGATCAGGCCGTCGACCAGCGGGCTGCGGCCGATGGTGCCGACGATGGCGATCTCGCTCTGCCGCGGGGCCTTGTCCTGGAAGACGGCCGGGCGGACGCCGGTGACCCGCTGGATGTCGGCCTGCAGGTCGCCGACCACCCGGACGACGCCCGGCCAGTCGCTGCCGCTGACCACCAGGGGGACCGCCCGGCCCGACCCGACCAGGGCGAAGCTTCCGGGCTTGGGGGTGAAGGAGATGTAGGAACCGGAGTCGGTGGGCTCCCCCCGGCGGCCCGGCGAGGCCGCGAAGGCCTCGCCGGACAGCCCGAGGGCGGAACCTATGGGGGTGGCCAGAGCAGTGATCCCCAGTCCGATTCCGAGCACCGCGCGGCGGCTCATCCGGTTGCTGGCATGGCTGTCCATAAGGCTCCTGACTAATTTGGTTTCCGCGATGACAAATCTTGGCCACAGTGGGCCATCGAGGCAATGGTCTGGTGGGTACGAAAGATTTCGATCGGTGAAACCGCAGGTCAGAGCTGAGCGGCCACCGGGGTCCGAGCCTCGGAGCTGCTCTGCGGGCCGGGCGAGACCGCTGCGGTGATGGCGTCCGCCTCGGGGTTGGGCTCGGGCAGGACCAGGCCCACGAGGACATAGACGGCCAGCGAGGTGATCAGCGGGGTGGAGATGATCACGGTCTGGTCGGAGCTGCCGATCCCCCACTTCACCAGCGCATAGGCACCGAGGCCGAGCGCCCAGGAGGACAGCGCCGCACGGGCGCCCCAGCGGCGGAACAGCGGCAGCAGGCCCAGCAGCATCGGGATGGAGATGGGGCCCATCACGGCTGCGACCAGTCCGACGATGATGCCCAGCACTCCGCCGAAGTGGGCGGACTCGATGGCCACCAGCATGGAGACGGTGATGAAGGCGACCGTGCACGCCCGGGCGGCGAGCAGCCCGCCCTCGGTGGTCATGGTGCGGGCGCGGCGGGAGAGCACCGGGAGGATGTCCCGGGTGACCACTGCGGAGATGGCGTTGGCGTCGGAGGAGGCCATCGCCATGGTGTGGGAGAACATTCCGGCGAGGGTCAGGCCGACCAGGCCGGCGGGCAGGTAGGACTGCGCCATCAGGGCGTAGACCTTCTGCGGGTCCGCCAGACCGGGCATCAGCACCGGCGCGGCCACCGGAGGCAGCAGCAGGACCACCGGCCACACGATGTACAGCACGGCGGAGAGCCCGGCCGAGCGGCGGGCGGCCGCCGGGGAGTCCGTGGCCATGTAGCGCTGGGCCAGGTTCCACATGCCGCCGTTGTACTCGAAGAGCTTGACGATGACATAGGCGCTCAGGAAGCCGGCGGTGTACGGGCCCACCAGCGGATGGCCGTGCCCGGAGGGGAGCTTGTTCCAGAGGTCGCCCAGGTGGGAGACGCCACCGAGCCGGTCGACCACCACCCAGATCATCGCCAGCGCGGCGATGCCCTGGATCACGAACTGGCCGAAGTCGGTGAGCGCGTCGGCCCACAGGCCGCCGACGGTGCAGTAGAGCAGGGTGACGATGCCGGTGAGCAGGATGCCGAGGTTCATCGACATGCCGGTGAAGACGTTCAGCAGGATGGCCACCGACGCCCACTTGGCCGCCACGTCGAAGACCTTCAGCAGGGCTCCGCTCCAGGCCAGCGCCTGCTGGGTGGGGATGTTGTAGCGCTTGGCCAGGTACTCCAGCGGCGAGGCGACGGCATAGCGCTGCCTGAGCCGGTTCCAGCGCGGGGCGAACAGCCAGGCGCCGATGCCGGTGCCGAGGGCGAGGGGCAGGAACGCCCAGACGTAGACGGTGATGCCGTAGTTGTAGGCGACCGCCGCATAGGCGACGAACACCGCGGCGCTGTAACCGGACATGTGGTGCGAGATACCGGAAAGCCACCAGGGCATCCGTCCGCCGCCGGTGAAGTAGTCGCTCACATCGGTGATGCGCCGGTGCGACCAGATGCCGATGAACAGCATCACCAGGAAGTAGCCGCAGAGAGCGGCCCAGTCGAGCCATGCCATGGGGGGACAACTCCTCGTTGCCGAGGTCCCTGCTGCCCGCGATCCGCGGGAGCGGGAGAGATGGGTGTGAGGGATCCATCGCCGTACGGGGTTCACCCGTGAGGGCATGGCCCTCATGGGGTGTGCGATGGCCAGGTGGTGCGCCGGCTGCCCCCGTGACAGGGGGTCAACCGGCACCTGGGCAGGTCACCAGCGCGGCGACTTCTTCTCGTAGCTGGGGTCGATGCGCTGCATGTAGCCCGTGTCGTCCCGGTTGCGCAGCCCGCAGGCCAGGTACTGCTCATGCAGCCGGGCCAGCGCGTCACGGTCCAGCTCCACGCCCAGACCGGGGGTGCGGGGCACCCGTACGGAGCCGTCGGTGAAGCTCAGCACGCCCGGCTGGATGACCTCCTCGGTCTTCCACGGCCAGTGGGTGTCGCAGGCGTAGGTGAGGTTGGGGGTGGCGGCGGCGAGATGCGTCATGGCCGCCAGGCTGATCCCCAGGTGGGAGTTGGAGTGCATGGACAGGCCCATGCCGAAGGTGTCGCAGATGCCCGACAGCAGCTTGGAGCGGTGCGCCCGCCCCAGTAGTGATGGTCGGAGAGCACCACCTGCACGGAGTCCCGGGCGATGGCCGACGGCAGCTCGTCGAAGGCCACCACGCACATATTGGTGGCCAGCGGCATGGAGGCCTCCCTGGCCACCTGTGCCATCCCGTCCTGGCCGGGGGTGGGGTCCTCCAGGTACTCCAGGACGCCGTCCAGCCGGCGGGCCACCTCGATCGAGGTCTCCACCGTCCAGGCCGCGTTGGGGTCCAGCCGCAGCGGCACCCCGGGGAAGGCCGTGTGCAGCGCCTTCACCGCCTCGATCTCCTCCTCGGGCGGCAGCACACCGCCCTTGAGCTTGATCGCGCCGAAGCCGTACTGGTCGACCATGCGCTGCGCCTGGGCGACGATCCCCGCCGGGTCCAGGGCCTCGCCCCACTCGTCCGGCTCGGCGCCGGGGTGCCCGGCCCACTTGTAGAAGAGATAGGCGCTGAACGGGACGGACTCCCGTACGGCGCCGCCCAGCAGGTCCGACACCGGTACCCCGGCGGCCCGGCCCTGGATGTCCAGGCAGGCCACCTCGAAGGGCGAGAAGACCCGGTCCACGGTGGAGGAGGAGGTGATCAGACCGGTGAGGCCGTGGCCGTCGCTGCCGGTGTCGCCGCCCAGAACCTCGGCGATCCGCTGGTACATGGTGCCCAGCGCATGCACCTCCAGCCCGGTGATCGCGGCGGCCGCGGCCCGCAGCCGCTGCAGATGGCCCTCGTCGGCGTAGGTCTCGCCGAGGCCGCTGATCCCCTGGTCGGTGCTGATCTCCACAATGGCGCGCAGCGCGTACGGCTCATGGACGCCGACGGCGTTCAGCAGCGCGGGGTCCCGGAAGGCAACGGGGGTGATCTCCACCCCGGTGATCCGCAGGGTGTCGCTCATCGGGCGGCCACCTCCGCGCAGACGGCCAGTCCGGCCTCGGTGATCCGGGCCAGCTCGGCCAGGTGCTCCGGGGTGGGGTCGACCAGCGGCGCGCGCACCCCGCCGACGTCCAGGCCGCGCTGCCGCACCGCAGCCTTGACCAGGGAGACGGCATAGCCGGGCGCCTTGTGGCGCAGGGCGATCAGGGGGTGGAAGAACTCGGCGAGCAGCCGCTCGACCACCGCGTCGTCGCCCTCGGTCACAGCCCGGTGGAAGGCGAGCGAGATCTCCGGTGCGAAGCAGAACACGGCCGAGGAGTAGAGCTCCACGCCGATGCCGCGGTAGGCCGGGACCGTCCCCTCGGCGGTGGGCATGCCGTTGAAGAACTGGAACTCCTTGCCGTCGGCGGCCATCGCGCGGCGGACCGCGGTGACGATCCGGGAGAGCAGGTCCAGATCGCCGTAGCCGTCCTTGAAGCCGACCACCCGCGGCAGCCGGGCCACCTCGACCGCCGAGGCGACGTCGAAGCAGGCGGTGGCACGGTGGTAGACGATCACCGGCAGCTCACTCGCCTCCGAGACCTGGCGGGTGTAGTCCACCAGCCCGGCCGGCGGGCCCTGCACCAGGTACGGGGGCATCAGCAGCAGGCCGTCGGCGCCGGCCTGCTGGGCGGTGCGGGCGCACTCCTGGGCGAGCGGCAGCGCGCCGCCGGCGCCGGCGAACACGGGCACCCGGCCGTCGGCGACCTCCACCGCGGTGCGCACGACCTCGGCGTACTCACGCGGGTGAAGCGCATGGAACTCGCCGGTGCCACAGGCGACGAAGATCCCGCCGGGGCCGGCCTCCAGACCGCTGCGCACATGGTCGGCGAGCGCCTTGAGGTCGACCGACCCGTCGGGGGCGAACGGAGTCACCGGGAAGAACAACACGCCGTCGAGCATGGGGGACCTCGCTTGTCCACATCCTTGAACGCACTTCATATGTGCGAATCTGCTCGCGACTGTAGATGCGGCCCGCTCAGCCGGTCAAGGCGGCCCAGGGCGCCGAGGGCGTCGCACCGTCTCGGTGAATCGGCCCGTTCCCGCAGGTCAGCGGGGTGCATGAGCCGCCGCGCCGATGGGCGACGATCTCGGCGGCCACCGCGACCGCCGTCTCCTCCGGGGTACGTGCCCCCAGGTCCAGACCGATCGGCGAGCGCAGCCGACCCAACGCGGCCTCCCCCACCCCCGCCGCACGCAGCCGTTCCAGCCGCTCACGGTGGGTGCGCCGCGACCCCATCGCCCCCACATAGGCGACCGGCAGCCGCAGCGCCTCCACCAGCAGCGGCACATCGAACTTGGGATCATGGGTGAGCACACACACCACGGTGCGCCCGTCCAGCGCCCCGGTGGCCGCCTCCCGCGCCAGATAGCGGTGCGGCCACTCCACCACCACCTCGTCGGCGGCCGGGAAGCGGCGCCGGGTGGCGAAAACCCCGCGGGCGTCGCACACCGTCACCCGGTAGCCCAGGAACACCCCGATGCCCGCCACCGCCGCGGCGAAGTCGATCGCGCCGAAGACCAGCATCCGCGGAGCCGGCACCGACGACTGCACAGAGAGCACCACCCCGTCCGGATCCTCCGCACCGCAGGGCCGCCCCTCCCGGTCCAGCACCAGCCGCCCGGTGCGCCCCACGTCCAGCATCGCCCGTGCCTCGGCGATCACCGCCCGCTCCAGCGGTGCCGAGTCCAGCCCGCCGGCGCACTCCGCGGCGGTCACCGCCAGCGCCCGCCCCACCGGCTCCCCGGGCCCGCCCACCACCTCCACCAGTGCCACCGGCGTCCCCGAGGCGATGGCGGCCAGCCCCGCGTCCAGCGCCGGATCGTCCCCCGGGCGCACCCGCCGCACCAGCACCTCCAGCGACCCCCCGCAGGTCAGCCCCACCGCAAAGGCGTCCTCGCTGCTGTAGCCGAACCGCTGCACCACCGGCTGTCCGCTCTCCAGCACCTCCTGGCACAGCTCGTACACCGCCCCCTCCACACACCCCCCGGAGACACTGCCGACCGCCTCGCCGTCCTCGTCCACGGCCAGCGAGGCACCGGGGTCCCGGGGCGCGCTGCCCGCGACCGACACCACCGTGGCCAGCGCGAAGGGTCGCCCCGCGGTGTGCCATGCGATCAGCTGCCCGGCGATCTCCTGCATCTCGGAGGCTCCTAACTCCCGCGGCCCGAGGGTCTCGGTGACGAGGGTGTCACCCCGTCGGCGGCGGCTGGACGGTGAGGTGCTCGGGCCGCACCGGCACCCGGTCCAGTGCCAGCCCGGTCGCCGCCCGGATCGCCGACACCACCGCCGGGGTCGAGGACAGGGTGGGGGCCTCGCCGGCACCGCGCAGCCCGTACGGGGCATGCGGGTCGGCCAGTTCCAGCACGTCCACCGGCTGGGGCGGGGTGTCCAGGATGGTGGGGATCAGATAGTCGGTGAAGGACGGGTTGCGTACCTTCCCCGCGCTGACCTGGATCTCCTCCATCACCGCGAGGCCCAGCCCCTGCACCGAGCCGCCGTGGATCTGGCCCACCACCGCGGAGGGGTTCACCGCCCGGCCCACATCCTGCGCGGCGGCCAGCTCCACCACCCGGACCAGGCCCAGCTCCACATCCACGTCCACCACCGCCCGATGGGCGCAGAAGGAGTACTGGACATGGCCGAACCCCTGCCCGGTCTCCGGATGCAGCGGCTGGGTCGGCCGGTGCCGGTACACCCGGGTCTCCTCGATGCACTCCTCGCCCAGCAGGTCCGCCACCCCGGCCAGCACCCCGTCGGCGGCCGACACCACCTTGCCGCCGGCCAGCGAGAGGTCGTCCTGCGTCCATCCGTACCGGGCGCGGCCCTTGGCGAACAGCGCCGCCCGCACCGCCTCGCAGGTCAGCCGCACCGCACCGCCGGTCATATAGGTCTGCCGTGAGGCGGAGGTGGAGCCGGCCGAGCCCACCCCGGTGTCCGCCGGGTGGATCGTCACCCGCTCCACACCCAGCTCGGTACGGGCGATCTGCCCGTGCACGGTGACTCCGCCCTGGCCGACCTCCGCCGCCGCGGTGTGCACCATGGCCACGGGCTCCCCGCCGATCACCTCCAGCCGGACCCGGGCCGTGGAGTAGTCGTCGAAGCCCTCGGAGAACCCCACGTTCTTGATCCCCACGGCATAGCCGACGCCGCGCACCACGCCCTCGCCGTGTGTGCTGTTGGAGAGCGCTCCCGGCAGCTCCCGCACATCCGGCCCGGCGGCGGGCGGCAGCGGCAGCGCCTTGACCCGCCGCAGCAGCTCGGCCACCGGGGCGGGGGAGTCGATCCGCTGCCCGGTGGGCAGCGAGGAGCCCTCGCTGACCGCGTTGCGCTGCCGCAGCTCCACCGGGTCCATGTCCAGCGCGGCGGCCAGCCGGTCCAGCTGCGACTCGTAGGCGAAGCAGGCCTGCACCGCCCCGAAGCCGCGCATCGCCCCGCACGGGGGGTTGTTGGTGTACAGCGCCAGCGCCTCCATCGAGACATGGGGCACCACATACGGCCCCACGCCCAGTGACGCGGCATTGCCGACCACCGCGGGGGAGGAGGAGGCATAGGCGCCGCCGTCCAGCACGATCCGGGCCTCGACATAGACCAGCCGGCCGTCCCGGGTGGCGCCGTGCTCATAGCGGAGGGTCGCCGGGTGGCGGTGCACATGCCCGAAGAAGGACTCCTCGCGGCCGTACACCACCTTCACCGGGCGGCCGGTGCGCTGCGCCAGCAGGCAGGCGTGGATCTGCATCGACAGATCCTCCCGGCCGCCGAACGCGCCGCCCACCCCGGCCAGCGAGATCCGCACCAACTCCTCCGGCAGGCCCAGCACCGGGGCCATCTGCCGCCGGTCCACATGGAGCCACTGGGTGGCGACATAGAGGTCCACACCGCCGTCCTCGGCGGGGACGGCAAGGCCCGACTCGGGCCCGAGGAACGCCTGGTCCTGCATCCCGACCCGGTACTCGCCGCGCACCACCACATCGGCCCGGGCGCGCACGGCGTCGGTCACCCCGCCGCCGCTGACCACCCGCTGCCGGTGCAGCACATTGCCGGCCGCCTTGCCCCGGTACTCGGCGGGGGTGTGGACATACCCGTACCGCCCGGGGTCCAGCGCCTGCTCCTCGGTGCAGATCGGCTCCAGCACCTCGTAGTCCACGGCGATGGCGGCCACCGCCCGGCGGGCGGTCTCCGGATGGTCCGCGGCCACGATCGCCACCGGCTCACCGTGGTAGCGCACCTGGTCCACGGCGAGTGCCGGCTGGTCCTCGATCTCCAGGCCGTAGGTCTTGCGGCCCGGTACGTCCTCATGGGTGAGCACCGCGTGCACCCCCGGCACGGCCAGTGCGGCGGAGATGTCCACCGAGCGGATCCTGGCGCGGGCGTGCGGGGCGCGCAGCGCCATCCCCCAGAGCATGTCCTCCGCCCACAGGTCGGAGGAGTAGGCGAACTCACCGCGCACCTTGAGGATCCCGTCCGGGCGCGCCGCGCTGGCGCCGACACCGTGCGGGTGATCGGTGGTGATCTTCTCCAGGTTCTTCTCACCGCGCAGCGCACCGCGCGGACCGGGGGCACCCATCAGCCGTCCACCTCGGCCTTCGCACTCCTGCGGGCGGCGGCCAGCCGTACCGCGTCCATGATCTTCTCGTACCCCGTGCAGCGGCAGAGATTGCCCGACAGGGCCTCCCTGATGCCGGAGTCCGACGGCTGGGGGTCTCGCTCCAGCAGCGCATGGGCCTGCACCAGCAGGCCGGGGGTGCAGAAGCCGCACTGCACGGCGCCCGCGTCCAGGAACGCCTGCTGCACCGGGTCCAGGCCGTGCTCGTCCGCCAGCCCCTCCACGGTGCGGACCTCCCGGCCCTCCACCTGGCCGGCCGCCACCAGGCAGGAGCAGACCGGCGAGCCGTCCAGATAGACCGTGCAGGAACCGCACTCGCCCTGCTCGCAGGCGTTCTTGGAGCCCGGCAGGCCGAGCCGCTCCCGCAGCACGTACAGCAGCGACTCGCCCTCCCACACATCGTCGGCGACCACCGGGCGCCCATTGGCCGTGAAGCCGATCCTCATGCCGCGCTCCTCTCCAGCCGCTCGCCGTACTCGGCCCAGCACCAGGCCAGGGTGCGGCGCGCCATCACCGCCAGGGCATGCCGCCGGTACTGCGCACTGCCCCGCACATCGTCGATCGGGCTGGCGGCCGCGGCGACCAGCTCACCGAACCGCCGTACCACCGCATCGTCCAGCGCACCGCCGCTCTCCCACAGGCCGCCCTCGGACAGTGCCGCGGCCAGGAACTCCTCAGCGGCGACCGCCCGGCGCGGCGTGGGGGCCGCCGAGCCCAGCCCGGTGCCCACCGTGCGGTCGTCGGGGTGCAGGGCGAGGGCGAAGGCGCAGACCGCGATCACCATGGCATTGCGGGTGCCGATCTTGGAGAACTGCTGGGGGCCGTCCGCCACCGGGATGCGCACGGCCCGGATCAGCTCGTCCGGCTCCAGCGCATGCCGCTTCACCCCCAGATAGAAGGCGTCGATCGGGATCAGCCGGGTGCCGCGCACCGACGCCGCCTCCACCTGCACCCCGCGGCCCGCCGCCAGCAGCGGCGGATGGGAGTCGCCCGCCGGGGACGCCGCACCCAGATTGCCCCCCACGCTGCCCCGGTTGCGGATCTGCGGGGAGCCCACCGTGCGCGCCGCCAGCGCCAGACCGGGCAGCGGCGCGGACAGCTCCTCGATGATCCGCGCGTACGGCACCGAGGCGCCGAGCCGCACCACCGCGCCGTCCGACTCCCAGCGGCCCAGCTCGGCGACGCCGCCCAGGTCCAGCAGCGCGGGTGGCCGGCGGCGGTCGAAGTTCAGTTCCACCATCACATCGGTGCCACCGGCGATCGGCACCGCCAGGGGCAGCTCGGCCTTCAGCGCCAGCGCCTCGTCCCAGGTGGCGGGCCGCAGGAACTCCATCCGGGTCTCCCTTGCGTAGGACGCACCTCCTCCGCCCAGTACACACGCAGCCACCCGCTCACGGGCAGTCACCGATGCCATGAACCCTGAAGCCCCGTCCGCCCCCGACTCCTGTAGTTTTCTCCAAAGGGACGGTCCCGCGCGGCCCGGGGCCACGCTCCTGACCTGCGGCAGGCAACGGCGCCCAGGCCGCTCCCGACCGCCGCCCGGAGCCAGGGGGGCGCGTCCGTCCGGCCCATGCCGTCGATCGTCCGATCGTCCGGCGTCGCTCGGCCGGGTGCACGCTGAGGTGTGCGGGCGCCGGGCGCGCAGCACGGCGCACCCGCTCGTGCACGCATTCGCCAGGAGGAGGCACCACCATGCGGGTCGCCGCGCTGCTCGCCCCCGGCGCGCCACGGCTGCGGCTGCTGGTCGGCGAAGGGGAGCTGGACCGGCAGGTCACCGGGGTGATGACCACCGATCTGCACGACCCCGGCCGGTACCTCCACGGGGGTGAACTGGTCCTCACCGGGATGCTCTGGCGCACCGCCCCCGAGGACAGCGAACGGTTCGTGCGGGTCCTGGCCGAGGCCGGAGCCGTTGCCCTGGCAGCGGGCGAGGCCGAGGTGGGGCCGGTCCCGGCAGACCTCGTCCAGGCCTGCCGTCGGCACCGGATGCCGCTGCTGGCCGTCCCCGAGGACATCGCCTTCGCATCCGTCGCCGAGTACGTCGGCCGGCAGATCTCCGCCGACCGCGCCGCCGACCTGGCCGCCCTGGTGGAACGCCACCGGCTGCTGGTCTCCGCGGTCGGCGGCACCGGCCTGGACGCGGTGCTGGATCTGCTCGGCGGCGACCTCGACCTGGACTGCTGGGTGCTCGCCCCCACCGGCCGGATGGTCGCCGGCCCGCCCCACCGGCTGCCGGCCGCCGACCGGGAGCGGCTGGTGCGCACCCATCTCGCCGCGCGCCGCCGCCGGGCCGCCCCACCGCACCGGGCCCGGCTGCACGGGCAGCCGTACTCGCTGCTCCCCGCGCCCGCCGATGCGGCGGCCGAGGCACCGCTGGCCGACTGGCTGCTGGCCCTCGCCGGCGATGTCACCGAATGGACCGCCAAGCGCCGTCAGCTCGCCGACAACCTGGCACGGCTGGTCGCCGCGGAACGGGTGCGCCGGGACGAGGGCCGAGCGCTGCGCCGCCGGCTGGCGGACGAGGTCTCGGCCCTGCTGCGGCAGGAGACGGGGGCCGCCGGCATCGGCCGGGCCCTGTACGCGGCCGAGGCGATGTCGGGGCCGGGGCCCCAGCGCCCGCCCGCCGCCTGGGTGGTGGTCGCGGGCGAGAGCACCGGGCTGCCCCCCGGTGCGCTGCGGGCGGCCCTGGAGGAGGCGCTGACCGCGGCCGCCGACGACCGCGCCCTGGTCGCCGCAGCCGCACCGGACCGGGGGGCCGCACCGGACCAGGGGGACGGCGACGGCAGCGGAGCCCTGGTGGTCCTGCCCGCCCCCGAGGCCGGCACCCCCGCCGATCTGCTGCGCGAACTGCTGGCCCCGCTGGAGGCCGGACTCGGCCCGGACGACCGGATCACCCTGGGGGTGAGCGCACCCGCCGCCGAACCGGGCGCACTGCGCGGCGCCTGGGAGGAGGCCCGCCATGCCCGCCGGATCGCGGAGGCCCGCAGCGGGCGGATCTGCGTCGCCGGTCCCGAGGAGCTGGCCTCGCACATCCTGCTGCTGGCCGCCGTCCCCGAAGAGGTCCGGCGCGCCTTCCGCAGCAGGCTGCTGGACCCCGTCGCCGACTACGACCGCGACCACCAGGCGGACCTGCTGCCCACCCTGGACGCCTTCCTGCGTGCCGACGGCTCCTGGACCCGCTGTGCGGCGGAGCTCCACGTCCATGTCAACACCCTGCGCTACCGGATCGGCCGGATCGAGGAGTTGACCGGGCGTCAGCTGTCGCGGATGGAGGACCGGGTGGACTTCTACCTCGCGCTGGCGCTCGGCTGAGGCAGGTCAGCGGGCGATGTCCAGGCCGGGCGTGCTGTCCCAGCCGACGACGCGCATCACCCGGCGCAGATGAGGGGCGAGGCCGTGCAGCACCAGCCGCCGCTCGCCGTCACCGAAGAGCGCGGTGGCGGTGTGCACCAGCAGCCGGCACCCGCCGACATCCATGAACTCCAGCCCCGACAGCTCCAGATGAAGGCTCGCCGGACCGCCGGCCGACCCGGAGGGAGGCCGGGTCTCCGCGGACAGCACACCGGCGAGGCGGGTCACATTGGAGGCGTCCACATCCCCCGTCAGGGCGAGCCGGCCGCGGCGGCCGGTTCTGAAGATCCGCAGCAGCCCGTCCTCGTACACCGGCTCGTGCGGTTCGGCGGTGCGGCGCAGCAGTGTCTCCACGTGGCGCCCCCTTCCCGAGGCGGAGGCCGGCCGCCGGCTCGGCGGTTGGTGTTCCCAGACTCTATGCGCAGCCTGCCACTTCTGTCACCGGTTGCGCACACTGCGCTACCAGCCTGCGGTGTGCCTCCGCGCACCCGTGCGCGCCCGGTCGATGTGTGCCGCACCGTGCCGGGACCGGTGGTGCGCCCTGGTTGCGTATAGTCGCCGGGGCGCGGGACTCCCCCGGGACGGACGGTGGAAGCGGCTGCCGCGCCCCGGCCGGACGGGCGGGGCGAGCGGTGGGCGGAGCGGTCCACCACCGGGGGCGACCGGCGGCTTTGTGTGCGGGTGGCTCGGCTGGGACCCCGGGCGGGGCGCTCCGGGCCCGGCCGGCACCCGGGCTGGATCCCGACACGGCGGAGGCGGAGCGGAATTGAGCGGCAGCGGCGACCCCAAGCGGGAGAAGAACGGCAAGTTCTCCATGATCGGCTCCGGCTCGGGAACCGGCTCCGGCCTCGGCGGCCGCGGCGGCCGGACCGCGCACCGCAGTGCCAGCCGCCGGCGCCGGTCGGTGCACCTCAGCTCGCTGCGGCTGCCCACCATCGGCATCGACATCGGCGGCACCAAGGTGGCCGCCGGTGTGGTGGATGCGGACGGCCAGGTGCTGGAGCGGCTGCGTACCGAGACCCCCGACAAGAGCAAGAGCCCCAGGGTGGTCGAGGACACCATCGTGGAGCTGGTCCTCGACCTGGCCGACCGGCACGTCGTCCATGCGGTGGGCATCGGCGCGGCGGGCTGGGTGGACGCCGACCGCTCCAAGGTGCTCTTCGCGCCGCACCTCAACTGGCGCGGCGAGCCGCTGCAGCAGGCCCTGAGCGAGCGGCTGCGCTTCCCGGTGATCGTCGAGAACGACGCCAACGCCGCCGCCTGGGCCGAGTGGCGCTTCGGAGCCGGACGCGGCGAGGACCACCTGGTGATGATCACTCTGGGGACCGGTATCGGCGGCGCCATCGTCAAGGAGGGGCTGCTGGAAAGAGGCCGCTGGGGCATGGCCGGGGAGTTCGGCCATATGCAGGTGGTGCCGGGCGGCCACCGCTGCCCCTGCGGCAACCGCGGCTGCTGGGAGCAGTACTCCTCGGGCAACGCCCTGGTCCGCGAGGCGCGCGAGCTGGCCGCTGCGGAGTCACCGGTGGCCGAGCCGTTGCTGGAGCGGGTGGCCGGGGATGTCTCCGCCATCACCGGCCCGCTGGTCACCGAGGCCGCCCAGGACGGCGACGCGGTGGCCGTGGAGCTGCTGCACGATGTCGGCCGCTGGCTGGGCGTCGGCATCGCCAATCTCGCGGCCGCGCTGGACCCGGGCCGGTTCGTCATCGGCGGCGGGGTCTCGGCCGCCGGGGACCTGTTGCTCGGCCCGGCCCAGGACGCCTTCCGCCGTACCCTGACCGGCCGCGGCTTCCGCCCCGAGGCGCAGATCGTCCTGGCCGAACTCGGCAATGAGGCGGGCCTGGTGGGCGCCGCGGACCTGGCCCGGCAGGTCGCCCGGCGCTTCCGCACCGTCAAGCGGCGGCGGGTGGAGCGCTGGGGCGGCGCCCCGGACCGCGGCGAAGGCTGAGCGGCGGCAGCGGGGCGGGGTGGAGCTCGGCGGGGCGGAGCCGGGCGGTGGAAGCGCGTGGTGGGCGCGATACGTTGGGCCGATCATGACGACTCTGCGTGTACTGCTCCATCCCGGCCTGCTCGACAGCACGGAACTGCCCCCGGACCTCGCCGGACGGGTCGAACTGGTGGAGATCCCTGGCGAGGGCCCGCTGCCCGACGGCCTCACCGCCGAGGCGCTGTTCACCTACAACGCCGGCGCCGCCAACCTCGCCGACGCCCTCTCCCGCGACGTGCGCTGGGTCCACCTCTACGGCACCGGGCTGGACCGCGCCGACCTGCCGACGCTGACCGCCGGCGGACGGACGGTCACCAACTCGTCGGGGGCCGGAGCGGTGCCCATCTCCGAATGGGTGCTGGCCGTGATGCTGGCCGAGGCCAAGCAGCTGCCGGAGAGCTGGGGGGAGCCCGGCGACGGCCGCGCCTGGGGCGGCCCTTACGGACTCCGGGGTCTGCACGGCAAGCGCCTCGGGCTGATCGGACTCGGCGGTATCGGGCAGGCCGTCGCCGTCCGGGCGCTGGCGTTCGGCATGGAGGTACGGGCTCTGCGCCGCACCGGCGGGCCCAGCCCGGTGCCCGGGGTGGAGGTGGTCGGCAGCCTGGAGCAGGTGCTGGACGGTGCGGACCATGTGGTGGTGACCGCCCCGCTCACCCCGGCCACCCGCGGCCTGCTGGACGCCCGGGCCTTCGGTGCGATGAAGCCGGGGGTCCACCTGGTCAACATCGCCCGGGGAGCCATCGTCGACCAGGAGGCGCTGCGTGCCGCCCTCGATGACGGCACCGTGGCCCGCGCCTCGCTGGATGTCGTGCATCCCGAGCCGCTGCCGTCCGGCCACTGGCTCTGGTCGCACCCGTCGGTGCGGCTCAGCGCCCATGTCTCCTGGGAGTGGGAGCAGGCCCGCACCACCGCCGCCGAGATCTTCTTCGCCAATCTCCGCCGCCGCCTTGCGGGCGAGCCCCTCCGGCATGTGATCGACGGGGCGGAGGGCTACTGACGCCGGGCCTGTCCCGGGCCGGCCACCGGCGTCGCCGCCATGTCGGCGATGCGCTCCGCGGCGGAGCCGGCGGCCGCCTCGGCGGTGGGCGGCGCGGCGTCGCCCAGGCAGGTGGGAACGTCTGCGCCAGGGTCGCGCTGACGACTCGTCAGTACTCCTCGCCGAGGTCGGACGGATCGGTGTTGGCGCCGCACAGCACCACACCGACCCGCTCGCCCGGCTCGGGGCGGTACGCCCCGCAGCGGAGCGCCGCCAGGGCCGCCGCGCCGGCCGGCTCCACCGCCAGCCGCCGCCGCTCCCACAGCGCCCGCCGGGCGGCGGCGATCTCCGCGTCGGGCACCAGCACGCTCAGCACCTGGTGCCGGACCGCGATGTCATAGGCGATGGCCCCCAGACGCCGGGCTCCCAGCGAGTCGGCGGCGATCCCGGAGACGGGCACATCCACCGGTCCGCCTGCGGCCAGTGCGTCGCTGAGGGTGGGGATGGCCTCGGGCTCCACCGCGACCACCCGGGCCCGGCCGTCCACCGCGGCGGTGACCCCGGCCAGCATGCCGCCCCCGCCGACCGCGACCAGCACGGTGTCCAGGCCGCCCGGGCCTGCCTGGTCCAGCAGCTCCAGCGCCATCGTGCCCTGCCCCGCGCACACCTCGGGCTGGTCGTAGGCGTGGCAGAAGAGCGCCCCGGTCGACCCGGCGCGCTGCGCCGCGGCGGTGAAGGCCTCTGCGTACTCGTCGCCGTGCAGTCCCACCACCGCTCCGGTGGCCTTGAGCGCGGCCAGTTTCACCGGGGAGGCGGTGGTGGGTACAAAGATCTCGGCGGGGACCGCCAGCCGGGCGGCGGCATAGCCCACCGCAAGGCCGTGGTTGCCGCCGGACGCCGCGATCACCCCGGTGTCGGGCAGGGCCCCGGCCTCCCGGGCGGACAGCAGCCGGTTGAAGGCGCCGCGGGCCTTGAACGACCCGGAGTGCTGCAGCATCTCCAGCTTGAACAGCGACGGCCCCACCGGGGCGCCGGCGTCCTCGGGGTCCAGCTCCGCGACCGGCGTCCGCCGGACCCGGTCCCCGATACGGGCCGCTGCTTCTTCGACATCTGCGCGGGTCAGCATGGGGCCGACCCTACGCCTTGGGGACCGTGTGCCACGGGTGACCGGCGCGGCGTCCACCGGCCGTTCACCTGGGCGGCAACGGGGGCCCGGAGCGGGAGGGCGCCGCGCTCCGGCCGCGGTGCCGTCCCGCCCCGGGGGTCGGGATCACTTCAGCGGGACCGAGATCCAGGACGGATCGGCGGCGGGGGAGTCGAAGGTGAGCGTGCTCCCGGCCGTGTTGTGGGTGATGTACAGCGGGTCGACGGTGTCCACCACCAGTGCCAGCCGGTGTCCGGCCGGTATGTCGTAGGCGGTCGACTGGAGGGCGATGTCGGCTTCGAAGCGGGCGCCGGGTGTGCGGCCGAGGAAGGTGTACGGCGCCTGGCTGACCAGCCGCCCGATCCCCAGCGCGTCCACGTCGTAGAGGTAGGCGATCAGACTGCCCTGCCCGCTGCCGGGGACGACGCCCAGATGGGCCCGGACGCTGCCGCGGATCCGCTGCGCCGATCCGTAGAAGGCCGACTGCCAGACCGCGCTCACCGCACGCGGCAGCAGCGGCACCGAGACCAGCGGCGGGATCTTGAGGAACTGCTCGGCCAGATTGCTGAGGAAGATCACCCCGCCGTCGGCGCCGGAGTCCGCCCCGGTGGTGACCGGTGTCCGCCATCCCGTCCCGGCGCCCGCGCCGAGGCTGCCGGTGCCCAGCCAGTCGCGTGCGCCGAGGCCGAGCCTGACGCTGCTGCTGCTGACCGCCTGCCAGCTGGGGTAGTCCTCGTAGGAGTCCTGGAGCTGGGGTTCGATGTGCACGGGCTGTTCACGGTCGATGCCGTTGTCGGCGCCCATCAGATAGTGGTCCAGCCACCGGCGGGTGTCGGTCCAGACGTCGTTGGGAAGCCCCAGCAGCCCGGTGGCCTCGGCGGTGGCGTGGTCGCCCGGGCGCAGCTCCAGCCGCTTGGGCCCGGTCAGCCGCTCGAAGAAGTCGGTGAGCTGGTTGGGCGGGAAGATGGAGTCGCCCCAGGCGTTGGCCAGCATCACCGAGGCGCCGCCTGCGTTGATCCGGTCCAGGTAGGTGGCGGGGGAGCGGACCTTCGCCCAGGCCTTGACGGTGTCCTCGTTGGGCTGGTCGGAGCCGAAGAAGCTGATGAGCATCTGCTGGAGTTCGTCGCTGGGCCGGCCGGTGAGATAGCCGGCGAGGGTGAGCAGCCCCGCGGACTGCAGATGCTGGGTCTCGTCGCTGTACAGCGAGGCGACCAGGTCCGCCCAGCCGCTGAGCGCGGCGACGGTGCGGACCCGGGGGTCGAAGGCGGCGCCCAGCAGGCTGAGCCCGGCGCCGTAGGAGATGCCGGCCATGCCGATGCGCCCGGGGTCGGCGGCGGTGTTGGCCAGGGACCAGTCGATCACCTTGGAGATGTCGGCGACGTCCGGCGGTCCGGCGACCTCGATCTGTCCGCCGGAGCCCCAGAACCCGCGGGGGGTGTAGCTGACGACGACATAGCCTGCTGCGGCCAGCTGCTGGGCCTGTGCGAGGTACTCCAGGTCGTTGAGACTCCAGCTGGCCGGCATCACCACCAGGGGGTGGTGGGCGGCGCCGTCGGCGGGGGCGTAGACGTTGCCCTTGAGCACCACCCCGCCGGAGCCGGGGATGTCCACGAACCGCAGGACGGGGGCGGTGGCCGAAGCGGCCGCGGCGGGGGCGGCGGCCGAGGCGGGAGCGGCGAGCGCGAGCGGGCCGGCGGCGAGCATGGCGGCGGCAAGGGCGGTGGCTGTGGCGCGGCGTGCGAGCGGAGTGCTCATGCGGTGCTCCAGTCTGCCGATCCGCGTGCGCTGGGTGGGCGGCACGTCCGACCGGATGCGGCGACTGGAGATTAGCTTATGAGACTGTTTGTCAGTAACTGGTCGGTAGGTTACGGACCAGTAAAGGATTACTGAACAGTAGATCCCCGTGGCGGCCGCGGCTCAACCCTGCGGCAGTGCCTCGCCCTGGACCGCCTGGATGTCCAGCTCCACCCGCAGGGTCGCGCCGATCGCCGCGATACCGGCCTGCACGATCTGGTTCCAGTTCATGGCGAAGTCCTCCCGGCGCAGCTCCGCGGTGGCCCGGAAGGCCGCCCGCACCCCGCCCCACGGATCCGGGCCGGTCCCCAGATAGGCCAGGGCCAGATCCACCTGCCGGGTGACACCGGCCAGCGTCAGCTGCCCGTGGACGGTCCAGCGGTCCGGCCCGGCCGGGGTGAGGCCGCTGCCCCGGTAGGCGATCACCGGGTGCTGCTCGGCGTCCAGGAAGTCGGCGGAGCGCAGATGGTCGTCGCGCGTCGGGTTGCCGGTGTCCACCGAGGCCGCCTTGATCTCCGCGACCACCGAGGAGTCCTCGGTCCGCGGGGCGATCACGATCCGGGAGGCGAACTCCGCGAACCGCCCGTGCACGCTGGACAGCCCCAGGTGCTGCGCGGTCGCCGCGACCGCGGAGTGCGACGGGTCGACGGTCCAGACGCCCGGCGGCGGGAGCTCCGCGCCGCCCTGCCGCGCCAGCACCAGGGTGCCGAGCTCGGCGGCGCCCGAACCGGTGGCGATCGCGGTACGGGCGGCCGGCAGATAGCCGGCGGCGGTGACCACCACGGTGTACGCACCGGGGGCCAGCGGGCCCGTGGCGACGGCGCCGCCGCCGTCCGCCTCGGCCCGGGCGACCTGGCGTCCGGTGGCGTCGGTGACGGTGGCCACCGCATGGGGCACGGCCCAGCCGTCCCTTGTCACCAGCCGGCCGCGCAGGCCCTGCCGCCCGCTGCCGGCGGCAGCGACTGCCTCGGGGGCGCCGATCTGCATGTGCTCCTTCTTTCGTCGGGCGCGGTTCGCCCGCGCAGGAGGTTCGGGGGGCCGCCCGGCACCGGATGCCCTTCGGTGCCGGACGGCCTCTGCGGCCCGCCCTCACGGGGCGGGACGGCCGGACCGGTTGCCCCCCGGTCCGGAGACTTCGACCCGTCAGTCCTCGGGGTGGCCCAGCCAGAGGTCATGGGCGTCGGCTCCCGAGTCCGCCAGGGTCAGCCCGTCGGCCACCGGCGGATAGCCCGCGGCGAGCACGGTGTAGCGGCCACCGGTCAGATCGGTGAAGGCGTACTGGCCGTCGGCGAGGGTGGTCTGCACGGCCACCACGTTCCCGGCGGCGTCCAGCAGGGTCACCCGGGCGTCCGCGGCCGGACCGCCGCCCCGTACCCGCACCGTGCCGGCCACCCGGGCGCCGGGCTGCAGCACCACGTCCTGGACGGTCTGGCCGCTGCCCGCCACCTCCACCGGCACCGCTGCCGGGCGGTGGGCCACGGCGCTCACCGCGAGGGTGTACGCGCCCGCGGTCACCTCGCCGAAGGCGAAGGCCCCGGCGGAGTCGGTCCGCCCCGAGGCGACCACCTCGCCCCGCACATCGGCGACCACGACCATGGCGTCCCCGACGGGCAGGCCCTCCGCACCGATCACGGTCCCGGCCAGGCCGCCCGCCCCGGCGAGCACCAGGTCGAAGTCGACCGGCAGATCGCCGACCACCAGCGTCGCGGCATGCGGCTCGTGGTCACCGGCGGCGGCGATCAGCACAAAGGTGCCGCTGCCGGGGGTCGCCAGCGCATAGCCGCCGTCCGGCCGGGCCGTCGCCCGGGCCAGCTGGTGGCCGCCCACATCGATCAGAGTGAGCATCGCCGAGCCCACCGGGCTGCCGTCCGCCCGGCGCACCGAGCCGCGGATCAGGCCGCCGCTCGGCGCGACGGTGTCCGCCTCCTGGCCGCCGACCAGGCCGTCGGCCGCCATGGCGACCGCCGTGGGCTGCTCCTCACGCTGGGCGTGGCGCCCGTGCTCCGCCTCGGTCTCGGCCTGGGCGGGAGCCCCGCTGCGCAGCTGCTCGGTGTTCTGGGTGCGCAGCGGCACCTCCTTGATGAACAGGATGGCCAGCAGGGCGACCAGCGCGGTGGGCGCGGCATAGAGGAAGACATCGCCGATGCCGTGGCCGAAGGCGTCCTCCACCACGCTGCGCACCGGGGCGGGCAGCGCGGAGAGGTCGGGGATGGCGCCGTCGCTGGCGCTGCTGTGCACGCCCAGCTTCGCCAGACCGCTCGTGGTGTAGTCGGAGACCTGCCGGGCGAGGACCGCTCCCAGGGCGGAGACGCCCACGGCGCCGCCCAGGGTGCGGAAGAAGGAGACCACCGAGCTGGCCGCGCCGAGCTCCTGGGGACGGACCTGGTTCTGTACCGCGAGCACCAGGTTCTGCATGGTGGTGCCCAGGCCGACGCCGATCAGGAACATGTAGATCGCGGCGTACCCGTAGGTGGTGTCGTGGCGCAGGCCGCCCAGCAGGCCGTAGCCGGCGGTGAGCAGAACGGCACCGGAGACCAGGAACGCCTTCCAGCGGCCGGTGCGGCTGATGATCCGGCCGGCGATGGTGGAGGCGAGCGCAAGGCCCGCGATCATCGGCAGCGTCATCAGGCCCGCCTTGGTGGGCGAGTCGCCGCGGGCCAGCTGGAAGTACTGGCTGAGGAAGGTGGTGGCGCCGAACATGGCCACACCGACCATCAGGCTGGCCACCACGGCCAGGCTCATGGTGCTGTTGCGGAAGAGGTGCAGCGGGATGATCGGCTCGGCGGCCCTGGACTCCACCCACAGCACGATCAGGGCCAGTACCGCGGCGCCGCCCACCATGGCGCCGGTCTGCCAGGACAGCCAGTCGTACTTGGTGCCGGCGAAGGAGACCCAGACCAGCAGCAGCGACACCGAGGCGGTGATCAGCGTGGCGCCGGCCCAGTCGACCCTGACCTTCCGCCGGTGGGTCGGCAGGTGCAGGGTCTTCTGCAGCACGAACAGGGCGATCACGGCGAACGGCACACCGACGTAGAAGCACCAGCGCCAGCCCAGCCACGAGGTGTCGACGATCACGCCGCCGATCAGCGGGCCGCCGATGGTGGCCAGGGCGAAGACCGCTCCCAGGTAGCCGGAGTAGCGGCCGCGCTCACGCGGCGAGATCATCGCCGCCATGATCACCTGGGCCAGGGCGGTGAGACCGCCGGCGCCTATGCCCTGCACCACGCGGGCGCCGATCAGCATCCCGGAGTTCTGCGACAGACCGGCCACCGCCGAGCCCGCCACATAGATCACCAGGCCCAGCTGGACTAGGACCTTCTTGCTGGTCAGGTCGGCCAGCTTGCCCCAGATCGGGGTGGAGACGGTGGTCGCCAGCAGGGTCGAGGTGATGATCCAGGTGTAGGCGGTCTGGCTGGCACCCAGGTCTGCGGTGATCGTCGGCAGGGCGTTGGAGACAACGGTCGACGAGAGGATGGCGACGAACATGCCCAGCAGCAGACCGGAGAGCGCCTCCATGATCTGCCGGTGCGACATCGGTGCGGCCGCTGCGTCCTTGCCGGGGACGGCCTCCCGCACCCCGGCGGGTGCTGCGGTTTCCATCAAAGTCCTTTCGCTCCCGATGTGCTGCGGGAGGGGTTCGGGGTGCGCACGCGCCTGGTGTCGAAGCTCGTGCGGAGTCGGGCCAGCAGGGCGGTCAGCGCTGCGGCGTCCTCGTCGGGCCAGTCGGCCAGCGCCGTGCCCAGCAGGGTGCGGGCCTGGGCGAAGCGCTCCTGGGCGGCGCGCTCGCCCTCCGGGGTCAGCCGGGCGTACCAGGAGCGGCGGTCGTGGGGGTTGGGCCTGCGCTCCGCCCAGCCGCGGCTCTCCAGATCGGCGAGGTGGCGGCTGGCCACCGACATGTCGATCTCGAAGAGCTCGGCCAGGTCGCCGACCCGCAGTTCGCCGCAGCGGTGCAGGGTCGCCAGCAGGGCGAAGCCGCCGCGGGGGCTGCCGGGGCCGAGTTCGCGCTTGACGCACCTGATCACCGAGTCGATGCCGCTGAGCTGCAGAAGCAGTTCGCCGCAGCTGTCCTCAGAGATCACAGTCCGCCACCGTCCTCGTCTAGTTGCCTAAAGCAACGATAACTCGCTTGGTTGCCTGAGGCGACTTTTCACGTGTGAACGTGGTCACGTGCGCCCACAAGGCGCTGTTGTGCACCCGGGACGCCTGTGAAAGAACGGTCGGGACGTCGTCCCAGGAGGTACGCATGCGTGTCCTGAACCGCCGCCTCACCCCCTCCCTGACTCTGGCCGCCGCGCTGATCGCGACCCTCGCCACCGCCCCCGGCGCCGCCGCCCACCCGGCCGCGGACCCACCGCCCGCCAAGTCCCCCCAGGCCGTCGGCCGGGGCGGAGCGGTCGCCAGTGTGGACGCCGACGCCACCGCCGCCGGTATCGAGGTGCTGCGCCGCGGCGGCAACGCGGTGGACGCCGCAGTGGCCACCGCCGCCGCGCTGGGAGTCACCGAGCCGTACTCGGCCGGTATCGGAGGCGGCGGCTACTTCGTCTACTACAACGCCCGCACCCGCACCGTGCAGACGCTCGACGGACGCGAGACCGCACCGCACACCGCCGGCCAGGACCTCTTCCTGGAGAACGGCGCACCGCTCTCCTTCGCCGACGCCGTCACCAGCGGCCTCTCCGTCGGCACGCCCGGCACCGCCGCCACCTGGCAGCGGGCACTGGACCTGTGGGGCAGCAGATCACTGGGCGACGTACTGCAACCCGCCGAGCGGATCGCCGACCGGGGCTTCACCGTCGACCAGACCTTCCACGACCAGACCGCGGCCAACCAGGACCGCTTCCGCGACTTCCCCGCCACCCGGGCCCTCTTCCTGCCGGGCGGCGGCCT
The DNA here is from genome assembly GCF_042466665.1 of Peterkaempfera podocarpi. GTDB lineage: Bacteria > Actinomycetota > Actinomycetes > Streptomycetales > Streptomycetaceae > Peterkaempfera > Peterkaempfera podocarpi. The sequence goes on from NZ_CP162102.1 coordinate 6,802,127, forward strand.
GCCCGCGGTCGGCTCGACCCTGCGCAACCCCGACCTCGCCGCCACCTACCGCGAACTCGGCCGCGAGGGCATCGGCGCCCTCTACCGCGGGGACATCGGCGCCGACATCGCCCGCACCGTCCAGCACCCCCAGGTCGACCCCGCGGCCACCCGGACCGTGCGGCCCGGCAAGCTCTCCCGGCAGGACCTGCGCGACTACGGCGTCCATCTCCAGGACCCCACCCACGTGGCCTACCGCGGCCTCGACGTCTACGGCATCGCGCCGTCCTCCTCCGGCGGCACCACCGTCGGCGAGGCCCTCAACATCCTCTCGGGCACCGACCTGGGGCGGCTGGACAGCACCCAGTACTACCACCGCTTCCTGGAGGCGTCCCGGATCGCCTTCGCCGACCGCAACCGCTGGGTCGGCGACCCGCGCTTCAGCGACGTGCCCACCCGGGAACTGCTCTCCCGCCGCTTCGCCGACTCCCGCGCCTGCCTGATCACCCCCGACCATGTGCTCACCAGCCCGCTGGCCCCCGGCGACCCCCGCCACCCGGCCGCCGGCTGTGCCACCGCGGGCAAGGGGGTCGCCGAGACCCACGAGGGCCCCAACACCACCCACCTCACGGTCGCCGACCGCTGGGGCAACGTGGTCTCCTACACCCTCACCATCGAGCAGACCGGCGGCAGCGCCATGACCGTGCCCGGCCGCGGCTTCCTGCTCAACAACGAGCTCACCGACTTCTCCTTCACCCCGGCCACCCCGGGCGTGCCCGACCCCAACCTGCCCGGTCCCGGCAAGCGGCCGCGCTCCTCGATCTCGCCGACCATCGTGCTGCGCGACGGCAGGCCCTTCTTCGCGGCCGGGTCCCCGGGCGGCGCCACCATCATCACCACCGTGCTCCAGGTGCTCCTCGGACGGATCGACCGCGGGCTCACCCTGGAGCAGGCGATCGCCGCCCCGCGCGCCAGCCAGCGCAACGCGGCGGCCACCGGTGCGGAGCCGGCCTTCCTGGCGCTGCCGGAGCGCGCCAAGCTCGAGGCGATCGGCCATGCCTTCACCGACGCCGGCGAGATCGGCGCGGCGACCGGGGTGGAGCTGCTGCCCGACGGCCGCTGGCTCGCGGCGGCCGAGCCGGTGCGCCGGGGCGGGGGAGCGGCCGCGGTGGTCCTGCCGTCGTCCCGGTGACCGGCCGGCAGCGGGCCGCTCGGCGGAAGCGGCTCACTGTCGGTGGCGGACGGTAGCTTTGGGTCGGGGCGCCCTCCGGGCCCCCGGCCCATCGTCCGTACCGTCCGGAAGGCCAGCCCGCCGTGACCGTCCGCATCGCCACCTGGAACATCAACTCCATCACCGCGCGGCTGCCCAGGTTCCTGGAGTGGCTGGAGGGCGCCAAGCCCGACGTGCTCTGCCTCCAGGAGCTCAAGTGCGCCACCGACGCCTTCCCGTACGACGCCGTCAAGGAGCTCGGCTATGAGGCCGCCGCCCACGGCACCGGCCGGTGGAACGGCGTCGCCGTCGTCTCCCGGATCGGCCTGGAGGACGTCGTCCACGGTCTCCCCGAGCAGCCCGGCTACCTCGCCGACGGCGCGATGATCGCCGAGGTCGAGCCCCGGGCGATCGCCGCGACCTGCGGGCCGGTCCGGGTCTGGTCGGTCTATGTGCCCAATGGCCGCGAGGTCGGCCACCCGCACTACACCTACAAGCTGGAGTGGCTGGCGGCGCTGCGGGCCGCGGTGCTGGAGGACGCGGCGGGCGGGCGGCCCTTCGCCGTGCTGGGCGACTTCAATGTCGCCCCCACCGATGCGGACGTCTGGGACCCCTCCCTCTTCGAGGGCTCCACCCATGTCACCCCCGCCGAGCGCCAGGCACTCGCCGAGCTGCGCTCGGCCGGGCTGGCGGATGTGATGCCGCGTCCACTGAAGTACGACCACCCGTACACCTACTGGGACTACCGGCAGCTGGCCTTCCCCAAGAACAACGGCATGCGGATCGACCTGGTCTACGGCAACCAGCCGTTCGTCGCCGCCGTCTCCGACTCCTATGTCGACCGCGAGGCGCGCAAGGGCAAGGGCACCTCCGACCACGCCCCGGTCGTCGTCGATCTCGACCTCTGAGCCGCTGTCCCGCAGGCTCTGCCCCGCCCCCTGGCGGGGCAGAGCCTGCGGATGATCCGCCTGCCCCCGGAGGCCGGGCGTATGCCGCCCGGCCGCCGGGCGCGCGTCAGAGCGCCTTGGGAGCCAGCCCCCGGTCGCGGAGCCAGGTCAGCTGCTCGCGCGGGGTTGCTCCGTAGCCTCCGCCGTGGTCGGCGAAGTGCCAGACGCGGATGTCCCGGTCGCCCTGGTAGCGGTGGTAGGCGGCAAAGACGGTGGACGGCGGGCAGATCGGGTCCATCAGGCCCACGCTGAAGAGGGCGGGTGCGGTCGCCCGGGCGGCGAAGTGCACCCCGTCGAAGTAGTTCAGCGTGTCAAAGGCGGTCTCCACATTGCCCTGGCTGTGCCAGCGCAGGTACTTGGCGATCTCGACATAGGGCCCCTCGGGGGCGACGTCGGTGCCCCGCCGGTAGTGGCAGAGGAACGGCACATCGATCAGTGCGCCCGCGACCAGGCCGCCGGTCAGGCCGGCCACCGCCAGGGCGAGCCCGCCGCCCTGGCTGCCGCCGCTGACCACGATCCGCTCCGGGTCGACCTGCGGCAGGGCGCGGGCGGCGTCCACGGCCCGCACACAGTCGGTCATCAGCCGGCGGTAGTAGTGGTGGTGCGGGTCCTCGATCCCGCGGGTCATAAAGCCCTCGACCCACTGGGTGCCCCGGCCCTCGTCCCGGTCCGGGGTGGCGTGGCCCTGACCGCGGCTGTCCACGACCAGGTGGGCGTAGCCCGCGGCGGGCAGCAGCAGATGGTCGGTGGGTCGGCCCCGGCCGCCGCTGTAGCCGATGTACTTCACCACGGTGGGCAGCGGTCCCTCGGAACCGCGCGGAAGTATCAGCCAGGCGGCGACCGGCTCCCCGTTCCAGCCGGGGAAGCGCACATCGTGCACCTCGAAGGCGGTCAGCAGATGGTCCTCGACCGGGGACACCGTCGGGCTGCCGCCGTGCGTCCGGGCCTGCTCCAGGGTCTGCGCCCAGAAGGCGTCGAAGTCGGCGGGGGCGGGGACCTCGGGGCGGTACTCGAGCAGTTTGTCGAGGGGGAGGTCGCTGAGAGGCATGGGGGCATCTCCTGGGGGTGGGGGAACGGATGCGCCGGGCAGCCCGCCGGCAGGGCGGGCTGCCCGGCCGACTGACGGGCCGGTCAGGGCTCAGGCTGCGCGCAGCTCCAGTACGCGCACCCCGTAGCCGGGAAGAGTCACCGACTCGACGGCGGTGCCGTCGAGTTCGTGCAGGGTGCCCTCGGCGACCGCGGGCTTGACGGTGATCTCCTCCTTGGCCTGGCTGACCAGCCACACAAAGGTGCGGCCGTCCTCGTGGACCAGCCGGTCGGTGCCCACCCGCGGGTCGGCGACCGTCACCGGCCGGCGCACCCCTGCGTGGGCGCCGAGGGCGTCGTACAGGGTGCTGGTGTCCTCCGGGTTGACCCGGGGGGTCACCGCCGCCATGTGCTCCAGCGGGTAGGTGGAGAACACCACGCTGCCCTCACCGACCTGACGCAGCAGCAGCGCCGGACGGCCGTGGCCGTCGACGGCCAGGACCTCCGCGCCGTCCGGGACGACCGGCAGGAAGACCCGGCTGCTGACGGTGCCGGCAGCCCGGAAGGACAGCCGGGCACCCTCGGGGAGATTACCGAACGCACGGGTGAAGGTGAAGGCCACCTCGTCGTCCTCGATCGGGTTGACCAGGCCGTACTCCAGCTGGTGGCGCACCCCGAAGAGCTCGTCCAGGTGGGCGTACCACGGGCCGCGCTGCTCGTCGTGGGCCCCGGGGCAGTACGAGACATAGACCGTGGCGCCGCCGCGGGCGAGCTCCTCCAGCCGGTACCAGGTGGGGGAGAGCAACTGCTTGGTGGAGGGCACCAGATAGAGGCGGGCGTCCTCGGCGAGGCCGTCGCTCTCCCGGGTCACGGCCGGGGCGAGGTCCGCGAGGCGGCCGGCCACCCAGGCCTGGCGGGCGGCGGTGTAGACATGGCTGCGGTCCTCCTCCCGGGTGAAGGGGTAGTGGGTGTCCAGGTAGGAGGAGACCACCAGGGCGGTGTCGCTGTCGGCGCGGCTGGTGCGGTCGAAGTCGACCTGCTTCAGCACCTCGGTGAAGTCCTTGAACTCCACCAGCTGCGGCTTGGCCCTGCCGTGCCGGTCGGTCAGGCCGAAGTGCAGTTCGAAGGCGTGGTGCAGATACGGCGGCTGGTGGATCAGGTCGTCGTAGTCGGTGTTGTTCCAGGCGATCCAGCCGGTGGCGCCGGCCAGCAGGGTGTTGTGCAGCACCTGGCGGTAGTAGTGGGCGGCGCCCGCGCCGTTCACAAAGTCGGAGGTGACGCCGAACTCCTCCAGCACCACCGGCTTGCCGAAGGTGCCGGACAGCTCGCAGACCCAGGCCGCGGCGTGGTGCTGCCGGACGGGGTCGTCCTCCATGCGGTAGACGTGCGGGCCGAGGAAGTCGCAGATCTCGGCGGAGTGCTTCACCGAGAAGCCGTTCTCATGGCCGGTGTTCTCCAGGCCCCAGGCACCGTCGCCGAGCGAGACCGGCTGGGTGCCGCCCGCGGCGCGCACGGCGTCCACGACGATCTGGGCCCAGGAGGAGACGGAGTCCCGGTCGCGGGTGGCGTCGCCGTAGATCGGCATCTCATTGGAGACCAGCCAGCCGGAGACCGCGGGGTGGTCCTTGAACCGGCGGACCATCTCGCCGGCGAACCAGGCCTGGCGGGCCACCATCCAGACGTCCGTGTACAGGTCGCGGCCGTTCCGCCAGGCGGGGTCCCAGTTCTCCCCGGACATGTGGCCGACGATGAAGGTGGGGATGGTCGTCATACCGAGCGCCTGGTGGCGGTCGAGGAAGTCGGCGAAGTGGGCGCACTTCTCCTCGTCGACGCTGTACGGCGTGGGCATGAAGTCCGGCCAGTAGTAGAAGGACCGGGTGACGTTCATGCCGTGGTCGCGCAGCGCCAGCAGCTCCTCCTCGATGACCTGGGGGTCGTAGGAGCGCCACATCAGCGGGCCACCGGTGCGGGACCAGTAGTTGGCGCCGAGCCAGGTGACCGGTGTTCCGGTGGCGGTCAGCCGGGCGGAGTTGCGCAGCATGGGCGGGTCCCCTTCGGACGGGTACGGGCGGGAAGGCGGCAGGCCGCGGTGCCTGGCGTGCGGCCGGGGTGGTGCCGGGTGGGGAGGGCGGTGGCCGGTACGCCGGATTCGGGCGTGCGGTGGGAGGAGGCTCCCGGGCCGGGGCGCAGGTGGTCGGCGACGCGGCACGGTGCGCCCCGTGGGCCACCGGAGGGCAGCAGCGGGCATCGGCATTCCGTACGGGCCCGTTGCGGACGGGCGGCCCCGCGGACAGCAGCTCGATGGAAGCACTGGACCGGTTTAGTGTCAACCCTCGGGACATAATTCAAGGCGCGGATATAAACCGGTTTACATCACGAAACCGCAACGACTGCGGCGACTGGTCAGTCGCGTGTCGCGGGGGCCTCTGCGGCCCCGGCGCCGGCCCCGGTGCCGGCCCGGGGGCCGGGCAGCCGCCGGGCCGGGCCGGTGGAGCCGCGCAGCACCAGCCGCGCGTCCTCGTCCTGCAGATGCGCCACCTGGCAGCCGGCGGCCGCGGCGCGCAGCAGCCGGGCGGCGTGGCCGCCGTGCGCGGCGACGTCCCTGCTCAGCGCGGTCACCGGCGGGTGCACCAGCTCGCAGAGCGCCGAGTCGCCCCAGGCGACGACGGAGACGTCGGCGGGCACCCGCAGGCCGAGCGACTGGGCCGCGGTCACCCCGGAGACGGCGGTCAGATCGCTGTCGAAGAGCAGCGCGGTCGGTGGATCCGCCCTGGTCAGCAGGGTGCGCGCGGCCGCAGCACCCTGCTCGGCGCTGTAGTCGGTCGCCACCGTGGTGCACTCCATGCCGAGCGCGGGGGCCAGCCTTGCGACGGCGTCCGAGCGGATGGCGGTGTGCCGCAGATGCGCGGGGCCGCAGACCCGGGCGATCCGCAGATGACCCAGACCGGCCAGATGCTCCAGGACGGTGCGCACCCCCACCGAGTCGTCGCTCCACACGGCGGGCAGCCGCCCGGTGCCGATGGGGGCGCCGATCACCACGGTGGGCATGCCGAGCTCCTCCAGCACCGCCACCCGGGCGTCCTCCGTCTGCATGTCCACCAGGAAGACCCCGTCCACCCGGCGCTGCGCCCACCATGTGCGGTAGGTGTCCAGCTCGGCCCGCTGGTCCTCGGCCACGGTGAACAGCAGCGGAGTGCCGTCGGCGGACAGCTCGGCCTGGATGCCGGAGATCAGCTGCATGAAGAAGGGTTCGAGCCCCAGGGTGCGGGCGGGCCGGTCGATGACCAGCCCGAAGACCCCGGCGCGGCCGTCCGAGAGCGCCCTGGCGGCGCTGTTGGGCTGCCAGCCGAGCTCGTCGGCGATGGCGAGGATCCTGCGTCTGGTGTGCTCGGAGACGCCGGGTCTGCCGTTCAGCGCGAAGGAGACGGCGGCTTTGGTGACACCTGCACGGCGGGCGATGTCCGCCATCGTCGGACGCTTCACATGGGGCTCCTCGAGGGGTGGCCGGTACGGCCGGGCGCGCTGCGACCTGGGATTTCCGGCTGATGACAAAACCGGTTCAGCGGTGCGATCGGTCGGGAGTGTAACGGCGGCCGGAGCGCGTGGCGAGGAATTGTTCTCCGGGCATTGACACGACGTTACGATCGCTCTAATTTTTCGGCCACGACACACCGCAGCCGCTCGTCTGGTCCGCGCTGCGGTGTCGTGTCCCTCCGGACGTTCGATGGACGGCCGGGGTGCGGCCGTCGACTGCACCGGCTCGATGGTGTGCGGACCCCGTCGAGCCGACTGCGCGCCACCCCGTGCGCGTGCGTCCAGTACCGCCCCTGCTCGACCTTTCGGCCCCGTCGGCCCCGGACAACGTTGTCAAGCACCTTTACCCGGTGCCGACCGCGGCTGCTCCCCGATGGCCCGCCCCACACCCGCCCACGATCAAGGGGAACCGATGAACGTCAAGAGACCGGCCGGCCGGCGTTTCCTCGCCGCCGGCGCCGTGCTGGCCCTGGCCATCTCCACCGCCGCCTGCAGCAGCGGCGGCGGTACCAAGGACAGTCCGGCCGCCACCGGTGTGCTCACCGTCTCCACCGGCTCCACCGGCAACTTCACCGAGAACTTCAACCCGTTCTCGCCGAACTGTCTGCAGGCCACCCACGGCATGATCTACGAGCCGCTGTTCCTCTACAACCAGTCCAAGGCGGGCGACGTCCAGCCCTGGCTCGGCAAGTCCTACGCGTGGGCGGACGACGGCAAGACCCTGAACATCAAGATCCGCACCGATGCCACCTGGAACGACGGCAAGCCCTTCACCAACAAGGATGTCGCCTTCACCTTCCAGCTGCAGCAGAAGACGGACTTCAACAGCTATGCGCTGCCGCTGACCTCCGTCACCACCAGCGGCGACGACGGCGTCACCCTGAAGTTCTCCCAGTCGGCGTACACCAAGGAGTACTTCATCCTGGGCAAGATCGACCAGATCCCCGAGCACGTCTGGTCGTCCATCCCCGACGCGCAGAAGAAGACGGTGCTCAACAAGAACCCGGTGGGCACCGGCGCCTGGAAGGTCAAGCAGGTCGCGGGCATGTCCATGGACCTGTCGGCCCGGACGGACTACTACTTCAAGGGCCTGCCCAAGGTCAAGACGCTCCGTTACCTGTCCTTCTCGGGCAACAACGGCGCCAACGCGGCCATCACCGCCGGCAAGACCGACTGGGCCGGCGGCTTCATCCCGGACATCGAGAAGAACTACCTGGCGAAGAACCCCAAGTTCGACCTGGTCAATGTGCCGCTCGCGGTCACCTTCTTCGTCCCCAACATCCGCAAGGGCCCCACCGCCGACGTCAATGTCCGCAAGGCCGTCAGCGCCGCCCTGGACCGCGACTTCATGTCCAAGACGGTCTACAACGGCCAGGCGGGACCGACCAACCCGATGGCCCTGCTGACGCCCAACTACCAGGCCGTGATGGACCCGTCGCTGGCGAGCACCGCCTTCGAGACCGGTACCGGCAAGGTCGACAGCTACCTCAAGGCGTCCGGCTACGCCAAGGGCGGCGACGGCATCTACGCCAAGGACGGCAAGAAGCTCAGCATCACCCTGGAGACGGTCTCCGGCTGGACCGACTACATCAGCATCGCCCAGATGGCCAAGCAGCAGCTGGCGAAGGCCGGCATCAACCTGGACGTGCGGGCCGAGGCCTATGCGCAGTGGGCGGCCAACCAGTCGTCCGGCAAGTTCGACATGCTGCTCAGCAACTACGGCTACACGCCGGTGCCGTACGCCTACTACGACCAGCTGCTCGACAGCCGGATCGCCCCCAAGGACGGCAAGAACAGCACGGTCGGCAACTACGGCGGCTACAGCAACCCCCAGGTCGACGCGGCGCTGGACGCCATCGCCACCACCCCCGACCTGGACAAGCAGAAGCCGGAGTTCTACAAGATCGAGCAGGCGTTCATCCAGGACATGCCGCTGATCCCGCTCTTCAACGCGCAGAACGAGGCGGAGTTCAACGCCAACAACGTCTCGGGCTACCCGACGGAGAAGAACCCCTACGCCGGCACGGCGATCTGGCTCGCGCCGGACAGCGGCTGGGTGGCGGCCCGCATCGAACCCGCGGCCGGAAACAACGCGAAGTAGCAGCCATGGCGCCGCCGGCCGGGACAGCACCCGCCCGGCGGCGTCCGGCCGCCGACCCAGGGCAAGGAGCGCCATGGCATGCGGTACATACTGAGAAAACTAGGGTTCTACGTGGTCGCCGCGTGGATCGCGGTCACCCTCAACTTCGCACTGCCCCGGCTGATCCCGGGCGACCCGGTGCAGCTGATCATGTCGCGGCAGTCGCAACTCGGGCCGGTGCCACCGGGCGAGGAGGAGGTACTGCGCCGGATGCTGGGCCTCGGCCACGGCAATATCCTCGGCCAGTACTGGGACTACCTGGTCTCCATCGTCCAGCTGAAGTTCGGGCTCTCGGTCACCTACTTCCCGACCCCGGTCACCACCATCCTGCGGTCCTCGGTGCTCTGGACCCTCGTCCTGGTCGGCATGGCCACCGTGATCAGCGTGCTGATCGGCATCAGCCTCGGCACCCTGGCGGGCTGGAAGCGCGGCACCTGGCTGGACTCCCTGGTGCCCTCCACCACCTTCCTGGCCGCCGTCCCCTACTTCTGGGTGGCGCTGCTGCTGATCTATCTGTTCACCCAGGTGTGGACGGTCTTCCCGGACCAGTTCAGCTATGACCCCGGCCTGACGATCGGCTGGAGCGGAGAGTTCGTCAGCTCCGCCGTACGGCACGCCATCCTGCCGGCCATCACCATCGTGCTCAGCTCGGTGGGCGGCTGGATGCTCGGTATGCGCAACATGATGGTCTCCACCCTCTCCGAGGACTACGTCTCGGCCGCCGAGGCCAAGGGCCTGCGGTCGCGCACGGTCATGCTCGGCTATGCGGCCCGCAACGCGGTGCTGCCCTCGGTCGCCGGATTCGCCATCTCACTGGGCTTCGTCATCAGCGGCTCCCTGGTGATGGAGATGGTCTTCTCCTACCAGGGCATCGGCTTCCAGCTGCTCCAGGCCGTGAGCAACAACGACTACCCGCTGATGCAGGCGATCTTCCTCGTCATCACCTTCGCCGTGCTCTCCGCCAACTTCCTGGTGGACGTCCTGTACGGCTTCATCGATCCGCGAACGAGGCTGGCCCGATGACCACCGCTGACATCACCTCCGCGGCCGGTCCGGCCGCGCTGCCGCCCAGCCCCTCCGGCGGGCCGTCCGGCGGGCTGTCCGCCAGGGCCACCGCCGCCTGGCGCGCCGTCCGCCGCTCCCGCAGGCTCTCCGTCGGCCTGGCGCTGATCGGGCTGTTCGTGCTGCTGGCCGTCGTCGGCCCGCTCTTCGCCGACGACCCCAACGGCTTCAGCCTGGACCTGTCCCAGCCCCCGTCCGGCTCCCACTGGCTGGGCACCACCCAGACCGGGCAGGACGTCTTCGACCAGCTGATGGTCTCCACCCGGCTGTCGCTGACCATCGGTGCCGGCGCGGCCCTGCTGGCCACCGTCATCTCGGTGGTCATCGGCATCGGCGGCGGCTTCCTCGGCGGCTGGTCCGACGAGACGCTCTCGCTGCTCAGCAATGTCTTCCTGGTGATCCCCGGTCTGCCGCTGGTGATCGTCATCTCCTCGTACTCCAAGGGCGGCAGCCTCACCGCGACCATCCTGGTGATCGCCATCACCAGCTGGGCCGCCTCCGCCCGGGTGCTGCGCGCCCAGACCCTCTCGCTGCGCACCCGCGACTATGTGCTGGCCGCCCGCCTCTACGGGGAGAAGCGCTGGCGGATCGTGCTGGTGGAGATCCTGCCCAACGAGGCGGCGATCATCGTCTCCCAGTTCATCTTCGCGGTCATCTTCGCCATCCTCACCCAGGCCGGACTCGCCTTCCTGGGCCTGCAGAACCCCGCCGACCTGACCTGGGGCAACATGCTGTACTTCGCCCAGAACGCGGAGGCGCTCTCCAGCGGCACCTGGTGGTGGTTCGTCCCGCCGGGCCTGTGCATCGCCGTCTTCGGCGCCGCCATGTCGCTGATCAGCTTCGGCCTGGACGAGGTGCTCGACCCCAGGCTCCGGGTGTACCGCCCCGGCAAGCAGAAGCGCAGCAAGCAGCAGCCCACCCAGGGAGAGGAGGCGGCCCGGTGAACGCCCCCGCCACCGGCCTGACCGGCCCCGCCGAGCCCGCCGCCGACCCCGCCCGGGACGTGGTGCTGCGGGCCCGGGACATCCGTGTCGAGTACGACGGCGAGCGCCCCACCCGGGCGGTGCGCGGCGTCAGCTTCGAACTGCGCCGCGGCGAGGTGCTGGGCATCGCCGGCGAGAGCGGCTGCGGCAAGTCCACCCTCGCCTACGCCGTGACCCGGATGCTCAAGCCCCCCGCCCGGATGACCGGCGGCAGCCTCACCTTCCGCACCCGGGAGGGCGAGGAGATCGACCTGCTGTCGCTGGACGAGGAGGGCCTGCGGTCCTTCCGCTGGACCCGGCTCTCCATGGTCTTCCAGAGCGCCATGAACGCCCTCAACCCGGTCACCACCATCGGCAGGCAGTTCGGCGACATCTTCCGCGCCCACCGCCCGGAGATGGAGAAGGAGGAGCGGGTCAGGCGCACCCGCGACCTGCTGGAGATGGTCGGCATCGACGCCGAGCGCATCAACGGCTACCCGCACGAACTCTCCGGCGGTATGCGGCAGCGCGTGGTCATCGCCATGGCCCTCGCCCTGGAACCCGAGGTCGTCATCATGGACGAGCCCACCACCGCGCTCGACGTGGTGGTGCAGCGGGAGATCCTCGACGAGGTCGAGCGGCTCCGCGAGGAGCTGGGCTTCAGCGTCATCTTCATCACCCACGACCTGGGCCTGCTGCTGGAGATCAGCGACCGGCTGGCGGTGATGTACGCCGGGGAGATCATCGAGTACGCACCGGCCGAGGAGCTCGCCACCCAGGCCGCCCACCCCTACACCCAGGGCCTGCTGCGCTCCTTCCCCGACCTCACCGGCGTCCGCCGGGAACTGCGCGGCATCCCCGGCTCCCCGCCCGACCTGCGGACCGAGCCGCCGGGCTGCGCCTTCGCCGACCGCTGCGAGCAGGCCTTCGACGTATGCCGCAGCATCGCCCCCCGGCTGCTGGAACTGGACCGCCGGGAGCCGGGCCGCCCGGCCGGGCGCTGGACGGCCGCCTGCCACCTCAACGACCCCGACCACCGCCCCGCGGCCGGTGCACCCACGACCGAAGGACGGCAGTCGTGACCGCTCTCGAAGTCCAGAACCTCAGCGTGGACTACGCCCAGGCCCACGGCCGTCCCTTCCGCGCCGTGCACAACCTCTCCTTCTCCCTGGAGGCCGGCCGGACCCTGGCCCTGGTGGGGGAGAGCGGCAGCGGCAAGTCCAGCGTGCTCAAGGCGCTCTCCCGGCTGGTCAGGCCCGCCGAGGGCCGGATCCTGCTGGGCGGCCGGGACGACGTCCGGGGCCGGGAGTACCGGCGGGCCGTACAGATGGTCTTCCAGGACCCCTTCGCCTCCCTCAACCCCTCCCACACCATCGACCACCATCTGCGCCGCCCGCTGCTGGCCACCGGCCGGGCCCGCCGGGGTGCCCCGGCCGACCAGGCCGTCACCGAGCTGCTCGGGCAGGTCAACCTGACCCCGGCGGCCGATGTCGCCCGCAAGCGCCCCCATGAGCTCTCCGGCGGCCAGCGGCAGCGGGTCGCCATCGCCCGCGCGCTCGCCCCGCAGCCCGATGTGCTGCTCGCCGACGAGCCGGTCTCCATGCTGGACGTCTCCATCCGGCTGGAGATCCTCAACCTGCTGGACCGCCTCAAGCGGGAGCGCGATCTCGCCCTGCTCTATGTCACCCACGACCTGGCGACCGCCAGGCACTTCTCCTCCGAGATCATGGTGATGTACCGCGGCGAGGTGGTGGAGCGCGGCCCGAGCGACGAGGTGATCCTCTCCCCGAAGCACCCCTACACCCAGCTGCTCGCCGCGGCCGCCCCCAGCACCGGGGCGACCCGGGAGCAGGTCCGCGAGGCCCGGCAGGTGCGGCTGGCCGCCCGCGCGCAGCGTGACGCGGAGCGCCGCGAGATCGTGGTCGGCGACGGGTGCCGGTTCCGGCCCCGCTGCCCGTTCGCCATGGACAGCTGCGTCCAGCGGCCCCCGGAGGCGCAGATCAGCCCCGCGGCCGACGGCGGCACCGGCCATCGCGCCCTGTGCTGGCTGTACGCGGAGGGTGCGGAGAGGGCCTCGGCGGTCACCGTCCCGCAGCAGAAGTCGGCTCCCTGACCGCCGGCGTCCCCCGTCCCCGTTCGCCTTCACCGCTCGTCGTCCCGCCCCCCGCCTGCTCCGCCGCCGCTCTGCCCGCCGCCCCCCGCCTGCTCCGCCGGCCGGGGGCGGCGGTGTCCCCGGGCCGTCGGCGCCCCGGTCCATGCGGCCCGTGCAGGGGCTGGAGGGGAGTGCCTGATTGTTGCGACAATGAGGGAGACCGGCACGGCCGCCAGCGGGCGAGGGCGTCGGTCGGGCGGAAGGAGTGCGGATGAAGCGTCCGACCATGGCGGACATCGCCCGGCGGGCCGGGGTGACCAAGGGCGCGGTCTCCTTTGCGCTCAACGGCAAGCCCGGGGTGTCCGAGGCGACGCGACGCCGCATCCTGGCGATCGCGGAAGAGCTGGGATGGCAGCCCAACAGCGCCGCCCGAGCCCTCTCCGACGGCCGCGCCGGGGCGTTCGGCCTGGTCATCGACCGGCCCGCGCCCTCGCTGGGGGTCGAACCCTTCTTCATGCAGCTCATCTCGGGCATCCAGGCCGAGCTCTCCCGGCGGGGCGTCGCCCTGCTGTTCACCCTCGCCGAGGACGTCCAGGCCCAGGTCGCCGTCTACCGGGAGTGGTGGGCCAGCCGCCGGGTCGACGGGGTCTTCCTGGTCGACGTCCATATCGGGGACCCGAGGATCGGGGCGCTGGAGGAGCTCCAGCTGCCCGCCGTGGTGATCGGCTCTCCGGTCGCCTCGGGGAGCCTGCCCGCCGTGTGGAACGACGAGCTGGACGGTGTCCGGCTGGTGGTGGACCACCTCGCGGGGCTGGGGCACCGCAGCATCGCCCGGGTGAGCGGCCCCGCCGAACTGCTGCACACCCGGCAGCGCTCGGCCGCCTTCGACGCTGTCACCGCGGAGCTGGGACTGCGCGCCGTCACCGTCGAGGGCGACTACACCGGCGACCGGGGCGCCGCCGCCGCCCTGGAGCTGCTGGACCGCCCCGACCGCCCCACCGCCGTCGTCTTCGACAACGACCTGATGGCGGTCTCCGGCCTCAGCGCGGCCCAGCAGCGCGGTATCGGGGTGCCCGCCGATGTCTCCATGCTGGCCTGGGACGACTCCCCGCTGTGCGAGGTGATCCGGCCCGGACTGACCGCGCTGCGCCGTGACATCGCCGAGTACGGTGCGCAGGCGGCCCGCCGGCTGTGCGACCTGGCCAAAGGTCTTGAGGTCGGCCATCTCCAGGTCGAGGGACCGGTACTGGTGCAGCGCGGCAGCACGGCGGCGCTGAGTCCGGCGAGGGTCTGAGACCGGCGAGGGTCTGGGTCCGGCGAGGGTCTGAGACCGGCGAGGGTCCGGGGCCGCCCGGCCCGGTGGCGCGGCCGTCTGAACGGGCCAACCGCCAGGACTCGCGTTCCGGACATTTGACCATTAACCCCTCCAATGGTTGCATCGGGTGACTGCCGCGCCCGCCCGGCAGTGCCCCGTGTCCGGAGGCCACCGAGTGAGACCCCGCCTCGTAGCAGCGGCAGCCGCGGCAGCTGTCCTCTGCGCCGCCGCGTCGGCCGGCTGCGGTACGGGCCCGGGCCGCCGGGGGGACAGCCACCGGCTGGTGTACTGGGCCAGCAACCAGGGCGCGGACCTCAACGCCGACCGCCGCATCCTGCAACCGGAGCTGGCGAAGTTCCGCCGCCGCACCGGCATCGACGTCCACCTGGAGGTCGTCCCCTGGTCCGACCTGCTCAACCGGATCCTGGCGGCGGCCGCCTCGGGCCGGGGCCCCGACGTCGTCAACATCGGCAACACCTGGTCCGCCTCGCTCCAGGCCACCGGCGCCCTGGTGCCCTTCGACCCGGCCGCCCTGGACCGGGTCGGCGGCCGGTCCCACTTCCTCGCCTCCTCCATGGCCTCCACCGGTGCTCCCGGCAAGCCCCCCGCGGCCGTGCCGCTCTACGGGCTGGCGTACGGCCTCTTCTACAACCGGAGACTCTTCGCCCAAGCCGGTCTGGAACCACCCGCCACCTGGGCCGAGCTGGTCGCCGCGGGCAGACGGCTCACCGACCCGGGCGGCGGCCGCTGGGGCATGGCCGTCCAGGGCGCCAGCTACACCGAGAACTCCCACTTCGCCTTCATCTTCGGCAAGCAGCACGGCGCCGCCGTCTTCCACGGCTCCACCCCGGACTTCGCCGCCCCGGAGATGGTCGCCGGCGTCCAGCAGTACGTGGACCTGGTGGGCCGCGACCGGATCGCCGACCCCTCCAGCGCCGAGTACTCCAACGACACCCCGTTCATCCGGGCCTTCGCCACCGGCCGCGCCGCCATGGTGATGCTCCAGTCCTACGGCACCACCGCGATCGAGGCCGACGGGATGAAGCCCGCCGACTACGGAGTGGTGCCCATCCCGCTGCCCGACCCGCTGCCGCCCGGCGGCCGGGCGGTCACCAGCCTCGTCGGCGGCATCAACATCGCGGCCATGGCCGACTCCGGCAACCCCGAGGGGGCCCTGCGCCTGATCGGCTTCATGACCGGCACCGAGGAGCAGAAGATCCTCAACCGGGCATACGGCTCACTGCCCGTCACCCCCGCCGCCTATGACGACCCGGCCTTCCGGACACCGATCGCGAGGATCTTCCGGCAGGTGCTGGCCACCACATCGGCACCGCTGCCGATGATCCCCGAGGAGGCGCAGTTCGAGACCCTGGTCGGCAACGCCGTCCAGGAGCTGCTGGCCGCCGCGGCGGCCGGTCGGACCGTGGACGCCTCCACGGTCCGGGCCCGGCTGGCGTTCGCCGACAGCCAGATGCAGACCGGCGTATGAGCTCCGCCCGGCGGCCGCGCCGGTCCAGGGCCGTCCACGCACTGCCCTGGCTGTTCCTGCTCCCGGCGCTCGCCGCCGAACTCCTGGTCCATCTGGTGCCGATGGCGGTGGGGGTGCTGATGAGCATCTACCAGGTCACCGTCTACGAGATCCGCAACTGGACCAGCGCCCCCGGCCCCACCCTCGCCAACTACCGTCTGGCGGTGGACTTCCAGGGACCGGTCGGCTCGGCGCTGCTCAGATCCTTCGCCCTCACCCTCGCCTTCACCGTCCTGGTGGTGGGTGTCTCCTGGCTGATCGGCCTCGTCGCGGCGGTACTGCTGCACCCCGTCTTCCGCGGCCGGTCACTGCTGCGCACCGTCTTCCTGGTGCCGTACGCACTGCCCGTCTACGCCTCGGTGATCACCTGGAGCTTTATGCTCCAGCGGGACACCGGGGCGGTGAACGCCCTGCTGGTCGACACCCTGGGACTGACCGCCCACCGCCCGTTCTGGCTGATCGGCCCCCATGCCTTCTGGTCGCTGGTGACGGTGGACATCTGGCGGACCTGGCCCTTCGCCCTGCTCACCCTGACCGCCGGACTGCAGACCGTCCCGGAGGAGCTCTACGAGGCCGCCGCGCTGGACGGTGCCGGCCTGCTGCGGCAGCTGCGCTCGGTCACCCTGCCGATCCTCGCCCCGGTCAACCGGGTGCTGGTGATCGTGCTCTTCCTGTGGACCTTCAACGACTTCACCACCCCGTACACCCTCTTCGGCCACTCGGCGCCGCCCTCCGGCGACCTGGTCGCGATCCACATCTACCAGGCGTCCTTCATCACCTGGAACTTCGGGCTCGGCTCGGCCATGTCCGTGCTGCTGCTGGCCTTCCTGGCGGCCGCCGTCGGCTTCCCCCTGCTGGCCGGACGGATGCTGCGACGGGCCGCCGGAAAGGGGACGGGCACCGGATGAGCAACCCCCGCTGGCTCCGTCCGCTGCGCTGGGTGCTCCTCGCCCTGCTGGCCGCGTTCACCCTGCTGCCCGTCTATGTGATGGCGACGTCGTCCCTCAAACCCCTGCGGGACGTGCAGGGCGGCTTCACCTGGTGGCCCACCAGCCCCACGCTCTCCCCTTATGCCGACATGTGGCACACCGTGCCGCTGGCGCGCTACTTCGCCAACAGCGCCGTCGTCGCCTGCGGGGCCACCGCGGCCTCGGTGGTCATCGCCCTGGCCGCCGCCTACGCCCTCAGCCGTTACCGGTTCCGCGGCCGCGGCACCTTCCTCGCCGTGGTGCTCTCCACCCAGATGCTGCCGGGCATCCTCTTCCTGCTGCCGCTCTTCCTGATCTACGTCAACCTCGAACGCCATCTGGGCATCGAGCTCTACGCCACCCGAACCGGCCTGGCCCTCACCTATCTCACCTTCTCCCTCCCCTTCTCCATCTGGCTGCTGACCGGGTACTTCGAGTCCATCCCCCGTGAACTCGACGAGGCCGCCCGGGTCGACGGCGCCTCACCGCCCGCCGTCCTGCTGCGGATCATCGTCCCCGCGGCGGCCCCCGGGATCGCGGCCGTGGCGGTCTTCGCCTTCATGACCGCCTGGGGGGAGATCCTCTTCGCCTCGGTGCTGACCGACGAGTCCACCCGCACCCTCGCCGTGGGCCTCCAGTCCTACGCCACCCAGTCCAATGTCTACTGGAACCAGGTGATGGCCGCGTCGCTGGTCGTCAGCGCCCCCGTGGTGGCAGGGTTCCTGGCCCTCCAGCGCTATCTGGTCCGGGGCATGGCCGCGGGGGCGGTCAGATGACCGCCGTCCGGGGCCCGGGGGAGGGGACCGGGAGGGGGCCCGCCGGCGGCAGGCGCAGAGCTGCGCTGGTGAGCAGGTACTGGGCAGCCAGATAGGTCGCCATCACCCAGAGGTCCTGGCCGGGCAGATGCGGCCAGTCGGCCAGGTCGGCGGCGATCAGCCCGTCGGAGAACAGGAAGAGGGCGCCGCCCGCGCCGGCGCGCACACCGAGCCCCGCGGAGCTGACCGCGGTGCCGGTGAGCAGCAGGCTGTAGGCAGCCACCGGGATCCGCAGCCCGCCCAGACCGGGCCACAGACAGCCGACCAGCACCGCCCACAGGACGCCGTACACAGCGATCGGCGCGGCCGCCCGGCGCAGGTCGGCGAAGGCGCCGTGGCGGGTGAAGAGCGTCACATAGCAGACATGGCCGGCCGCGAAGCAGCCCATGCCGGCCAGGAAGGCGGTGTCGGCTCCGAACTCCAGCAGGGAGTCGCCCGCCGCGCCGAACAGCAGGGCGGCGGCGAGCAGCCGCGGGACGCGGTCGGCCGCGGTCGCCGCATAGGCCGCCAGCAGCAGCATCAGTGCGGGCTTGGAGGCATGCTCCGCGACCGGGAGGCCGACCGCCAGCGCCACCAGGTGGACGGCCCCGGCCACCGCGAAGGCCGCCAGCAGCACCCGGGCGGCAGTACGGCGCTGACCTCCGGTCACAGCGCACCGCCCTCGGCGAGGGACCCCGTGGCCGGGGCGTCCGCCGCGGAACCGGAGCGGATGCCCGCCTCGACGGGCTGCCAGCCGGGGCCCCGCAGCAGATGCCCCAGCCGGTCGCGCCAGCCCCGGGCGGCGGCGATGTCACGGGCGATGGCCGCGTACTCATGGGTGGCCACCCGGAGCGGGTTGTGGGTGGTGATGTTCTTGGTGAGGCCGTAGACGGGCCGTACGGTCTCCGCTGCGAACGTGCCGAAGAGCCGGTCCCAGACGATCAGGATCCCGCCGAAGTTGCGGTCCAGATAACCGCCCTGGGAGGCGTGGTGGACCCGGTGGTGGGAAGGAGTGTTGAGGAGCAGTTCGACCGGCCGGGGCAGCCGGTCGATGCGCTCGGTGTGGATCCAGAACTGGTACACCAGATTGACCGAGGAACAGAAGGCGAGGGCCGCCGGGTGCACCCCGGCGAGGATCATGGGCACATAGAAGATCCAGGTGGTGGCGCCGGTCCAGGGCTGCCGCAGCGCCGTGGAGAGGTTGTAGCGGCGGCTGGAGTGGTGCACCACATGGCAGGCCCACAGGATGCGGACGACATGGTGTCCGCGGTGCGACCAGTAGTAGCAGAAGTCCTGGGCCAGCAGCATCAGCGGGACCGTCCACCAGGCCAGTGGCACCCGCAGGGGGGTGAGCTCGTACAGTGCGCTGTAGATCGCGACGGTCGGGATCTTCCACAGCGCGTCGAAGAAGAGGCTGCCGAGCCCCATGGAGAGACTGGTCGCTGTGTCCCTGCCCGCATACCCCTGCTCGTCGTCGTCCGGATGGAAGCGGTAGGAGACCAGCTCCAGGACGGTGAGCAGCACGAAGGCGGGAATGGACCACAGCACGACATCGGGCAGGTTCGGCATGTCGGCACACGATAGGTGGGCGGAGGCCTCGGCGGAAGAGGTGTTACCGCCGCGTAGGAGATCCACATGGGAGGGAGAGGCAGATGGCCGGAGGCAAGGGGCGGCACCCCGACGCCCGAGAGGTGTGGGCGCTGTACGAGGAGACACGGCGGCCGGGGGTCCCGGGCCTGGCGGCGCGGGTCGCCGCCGCGCCCAGGCTGTTCCGCACCGCACTGCGCGGTGAGTACCCTCATCTGCCGCGCGGCAGAACGCTGGTGTGCACCCTGCTGATGCTGGTCTATCTGGCCTCCCCGCTGGACGCGGTGCCGGACTTCATCCCGGTGGTCGGCTGGATGGACGACGCGGGGGTGCTGATGTGGACGCTGCGCGCCCTGGTGCACGAGTCCGGTCGCTTCCTGCTGTGGGAGCAGGCCACCGCCTCGGCGGCGGAGCACCGTCCCTGAGGGGGCGCCCGACGGGGGGCCGCCATCGCCTACGCTGAGCGCGATGGACGAGTACGGGCAGCCGGGGAACGTGATGCAGCTGACCGGGCCGGAGAGCGGAACCACCGCCGACGACCTGCGACGGCTTGCCCGCTGGTTCGACGTATCCACTTCCGGGCAGGCACACGACCTCTTCGCCGCCGCCTTCGGCCTCTACGGCGCCAGGCACCTCGGCACCGTACCCGGCCCCGGCGCCGCGCTGCCCGCTCACACCAGCTGGTGGCACGGCCCGGCGGCCGGGCCCGCCCCGCTGCCGGCCGCACTGCGGGTGCCGACCGCGCGGGGCCCCCGCGGCCGTGCCCTGCCCGAACCAGGCGCCGAGCCCCGGCCCGCCGGGGCCACCGGAGCGCCCCGCCACGCCCGGCCGCTGCGGCCCGCCGCCGACGGCGCCCAGGACGACTCCGCGAGCGCGGAGCGCCGTGCGGCGGCCCGGCTGCTGCTCGCCCACCCGCTGATCACCGCCACCGGCCCCTGGGCGGCGAGCCTGCCCCAGATCCGCCGCCACTCGGACGCGCTGGCCCAGCGGTTCGACCGCTTCCTCGGCTACCGCCTGGAGGTGGACGAGCATGCGGCCCGGCTGTTCAAGGCCGGGCTGGGCACCGGCTGCGGCCGCGGCCTGCGCCGCCCCGGCGACGGCGCGCCCTTCACCCCGGGCTCCTATGCGGCCCTGGCCCTGGTCCTTGCGACCCTGCCCGACCTCCCCGCCGGTCCGACCCCCGCGGAGCTGCGTGCCGAGGTCCGCAGCACGGCCTCGGCGGCAGGCCTGCAGGACGCCGTCGAGGAGGACCGACTCGCGGACGCACTGGCAGTACTGATCGACCGTCAGGTCATCGGTGCCGCCGAGGATGGGCGGCTGCTGGTCCACCATGGAGTGGCCCGGCTACTGCCGGCCGGCCCGCTGGCCGACGCCGCCGACGGTGACGACCTGGTACGGCGCGCCGCCGACCCCGGCCCAGGCGGTGAACGGACCTATGTGCGGCGCAGGCTGGCCGAGAACCCCGTGGTCCTGCTGGACGAGCTCACCCGGCGCGAGCGCGGATGGCTGCGGACCCGGCAGCGCCGTGAGGCGGAGACCTTCGCCGACTTCCTGGGTCTGGAGGCGGAGATCCGGGCCGAGGGTGTCGCGCTGCTCGACCCCGCGGACGAGCTCTCCGACCTCGACCCCGGTCCGCCCGGCACCGCGGTTCTGGCCCGCGCGGCACTGCTGCTCGCCGAGCGGCTGGTGGAGCAGCTGCGCCCGGTGCCCGGTGACGCCGTCTCCAGGACGGCGGCCGGACCGGTGATCGGGGTGCCGGTGCCCGACGCCGCGATCGACGGGGTGCTGGGCGATGTCGCCGACGAGTACGGCGCCAGGCCCGGCTGGCCCGCCGGATATCTGGCCGACCGTGCGGCGCTGCGGTGTGACGTCCTGGAGCTGCTGCACCGGATGCAGTTGATGGCGCCCGCCGGTCCGGTGCGCGCCGACACCGCGTCCGACCAGGGAGCGGAGGATGACGGGGGGAGTGCGGTCGCCGATGTGCGCGGGGCGCGCGGTGAGGCGGCCACGGGATGGGTGCTGCTGGCGCCGGCGGCACGCTACGCCCCGGGCGCCCAGGCCGTTCCTGCCCGCCCCGGCCGCCATGCGCGCACCCAGGACTGACCCGAGCGGGTCCGGCGTTGCCCGGGACTGAACGCCGCCCGGGGCTGATCGCGGTCCGGGGCTGATCGCCGTCCGGGACTGACTGCGATCCGGGGCTGAACGCCGCCCGGGGCTGAACGCCGCCCGGGGGTGACCGTCGCTCGGCGTCGACCGCCGTCCGGGGACTGCCGCTGCCGGAGGCGCCCCGTCATCCGTGAGCCGCGCGTGCCGGCGACCGTACGGGTGGTGGAGCCGGGAGGGCCGGCGGGTCAGCGCCCGGAGGCGGCGGCCGTCGCGGAGACCGGGCTGTGGTGCACCTCGACCGCCGCCCCGGCGGACAGCGTGCCCAGCAGCAGCACTGCGGTGGTCCCGGTGGCGGCCAGCAGCCGGCGGTGGCGGCGGGGGAGGGGGAAGACCGTTCCGGGGAAGCTGCTGACGGGAGCGGTCGCTGCGGATGCGACCAAGGTCAGCCGAGGGTCGCGGTTCCGGTTCTGTGCCATGGGGAAAGCCTTCCAGAGTGGTGTTAAACGGTCCTTACGCCTCCATGAAGTCCGGGCGGGCTGCGGGCGTCCAAGGGCCGCTCTGTCGATCTGCGTCACAGCGGACATATCGGGAAATCACCCATAAGGAGGATGGCTCAAGGACCGGAAACGTGATCGTCTTCCTTGTGTTACGACGGGCGTATTGCCACGCGGTGTTCGGCCGTCCTAGCTTCTACGCACGTAGATCGACAGCGACAGTTCGCCGACCGGACCACCGCACGCCCGCCCCGCGGACGGCGGAGTTGAGGGGGCCTCATGTCCAGGATCGTCCGCGCCGCCCTTGTCCAGACCAAGTGGACGGGCGACAAGGAGTCCATGATCGACCAGCATGAGCGGTACGCCCGCGAGGCGGCCGCCCAGGGGGCCCGGATCATGGGCTTCCAGGAGGTCTTCAATGCGCCGTACTTCTGCCAGGTGCAGGAGCCGGAGCACTACCGCTGGGCCGAGCCCGTCCCCGACGGACCGACCGTGGTGCGGATGCAGGCACTGGCCAAGGAGCTCGGCATGGTGCTGGTGGTGCCGGTGTACGAGGTCGAACAGGCCGGCTTCTACTACAACACCGCCGCCGTGATCGACGCCGACGGCAGCTACCTCGGCAAGTACCGCAAGCACCACATCCCGCAGGTCAAGGGCTTCTGGGAGAAGTACTACTTCAAGCCCGGCAATCTCGGCTGGCCGGTCTTCGACACCGCGGTGGGCCGGGTCGGGGTGTACATCTGCTACGACCGGCACTTCCCCGAGGGCTGGCGCGCCCTCGGCCTGGCCGGCGCCGAGATCGTCTACAACCCCTCCGCCACCAGCCGCTCGCTGTCCGCCTACCTCTGGCAGCTGGAGCAGCCGGCCGCGGCCGTCGCCAATGAGTACTTCATCGCGGCGATCAACCGGGTCGGCGTCGAGGAGTACGGCGACAACGACTTCTACGGCACCTCCTACTTCGTCGACCCGCGCGGCCAGTTCGTCGGCGAGGTCGCCTCCGACAAGGCCGAGGAGCTGGTCGTCCGCGACCTCGACCTCGACCTGATCCAGGAGGTGCGCCAGGGCTGGGCGTTCTACCGGGACCGCCGCCCCGACGCCTATGGACCGCTCACCGAGGCCTGACGGAAAGGGACACCAGAAGCCGTATGAACGACACCGGTCCCCACGCGGCGCTGCACGCCCGGCACCGTGCCGTCACCCCCGCCTGGCTCGCCACCTACTACCGGCAGCCCATCGAGATCACCCATGGCGAGGGCCGCCATGTCTGGGACGCCGAGGGCCGCCGCTATCTGGACTTCTTCGGCGGCATCCTGACCACGATGACCGCCCATGCGCTGCCCGAGGTCGCCAAGGCGGTCGCTGAGCAGGCCGGGCGGATCCTGCACACCTCCACCCTCTACCTCTCCACGCCGATGGTGGAGCTGGCCGAGCAGATCGCCGAGCTCTCCGGCATCCCGGACGCCAAGGTCTTCTTCACCACCTCCGGGACCGAGGCCAATGACGCGGCGCTGCTGCTGGCGACCACCTACCGCCGCTCCAACCAGGTGCTGGCGATGCGCAACAGCTACCACGGCCGCTCCTTCAGCACCGTAGGCATCACCGGCAACAGCTCCTGGTCGCCGACCAGCCTCTCCCCGCTGCAGACCCTCTACGTCCATGGCGGAGTACGCACCAAGGGCCCCTTCGCCCACCTCTCCGACGCCGAGTTCATCGCCGCGTGCGTCGAGGACCTGGAGGACGTGCTCGGGCAGGCCGAGGGCACCGTGGCAGCGCTGATCGCCGAGCCGATCCAGGGCGTCGGAGGCTTCACCTCAGGTCCTGACGGCCTCTTCGCCGCCTTCAAACGGGTGCTGGACCGGCGCGGGATCCTGTGGATCACCGATGAGGTGCAGACCGGCTGGGGCCGCACCGGCGACCACTTCTGGGGCTGGCAGGCGCACGCCGACGCCGGGCCGCCCGACATTCTCACCTTCGCCAAGGGGGTCGGCAACGGGCTCTCCATGGGCGGCGTCGTCGCACGCGCCGAGGTGATGGACTGCCTGGGCGCCAACTCCATCTCCACCTTCGGCGGCAGTCCGATCACCACCGCCGGAGCGCTGGCCAATCTGCGCCATCTGCTGGACAACGACCTCCAGGCCAACACCCGGACCACCGGTGCACTCCTGCTGGGCCGGCTGCGGGAGGCCGCCGAGCGGCTCCCGGTCGTCGGGGAGGTCCGCGGCCGCGGGCTGATGATCGGCGTCGAGCTCGTCGGACCCGACGGCGAGCCCTCGCCCGCCGCCGCCACGGCGACCCTGGAGCACGCCCGTGAACTGGGCCTGCTGATCGGCAAGGGGGGCCGCCAGGGCAACGTCCTGCGGATCGCCCCGCCGCTCTCCCTCAGCACCGCCGAGGCCGAGGAGGGCGCAGAACTCCTCGTCCGGGCACTTCAGCAGGCCGGCGACGCCGCCGGGAAGGAGCAGGCCCCATGAGCCGTACCGTCATCCGCGGCGGCCTTGTCATCACCGCCGCCGAAGAGGTCCGGGCCGATGTGCTGATCGAGGGCGAGCAGGTGGTCGCCCTCGCCACCACCGGCAGTGCGGTGGCCGACGGCTGGACCGCCGACACCGTCATCGACGCCACCGGGCACTACGTCATCCCGGGCGGCGTGGACGCGCACACCCATATGCAGATGCCCTTCGGCGGCACCACCGCCGCGGACACCTTCGAGACCGGCACCCGCGCCGCCGCCTGGGGCGGCACCACCACCATCGTGGACTTCGCCATCCAGTCGGTCGGGTCCTCGCTGCGGGAGGGGCTGGACGCCTGGCACGCCAAGGCCGAGGGCAACTGCGCCGTCGACTACGGCTTCCACATGATCCTCTCCGATGTGACCGAGAACAGCCTCAAGGAGATGGACGCCCTGGTGGGGGAGGGGGTGACCTCCTTCAAGATGTTCATGGCCTACCCCGGTGTCTTCTACAGCGACGACGGCCGCATCCTGCGGGCCATGCAGCGGGGCGCCGCCAACGGTGGGCTGATCATGATGCACGCGGAGAACGGCATCGCCATCGACGTCCTGGTGGAGCAGGCCCTGGCCGCGGGCCGGACCGACCCCCGCTACCACGGCGAGGTCCGCCGTGAGCTGCTGGAGGCGGAGGCCACCCATCGGGCGATCAAGCTCGCCCAGGTGGCGGGCGCACCGCTGTATGTGGTCCATGTCTCCGCGGCCTCCGCCGTCGCCGAACTGGCCACCGCACGCCGGCAGGGCCTCCCGGTCTTCGGTGAGACCTGCCCGCAGTACCTCTTCCTCTCCACCGACAACCTCGCCGAGCCGGACTTCGAAGGCGCCAAGTACGTCTGCTCCACACCGCTGCGGCCCAGGGAGCACCAGGCCGAACTGTGGAAGGGCCTGCGCACCGGGGACCTCCAGGTGGTCTCCACCGACCACTGCCCCTTCTGCTTCTCGGGGCAGAAGGAGCTGGGACGGGGCGACTTCTCGAAGATCCCCAACGGGCTGCCGGGTGTGGAGAACCGGATGGACCTGCTCCACCAGGCGGTCCTGGACGGGCACATCACCCGCCGCCGCTGGATCGACATCGCCTGCGCCACCCCCGCCAGGATGTTCGGTCTGCACCCCCGCAAGGGCACCATCGCACCCGGCGCCGACGCCGACATCGTGGTGTACGACCCCACGGCACCCCAGACCATCTCGGCGACCACCCACCACATGAACGTCGACTACTCCGCCTACGAGGGGAAGCAGGTCACCGGGCGGGCCCGCACGGTGCTCTCCCGCGGCAGCGTCGTGGTCGACGCCGGAGCCTGGCTCGGCCGGGCCGGCCACGGCCGCTACCAGCCCCGCGCCACCTGCCAGTACCTCGGCTGACCCGGCGCCCCGCCAGGCGCACCGCACCCCACCGTCCGCCCGGACCGTCCGGCCCCGCATTCCGCATTTCGCATTCCGCATTTCGTGGCCCGCGGCCCGGACGGTCCCGGCGGCGACCCCGCACACCCTCAGGAGGACCCCGTGGACATCGGCCTCGTGCTCCAGACCGACCCGCCCGCCCAGCTGCTGGTCGAGCGGATGAAACGCGCCGAGCAGGCGGGCTTCACCCACGGCTGGACCTTTGACTCCTGTGTGCTGTGGCAGGAACCCTTCGTCATCTACAGCCGCATCCTGGCGGAGACCCGGCGCCTCACCGTCGGCCCCATGGTCACCAACCCGGCCACCCGCACCTGGGAGGTCACCGCCTCCCTCTTCGCCACCCTGGCCGACATGTACGGCAACCGGCTGGTCTGCGGCATCGGCCGCGGGGACTCCGCGATGCGGGTGGCCGGCCGCAGCCCCGCCACCCTGACCCGCCTCAGCCAGGCCATGCACGCCATCAAGGAGCTGGCGGAGGGCCGTGAGACGGAGGTCGACGGCACCGCCATGCGGCTGCCCTGGGTGCGGCCCGGAGCCGAACTGCCGATCTGGATGGGCGCCTACGGGCCCAAGGCGCTCGCCCTCACCGGCCGCCAGGCCGACGGCTTCATCCTGCAGCTTGCGGACCCCTATCTCACCGAGTGGATGGTCAAGGCGGTACGCAGCGCGGCTGCCGAGGCCGGTCGCGACCCCGACGCCGTCACCATCTGCGTCGCGGCCCCCGCCTATGTCACCGCCGACGACTCCCCGGCCGCCCTGGCCCACGCCCGCGAGCAGTGCCGCTGGTTCGGCGGCATGGTCGGCAACCATGTCGCCGACCTGGTCTCCCGCTACGGCGAGCACTCCTCGATGGTCCCCGAGGCGCTCACCGACTACATCAAGGAGCGCCACGGGTACGACTACAGCCACCACGGCCGCGCCGGAAACCCCGACACCGCCTTCGTCCCCGACGAGATCGTCGACCGCTTCTGCCTGATCGGCCCGGCCGCGACACAGATCGCCAGGCTGGAGCAGCTGCGCTCGCTCGGTGTCGACCAGTTCGCGGTCTATGCGATGCACGACGCGGTGGAGCA
Organism: Peterkaempfera podocarpi; assembly: GCF_042466665.1. Taxonomy (GTDB): domain Bacteria; phylum Actinomycetota; class Actinomycetes; order Streptomycetales; family Streptomycetaceae; genus Peterkaempfera; species Peterkaempfera podocarpi. The sequence continues at coordinate 6,828,851 of NZ_CP162102.1, forward strand.
GACCATCGACGCCTATGGCTCATCCGTGATCCCCGCGGTGTCCGCACCGGCCACCGCCTGACGAACAGCGCCACCCTCTTCGCTCGTCCCCTTCGGCCTGATGACGGGCCGTCGGGTGTGCATGTGTCGGCTCGATGCTTCGAGATGCGAGGTGGCCGCTGATGTCTGCCAGGGAGAACACCCTGACCGAATCCTCCGCGCTCCAGCAGGTGTACCCGGACGGCCGGGTGGCGCTTGCCGAGGGGGTGGTGCTGGACGATCCCCGTTTTGCCAACGGCGACCTGGCGCCGGTGCCGGTGGAGCGCCGTACCTGGCGTACCTACAACTACCTGTCCCTCTGGGTGGGGATGGCGCACTGCATCCCGTCCTGGACGCTGGCATCCGGGCTGGTGGCGCTGGGCATGGACTGGAAGCAGGCCGTGCTGACCATCGCGCTGGCCAATCTGATCGTGCTGGTGCCGATGCTGCTCACCGGGCACGCCGGGACCAAGTACGGGATCCCGTTCCCGGTGTTCGCGCGTGCGTCGTTCGGTGTGCGCGGAGCGAACCTGCCGGCGATGGTGCGGGCAGCGGTGGCCTGCTGCTGGTTCGGCATCCAGACCTGGATCGGCGGCGAGGGCATCTACTTGCTGGCCGGGAAGGTCCTGGGCAAGGACTGGCTGACGACAAGTCTGGTCTTCGGGACGCCATGGACCCAGTGGCTGTCGTTCCTGCTGTTCTGGCTCCTTGAGATCGCGGTGATCACCCGCGGTATGGAGACACTGCGGCGGGTGGAGAACTGGGCCGCGCCGCTGGTGATCGTCGGCGCGCTGGTGCTGCTGGGCTTCATGGCCTCCAAGGCGGGCGGGTTCGGCCCGTTGCTGGACCAGCCCTCGCAGCTGGGCTGGGGCAGCGGCTTCTGGAAGGTCTTCTTCCCCTCGCTGATGGGCATGATCGGCTTCTGGTCGACGCTGTCGCTGAACATCCCCGACTTCACCCGCTTCGGCGGCAGCCAGCGCGCCCAGATCCGGGGCCAGGCGCTGGGCCTGCCCACCACGATGACCCTCTTCGCGGTGCTGTCCGTCCTGGTCACCTCGGGCTCCCAGGCCGTCTACGGCGAACCGATCTGGGACCCGATCGCGCTGAGCACCAAGATGAGCAATGTGGTCGGTGCGCTGTTCGCCCTGCTGATCGTGATGGTGGCCACCCTGTCGGTGAACATCGCCGCCAATGTGGTCTCGCCCGCCTACGACCTGTCCAATCTCCTGCCCCGGTTCATCAACTTCCGCACCGGAGCGCTGATCACGGGCGTGGTCGGCATCGCCATCCTGCCGTGGAAGCTGATCGCCAACCCCCATGTCTACATCTTCACCTGGCTGGGCATCGTCGGAGGGCTGCTCGGCACGGTCGCCGGCATCCTCATCGCCGACTACTGGTTCATCCGCCGCACCCGCCTGGAACTCGCCGACCTCTACCGGAGGGAGGGCCGCTACTGGTACACCGGCGGCTGGAACCTGCGGGCCGTCCTCGCCTTCCTCGTCGGCGGCCTGCTTGCGGTCGGCGGTTCCTACTCGACCGTCGTCAAGGGCGTGAAGCAGGGTCCCTTCCCTGCGGACGGCATCATCCCCTTCCTCAAGCCCCTGGCCGACTACGGCTGGGCCATCGGTCTGGCCTCCGCCTTCGTCCTCTATGCCGCTCTCGGCATCGGTCGTCGGCAGGCGGACTGACGTCCGGCCGGTAGCGCGCCGCCGCAGCCGCCCTGCTCAGCCGTCAGGGCGGTCGCGGCGCAGCCGGGTGAGGTGTGCGGCAGCGCGGACGGCCGGGCCCGACAATGTCCGCGGTACCCGGCGGTGCGGTTCACCGCGCCGGAACTGCTCGCTAGGGTGCGCCCATGGCTGTCATGGATGTCCACAACGATTCCCAGGGATGGCTCACGATGTGGCTCGAACCCCTTGGTGAGGACCGCTGGCTCAAGCCAGGTGAGGCATTCCGGGTCCGATCCGATTACTACGGCGACGAACTGGCCTTCTCGGTGAACTTCTGGCGGGACGACGACCCGTCGGCACAGATCGAGAACGTCGCCGTCTGGATCGAGAACGGTGACTGCTCCGCGGAGGTGGTCGACCGTGAGGGCAACGTCATCGAGTGCGGTCACCAAAGGCCCGATGAGATCAACAGGCGGTGGCAGGCCAGGCTCGACGCGGCGCAGCAGCCCGCAGCCGAGCGGAACGCCGGGCCGGAGCCGCTCGCCCGCGAGCCGCTGAGCGACTGACGGGCCGCCGGCGGTGCCGGGCACGATGCGGTCTCCCGCACCATGGCGAGATGGTCACGGGGAGCTGGACGTGACTGGACACGACGCACCTCACTCCACCCGATGGCGCCGGAGAACGCCGACCCGGACGGCGCAGCGCCGTTCCCGGCGCCCGGCGGGCGCCGACGGCCATGAGGCCCTGCCCCTCCGGGACGCGGATCCTCGCCACGGCTCCGCCGCCCCCGTGCGTCCGCACAACGGCGCCCCGGGGACGCAGGCGTGCCGCAGCTCCCCGGGCGGGCGGGCGTCCGTGTCAGGTCAGGGGCGGGGCCAGATCCGTCCGTCCAGGCGCTCGATGTCGGTGTTGAACCGCTTGAGGAAGGCGGCGAACCCGGCCACGTCCTCCGGTGTCCAGTCGGCCAGGACCTTGTCCAGACCGGCGACCAGCTCGGTGCGGGCCTCCTCCAGGCGTCGGGTGCCCTCGTCGGTGACCCGGAACTTGCGGGCGATGCCGCCCTCTGCGTCCGGGATGCGCTCCACCAGGCCGGAGCGCATCATCGCGGCGGTCTGCCGGTTGAGGGTGGAGGCGTCCAGGCCGAAGGCCTCGCTCAGCTGTCCGATGGACATCGGGCGGCCCTCCATATGGAGACGGCTGAGCAGGATGTAGGCGCTCCGGTCCAGCTCAGCGCTGGTGCGCTTGCTGCGGGCGCTCATATGGACGTGTCGGCCCAGCAGCATCGTCTCGTACTCGATCAAGTTGGTGGGCTTGTCCATGCGAGCTCTGCTCCGATCCGTGGTTCCTCCCGGTCAGTATGCCCGCGGCCCTATCCGTGCATCGTGCATCCGCTGTGCGCACTGCACAAAACATGGCCCGTGCATCACGCCCGGCACCGCCCCGCGAGCGGCCACCGGCGCCGCGCGGTGCCACGGCCGGTGCGCACCCGGCTGTGACCTGGCAAGGTGTCCCCAACCCGCAGACCGCGGCGCCGATGGAACGGAAGGAACACCGTGAGCCCTGCCCGCCCGATGCATCTCCTCCTCGCCCCCGACAAGTTCAAGGGCTCGCTCACCGCCGTCGAGGTGGCCCGGCATCTCACTGCCGGACTGCGACGGGTCGAGCCCGGGCTGGCGGTGACCGAACTGCCGGTCGCCGACGGGGGCGACGGCACCGTGGACGCCGCGGTGGCGGCCGGGTTCGAGCGCCGTGAGACGGTTGTCGCGGGGCCGCTGGGCGACCCGGTGCGGGCGGCCTTCGCGGTGCGCGGCGACACGGCGGTGATCGAGATGGCCGAGGCCTCGGGGCTGCGACGGCTTCCGGGCGGCCGTCTGGAACCGCTGCGGGCCGGCACCCGCGGAACCGGGGAGCTGATCCGTGCCGCGCTGGACGCCGGTGCTCGCAGGGTGGTGCTCGGTGTCGGCGGGAGCGCATCCACCGACGGCGGAGCGGGCATGCTCGCGGCGCTCGGCGCCCGGTTCCTGGACACCGCGGGGGAGCCGCTGCCGCCCGGCGGCGGCGCACTCACCGCGCTGGACCGGGTCGACCTCGGCGGGCTCGACCCGCGCCTGGCCGACGGGGGGACCGAGCTGGTGCTCGCCTCCGACGTGGACAACCCGCTGCTCGGCGAGAAGGGAGCGGCGGCCGTGTACGGACCCCAGAAGGGCGCCGGTCCTGACGATGTGGCCCTGCTGGACGCCGGCCTGGCCCGGCTGGCCGGATGCCTGGGCCGCGCCGCGGCCGACCAGCCGGGCGCCGGGGCGGCGGGCGGCGTGGGCTACGGGGCGCTGGCGGCCCTGGGCGCGGTGCGGCGCTCCGGTATCGAGGTGCTGCTGGAGGTGCTGGGCTTCGAGAGCGCCCTGGAGCGGGCGACCCTGGTGGTCACCGGTGAGGGCTCGCTGGACGCCCAGACACTGCACGGCAAGGCCCCCGCCGGGGTCGCCGAGGCGGCCCGCCGCCACGACCTGCCGGTGGTCGCCGTCTGCGGCCGTTTCGACCTGACGCCGCAGCAGCTTGCGGACGCGGGGCTGCTGCGGGCGTACGCCCTGACTGCTCTTGAGCCCGACCCGGCCCGCTGCATGGCGGAGGCAGGCCCGCTGCTGGAGTGCGTCGGAGAGGCCCTGGCACGGGATCTGCTGGCGGGCTGAGGCGGGGCGGCCGGTCCTTCCACCGGGAGCCCCTGGTGGACGGGGGAGAGGACGCCGTCCCACGGCCTGGCGGCGGCCACCGGAGTGCTGCCGGTCGAGCGGCTCGGTGCGACCGCACGGGACCGCCTCGCCGGCCGGACCTCCTGAGCCGCGAGCGCGGGGCGGAACCCGGGCGGTGGCGCGGCCTTGAGGTGGTGTGATGCCATGCCGCACTCCGGCGCGGAGGAGTTTGCGCCCGCAAGTCCCGCCCCGCCTGCGCCGTTTCACAGCTCACACCATGTCAGGATCGGTTGCGCACCGTGCCGGAGCGGTGCTAGCAATTGTTGACAGTCGGCAATTGCTGTACGGGCCACCGCCATAGGACCGCCTTCCATGCAGCTCACCTTCCTCGGAACCACCTCCTCCGACGGCAACTGCCCCACCCTGTACGTCACCGACCGCGGCACCCTGGTGGTCCAGGGCTACCGGATCACCGACCCCGGGGCGGTCGCCCAGCTGCAGGACCTGCTCCCGGGAGAGACAGCGGTGGAGATCCCCAGTGAGCTGCTGCACTTCGCGCCGGCCGGTGAAGCAGACGACAGGCCGGAGCCGTAACCTCCCGGCCGGGGGTGGCCGCCCGGACGTCAGGAGCATGGCCGTGTCGGACTTCCAGCGAGAGCGCGAGGCGCTCGGCGCCTGGCTGCACCAGCTCCGCCGGGACGCAGGTCTCAACGGCAAGCAACTGGCCGGCGTCCTGGGCTGGGCCCCGTCCAAGGTCTCCCGGATCGAGCACGGCAGGCAGACCCCGACCGAGGCCGACATCGCCGCCTGGGCGGCGGCGGTCGGCGTTCCCACGGCGGCTGCCGACCTCGCCGCCCGGCTGCACGCGCTGGACAGCCACTATGTCTCCTGGCGCCGCTCACTGCGGGCCGGCCATGCGCCCCGCCAGCGGGTCGCCATGGAGCTGGACGGCGGCACCCGGCTGCTGCGGGCCTTCGAACCGGGCCTGGTCCCGGGGTTGCTGCAGACCGCCGAGTACGCACGGCACGTCTTCGCCCGGCTGACCGCGCTGCGCGGTACACCCGACGACGGGGGTGCGGCGGTGCGCGCCCGGATGGAGCGGCAGCGGGTGCTGTACGAACCGGGCAGGGAGTTCCACTTCGTACTCACCACCGCGGCGCTGCGCACCCGGATCTGCCCGCCGGAGGTCCACCGGGGCCAGCTGGACCGGTTGCTGGCGGTCGGCTCGCTCGGCAATCTGCGGCTCGGCGTCATCCCGGACACCGCGCCTCTGACACTGATGCCACTCCACCCCTTCTGGATCTTCGACGACCGGCTGGTGCAGATCGAGACCTGGAGCGCCGAGCTCAATCTCACCGACCCCGGTGAGGTGGCGCTCTATGAACAGGTCTTCACACGCCACGCCGATGCGGCCGCATACGGCCCGGCGGCGCGCCGGATCCTGGCCGCGGTGATGGCCGAGCTGCCCACGGGGCCCGTGCTGCCGCAGCAGTCGGCACGTCTGTCCGAGCAGACAGGTGCCGATGCAACATCGGCACCACAGGATTCGCAATAGCGCGCAATCGTCCCCTCGGTTGCGGCGGGCCGCGCCTAGGCTCGGGGCATGGCGGGACGGACACCGGGAGTGGACATCGCAGTCGGCTGGCTGCTGCGTGCGGAGCCCGCACCGGGCACGGCACTCGCCGGATGGGACGCCAACCCGGACGGCGCCGCCGAACTCGCCGCCGGCCTGGCCTGGGACGTGGTGCATGCACCGACCGCGCTCGGTCTGGAGGCGCTCGACATGCTGCGCTACGGCGGAGTCGTCGGCCCGGCCCTGGTCTGCGTGCCCGAGGCGGTGGTGAGTGTGCTGGTACCGGTCGGCTCGGCGGAGCGCTGGCCCGGCCTCGGTCCGCAGGCGACCGGTGTGCATGCGACCGGCCTGGGTGGGGCCCTGCGGGTGCCGCTGCCGAGTCAGACCTACGGTCCGCTGCACTGGCTGATCCCCCCGGACGGCAGCGGTCTGCTGACCGATCCCCGGCGGCTGCACTCGGCGCTGCGCAAGGCCCGGGTGACCACGGTGCGGTCGTTCGGCTGAGCCGGTTCCGCCGATGCGGCCCCGGAGCGGTCGTGCCGCTCCCACCGCTCCGGGGCGGGCGGATCAGGACCGGGTGCGCTGCCCGCTGGTCCCCTCCGGACGGGGGCGGTCGTCCCGGGCGCGAACCCTTCCGGCCGGACAGAGCCCGGGGAGAGGTCACGAGGATGCCCTGTCCCTGCAGGTCGCAGGGGTCAGCGACGGGCGCCTCCGGGCCTCGGGCCCGCTCGACCGCACGCTTCGGCAACCTGCGGCTCCACGGGCGCCCCGGGCCGCCGCGCCGGTGCATCCGGCGTGGCGGCCACCCGGTCTATGCCGCGTGGTAGGGGGTGAGCAGCAGCCGGATCACATCCTCCAGACGCCGTCGGGCGTCGCGCAGGGTGGTGCGGCCGGTGACCCAGGCGGTGAGCTCGCCCTGCCAGACATTGCCGACGATGTGCTGGACCACGTCCCGTACCGACGGCGGAACGTCCGGCATCACCGCGAGCAGCGCCTCCCGGTCGGCGCGGGCCATGGTGTGCAGGGCCTCGCTGGCGAAGGGGTCGGTGGAGGCGGCGACCGACACCAGCAGATGGGCGAGCTGCGGCTGCCGCTGGTAGGCGCGCATGCCGCGGTTCACATAGCGGACCACGCGGTCGACCGCGGCTGCCGGGGCGCGGGGTCCGCGCAGTTCGGCCACGATGTCGGCGAGCAGCAGCCGGTGCCAGTCGGCGATGGCGGCGGCGAGCAGGTGGTCCCTGGAGGAGAAGTAGCGGTAGGTGGTTCCCAGGGCCACTCCGGAGCGTTCGCTGACCTGCTTCATCTGCAGGCGCTCCACGCCGGTCTCGGCCACCAGGGAGAGGGCTGCCGCGATGAGGTTCCGACGTCGCTCCAACTGGCGGGGGGACATCGCCTCGACCGGTCGCGGCGACAGGTCAACCTTGGACACAGGGCTCATGATACGGAACTCGGTGTGACAGCAGTATGCCGCCTGATCAGGTCCTTTGGCCGGATCGGCGGACCGGGCGGCCCCGGGGGAGGAAATGTGCCCCCTGGCGGCCGCCCCGCTGTCTCAGCCCAGTCCGCGACTGTCCTGCTTGAGGGCGGTGTCCACGGTGAGCGCCGATGCCACGACCATGCTCAGCAGCGGCTCGGGCAGCTGCCGGTGGATCTGCACCACATAGTTGTCGGCGGTGGTGAACATCGTCCGGGCGAGACCCTCGAAGGTCTTGGTGATCCGGGCCACCTCGGTGCCGGTGTGGTCGGTGATGGCGAAGTTCCAGGCCCGCCAGTTCTCCGCCTTGATGGCGCCGATCTGCTGGTCGCCCACCATCAGCCCGAAGTTGATCTTGCCGATGGCGTTCTGCTGGACGATCTCGCCGAGCTGGACGCCGTCCGGCCGGGCCACGATCACCCGCGACTTGACCAGCTTTGCCGGCCGGGTCAGCAGCATCACCGGACGGCCGGCGGCGTCGCGCACCTCCAGCCGGTGGGTCAGGAACTGGTCCCAGCTGGTCATGAAGCGGACGACCTTGCGGGCGGCGCTCTGGCCGATCTCGGCCACCGAGCCGATCGGGGTCCCGTTCTGGTCGAAGACCGAGTACTCCGCGGCCAGCTCGATCAGCTTGGTCTTCTGGTTCACCACCAGCACCGGCTCGGTGAACAGGGTGCCGCCGCCACCGGCGACCGGTCCCACACCGGCCTTCTGCTGCACCTGCTGCCGGATGCGCGCGGCGTCGTGGGGGCTCTCGATCGGGATCTCCCACGCGGAGGAGCTGCTCTGCGGAGCGGCCTGCTGCGGCGGGACGGTGCCGCCACCTGTGCCGGCGTGGGTGTGCTCGGTCCAACGGGAGCCGTCCCACCAGCGCAGTGCGGCGACGCCATGGGGGTCCGGGTACCAGCCAGGGGGAGTGGTTGCGGTCGTCACGCCCTGGAGCGTATCCCGAAGAGCCGACAGCGGGGAACGCACCTCGGGCTGCCGGCCCAGGGGTGCGTTCCCCGCTGTCGGTGCTCTCACGCGAGGTGCACGGAGTCCCCGCTCACCGTGATGTTCTGGGCTGCCAGGGGGGCGGGCGCCGGGCCGTTGGCCACCGAGCCGTCCGCCACATGGAACTTGCTGCCGTGGCAGGGGCAGTTGATCGTTCCCCCGGAGACCGAGCTCACCGGGCAGCCGGCGTGGGTGCAGATCGCCGAGAAGGCCTTGAACTGGCCCTGCTGGGGCTGGGTGACCACGTACTTCTGGTCCACCACCACCCCGCCGCCCACCGGCACCTCCGAGGTCTTCACCAGTGCCTGGCCCCCCGCGGCGCCCGCGGTGCCGCCGCTGCCGCCCGCGGCGGGGGAGGACGGCCGGCCGGCGTCAGCGGCCCCGCCGGCGGCCGGGGCCACGGCGGTGGAGGAGCCGCCGTGGCTGGCACAGCCGGCTGTCAGCGCCGCCGCCAGACCGACACCCGCCAGCACTGCCGTGCGGCGCGGCAGGCCGTTCTGCGGCTGCGCCTGGGCGCAGCCGCAGGCGTGCCCGGAGCCCTCGGCGGCTGCGGTGGCGTCGGCGGTGTTGTGCATCAGGGACATCAGTTACTCCGTGGGGAACAGAAGGCCGCCGGCCGGATCTGCCGGCGGACTCGGACGTCTGCCCCGCCGGGCCGGAACCCGGGTGCGCGCACCTGGCGGTCCATCGCTCGAGCTCCCTCCGGCGGGCCTGGACACGGCCCGGTGACCGGGGCGTCCGCGGTGTCTACAGGGTTCTATACGGAGCCGGGGACGGCGGTGTTCAACACCCGGGAGGGAAATCTCATCCCTCGGGCGGCGTGCGGCGCTCCCGCACCAGCGCCTCCTGCACCGCCGAGGCCACCAGGGTGCCGCGGGTGTCGTAGAACTCACCGATGGCCAGCCCGCGGCCGTCGGAGGAGGACGGGCTGCGCTGGGCGAACAGCAGCCACTCGTCGGCGCGGAACGGCCGGTGGAACCACATCGCGTGGTCCAGCGACGCCAGCGTCAGCCGGGGCGGCTCCTGACGCCGGAACCGCGGCGACTGGAGGTGCATCGCGGTGGTGGAGGCCAGGGTCAGGTCGGAGAGGTAGGTGAGTGCGCAGACGTGCAGCAGTGCGTCGTCCTCGGGCAGCGGGGTCGCCGACCGCAGCCAGACGAACTGCTGCGGCATGCCGGGCAGTTCGGGCGGCAGGCCCGGGGAGCCGGCCGGTACGAAGCGCATCTGCAGGGTCCGTGCCGCCGCGGACTGCGCATATCCCTCGGGGTCCGACGCGGCCCAGGCGACATAGGGGTCGGGCAGTTCGTCGGGAGGGGTCACCACGGGTGCGCTGCGCTGGCGCTCGGCGCCGGCCTCCGGCTCCTTGAAGGAGGCGGAGAGGGTGAAGATGGCCTCCCCGCGCTGCACGGCCAGGACCCGGCGGGTGGTGTAGGAGCGGCCGTCGCGCACCCGCTCCACCTCGTAGACGATGGGCCGCCGGGGATCGCCGGGCCGGATGAAGTACCCGTGCAGCGAGTGCACCGCCCGGTCCGCCCCGACCGTCCGCCCGGCGGAGGTGAGGGCCTGCGCGGCGACCTGGCCGCCGAACGCCCGCAGCGGGGCCCCGGCATGGCAGCTGCCGCGGAACAGGTTCTTGTCTATCTCGTCGAGGCGCAGCAGCTCCGGGAACGAACCCCCGGCAGCCCCGGTCTCCGCCGACTGCTCGGTCACGTCTGTCACGTCGACATCGTCGCAGAACCGGTCGTGGGTTCGATGTGACCTCTGTTACTGATGAGTAGGCGAGTGGGACCGCAGACCGACTGCAACCTGTTCTCATCGGTGGCGCGCCGGAGGGTTGTCGAGGGTTGTTAGGGTGACGTCCATGGCTCTCCTCGTACTCCCCCCGCCGGCCCGCTAGGCGGGCTGCACCGGACGCTCCGCGTCCCCGCCCCGGTGTGATCGGCGCTGCCGCATCCCAGCCGGGCCGATGGCCGCTGCCCGCCATCCCGGACATGCAGGCAGGCGTCCATCACCTTTCCGGAGACCATCACATGGCGCACACGCGCACCACCCTGCCCGTCGGGCGGGGCCTCCTCTACGCCACCGTCGCCGCCACCGCATGGGGCACCGCCGGGGCCGCGGCCACCGCGCTGCACCACATCAGCGGCCTCGGCCCACTGGCCGTCTCGTTCTGGCGGTTCGCCCTCGGGGCCGTGCTGCTGCTGGCCGCCCGGCCGCTGCTGGGCCTCGGCCGCTGTGCGGTCCGCCGGGTGCTGCAGCCCCGGCACCTCCTGGTCGGACTGTGCATGGCGGTCTTCCAGACCGCCTATCTGGCCGCCGTCGACCTGGCCGGACTGGCCGTCGGAACCGCGGTCACCATGGGCACCGTGCCGGTGCTCACCGCCGTCGGCGCCCGGTTGCTGCTGGGCGAGAGGCTCGGCCGGGCCGGCTCCGGCACCGTGGCCCTGGCCGTCGCCGGGCTGCTGCTGCTCGCCTTCGGCACCTCGGGCGACGGGACCGGCCAGGGCGGCTCCCCGCTGCTCGGCCTGCTTGCCGCACTGGTCTCGGCGGCCGGCTGTGCCTGCGTCAATCTGCTGGGCCAGTACCGGCGCGGCGCCGGAGCCGCGGAACCGTACGACACGGCACTGGCCGGCTTCGTCATCGGGGCGGTACTGCTGCTCCCGGCCTGCTCGGGCGGCGGGCTGCTGCCCGTCGGCGGCCATCTGGAGCGGTCGCTGCTGCTGCTCGGCTATCTGGGCGCGGTGCCCTCGGCGCTCGCGTACGGACTCTTCTTCGCCGCCGCCACGGTGGTGCGGGCGACCACGGTGTCGGTACTGATGATGCTGGAGCCGCTGGCGGCGCTGTTGCTGGCGGTGTCCGCCTTCGGGGAGCGGCTGACCGCGGCGGCTGCGGCCGGCACCGCGCTGCTGCTGGCCGGGGTCGTGGTACTGGCCAGGGCGGAGGGGGCTGGGCCGAGGAGGGGTCAGGAGTGACCGCGGCCGCCTGATCGGCGACCGGCTGGGCGGGAAGCCGAGGCGTGAAGTGTCCGGACACTGACCGTTTCTGATGAGTCCACGACATTTCCACCTGTGCGCTGTCCGACCGACTGTAATGTGTGGCCCCCGGGCTGCCGGGAGTCCCCGACTCCCGGCAGCCCGGGCGGGCCCCGGCAGGGCCGCCACCGGGCACCCGCACCCCGACACACCCCACCCCTGCGAGGTCCAGGCTCCGGTGACCGACCTTCCCCCCGCACCAGCCGACCCGGCAGACCTCTCCGACCAGGCCCTGGCCAGGGCGGTGCGCCGCAACGGACCGGACGACGATCCGGTCCGGGCCGCCGAGGAGCTGATCGCCCGGCACTGGGAGGCGGTCTTCGGCTACGCCCTGGAGTGCACCGCCACCCCCGCCGCCGCAGGGCGGCTGGCGGCGGCGGCCTTCGCCCGGGCCCTGCACCAGGCCCGCTGCGGGACCGGCCCCGGCGCTGCCTGGCGGCCCGAACTGCTGCTCCTGGCCGGGAGGTTGGCCGAGCAGTGGCGTACCGCAGGCCGCGTCGCGGAGCTGGCCGCCGACGCCGGACAGCCGCCCGCCGAGCGGCCACGTCCCCTGGCGCTGCACGCCTTCCGTGCCGTCCCGGAGACCGCTCGGGGCCTGCTCTGGCACTGCGTGGTCCAGCGGGAGCAGCCCGCAGGCACCGCCCTGCTGCTGGGCATCGAGCCCGGCGAGGCACAGGCGCAGCTCACCTGGGCGCGCGAACTGTTCCGGGAACGATGCCTGCGTACCCACACCGGCACCCTCAGGGACGAGCAGTGCCGCCGCTACAGCGGACTGCTGGACGTCGCCACCCGTACCCCCGGCGCCCTGCGCTCCGAGGACCTGCGAAGCCACCTCGCCGCCTGCGAGGACTGCCGCTCGGCCGCCGACCGGCTCTCCGTGCACGGCCCGCAGTGGCCGGCCGCGCTGGTCCGCGACCTGCTGGGGGACCCGGGCGTCCGCTGCTTCACCCCCGGCCGCCCGGCGGAACCCGAGCCGCTGCCCACCCCGGCCCCGGTCCCTGCCGCGGCAGCGGCAGCGGCAGGGGCGGGGGTTCGGCCGCACCATGGCACCGCCAGGGCGCCCCGCCGCCGTCCGGGCCCCGCCGGACGCGGCGGCCGCGGCGGAGTGGCGGCGGTGCTGATCGGCCTCGCCGCCGCCGTGGTGGTCGCCGCCACGCTGCGGGTCACCGGGGCGGGCGCCGACCCGCGCGGTGGCACCGTGAGTGCCACCAGCGGACTCACCGCCACGGGTGCCCCGCCCACCCGGGCCGCCTCCACCGCCCCGGCCGGCACCCTGCTCCCCGAACCCGCCCCCGGGACCTTCCGCACCGAACTGCGCAACGCCGCCACCGGCGGCTGCCTGGACGTCCGCGGCGGCTCCGCCCAGGCCGGCGCTGATGTGGTCGTCGTCCGCTGCAACGGCTCGGCGACCCAGCAGTGGGCCTACGGTGCCGACGCGCTGCTGCGCAACCTGGGCGACCCGCGGCTCTGCCTGGACTCGCGAGGGGACCCGTCGCTGGGAGCCGGACTGGGCCCCTGCCCCGTCGCGGGGGAGGACGGCCGGCTGCGCTACGAACTGACCGTGCAGGGCCTGCTGGTGCCGCGGATCGCCCCCACCCTCGCCCTGACCCCGCTCACCCGGGCCGACGGATCCGGGGCGGTGCTCAAGGTGCGTACCGGCGCCGCGGAGCAGCGCTGGCTGGCGCGCCCGGGCACCGCGGTGGCGGACGCCCCGGCGAGGGCGGCCGCAGACGGACGGGTGCGGCCGTCGCAGCGCTGACGCCGTACGGACGAGGCCCGGCGCCCGGCGGGCCGCCTCGCGCTCAGGCGGGTGCGACGGCCCGGTCACCACGGCGGTGCCCAGCATGACCTTTCTGCGGCCGGCGGCGTCGCCGAGCCGGCCCGCGATCACGACGTCGGCGACTCCCTGCGGCTCCGCCTGGAGCCGGGCGGCCCCACCGGCTCCCCGCCGCCGGGTCGGCGGGGAGGGCCGGGACGCGGCCGGTGCGCGCCTCAGATGTCGCGGAAGATCTCGATCTGGGCGCCGACCGAGTTGAGCCGCTCGGCCAGTTCCTCGTAACCGCGGTTGATGACATAGACGTTGCGCAGCACCGAGGTGCCCTCCGCCGCCATCATCGCCAGCAGCACCACCACCGCGGGCCGCAGCGCGGGCGGGCACATCATCTCCGCCGCGCGCCACCGGGTCGGGCCCTCGACCAGCACCCGGTGCGGGTCCAGCAGCTTGACGGCGGCGCCGAGCCGGGTCAGCTCGGTGAGGTAGATGGCCCGGTTGTCGTAGACCCAGTCGTGGATCAGCGTCGAGCCCTGGGCCGAGGCCGCGATGGCGGCGAAGAACGGCACATTGTCGATGTTGAGCCCGGGGAAGGGCATCGGGTGGATCTTGTCGATGGGGGAGCGCAGTTTCGACGGGCGCACCGTCAGATCCATCAGCCGGGTACGGCCGTTGTCGGCGGTGTACTCGTGGCCCCGCTCGTGGTCCAGGCCCATCTCCTCCAGCACCGCCAGCTCGATCTCCAGGAACTCGATCGGCACCCGGCGGATCGTCAGCTCGGAGGAGGTCACCACCGCGGCGGCCAGCAGGCTCATCGCCTCCACCGGGTCCTCGGACGGCCAGTAGTCGACATCCCGGTCGATCTGCGGCATTCCGTGCACGGTGAGGGTGGTGGAGCCGATGCCCTCCACCTTGACGCCCAGTTCCTCCAGGAAGAAGCAGAGGTCCTGCACCATGTAGTTGGAGCTGGCATTGCGGATCACCGTCACACCGTCGTGGCGGGCCGCCGCCAGCAGGGCGTTCTCGGTCACGGTGTCGCCGCGCTCGGTCAGCACGATGGGGCGCTGCGGGGCCACGCTACGGTCGACCTCGGCGTGGTAGATGCCGCCGGTCGCGGTGATCTCCAGGCCGAAGTGGCGCAGCGCGCTGACATGCGGCTGCACGGTGCGGGTGCCCAGGTCGCAGCCGCCCGCGTACGGGATGCGGAAGCGGTCGGCGCGGTGCATCAGCGGGCCCAGGAACATGATCACGCTGCGGGTGCGGCGGGCGGCATCGGTGTCCATCTCGGCCAGCCGCAGCTGCTCCGGGGGGTCGATCTCCAGGTCCCGGCCGCCGTTGATCCAGCGGGTGCGGACCCCGATGCTGGCCAGCACCTCCAGGATCCGGTAGACCTCCTCGATCCGGGCCACCCGGCGCAGGGTGGTCCGGCCCGAGTTGAGCAGTGCGGCGCACAGCAGGGCGACACAGGCGTTCTTGCTGGTCTTGACGTCGATGCTGCCGGAGAGGCGGCGGCCGCCCACCACCCGCAGATGCATCGGGCCCGCGTATCCCAGGGAGACGATCTCGCTGTCCAGGGCCTCACCGATGCGGGCGATCATCTCAAGGCTGATGTTCTGGCCGCCGCGTTCGATGCGGTTGACCGCACTCTGACTGGTGGCCAGGGCCTCCGCCAGTTGCATTTGCGTCCAGCCCCGGTGCTTGCGAGCGTCCCGGATGAGCCTGCCGATGCGAGCGAGGTAGTCATCTGTCACACGAGAACCGTATCTCACATCTGAGATGGGGACGCGGCGGGCTTGCTGCCCGCGCCGGGGTGGCGAAACAGGGGTGGCGCTTCGCCGGGACCCCTGGCACACGCCGTGGGCAGGATGCGAGGCTCGGTGGTGGCCGCGCTTCCCCCGAACGTGGTCGACGCGGTCCCGGCACAAGGGAATTCAGGCCTCCCGCCGCCGGGACCGCGTCCGGGCGGCACCGCGGGCCGACGGGCTGTCAGTGGGGCCGCCTATGTTCCTGTCCATGACGCAAGCCGTACAGGCGTACGCCTATCTCCGCCCGTCCGCTGTCCGCAGCGACCCCGGGGGGAGCAGCCTGGCCCTGGAGACCTCCGGCGGGGCCACCCCCGCGGGCCTCGCCGCCCACCCGCGCTTCTTCGACGGCTTCCTCACCCATCCCGAGGCCGCCGCCGCGGCCCTGCTCGCGGTGGCCGACGTCGCGGCCGCCCGCTACTACCAGCGGCTGCTGCCGTCCTCCCTGGATCCGGTGGTCACCGGCAACGGCGACCGGCTGCGGTTCGAGTCCTTCTCCGGCTGCTGCGGTGTCTACGCACGGCTCGATGTGCTCTCCGCGGGTCTGGACGGAGACGGCATCGGCCACGGCACCACCAATGTGGACGTCAACAACCCGCTGCGCGAGGCGCTCGCCCGCATCGGGTCCGCCGACCCGCTCCACCTCAGGGTCGGTCCGGACGACCTCACCGTCACCACCTTCGACGGGCCGGTGGTGGAGAAGAAGGTGCCGCTGCCCGACCGCTGGCTGCGCGGTTTCGCCGAGACCCAGGTCATCGCTGCCGGCTTCGACCTGCGGGCCGAGATCCCCGCCGCCGAGGCCGTGCGCTTCCTGCGTGCGCTGCCCCGCGGCGGCGGTCGCGGCGCCTCCGGCGGCGCGCAGTGGGTGCTGCCCGCCGGGCGTACGCTCCGGCCGACCACCCGGCCGGTGCCCGGTGCGGTCTGCCTGCCGGGACCCGAGCGGCTGGTCGCCCTGCAGCGGGTGCTGCGCCATGCGGTGGCACTGCGGGTGTACGGGCCCCCGGTGACCGCCTCCGGCGCACCTGCGGCCTCCGCCTGGGAGGTCGAACTGCCCGGTATGCGACTGACCCTCACCCTCTCCCCCGACGCCTCACGCGGCTTCTCCGGGGAGGGGGCGGTCCTGGACGCCCTGGCGACCGGCGAAGCGGCCGAGGACGCCGAGCTGGTCTCCGCGCTGCTCGCCTGGGAGCCCAGGGTCGAGGTGGCGGACCTCGCCGCACAGTGCGGACTGACCCCCGAGCGGGTGCGGGCCGCGCTCACCCGCCTGGGTACGGCGGGCCGGATCGGCTACGACACCGCCGAGGCCGCCCACTTCCACCGAGAACTCCCCTATGACGCCGGCCGGGCCGAGCGCCACAACCCCCGGCTGCGTGCAGCGCGGGCCCTGCTGGCCGCGGGTGCCGTGCGGCTCGACGATGCCACCCTGGCCACCGTCACCGTGGACGACCATCACCACCGGGTCCGCTCCGCCGACGGGCGGCTCAGCTGCACCTGCCTCTGGTGGGCCAAGTACCGGGGCGGACGCGGTCCCTGCAAACACGCCCTCGCCGTCCGCATCCTGCGCCGCACCGCTGCCTGACCGGCACCGCTGCCTGACCGGCACCGTCCCACCATGGGCCCGGCGGCCCCGGGCCCGCCGCAGCCGGTGGCGCACCCGGGCGGCGCGGGCGCCGGAAGAGGGGCCGTGCTGCGCGTGTGCACGCACCTCCGCCGAGGTGAGTTGCGCTGACCGAGGCGCGCCGCTTCCCGGCCCCACCGCCGCCCGGGTGCCCGCCAAGGCGAACGCCGACGCCACCGCTCCGCCGTGCCGGCACCGACCGGGCGCCGCGGCCCCGCCCTTCCCCGTCATCGACCGTCATCGACCGACCGCTCCCGACGAGCAGCAAGGCAGGCTCCCATGTCCACCACCGACGCCGCCGCGCAGACCGCCCCCGCCCCCGCCTCCTCACCCGCCTCCCGCAGTGAGCACCCCGCCGGCGGGCTGCGCTCCCGGATGGCCGGGGCCCTGGCCAGGATGGTTCCGCGTGGCACCGCAACGGCTCCGGAGGATGCCGGACCGGTGGGCACCCCTGGGATGCGTCTGGTGGCCGCTGTCCGGGAGGGTCGGGCCGATGAAGTGCTGGACGTGCTGCCAGAGCTGGATCCGGCCGCCCGCCGCGCCTGCCTGCCGCGGCTCAAGGAGATCCGCAAGGAGCTCCGGGGCGAGTGGAGCGACGACGCCCGGCGGCAGAGGGTGGCGCTGCTGCTGGCCGGCATGGGCTGCAACACCGGGGCCGTGGCGGCAGCCCAGTGGATCGGCAGCGCTGTCCGGGACGGCCTTGCGGAGTCCGACTTCACCGCGATCGTCAGGGTCTTCGCCGCGTACGACCCGGCATGGCAGCAGACAGTGGCCCAGCGGCTCGCCGGCCGCCGTGAGTCCGCGTGGGGCTGGGGTGAGTATCCGCTGGTGGAGTATCTGCTGCGGATCACCGGCAGCCCCGTTCCGACCTCCGATCCGTGGGTGGCGCGCTGGGCCCAGGACCGTACCTGGAAGCGTCTTCGACCCGATCTGACCGGGGAGACCTGGCAGATCGCCCTGCCGTCCGGTGCCACGCTGCTGGAGCGGTTGCGGGCGGACAGTTGGCTGCCCGTCCTGGCACCCCGGCTCTTCGAGACGGCAGACATCGGCTCCGTCCTCGATTCACCGTGGCGGCGCGACCATGCCGACGACACCTGGCCGGGGGCCCTGGCGCGGCTCGCCGAGGAGGGCGTGCTGGACCGGGTGGATCTTGTCGACCGCTGCCTCGCCCGACTGCTGCGCGGCGGACGCCCGGGGGAGATGCGCAGTTTCCTGAATGTGCTGGAGGCGCTCGCGCCCACCCCGGAGGAGCAGGCGGACCGTGTGCCGACCTATCTGCGGCTGCTCCCCGACGCCCACTCCACGGTCGCCGGACATGCCCAGCAGGTCCTGGTCGCGCTGGACGACGCGGGCCGGATCGACGCCGAGCAGTTGGCCGAGGCCTCCCGGGCGGTGCTCTTTCGCAGTGAGAAGAAGCTGGTCCGCGCCCAGCTCTCCTGGCTGGACCGGGCCGCCCGCCGCGACCCCGGCCAGGCGGCAGCGGTGGTGCTCGCGGCCGCCGATGCGCTCGGCCACGAGGACACCGCGATCCAGGAGCGCGCCCTCAATCTGATAGCGCGTCATATCCGGGGCGCAGGCGAGGGAGTGCTGCCCGAGCTGCGTGCCGCCGCCGAGGGCCTCGACCACCGGCACCAGGCCCGCGCCGCCGAGCTCTTCGGCTTCACGCCGGTCGGGCCGCCCGCCGACGAGCCCGGCGAGCTGCTGCCGCCCGTCCCCGTGCCGCAGCCGCTGGCGCCCCCGCTCGCAACCCCCGAGGAGGTCGCCGAGGAGGTCGCCGCGATCCTGGCCACCCGCGCCGACCTGGCCGCTCGCGCCGACATGCCGGCCTTCGAACGGGCACTGGACGGCCTGGTCCGTCATGCACACCGCGACCGGCCCGCGCTGGCCGCCGCGCTGGAACCCGTGGTGGTCGACCGCGACTGGCACGACCGCGGCCACTGGTGGTCCTGCAACCCGTCGGACATCGTCTTTGTGGCCATGGCGGTCCTCGACCGGATCCCCGTCTCCCACATCCGCCACGCCCACCTCGGCAGGGCCTCGGTGTTCGGCGCCCGCCACACCGCCTTCGGTGCCGTCATGGCCGCCCGCCTCATCGAGGCGGCATGGCAGATCGTCGATACACCGCCCCCGGGCCTGCTGGCCACGCCCACCGTCGCCACCGGCGCGCTGGACCCCGCATCGCTGGTCGGCCGCCTCCGGGCCTACGAGGACGCCGGAGCCACCCCCGGCGAGGTCGACTTCTCCCAGGCGCTGCTGCGGCTGACCCCGCCGGCCCGGCCCGGGACGGCCGACGCCGCCGAAGCCCTCGGATCCGCCCACGGCCGACGCCTGGCCCACTGGCTGCGCAGCGGCGGACCCGCCCATCCCAGGGTGACCCGCGCGCCCCGCCCGGAGAGCGGGCAGAGCGCCTGGGAGCTGCGGCTGTCGGCCCGCCGCATCCTGCTGGAGGCATCCGAGGCCGCGGCCCCGGGTCCGCTCGCCCCGCCGCTCGCGGCGCTGCTGCGGCCCACCGGCCCGTTGGGCGGCCAAGGGGGCATCGACCAGTGGTCGCAGGACACCACGGCCCACTGGAGCGCTGTCCTCCCGCACCACCGGGAGATCGTCGCCGTCCGCTGCCAGCGCCGCTTCGCGGCCGCCGCGGACCAGGACGAGCGGGGCGCGGCCGGCCTGCTGCCCCGGCTCGCCGAGGCGGACGGTACGGCCGGTGAGGCGCTGCACCTCGGTGTCGCCTACGGGCTGGGAGCCCGCTTCCCCGAGGACCGTGCCGCAGCGATCGACGCCCTGCTGGTGCTGGCGGCACGCGGCGACCTCGACGGCGCACTGCTCGGCGGGCAGCTGGCCGAGCTGGTGTCCCTGGGCGCGGTCAAGACCAACCGGCTGTCGGCCGCGCTCGGTGACGCCGCGCGCACCGGCGCCCAGGGCACCGTCTGGTCGGTGCTGGCCGCGCTGCTGCCCGGGCTGCTCACCGGGGAACCGGTGCGCGGCGCGGCGGATCTGCTGGCCGTCGCGGGGGACTGCGCCCGCCGCAGCCGGGCCCGCGGAGCCCTGTCGCAGGTGTCCGCGGTGGCGGCTCGCGGCGGCTCGTCCCGATTGGTGAAGGAGGCTCGGCTGCTGCGGGACGTCCTCGGTGCCGACTGAGAGAACACCGGTCCGCGGCGGGTACGCCCGCGGGGGCTGTTCCGGCCCGAGCCGGAACAGCCCCCCGACGGGAGGTGCGGTCAGACCAGCTCGGGTCGGCGCCACTCCTCGCCGAGCACGTGGTGCGCAAGGAAGTTGAGCACGGTGGCGTACCAGAGCCGGCTGTTGTTGGGCTTGAGGATCCAGTGGCCCTCGTCCGGGAAGTACAGGAACTTCGCCGGGACACCGAAGCGGGCCAGGTCGTTCCAGAGCGACAGGCCCTCCGCGATCGGCACCCGGTAGTCCTTGTCGCCGTGGATGACCAGCATCGGCGTGGTGATGTCGGCGGCCCGCAGATGGGGCGAGTAGCGCTGGTAGCGCTCGGTGCGCTGCAACGGGTCGCCGTGGTGCCGCATCCAGTACGCCGGGAAGTCGGTGGTGCCGGAGAAGGTCGGCAGGTTCCACAGCGAGGCGTGGGTGACGATCGCCTTGAAGCGGTCGGTCTGGGTGGCGATCCAGTTGGCCATGTAGCCGCCGAAGGAACCGCCCATCATCGCGGTGCGCCCGGCGTCCAGGTCGTCGCGCTCCAGCGCCGCGTCGGTGAGCGCCAGCACGTCACGGTACGGGGCGCCGCCCCAGTCCCCCCAGCCGCGGTCGTGCATCTGCTGCCCGTAGCCGGTGGAGAGTGCCGGGTCCGGCAGCAGCACCGCATAGCCGGCGGCGGCCGCCACCCAGGGGTTCCAGCGCCAGGTCCAGGCGTTCCAGCTGGACTGCGGGCCGCCGTGCACCCAGAGCACCAGCGGGGCGGGGGTGTCGGCGGAGGCACCGCGGGGGAGCACCAGCCAGGAGCGCAGTGCGGTGCCGTCCTCGGCGGTGGCGGTGACCTCGGTGAGCGTGCCGGGGAGCTCGCCCACGTTCCCGGGGCAGGGCAGCGGGACGGCCTGCTGGTCGGGGGCCGCGGCATCCAGCCGGACGGGGGTGGGCGGGCTGTCGACCGCGGACCGCAGTGCGTAGAGGGTGGCGCCGTCGGGAGCGGACACCACATCGGTGTAGGCGCCTTCGGCGGTCAGCCGCACGACCTCCCCACCACCGGTGGTCACTCGGAAGACGGGGGCCCGACCGGTCTCGTCCGCGGTGAAGAAGACCACCGCGGAGCCGTCCTGGTCCAGCACCGGGGAGACCACCGCGGCGGTGGGCCAGCCGTCGAAACCGGGCAGCAGATCGCGTCCGGCGTCCTGGCTGTCGGTGGCGTCGACCAGCCAGAGGGTGCTGGTGACGGACGCCTCCCAGCTGGACCGGCGCTCGCGGATGCAGACCAGCGCACCGCCGTCGGGGGTGAAGGCGGGGGAGGAGAACTCCGCATCGGGCGCCTCCACGGTGCGCAGCCGCTTGCCGGTGGCGGCGTCGGCCACCACGATCACCGAGCGCAGCTCGTCCGGCAGGGTGCCGGTGTAGACGGAGTAGGCGACCAGTGTGCCGTCGGGGGAGAGGGCGCTGCCGAGGATCCCGAGGACGCCCTCCGCACCGCAGTCCACCTGTGCGGCGGGGTCGCCCGCGGGGTCGGCCACGGTGAACAGATGGGGGATGTCCGGTCCCAGGTCATGGTCCCAGTGGCGGACCAGGGCGGACTCGTGCAGTACCGCGGTCACCTTGGCCTTCTCGCGGGACTTGCGCAGTTCGGCGTCCCGCTCGGCGTCCTCTGCGCCCGGCAGCAGCCCGGCGACCACGGCGATCCGGTCGGACGCGGCGGCCACCGAGTACCCCTGGACGCCGCCGCCCCGGGTCAGCAGCTGCGAGGCCTCTCCGCCGCCGGCCGGCAGCGCCCAGAGGGCGGCCTCCTTGCGGTCCTCCTCGCCCTCGCCGGGGTCCGCCGCGGGCCGGGAGGAGAGGAAGAGCAGGGTGCCGTCGGGCAGGAACCGCGGGGCGGACTCGCCGCGGTCGGAGCGGGTGAGCCGCCGTGCGGGGCGCAGGCCGGCCGGGTCCGCCTCCCAGAGTGCCCCGATGTAGCGGGTGCCGTCGGAGGCCAGCTCCTGAACGGCCGTCACCAGACGGGTCCCGTCCGGGGAGAGCGCCAGGGAGGAGACCCGGGGCAGCGCGGTGAAAGCGGCCAGGTCATGGAATGGAGTGGTGTCGGACATGGATCCGATCCTGCTGTGCCGTACCCGTTCGGCGCCAGAGCGCCTGGGCGGCTGGGCGTCAGCCGGGGGCGAAATCGGGTCGGCGGAGCGCGGGCGTCACAGGCGCGGGCGGGCGACGACCCCGGTGCGGCGCAGAGCCGCGCGTCCGCCACGCTCTGCGGCAGATCCGTGCGCCCGCGTGCCCGCTCCTGCTCAGTGGCAGATCCATGCGCCCGCTCGCCCGCTCGCCCGCTCCCGCTCTGCGGCAGATCCGTGCGCCCGCGTGCCCGCTCCTGCTCAGTGGCAGATCCATGCGCCCGCGCGTCCGCTCCTGCTCAGCCGCAGATCCGTGCGCCCGCTCGCCCGTTCCCGCTCAGCGGCGCCGTTCGGTGCTGACGACCACGCAGACCCCGGCTACCACGATCGCCCCGCCCAGCACGATCGGCCAGCTGAGCGGCTCGGCGAGCACCAGCCAGCCCAGGAAGACCGCCACCACCGGGTTCACATAGGCGTAGGTGGCCACCAGCGACAGCGGGGCCGAGTGCAGCAGCCAGGCGTACGCCGTGAAGGCGACCAGAGAGCCGAAGACCACCAGATAGGCGAGGGCGAGCCAGGACCGGGTGGAGATCGCCGAGATGTCCAGGCCGTGCTGCTCGCCGCGGACCAGCCCGAGCGCCAGGCAGCCCAGCCCGCCCGCGGCCATCTCGTAGGCGCTGGTGGCGAAGGGGTTGGCGGGCATGGAGATGCGCGCCGAGAAGAAGGACCCGGTGGACCACATCAGGGTCCCCCCGATCACTGTGGCGAGGCCGCCCAGCTTCACCTCGCCGCTGAGGCCGGGCACGGTCAGCACCAGCAGTCCGGCCAGCCCCAGCCCCACTCCGCCGAGGGTCGCCGCCCGCGGCCGGTCCCCGGTGGCGGTGCGCAGCAGCACCACCCAGACCGGTACCACCGCGATCAGCAGTGCGGTGAGCCCGGAGGGCACCGATGTCTCGGCGAGGACCACCAGGCCGTTGCCGCCGAGCAGCAGGAGCAGGCCCACCATGGCCGCGGAGGCGAGCTGGCGCGGGGTGGCCCGCAGGGCGGCCGGGCCCTGCCGCCAGGCGACCAGACCGGCCAGCAGCAGCCCGGCCACGATGAAGCGGGTGGCCGCGGAGAGGAACGGCGGCATGGTCTCCACCGCGATCCGGATGGCCAGATAGGTTGAGCCCCAGACGACATAGACGATGGCCAGCGCACCCCAGACGGGGCCGGTGATGCGGGACAGCCCGGCGGGGGCGGCGGGCCGGGTGGCGGCCTGCTGGAGCGGGGTGCCCGGTGGCGTCTCCGGGGCAGGGGCCGTCATGGGCGTCTCCTTATTACGGTGCTGTACGGGGATTCGGGGGCCATCACATCGCATCGGGGCCCGCATGCGCCAGCCGGAGGAGGTTCCGGTGTGCGGCGGCGGGTGCAGGCCTTCTGGCGGGCGACCGGCTGTAGCTGATATGTCATGTCCCTGACCTTTCACTCCTCGGGAGTACCCATGCGCGTCCACCGGGCAGCTGCCGCCGTCGTCGCGGCAGCCGCGCTCCTCCTCGGACCGGCCACGGCCCCGGCCCACGCCGTCCCCGCACCCGGCACGACCCTCTATGTCCAGAGCGCCGTCAACGGCTATGCCGCCGCCGACGCCCAGGGCACCCTCGCCGCCCACCGGCCCAAGGGCAACGAGGACCACCAGCAGTGGATCCTCGGAACCGCCGCGGACGGCGCCGTCGAACTGCGCAGCGCCGACGAGGCCGGCCGCTGCCTCGGCCGCGGCGGCAGCCAGACCGTCACCGTCGCCTGCGGCGATCCGGCCGCATCCTGGGACGCCGTCCCGCAGGACGCCGGCCGCTACGCCCTGCGGGCCCACGACGGCTCCGGCTATCTCACCCTCCAGCCGCCGGGCTCCGACGGCACCCATCCCGCCCCCCTCCAGGTCGGGGCCGACGGCCCCCTCGCCCGCTGGTACCTGACCCCGGCGCCGCTGCCCACCGCCCCGGCGCCCGCCCCCGACCAGCGGACCCTGGACCAGGTGACCTTCCTCACCGCCCACAACGCCTACGCCAACGGCGTCGACGGCGGCTTCGCCCCACCCTTCGTCAACTTCTTCCCCAACCAGTCCCGCGGCATCTCCCAGCAGCTCGCCGACGGCGTCAGCGGCTTCATGCTGGACATCCACCAGACCCCCGACGGGGCCATCCTCTGCCACGACAGCTGCACCCTGGTCAGCCGTCCGGTGGCGCTCTGGGTCGACCTCCAGCGCATCGTCGACTTCCTGCGGCAGCACCCCGGCCGGTTCGCCACCGTCTTCCTCGAGGACTATGTCTCCACCGACGTCCTCGGGGCCGAGCTCGCCCGGGTGAACGGCCTCGGCGACCTGCTCTACCGTCCCGACCAGGACGGGGTGCGCGACCACGGCTGGCCCAGCATGGCCGCCCTCGCGGCCCGCGGCAAGCAGCTGATGATCTTCACCGACCGGACCCGCGCGGCCGACTCCGCGGACGGCAGGTACCGGGACGCCCTGGGCGTGATGTACCAGAACGAGTGGACCGTGGAGAACTACTGGTCCATGGGCTCAGGCGCCGGCAGCTCGGACTGGTCCTGCTACAGCCGGTGGTACGGCATCCCGCTCACCCGCGAGGAACCGGCCTTCCACCCCCTCTTCGTCATGAACCACTTCCGCGACGCCACCCTCGCCGCCACCGCGAGCAGTGACAACAGCAAGCTGCTCAACCGTGCGGAGAACTTCTGCGACCCCGCGGCCCGCAAGAAGCCCACCTATGTCGCCGTGGACCGCTATGACCTGGGCAACCCGCAGAGCGCCGTCGACCGGCTGAACAGCTATCTGGTCGCACCCTGACAGCCGTCGGCCGGGCGCCCACGGGCGCCCGGCCGACCCCCTGCTCAGGCCGGGCTCAGGCCAACCCCCTGCTCAGGCCGGCACGCCGTCCGGCTGCACGGTGCCCTCCTCGGGCGGCCGCCCGGCTTCCGCTCCGGCGCCCTCCGCCGGCTCGTACGACGGCTCGTACGACGGCCAGCCGGCGCCCTCCGGCACCACGGCCACCGCCCGCCACCACAACTGCAGCGCCGGAGGGTCGGCGGGTTCCACCGGTTCGCCGGGCCGGGGCGCCGCCAGCACGACCCCGGCCTCCCGCGCGGCCGCGGCGGTGCGCTCCGCCGGCTCCTCCCACGGATGGGGCGCCAGATCGAAGGTCCCCCAGTGGATCGGCAGCAGCACCGCCCCGCTCAGGTCCTGGTGCGCCCGCACCCCCTCCTCGGGGGTCATGTGCACCTCGGGCCAGAACTCGCTGTAGGCCCCGATCTGCATCATGGTCGCGTCGAACGGGCCGAGGCGCTCGCCGATCTCGGCGAAGCCCGGGAAGTACCCGGTGTCGCCGCTGTGGAAGACCCGGTGCTCCGGCCCCGCCACCACCCAGGAGGCCCACAGCAGCAGCGGGCTGGTGCGCGGGCCGCGGCTGCAGTAGTGCCGGGCCGGGGTCGCGGTCAGCGTCAGCCCCGCCACCTCCGCGGACTCCCACCAGTCCAGCTCGACGATGCGCTGCGCCGGCACGCCCCAGTACTCCAGGTGCGCGCCGACGCCCAGCGGCACCGCGAACACCGTGTCGCCGTCGACGAGCGCGCGCACCGTCCCCATGTCCAGATGGTCGTAGTGGTCGTGGGAGATCACCACCACGTCCAGCCGCCCCAGCTCCCGCAGCGGGACCGGCACCGGGTGCAGCCGCTTGGGGCCCAGACCGGAGAAGGGGGAGCAGCGCTCCCCCCATACCGGGTCGATCAGTACCCGGCGGCCGTCGATCTCCACCAGCACCGAGGCATGTCCCATCCAGGTCGTCCGCAGTCCGGAGGCCGGCGGGGCCGCCAGCTCCGCGGCGGTCGCCCGGTGCAGCGGCACGGCGGCGGCCGGGGTACGGCGGGTCCGGTCGGCCAGGAACAGGGCCCGCATCCCCGGCAGCGGGGATTCCGACACCATCCGCCGGGTGGGCACCGGGTTGCGGAAGGCTCCGTCCACAAAGTGCGGGGATGCCAGGACCCGCTCCAGCCGGGCCCCGGTGGGAACGGCGCCGAACGCCTCCGGACGCAGCCGCCGCAGCGCGGCACCGGGCAGGGAGCGGATCAGATCGGCGCCTGGTACACGGGACAGGCCGGTCGGCCGGGGGGACGGGGTGGGGCCGGGCACGGCACCTCCTCGGTCGGGGTGTGGGACGCGATCCGGAGGAGCGGACGGCCCGCTTGCCCGACCGCAGCCGTACGCCAACCACCTCCACGGCAGACTACCCCGGGGGTGACGCCGCAGACTCGGGATGACGGAGGGAAGCACTCCGCCCCGCCGGGCCGCGCCGTGCCGCCGCCCCGCTGGGCGGGCGGTGCGGTCCGGCCCCGGTTACGATGCGAAATGGCTGCAGGAGGCTGCATCGCTGCCCGGTGCCGCCGACGAGTGACGCGCCGTCCGAGAGGTGGTGGCTGCCATGCTCACCGCGCGAGGTCTCTTCCACGCCATCCATGACAGCGACGAGGCCTACCGGCTGTTCTGCAGCATCGCGGCACAGGACGAGAACCAGGGCGGCTGGGAGAACGAGCGCATCGCCGCCCTGGTGAAGGACCCCGAGCTGGCGCCCAAGATCGCCCGCCATGGCGCCGACGAGCGCAAGCACGGCCGCATCTTCGCCCAGCTGCTGCGCAAGCGGGGCCTGGAGCCGGTCGCCGTGCCGCCCGACACGGACTACTGCATGCTGCTGGAGCGCCAGGGCATCGGGGTGCTGCATGAGCGGCTGCGCTCGGACCGGCCGCTGGACGACCGTGACGTGATCACCTATCTGGTGCACAGCCGGGTCACCGAGCAGCGGGCCGCCGAGGAGATGCAGCTGCTGGTGCGGTTCCTCGGGGACCACCCGGATGTCGGCAGGGCGGTACGGCTGATCGCGGCCGACGAGGACAACCATCTGGCGTACTGCCACGAGGAGTTGCTGCGCCTCGCCGACCAGGGCCATGAGCAGGCGATCCGGGGGCTGCTCCGGGAGACCGCCCGGGTGGAGATCCGCACCCACCGCGACGTCGCGCTGGCCGTGATGCGGCGCATGGGGGAGATCCTGCGCTGGCCCCGTCCGCAGCGGGCCGCACTCGCGGCCGGCCTGCATCTCCTCTATCTCTACGAGGCCGCCTACGGGTGGCGCCGGATGGTGCGGCTGCGGCTGCCCGCGAAGCGCAATGCGCTGGGTCCGCGCTCGGTGGCGGTGGGCTGAGCGTCCCGACCGCGCCGGGGCGGCCGGTACGGGCAGCGGGAACCGGCCCCCGCGGTCCGGTGGTCTACGACAGAGTGGTCGTACGCCGGTGTGGGAGGGCAGCAGCGAGGGAGGGACCGAGCGTGGGCGTGGGCCTGGCGGCGGATCTGGTGGTCATCGGTGCGGAGGCCGGTGGCGAGCGTGCCCTCGCGGGGACCTCGGACGCCGGCCGGGGAGCCGGCCTGCTGGCCGGGGCGCTGCCCGGGGCCTGGTACGACGGAGTGCCCGAGTCGGGGCGGGTGGCGCTGGTGCCCCCGGACGCCGGGGCGAACGAGATGCTGACGGCTGTTCAGGAAGCCGCCGGGCGGGAGGGCCGCTTTCTGGTGGTCTGCCTGCTGGGCCGGCTGGTGGCCGATCCCCGGCTGCGCCGGCTGGCGCTGGTGACCGCGGGCAGCACCCGGGACAACGCCTACCGGCGGGGCCTGGCCTGGGACTGGGTGGTGAGCGCCATGGTGCACGGCAACCACGCCGAGTCGCTGCTGCTGGTGGACGCGGTGGCGGACCGCGAGGTGTACGAGGCGCTGGAGCGGGAGGGCGGCGGGGCCGGGCCGGGGGAGCTGCTGGACCACTCCAGGGTTCCGCTCTGGGGGTGTGTGGCGCCCTGGTCGCCGGGCCGCCGGGGGCGGCGCACCACGCCCCCGGGCGCGCCGGGGTCGTTCGCCGAGGGTGTGGTGCGGGTGCTCCAGGACGGGGTGGCCGGTCTGCCCGCCGCGGTGGCCCCGGCACATCTGCATCCGGCGGTGTGCGGACACATGGGCGCACAGGGGCGGGCCGGCGCGCGGCTGGTGGTGCCCGCACCCGGCGGCAGGCTGCTGCTGCGCAACCCGGCGGCCCTACGGGGGATGTTGTCGGGAATGTCCGTTTCTGGAGAACTCTTGGCCGTTCTGGGGAGGAAAGGCTCGCCAACTCGCCCACCCTCTGCGTAGTCTCG
Organism: Peterkaempfera podocarpi; assembly: GCF_042466665.1. Lineage (GTDB taxonomy): Bacteria > Actinomycetota > Actinomycetes > Streptomycetales > Streptomycetaceae > Peterkaempfera > Peterkaempfera podocarpi. Next base: position 6,856,969 of record NZ_CP162102.1, read on the forward strand.
GTGACCCCTGGTGTTGCCGGGAGCTGACGGGACGGCGAAGAATCGGCTCGATCGAGGACATGACGGGCCGACAGGCATATTCTGCTGACCACTGCCACAAGTGGGTCGGGATGCGGCGAGGGGGGCCCATGCGACGACGTGTGCATGCGTTGCGTCCTCCGGCGGCCGATGCGAGGCGCCGGGGGCGGTGGAGCGGAGGCGGGCTCGGGGCATCCCTGGTGCTCCCCCTGGCGGCACTGCTGCTGGCCGGCTGCGCCGATTCCGGGGCGGGCAGCGTGGACCATCTCGGCAGCCGTCCCGCCTCACCCACCACCCGGGAGGCCCCGGACACCTCCGCCGCCCCCGCGCCGTCCCCGGTGCCGGACACCGGCCGCGACGGCGCCGTGGCCCGGCAGGTGCTCGCCCGCTACTCCGACTGGTGGCGGGCGCAGGCCACCGCCTATGCGGACAGTTCCAGATCAGGGGCAGGGCTGAGCCTCTTCGCCACCGGCAGTGCGCTCAGCGCCGCTCTGGCCAATCTTCACCGCCTCCGGGAGGCCGGCATGGTGATGCAGGGACAACCCCGCAGTGACGCAAGGGTGACGGCGCTGAATCTCACGTCGTCCCCGCAGACCGCAGCGATCGAGGACTGCCTGGACGTCAGCGGCTGGCACCAGGCCGATGCGCACAGCAAGCAGCTCAGGGACCCCAGGCAGCGGCTCAGCCGGTATGTCGTCACCGCGACCGCGACCAGCACCTCCGACGGGTGGCTGATCAGCGACCTCAGGCAGCGGACGGGGCAGACATGCTGAGGGCGGCGTCGCGGTCGGCGGCGACCCTCGCCCTGCTGCTTGGCACGCTCATGACCGGAAGCCAGGCGGTGGCCGACGGCGCCCCGCCGCCCAGCGGCGGTGTGTCCGACTGCGAGACCGATGTCATCTGCGTCGAGGCCCACGACCCGGGAGCGCCGGGCAGCACCCCGGCCCAGGGCGGCAGCCGTACCACCGTCGGCGGCAAGGAGGTCTGCCGCTGGTACGGCCAGGAGGTGCCCTGCTCCCTCGACGACGCCGGCTGGTTCAACGCCGCCGACGGCTGCTACTACAGGAGGGCCTCTCCCCAGCCCGCCGCGGGCGATCCCGCCTGGATGGGCCACGACCCCTCCGACGGCGGTGCCGTCTACAACGTCCTGTGCTACCCGCCGGGCAGCAACACCGTCACCGGGGCGCCGCCGCGCTGGCTCGCCGAGCCCCCCGCGGGCGACCCGCCGCCCACCCCGGCCCAAGTGGCCATGGACGCCATCTCCCGCATCCAGTTGGGCAAGCCCGTGCTGCACACCGCACCCGGGAAGGACGGCAAACCCCTGGTCGGTATGGGGCTCTGGCTCTGGTACGACCCCGCCGAGGCCATCTCCGTGGACGGCAAGGCGGGTGAGAACACGGCGGCAGCGGACGCCCCCGGCATCAGAGTGACCGCCACCGCGACCCTCCAGTACGTCGACTGGTACATGGACGACAGCCCCGACCCGGTGCGCTGCACCGGCCCCGGCACGCCCTACCAGGCGAAGTACGGCGGCGCAGAGTCCCCGGACTGCGGCTACCGCTACACGACCTCCTCGGCGGACCGCCCCGGTTCGGAGTTCACGGTCAGCGCGATCCTGCACTGGCGCATCGAGGCCACCGTCGAGGGCACCGGCACCCACCCCATCGACCCCTTGGAACCGACCGCCGACAGCCAGTTGCTCCAACTGCCCGTCGGCGAGCTCCAGGTCCTCAACTGACCAGCGCACCAACCACGCACGGAAGGCACAGTCGGGTGGAGAACAGGGCATTCCCGTCGCCGCTGGCGTCGCCGCCGCCGGTCGCCGGCGACTCAGCCATGCCGTCCGGGCAGATCGGTGCGGACCGCGCCGCGCTGGACCGCCCGGGGGCCGTCGCCCCGCCGAGGGCGCTGCGCGCCCGCCGCAGACGGCCCGCCGTGCTCGCCCTCTCCGTGGCCCTGATCGCCGCCGGCGGCCTCGGCGGCGCCGCCCTCTACAGCGCCACCGGGGAACGGGTCTCGGTGCTGGCCATCGCCCGTGACGTACCTGCAGGACAGCAGCTCACCGCCGGTGACCTGACCGTCGCCAGGATCGCCGGCGACCCCGCGCTGCACCCGCTGGACGCAGCCGACCTCGACCGTGCGGTCGGCATGCGGGCCACCAACGACCTCAAGCGTGGCTCACTGCTCACCAAGGCCGATGTCACCGACCAGCTGATCGTGCAGCCGGGCCAGCAGATCGTCGGCGTCGCCGCCAAGCACACCCAACTCCCGGCCACCGCACTGAAACCCGGCCGCCGGGTGCTGGTCGTCTCCACCCCCGACACCAGTTCCCAGCAGACCGGCGCAGGCTCCACCGGCACCGCCCGGCCGCAGACCCTGTCCGCCACCGTGGTCACCGTCGGCGGCGCCGACACCGACGGCACCGTGGTGGTCGACATGGCCGTCGACGCCTCCTCCGGTCCCCGGTTGGCGGAGATCGTCGCCGGCGGCAGGTTCATGGTGATCCTGGCGCCCGAGAGGAGCGGCGGCTGATGGCGGTGATCGCGGTCGCCGGCACCCCGGGCGCGCCCGGGGCGACCACCTCCGCCCTCGCCCTGCTGCTCGCCTGGCCGCTCACCCCGGGCCGCCGGGTGCTGCTCGCCGAGTGCGACCCGGACGGCGGCGCCATCCTCGCGGGCGCGCTCGAAGGCCGCGTCGAGGCGGTGTACGGGCTGCGCAACCTGGCCGTGGCCGACCGGCGGGGCCGGCTCGCCGAGGAGCTGTGGGACCAGCTGGTCGACCTCTCGCCGGACGGCTCAGCCGACCGGCTGCTGCTGCCCGGCCTCACCGACCCCGCCCAGGCGGTCGGCCTCGCCTACACCTGGGAGCCCCTGGTGGAGGCCTTCCATGCGCTGGAACACCATGGCTACGACGTCATCATGGACCTCGGCCGCTCCGGCGCCCACGGCAGCAGCGCGGCGCTGGCCCGCCGGGCGGACGGGGGGCTGCTCACCGTCCGCAGCACCCTGCGCGGGCTCAACTCCGCCCGCCCGCGCCTGGCCGCGCTCCGCGAGGACCTGGACACCTCCGGCACCGGGGCGGACGCACTGGGCCTGCTGCTGGTCCAGGAGGGCCCGTACCCCGCGGCGGACGTCTCCAGGGAACTGGGCGCCCCGGTGATCGGACTGCTGCCCCATGCGCCGCGCACCGCCAGGGTGCTCTCCGACGGCGGCGAGAGCACCGACCGCCGGTTCGTCCGCTCCGAGTTGATGCGGGCCGCCCGTTCGGCGGCGGACGAGGTGCGGGTGCTGGTGGGGCGCCGCCGGGTGCGGCTCGCCCCGCAGGGGCAGCCCGCCGACCCGGCAGGCCGGCAGACGGCACCGGCCGCACCGCCGAGACCGTTCGTCCCGCAGGCCCCGGCGCCCGAGCCGCTGCCCTCGCCCGGACCCATGTCCCCGCCCATGTCCCCGCCCATGTCCCCGCCCGTGCCCTCGCCCGGCCCGCCTCCGGGTCCGTGGACACCGCCGCCGTCGGACTTCACCACCGCTGCCGCCGGGCCCAGTCCCTGGGTACCGCAGCCGCCGCTGCCGCCGGGCTGGACGACGCCCGGTCCGCAGCCGCAGCCGCAGACAGCCTTCACCGCCACGGCCGCCGGGCCGAGCCCCTGGCCGCCACCGCCACCGCCACCGCAGGGCCTGACACCGGACGGTCCGCTGCCGACCCCGCCGGCACCCCGGCCCGCACCGCCGAGCCCGTTCCCCGGCACGGCGCCGGCTCCCGGCACGGCGGCCCCCGACGGAGAGGAGGTGCTCCGTGCGCGGTAACCCCCTGCACGGCAGGCCCGCCGACCTCGTCGGCCCCACCGCCGTCCCCGCCGTCAACGGCCGCCCCCTGCTGGGCCCGCAGCCGCACCCCCAGTCCACCGCACCGGCCCCGCCGACCCGGGCGTACGACCTGGCCAAGCCGCCCACCGGGCCGTCCCAGCTGCCCTCGCTCCCGGTGCCGGGCAGCCCCGGCGCGGCCACCGCCCCCGCGGTCGACCCCCAGGTCGCCCGTGAACTCAAACGGCAGGTCGCCGCCGAGCTGCACGAGCAACTGGTCAGGCAGGGCCAGAGCGTGGACCGCGCCACCCGGCGCCAGCGCGGCCGGGCACTGATCGAGGAGGCCGTCGCCCGCTGGTCCGACGCCCACGCCCAGGCGCACGGAGTGCCGCCGACCCGCGAGCAGGACCGTGCTCTCGCCGAGGCCGTCTACGACCTGCTGTTCCGTGCCGGACGGCTGCAGCCCTACCTCGACGACCCCGACATCGAGAACATCCTGATCAACGGCTGCGACGACGTCTGGGTCTCCCGCGTCCACCAGCCGCTGCGCCAGGTCCCGCCGGTCGCCGACAGCGACACCGAGCTGGTCGAACTCCTCCAGGACCTCGCCCGTCAGCACGGCGGCGGCGAACGCAGCCTCTCCACCGCCAGCCCCACCCTCGCCCTGCGCCTGGAGGGCGGGATGCGCCTCCAGGCGCTGACCGAGGTCACCCCTCGCCCCTATGTGGCCATCCGCCGCCACCGGGTCGCCTCCGCCAGCCTGCGCGACCTGGTCGGCCTCGGCACCGTGGACAGCACCCTCGCCGCCTTCCTCGCCGCCGCCATCAGGGCCCGCAAGAATGTGATGATCACCGGCACCCAGGGCGTCGGCAAGACCAGCCTGCTGCGCGCCATGGCCGGGGAGATCCCGCCGGACGAGCGGGTGGGCACCCTGGAGAGCGAGTACGAGCTCTGGCTGCACACCCTCGGCCACCTCCGGCAGGTCGTCCCCATGGAGGCCAGGGAGGGCAACGGCGAGCGCGTCGACGGCCGCAGCGCCGGAGAGCTGACCATCGGTGAACTGATCCCCGCCGCCCTGCGGATGACCCTCTCCCGGATCATCGTCGGCGAGGTCCGCTCCTCCGAGGTCGTCCCGATGCTGCGGGTGATGACCAACGGCGAGGGCGGCTCCATGTGCACCCTGCACGCCCGCGGCCCCCACATGGTGGTCGACCGGATCGCCGAACTCTGCCTGGAGTACGGCGCCCATATGACCGACACCCTCGCCTACCGGCTCACCGCCAACGCCGTGGACTTCGTGGTCCATGTCGCGATGGTCGACGAGACCGCGGTGGGCGGACGCCGGCACCGCTTCGTCTCCCATGTCCTGGAGGTCGCCGGCCTCGGCGAGAGCGGCAGGCCCGCCATGAACACCGTCTTCGGCCCCCGGGACACCGAACCCCGCGCCGTGCCGCACACCCCGCCGTCCTGCCTGGACGACCTGCGCCGGACCGGCTTCGACGCCCGGCTGCTCCAGTCCCCGTACGGAACCTGGGGCGCACCGCTGGACCTGCGGATCGGAGGCGGCGTCTGATGCTGCTCTACGCCGTCTGCGGAGCGGCCCTGATCGCGGGCCTGGTCGGCCTGGTCGTCGGCCTGATCGGCAGCGACACCCCGGAGGCCGCCGCCCCCAGCCCGCTGGCCCTGCGGCTGCGCACCCTCTGGTACGGCGCCCCCGGCACCGCCGACCCGGGCACCCTGCGGCTGCGCCGCATCCAGCTGGGCGCCTCCGCCGTCGGAGGGCCGCTGATGTGGCTCTTCAGCGGCATCCCGCTGACCCTGCTGCTGGTGCCGGCCGCCGTCTTCGGCATCCCCTGGCTCTTCGACACCACCCGCTCCAACACCCGCCGGGTGGAGAAGCTGGAGGCGCTCGCCGAGTGGACCCAGCGCCTGGCCGATGTGCTGCTGCTCGGCGTCGGCCTGGAGCAGGCCATCGTCACCAGCCGCCGTACCGCCCCCGCCCTGCTGGAGGACGAGATCGCCGACCTGGCCTCCCGGCTCCAGGCCCGCTGGCGCCCGGAGGACGCCCTGCGGGCCTTCGCCGACCAGCTCTGCGACGCCACCGCCGACAAGGTGCTCGCCGCCCTGGTGCTGCGCGCCACCGACCGCGGTCCCGGTCTGGCCCGCGCGCTCGCGGACATGGCCGAATCGGTGCGCGAGGAGGTGCGGCAGCGCCGCGCCATCGAGGCCGACCGGGCCAAGCACCGCACCACCGTGCGCTGGCTGGTCACCATCATCCTCGGCGTGGTGGTGGTGGGTTCCTTCAACCACCGTTACACCGCGCCCTACGGCACCGTGCTGGGCCAACTGGTTCTGGCGCTGCTGGCCGCCGCCTTCGTCGGCGTCATCCTGTGGATGCGCAATCTGGCCGCCCACCCGCCGCTGCCCCGGCTGCTGGAGCCCGACCGCCGCAGCCGGGCCGGCGCCCCCCGGCCCGAGGCCGCGGCCACCGGGCCCGGGGACGTACCCGAGCCGCAGCGTGCGGCCCCCGCGACGCCCGGCAAGGAGCTGCGATGATCTCCCCCTGGGCCGTACTGGCCGGCGCCGGCGCCGCGGCCGGGGTGGCCCTGCTGGCCTCCGAACTGCGTCCCGCGCCACCCGACCTCGGGCCCGCGCTGGACCGGCTGCACCGCGCGCCCAGCCGCGAGCGGCCCGGCGTCGCCGCGGTCCAGCCCACCTGGTACGACCGGATCGGCGAGCGGCTCACCGCTGTCCCCGGGGCGCGCATCCCGCACCGCGAGCTGTCGCTGATCGGCCGCACACCGGCCCGGTTCATGCTGCACAAGCTGCTGTTCGCATTGATCGGGCTGCTGCTGCCCGGCTATCTCGGCGCCATGGCCGCGCTGCTGGACGTCCCCCTGCCGGTGCTCTTCCCCGCCGTCACCGGGCCCGCTCTGGCGGTGCTGCTCTGGCTGGTGCCGGACGCGGTCGTCCGCGGCGAGGCCAAGGAAGCCCGGGTGGAGTACCTGCATGCCATCGCCTCCTATCTGGAGCTGGTCGCCCTGGAGCGGGCCGCCGACTGCGGACCGGCGGACTCCCTGGTCAGAGCGGCCGCGGTGGGCCGCGGCGCGGTCTTCCGCCGGCTCTCCGACGCCTTGGAGCGGGCCGCCACCGACCGGCTGCCGCCCTGGGACGGCCTGGAGGCGCTCGCCGCCGAGCTCGGCCTGACGCCCCTTCAGGACGTCGCCGACATCATGCGGATCTCCGGTACCGACGGAGCCGCCGTCTACGACACCCTGCGGGCCCGCGCCAGGAGCCTGCGTTCCGAACTGCTCGCGGAGGATCTGGCCCGCGCCAACACCGACAGCGAGCGCATGGTCGCCCCCGGCTCCGCGCTCACCATGCTGATGACGGCGCTGATCGCCTTCCCCGCCCTGTACCAGATGCTCAACAGCGGCTGAAGACCCCTCAGCCACTGCCCGATCCCTGCACCGCCCCTGCCGATCCGGGAGCCACCGACATGAAGCACCAGCTCAAGCACCTCGCCGGTCTCACCGCCGTGACCACGCTGCTGCCCCTGCTGATGGGCGTCCACATGCTCCGCTACCGGGTGGACCGCGCCCGCCGGGCCGCCCGCGACGGCGACCGCGGGGCCATCAGCATCGAGCTGGCGCTCGCCATCATCGCCCTGGTCGCCGTGGCGGGCGGCGTGGTGGTGGCGCTGACCAAGCTCGCGGACAACGTCACAAAGAAGATCCCCGAGGACAAGTGACCCGCTCCGCCCCACGACGTCGGCGGCCGGCCCGCCGGTGGCCGCCCCGCTGCCGCTCCGCCCGGTCCGACGCCGGTTCCATGAGCCTCAGCCTGGCCATCGTCTTCCCGGTCGTGCTGACCATGGTGGTGCTGGTCGTCCAGGCGTCGCTGTGGTGGTACGCCCGGCAGGTGGCCCTGACCGCCGCCCGCGAAGGCGCCGAGACGGGCCGTTCGGCCGGGGTGGACCCGGAGACGGGGGCGGCCAGGGCGCAGGCGTTCCTCGACCGCTCCGACGGGGTGGTGGCCGACCCGCATGTCTCCCTGGACGGCACCACCGACACGGAGATCAGGGTCACTGTGACCGTACGCGCCCAGTCCCTGCTGCCCGGCCTGGCCGGACAGCTGATCACCCAGCATGTGACCGCTCCCCGCGAGCGGTTCACCCGACCCGGGGAGGCACCACCGTGAGCAGCACCGGCCGCGCAGCACGCGGTGAGGAGGGCAGCGTGGCCCTGGAGGCGGCCATCCTCGCGCCCGCCCTGCTGCTCTTCGTGCTGCTCGCCATCGCCGCCGGCCGGTTGCAGACCGCGGGCGGCACGGTGGACGCCGCCGCCCGCGCTGCCGCGCGCAGCGCCTCGCTGGCCCGGACCGCGGAGGCCGCACGGCAGGCGGCCGACAGCGCGGCCGGGGAGACCCTGGAGCAGCAGGGGGTGCACTGCAGCAGCACACGGGTCGAGCTGGACACCTCGCGGTTCGGGGTGGTGCCCGGGGAGACCGGGGAGGTGACCGCTCTGGTGCAGTGCACCGTGCCGCTGGACGACCTGCTGGTCGGCGGGCTGCCGGGCTCCCGCACCATGACCGGCCGGTTCACCTCGGTGGTCGACCGCTACCGGGGACGCTGAGAGGGGGAGGGGCAGTGCGGAGGAGTGCGGCGCGGCGGGACGCCGGGTCCATCTCGATCTTTGTCGCCCTGTGCGCCGTCGGCCTGCTGGTGGTCATCGGCATCGTGATCGACTGCGGGGGCCGGCTGCGCGCGGTGGAACGGGCCGACGCCCTCGCCCAGGAGGCCGCCCGTGCGGCCGGGCAGCAGCTCGACCCGGCCGCCGCGCTCTCCGGCGGGCCCCTGGTCGTCGACCCGGATGCGGCCCGTGCGGCGGCGCAGAAATACCTGGCCGACAACGGGGTCCAGGGCGAGGCCGTGGTCGCGCCCGACGGAAGGAGCATCCACGTCACCGTGGACGGCGAGTACGACACCGCCCTGCTGGGCGTCATCAGTATCGGGAGCATGACCGTGCACGGCGAAGGCAGCGCAGCCCTGGTGCACGGCGTCGGAGAAGCGGAGAACGGCTGATGCCCGCCCCACGAGCCGAAGTCCACCGATCTGCGGGCCGCAGCGGCCCCGCCACCCGTCCGCCGCGCGGCGGCGGACCGGGCCGGCTGCCGGGCCGGCTGCCCTCCCTGCTGGCGGCTCTGGCCGCACTGGTCGCCCTGGCGGCGCTGCTGGCCGGGGTGCCGGCGCTGCTGGCGCTCGGGACCAGGGCCGTCGCCGACATGGGCGTTCCCGCCCACGGTGGATTCCTGGACCTGCTCACCCGGCCCGACGACGGCAGGCTGTTCCTCTGGGCCCTGGTGGCGGTCGGCTGGACGGCCTGGCTCTGCTTCGCCGTCTCGGTGCTGCTGGAGATCCCCGCACAGCTGCGCGGGCGGGTGGCCCGCCGCATCCCGACCCTCGGCTGGAGCCAGCGTGCGGCTGCCGGGCTGGTGGGCGCCGTACTCGCGCTGCTGCCGGCGGCCGGATCGGCGTTCGCCTCCGCCCCGGGGCACGCCCCGGCGGCGATCACGGCAGCGCCGCAGCATGCGGCGCTGACCGCCGTGCCCGCCGCCGACCGGCAGCCGGCCGCCGACGCGGCCGCCACGGCCGACCGGCCGGTCTACACCGTACGTGACGCCCGGCCCGCCGACAGCCTCTGGAGCATCGCGGAGCGCCAACTGGGCGCCGGGGAGCGGTGGCAGGAGATCGCCCGGCTCAACGACGGCCGGGTGATGGACGACCTGGGCCGCCGGTTCGACGCGGACCGGCCGATCCACCCGGGGTGGCGGCTGCTGATGCCCCCGGACGCCAAGCCGGACACCGGCGGCGGGCGGCAGTCCGAGCGGCATGGCCCGCACCATGACACGGCGACGGTGCGACCCGGTGACACCCTGTCGGCGATCGCACAGCGCGAACTGGGCGACGCGGACGCCTGGCCCGAGCTGTTCGCCGCCAACAAGGGGACCCGGGCTCCGGACGGTGAACGGCTCATCGACCCCGACCTGATCACCCCCGGCATGGTCCTGCAGCTCCCGGGGGCCGACCCTGCCGCGCCCCCGGCCACGCCGCCGACCCGTCCGGCACCGGCCCATCCCAAGCCCTCCCCGGCGACCCCGGCCCCCGGCGCCGGGACACCCAGTGGAGAAGCACCCGGTACGCCCACCGGCACGTCCGCCGGGGCACCCGGCGCCGGGACCTCCGCGGCCGCCACCCCGTCGGACCCCACCCCCGCCGCCACCGCGCCGACCGCCACCGCGCCGACCGCCACCGTGCCGACCGCCACCGTGCCGACCGCCACCGCGCCGACCGCTCCCGCGCCCGCCCACACCGCCACCGACGTCCCCACCCCCGCCGGGACCGCGGCCGCCGGTGCCCCCGCCCCCGCGCCCGCCGACCACGACGCGGGCGAACCCGTCGCCGCCGGCGGCGCCGACTACGGCGCGGCAGCCCTCGCCGCCTCCGGCGTCACGGTGCTGCTCGCCGCACTTCTGGTCGGTGCGGTCGCCACCCGGCGTTCCCGGCAGCAGCAGCGCCGCCGCCCGCGCCACCGGATCGCCCTGCCGCCGCCGCCGGTCGCCGCCTTCGAAGCGGAACTGAGGGTCCGTCAGGACGCCGCCGGTCTCGCCCTGGTCGACCGTGCCCTGCGCACCCTGGCCCGCAACGCCATCAGCGGCGGCAAGCGGCTGCCAGCCGTCACGGCCGTCCGGATCACCCCGGACCGCACCGTGGAGCTGCATCTCTCGGTTCCGGCCTCGCCCATCGCCCCCTTCCGTGCCGCCCATGCCTCCACCGCCTGGTGGTGCCCCGCCGACGCGCCCGACCTGCTCTCCGCCGCCGAGGCCGCCGCGGTGGCCGCGCCCTACCCCGGCCTGGTCGGCCTGGGCTCGGCCCCGGACGGCGGCGCGGTGCTGGTGGACCTGGAGGCGGTACGGCTGCTCCACCTCTCCGGCGGCGCCGACGAGGTACGCGCGGTACTGCGCGCCCTGGCCCTGGAGCTCGCCCACAGCCCCTTCGCCGACGGGCTGCACATGCACCTGGTCGACATCGCCGAGGACCTCCCCGTCGCCGACGGCATGGCGGAGCGGGTACGCCGTCACGACAGCCTGGAGGAGGCGCTCGCCGAACTCGCCGCCCGGGACGCCACCGCCCGCTCCGCCCTGCTCACCGCGGGCGCGGCACACCCCCGGGACGCCCGCAGCCGGGGCCGGGCCGACGACGCCTGGACACCGGAGATCGTCCTCTGCGGCCATGCCCCGGCGGGCAGCACCCCCGCCGATCTCGGCCGGCTGCTGGACGCGCGACCCCGTACCTGCCTGGCCGTGGTCACCCGGGCGCCGGGGCGCGGCAGCGGTCCGGTGGCGCGCTGGACGCTGGGCACCTCCGGCCCCACCGCGCTGCCCGGCCTGGGCCTCACCGTCGAACTCCAGCGGCTGACGGACGAGCAGTACGGCTACTGGGGTGAGCTGCTGCGCATCTCCGGCTCCGCCGAGCAGCAACCGGCGCCCGCCTGGACGGTCGAAGGACCGGAGCCGGACGCCGAATTCTGGCCCTTCGCCGGGAACGGCGACGACGGGCACGGCGCCGGGGCGGAGTCCAGCCCCCCGCCGCGGCCGGCGCTGCCCGCCGCCATCCCGGTGGTGACCACCGGCAGCAGCGCCTTCGCAGGCACCGACCCGGCCACCCCGGCCCGCCGGATGCCCGCCGCCCCCGGCGGCCAGGGCTCCGCCGAGGCCGACCCGGGCCGCCCGATCAACGGCCACGCCCGGCACACCGGCGGCCCGGGCCCGGCCGCCGCGGCACCCACCGGACCCGCTTCGTCCGCGGCGCCCACCGGACCCGCTTCGTCCGCGGCACCGGCCGGACCCGCCGTGCAGCGCCCGGGGGAACCGCCCGCCGGTGCCCCGGCCGCTCCGGCCGAGCCAGGCAGCAGCAACGGCGCCGCCCGGCCGACCGGCCCCGCCCACCCGGGCCGGAGCGACGCCGAGGACCTGCTGGCCATCCTGCGCTCCCCCCGCGCCCACTCGCTGCGCAACGCCCCCCGGGTCCGGCTGCTCGGCCCGGTGGACATCCTCGGCGCGACCGGCCCGGTGGACGCCGCCGGGCGCGGCCGGCTGATCGAGATAGGGTCCTATCTCGCCCTCAACCCGGGCAGCGACCAGCGCGCCCTGGACCTGGTGCTGCACCCGGGCGCCGTGCAGGGCGACCCGGAGGCCGCCGGGCACGCCGCCCGGGAGCTGGAGTCGGCCGTGGACCGGCTGCGGCACTGGCTGGGGCAGGACGGTGAGGGCAGGGTCTTCCTCGCCACCGACGGCAGTGGCGCCCATGCCTTCTCACCGGCCGTCACCTGCGACTGGGACGACTTCCGCAGCCTCTACCGGCGTGGTATGCGCAGCACCAGCCCCGCGGCCGACGCCGCCCTGGCCCATGCGCTGGCCCTGGTGCGGGGCGCCCCGTTCGCCGAGGTCCCGCAGGGCGCGTACGGCTGGGCCGAGCCCTTCCGTCAGGACATGGTCGCAGCCGTCCTGGACACGGCCCATGAGCTGGCCGCCCGCCGCCTTCAGCACGGCGACTTCCGCAGTGCGGAGGCGGCGGCGTACCGGGGCCTCGCCGTGGCCCCGGACGCCGAACTGCTCCACCGCGACCTGCTGTACATCTATGCGTCGGCGGGCGCCCGGGAGCAGCTGCTCAAGGCCGTCAACCGGCTGGACTCCACCAGCAGACACGCCGCCCGCGAGCTGGAGCCCGAGACGGTCTCGCTGCTCCGCGACCTGATGGAGCAGCCCTGACCGGCGACGTCCGGCGGCCGGGCCGCCGCCCTGCTCAGCGGCGGAGGACCAGCGGCACCGCATGCCCCTCGGTGTCCGTGGCGGTGCCCACCGCGGTGAGTTGCGCGCCGTCGCGCACCACGCCCACCAGCGAGGCGTCACCGTCGAAGGCGGGCAATGACTGGCGCTGCCAGACACTCCCGTCCCGCTGGAGCACCAGCGGCTGCCCGTCCGTCTGGCCGACCGCGGCGGCGCCCCCGCGCCAGGCCGTCACGCCCTCCAGGGCGCCCTGCACCTCCGGGGTGGCGACCCGGGTCCAGCAGCGGCCGTCCCAGTGTGCGATCAGGGGGTGCTCGGAGGAGTCCGCGGTGTCCTCGATGGAACCGACCGCCCAGATGTCGTCCGGCCCGGTGGAGGCGAGCCCGTGGAACTCCCCCGGGAGGCGGTCCAGCGCCGGGGCGTCGGTCCGGGTCCAGGCCCGGCCGTCATAGTGCAGCAGCAGCGGCAGGCCGCTCCCGTCGGGTGTGCCGAGGGTGCCCGCAGCCCAGATGTCGTCGGGACCGGCGGCGGTGACGGCATCCAGCGTCCAGTAGTCGGTGTCCAGCTGCGGGCCGGGGACCTGCTGCCAGGCGGTGCCGTCCCAGTGCTCGATCAGCCCGAGGAAGGTCAGCTCGCCCGCGGGCTGCCGTCCGCCGACCGCCCAGACATCGCGGGGCCCGGCGGCCGCCGCGGACAGCAGGCTCGCGCCCCAGGTGTCCTCCAGCAGCGGTGCGCGCCGTACCTGCCAGCCGCTGCCGTCCCGGTACGCGGTGGTGACGCCGTTTTCGTCCAGGCTGTGGTCCCCGGTCAGCCAGACGCCGCCGGAGCCGTCCCGGTGATGGAGTTGATCCGCCCTCGGTAGCCGTCCGGGGCCGGCTGCGCGGACCAGGTGCCGCTTGCGGCGTCGCGGGTGAACAGCATCGCGGCGGTGGTGGGCGGCCGGTCCTTGCCGCTGCCCTCGTCCACCACCTGGAGGCCGGAGGCCCAGATGGTCCCGCCCACCCGCGCCGCGGTCTGAAGGCGGGTGTCGCCGGGGGGAAACGCTTCAAGGGTCCATCCCGGCGGAGCAGTTGAACCCGTCTCCTGGGTCCGGACGGACGTGGTGAGCGCCCCGGCGGGCGTGGCGGCGGCGACGCCGGCCAGCGTCAGAGCCGCGGTGATCGCTGCGGTGAGCCTCGTCCGCATCACCGGCCCCCTTCGTTCACGGAGATCTGCGGGGCCTGTACCGGCTGGGCGTCCGCCGCCCGTACCAGGGAGAGCACCCGGGGGTTGCCGACGAAGGCGAGCAGCTGGTCGGCGGTGATCGGCGCCGACGTCCGCGAGGCGTCGTCCGGGTCGACGGAGACGGTCACATCGCTGCCGCCCATGTGGAAGGTGGCACGGGCCCCGTCGGTGTCCATGGAGTTGGTCGGTCCCACCTGCAGGGTCACCGGGACGCCGCCGGGCAGCTGGTCGACCCGGCAGGTGCCGCCCCCCTTGACGGGACCGCAGCTGTGGGCGGCGGTGGGGCCGCCGGCCGGGCGCACCGAGAAGGTGACCGGGAAGACCCGGCTGCCGGAGACCCCCTCGTAGTCGGCCGTGTAGCCGTCCACCAGCCGGATGTTGCCGATGGCGGCGGGCAGCAGGTCCTGCAGTGCGGCCGCGACCTGCTGCCGGTACAGGGCGACACGCGCGTGTTCCTGGGGGGAGCGGTCCGCGGGGGAGTCCGTCTCGGTCCCGGGCGACGGTGGATGGACGATCGGGAAGGTCCGGGTGGGCGAGGGGATCACCCCGGTGGCGCCGCTGCTCGCCGGGCCCACCCGCACTGTCGGGCCGCCGGGGGCATACGCGGCCAGGGTGCCCAGCACCAGGGCGGCTCCGGCCAGGGAGGTGCCTGTGATCACCCGTCGGGTCCGCCTGCGGCGGTGTCCCAGGGCGACCGCCGAGGCCACCAGCCCGGCGGGCGGCTCCAGTTCGTCGGCGGCTCGGCCGAGGAGATCGCGGACGAGCAGGTCGTCCGTGGGATTGTGGTGCGCTGTCATGGCTGACTGACTCCTTGAGTGTCCGTTCGGTTAGTCGCCGACATAGAGCTCGGCCGCGCCGAGCCGGTCGCGGAGCCTGACCAGCGCCCGTGAGCACTGGCTCTTCACCGTGCCGGTGCTGCACCGCAGCAGCTCGGCGACGGTCTCCACGCTGAGGTCCTCCCAGTAGCGCAGGACGACCATCGCCCTTGCCCTGGGGGGCAGTTCGGCCAGGGCGTCAAGCAGGGTGAGCCGCAGGTCGCTGTCGTCGCGCGGGCCGGGATCGCCGCGCAGCAGCCCCGCCCTGCGGGCCAGCACGCGCCGGCGCTGCTCCGAGAGGTAGGTGCGGGTCAGCACTGTCCTGGCGTAGGCGTCGAGGTTGTCCGCGCGGCTCACCCGGCGCCAGTGCTGGAAGAGCTTGGCCAGCGTCGTCTGCGTCAGGTCCTGGGCGCGGTGGGCGTCCCCGCACAGCAGATGTGCGGTGCGGTAGAGGTGCCGCTGCCGCGCGGCCGCGTACTCCTCGAAGCCCATGTGTTCATGTGTGCGCATCCGCCCTCCGGCTGGCTGGGTACCGTCACCCCTCTCCAGATGCACGAGCCCGCCGAAAGGTTGAGCCGCTTTCCGACGTTGCCACCGGGCCGAACGCCGGCCGTGCTACCGGGCCGAACGCCGGCCGTGCGGTGGGTTGCCCGGGCCTTTCGGGAAGATGTCCTGGGAACGCCGGATGGCCGACGGACCGGCCGACCAAATACAGTGACAGACCCGGGACGGCGAGCGGCGCCGTGCGACGGAAGCACGCGGCAGCGGCGGGACGGGATGGTGACCTGCGGTGACGGGGAGTCCAGCGACCTCGGCGTCGGAGACCACCGCTCAGGTACCGCTGCCGTTGACGGCGTCGCCAGGGGCGGCGCAGACCGCGCCGCTCCCCGCGGCGGCCGATCCCTTCGCCACCTCGGTGACCGCGGTGCACCCCGCCCACCCGGCGCCCGACACCCGCTCGGCGCCGCGTGGACGGATACTGGTCGTCGAGGGCGGCTTCTCGGCCGGCGGCCGCTGGCCGTGGTCCCGGCAGGCGATCTCCAACGGCGCGCCCGCACTCTCCGCCGTGCTCGCCGCGGTCTCCCCGCAGGTGCTGCTGGCCGCCGAGGCGGTGGACGCGGTGCATCTGCCGGCGGCCACCGATCCGCAGACCGTACTCGCCCATCTGCGGTCCGCCGCCCGGCACCCCGGTCCGGTGCTGATCCACCTGGCCGGCCATGTGCTCGCGGACCGGCGCGGCGGGCGGCTCCATCTGGCGCTGCGCGACTCCAGACCGTCCTCGGTACGGCATGACGGGCTGCCCTGGCAGTGGATCGCGGCGGAACTGCGGTCCCGCCCGGCCGAGTGGGGTGCGCTGGTGATCGCCGACCTCAGCGCCGACGAGACCGTGTGGCCGATGCTGCACACCGTGCCGTCGCCGCTCGCCGAGGGGCTGCCGCTGTGGGCTGCGGTGAGCCCCGACCCCGACCAGGTGGGGATCTTCACCAGAGCCCTGGTGGAAGCCCTGCACAGCGGCCAGCCGGGGGCCGGACCGGCGCTGACGCCGGAGCAGTTGCAGCACCAGGTGCAGTCGGTGCTGCGGCCCGAGGTCCTGGTGGTGGCCTCGCACGGGCCGGGCCGCCCGGTCTTCCGCAACACCGCGCGCCGCTCGGAGCCGGCCCCCGCCGCGCAGGCCGGCGTGGTCGCCGCAGGCAGTACGGCGGTGGCCGCTGCGGAGCCGCGGCCGGCTCCGGGTGCTGCTCCCGCGGCCACGGGCACGGGCTTCGCAGCCGTTCCTGGGCCTGCTCCGGCTGCCTTCGGCGCCGGGTTCGCCGCCGCTCCCGGGTTCGCTGTGCCTGCACCCGGTGCGCCCGCTCCCGTTCCTCGGCCTGCTCCCGTTCCTCGGCCTGCACCCGCTCCTGGGCCTGCACCGGCTTTGACGGTTCCCGCACAGGGTCGGAGCGCGGTGACGCCGGGCGGGGGCGCGGCAGCGCCGGTGACCCTGGACAAGGGGGGCGCGGGCCGCCGGGTCAGTCTGGACAAGCCCGGTGGCGCGTTTCCGGCTCCGCCGTCCACCCCTCCGTCCGTGCACCTCGGGAAGGCGCAGCCGCCGGAGTCCGCCCCTGCCGCCGCCCCGCCCGCGCCACCCGTGTCGGCCCCGCCCGCCGCGGCCCCGGCCCCCGCGCGGGCGGGCGACGAACTCGCCGAGTACCGCGATCCCATCACCCGTATCGTGCAGGCCGCCGACGCGGGGGAGCACACCACCGCCGTCGACCTCGCCACCGCGCTGGAACGGCAGGCCTTCGCCATGTACGGCGATGCCGCCCCGCCGTCGCTGCACGTCCGTCAGGTGCGGGCACATGTCTCCCGGTTGGCGGGCCAGCAGGCGCTGGCTGCCGACCTCTACCGGGACGTCGCCCTCAAGCTGCTCAAGGCCAGGGGCCCGGAGCACCCGGAGACCCTGCAGGCGGCCTCCAACGCCGATGCCTGCTGGCGCGCCGTCCATGACGTGGCGGAGGCCCGACGGATCGCGCCGTCCATCATCGCGCTGCGTGGCCAGGTGCCCGGCGCCGAGGGCCGCAAGCTCCGTGCCGCGGAGCGGTATCTCGCCCAGCTCGGGGAGATGCGGACCGACTCCTGACCAGGGGCGTGGGCGGCATCCTGAAAATTCCCTGAGGGGGAGTCGTCCAAAGTGTTGACGTGTGCTGCGCAAGGCGGTTCACTCTCACACCGTAACCGGTCCCGGTACCGGTTACGGGACCGGTTACGGCGTCGCTCGCAAGGGCGTGACGCCCGAGAGTTGGGGGTGCAGCGGTGCGCGTCACCATCGCGGACGTGGCACGCCGGGCAGGCGTCAGCAAGGCGACCGTCTCGCGGGTGTTGAACGGCAAGGCGGACGTGGACGCCGACACCGCGCAGCGGATCCGCGAGGTGATCGCCGAGACGGGCTATGTGCCCAGCTCCCGCGCCGTCGGCCTGGCCAGGGGCCGCACCCGCACCGTGGGCATGCTGGTTCCCTCCCTCACCTGGCCGTGGATCGGGGATGTCCTCCAGGGGGTGGTCGACGTCCTCGAGGCGGACGGCTACGGAGTGCTGCTCTACACCTGCACCCGGGGTGAGGAGTCGCTCCGCCGGTTCGCCGAGCAGGTGTCGGGCAGCGCCTTCGACGGGCTGCTGGTCATCGAGCCCGAGAACACCCTGGACTACATCGCCGAACTCCACCGCAAGGGCCTGCCGGTCGTGCTGATCGACGACCGCGGCCATCATCCCGAGTTCCCCTCCGTCGCCACCACCAATCGCGACGGGGGAGCCGCAGCAGCCCGGCACCTGGCAGCCACCGGGCGCCACCGGCCCGCCGTGGTCACCGGGCTGGCGCACTTCGGCTGCGTACGCGACCGCACCGAGGGTTTCGCGGAGGCGGCCGCCGCCGAGGGCCTGCTGCTCGACCCGCAGTTGGTCGTCGAGGGCGACTTCACCGAGGAGTCCGGCCGGGCGGCGGTCGGCAAACTGATCGCCTCGGGCAAACCCTTCGACGCGGTCTTCGCCCACAACGACCTCACCGCCTCAGGGGTCCTGCGGGCGCTGCACGAGGCGGGCCGGCGGGTGCCCGAGGATGTCGCGGTGATCGGCTTCGACGACATCCAACTGGCCGCGCACACCGAGCCCGCGCTGACCACGGTCCGTCAGCCGATGCGTGAGATGGGGGAGGCCGCGGCCGGCCTGCTGCTCTCCCATCTGGAAGGCGTCCCGGTCTCCCCGGCGCCGTTCATCCTGCCCACCACACTCGTCGTGCGGGGCTCCTCTACCCCGCAGTGACCGAGCGGCCGGCCTGGTTGATCCGGGTCGGCCGGTCCGCTACCGATACCGATCGGACACTGTAGACAGCCAGTGCCTGAGAGCGCTCTCAGGCATCCTGCTGCGCACTTTCGCCGGGCTCCCTCACAGCACGGCGGAAAGCTCTCCGCCCTCCACCACCCACCACCCCAGGAGCAGTGAAGTGACTCACGCCATACGATCCAGGACTGCACCCGCCCTGCTGGCCGTGCTCGCCGCGGCCACCCTCGTCGCAGGCTGCACCAGCGGCAGCGCCAACCCGACCGGGCCGGTGGCCGGGGGCAGCGGTGGGACGTCCGGTGGCTCCGGCGGCGCCAGTGGCGGGGTGCTGAACGTCGGCATGCCCAACGGGCCGCAGACCAACAACAGCAACCCGTTCCTCGGCACCTCGGCAGGCGCCTCCCTCGGCTACCGCTACATGATCTACGAGCCGCTGGTGATGATGAACGGCATCCGGCCCAGCGAGAAGGGGCAGCCCTGGCTGGCCACCGCCTGGGAGTGGACCGACAACTTCAAGAAGCTCACCTTCACCATCCGCGACAAGGTGACCTGGTCCGACGGCAAGCCCCTCACGGCCGACGACGTCGCCTACACCTTCGACCTGATGAAGAAGACCCAGGCGCTCAACGTCAATGCCATCCCCTTCAAGGGCATCAGCGTCAAGGGCACCAACCAGGTCGAGCTCACCTTCGACGCGTCGCAGTTCGTCAACCAGACGAAGATCCTCAACCAGTTCGTGATCCCCAAGCACATCTGGTCCACCGTCAAGGACCCGTCCACCTGGACCGACGAGAACCCTGTCGGCAGCGGCCCCTACACGCTGAAGTCCTTCACCTCGGGGGCGGTCACCCTCACCCGGCGGAGCAGCTACTGGAAGGACCTCCCCAAGGTCTCCGAGCTGCGCTACACCTCCTACAACGACAACAGCGCGCAGACGACGGCCCTGGCCAACGGTGCCAGCGAGTGGTCCTTCGTCTTCATGCCCAACTACAAGCAGCTCTTCATCAACAAGGACGCTGCCCACAACAAGCTGTGGTTCCCCTCCGGGCTGGGCATCCACGGCCTCTGGCTCAACACCGCGCGCAAGCCGCTGGACAACCCGGCGCTGCGCCGCGCCATCAACCTGGTCGTCGACCGCCAGGCCATCTTCATCCAGGCGGAGTCGACCCTCTACCCGGAGATCGAGAACCCCACCGGTATCCCGCTGCCGGCCGGTGACCCCTACCTCGCCCCCGACTACAAGGGCGCCAAGCTCGCCGTGGACGTGGACAAGGCCAAGAAGGAGCTCACCGACGGGGGCTTCAGCTACGACGGCGACACCCTCAAGGACCCGTCCGGCAAGCCCGTCAAGATCACCCTCGCCGACCCCTCCGGCTGGTCCGACTACCTCACCGGGCTCTCCATCATCAAGGACGGCCTGAAGAAGATCGGCATCTCGGCCGAGGTCCGCACCCAGACCGTGGACGCCTGGACCTCCGACGTCAACAACGGCAACTTCGACGCGGTGCTGCACTGGACCAACAGCGGCGCCACCCCGTACGACATGTACGAGAACATCATGGACGGGGCCCTGCTCCAGCCGGTGGGCAAGGCCGCCGCCGGTGGCAACTTCGGCCGCTTCAAGAGCGACGACGCCACCAACGCGCTGAAGCAGTACGCCAATGCGTCCGATGATGCCACCCGTACCGACGCCCTCAACAAGCTGCAGAAGATCATGGTGGACCAGGTGCCCATGGTGCCCACCTCCGCAGCCCCGATCGGCGCCGAGTACAGCACCAAGCACTGGACCGGCTGGCCGGACGAGTCCAACCCGTACGGCCCGCCGCAGCCCACCCAGCCCAACTCCCTCGATGTGGTGCTGCACCTCCAGCCCTCCTCCTGACGGCCCGGCCTGGTCCGGGGCGGCGCACCGCGCGCCGTCCCGGACCGGCCGGCCGTCCCGGACAGTTCCGCACCAGACCGACAGAGAGCCAGGCCATGGCCATAGCCGACACCGCCCCGGACGCCACCACCGCCCCCGAGGAAACGGCGATCCTCGAGGCCCGAGGGGTGACCAAGCACTTCGCCGTCAAGCGCAAGGGGCGTGAGTTCCTCACCCGCCCAGCCCGGACCGTCCACGCCGTGGACGACGTCTCACTGGAACTGCACAGAGGGCGCGTCACCGCGCTGGTGGGGGAGTCCGGCTCCGGCAAGTCCACCGTCGCCCGCCTGCTGGCGCAGCTCCACCCGCTCACCTCGGGCGAGATCCGGTACGCCGGACAGCCGGCCAGGGCGGGCCGCGGCCGGCGCTTCCGCGCCTGGTGCAGCAACGTCCAGCTGATCTTCCAGGACCCGTTCGCCTCCCTCAACCCCGTCCACACCATCCGCTACCACCTCACCCGTGCGCTGCGCATCCACGGCCGCGCCGGGCAGGACAAGGCGGAGCTGGAGCGCAATCTGCACGCGCTGCTCTCCCAGGTGCAGCTCACCCCGCCAGAGCGCTACATCGATGCCTTCCCCCATGAGCTCTCCGGCGGCCAGCGGCAGCGTGTCGCCATCGCCCGTGCTCTGGCCGCGGACCCGGCGGTGCTGCTCGCCGACGAGCCCGTCTCCATGCTGGACGTCTCCATCCGGCTCGGTGTGCTCAACCTGCTGGCGGACCTCAGGGAACGGCTGCGCCTCGCCGTCCTCTACATCACCCATGACATCGCCTCCGCCCGCTACTTCGCCGACACCACCCTGGTGATGTACGCGGGGCGGATGGTCGAGGGCGGCGACAGCGAGACCGTCACCCAGCAGCCCGCGCACCCCTACACCCGGCTGCTCATCGCCTCCGCACCGGACCCCGACCGGGTCGTCGCCGACGAGGACTCCGAGCGGGAGACCCCCAAGGGCGAACCACCCAGCCTGATCACCCCACCGCAGGGCTGCCGCTTCCACCCGCGCTGCCCCGCAGCCATGGAGCGCTGCCGCACCGAGGTGCCGCCGCGCTTCGACCTCCCCGAGGACGGCCACTGGGCCGCCTGCTGGCTCTACGACGAGGCGGAGGCAGCGCAGTGAAGTACCTCTTCCAACGGCTGGCCTTCTATCTGGTCACCGCCTGGGCCGCCATCACCATCAACTTCTTCATCCCGCGGATGATGCCGGGCGACCCCGTGCAGTCCCTGATCGCCCGCTACCAGGGCCAGTTGAGCACCAAGGCGATGGCCTCGCTCTATGCGCTCTTCGGGCTCAACCAGCACAAGAGCATGTGGCAGCAGTACCTCGACTACTGGTCCACGCTCTTCCACGGGGACCTCGGGCTCTCCTTCACCTTCTTCCCCACCCCGGTCTCCCAGATCATCGGGCAGTATCTGCCCTGGACCCTCGCCCTGGTCGGCACCACCACGCTGATCAGCTTCCTGCTGGGCACCGGTATCGGCGTCATCACCGGCTGGCGGCGCGGCTCCTGGATGGACAACCTGCTGCCGATCGCCACCTTCTTCTCCTCCATCCCCTACTTCTGGCTCGGGCTGATCGCCATCGCCGTCTTCGCCTCGGCATGGCCGGTCTTCCCCGCTGCCGGCGGCTTCGACAACGGGCTTGTCCCCTCCCTCTCCGGCGACTTCATCGCCAGTGCCGCCTACCACGCGGTGCTGCCCGGTCTCACCATCGTGATCAGCGCCGTGGCCGGCTGGATCCTCGGCATGCGCAACATGATGGTGACCGTCTCCTCCGAGGACTATGTGACCGTCGCCCACGCCAAGGGCCTCTCCGAGCGACGGGTGATGTTCTCCTACGCCGCGCGCAACGCCGTGCTCCCCAATGTGTCGGGATTCGCACTGTCCCTGGGCTTCATCGTCGGCGGCACCCTGCTGGTGGAGATGGTCTTCTCCTACCCCGGCATCGGTCTGGTGCTGCTCCAGGCCGTGGGCGCCAAGGACTACCCGCTGATGCAGGGGATCTTCCTCATCATCACGCTCTCGGTCCTCGTGGCGAACCTGCTTGCGGACCTCGCCTATATGCTCCTCGATCCCCGCACCCGGCGGGAGGGCTGATCAACCATGTCCATCCAAACGAGTGACCCCGGGCTCGCCGTCGCCGACCCGGCCCCCGGAGCGGCGGCCGGTCCGGCCGTCCGCAGCCGGCGCAACCGGTTCGCCTTCCTGCGCAACGGCAAGGCCATCACCGGGCTGACCATCCTCGGCATCTTCCTGCTGCTCGCCGTCATCGGCTCCTGGATCGCCCCCTACGACCCGTCGGCGATGTCCAACGACATCATGCAGGCCCCCTCCGCCAGGCATCTGCTGGGCACCACCCAGACCGGTGAGGACGTCCTCTCCCAGCTGCTGGTGGGCACCCGCGGGGTGATCGTGGTGGGGTTTGTCACCGGCTTCTTCGCCACCGTGATCTCGGTGCTGGTGGGTGTCAGCGCCGGCTTCCTCGGCGGCGCCGCCGACGAGGTGCTCTCCGCCTTCAGCAACATCTTCCTGGTCATCCCCGGCCTGCCGCTGGTCATCATCATCACCTCCTTCCTGCCGAACGCGGGCGACGTCATCATCGCGGTGGTCATCAGCCTCACCTCCTGGGCCTGGGGCGCCCGGGTGCTGCGGGCCCAGACCCTGTCGCTGCGCCGACGCGACTACATCGAGGCGGCCCGGGCCACCGGTGAGTCCACCTGGCGGATCATCGTCTTCGAGATCATCCCCAACCTCACCGCCATCATCGCCTCCAGCTTCGTCGGCACCGTGGTCTTCGCGGTGCTCACCGAGATCACTCTCTCCTTCATCGGCGTCGCCAACATCTCCCACTGGAACTGGGGCACCGTCCTCTTCTGGGCCCAGAACAACCAGGCCCTGGCCCAGAACGCCTGGTGGTGGTTTGTCCCCGCGGGTCTGTGCATCGCCCTGCTCGGCACCTCGCTCTCGCTGATCAACTTCGCCATCGACGAGTTCGTCAACCCCCGGCTGCGCACCGGCGGCCGGGCCACCGGCGGGCGCAGGGTCCGGATGCGCACCGGCTTCACCCCCGTCGTCCGCAAGACCCCCGTCGTCCGCGACCCGCAGAAGGGCGACCGCGTATGAGCACCGCCACCCTCCAGCGCACCCCTGTGCTGGAGATCCGCGACCTGGACGTCGACTACGGCCTGGGCGACAGCGCCGTGCACGCCCTCCAGGGCATCGACCTCACCCTGCACCGCGGGGAGGTGCTGGGCCTGGCGGGGGAGAGCGGCAGCGGCAAGTCCACCCTCGCCTATGCCGTCACCCGGCTGCTCTCCCCGCCCGGTGTGATCACCGGCGGGGAGGTCCGCTACCACCCAAGGGACTCCGAGCAGCCCCTGGACATCCTGGACCTCACCCCTCAGCAACTGCGCCGCTTCCGCTGGAACGAGACCTCCATCGTCTTCCAGGGCGCCATGAACTCCCTCAACCCCGTCCACAAGGTCGCCACCCAGCTCACCGACGTCCTCAAGGCCCATCGCGCGGGGATGTCCCGCGCCGACCGCCTCGACCGCGCCCGTGAGCTGCTGAAGCTGGTCGGCATCGCCCCCGATCGCCTGGACAGCTATCCGCACCAGCTCTCCGGGGGCATGCGGCAGCGCGTCATGATCGCCATGGCGCTGGCGCTCGACCCCGAGATCGTCATCATGGACGAGCCCACCACCGCACTCGACGTGGTGATGCAGCGTCAGATCCTCCAGCAGCTGGTACGGCTCCGTGAGGAGCTGGGCTTCTCCGTCGTCTTCATCACCCATGACATCTCGCTGCTGATCGAGTTCTCCGACCGCATCGCCATCATGTACGGCGGCCGCATCGTGGAGCAGGCGCCCGCCGCTGACATCTACCGCGACGCACACCACCCCTACAGTCATGGACTGCTGCACTCCTTCCCGGCCCTGCGCGGGCCCCGGAGGGAGCTCACCGGCATCCCCGGCTCGCCCCCCGACCTCAAGGCCATGCCGCCGGGCTGCGCCTTCCAGCCGCGCTGCCCCAAGGCCTTCGACCCCTGCGGCGAGCAACTCCCGCTGCTCGCCGAGCCCATGGACACCTCCGACCGCTCTGTCGCCTGCTGGCTGCACCAACCCGCAGGGGAACGCTGATCCTCGGCCGCGGCCGTGCCCGCCCCCCGGCGGGCACGGCCGCAGAGCCCTGCCCACACCCCAGCCGCTGCGTATCCGAACTCTCGAGGACCTGAGGACAAGCATGGACGCCACCACTGACATCCGCTCCACCCCGGCCCCGGCCCCAACCCCCGCCACCGCACTCGCCGGCGCCGCCGACGGCCTGCCGGCCGACTTCCTCTGGGGCGTGGCCACCTCCTCGTACCAGATCGAGGGCGCCGTCCAGGAGGACGGCCGCACCCCCTCCATCTGGGACACCTTCTGCCGGGTGCCCGGTGCGGTGGTGGACGGCGACAACGGCGACATCGCCTGCGACCACTACCACCGGATGCCCGAGGACGTCGCGATGATCGCCGACCTCGGGGTGGACGCCTACCGCTTCTCCGTCGCCTGGCCCCGTGTCCAGCCCGGCGGCCGCGGCCCCGCCAACGCCCGCGGCCTGGCCTTCTACGACCGCCTGGTCGACCAGCTGCTCGACAAGGGCGTGCTGCCCTGGATCACCCTCTACCACTGGGACCTGCCCCAGGAGCTGGAGGACGCCGGCGGCTGGCCCGAGCGCGACACCGCCCACCGCTTCGCCGACTACTCCGAGCTGGTCATGGACGCCCTTGGCGACCGCGTCCGGCACTGGACCACGCTCAACGAGCCCTGGTGCTCGGCCATGCTCGGCTACGACCAGGGCCACCACGCCCCGGGCCGCAAGCACTTCCCGGACGCCATGAAGGCCGTCCACCACCTGCTGCTCGGCCACGGCCTGGCCGCGCAGCGGCTGCGTGCCGCCGCGCCCCAGCCGATCCAGCTGGGCATCACCCTGAACATGGGGAACTCCTACCCCGCCAGCGACCACCCCGCCGATGTGGACGCCGCCCGCCGCGCCGACGGTCTGGGCGCACGTATCTACCTCGACCCGCTGGTGCACGGCCGCTACCCCGCCGACGTGGTCGCCGACCTGGCGCGGCGCGGCGCGGAGCTTCCGGTCCAGGACGGCGACCTGGAGGCCATCGCCACCCCGCTGGACCTGCTCGGCGTCAACTACTACTCCAGCCACGTCTTCTCGGGCCTCCCCGAGGACGGGGAGGCCGCCCCCGCGGCCGACGGAGAGCCCTTCTCCCGCCTGGTCAAGCAGGACCTGCCGGTCACCGCCATGGGCTGGGACATCATCCCCCGCGGCCTGACCGACCTGCTCACCCGCCTCGGCCGCGACTACCCCGGCCTGCCCCTCTACATCACCGAGAACGGGGCCGCCTTCGACGACACCGCCGACGCCGACGGCAGTGTGCAGGACGACGACCGCACCGCCTACTTCGCGGACCACATCAGGGCCGTCGCCGCCGCCCGCACGGCCGGCGCCGACGTCCGCGGCTACTTCGCCTGGTCGCTGATGGACAACTTCGAGTGGGCGTTCGGCTACGACAAGCGGTTCGGCCTGGTCCGCGTCGACTACGACACCCAGCGCCGCACCCCCAAGCAGAGCGCGCTCTGGTTCCGGGACACCATCCGCGAGTCCCGCACCCGGCAGTCCTGACGCTCCCTCGACCGGCCCGCACCCCGCCGCCCCCTGACCGGCAGGGTGCGGGCCGTCCGCGTCCGCGGGACGCCCGGGCGTCCACCGCCACGCTCCGGGCAGCAGCAGTGGGCCGGTCCGCCCCGGGGCCGGGGCCGCGACGGACCGTCCGGCCCCGTGCCCCCTGCGACATCGGCGGCCGTTCCGGCGGCCCGCACCGGGCGCGGGCCGCCGGACGGGCCCGGCTATGCCACCACAGCCATCCCGTGCGGGGTGGAGTTGAGCCGCCGGCCGCCGTCCTCGGTGCAGACCACGATGTCCTCGATCCGCACCCCGAACCGCCCCGGCAGATAGATGCCCGGCTCGATGGAGAAGCACATGCCCGGCACCAGCGGCAGCTCCTCGCCCTCCACCAGGTAGGGAGGCTCATGGGTGGTCACCCCGATGCCGTGCCCGGTGCGGTGGATGAAGTACTCGCCGTAGCCGGCCTCGGTGATCACCGCCCGGGCCACCCGGTCGACGTCCTGGCAGGAGATCCCCGGCCGGACCGCCTCGAAGGCGGCCTGCTGCGCCTCCCGCACGATGTCGTGCACCCGGCGCTCCTCCGCGCTCGGCTCCCCGACGTGCACGGTACGGGTGGTGTCCGATCCATAGCCGTGCTTGAGGCCGCCGAAGTCCAGCACCACCATGTCGCCGTCCTCGATCACCCGCTCGCCCGCCTCATGGTGCGGGTTGGCGCCGTTGGGCCCGGAGCCGACCACGGTGAAGTCGACCTGGCTGTGGCCGTGCTCCAGCAGCAGCCGGGCCAGGTCCGCGGCGACGTCGGACTCCCGGCGCCCCGCGAAGCGCACCTTCAGCACCTCTTCGTACGTCGCGTCGGCGGCCGCGCCCGCTGCCGCCAGCCGCTCCAGCTCCGGCCCGTCCTTGACTGCCCGCAGCATCGGCAGCGCCTCGCTCAGCCCGCTGTAGGACGTGTCGGGCAGCGCCCGCTGCAGACCCAGCAGATGCAGCGCCCAGGAGGCGTCGGAGATGCCGTAGCGGCCCTTGGGCTGCAGCAGCGCCGCCGCGGCCCGGTAGGGGTCCTGGCCGTCCAGCCAGCCGGTGACGGTGACCGCTCCGGCGCCAGGTGCCGCCTGCGCGTCGCCCTCCTCCAGGGCGGGGACCAGCATCCTAGGCGGCTGGTCGGCCGAGAGCGCCAGCAGGGTGAGCCGCTCGGTGGTCGCCGTGGGCAGATAGCCCGTGAGCCAGGCGAGGTCGGGTCCCGGCATCACGACCAGTCCGGCGAGCCCTGCCTCGGCGGCCGACCGGGCCGCGCGGGCCATCCGTGCCGCGTAGTCGTCGC
Organism: Peterkaempfera podocarpi; assembly: GCF_042466665.1. GTDB lineage: Bacteria > Actinomycetota > Actinomycetes > Streptomycetales > Streptomycetaceae > Peterkaempfera > Peterkaempfera podocarpi. Next base: position 6,884,411 of record NZ_CP162102.1, read on the forward strand.
GGGTGAACGGTGCGGGGGGCGGGGTGCCGAGGTCGGGCATGGTTCTCCCTGGGTCAGTGGTGGAAGGCGCTGCGGGCCTTGACGCCGAACTGCTGGAGGGGCCGCGGCTGGTGGTGCAGTTCCTCCACCAGTCTGCCGAGGTCGGCCAGCAGCAGGTCGGCCAGGTCCTGCGAGAAGCCGTTGCGGCAGACGATACGCAGCACCGCCAGGTCGGTGCGCTGCTCCGGGAAGGTGTAGGCGGGGACCAGCCAGCCGCGTTCGCGCAGCCGCCGGGAGACGTCGAAGACATCAAAGGCCTTGATGTCGTCCGTGATGGTGAAGGCGAACACCGGCAGCTGGTCGCCCCGGGTCAGCAGCCGGAAGCAGCCCAGCGCCTCGATCCCCGCCGCGAGGCGCCCGGCCACGTCCCGGGACGCCTGCTGGACGGCCCGGTAGCCGTCCCGGCCCAGCCGCAGGAAGGTGTAGTACTGGGCGACCACCTCCGAGCCCGGGCGGGAGAAGTTCAGCGCGAAGGTGGGCATGTCGCCGCCCAGGTAGTTCACCCGGAAGACCAGCTCCTCGGGCAGCGCGTCGTGGTCGCGCCACAGCGCCCAGCCGACCCCGGGGTAGACCAGGCCGTACTTGTGCCCGGAGGTGTTGATGGAGGCCACCCGCGGCTGGCGGAAGTCCCATGCCAGCTCCTCGTCCAGGAAGGGCGCCACCATCCCCCCGGAGGCTCCGTCGACATGGACGGGTACGTCCAGCCCGGTGCGCTGCTGGAGGCCGTCGAGGGCCGTGCAGATGTCCCACACCGGCTCATAGCTGCCGTCGAAGGTGGAGCCGAGCACGGCGACCACGCCGATGGTGTCCTCGTCGCAGAGCGCCACCGCCTGCTCGGCGTCCAGATGGAAGCGCTCGCCCTGCATCGGGACGAGTCGGGGCTCGACCTCCCAGTAGGTGCAGAACTTCTCCCAGCAGACCTGCACATTGATGCCCATCACCAGATTGGGGCGTGCCCCGGCGGCGTACCGGTCCGCGTTGCGGAGCATCCAGCGCCGTTTGAGGGCCAGCCCCGCCAGCATGCAGGCCTCGCTGGAACCGGTGGTGGAGCAGCCCACTGCCTGATCGGGGTCGGGCGCGTGCCACAGGTCGGCGAGCATCGCCACACAGCGCCGTTCCAGCTCGGCGGTCTGCGGGTACTCATCCTTGTCGATCATGTTCTTGTCGAAGCACTCGGACATCAGGGTCGCGGCGTGGGGCTCCATCCAGGTGGTGACGAACGTCGCCAGATTCAGCCGGGCGTTGCCGTCGAGCAGCAGCTCGTCGTGGATCAGCCGATAGGCCGTGGCCGGCGGCATGGGGCCGTCCGGCAGCCGGTGCAGGGGAGGGGCGACCGCCATCGGGCCCAGCGGGTCGGCCTCGCCCAGCAGGGGGTTGACGGCGAGTCGCCGGTCGTCGTCCCGGCCCTTGTGCAGCGCCACGCTGGCGTCCTCTCCTCGGTGTGCGGGTTTCCCTCACCGTCGCACCGGCGCCCTGCGGGCGCACCCCGAGGAGGGCAAGGGATGGTGCGCCGCTCCCTGCCCGGCCGGTCGGCCGGTGGCGACGGGCGGGGCGAGGTGTGCCGGGGGAGAGGCGGGGCCGCCGTCGGCGTAGGCGGCGGAGGAGGTGGGGAGAACGACAGCGCGGAGAGGAGGCACTGGGTCGGCTGCTGATGCGGTCGCGCGGGTGCGGAGCCCGATCAAGGCTCAGCGGGACGGCGCCGAGGCCCCGCCGCCCTGTGGGCCCACCGGGGCGCCCAGGAGGCGGTGAAAGCTGATCGGGTCCGTGCGAACGTGTTTGAAGAGGTGGGGGATCTTCTGTCGAATCTTGTTGTACGCCTGTCAGCTGAGGCTTTGCAAGGGCAAGGACGCGATCATCCATCGCCGCGGTATGAGCCGTTACAGCTAGCAAGCGCTCTCTTCTGGCAGGGACCCTTGACAGGGACTCGATGGGTTGGTGCGATTTGCACGCTCGCGTTCGGTTGTGTTCTCTCCAGTACCCCTCGGGAGGGGTTATGGCGCACTCATTCACCGACCCGATCGTCTCTCGCCGCCGTCTGCTGCGCGGCGCCGTCGCCGGCGCAGGCGCCGTCACGCTCCCCTCCCTGCTGGCAGCCTGCAGCAGTGGCCCCAAGCGCTCCGGCGACAGTGCCAACAGCGCCGTCACCCTGGGTTCCAACGCCTCCGACCCGGTCCCGCGCAAGGCCTACACGGACGTCATCGCCGGGTACCACACCAGCAGCGGCCGCACCGTGGACGTGCGCACCACGGACCACAACACCTTCCAGGAGAACATCAACCGCTATCTGCAGAGCAGACCGGACGACGTCTTCATGTGGTTCGCCGGCTACCGGATGCAGTTCTTCGCCGCCAAGGGCCTGCTGGACGACATCAACGACCTCTGGCAGGGCTTCACCGGCTTCTCCCAGGCGCTCAAGGACCAGTCCACCGGGCAGGACGGCAAGCAGTACTTCGTGCCGTTCTACTACTACCCGTGGGCGGTCTTCTACCGGAAGAGCGTCTTCCAGCAGCACGGCTACCAGATCCCCAAGACGCTCGACGAGTACACCGCCCTCGCCAAGCAGATGCAGAAGGACGGGCTGGTGCCCATCGCCCTCGGCGACAAGGACGGCTGGCCGGCCATGGGCACCTTCGACTACCTGAACATGCGGGCCAACGGCTACGACTTCCACAAGTCGCTGATGGCCGGCCAGGAGGCCTGGACCGACCCCAAGGTCAAGCATGTCTTCGACCTGTGGCGCGGCCTGATGCCGTACCACGACAAGGGCGCCAACGGCCGCACCTGGCAGGAGGCCGCACAGACCCTGGCGCAGAAGAAGAGCGGCATGGCGGTCTTCGGACTGCCCCACCCCGGACAGCAGTTCGCCGAGGCGGACCGGGGCGACCTGGACTTCTTCGCCTTCCCCGAGATCGACCCCCAGTGGGGCCAGGACTCGGTCGAGGCACCCATCGACGGCTTTCTGCTGCCCCGCCGCGGCGGCGACAAGGACGGTGCCCGGCAGCTGCTCAAGTACCTCGCCACGCCCGCCGCGGAGCAGGCCTACATCGCCGGCGATCCCAACAACATCGCCGTCAACTCCGCCGCCGACACCAGCAAGTACGGCGCACTGCAGCAGAAGGCGGTGCAGCTGGTGTCGTCCGCCAAGCATGTCTCGCAGTTCCTCGACCGCGACACCCGGCCCGACTTCGCCTCCACCGTGATGATCCCGGCCATCCAGCAGTTCATCAACAACCCCAAGGACGTCGACGGGCTGGTCAACGACATCGAGCGGCAGAAGAAGTCCATCTTCGCCACCGAGGGCTGAACCGAGGGGACCACCGTGTCGGACACCACCCGTCGGACCGCCGCGGACCCCGCTGCCGACCCGCTCGCCGGGTCGGCGGCGGCCGTCCCGGATCCCGCCCGGCCCGCCGCCGCGGCGCCGCCGGCCCGCCGCCGGCCCCGGCTGCGCCGCCTCAGCCGCCGCGACCTGCTGGTGCTGGGGCTGCTGCTGGGCATCCCGGTCCTGCTGGACCTCGCGCTGGTGTGGGGGCCCGCGCTGGCCTCCGTGGGGCTCTCCTTCACGTCCTGGGACGGGATCGGCGCCATCCACGGGGTGGGCGGCCGCAACTATGTCGACGTCACCACCAACTACCCGCCGTTCTGGCCGGCGGTCCGGCACAATCTCATCTGGCTGGGCTTCCTGGCGCTGGTCGCCACCCCGCTGGGCCTCTTCTTCGCGGTCCTGCTGGACCGCGGCATCCGCTTCAGCCGCTTCTACCAGAGCGCCCTGTATCTGCCGGTGGTGCTCTCCCTGGCGGTGATCGGCTTCATCGCCCAGCTGATCTTCTCCCGCGACCAGGGGGCGCTCAACAGTCTGCTCGGCCGCACCCAGGACCCCGTCGACTGGATCGGCGACCCGAACATCAACCTCTGGGCCGTGCTGCTGCTGGCCGGCTGGCGGCACACCGGCTATGTGATGATCCTCTATCTGGCCGGGCTGAAGTCCGTGGACCCCTCGCTCAAGGAGGCCGCGGCCATCGACGGCGCCAACGAGGGCCAGGCCTTCTTCCGGGTGGTGCTGCCCACCCTGCGGCCGGTGAACATCATCGTCGGCGTCATCACCGTGATCGAGGCGCTGCGCGCCTTCGACATCGTCTATGCGGTCAACCACGGCCGCAACGGCCTGGAACTGCTCAGCGTGCTGGTCACCGACAACATCATCGGCGAGGCCAGCCGGATCGGCTTCGGTTCCGCCGTGGCGGTGCTGCTGCTGGTGGTCTCGATCGGCTGCATCATCGGGTATCTCGCCCAGGAGCTCCGCGAGGACCGCTACGGCAGCAGAGCCCGCCGCCGGGCCCGACCGCGCAAGGCACCCGGGGGAGAACGCCCGTGACCGTACTGGCCGCACCGCCCGCCGCCGAGCTCGGCCCGGACCGCCCCGACGGCCGGCCCGTCCGGCGCACCCGCCCCGCCCGGCTGGTGCTGCACGCCTTCCTCTGCGTGGTGGCCCTGGGCTGGCTGGCCCCCGTGCTGCTGGCCGTGTACGCCTCGCTGCGTCCGTACCAGGAGACCGCGAAGGACGGCTACTTCTCGCTGCCCAGGCACCTCAGCCTGGACTACTACCGGCAGGCCTTCACCCAGTCGGGGATGAGCCGGAACTTCGTCAACTCGATGATCATCGCGGTGCCCGGGGTGGTGGTCACCCTGCTGCTGGCCTCCTTTGTGGCGTTCGCGGTGGCCAGGGTGCGGGTGCGCGGCGGGCTGGTGCTGCTGATCATGTTCACCGCGGGCAATCTGCTGCCGCCCCAGGTGCTGGTGACGCCGCTGTATGTGATGTTCAACCACATCGCGCTGCCGTACGAGCTCTCCGACTCCCAGGTGCTCTATGACTCCTACCTGGGGGTGATCGCCGTCCAGGTCGCCTTCCAGCTGGGGTTCTGCGTCTTCGTCCTCACCAACTTCATGCGGGCGCTGCCCGAGGAGATCGTCGAGGCGGCGATCATGGACGGCGCCGGGGTGTGGACCCAGTACTGGCGGATCACCCTGCCGCTCTGCCGTCCGGCGCTGGCCGCCCTGGCCACGCTGGAGTTCACCTGGATGTACAACGACTTCCTGTGGGCGCTGGTGCTGATCAACGATCCGGAGAAGCTGCCGGTGACCAGTGCGCTCAACAATCTCCGGGGCCAGTTCTTCACCGACTACAACCTGCTGGCGGCGGGCTCGGTGCTGGTGGCGCTGCCCACCGTGGTGATCTTCTTTGTGCTGCAGCGGCACTTCATCGCGGGCCTCACCCTGGGGTCGAGCAAGGGCTGAATCTGCCGGTGGTCCAGTGGCGGAAGTCCGCACGGCGGACTTCCGCCACTGGCCAGATGTCGCCGAAGGCGGCCCTTGCGGCATCGCTCAACGCGCGTGGAGACTTCTAGCGGCTTGACATGTACGCGGCCTGCAACCGCTTACCCCTGCGGTCGCCGCGCACCGGGCCACTCCGCGCCCGCCGACCGGCGGGCCCGGGCACGCCCCCGTGTCCGCTCCTCAAGTCTCCAGGGAGACCCGCGTGAGGAACAGTCGCACCCTCGGCCGCCGCACCGGAATGCTCGCCACCGCGGCAGCCGTGCTCGCCACCACCGCCCTCGCCCTGCCCCAGGCGCATGCCGCCGAGGCGCAGGTCCTCAGCCCGCAGCAGGTGTCCACCCTCTCGGCCAAGGTTCAGCAGCAGCTCGGCGATGCGCACACCGCCGGCTCCTACGTGCAGAACGGCCGACTGGTCGTCACGGTCACCGACTCGGCCTCCGCCGCCACGGTCCGCTCCGAGGGCGCGGTCGCCAAGCTGGTCACCCGCAGCGGGGCGCAGCTGAAGGCGGCCACCGACACCCTCGACCGCACGGCGCGCATCCCGGGCACCGCATGGTCCGTGGACCCCGCAACCAACCAGGTGCTGATCTCCGCCGACTCCACGGTCAAGGGCGCCAAGCTCGCCAAGCTGCAGAAGGCGGCCAAGGCGCTGGGCGCCAGCGTCCGGGTGGAGAACGTGCCCGGCACCCTGAGCCTGCGGCTCAGCGGCGGCCAGGCCATCTACGGCGGCGGCTACCGCTGCTCCCTCGGCTTCAACGTCAAGGCCGGTTCGACCTACTACTTCCTGACCGCGGGCCACTGCGGCAATGTGGCCTCGACCTGGTACTCCAACTCCTCGCAGAGCACCAAGATCGGCACCACCTACGACTCCTGGTTCCCGGGCAACGACTTCGCCCTGGTGCAGTACACCACCAGCGGCACCCCGGCCGGGAACGTCTACCTCTACAACGGCTCCTACCAGGACATCGCCTCCGCGGGCACCCCGTCGGTCGGCCAGACCGTGTACCGCAGCGGCTCCACCACGGGCGTCCACAGCGGCACCGTGACCGCCCTCAACTCCACGGTCAACTACGCCGAGGGCACGGTCAGCGGGCTGATCAGGACCACCGTCTGCGCCGAGGGCGGCGACAGCGGCGGCTCCCTGTATGCCGGCACCGTCGCCTACGGCCTCACCTCCGGCGGCAGCGGCAACTGCACCTCGGGCGGGGTGACCTACTTCCAGCCGGTCACCGAGGCGCTGAGCTACTACGGCGTCAGCGTCTACTGACCGACCGCGGACGGGGGCCCCGGGCGATCCACCCCGCCCGGGCCCTCCGCCGTCCGCGGCACGGGACGGCCACGCCCCGCACGGTGCGCCGGTGGGGGCCGGCGTACCGTGCGGGGCGTGCCCGCGGCACTGGGCGTCAGCCCATGTCCTCCAGCCGCTTGCCCTTGGTCTCACGGACGAACCGTGCCACGAAGGGGATCGACAGCGCGGCGAAGACGGCGTAGATGATGTAGGTCGCGGAGAGGTTCCAGCTGGACATCCGCGGGAACGACACGGTGATCACCCAGTTCGCGATCCACTGCGCCGAGGCGGCCAGCGACAGGGCCGCGGCGCGGACCCGGTTGGGGAACATCTCGCCCAGCATCACCCACACCACCACGCCCCAGGACATGGCGAAGAAGAGCACAAAGGCGTTGGCCGCGACCAGGGCGATGGTGCCCTGCAGGTCGGGGATGTTGACATGGCTGCCGCTGCCGGTGGCGTAGCTGAACGCCCAGGCGGCGGTGCCCAGCGAGACCGCCATACCCGCGGAGCCGATCAGGGCGAGCGGCTTGCGGCCGATCCGGTCGATGCAGGCGATGGCGATCAGGGTGCCCACGATGTTGATGACCGAGCTGGAGAAGCTGATCAGCAGGGAGCTGCTCTGGTCGATACCGACCGACTGCCACAGGATCGAGGAGTAGTAGAAGATCACATTGATGCCGACCAGCTGCTGGAAGACGGACAGCAGGATGCCGATCCAGACGACGGGGAGCAGGCCGAAGCGGCCGCCGAGCAGGTCCTGGAAGCGCGGCTTGTGGTCGGAGGCGATCAGTTCCCGGATCTCGGAGATACGGGAGTCGGTGTCCACGCCGTCGCCCTCGACGTCGCGCAGCACGGTACGGGCCTCGTCGATGCGGCCCGCGGAGACCAGGAAGCGGGGCGACTCGGGGATCACCGAGGCGAGCACGAAGTAGATCACGGCCGGCACCAGGCAGGCGCCCAGCATCCACTGCCAGGCCTCCAGGCCGGCGAGGTGTCCGCGGACATCGCTGCCGGCGCCCTTGTCGATGGCCCAGTTCACCAGCTGGGAGACGGCGATGCCGAGCACGATCGCCAGCTGCTGGAAGGAGGCCAGCCGGCCGCGGTAGGCGGTGGGGGCGACCTCGGCTATGTACGCCGGAGCGATCACCGAGGCGATGCCGATGGCCGCGCCGCCGAAGACGCGCCAGAAGGTGAGGTCCCAGGCGGAGAACGGCAGCGCCGAGCCGACCGAGCTCACCGCGAACAGGATGGCGGCGATCTTCATCACCCGGATACGGCCCCAGCGGTCGGCGAACCGGCCGGCCAGGGCAGCACCCACCGCGGAGCCCAGCAGTGCGGAGGCGACGATCCAGCTGACGTTGTCGCCGACGGCGAAGCGGTCCTTGATGCCGGAGACGGCGCCGTTGATCACCGAGCTGTCGTAGCCGAACAGGAACCCGCCCAGCGCAGCCGCGGCGGTGATGAACACCACATGCGCGAGATGCTCGGAGCCGGCTGCTGAGGGGCCCGATGCGGCTGCCCGGCGGGCGGCCGGAGGCTTGGTGACGCTCACGTTGTTGCTCCTGCGGAAGGTTCCACTTGTTGAACATGGCGATGCTTCATGCGCCATTAATGTTTCAACTTACGTAGTTAAACCACAGGAAACAACTTGGAAGCCTTCATTACTTGAACACGCCGTACTCCGGCTCCAGCCCCGGCTCGTCCTCGGGCGGGTACACCGGCTCCTCTGCCGGCTCCTCCGCGGGCGGCGCGTCCAGATCACGGTGGACCACCCGCGCCACCCGCTCGATCGTCGCCACCCCGTAGGCCATGGTCCGGTTGCCGTGGCTGAGCACCACCAGCCGGTACCCCGGCCCGTCGGGCCGGGTGAAGTCCCCGATGCTGTGCACCCGCCAGCCATGGGTGGCCCTCGGCAGCCAGCCGTTCTTCACATGGACGCTCACATCGGACGGCGCCCCGGCCGGCGTCCCCCAGCGCTGGCTGGGCACCACGCTCGCCAGCTTCCTCATGCCGTAGGCACGCGACCAGGGTGAGATCACCGGGTTGTCGCTGTCGAGCAGAGCCAGCACCCGCAGCTCGTCCTGCGCGGTGATCTGGGTCAGCCCCCAGGAGCCGCCGTCGTTCAGTGCCGTGTGGGTCAGACCCGCGAGCTCCATGAACCGCTGCACCCGGCTCGGCCCCAGGCTGTGCCACAGCACCGTGGTGGCGTCATTGTCGGACTTGGTGATCATGGCGGTGACCAGGTGGTCCTCCCGAACGGTGACGTGCCGCCCGGCCTCCTGGGCGCGGTGGAGCACCGCGAGCATCACCATGGCCTTCACCACGCTCGCCGAGTCGTAGTGCCGGGTGTAGCCCACGCCGCACCAGGTGCCGGTGTCCCGGTCCCACAGCCCCACCGAGACGGTTCCCGCCCGACCGTGCAGTGCCGACTCGATGTCCTCGGAGAGTCTGGAGGCCAGCTCCGGGTGGTCGTCGGAGGAGCAGATCGGGTCGGCGGTCCGCGCGCGGGCGGCGGCGGGGGTGGGGACGGCCAGCGGCAGCATCGCCAGCAGCAGCGCCATCGGCGCCGTACGCCGGGCCGGACCGGACAGGGAGAGACGCATGGGGACCTTCCACAAACACGGGCTTCCACAAGCTCGGGCTTCCACAAGCTCGGGCGCGAACGACCGGGCGTGCAGGGAGTCTGCCGCACAGGGTGGCCCCCACCCTGCGAGCGCCACGCGCCCGATAGCGTGGACCACCCGGCAACCGGAGGCGAACCCGCGATGCAGCCCCTCGACGGTGTCACCGTCGTCTCCCTGGAACAGGCCGTCGCCGTGCCTTTCGCCACCCGCCAGCTGGCCGATCTCGGCGCCCGGGTGATCAAGGTGGAGCGCCCCGGCGGCGATTTCGCCCGCGACTACGACCGCAGCGCCGGCGGGCTCTCCGCGTACTTCGTCTGGATCAACCGGGGCAAGGAGAGCGCCGTCCTGGACCTGAAGACGGACGCCGACCGTGCCCTGCTCGACCGGATGCTCGCCCGCGCCGACGTCTTCGTCCAGAACCTCGCCCCCGGCGCCGCCGACCGCCTCGGTCTGGGCGCCGAGCGGCTGCGTACCCGCCACCCCCGCCTGATCACCTGCTCGCTCTCCGGCTACGGACCCGACGGCCCCTACCGCGACAAGAAGGCCTACGACCTGCTGGTCCAGTGCGAGGCAGGGCTGCTCTCCATCACCGGCACCCAGGGGCAGCCGGCCCGCCCCGGCATCTCCGTCGCCGACATCGCCGGGGGGATGTACGTCCTCACCGGGATCCTCACCGCCCTCTACGAACGCGAGCACACTGGTGAGGGCAGCGCCCTGGAGGTCTCCCTGCTGGACGCCCTCGGGGAGTGGATGGGCCACCCGTACCACTCCCAGGCCCACGGCGGCCCGCCGCTCGCCAGGAGCGGAGCCCGCCACCCCTCCATCTCCCCGTACGGCCACTACCGCACCGGCGACGGTGCGCAGCTCTACCTCAGCGTGCAGAACGATCGCGAGTGGGTGCTGCTCTGCGAGCGGGTCCTGGGCCGCCCCGACCTCACCCGGGACCCGCGCTTCGCCGACAACCCGCTGCGCAGAGCCCATGACGGCCAACTCACCGAAGTGCTGGAGGGCTGCTTCGCCGAGCGCACCGCGGACGGGCTGACCGAGGCGCTGGACGCGGCCGGGATCGCCAATGCCAGGCTCCGTACGGTCGCCGAGTTCGCGGACCATCCCCAACTGGCCGCCCGCGACCGCTGGCGCACCTTCGGCACCCCGGCGGGGCCGCTGCGCGGACTGCTGCCACCGGTCACCGTCGCGGGCCGCGAACCCCCGATGGGCCCGGTGCCCGCACTCGGGGAGCACACGGCGTCGCTGCGGGAGGAGTTCGCGGCCGGGCCCGAGGGGCCCTGACCGCCCCTGACCGCGGTGAGCAGCCGCATCCCGCCCGACCCCGCCGCGTGGTGACGTACCGTCAGGTCCGCCGCACGGCGCGGCCGGCCGGTCGGCGGCCGTCCGCAGCTTGGGACAGCAGCCCCGTGTGGTCGGCGGGCGTCGTGCCCCTCGCGGGCCTACGCGGTGCCGCCTGCCCGATGTCCGTCCAGCAGCCCCCGGCCGGTGAGAAAGGACTCCAGGGCGCGGTTGAACTCCGCCGGCTGCTCCAGGTTCGGCAGATGGCCCGCTCCTTCGACGACCGCCAGCTCCGAGCCGGGTACCAGCCGGTGCATCGCCTCGGCGTCGGCGACGGGGGTGTACGAGTCGTCCCGCCCCACCAGTACCAGCGTCGGTACGTCGACCTTTGCCAGCAGGTCCCGGTAGTCCGGCCGTTCCGCGCGGCCCCGGAGTGCGGCCGCCGCCCCCTCGGCCGGTGCACCCGCCATCATGGCCCGCACCTGAGCGGCCACCTTCGGCAGCGCCCGGACGTTGTAGGGGGCGATCATCCGGTCCAGCACCTCGTCCGCATAGCCCGCCATGCCCTCGGCCAGCAACCGGTCGGCCATGGCGTTGCGCCCTGTGCGGCCGGCCTCGGTCTCCGCCTGGGGGAAGGTGTCGGCGAGCACCAGCCCCCGTACGCGATCGGGGAAGAGCCGGCAGAACTCCATGGCGATCTGGCCGCCCATGGACAGTCCTCCCAGGAGCACCTGCGGCAGGCCCAGGTGGTCCAGCAGTGCGGCCAGATCGCGGGCGAAGACCTCCAGCAGGGTGCGGCCGGGCACCACCGAGCTCTCCCCGTAGCCGCGCAGATCCGGTGCGATCACCCGCACGCCCAGCGCGGGGAGGGCGGCGAGCTGGGGCGCCCACATCGAGCGGTCGAAGGGGTGGCCGTGGACCAGCAGCAGCGGCTCACCGGCGCCCTGGTCGTCGTAGCCGATGGTGATCCCACGCGTTGTCAGACTGCCCATGGATGCATCCCTCCCCGTCCCGTCGCCGCCGGAGCGGCGCTGTCCAGAGGCTATGGCCGGAGCAATACTCGGTGCAATAAGATCATTGACCTCGGTGCAATGTGGAAATCAATGCCCAGGAGGACCGACGGAGGACTACCGCGCCATCGCGGACGACCTGGCGGCCGAGATCGCCGCCGGGCGGCTGCGTCCCGGCGACCGGCTGCCCCCGCAGCGGACCTTCGCCCGCAGCCGCGGCATCGCGGTCTCCACCGCCGGCCGGGTCTACCGGGAACTGACCAGCCGCGGACTGGTCGTCGGAGAGGTCGGCCGGGGCACCTTCGTCAGGGCGGCCGCCCCGGCCTGCGGACCCGCCCTCGCCGAGCCCGCCGCCGCCCGGATCGACCTGGAGCTCAACCACCCCCACGTCCCGGAACAGACCGCCCTGCTCGCCGAGGGCCTCGGCCGGCTGCTGCGCCCGGACGCCCTGGAGCAGGCGCTGCGCCCGGTCGGGGCGTCCGGCACCGCGGCGGCCCGCAGTGCGGTGGCCGCCATGCTGACCCGGGACGACTGGGCGCCGGACCCCGCGCACATCCTGTTCGCCGGCAGCGGCCGCTCCGCCATCGCCGCCGCCATCGCCGCACAGGTACCGCCCGGCGGCCGGCTGGGAGTCGAGGCTCTCACCTACCCCGTGGTCAAGGCCATCGCGGCCCGCCTCGGCGTCGTTCCGGTCCCCGTGGAGACGGACGAGGGCGGCATGCGTCCCGATGCGCTCGCTGCGACGCACCGCAGCACCCCGCTGCGGGCCGTCTATCTGCAACCCACCCTGCACAATCCGTTCGGGACCACCATGGGGCCGCAGCGGCGGGCCGAATTCGCGGCCGTGCTGCGGCAGGCGGACCTGTATGCCATCGAGGACAGCGTCTGGGCCTTTCTGCACCGGGACGCCCCGCCGCCGTTGGCCGCCCTGGCCCCCGAGCGCACCATCCTGATCGACAGCCTCACCAAACGGCTGGCACCAGGCCTCACCGTCGGCTTCGCCGTGGCCCCCGAAGCCCGTATCGCCCCGCTGGCCGCCGCGCTGCGCTCGGGTGCCTGGCCGGCCGCCCGCTTCGCCCTGGACGCGGCGACCCGCTGGCTGACCGACGGCACCGCCGAGACCCTCGTCCTTGCCAAGCGCGAGGAGGTCGCCGCCCGCCGGAAGATCGCCGACCGCAGCCTCGCCGGATTCACCGTGCGGGCCGATCCCCAGGCCTGCTCGATCTGGTGGGAGCTGCCCGAGCCCTGGCGCGCCGAGACCTTCGTCGCTGCGGCCGCCCGCCGCTCCATCGCGGTCACCCCGGGTGCGGCCTTTGTCGTCGGCGCGGGTCAGGCACCCAACGCGGTACGCCTCGGCCTGGCGTCCCCGTCCCGCGAGATCCTGGCCGGTGCCCTGGACACCCTGGCCGCCATCGCTGCCGGGTCCCCCGAGGACAGCGTGCCGGACTGAGCGGGCCTGCCGGGCCGATGCCCGGCGGGTGGCCGTGGTGTGTGACCGTCCGCCCCCGACTGCTCCACGGCCGCGCCCCGACGGGCGGAGCGGGTCGGGTCCGCACCCGCCCTCCGGGCGCTCTGCCGTCACCTGGCGTGTGTTCACCGGACGGAGAGCAACCCCGCCTCGGGTCTGCGAGTGAAGAGGGTCACAGGGGTGGGGTGGTGTACGGGGTGGGGTAGTAGGGGTGTGGGGTGGGGGCTAAACATCCGATTTCGGGCATTTGGGTGTTTAGGGGGTGTGGGGGTTGGGGTGCTGGTGGGGAGGGGTGTGGGGGTTCGGGTGGGGGTGGTGGTGTGGGTGCTGGTGGGGGGTGGTGGGGGGTGGTGGGGGTGGGGGTGGGGGGTGGTGGGGGTGGGGGTTGGGGGTGGTGTGGGGTACGGGGGTGGGTAGTAGGTGGGGTGTTTGCGGGGCTTTGGGTGGGTGGTTCATGGTGGGACGAGTCCGACGGCGTTGGTGGGTTCCGCAGTGCGGGGTCCGGGACGTCTCCTGCGGCACCAACCGATAGCGGGTGCCCCGGGCGGCCGGTTCTCGCCGTGGTGCGGGTGGGTCGTCCAGTCAACCGATTGAGGTCACTTCTTGAAGCGCATTGCCATGCCCCGTCTGCGTTCTGTCACTGCTGTGCTGGCTGCGGCTGCCGGTACGGCGTCGTTGGCCGCGGTGGCTGCTCCGGCCGCGTCGGCGGCGACGCACACGCCGGCTCGGATGAGCGCGCACCAGCTGCACCTGCACCACCTGAACCACCTGGGCCGCACCGGCACCGCCCACACCGCCCACACCGCTCATGCCGCGCATGCCGCGCATGCCGCGCATGTGGGTCGTGCCACCCACGTCGGGCGGGCCACTCACGCGCACGCCGGTCACGCGCACGCCGGTCATGCCGCGCACGCGGGTCATGTCGGTCACGCTGCGCACGCTGGTCATGGTCGTGGGGGTCGGGCGGCGTTGGCTGCGGTGGCGTCGCCGGTGACGGCTGGTGGGTGCGGGGGATGGCGCAGTCGATGGTTCCGGCGGGGCAGTGGGCCGCGTTCGATGCGATCGTCAGCCATGAGAGCGGTTGGAACCCGCACGCGGTGAATGCGTCGTCGGGTGCGTATGGGCTGGGTCAGGCGCTGCCGGGGGCCAAGATGGCCTCGGTGGGCGGGGACTGGAAGAGCAACCCGGCCACCCAGGTGCAGTGGACGCTGAACTACATGAACGACCGCTACGGCAGCCCGAACGCCGCCTGGGCGTTCTGGCAGACCCACCACTGGTACTGAGCCGCAGCACAACCCCAAGGGCCCCGGGATCACCCGGGGCCCTTGGCGTTCCCATCCACTGTCCCGCCTGCGGTGTCAGAGGTGTGTGCGGCCCGGTCGCAGCGCCGTCGCGCCGCGGCGCAGCGTGAGATGGGCGAGCAGGGCGAGCGCCGCGCCCGCCGCGTACCAGACCAGATCGGGCGGATTGAAGGTGGAGCCCAGTACCAGCCGTGCGACCCGACTCCGCGCCGAGAGCTCGGCCGGCACGCTGCTGATCTGCAGAAACTCCACCGCCCAGCTGATCCCCAGTGCCACCGCGGCTGCGGCCGTCGGCCGTGTCCTGGGGGCGTTCAGCATCACCAGTGCATAGACCAGCACCGTGTAGAGCGCATCCCCCGCGTACTTGGCGACCTCGCCGCCCGCGACAGCCCGCACCCCCAGCCCTGCCGCCACGGTCAGCACCGCCGCTGCGGCTGCCGTCGCCCTCGGCCTCATCCGTCACCCCCGTCGGCGGCCACCCTATAGACAGCCCGGGTGCCCGGACATGTGGGGTCGCCCGGCCCTCCGCCGCCTCGGGGAAGGGTTCGCGGGGCTCAGCGGACCGTGGCAGCTCCCCGGGCCGCGCCGGGCACCAGGGCCAGCAACTCGTCCACAGACCACTGGTCATAGGCGTGTTCGCCGTACTTGCACGCGATCACCCGGCCGTCGCCTGCGATGAGGAAGTCACCGGGCAGGCCCAGCCGCCCGCCGTTCGGCTTGGCAGAGGGCAGGGGCTCCCGCCTGCGGGCCACCCGGTAGATGCCGCTCGCCACGGCTCGGACGATCGGCCACCAGGCGCGGGGACTCAGCGTCGAGCGGAGCGCGGACTCCACTCCGAACTCCTTGTAGAGCTGCTTGCCGGGGTCGGCGACCACGGCGAACGGCAGATCCGCCACGTGCTCCAGAAGTTCCTCGGCAGAGGAGTGGAAGACGACGACCTCGCGGATGCCGGCGGCTTCGATCTCCGTGTGCCGCCGCACCACCGATCGAAGATGCAGATTGCACACCGGGCATCCGGCGAAGCGCCGGAACTGCAGATGGATCAGCCGGTCCGGATCGGGGACGGCGATCGGGGGCCCGCCGACCGGGGTGAGCTCGCGGGCGGTCACGACGGAGCCAGGGCGCATCGGATGTCCCTTCGTAGGAGTACACCGTACGCTCATCAGCGTAGGCGTATGCCATACGCTGTCAACTGCCATGCCGCGCCCACGTTCACTCACCCACGCCCAGCTCGCCTCGGCCGCCCTCGCCGTCATCGACCGCGACGGTCTCGCGGGGCTGTCGATGCGTGCGGTCGCCAAGGAGCTCGGTATGAGCACCATGGCGCTCTATCGGTATGTCGACGACCGTGACCAGTTGGAACAGCTGGTCGTTGAGCTCGTCCTCGGCGAGGTGGACACCGAGCCGCCGGGCCCGGAGGTCCCCTGGCGAGGGCGGGTCGAGATCATGGTCGGGCGTCTGCGGGACAGCGTGGGCGCCCACCCCGAGATCGTCCCGCTGACGCTGACCCACCGGCACCGGTCTCCCGCAGTGCTCCGCTGGTCCGAGGTGGTGCTCACGATCCTCGCCGACGCCGGCCTGCGGGGCGGGCAGCAGGTCATCGCGCTGCGGGGTCTGCTCGGCTATGTCATCGGCGCGGTCCAGCTGGAGCATCTCGGCTCGCTGTCGGCCCCCGGCACGGTCGCCATCTCTGCGCTGCCGCCCGACCGGTTCCCCCAGCTGTCCGCCACCGCGCAGCGTGCCCGGCGCATCGGAGCCGACCAGGAGTTCTCCGGGGGGCTCGACATGCTGCTGCGGGGCATGGCGGAGATGCTCGCCGATGGTGCCGGCTTGCCTCCGGACGGTCTTCCGGACCGCTGAGGAGGAGCTCCTGTCCGCCCTGGCCGGGGTGTCCCCGGTGTGCGGTGAGGGCTTTCCGCGGGGTGGCTCCGGGTGGTCCGGGTCACATGGTCCGGGGGTGTGCGAGTGAAGAGGGTCACAGGGGTGGGGTGGTGTACGGGGTGGGGTAGTAGGGGTGTGGGGTGGGGGCTAAACATCCGATTTCGGGCATTTGGGTGTTTAGGGGGTGTGGGGGTTGGGGTGCTGGTGGGGAGGGGTGTGGGGGTTCGGGTGGGGGTGGTGGTGTGGGTGCTGGTGGGGGGTGGTGGGGGTGGGGGTTGGGGGTGGTGTGGGGTACGGGGGTGGGTAGTAGGTGGGGTGTTTGCGGGGCTTTGGGTGGGTGGTTCATGGTGGGACGAGTCCGACGGCGTCGGTGGGTTCCGCAGTGCGGGGTCCGGGACGTCTCCTGCGGCACCAACCGATAGCGGGTGCCCCGGGCGGCCGGTTCTCGCCGTGGTGCGGGTGGGTCGTCCAGTCAACCGATTGAGGTCACTTCTTGAAGCGCATTGCCATGCCCCGTCTGCGTTCTGTCACTGCTGTGCTGGCTGCGGCTGCCGGTACGGCGTCGTTGGCCGCGGTGGCTGCTCCGGCCGCGTCGGCGGCGACGCACACGTCGGCTCGGATGAGCGCGCACCAGCTGCACCTGCACCACCTGAACCACCTGGGCCGCACCGCCACCGCCCACACCGCCCACACCGCTCATGCCGCTCATGCCGCGCATGTGGGTCGTGCCACCCACGTCGGGCGGGCCACTCACGCGCACGCCGGTCACGCGCACGCCGGTCACGCGCACGCTGGTCACGCTGCGCACGCTGGTCATGGTCATGGGGGTCGGGCGGCGTTGGCTGCGGTGGCGTCGCCGGTGACGGCTGGTGGGGTGCGGGGGATGGCGCAGTCGATGGTTCCGGCGGGGCAGTGGGCCGCGTTCGATGCGATCGTCAGCCATGAGAGCGGTTGGAACCCGCACGCGGTGAATGCGTCGTCGGGTGCGTATGGGCTGGGTCAGGCGCTGCCGGGGGCCAAGATGGCCTCGGTGGGCGGGGACTGGAAGAGCAACCCGGCCACCCAGGTGCAGTGGACGCTGAACTACATGAACGACCGCTACGGCAGCCCGAACGCCGCCTGGGCGTTCTGGCAGACCCACCACTGGTACTGAGCCACACCCCAGCACCCCAGCACCCCAGCAGACGGCAAGGCCCCCGGGACACCCCGGGGGCCTTCCCGCGTCCGAACCGGCACCAGAGGCCCGGCCGCCCTCGACAGCTGAGTGCGGCGGGGCGACCCGGATGACCCGGAAGCGCGGGAAGCCCGATCTGGCACCCTTGAGTGAAGCCCGGCCCGGTTCCGCCCGAGGGGGCCCGCGCCGGTGCTGCCGGTATCAGCGGTCACCGAACGCGCCGGAGACGGCCGGCGGACGAAGGGACCCAGGACATATGACGTCCCACAGCGGACCAGAACTCGCCGATGTCCAGCGCCGCCACTGGCAGGACACCTACACCGACCATCCGGGCATGTACGGCGAGCAGCCTTCCGCCCCGGCCCGGCACGCCGCTGGGGTGTTCCGCGCCGCCGGTGCGAAGGACGTGCTGGAGCTCGGGGCGGGGCACGGCCGCGACGCGCTGTTCTTCGCCCGCGAGGGCTTCGCCGTCCATGCCCTCGACTTCAGCGCCACAGGACTCGAGCAGCTGCGGGACACCGCCGGGCAGCAGGGCCTGTCTCAGCGGGTCACCACGACGGTGCACGACGTGCGGGAGCCGGTGCCGCTCCCGGATGCCTCGGTGGATGCCGTCTTCGCGCACATGCTGCTGTGCATGGCGCTGTCCACGCAGGAGATCCACGGCCTGGTGGCAGAGGTGCGGCGGGTCCTGCGTCCGGGCGGGGTCCTCGTCTACACCGTCCGGCACACCGGCGATGCGCACCACGGCTCCGGGATCGCCCACGGCGACGACATCCATGAGCACGGAGGGTTCGCCGTGCACTTCTTCCCCCGGCGGCTGGTGGACGAGCTGGCCGAGGGCTGGACGCTGGAGGAGGTCCAACCCTTCGAGGAGGGGGAGCTGCCCCGTCGTCTGTGGCGGGTGACCCAGAGCATGCGCTGAGCCACGGCGGGCGAGCTGTGCCCGGCTGCGGCCGGGCACAGCAATCAGGCCGGTCGAAGCGGAACTCCGCTTCGACCGGCCTGATGTGCATGGTGTCCGAGGGGGGACTTGAACCCCCACGCCCGATAAAGGGCACTAGCACCTCAAGCTAGCGCGTCTGCCATTCCGCCACCCGGACAGGGTGTGTGCCGCGGTTCCCATGGTGTTCCCCGTGGCGACATGGAAAGAATACCAGGCCTCCAGGGTGCCGCTCACCTGCGTTTCCGCCGTAGGGATAGGGCGAAACGGGATGGATGATCCCTTTGCGGGTATGGGTGCACCAGTTCGGACAGGTCGCCCGACAGGCCGTGGAGGTCGCAGTGCGGAGAAAACAGGACAAGGACCGGGTCACCCCCGAGGCCCGGGTGCAGCGGAGTTACGGGGTGCTGGTCGCGCTGGGTGCGCTGCTGGTGATCGCCGGAATCGTGGGTCTGATCTACACCGGGGTGGCCACCATCACCACCGTGCTGCTCTTCGGCTGCCTGCTGCTGATCGGCGGCGTGGTCGGCCTGGTGCATGCGGTGCAGTCGCGCAAGGACAACTTCTTCTGGCTGGGTGCCGCGGTCGCGGCCGTGAACCTGGCGGCAGGCCTGGTGATGGTGCTCCATCCGAGGGTGGCCGCGGTGGCGCTGACCCTGTTCGCGGCACTGCTCTTCCTCACGGCAGGTGTCTTCCGGGTGGTCGGCGGGCTGGCCGTGCGCGGACCCCAACTGGGGTGGACGGTCTTCCTCGGGGTGCTCGACCTGCTGCTGGGCGCGCTGGTGCTGGCCTCGTGGCCGACCAGTTCCCTCTACACCCTGGGGCTGTTCTTCTCGCTGGCCCTGCTGTTCGACGGGCTCGGCCTGCTCAGTACAGGACTGAGCGGACGGCGGGTGCTCGCCCAGGTCGACGAGGAGCGGCGGCGGGACGAGGTCGACTCGTACCTGGCCGGCCGTGAGGACGCCAGGAAGGCCGGGATCCGGGAGCGGGAGTCGCACGGCGGCGGAGCCGGGGCGACGCGCCCCGGTCAGTCCGGGCCCTCCGACCGTCCGCCGACCCCGCCGACCCCGCCGATGGGCATCTGAACGGATCGATCGGCGACCCAATCATGGAGTGATGTGAACTGACCTGAGTTCGATCAATTATCGACTCAAAGAGTCCTGATCTGCCGAGTTACGGTCAGCCACCCGTGGGCTGCGGCTGCGCTCTAGCCTCGGAAAACGAGGGCCACCTGGTGCCCGAGGTGTGTGAAGGGCGGCTTGATGTGATGCAGATCAGCGGGGGCGCGCCGATCGCCCCCGGTGGCACCGGGCCCGGCCCGGTGGAGGGGGTCTGGCGGTTCGCCGCCCCCTCCCAGGAGTCCTCGGTCCCGCAGGCGCGGCATGCGGTCCGCGATCTGCTCACCGCTCAGGGGCTGGCCGGGCGGCCGCTCTATGAGGACCTGCTCCAGGGGCTGCTGCTGATCGTCTCGGAGCTGGTCACCAACGCCGTGAAGCATGCGGCGGTGCTCTCCCCGCAGATAGTGGTGGAGGTGGTGATCGGCGGCGGCTGGGTGCGGGTGTCGGTGGAGGACAGCCACCCGTACCGTCCCAAGGCGCTGCACAACGACCACGGCCGCACCGGTGGGCGCGGGCTGCTGCTGGTCAAGGCGATCGCGCTGGAGGCCGGAGGGGCCTGCGACGTGGACCGCACCGTCAACGGCGGCAAGGTGGTGTGGGCCTCGCTGCCCATCCCGGTCGCCCCGGTGGCACCGGCGCTGCCCGCCCCTGCCTCCCCGTACCAGGTTTTCCCGAGGTCGGCCGGGGCGCCGGAGCGGCCGCTGCAGGGCCGTCCGGCGCCGTACGGCGGCTGAGCCGGGGGCGGCCCGCCCCAGCCGCCCCACGGGCTCACCAGCCCAGGTCGGTGATCTCCCGGATCGCCGGCAGCGCTCCCTGGAGCACGGTCTCGAACCAGACCGAGAACGGCCGCTCGGCGCGCAGCGCTGCCAGCTCCTCGGGCGTGACGAAGGCGGTGTCCTCCACCTCCGCCGGGTCGGGGCGCAGGGAAGCGGTGACCAGCCCCACAAAGAGGTGGTTCCACTCCCGCTCGATCAGCCCGGAGGCGGCATCGGGGAGGTCGTAGCGGACCGTTCCGGCCTCCCGCAGCAGCGCGGGGGCGACCCCCAGCTCCTCCGCGGTACGGCGGGCGGCGGCCACGAACGGCTGCTCGCCCGGGTAGGGGTGGCCGCAGCAGGTGTTGGACCAGACACCGGGGGAGTGGTACTTGCCGAGCGCCCGGCGCTGGAGCAGCAGCCGCCCCTCGGCGTCGAAGAGGAAGACCGAGAAGGCCCGGTGCAGCCGGCCGGGCTCCTGGTGGGCGGCGAGCTTCTCCGCGGTGCCGATGGTGCGGCCCTGGTCGTCCACGAGCTCAAGCAGGATCTCCGGCGCGGCAAGGGCATCGCCCGGTGCACCGTTGACGGTGGCTGGGCTGGTGGTTCCGCTGGTCGGCATATGGCCCCTTTCGGCGCGAGGACCGGTCGCCGCCCGCGCCGTGTGCGCGGACCCACCCGCCCGGTCCGGCGGTTCGGCTCGGCGCCCCACCTGCTGCCACCGGGGCAGTACGGGTGTGGCGCCGATGCCCCAGTCTGCCGTACGGGGCAGCCGTGGTTCGCCCGACGCACGCATCGGCACCCCTGCACCCCGGCCGCCCCCACGGGCCGCCGCCCGCCCCGGCCGCCCCCGGGGGCACCACGGTGTCCCGCGGCCCGGCCGTGCGGGGCGGCTGCGGCCGCCGCAGCCGCGGCCGGAGGGAAAGACGCCTGATCGGCCGCCGGTGGACAGCCGCCGAGAGGGCCCGTGCGATGGCTTGTCCGCAGCCCCCGCAGTCGGCAAAGATGATCGACACGGGTGTTTCGGCACCGCTCGGACCCGGAGGACTCCCCCTCTGTTTCCCTGCTCTTCATCCGATAGCCTCTGCCGACGCACCATCCACCGGGCCGTGCAGCGGCCCACGCCCTGCCTGCGACCGTTCGGGCGGGCGGCTGCCCCGCACCTCCAGGGAGTGAGTTCCGCTGTCCACCGCCATCCTGACCGGCCCTGACCCGGGCGGCATCGCAGAGCCGGACGGCGGGGCGCGGCAGGCGCTCCCCGCGGACCTCGCCGCGCTCGGCTACCGCCATGTCCTGGACGCCGCCGGACCCGCCGAGCTGGCCCGGCTGCTGGCCGAGGCTCCGGCAGGCGAGCGGGTCGCCGTGGTGGACCGGCGTTTCGTCGGCCACCGGCATGCGCTGCGGCTCGGCCTGACCGACCCCCGCTTCTCCGCCGCCGCCGTGCCCGGCGCGCTGACCGCCGAAGGGCCCGAGGCCCGCGCCGCGCTCACCGGCGCCGCACAGCGGCTGGCCGCGAGCACCGCTCCCGCGGGAGGCGGCGCGACGCTGGTGCTGCCGTCCGTCCCTGAGCCGGGGACGGACCCGGGCGCCGTGACGGTCCAGTTCGACACCGCCGCAGCCGACCAGGGCCGCACCGTGATGGTGGACAGCGCCGCGGCCGACCGGGTCGCGGTGGCGGTGCTGCCCGACACCCTGGCGGCCGCCCTGGAGGCGGCCGGCACCGAGGTGTACCGCCCGGAGCTGGGCGAGCTGGTCGCCGCCGTCCCCGCCGACGACGCCGACCGCGGCCATGCGGCCCGGCGCACCGACGCCGTCGACGAGGAAGCGGTGCGGCTGAGGCGCGCGGTGAAGTCCCGTGACGGCTTCTTCACCACCTTCTGCATCAGCCCCTACTCCCGCTATCTGGCCCGCTGGTGCGCCCGTCGCGGCCTGACGCCCAATCAGGTCACCACCGGGTCGCTGCTGGTGGCGCTGCTCGCCGCCGCGAGCGCAGCCACCGGCACCAGGCCCGGGTTCGTGGCGGCCGGTGTGCTGCTGATCGCCTCCTTCGTGCTGGACTGCACCGACGGCCAGCTGGCCCGCTACTCACTGCAGTACTCCACTCTCGGTGCGTGGCTGGACGCCACCTTCGACCGGATCAAGGAGTACGCGTACTACGCGGGCCTCGCCGTGGGCGCCTCCGTCGGTGGCGACGACGTCTGGGCGCTGGCGCTGGGCGCGATGATCCTGCAGAGCTGCCGCCATGTCGTGGACTTCGCGTTCATGGAGGCCAACCATGATGCGGCCGGCAACTCCAGCCCCACCGCGCAGCTCTCCAACCGGCTTGACCGGGTGGGCTGGACGGTGTGGGCGCGCCGCATCGTGGTGCTGCCGATCGGCGAGCGCTGGGCCCTGATCGCGGTGCTCACCGCCGCCACCACCCCGCGTACCACGCTGATCGTGCTGCTGATCGGGTGCGCCTTCGCGGCCTGCTACACCACCGCGGGCCGGGTGCTGCGCTCGGTCACCCGGCTGCGGGCCCGCACCGACCGTGCCGCCGACGCCCTGGCCGAGCTCGCCGACTCGGGCCCGCTCGCAGAGCTCGGCGCACGCCTGCTGCGTCCGCTCGCACGCCGGATGCCCGCCTACGGGACCCCCGCCATCGCCATCGCCGGTGCGGTGCTGCTGCTGGCAGGTGTGCTGCTGGGCGGCGCCGGCACCTGGTGGGCGGTGGCCGCGGCCGCCGGCTACCTGGTGACCTCCTCGCTGGCGGTCGCCCGCTCGCTGCGCGGGCCCCTGGACTGGCTGGTGCCCCCGGTGTTCCGCGCCGCCGAGTACCTGACCGTGCTGGGCCTGGCCGCGCAGCTCTCCGGCCCGGCCCTGCCCGCCGCCTTCGGGCTGGTCGCGGCCGTCGCCTACCATCACTACGACACGGTGTACCGCATCCGCGGTGGCACCGGGGCACCGCCGCGGTGGCTGGTGCGGGCAGCAGGCGGCCACGAGGGCCGGGTTCTGGTGCTCACCGTCGCCGCCGCACTCGCTTACGGCGGCAGCCCGCACGGACCGGCAGGCGCCCGGCTCCCCGGAGCCCACGCGCTGCAGGTCACCATGGCGGCCATGGCCGCCGCCCTGGCGCTGGTCGTCCTGGCCGAGAGCATCCGCTTCTGGGTCTTCGGCGGCGAAGCGCCGGCAGTCCACGACGAAACAGGAGACACCGCATGATCGGCCTCGTTCTGGCCGCCGGCGCCGGCCGCCGCCTGCGCCCGTACACCGACACCCTGCCCAAGGCCCTGGTGCCGGTGGACGGCGAGACGACCGTCCTCGACCTCACTCTCGGCAACTTCGCCGAGGTCGGTCTGCGGGACGTCGCCGTCGTCGTCGGCTACCGCAAGGAGGCCGTGTACGACCGCAAGGCCGCCCTGGAGAAGAAGTACGGCGTCACCCTCACCCTGGTCGACAACGACAAGGCCGAGGAGTGGAACAACGCCTACTCCCTGTGGTGCGCCCGCGACCTCTTCAGCGAGGGCCTGGTGCTCGCCAACGGCGACACCGTCCACCCGGTCTCGGTGGAGAAGACCATGCTGGAGGCCAACGAGCGGCTCACCGCCGCCGGTGAGCAGCCCGGCATCCTGCTGGCGCTGGACACCGTCAAGCGCCTCGCGGACGAGGAGATGAAGGTCATCGTGGACGCCGAGAAGGGCGTCCAGCGGATCACCAAGCTGATGGACCCGGCGCAGGCCACCGGTGAGTACATCGGCGTCACCCTGATCAACCCCTCCGCCGCCGCCAACCTCTCCTCCGCGCTGCAGGCCACCTTCGAGCGCGACCCGCAGCTCTACTACGAGGACGGCTACCAGGAGAGAGGTCGACCGCGGTCAGCGGATCGACGTCCAGCCGATCGGCGAGGTCTCCTGGGTCGAGATCGACAACCACGACGACCTGGCCAAGGCCCGGGAGATCGCGTGCCGGTACTGACCCGCCTGATCCCGTCGCCGGTCGTCGTCGACATCCGCGCCGGAGCGCTGGACGACCTCGCCACGGTCCTCGCCGACCAGCGACTGTCCACCTCCGGCCGGATAGCCGTGGCGGTCAGCGGCGGGTCCGGCGCCGCCCTGCGGGGCAGGCTGGAGCCGCAGCTGCCGGGCGCGGACTGGTACTCGGTCGCCGACGGCACCCTGGACTCGGCGGTGCTGCTCGCCGACGCCGTACGGGCCGGCCACTACGACGCCATGGTCGGCCTGGGCGGCGGCAAGGTGATCGACGCCGCCAAGTACGCCGCGGCGCGGGTCGGCCTGCCCATGGTGGCGGTGGCGACCAACCTGGCCCACGACGGCATCTGCTCGCCGGTGTCGACGCTGGACAACGACGCCGGCCGCGGCTCCTACGGGGTGCCCAACCCGATCGGCATCATCGTCGACCTGGACGTCATCCACAGCGCCCCCAAGCGCTTCGTGGCGGCCGGCATCGGCGACGCGATCTCCAACATCTCGGCCTGCGCCGACTGGGAGCTCTCGCAGCGGGTCACCGGAGAGCCGGTCGACGGCCTGGCCATCGCCATGGCCCGGTCGGCGGGCGAGGTGCTGCTGCGCCACCCCGGCACTCTGGAGGACCCCGAGCTGCTCACCGCGCTGGCCGAGTCCCTGGTGCTCTCCGGCATCTCGATGAACATCGCCGGCTCCACCCGGCCGTCGTCGGGTGCCTGCCACGAGATCTCGCATGCGCTGGACATCCTGTACCCCAAGCGGTCCGCCCAGCACGGCGAGCAGGTGGGCATCGGCGCCGCTTTCGCGACCTTCCTGCGGGGCGACCGGGAGGCCTCCGGCCTGATCGGCCAGACCCTGGCGCGCCACGGGCTGCCCGTGACCGCCGAGGAGATCGGCTTCTCCGAGGAGGAGTTCACCGCGGCGGTCCACTACGCACCGCAGACCCGCCCCGGCCGCTTCACCATCCTCGAGCACCTCGACCTCGACACTTCTGCCATCAGGGACGCGTACTCCGACTATGTCCATGCCGTCAACAGCTGAGCCGACCCGCACGCACCGCCCCTCCGTCGAGGAGCTGCGCGCGGCAGTCCACCCCGAGGGCCTGCTCGACCGCCGCAGCGGCGAGCACTGGGCGGGCCGCATCTACATGCGGCAGATCTCCCTGCGGTTCACCCGCCTGCTGGTGAACACCCGGGTGACGCCCAACAGCCTCACCTATCTGATGATGCTCACCGGCATCGTCGCGGGTGCCGCGCTGATCGTCCCGGGGATCGCCGGTGCCGTCCTGGGCGCCGTCCTCATCCAGGTCTACCTGCTGCTGGACTGCATCGACGGCGAGGTGGCCCGCTGGCGCCGGCAGACCTCGGTCACCGGTGTCTACCTGGACCGGGTGGGCCACTACCTGTCCGAGGCGGCGCTGCTCACCGGCGCCGGCCTGCGGGCCGCGGACCTGTTCCACCGCGACGGCGCCGCCGCGCAGTGGCAGTGGGCGTTCCTCGGCACGGTGGCCGCCCTGGGCGCCATCCTGATCAAGGCCGAGACCGATCTGGTGGACGTCGCCCGGATCCGCAGCGGCCTCGCCGCCGTGCAGGACGCGGCCTCGGTGCCCCGCTCCTCGGGTGTCGCCAGGGCCCGCAAGGCCGCGGCCGCGCTGAAGTTCCACCGGCTGGTGGGCGGTGTGGAGGCCTCGCTGGTGCTGCTGGCGGTCGGCATCGCCGACGCGGTCCACGGCGACCTGCTCTTCACCAGGATCGCGGTCGTGGCGCTCGCCGCCATCGCCCTGGTGCAGACCCTGCTCCACCTGGCCAGCATCGTCCTCTCCAGCAGGCTGCGATGAGCGCGGCCGAGCCGGCGGCCTCCGGCGGGCAGGCGGGGCGGGACGGCTTCAGACTCGGCGCGGTGGTGCTGACCATGGGCAACCGGCCGGTGGAGCTGAACGCTCTGCTGGAGTCGGTCGCCAAGCAGCGCGGCCCCGCGGTCGAGGTGGTGGTGGTCGGCAACGGCGCCCCGCTGCCGACGCTGCCGGAGGGCGTCCGCACCGTCGAGCTGGAGGAGAACCTCGGCATCCCGGCGGGCCGCAACGTCGGTATCGAGGCCTTCGGCAAGGACGGCTGCGACGTCGACGCGGTGCTCTTCCTGGACGACGACGGGCTGCTGCCCGGCGACGACACCGCCGAGAAGCTCCGCGAGGCCTTCACCGCAGACGCCGGGCTCGGCATCGTCTCCTTCCGGATCGCCGATCCGGAGACCGGCACCACCCAGCGCCGCCATGTGCCGCGGCTGCGTGCCTCCGACCCGCTGCGCTCCTCGGTGGTCACCACCTTCCTCGGTGGTGCCTCGGCCGTGCGCAGCAGCGTCTTCACGCAGGCCGGCCAGCTCCCGGGCGAGTTCTTCTACGCCCATGAGGAGACCGACCTGGCCTGGCGCGCACTGGATGCCGGCTGGTCCATCGAGTACCGCGCGGACATCGTCCTGTACCACCCGGCGACCCTGCCGAGCCGGCATGCGGTGTACCACCGTATGGTGGCCCGCAACCGGGTGTGGCTGGCCCGCCGCAACCTGCCCGCCCTGCTGGTCCCCGCCTATCTCGGCACCTGGATCCTGCTCACCCTGGTACGCCGACCCTCCCGTGCTGCGCTCCGGGCGTGGATGGGAGGATTCCGTGAGGGCTGGCGGACACCCTGCGGGCTGCGGCGACCCATGCGGTGGCGTACTGTGTGGCGGCTGACCAGGCTCGGTCGTCCCCCGGTCATCTGATCACGAGATCCTCATTTGACCTGCGGACCCCGGCCCGCGAAGATCCCCGTTGCAGCAGCAACGGCACGATTGCAGGAGAGCGCCCGTTGAACGGAAGCCGGACCTGCCGATCTCGCATAGGACGAAAGTGTCAACAGTGAGTGAGCACATCCGCCCCGTAGCGGTGGCGGGAGGCCCCGACCAGGGCCTGAGCCCGGCGCAGCTCGCCGCCAAGTACGGCCTGACGGTGAGTGGCGCCCGCCCGAGCCTGCCGGCGTACGTCCGGCAGCTCTGGTCGAGACGACACTTCATCGTGGCGTACTCCACGGCGCGGCTGACGGCCATGTACACCAGGGCCAAGCTGGGGCAGCTGTGGCAGGTGATGACCCCGCTGCTGAACTGCGCGGTGTACTACCTGATCTTCGGCCTGCTGCTGAAGACCGGGCGGAACACCCCGCACTTCATCCAGTTCCTCTGCATCGGTGTGTTCATCTTCACCTTCACTCAGAACGCGGTGATGGCCGGAACCCGCTCGATCGCGGACAACCTCGGCCTGGTGCGGGCGCTGCACTTCCCCCGCGCCTGTCTGCCGATCTCCTTCACGATCATCCAGCTCCAGCAGCTGCTGTTCTCGATGATCGTGTTGCTGGCCATCGTGCTCTTCGCCAACCCTCCGCTGGCGGGCTGGGCGCTGGTGCTGCCCGCGCTGATGCTGCAGTTCATCTTCAACACCGGTCTGGCGATGGTCCTGGCCAGGGTCGGCGCCAAGATCACGGACACCGCGCAGCTGATGCCGTTCATCATGCGCACCTGGATGTACGCCTCCGGCGTCATGTTCAACATCCAGAACATCGAGGTCCCCGACTGGGCCAGGACCCTGCTGGACGTCAACCCCATCGCGGTCTACATCGATCTGATGCGCTACTCGCTGCTGAGTTCGGTGCACAGCAACGTCCTGCCGCCGCATGTCTGGGCCTGGGCGATCGGTTGGGCAGTGGTCGCGGGCCTCGGTGGGTTTGTGTACTTCTGGAAGGCTGAGGAGGAGTACGGCCGTGGCTGACGCACCGACCGAGACCATGCCCGTGGACGCCGACACCCTCACCCGGGAGCGCATCCCGACCGTGATCGTGGACGGTCTGCACATCGTCTACCGCGTGCACGGCGCGGGCAGCGGCAAGGGCAGCGCCACCTCGGCGCTGAGCCGGATCGTCTCCAAGCGGCGCTCCCCCTCGGTGCGCGAGGTGCACGCCGTACGCGGAGTGACCTTCACCGCCTACAAGGGCGAGGCCATCGGCCTGATCGGCTCCAACGGCTCCGGCAAGTCGACCCTGCTGCGGGCCATCGCGGGCCTGCTGCCGGCCGAGCGCGGCGCCGTCTTCACCGACGGGCAGCCCTCGCTGCTGGGCGTCAACGCGGCCCTGATGAACGACCTCACGGGTGAGCGCAACGTCATCCTGGGCGGCCTCGCCATGGGCATGAGCCAGGACGAGATCAAGTCCCGCTACCAGGAGATCGTGGACTTCTCGGGGATCAACGAGAAGGGCGACTTCATCTCGCTGCCCATGCGCACCTACTCGTCCGGTATGGCGGCCCGACTGCGGTTCTCCATCGCGGCGGCCAAGAGCCACGATGTGCTCATGATCGACGAGGCGCTGGCCACCGGTGACGCCAAGTTCCAGCGCCGCAGCGAGGAGCGCATCCGCGAGCTGCGCAAGGAGGCCGGCACCGTCTTCCTGGTGAGCCACAACAACAAGTCGATCCGCGACACCTGCGACCGCGTGATCTGGCTGGAGAAGGGCGAGCTGCTGATGGACGGGCCCACCGACGAGGTGATCAAGGCCTACGAGAAGGAGAACAAGCGCTGACGCGCCTCTCCGCTCCAACTGCCGTGGCCGAGGGCCGGAGTCCGGGTGCACACCCCGGACTCCGGCCCTCGGCCGTCCGCGCACCGTGGGTTCGGGATCACCCCGTGGCAGCCGCTGTCGTCACCCCGGCCTAGAGTGAGTGCACACCCGGGCGAGCCGGCGCAGGTTGTGCTCTCGCGAGGGTGAGGGCGTGTCCGCTGTGTGCACGCCGTCAAGATCGGTGTAGAACGGGGGAGTGACGCCAGTGGTGGCTTCGGTCCATTCCGAGGGGGCGTGCGGCCCGGCGCCGCGACCCGCCGGCAGCCCAACGGGCGGTCGCCGGTGAGCGCGGACGGACGCACTGCCAGCCCCGGCGCGCCCGCGGAGGGCGCGGTGCTGGGCAAGGCGGCGAGGGAGAACTTCCCCGTCGCCCCCTTCTTCCTGCCCGCCGCCTGGCGGGACGACCTGATGGCGGTCTACGGATTCGCCCGGCTGGTCGACGACGCGGGCGACGGCGACCTGGAGGACCCGCGCTGGACCGCCGAGCTGCTCGGCGTCGACACGCCCGTGCCGCAGGCCCGTACGCGGCCCGGCACGGAGCTGCCCACCGAGGAGGAGACCGACTTCCGGCTGGCCCTGCTGGACGGGCTGGAACGCGACCTGGACCGGGTCTTTGCCATCGTGCTGGGCACCGGCGGTGTGGAGCAGGCCCGCCATCCCCTGATGCGCGCGCTGGTGCCACTGGTGGAAAATCGCGGGCTCAGCGTCGAGCCCTTCCGTAATCTGATCCAAGCGAACCGGGTGGACCAGCGGACCGTCCGCTACACCACCTACGAGGACCTGCTGGGCTACTGCGAGCTGTCCGCCAATCCGGTCGGCCGGCTGGTGCTGTCCATCGCGGGCGTCTCCACACCCGAACGGGTGGAGCGCTCGGATGCGATCTGCAGCGCACTGCAGGTGATCGAGCACCTGCAGGACGTTGCGGAGGACCGTACGAGGGGGAGGATCTATCTGCCCGCGGAGGACCTGGACCGCTTCGGCGTGACCGAGACGGACCTCGCCGCCCCCACCGCGAGCGCACGAGTGCGTGACCTGGTCGCCTTCCAGGCACGGCGAGCAGGGACCCTGCTCGATCATGGCGCACCACTGGTAGGTAGCGTGCGGGGGAGGCTCAGGCTGTTGCTCGCCGGTTTTACCGCCGGTGGGCGTGCCGCCCTGGGGGCGATCCACGCCACCGGGTACGACGTACTGCCCGGGCCGCCCAAGCCCGCCAAGAGCCGTCTCCTGCGGGAGGCTGCGGCCACATATGCGAAGGGAAGGTGAGCCCCGGGGTGGCGGCATCACCACTGGCGTCCGCGCAGGTCATGGCGGCCTACCGGTACTGCGAAGCGGTCACCGGGATGCAGGCGCGCAACTTCAGCTACGGGATCCGGCTGCTGCCGGAGCCCAAGCGGCTGGCCATGTCGGCGCTCTACGCCCTCGCCCGCCGGGTCGACGACATCGGCGACGGAGACCTCCCGCCGGAGCGCAAGGCGGAGCTTCTGGGCCGCACCCGCGCCCTGCTCGACGAGGTCCGCGCCGGTGAGGTGCACGAGGACGACACCGACCCGATCAAGGTCGCCCTGGCGGACGCCGCCGAGCGCTTCCCCGTCCCCGTGGACGCCTTCGACGAGCTGATCGACGGCGTGGAGATGGACCTGCGCGGCGCCGAGTACGCGACCTTCGAGGACCTGCGCACCTACTGCCGCTGTGTGGCCGGCTCCATCGGGCGGCTCTCCCTGGGCGTCTTCGGCTGCACCGACCCCAAGCTGGGTGCCGAGTACGCCGACACCCTGGGCCTGGCCCTCCAGCTCACCAACATCCTGCGCGACCTGCGGGAGGACGCCGCCAACGGCCGCACCTACCTGCCGGCCGAGGACCTCGCCAGGTTCGGCTGCGAGTCCGGCTTCGACACCGCACGGCCCCCGGCCGGCGCCGACTTCACCGGCCTGGTGGCGTTCGAGGCCGCCCGGGCACAGCGGTACTTCGAGGAGGGCCTGCTGCTCCTCCCGATGCTCGACCGCCGCAGCCGGGCCTGCACCGCGGCGATGGCCGGCATCTACCACCGGCTGCTGCAGCGGATCGCGGCCGAGCCGGAGTCCGTGCTGCGCGGCCGGGTGTCGCTGCCCGGATGGGAGAAGGCCTATGTGGCGCTCTCCGGCCTGGCCGGAGGGCGCTCTTGACCGCAACACCGTCACCGGCCGCCGCCGCGGAACCACGCGGGCGGGCGGACGCGTCCACAGCGGTGCGACCGCCCTGGCGGGGCGACCGCACCCGGGGGGAGGGGCGATGAGCGGCGTCGTACCGCAGGACCGTGCGACGGCGGTGGTCGTCGGCGGCGGGCTGGCCGGCATCACCGCCGCACTGCGGCTGGCCGAGGCCGGGCTGGCCGTCACCCTGGTGGAGAGCCGCCCCCGCCTGGGCGGCCTGGCCTTCTCGTTCCGGCGCGGCGAACTGACCGTCGACAACGGCCAGCATGTCTTCCTGCGCTGCTGCACCGCCTACCGCGGCCTGGTCACCCGCCTCGGCGCCGACCACCTGGTGAGCCTGCAGCGGCGGCTGGACGTACCGGTGCTGGACGTCGCCGGCGCACACTCCGGCGGGACGGACGGCCTGCGCCTCGGACGGCTGCGCCGCGCCGCACTGCCGGTGCCGCTGCACCTGGCCGGCAGCCTGTCGCGCTACCCGCACCTGTCCACCGCCGACCGTCTGCAGGTGGTGCGGGCGACCCTCGCCCTGTGGCGGCTGGACCTTGCCGACCCGTCGCTGGACGAGCAGTCCTTCGGTGACTGGCTGCGCAGCCAGGGGCAGTCCCGCCGCGCCGTCGAGGCGCTGTGGGACCTGGTCGGCGTCGCCACCCTCAACGCCACCGCGGACCAGGTGTCGCTGGCGCTGGCCGCCATGGTCTTCAAGACCGGGCTGCTCTCCGACCCCGGCGCCTCCGACATCGGCTGGGCCGACGCGCCTCTGGGCACCATCCACCACGACGCCGCGCTGGACGCCCTCCAGCACAGCGGGGTGCGGGTGCTGCTGCGCGCCAGAGCGTCGGCACTGAAGTCGTCCGCCGGCGGCCCGGAGGCGGACGCCCCGGGCGGCGGGCACGTCGCCTCCCACGGTTCGGGTACGTACCGCTCGGGCAGGCGCGGACACGACCGGCACTCCGTGCGGGTGGAGGGCGACCGGCTGCCGGCCGGCGGAGAGCTGCTGCACGCGGACGCCGTGGTCCTGGCCGTACCGCAGGACACCGCGGCCGACCTGCTCCCCCCGGACACCATCGACGACCAGCAGCGGTTGCGCAGCCTCGGCACCGCGCCCATCCTCAACCTGCATGCCGTCTACGACCGCCGGGTGCTGCGCAGGCCGTTCTTCGCGGGCCTCGGCACACCGGTCCAGTGGGTGTTCGACCGGACCCGGCACTCCGGGCTCGCCGAGCGGGACCAGCGCGCCCAGTACATCGCCGTCTCCCAGTCGGCGGCGCACGAGGAGATCGACCTGCCCGTCGCCGAGCTGCGCCGCCGCTATCTGCCGGAGCTGGCGCGGCTGCTGCCCGCCGCACGCGACGCCCGGGTGCTGGACTTCTTCGTCACCCGGGAGCGCAACGCCACCTTCGATCCCGCTCCGGGCAGCGCCCGGCTGCGGCCCGGCGCCCGTACCCGTACCCCGGGCCTGGTGCTGGCCGGAGCATGGACCGCCACCGGCTGGCCCGCCACCATGGAAGGCGCCGTCCGCAGCGGACACAGCGCCGCCGACGAGGCGCTCGCCGCACTCGGCGAGCGCCCGGCGAACCCGGCGGCGGCCCACACCGCGGGGAGGTGGCCGCAGTGAACCGACCGACCGCGGCCGAGCCGGCCCCGCCATCGGCACACCGGCGGAGTTGCCCCGCCGTCACGGCTCGGCCCGATGCGGCGTCAACGCCCACGGCAGGCCACATGTCCACGGCGGAGCACACGCCTGCCGCGGACCACACACCCCAGGGAGAGGGAATGCGCGTGGATTCACGCCTCGACTCGCAGTCCACGGAGGCGACGGTGACGGTGCCGGACCTCCTGGAGCGCGGACGCACCCTGTGCACCCCGCTGCTGCGCGAGGCCGTCGGTCGGCTTGCGGCACCCATGGACACCGTCGCCGCCTACCACTTCGGCTGGATCGACCGCGACGGCAGGCCCAGCTCCGGCGATGGCGGCAAGGCCGTGCGCCCGGCGCTGGCGCTGCTGTCCGCCCAGGCCGTGGGAGCCGACCCGCAGACCGGCGCGGCAGGCGGTGCCGCGGTGGAGCTGGTGCACAACTTCTCGCTGCTTCACGACGACCTGATGGACGGTGACGAGACCCGCCGCCACCGCGCCACCGCCTGGACCGTCTTCGGGCCGGCCCAGGCCATCCTGGCCGGCGACGCTCTCTTCGCCCTCGCCACCGAGGTGCTGCTGGACGCCCCCGACGGCTCCGCCATCCAGGCGTCGGCGGCCGCCCGGGCGGTCCGCCGGATCACCGTCGCGACCCGCAAGCTGATCGACGGCCAGGCCCAGGACCTCTCCTTCGAGCACCGCGACCGGGTCACCGTCGAGGAGTGCCTGGAGATGGAGGGCAACAAGACCGGTGCCCTGCTGGCCTGTGCCTCCTCCATCGGGGCCGTCCTGGCCGGCGCCGACGACCGCACCGCGGACGCCCTGGAGCGCTACGGCTACCACCTCGGCCTGGCCTTCCAGGCGGTGGACGACCTGCTCGGCATCTGGGGGGCGACCGAGGTCACCGGCAAACCGCACTGGGGCGACCTGCGCCAGCGCAAGAAGTCGCTGCCGGTCTCCGCCGCCCTCGCCGAGGGCGGCAAGGCCTCGCTGCGCCTGGCCGAGCTGCTCGCCGACCCCGAGGGCCGCGGCCACGAGGACGAGGAGCAGCTCGCCGTCCGGGCCGCCCTCATCGAGGAGGCCGGCGGCCGCGCCTGGACCCAGGACGAGGCCCGCCGGTGCCACCAGACCGCCCTCGCCGCCCTGGACGAGGTGCCCATGCCGGATGCGGTGCGCCGGCACTTCGTCGCACTCGCCGAATTCGTCGTCGTACGGGAGAGGTGAACCCAAGGTGACAACAACCGCGGACGGCCGGCTCGACCCCGAGTACGATCCCGAGCCGGCCGCGGTGAAGAGTCCTCCGCAGGAGGCCGGGACACCCGGCGGTGATCCCGGCGTCCCGGCCGGGGCCGTGCCGGCCTCCGGCGGCGCCCCCGCGCCGACCCCGCGGGCGGTGGCCGCGGCGGCGCTGGAGCGCGCCACCGCCCACCTGCTGTCGTTGCAGAACGAGCAGGGCTGGTGGAAGGGCAACCTCGAGACCAATGTGACCATGGACGCCGAGGATCTGCTGCTGCGGCAGTTCCTCGGCATCAGGACCGATGAGCAGACCCGCGCCACCGCCCAGTGGATCCGCTCCCAGCAGAACGAGGACGGCACCTGGGCCACCTTCCACGGCGGCCCGTCCGAGCTCTCCACCACGGTGGAGGCCTATGTCGCCCTCAAGCTGGCCGGTGACGATCCGCAGGCACCGCACATGGCCTCCGCCGCGGCCTGGATCCGTGAGCACGGCGGGATCTCGGCCAGCAGGGTCTTCACCCGGATCTGGCTGGCGCTCTTCGGCTGGTGGCCCTGGAGCAGGCTGCCGGAGCTGCCCCCCGAGGTCATGTTCCTGCCCAAGTGGGCCCCGCTCAACATCTACTCCTTCGGCTGCTGGGCCCGGCAGACCATCGTGCCGCTGACGGTGGTCTCCGCGCACCGCCCCGTCCGTCCCGCCCCCTTCGGCCTGGACGAGCTGCACAGCGACCCGGCCGACCCCTTCCGCGCCCCGCCGATGGCCTCGCCCACCAGCTGGGACGGCCTCTTCCAGCGACTGGACCGGGTGCTGCACGCCTACCACCGGCACGCCGTGGGTCCGGTCCGCCGGCTGGCCCTGGGCCAGGCGACCCGCTGGATCGTCGAGCGGCAGGAGGCGGACGGCTGCTGGGGCGGGATCCAGCCGCCCGCCGTCTACTCGCTGATCGCCCTTCACCTGGAGGGCTACGACCTGGGGCATCCGGTGATGAAGGCCGGACTCGACGCCTTCGACCGCTTCACCGTGCACACCGAGGACGGCGGCCGCTGGCTGGAGGCCTGTCAGTCCCCGGTGTGGGACACCTGCCTGGCCACCATCGCCCTGGTGGACGCCGGGCTGCCCGCCGACCACCCCGCGCTGGTCTCCGCGGCGGAGTGGATGCTCGGCGAGGAGGTGCGGCGGCGCGGCGACTGGGCCGTGCAGCGGCCCACCCTGCCCGCCGGCGGCTGGGCGTTCGAGTTCGACAACGACACCTATCCCGACATCGACGACACCGCCGAGGTGGTGCTCGCGCTGCGCAGGGTGGACCACCCCGACCAGGAGCGGCTGCAGGCCGCGGTGGAGCGCGGGGTCGCCTGGAACCTGGGCATGCAGTCCAAGAACGGCGCCTGGGGCGCCTTCGACGTGGACAACACCAGCACCCTCCCCAACAAGCTGCCGTTCTGCGACTTCGGCGAGGTGGTCGATCCGCCGTCCGCCGACGTCACCGCCCATGTGGTGGAGATGCTCGCCGATGTCGGCAAGGCCCGCGACCCGCGTACCCGGCGCGGAGTGGAGTGGCTGCTGCGCGAGCAGGAGACCGACGGCTCCTGGTTCGGCCGCTGGGGCACCAACTACATCTACGGGACCGGTTCGGTGGTCCCCGCGCTGGTCTCCGCGGGCATCCCCACCGCGCACCCCGCCGTCCGGCGCGCCGTGCGCTGGCTGGAGGAGCACCAGAACGCCGACGGCGGCTGGGGCGAGGACATGCGCTCCTACGAGAACCAGGAGAAGTGGTCCGGGCGTGGCGACTCCACCGCCTCGCAGACCGCCTGGGCACTGATGGCCCTGCTGTCGGCCGGGGAGAGCGGCGAGTCGGTGGAGCGGGGTGTCGCCTGGCTCGCGGCAACCCAGCTGCCCGAGGGCACCTGGGACGAGCCGCACTTCACGGGTACCGGCTTCCCCTGGGACTTCTCCATCAACTACAACCTCTACCGGCTGGTCTTCCCGGTGACCGCACTCGGCCGTTACCTCCACGGCGCCCCCCGCCCGGAGTCCGGCGGCCACCCCGCGCGGAGCCTGCCCGTGCCCGTCTCCGCCGCATCCGTGGACCGCGCCGACGGGCCCGGGACCGCGCAGAGCGGGCCGAGGAGCGACCGATGACATCCACCGCGCCGTCCGCCCCCGCCGCCGGGCCCTCCGCCCGGCCGGGACCCCCGCTGCTGGTGGCCTGTGCGCTCGGGGTGGAGCGCTGGGCGCTGCGCGGCGGCGACTGGTCCGGCGGCCGGGCGGTGCTGACCGCCACGGGGATGGGTCCGCTGCGCGCCCGAAAGACCGTCAGTGCCCTGCTGGGCGACGGCGGCAGTGCCTACGGCGGGCTGCTGGCGGTCGGATTCTGCGCCGCCGCAGGGCGGGGAATACGCCCTGGGGATGCCGTTGTTGCCACCGGGGTGCGAGACGAAGGGGAGTGCTCGATCGAGATCCCTTCGTCCGGGCTGCTCGCACGCCTGCTCCGGGACCAGGGCATGACCGTGCACACCGGTCTGCTGCACTCGGCCGACCAGGTGGTGCGCGGCGCCGAGGCCCGCGCCCGGCTGCACACCGCCGGGGTCACCGGCATCGACATGGAGACCGCAGCGGTGCTCTCGGCCGCCCGACGGGGCGCTCCGCGGCTCCCGTTCGCAGCCGTACGCATCGTTGTCGACACACCCGAGCGTGAGCTGCTGCGCCCGGGCACGGTCCCCGGCGGCGTGCGCGCCTGGCGTGCACTCCGCTCCACCGTGCCCGCTCTCACCGCCTGGCACAGGACCCTGGCCGGCCGGCCCGATACGGCGGACCAGGGGGCTCGCCCCCACCGCAATTCCGCAATGCCATCCGACACACCTACCCGGACGCTCCCTCAGGAGGCGAGCTAGCCATGGCCATGCCGCTGCGCCAGACCGCGCGGATCAGCACGTACCTCCTCCAGCAGAAACTCCTGAAGCGCCGGGACAAGTTCCCGCTCATCGTGGAACTCGAGCCGCTGTTCGCGTGCAATCTCAAGTGCGAGGGCTGCGGCAAGATCCAGCACCCGGCCGGGGTGCTCAAGCAGCGGATGCCCGTCGCCCAGGCGGTCGGCGCCGTGCTGGAGTCGGGCGCGCCGATGGTGTCCATCGCCGGCGGCGAGCCGCTGATGCACCCCCAGATCGACGAGATCGTCCGGCAGTTGGTGGAGCGGCGCAAGTACGTCTTCCTCTGCACCAATGCGCTGCTGCTCCGCAAGAAGCTGGACAAGTTCACCCCGTCGCCCTATTTCTCCTTCACCGTGCACATCGACGGCCTGCGGGAGCGCCATGATGCCTCGGTGGCCAAGGAGGGCACCTTCGACGAGGCGGTGGAGGCCATCAAGGAGGCCAAGGCCCGGGGTTTCCGGGTCACCACCAACAGCACCTTCTTCAACACCGACACCGCGCAGAGCGTCATCGAGGTGCTGGACTACCTCAATGACGACCTGCAGGTCGACGAGATGATGATCTCGCCTGCCTATGCCTATGAGAAGGCGCCCGACCAGGAGCACTTCCTCGGCGTCCAGCAGACCCGCGAGCTGTTCAAGAAGGCGTTCTCCGGCGGCAACCGGCGCCGCTGGCGGCTCAACCACAGCCCGCTCTTCCTGGACTTCCTCGAGGGCAAGGTGGACTTCGAGTGCACCGCCTGGGGCATCCCCAACTACTCGCTCTTCGGCTGGCAGCGCCCCTGCTATCTGATGTCCGACGGGTATGTCCCGACCTACCGGGAGCTGGTCGACGGCACCGACTGGGACAAGTACGGCCGCGGGCGGGACGCGCGCTGCGAGAACTGCATGGCCCACTGCGGCTATGAGCCCACGGCCGTCCTGGCGACCATGGGCTCGCTCAAGGCGTCCATCCGTGCCGCCCGGGAGACGGTCGCCGGCAACCGCGGCCACTGAGGGCCCGTCACACCCACAGTGCGGCGCGGGGCCACCCCACCCCCGCGCCGCCCGGTATCCCCCCCGCGGCTCGGCTCCCCCGCGCCGCCCGGCTCTCCGCTGCCCCACGCCTCCCTTCACCCCGTCCTCTCACACCGTTCCCCCAAGACTGATCCGCCGTTCCACAGTGAGGGTGAAACCATGACCGCGATCTCGCTCGGTATTCCGTCCATGCCGCTTCAGCCGCTCGCCGTTCGCCGCAAGTCGCGGCAGATCATGGTGGGGGGTGTGCCGGTGGGTGGTGATGCGCCGGTGTCGGTGCAGTCGATGACGACGACGGTGACCTCTGATGTCAATGCGACGTTGCAGCAGATCGCGCAGTTGACGGCGTCGGGGTGTCAGATCGTGCGGGTGGCGGTGCCGTCGCAGGATGATGCGGATGCGTTGCCGGCGATTGCGCGGAAGTCGCAGATCCCGGTGATCGCGGACATTCATTTCCAGCCGAAGTATGTGTTTGCGGCGATTGATGCGGGGTGTGCTGCGGTCCGGGTGAATCCGGGGAACATCAAGCAGTTCGACGACAAGGTGGGGGAGATCGCGAAGGCGGCTTCGGCGGCGGGGACTCCGATTCGGATCGGGGTGAATGCGGGGTCGTTGGACCGGCGGTTGCTGGAGAAGTACGGGCGGGCGACTCCGGAGGCGTTGGTGGAGTCGGCGTTGTGGGAGTGTTCGCTCTTTGAGGAGCACGGGTTCCGGGACATCAAGATCTCGGTGAAGCACAACGATCCGGTGGTGATGGTGAATGCGTACCGGCAGTTGGCGGCGGCGTGTGATTATCCGTTGCATCTGGGGGTGACGGAGGCGGGTCCGGCGTTCCAGGGGACGATCAAGTCGGCGGTGGCGTTCGGGGCGTTGTTGGCCGAGGGGATCGGGGACACGATCCGGGTGTCGTTGTCGGCGCCTCCGGTGGAGGAGGTGAAGGTGGGGATCCAGATTCTGGAGTCGTTGAATCTGCGGCAGCGGGGTCTGGAGATTGTGTCGTGTCCGTCGTGCGGGCGGGCGCAGGTGGATGTGTACAAGCTCGCGGAGGAGGTGACCGCGGGTCTTGAGGGGATGAATGTGCCGTTGCGGGTGGCGGTGATGGGGTGTGTGGTGAACGGGCCGGGGGAGGCGCGTGAGGCGGATCTGGGTGTGGCGTCGGGCAATGGCAAGGGGCAGATCTTCGTGCGGGGCGAGGTGATCAAGACGGTGCCCGAGTCGAAGATCGTGGAGACGCTGATCGAGGAGGCCCTGAAGCTGGCCGAGGGGATGGACGAGCAGGGCGAGCCCACCGTCACCCCCGTCGGCTGACTCCGCGAGACCACCCACGACAGAGCAGCGATACGAAGGCGAGGAACACCGTGACCCTGCTGGAAACCCTCTCCGAACCCGCCGACCTGAAGCGTCTCGCCCCCGCCCAACTGCCCGCCCTCGCCGCCGAGATCAGGGAGTTCCTGATCGGCGCCGTCGCCCGGACGGGCGGCCACCTCGGCCCCAACCTGGGCGTGGTGGAGCTCACCATCGCGCTGCACCGGGTCTTCGACTCCCCGCGTGACCGGATCCTCTTCGACACCGGCCACCAGTCCTACGTCCACAAGCTGCTGACTGGGCGTCAGGACTTCTCCCGGCTGCGCGCCAAGGGCGGGCTCTCCGGCTACCCCTCGCGCGCCGAGTCCGAGCACGATGTGATCGAGAACTCGCACGCCTCCACCGTGCTCGGCTACGCCGACGGACTGGCCAAGGCCAACCAGCTGCGCGGCCACCACGACCGCAGGGTGGTCGCCGTGATCGGCGACGGGGCGCTGACCGGCGGTATGGCCTGGGAGGCGCTCAACAACATCGCCGAGGCCCACGACCGGCCGCTGGTGATCGTGGTCAACGACAACGAGCGCTCCTACGCCAGGACCATCGGCGGCCTCGCCAACCACCTGGCGACCCTGCGCACCACCCAGGGCTATGAGCGCTTCCTCTCCTGGGGCAAGGAGGCGCTGCAGCGCACCCCGGTGGTCGGCCGGCCGGTGCTGGGGGCGCTGCACGGCGCCAAGAAGGGCTTCAAGGACTCCTTCGCCCCCCAGGGCATGTTCGAGGACCTGGGGCTGAAGTACATCGGCCCGATCGACGGCCATGACACCGCCGCCGTGGAGTCCGCCCTGGAGCGGGCCCGCGGCTTCGGCGGCCCGGTCATCGTGCACTGCCTCACCGAGAAGGGGCGCGGCTACGGCCCCGCGGAGAAGGACGACGCCGACCGCTTCCATGCGGTCGGAGCCATGGACCCGTTCACCTGCCTGCCGCTGTCGCCCTCCACCGGCACCTCCTGGACCTCGGTCTTCGGCGACGAGATGGCCCTCCTCGGCAAGGAGCGGCCCGATGTGGTGGCGATCACCGCCGCCATGCTCCAGCCGGTCGGCCTGGCGAAGTTCGCCGAGGCCCATCCCGAGCGGGTCTTCGACGTCGGTATCGCGGAGCAGCATGCCGCCGTCTCCGCGGCCGGTCTGGCCACCGGTGGGATGCATCCGGTGGTCGCGGTCTATGCGACCTTCCTCAACCGGGCCTTCGACCAGGTCCTGATGGACGTCGCCCTGCACCGCCTGGGCGTCACCTTCGTCCTGGACCGGGCCGGTGTCACCGGCACCGACGGTGCCAGCCACAACGGCATGTGGGACATGTCCGTGCTCCAGGTCGTCCCCGGGCTGCGGCTGGCCGCCCCGCGCGACGCCGACCAGCTGCGCGCCCAGCTGCGCGAGGCACTGGACGTCCACGACGCACCCACCGTGGTCCGCTTCCCCAAGGCGGAGGCCGGACCGGTCATCCCCGCCGTGGAGCGGATCGGCTCGCTGGACGTCCTGCGGCGCACCACCCCGCCCGGCGGCAGCCTCGCCGACCCGCCGGACGTCCTGCTGGTCGCCGTCGGCACCATGGCGCAGCCCTGCCTGGACGCCGCCGCCCTGCTCACCGCCGAAGGTCTGAGCGCGACCGTGGTCGACCCCCGCTGGGTCAAGCCCGTCGACCCCGCCCTGGCCGGCCTCGCCGCCGACCACCGTCTGGTGGTCACCGTGGAGGACAACGGCCGCGCCTCCGGCGTCGGCGCAGCGGTCGCCCAGGCCCTGCGCGACGCGGATGTGCACACCCCGGCCCGTGAACTGGGCATCCCCCAGGGGTTCCTGGCGCATGCCGGGCGTGGTGAGATCCTCAATGAGATCGGCCTCACGGGCCCCGGCATCGCCGCCCAGACCGCCGCCTTCGTCCGTGCACTGCGCCCTGCGGCACGCGCCCGCGCCGCCGCCGCCCTCGGCGCCAACCGCAGCGCGTCAGCACTGGACGGGGCACCGGCCGCCCGGGTCCCCGTCGTACGCCGCACCCGCACCGCCGAAGCCGCCCGCACCCGAGGAGGGGACCCGCACCGTGGCCTCTGACACCGTCTCCGCACCCAGGACCCCCGAGTCCAGGGAGGACGCCGGATTCGACCTGGCAGATCTGCTCGCCCGGCGCGGAGCGGAGCGCTACGAGCTCCAGGAGCGCCATCTCAACCCGCAGCTGCCGCGGATGCTGCACACCATCGGCTTCGACAAGTTCTACGAGCGGGCCGAGGGCCCGTACTTCTACGATGCCGAGGGCAATGAGTACCTGGACATGCTGGCCGGGTTCGGCATCTTCGCGCTGGGCCGCCACCACCCCGTGGTGCGCCGTGCGGTGCAGCAGGTGATGGACCTCGACCTGCCCGACCTCACCCGCTTCGACTGCTCGCCGCTGCCGGGTCTGCTCGCCGAGAAGCTGCTCTCCCACACCCCGCACCTGGACCGGGTCTTCTTCGGCAACAGCGGTACCGAGGCGGTCGAGACGGCGCTGAAGTTCGCCCGCTACGCCACCGGCCGCAGCCGCATCCTCTACTGCGACCATGCCTTCCACGGCCTGACCACGGGCTCGCTCTCGGTCAACGGCGAGGCGGGCTTCCGCAAGGGCTTCGACCCGCTGCTGCCGGACACCCCGCTGCCGCTGGGCGATCTGGCGGCGCTGGAGCGCGAGCTGCGCCGCGGCGATGTCGCCGCGCTGATCGTGGAGCCGATCCAGGGGAAGGGCGTGCATGCGACGCCGCCCGGGTGGCTGAGGGCGGCCCAGGAGCTGCTGCACAAGCACAAGGCGCTGCTGATCTGCGACGAGGTGCAGACCGGGATCGGCCGCACCGGTGACTTCTTCGCCTATCAGCACGAGCAGGGTGTGGAGCCGGACCTGGTCTGTGCGGCCAAGGCCCTCTCCGGCGGCTATGTCCCGGTCGGGGCGACCCTGGGCAAGGAGTGGATCTTCCGCGCGGTCTACTCCTCCATGGACCGGGTGCTGGTCCACTCCGCGAGCTTCGGCTCCAACGCCCAGGCCATGGCGGCCGGTCTGGCCACCCTGCATGTGATGGAGGACCAGCAGATCGTCGCCCACGCCCGGCGTGTCGGCGACCTCTTCCGGGAGCGGCTGGCCGCGCTGGTGGACAAGTACGAGCTGCTGGCCGACGTCCGGGGCCGCGGACTGATGATCGGCATCGAGTTCGGCAAGCCGCGGTCGCTGAAGCTGCGCACCGGCTGGGCGGCCCTGCAGGCGGCCCGCAAGGGGCTCTTCGCCCAGATGGTGGTGGTGCCGCTGATGCAGCGCCACCGCATCCTCACCCAGGTCTCCGGCGACCATCTGGAGGTCATCAAGCTGATCCCGCCGCTGGTGGTCACCGAGCGGGACGTGGACCGCTTTGTCGACGCCTTTGTCGATGTGATGGACGACGCCCACCGGGGCAGCGGGCTGATGTGGGACTTCGGCAGGACGCTGGTGAAGCAGGCGGTCGCCAACCGCTGAGCCCGTCGGGCTGCCGGTCGACTCCGGTTGCCCCCAGGGGAGTTGACCGGCAGACCGTCATCCGGGATGTCCGGCTGCTCGGTGCCCGGTGGTGACGCCGGGCACCGGTTCTCAGGTGCACCGGGCAGAGCCGCGGACCGGCATGGAGCGCAGGACGGTCGTCGGCGGCAGGGGCGCGGTGGCGCTCGGTGCCGCCGCCGGCCAGGGGGCTCGCCGACCTCCCCGCTGCCGGGGCTCACCGCATCCGCCGACGGTTGCCGGCGCCCTCACCCTGGGCGTCGGCGCCGCCCGGGACGGCTGAACTCCGGTCGGCTCAGTGGCCGTGCCCCGGCCGGGCGATGGGACAGCTGGAAGCGCCCCCGGTCACCAGTGCGCCGGGCGGCCCAGAGCCTTCGGCAGCCTGGTGGTGCCGTCGCCCCTGGCCGCGTTGAGCTGGGCCCGGGTGAGGAAGATGCTCCCGGTCAGATCGGCTCCCGTCAGATCGGCGTCCCGCAGGTCGGCGCCGATCAGATCGGCGCCCCGCAGGTCCGCGCCGCGCAGATCGGCGGCGATCAGAAGGGCGCCGCGCAGACTGGCCCCGCGCAGGTCCGCGCCTCTGAGCCGGGCTCCGATCAGATCGGCCCCCCGGTGGTTCCTGCCGCGCCCGCGTATGCCGGCCCGCGCCAGCTCACTGGTGCGCAGCAGCAGATCGTTGACCTCCCCGCGGTGTGCGGCCATGTCCAGGTCCGCGATCTCCTCCGCAGTGCCGCGGGTGAGCGCCTCGGTCCGGGCCAGGGCCTCCCGCAGCTCGTCCCGGAGGGGACGGGCCGCGGGCAGGGCGAGCGTTTCGTCGAGGTACCACAGCAGTTCGTGCAACTGCCGCATCACCGGGAAGACCTCGAACATCAGCGGCGCCGTGTCCGGGGCCTGCCGCCAGTCGCGGCCCGCGAAGGTCACCTGGGAGACCTGCTGGCCCGCGCCGAAGCAGTCGAAGACCGTGCATCCCGAGAAGCCCCGTTCACGCAGCCGGGAATGGATGCCGCAGCGGAAGTCCGTCTGGAGATTGCCGCAGGGCCGACCTGCGTCCTTGTCGACGGCGAAGTCGGAGGAGGCGG
This sequence comes from Peterkaempfera podocarpi, assembly GCF_042466665.1. Lineage (GTDB taxonomy): Bacteria > Actinomycetota > Actinomycetes > Streptomycetales > Streptomycetaceae > Peterkaempfera > Peterkaempfera podocarpi. The sequence continues at coordinate 6,928,151 of NZ_CP162102.1, forward strand.
CGAAGGGCAGGGCGACACAGCACAGCCCGAAGCAGCTGCCGCAGTCGGACTGCAGGGACGGTCGCGGGGCGGGGGGCTTCTGGGGCGGGGTCACTGCGAGTGGTTTCTCCTGCCTCGGTCGAACACTCACCGCAGCCTATGGCCCGCCTGCTCGGGGCGGACAACCCGGTGGGCGCCGAACGGACAGCAGAGGGGTGCTGGTTGCTTCCGGGGGCGCCGCCGAGTCCCCCCGGCGAGGAGTCCGCGCGCGTGGGCGTGGGCCGGCCCGGTGGTGGGTGCGGCCGATGTGGCGGCAGGCAGAGTTCCATGACGATGCCGTCCCTGCGTCAGGGCGGGTGGTGGGTGCGGCCGCACGGCCGCACGGCCGCACCGGACGGGCGGGTGGTGCGGCGGTTCGGCCAGGCAGCGGCAGACGGCCACGCCGAGGACATGCCTGCAAGCGCTTACCTTCAACATCTCACAAGCCTTCACGGCATTGCCGCAGTTCCAGCGTATATCGCTGGCAACCCTGAGGACTGTGTGAGGTGACGCGGCTTACATCACTGGGAACCATAGGAAGCGCTTCCCCTCACTGTCAACCGCTCCACCGATTCCGTCCTACCCGTTGACGAACCCCTGTCACGCTCCTACTGTCATCGCGTCATACGTCATATACGAGACGCGATGTGCGAGATCTGAGAGGCGCATGGACTCCGTTGCCGGCCCGACCCCGATGCTGCTCGACGCCACCGCCGCGCCCATCCCCTCCCGCTCCGTCGTCGTGCTGGAGGCCATCAAGCACGCCATCCTCACCGGTCGGCTGCGTCCCGGGCAGCCGCTGGTGGAGACCGAACTCGCCGCCCGGCTGGGGGTCTCCAAGACGCCTGTCCGGGAGGCCCTCAAGACCCTGGCCGGCAGCGGGCTGGTCACCATGAGCCAGTACAAGGGCGCCGCCGTGCGCACCGTCGACGCAGCCATGGCCCATGCGGTGTACGACGTCCGGCTGCTGCTGGAGCCGGAGGCGCTGCGCCGCAGTGTGCAGCGCGGCGCTCCGCTGGACTCCGCCCGCGGCGCCCTGGAGCGGTCCGACTCCGCCGCCGACCCCGCCGACCGCTCGCTGGCCAACCGCGACTTCCACCGGGCGCTCTACAGCGCCTGCGGCAACCCGCTGCTCTCCCGGATGCTCGACGACCTGCGCGACCAGGCCGCCCTGGTGTCCGCGGTCGGCTGGCAGCAGACACCGTCCTGGGAGCGGGAGGCCGAGGAGCACCGCCGCATCCTCGCGGTCGCCGAGGCCGGTGACGCAGGGCAGGCAGCGGCCCTGCTCCACGCCCATATCGAGGACTTCGTCAACCGCACCTACCCGGCACCGCACCCGGACGGAAGGCAGACTCCATGAGGTTCGACCGGCAGGCAGCCGCCCTGGCCGATGTGGTCGCGATACCCGTCACCCCGTTCGCCGAGGACGGCACCGTGGACCGCCCCGCCTACCGGGCCCTGGTGGCCCGACTGGCCAGGGCCGGCGTGCGCGCCGTCACCCCCAACGGCAACACCGGCGAGTTCTATGCGCTGACCGCCGCCGAGCGCCGCGCCGCGGTCGTGGACACGGTCGCCGCAGCCGACGGCGCCGAGGTGCTGGCCGGTGTGGGCCAGGACAACGCGGGAGCCATCGACGCGGCCCGCCACGCCCAGCAGGCTGGGGCCTCGATGGTGATGGTTCATCAGCCCGTGCACCCCTATGTCGCCCTCGACGGCTGGATCGACTACCACAGAGCCGTCGCCGATGCGGTGCCCGACCTCGGTGTGGTGCCCTATGTGCGCAATCCGCGGATCGGCGGCACCGAGCTGCGTCGTCTGGGCGAGCTCTGCCCCAATGTCATCGGCGTCAAGTACGCCGTCCCGGACCCGGTGCGCTTCGCCTCGGTGGCCCGCGACGCGGGCCTCGACCGCTTCGTCTGGGTGGCAGGCCTCGCCGAGCTCTCCGCTCCCGGCTACTGGGCGGTCGGTGCCACCGGCTTCACCTCCGGCCTGGTCAACGCCGTGCCCGAACTGTCCCTGCAACTGCTCGCGGCACTGCGCGGCGGCGACTACCCCGGGGCGATGAAGGTCTGGGAGCAGATCCGCAGCTTCGAGGAGCTGCGCGCCGCCGACGAGTCCGCCAACAACGTCTCGGTGGTCAAGGAGGCCCTCGCCCAACTGGGGCTCTGCCGACGCGAGGTACGCACACCCAGCCGGCTGCTGGACCCCGAGGGCCGTACCGAGGTCGCCCGGCTGCTCGCCGAGTGGAACGCCACCGCCTGACCCCGTCCACCGCCGAGAGGAGGACCACCATGACCGACACGACCGGGCGGCGCACCCTCGCCCCCGAGGAACTGCGCAGCCACCGCTGGTACGGCGGGGAGGGCGTCCGCGGCTTCAGCCACCGTGCCCGCAGCCGTCAGCTCGGCCTCAACCCCGAGGAGCACCTCGGCAAGCCGGTGATCGCCGTCCTCAACACCTGGAGCGGCATCAACCCCTGCCACATGCACCTGCGCGAGCGGGCCGAACAGGTCACCCGGGGCATCTGGCAGGCCGGCGGCTATCCGGTGGAGTTCCCGGTGGCGACGCTGTCGGAGACGTACCAGAAGCCCACCCCGATGCTCTACCGCAATCTGCTCGCCCTGGAGACCGAGGAGCTGCTGCGCAGCTATCCGGTGGACGGCGCGGTGCTGATGGGCGGCTGCGACAAGACCACCCCGGCGCTGCTGATGGGCGCCGCCAGCGCCGACCTGCCGGCGGTCTTCGTCCCTGCCGGGCCGATGCTGCGCGGCCACTGGCGCGGCCGGACCCTCGGCAGCGGTACCGACATGTGGAAGTACTGGGACGACTACCGGGCCGGCCGGATCGGCGACTGCGAACTGGGTGAACTGGAGGGCGGACTGGCCCGCTCCCCGGGCCACTGCATGACCATGGGCACCGCCTCCACCATGACCTCGGCGGCCGAGGCGCTGGGCGTCACCATGCCCGGCGCGGCCTCCATCCCGGCGGTCGACTCAGCCCACCACCGGATGGCCGCCGCAGCCGGCATGCGCAGCGTCGCCCTGGTGTGGGAGGACCTGAGGCTCTCCCGCATCCTCACCAGGAACGCCTATCTGGACGCGGCCGCCACCGTGCTGGCGCTCGGCGGCTCCACCAACGCGCTGATCCATCTGATCGCCATGGCCGGCCGCTCCGGGGTGACCCTCACCCTGGACGACTTCGACCTGCTCGCCCGCCGGATCCCGGTGCTCGCCAATGTGCGGCCCGGCGGAGCGCATCTGATGGAGGACTTCTACTACGCCGGCGGCCTGCCCGCCCTGCTGGAGCAGCTGCGCCCGCAGCTGCACACTGAGCGGCCCACCGTCGCCGGCACCACCTTCGGGGAGCAGATCGCCGGGTCACCGGTGCACGACAAGGACGTGATCCGCTCACCGCAGGACCCGGTCTCCGAGGAGGGCGGCCTCGCCGTGCTGCGCGGCAACCTGGCCCCCGACGGCGCGGTGATCAAGCACATCTCCGCCGAGCCCCGGCTGCTGCGCCACACCGGCCCGGCAGTGGTCTTCGACAGCTACCAGGACCTGCAGCGGCGCATCGACGACCCGGCGCTGGACATCACCGCCGACTCGGTGCTGGTGCTGCGCGGCGCCGGGCCCAAGGGCGGCCCGGGGATGCCCGAGTACGGCATGCTGCCCATCCCCAAGCGGCTGCTGGCCCAGGGAGTGCAGGACATGGTGCGGATCTCCGACGCACGGATGAGCGGCACCTCGTACGGCGCCTGTGTGCTGCACATCGCCCCCGAGTCGCATGTCGGCGGCCCGCTGGCGCTGGTCCGCGACGGCGACCCGATCACCCTGGACGTCCCTGCCCGCAGGCTGCACCTCGAGGTCGGGGAGCAGGAACTGGCGCGCCGTCGCGCCGAGTGGCGGGCGCCCGAGCCGCGGTTCGAACGCGGCTACGGCGCACTGTACGAGGAGCACATCACCCAGGCCGACACCGGATGCGACTTCGCCTTCCTGTCCAGGCCGGGACGGAACCCGGAGCCCTACACGGGCTGACCGCCCACCGGCGCGCGGCATCCGCGTGCTGCCACCTCCGCACGCCCATCGGGCAAGCGCTTACCAGAACCAGAGGAGTCAGCGGTGACGGTCCTCTCCAAGAAGTCCCGCACCCCGTACGTCCTGATCGCCCCTTCGGTCCTGCTGATGCTGGGCTTCCTGGTCTACCCGATGGCCAGTGTCCTCTACTACAGCCTGCAGCACTACAACGTCACCAAGCCCTGGGCCAACGGCTTCGCCGGCCTGGACAACTTCGTCCAGATCTTCACCAAGGACGACCTCTTCCGGCAGACCCTCGCCTTCAGCGGCAAGTGGGTCCTGGTGGAAGTCGCCGGACAGCTGGTGCTGGGACTGCTGCTCGCCCTGCTGGTCAACGAGACCTTCGTCGGCCGCGGCCTGGCCCGCGCCCTGGTCTTCTCACCCTGGGCCGTCTCGGGGGTGCTCACCACCGCCATCTGGATGCTGCTCTACAACCCGGTGACCGGTGTCTCCCGCTATCTCGCCGACGCCGGCATCGGACAGCACGGAGCGTCGGTGCTCTCGGACACCTCCACCGTCTTCGGGGCCGCGGTGGTCGCCGAACTCTGGCGCGGCGTGCCGTTCTTCGCCATCCTGCTGCTCGCCGACCTCCAGTCCATCCCCAAGGACCTCTACGAGGCGGCCTCGGTGGACGGCGCCGGACGGCTGCGCCGCTTCCGCCACATCACCCTGCCGCATCTGCGGGACGCCATCGTGCTCTCCACCCTGCTGCGCGCCGTGTGGGAGTTCAACAACGTCGACCTGCTCTACACCCTGACCGGCGGCGGCCCCGCCCACCAGACCACCACCCTGCCGCTCTATGTGGCCCAGACCGCGACCACCGCCCATGACTTCGGCTACGGGTCGGCCCTCACCACGGTGGCCTTTGTGATCCTGCTCTTCTTCTCCGTCGCCTATCTGCGACTCAGCAAGTTCGGAGGTGAGCGCGCATGAGCGCGGCCCCCACCCTGGTAGAGGTCCCGCCCGCCGCGGGCCGCCGGCAGCCCCCCGGCAGTATGCTGCCGCGCGCCGAGCACCGGGCCGGCGACCGGGCTCCGCGCTGGCAGATATACGTCCCGCTCGGGCTGTATCTGCTGTTCACCCTGGTGCCCTTCTACTGGATGCTGCTCTTCGCCGTCCGCCCGGCGGGCTCCTCCTCGCTGCTGCCCTGGCCGATCACCTTCGACCACTTCGACAAGGTGTGGACGGGGCTGGGCTTCTCGGTCTTCTTCGAGAACTCCCTGCTGGTCGGCGGCGCCTCACTGGTCACCACCACCGTGATCGCGCTGGCCGGCGGCTACGCCCTGGCGCGGTTCCGCTTCCGCGGCAAGCAGGTCTTCCTGCTCGCCATGCTCTGCACCCAGTTCATCCCCGGCGCCATGATGCTGATTCCGCTGTTCGAGATCTTCCGCAGTCTGCAGCTGATCAACAGCCTCTGGTCACTGGTGATCGCGGAGACCGTCTTCCAGCTGCCGCTGTCGCTCATCCTGATCAGCGGCTTCATCAGGAACATCCCCACCGAGCTGGAGGAGGCGGCCTGGGTCGACGGCTGCGGGCGGCTCCAGGCGTTCCGCATCGTGGTGCTGCCGCTGCTGCGCCCCGCGCTGGTCGCGGTCGGCTCCTTCGCCTTCGTCCACAGCTGGAACAACTTCCTCTTCGCGCTGATGTTCCTCAACTCCCAGGACAAGTACACGGTGCCGGTAGGCCTCAGCTACACGCTGGGCGAGTACAGCACCGACTTCGGCGCCCTGGCCGCCGGAGGAGTGATCGCCGCCGTACCCGTGGTCATCGTCTTCGCCTTCATCCAGCGCTGGCTGGTGCAGGGATTCTCCGCCGGAGCCGTCAAGGGCTGACGGTCCGTCAACGCCATCCATCCACCCGAACGGAAGGCGCCCGCCATGAACCCGACCTCCGTGGTCCTCATCGGGGCCCACGGCCACGGCCGCCAGCACCTGGCCAACCTGCGCCGGCTCACCCGCGCCGGACGGGTGCGGCTCGCCGGAGTCTGCGACCTCGCCCCGCTGCCCGTCGAGGCCCTCCAGGACCTGGGCACTCCCGTCCAGTCCGCCGACCTCGGGGACCTGCTCGCCACCACCGGCCCCTCGGTGGTGATCGTCTGCACCCCGATCCACACCCATCTGGACCTGGCGCTCACCGCCGCCCGCCACGGCTGTGACCTGCTGCTGGAGAAACCCCCGGCGGCGACCCTCGCCGACCACCAGCGGCTGGCCGACGGCATCCGGCAGACCGGCCGCGCCTGCCAGATCGGCTTCCAGAGCCTGGGCTCGCACGCCGTGCCCGCCGTCCGGCGACTGGTCGCCGACGGTGCCATCGGCGAGGTGCGCGGCATCGGCGCCGCCGGGGCCTGGGTCCGCGACGCCGCCTACTACGCACGGGCGGGCTGGGCCGGCCGCCGCACCCTCGACGACGGCACCCCCGTCCTCGACGGGGTGCTGACCAACCCGCTCGCCCACGCCGTCGCCACCGCCCTCCACCTGGACGGCAGCCCGTACAGCGAGGATGTCGCCCGGATCGAACTGGAACTCCACCGCGCCCGCGCCATCGAGGCCGACGACACCTCCTGCCTGCGGGTCCACACCGCCCGCGGCACCACCGTCACGGTCGCCGCCACCCTCTGCGCGGAGCAGCCGTCGGAGCCCTATCTGATGGTCCACGGCGACCGCGGCAGGATCACCTTCTGGTACAAGCAGGACACCGTGCTGCTGCAGCGCCGCGGCCACGGCCCGCTGGAGATCCTCTACGACCGCACCGATCTGCTGGAGAACCTGCTCGACCACCGGGACCACGGCGCCGACCTGCTGGTGCCGCCCGCCGCGGCCGGCTCCTTCATGCGGGTCGCCGAAGCGGTCCGCACCGCACCCGACCCGGCCCCGCTGCCCGCCGCCGCCGTGCACGAGAGGGACGGCGGACGCCTGGTGGTGGACGGAGTCGACACCCTGCTGGAACGCAGCGCCGAACAGCTGGCCCTCTTCTCCGAACTCGGTGCAGGCTGGCCGGCCGCCACCGCGGCCAGGGAGGCGCTGGCATGACCGCGCACCTGGACGCACGGCAGGGCACCGGCACCGTACTGCGCTGCGCCGGCCGCGCGGTCGCCCGCTATGTCCACCGGCCCGAGCTGCCGCCGGAGGTCTCACCCCGGCCGTATCTGCACCCGGTGCGCACCCTCGGCGGCGCCGTGGTCACCGAGCTGATGCCGGTGGACCATCTGCACCATCTGGGCGTCTCCCTCGCCGTCCCCGACGTCTCGGGCGCCAACTTCTGGGGCGGTCGCACATATGTGCGCGACCAGGGCCCCACCGAACTGGACAACCACGGCCGCCAGCTGCACCTCGGCTGGCGCCGCCGGACCTCCGGGCACCTGCGGGAGGACCTCGGCTGGCAGGACCGCGCCGGCCGGCGGCTGCTCGGCGAGGAACGCGAGCTCGCCGCCCGTCCTCTCTCCGACACGGCCTGGCTGCTGGAGCTCCGCTCGACGCTGCACAACACCTCAGGCGCACCGCTCTCCCTCGGCAGCCCGGCCACCAACGGCAGGCCCGGCGCCGGCTACGGCGGCTGGTTCTGGCGGGCTCCGGCCACCTCCCGGGACCTGCTGGTGCGCACCGCCGACGGCGAGGGCGAGCAGGCCGCCCACGGCAGCCGCAGCCGCTGGCTGGCGCTGGCCGGAACCGACCCGAACGGCCTCGACTGGACGGTGCTGCTGGTCCACGACGGCACCGACCCCTGGTTCCTGCGGGTGGCCGAGTACCCCGGCGTCGGCTGCTCGCTGGCCTGGGAGCAGCGGCTGCCGGTGCTCCCCGGTGCCCCGGTGGTCCGCCGGATCGCGGCGGTGGTCGCCGACGGACGGCTCACCCGGGCGCAGGCCTCGGCACTCGCCGAGGACCCCCGACTCCGCGTCGTCGCGGACGGCTGAACCGCCCCCGGCGCAACCGCGCCGCCCAGATCCGGCAGCCCGAAGGAGCGCACCGACCATGGCACCCACCTCCGACCGCCCCCGGGCGCGCCCGCGACGGGTGCCGCCACCGGCCCGGACCGGCCCCAGCTGACGCCGCAGCAGGCCGCCGAGGAGCAGGTCGAGGACCACCTCGCCGGCGCCGACGGCTGGGCACCGCAGAACTCCTGACGTCCCACCCCATCCACTCTCCCCGAGGAGACAGCATGTCCGCACCACTGAGATCCCGCGCCCTGGCCGCTGCCGCCACCGCCCTCTGCCTGGGTCTGACCGCGAGCGCCTGCGCCAGCAGCGGCTCCGGGGGTTCCGGCACCGAGGGCAACGGCAAGGGCACCATCACCTTCTGGGACAACAACGGCGGCCCGGATCGCACCCCGGTCTGGAAGAAGATCATCGCTGACTTCGAGGCTGCGAACCCCGGGATCAAGGTCGAGTACGTCGGCATCCCCACCAAGGATGTGCAGCAGAAGTACGACACTGCCGCAGCGGGCGGCGGACTGCCGGACGTCGGCGGGGTGGGCACCGCCTATCTGGCGGACCTGGCCGCGCAGGGGGTGCTGGAGCCGCTGGACGACCGGCTCGCCACGTCCAGCCTCAATGGGAAGATCATCAAGAGTTTCGAGGACATCGTCCGGAGCTCGGGCACCAGCGACAAGCTCTTCGCCGTGCCGACCTCCGCCAACCTGGGCACCATCTGGTACCGCACCGACCTCTTCCAGGCCGCCGGTCTCCAGCCGCCCACCACCTGGGACGCCTTCTACGCGGCTGCCCAGAAGCTGACGGACCCGGCCCACAACCACTTCGGCTTCACCATCCGCGGCGGCGCGGGGTCGGTCGCCCAGGCGCTGGAGATGATGTACGCCCAGTCAGGGGTGGACACCTTCTGGAACGGTGACACCACCACGGTCAACGACCCCAGGAACGTCGCCGCGCTGGAGAAGTACGTCGGGCTCTACAAGAAGGCCACACCGTCGGCCGACGTCAACAACGACTACACCAAGATGGTCGCCCAGTTCGACAACGGCGACATCGGCATGATGCAGCACAACCTGGGCTCCTACCAGAACCACATCGACACCCTGGGCAAGGACAAGATCGACGGGGTGCCGCTGCCGTCGTCCGCGCCCGGCTCGCCGCGCACCGCGGTGTCCAACCCGGTGGACGGCATAGGCCTCTTCAAGACCAGCAAGAACAAGGAAGCGGCCTGGAAGTTCATCGAGTTCGCCGCCTCGCACACCGAGAACAGCTACTGGAACGAGAAGGCCGGCTCCATCCCGGCCAACACCGATGCGGCAACCGATTCCTGGATCAAGGACTCCAAGCCCACCCAGGTGGCCCAGCAGGCCATGAACGACCCCAACACCAAGATCGTGCAGCTGCCGTACTACCTGCCCGAGTGGAACTCGGCCAGCAAGGCCGAGATGGAGCCGGTCTTCCAGAAGCTGCTGCTGGGCCAGGTGAGCGCCAAGGACTTCTGCGACCAGTTCGCGGAGAAGCTCAACAAGGCCCAGGCCGACTGGAAGCAGCGCAACGGCAAGGGCTGACCTCCGCTGCGGGCCGGGAGAACCTCTCCCGGCCCGCGGCCGTGCATGCCGAGGGGCGCGGGGACCGCCGCACCCGGCCGGATGCAGCGGTCCCCGCGCCCCTGAGCTCGCTACGGGGGACCGGGCCGCCGTCAGTGGAGGCGGCCGGCGCCCGCGTTGCAGCCGATGATCCCGGGGAGTGCGGCGGGGTTGTCGACCCGGGTGCGCAGCGCGGGAGTCCAGCCCGCACCCGAGGCGATGGGGGTGGCGGGGTTGGCGGCGTTGAAGGCGGCCAGCAGGTCGACGGGCCGGCCGTTGACCAGGTTGCCGTCGACCGTCGCGGCGGTGCCGCCCCAGTTGTAGATCACCTGGGCGGGGGAGACGCCGCCGGACAGTCGCAGGTAGTTCTTCTCCGCCACCAGCTGCGAGTTCACCCCCACGCCCCAGCTGTAGTCGTAGGCCGCCGGGTCGTCGGCCGCGTAGTAGTTGTTGTAGACGTCGACCTGGCCGAACCGCACCCGGGGCGCCCGCTGGATGGTGCCCTCCCAGGCGTTGTGGTGGAAGGTCACCCGCAGCTTGCCGGGGTCGGTCTTTGAGGTGTTGCTGCTGCCCACCAGGTTGGTCTTGTCGTGCTGGGTGAAGACGTTCCAGGACGCGGTGACCTCGTCGGAGCCGTTGGTGATGTCCAGCTGGCCGTCGTGCACCTGGTAGGGCCGGCCGAAGTAGAGCGGCTGCGCGGAGTCCGGGTTGCGGCCGTCGGTGAAGGTGGCGTGGTCCACCCAGACATGGGTGGCCCCGGAGAGGGAGAGGGAGTCGTAGGCGGAGTTCCAGTTGCCCACCGAGGTGTCGGTGGGGTCCCACTGCGGGAAGCAGTCGGCGGCGTCCTCGAAGGTGAGGTTGCGGACGATGACGTTGTCGACGTTCTTCAGCAGCAGTCCGCCGCCCAGGATGCGGGCGTCGCCGCCGATGCCCACCAGGGTGGTGTTGGACGGGACCCGGATCTGCACCTGCTCCGCCTGGCGGGCGGCGGAGGCGGCCCTGGCGTCCTCCAGCGGTCCGCTGGGTTCGGCGGTGCGGCCCCAGACACCGGGGTCGTAGGCCGCCAGGTAGCCGGCCGGGGTGTAGCCGTCGGTGGCGTAGTCGGCGCAGCTCAGCGGCTGTCCGTCGGCATCGGTGTTGAGGTCGATGGTGCCGCGGATGTAGACGATCTTGGGGGTGCTGTCGGTGCCCTGGGTGCCTCCCAGAGCCGCCACCAGCTGGGCGCGGGTGGAGGCGACCTGGGTGCGGGCGGCGTCGGCGGCGGAGCCGCCGGTGGTGCCGCCGTCGGCCGAGCCCCATCCGTCGCCGGCGGGCAGGGCGGCACGGGCGATGCGGCTGCTCTGGCCGGTCTGCTGGGAGTGGCGGTCGGCCGCCCCGGCGGGTGCGGCGGTGAGTGCGAGGCCGAGGACGGCGCAGCCCAGGACGGGGCCGACCGCCCGGAGGCCGGAGGGGATGTGCACGGGGATCTCCTCTGGGACAGGACGAATCGTTCATCGTGCTGAATGTTGTTCACATCCGTGATCGGACCCTAGGGAGCCTCGCACTCGCTGTCAATCCAGTGGTGCGCACCCGTCGCCGGCAGTGCCCTGCCACTGGGGGGCGGGTGTGCGCGGGAGCGCCGACACAACGGGCGGGGCCGCCACCGGAAGGCTCCGGTGGCCGCCCCGCCCGCACTGCCGCGTCGACTGCCTCAGATCTCGAGGGTCTCCTCGAGCTTTCGTGTGATGTGCCTGGCCATCGCCAGATTGGCCCGATGCCGGTCCAGTGCAAGGTAGATGAAGATGCCCTTGCTGCTGCGGTGCGTCAGCGGCCGGATCAGGTGGTACTGGCCGGTGAGCGTGATCAGGATGTCCTCGATGGTCTCGTTGTGGAGGTTGAGCATCTCCATGGTGCGCATCTTGGCCCGGACCACATCCGTGTTCCCCGCGGCTGCGACATTGAGGTCGAGCTCGTTGGTGCTGCCCAGGGTCCCCAGGGCCATGCCGCTGCTGTAGTCGACCAGGGCGACACCGACGGCCCCCTCGATGGTCATCGCTTCCTTGAGTGCCGCTTCCATGTTGGTCATGGTCTGAGAGTCCTCCGGTTGGTACGCCGGCTCGGCCGGACTAGGGGCCGGCCAGGCGGGTCGGCAACGCAGGGGGCCGGCCGCCGACGGATGTGCAGCAGACCGGTCCGAGCACTGGTGACCCTAGGGACACCGCCACCCGGCACATGCCAGTTGGCGAATCTTGAATGACTTGCGGTCATTTGAGACTGATGAGGATCGAAAATCCCCCTGTCTTCTTCGGATAGGCGGCCGGAAGGGCCCGGTACGAGTGAGTGGTGGATCTGCCGCGGTCGCATCACCCGAACGGCTTAACCGGACAGCATGAGGCGCCCCGGGCCGGACCGGCCCGGGGCGCCGCCGCGCGCCGTACCCGCTCAGACCGCGGAGCGCTGCTCCCTGCGGTGACGGCGCCACACCGACTGGGCCACGTCCAGCGCGGCGCCCACCGAGAGCACAAAGCAGGCGATGGCCAGGCCCACAAAGGTGGACCGGCTGCCGCTGCTCGCGATGGAGGCCACAAAGGCGAGGATCGCCGCGCCCACCAGCAGCAGCGGGGCGAAGACGCTTGCCAGGAAGATCCGGATGTCCGACAGGCTGCGGCCGCCCGGTGTCGGCAGGCCGCTGCGGTCACGACGCCGACCGGTGATGTCGTAGGTGAGGTGCGGGTCGGGCAGTTGCGTGTCGGTCACCTGCACATTGCGGCGGCGTCCGGGGGTGCCGGGGCCTTCCAGCGGCATGCCGTGCGGTGAGGTGCGCGGGGCGTCCGCGCCGCCTGCCGCGCCGCGGTCGCGATTGGGGATGTACTGCCGCATGGTCTCGTCGCCTCCAGCGTCGTGGTCCATGGCCGGGGCGTCGGAACCGCGCAGCGCGCAGCCCGCGACCACCCACTGACCGACTACCCGGTTCCACGGTGCGGACACGGAGCGGAGAGCGCCATTCCGGTTTGATCCGCCGAGGACACACCCACTCGGGTGAAGGCGGCGGCGCAGGGCGAACGGCCCCGCGCGGCAAGGGCCCCCGCCGTGTCACCGTGGCCGGAGAGGCCCCTCGGCGCCGTGCCCCCACCGCGCGACCGACCGGCCGCTCAGCATGCACCCACCCCTCGGCGGCCGCTGCCCGGCTGCTCCCGCCCGGTCCGCGCAACCGGTTCGCCGCCGTACTCGCAGGAGGTCCGTTCATGATCCGCGCCATCGCCGTCGTGGTCCCCGCCAGGGACGAGGAGCGGCTGCTCGGCGGGTGCCTCGCCGCAGTGCGCCGCGCGGCCCGCCATCCGGGGCTGCGCGGCATCCCGGTGAGCCTGGTGGTGGTCGCGGACAGCTGCCGCGACCGCACCGCCGCGATCGCCCGCCACGCCGGCGCCGAGGTGGCAACCATCCGGGCCTGCAACGTCGGTGCCGCCCGCGCCCGCGGCACCGACCGCGCCCTGGCCGCCGTGCTGTCCCCGGTCGGCGCCCCGGCCCCGGGTGAACTCTGGCTGGCCCACACCGACGCCGACACCCGGGTCCCCTACGGCTGGCTCGCCCGGCAGCTCGCCTATGCGGAACAGGGCTGGGACGCCGTGCTGGGCACCGTCCAGGTCCTGGACTGGTCCGACCACCCGGCGGGCACCGCGGAGAAGTTCCAGCGCCAGTACGCCACCCCGGTCAGGCCCGCGGTGGAGACGAGTCCCAAACCCGCCGCCCGGCTCACACCCCGCCCCGAGCACCCCCATGTGCACGGGGCCAATCTGGGCGTACGCGCCGACGCCTACCGCTCGGCGGGCGGCTTCGCGGCGCTGGCCGTGGGGGAGGACCATGCGCTGGTCACCGCTCTGGAACGGCTCGGCCGCCCCGTCCGCCGGGCCGCCGACCTCCCGGTGATCACCTCGGCGCGCCGCAGTGTCCGTGCCCGCGGCGGCTTCGGCGACACCATCTCGGCACTGTCCTTCCCGGCCCTCGACGGCAGCTGAACCGGCTCGGCAGCCCCCACCACGGTCCGGCCCGCACCGCCACCGCTGAGTGCGGCCGGCACCGGCCCCGACGCCCGCCCGCACCGCCGCACGGGGCGCCGCGGGGCCGCTGTCCGCCCGCCCCGCCACAAACGCGCCGGCACTGCGCCGTTCGTGCGTCACCGGCCCCGTCCGGGTGTACCGCCCCGGGGCCCCGGGCAGGCGCACGGCGGCCTCCGGACGCCCCCGGACGCCCCGGAGAGGCGGTCCCCTGGGGCCGGCCGCCCGGCCCAGCACCGGAGAGGCGACTTCGATGGCGCACACCCTCACGGACGAGCAGGAAGAAGTGCTCAGGATGCACGCCGAGGCGCTCGCCTCCTTCGGCCGCCGGGTGCGTGCCGTCGGCGCCGGTCAGTGGGACGCGGCCACCCCGTGCACCAAGTGGACCGTACGCGAGCTGGTCAACCACCTCACCGTGGAACAGCTCTGGGTGCGCCCGATGATGGACGGCGCCACCGTCGCCGAGGTCGGCGACCGCTTCGAGGGAGACCTGCTCGGCAACGACCCGGTGGGTGTCTGGCGCCGGGCCGCGACCGCCGCCCGGGAGGCCTTCACCCGCCCCGGTGCACTGGACACCGTGGCGCATCTGACGGCCGGCGACACCCGGGCCGTCGACTACTGCAGCCAGATGACCATGGACGCCGCCGTGCACACCTGGGATCTGGCACGGGCCACCGGCGGCGACACCAGACTCGCCCCCGAACTGGTCGCCTTCGCCAGGCAGGAGGTGGAGCCCTATGCCGACAGGCTGGCCGCCACCGGGCTGTTCGCCCCACCGGTGAAGGTCCCCGACGACGCCGACGAGCAGACCCGGCTGCTCGCCGTTCTGGGCCGCTGCGCCTGACGAACCGCAGGGCCGCCACCGGGTCCACCGGAGGCCGAGCCGCCGCTGCGTCCACCGCGGCCGACGGTGCCGGCAGGAGCCGGCGAGCCGTTCCGCGGCCGGTCGCAGCCGCGGGTCGCAGTCGGCGGGTCCCGACGGCAGGCGGCCGCTGAGCGGGGCTGGGGGCGGAGGCAGAGAGACGGCGCTGTGGCCGGCGGTGAGGGATGGCGTCGAGACGCGGCCGGCCGCCTCGCCGACCGTCCAGCGACTCGGGCTTCGCCCTCCGACGTCTCCAATCGGCTGCGCATCGCCGTCTCAAAGTGCAGGTCGGCGCAGTGGGACGAGCCTGAGGCGACCGTGAGGCCCGGAAAGGGTGGTCGCGTTGATCACGCTGTGGAAGTGTCCTGGTCATCGCAGAGGCGAGATCGTCCGCCCTCGCCGGAGCCCCCGAAACGCGCCCGCCTGACGGCGCACCTGTGGGCCCGGAGCGGTATCCGCCGGCCGCGCGATCCGTGCGTCCTGTGACGCCTCTACTGCGGCACCACACCACGACCGTCGATGTGAAGGACCCCTGTGAGTCTCATGCGCAAGACAGCCAAGGGCATGACCAGTGCCGCCCTCGCCGGAGCGGCTCTGCTCGCCCTGACCGGGACGGCCCACGCCAGCCTGGACGCCCCCTACATCGGCAGCGGCTACTCCACCAACACCCATGCCGTGTGGTGCGTCCAGCACGACATCAACTACTACCTCACGCACGGCGCCCATGTGACCAACAAGATCGCCGCGCTTGCCGAGGACGGCGTCTGGGGAGCGAAGACCGAGGCGGGCGTCCGGTGGTTCCAGGGGCAGCTCTCCGAGACGCCCGACGGCGTCGTCGGCGCACTCACGGGCTCGGACCTGCTGATGGAGGGTGACCCGTACTACAACGGCTCGCCGACCGCTCCCGGGTACTGCGACCAGTACATCCCGGGGATCTGGGCGCCGTAGCGCCCTGTCGCGGGCGGCCTTCGCTGCCCGGCCACCCGGCCGGGCAGCGAAGGCCGCCCGCCCCGCCTCTCCCACCCCTGCCCAACCGGCCCTCCCTACAAGGAACCTCCCATGGTCAAGAAGCTCGCGGCCGTCGCCGCGACCACCCTGCTGGTCTGCGCCGCCGCCGCGGTCACCGCCACTGACGCCTCCGCGATGACGAGCCCCGTCGACTGCGGGGTCTACAGCACCAGCGAGCCGCAGCTTGCCTACGGCAGCAGCGGCGCACCCGTGAAGGCGCTCCAGTGCGAGCTGAATTCCTCCATGGCCAACACCGCGCTTGTCGTCGACGGCGTCTTCGGGCAGAGCACCTACAACGCCGTCATCAAGTTCCAGGGCAGCACGTGCGCCGGAACCGGGGCGGACGGGATCGTGGGTGCCAAGACCTGGGCGGCGTTGGACCGATGGAGCGTCTACGGCGGCTACGTCTGCTGACACCCCGGTGGTGGACACCGCCCGACCGGGCCGCGGCAGCGTCTCAGTGGACCGCCGTGGGCGATCCCGAGAGTGACGGCGAGACCGGGGCCGAGGCCGACATCGACGGAGCGGGGAGCCGGGAGGCGACCCGCTTCGGATCCGTGACGGTCGGCGTGCACGCGTTCCCGGCCGGCTGCTGTCCGCAGACCTGAAGGGTGGTGCCGCTGCCGCTGGCGTCGACCATCGGCGAGAAGGCGTCGTATCCCCAGTGGATGAGGGCGGTCGCGCTCTGACCGGTACCGGTGGTGATGGTCGCCGTGTCCTTGGCCGCACCATCCGTCAGTTTGGCCCAGGCAGCCTGACAACGGGGGCTGTAACGGATGTAGAGGGTGACCTTTCCGTTGTTCGCGCTGAGCAGGGTCACCGCGTCCATGGCGCAGCCCGTACTGCTCGGGTCCCTGCCGACACAGCCGGCGGCGCGGCAGCCCCCCGCGGTGGCGGTCGGGCGTCCGGTGGCTGCCGCCGCGTCGTCGACGGTGGCGGCCGCCGGATGCTCCTGAAGGGCGCCGTAGGCCCAGACCCCGGCGACGGTCGCGGTGGCGGCCGCGACCCAGAGGACGGCGGAGAGTCTCCGTTGCCGTCCTGGGTCCCCGGGCCCTCGCGGGGTCGGGCCGCCCGCCCGGCGCACCCGGAAGCGCCGCCGCCTGCCCGTCTCCTCCGAACGCGCCTCCGGCACCGCCGGCGCGGCTTCCACATCGCTGTCGCTCCCCGCGGCGCTGCCTACCCCGGTGCCGTCGGCCCCCGTGTCGTCGGCCGGTGCCTCGGATGCGGCCGGCATGGATGCCTGCTCCAGCAGCCGGGTCAGAGCCGCGCTGTCGCAGTCCCAGACCTCGCCGAGCTGTCGCAGCGCCTGCGGTGTGATCAACCGCTTTCCGTTCAGCCAGCGCTCCCAGGAAGCCTTGCTGTAATGCGTCCTCGCCGCGATTTCCGCGAGGGTCAGTCCATGGACGTCCTTGACCGCGCGGAGCGCCTCGACCAGCTCGCGTGCTGTGCCGGATATATCGTCTGGAAGAGGCTTCCAGGCCGTACTCATGCCACCCCATGTGTTGCCGTGGTCCATCCGGACGCAGAGCCACCGAGGGAATGCCGGCCGAATTCCCGGTTCCCCCGCACCGCCTCGATGCCCGGGTCCGGACACACCAATAGGCCGCCCCGGGTGAGGCGGTTGCAGCGGTCCGTCGGAGAACCCGCCGGCGGTGAACCTATACTGCGTCGAATCCCGTGCCGACGGCGGGAATGGGGGCCGGGGGTTCTCCGGATCGGTCGCGTGCCAACGGATTTCCGGAGCGCCGCAGCGCCCGATGGGGGCAGGCCGCGGCGGCGGGACCAGGACGGGGGACGGCCCGGCGGCTGTGCGCCGCCCGGGAGCGCGGGGGACGCGCCGCCCGGGGCTGAGCCGGGTGGCGCGCCCCTCGGGGCAGGCGGGTCCGTACGGCGTCAGGACGTGGGCAGGAAGTCACCCGGAATGTACTGGTAGCAGTACCCCGGAGCGCCCGGCGTGCCGTTGTAGTACGGGTCACCCATGGTGAGCAGGTCCGCGCCGGTCTGCGGGCCCACAATGCCGTCCTGCTGGTCTCCCATGGCGTACTGGAGCCATTCCACGGCCGATTCCGTGCGCTGACCCCAGAGGCCGTCCTCGGCGATTGTGGCGGGCGCCGGATACCTGAAACCCCAATGCGTGACGGCGTAGTCGAAGTCGTGCTGCACACACCACACGGCATGTGCGTCGGTGGAGTGTCCGGAGCCGATGTAGGCGGCACCGCCGGAGGCGCTGGCGTTGCCGGCCAGGCCGAGCCCGCAGGCACCGACGAGGGCGAGTATGCCGATGCTCCTGATGGTCTTGTTCCTGAGGCTCACTGGGGATTCCTTTGCGTCGGTCCTGAGGGAAAGCCGCTGCCGGGATCGCGGCAGGCATACGCGGAGGGCGGCGGCTGCCATTCCTGTTCCGGTGCGAGTGCCGTCGCGGACGAATTCCAAGGTCCCGTGGTTCGGGAAGGGACATCTCGTTCCGGCGGCGTTCAGGACCTTTCCACGGCATGATCACCGCAGCAAGCCCGATCGGGGCGCCATGCCGGTCGCAGCCCGTCTCACCGTGCTGACCTGTGCTTTGAGACGCTCGGACGGTGAGATGTGAGACACCGTCACCCCGGGACGGCCCTTCAGGCCAGCAGCCGCCGGTGCATCGAGGCCAGCGTCGCCTCGTCCACGCCCAGTGAGTCCGCCGCCAGGACCGCCGCTCCGGCCGCGCCGTCCAGGGCCCAGCCCACCTCGGCGCCCGGCCACTGGGTGTCGAGGGCCCGCACCACCTGCCGCGCCAGGACGTTGTCGGTGACCAGGCAGGAGCCCGCCAGCACCACCGGAGTGCGCTCGCCGGGCCGGCGTACCGCCGCCAGGGTGGCCATCAGATGCCTGGCGGCCGCCTCCACCAGGTCGGCCGCCGCCGGGTCCTCGTGCTCGGCGGCGGCGGTCACCAGGGGCGCCAGCCGGGCCAGGGCGACCGGGCGGTCCGCGTACACCGCGGCCACCAGCCGGTTCGCCAGGGCGCCACCCGGGTCGGGCCCGGCCGCGGGGGCGGAGGCGGCGGGGCTGCCCAGCAGTTCCTCCAGCACCATGGGGGCCAGCACAGGCGCGTGCACCCGGCCGGACAGGGCCTCCAGGGTCAACCGGACCGCCTCCCGGCCCATCCAGAAGCCGGAGCCCAGGTCGCCCAGCAGCCACCCCAGCCCATCCGCCCGGCGGACCTCCTCCCAGCGGTCCATCCGTACCGCGATGGCGCCGGTCCCGGCGATGAGCACACTGCCGCTGCCGGTCGCCGATCCGGCGGCGAAGGCGACCGCGGCGTCCGGCACCACCGTCATGGGGCACCGCAGCCCCGCGTCCTCCCAGGCGCGGCGGAACGCTGCCCGGACCTCGGGCCGGCCCAGCAGCCGCCGCCCCGCGAGACCGACCACTCCGTGCCGCACCTCGGCCGGGTCGGTGCCCGCGAGCGCGCCGCGGAGCGCCACCGCCAGTGCGGCGGAGGCCCGGTGGGGGCGATGGGCGGTGGGGTTGCCACCTCCGCTGACGGCCCTGCCGTGGCGGTTTCCGGCCAGGTCGCAGAGGAGGGCCCGGGTGGTGGTGCCGCCCACGTCCATGCCGAGCACCAGCTCGGAGGAGTCCTCGGGGGCGGTGGGGGTTCCCGCGGGGGAGGCGCCGGACCGGTCGGAGGGACCGCGGTCGGGGGCGCTGCGGTCAGGAGTGCTGCGGTCGGGGTTGCCGCCGGGTTCGCTGCGGTCAGCGGCGGGGCGGTTCTGGTGCATCGCTGCGGTTCCCCCGGGGAGCGGCTGGTGTGGTGCCCGTGCTGGCCACACTGTGCCAGTCCGCACCTGGCCGCACCACCGTTCGCGGCAAATCCCGCGGCGGCCGTCCGCAAACCCCCGGCGGCCGGGCGCCGGCTGACATGGACAGGCGATACGTCCATTTCGCGTACGGTGGGAATGCGTCGGGTGCGGACATTCGCCCCGTGCCGCCGGAGCCGAACAGAGCGGTGAATTCCACCGAACGGCCGGGACGGGCGCCGCCGGTTCGGGCGAATTTCACCGGGCGAAACGCGGAACCTGCACCCGCGAGCCACAGGACATTCACGGCCGTGGCCAATCCGGGATCACCGCGCCGAGGTGCGCGGAGCGTCTTCCGCCGGGCCGTGGGCCGGCATAGCGTGGCGAAGGCAACACCGGCCATCCCGAGGGTGGCGCGGCACTCAGGGTGCTGACAGGCACCCCCGATCGAGTGAGGACGGCGCGATGTCCGACATTCCCGAACCGCCGCAGGACGACCCGGAGAGCTATCTGGGGCTCGCCGTGGAGCAGGCGGAGGCGGTCGCCCGGACGCGGGGGTGGACCGCGGTGCGGGTGGTGGCGCCCGATGCGCTGGTCACCCTGGAGTACCGGGTGGGCAGGATCAACTTCGCGGCGGACGGCGGCCGGGTGGTGCGCTGCTGGACCGGCTGACCGGACGTCAGCCGGGGATCCCGCGGCGGCCGGTCGGTCGGCCGGTCGGGCGGTCGGTCTGGTCGTCGGAGAAGCCGCCGACCCCGGCCAGTTCGTCCCGGACCGCCTGGTCCCAGCCGGACCAGCCCTGGGCCGTCGCAGGGGCGGGGCTCGGCTGCGACGCGCCTCGGCGGCCTCGCCAGAGCTGCTGGATGCGGTCGTCGACGGAGGTGATGACCGGCTCGAAGAGCGGCAGCACCAGCAGCACCAGCACCCCGGCGGTCCAGCCGGCCAGCACATCGCTGATCCAGTGGGTGCCCAGATAGACCGTGGTGAGTCCGATGGAGGCGGCGGTGATCCCGGCGACCAGCGCGCCGGCGCGGCGGTGCCGGACCGCGAGGTAGGCGAGGACGCCCCAGGTCACCACCGAGTTGGCGGTGTGTCCGGAGGGGAAGATCTGGCCGCCGGCGAAGAGTTCGGGCGATCCCATGTAGTGCGCGTAGTGGGGACCCAGCCGACCGGTCACGATCTTCACCCCGCCGACCGTCATGTTGAGCAGCAGCAGCGCCGTGCCCATCACCAGCAGCGGCCGCATGCTGCGCGCCCGGTGACTGCGCCACACCAGCCAGATGCAGGCGGCGATCGCCGAGGGGCCGCGCTGGCCGGCGATGATCCAGACGTTGAGGTACGGCAGCAGCTGCGGCCAGCGCTTGTAGGGCCTGATCAGCATGGTGTCCCAGTCCAGGGCCACCATCCAGGAGTTGGTGAGGACCCCCACCACCACCACGGCGTAGAGCACGATCACGGCGCCGAACAGGATCTTGTGGGTGCGCGTCAGCGGCGGCCAGCGGCGCTCCGGCGACCGCCCCGCGACGTCTTTGCCCGGCCGTCCGAGCGGAGCGGCGTCGTTCGTCTGGGTACGCACTCCCTTGACGTTACAGCCCGTGACACTGCGCTCGTGACCGACCGGCCCTTCGTAATGACGATGTGACCTGATCGACTGTGTTAGCGGAAGATAAAGGAGCAGGTCTGCGAGGTGTGCGGCCAGGAATGTGACGAGAATCATCCCTGCGCCGCGCCGGCGGCCCGCCGACTTGGGTTTCCGCCGCCTGCGGCGGGGATGTCCGATTCCGCCGTGGACATCCGCGGACGTCTGGTCCCCCGGGGATCGGGAGGGTCGGGTCCGGAATGCGGCGGGCCTGTTCGCGGGTGTACCGATTCCGGTGTGCGCTGTCCGCCGGAATTTCGCAGAACGAAACGCGGAGTTCTGCCCGCATTTCCCTGGAACGCCGTGCGGGCCGCACCCCGGGGGTGCGGCCCGCACGGTCGGACGCGGTCAGGCCATCCCGCCGCCGAGGGTGAGCCCGCCGTCCAGCACCAGCGTCTGGCCGGTGATCCAGGAGGCCTGGTCCGACAGCAGGAACGCCACCGCACCGCCGATGTCCTCCGGTACGCCCAGCCGCTTCAGCGGGTAGGCGGCCGCCGCCTCCTCCTCGTGCCCGGCGAAGAGCGCCTCGGCGAAGCGGGTCTTCACCACCGCCGGGGCGACCGCGTTCACCCGCACCGTGGGTGCCAGCTCGTGCGCCAGCTGCTGGGTGAGCTGGATCAGGGCGGCCTTGCTCGCCCCGTACATCCCGATGCCGGGGGCCGGTCCGAGCGCGCTCACCGAGGAGACATTGACCACGGCCCCGCCGTGCTCCTTCAGCCACGCCCGGTGGACCAGCTGCACCCAGCCCAGGGTGGACACCACATTGATGTCCAGGATCTTGCGGGCGGCGTCCAGGTCGAGGTCGACCATCGAGCCGAACACCGGGTTGGTACCCACATTGTTGACCAGGGCGTCGATCCGGCCGAAGCGCTCCATGGCCTGTTCGACCGCCGCCGCCCGGTGGGCCGCGTCATGGCTCTTGCCGGCCACGCCGAGGGCGTGCTCGGGACCGCCGAGGTGCTCGACCGCCTCGTCCAGCGCCTTGCCGTCCCGACCGGTTATCACCACCCGGTCGCCGCGGGCCACCAGGGCCTCGGCGACTGCGAGGCCGATCCCTCGGCTCGCCCCGGTGACGAGCGCGACGCGCCCGCTCTGCTCGGTCATCCGTCCGTACCTGTCTTTCATGAGGTGTGGTTGCTGGTTCCCCGGGGCGGGGGGCGGTCAGTCCAGCGGCCCGCCGGCCACATAGACGACCTGGCCGGACACAAAGCCCGCGCCCTCGCTGACCAGGAAGGAGATGGTGTGGGCGATGTCGTCCGGGACGCCGACCCGGGCCACCGGGATCTGGGTGGCGGCGACCTTCTTGAACTCCTCGAAGTCCATGCCGACCCGGGCCGCGGTGGCGGCGGTCATGTCGGTGGCGATGAAGCCGGGGGCGACCGCGTTGGCGGTGATGCCGAACTTGCCCAGCTCGATGGCCAGCGTCTTGGTGAAGCCCTGGAGTCCGGCCTTGGCGGCGGAGTAGTTGGCCTGCCCGCGGTTGCCCTGGGCGGAGGACGAGGAGAGGTTGACGACCCGTCCGAAGCCGGCGTCCACCATGTGCTTCTGCACCGCCCTGGTCATCAGGAAGGCACCCTTGAGGTGCACCCCCATCACGATGTCCCAGTCCGACTCGGACATCTTGAACAGCAGGTTGTCGCGCAGCACACCGGCGTTGTTGACCAGCACGGTGGGCGCGCCCAGCTCGGCGGCGATCCGGTCGACGGCCGCCTGCACCTGCTCGGCGTCCGACACATCGGCGCCGACCGCCAGCGCCCGGCCGCCGGCCGCGGTGATCTTCTCCACCGTCTCCGTGCCGGCGGACTCCTCCAGGTCCACCACCGCGACGGCGAAACCGTCGGCGGCCAGGCGGATCGCGGTGGCGGCCCCGATACCGCGGGCGGCACCGGTGACGATCGCGACGCGGGGGGCGGTGCTCTGCTCGGTCATGTGGTTACTCGCATTCCTTGTGGTGGTTGCCTGTCGGGCATTCCCGGGTGGGGAGGTGCGGAGCGGACCCGCCTGGTTCAGGCGGGCAGATGGCGCTTGAGTTCGCGGCGGGCCAGCGACCGCCGGTGGACCTCGTCGGGACCGTCGGCGAACCGCAGGGTGCGCGCCCCCGCCCACAGCTGGGCCAGCGGGAAGTCCTGGGACACCCCGCCGCCGCCGTGGGTCTGGATCGCCTTGTCCAGGATCCACTCCACCGCGGCCGGAGTGGCGATCTTGATGGCCTGGATCTCGGTGTGGGCACCCCGATTGCCCACGGTGTCCATCAGCCAGGCGGTCTTCAGCACCAGCAGCCGCAGCTGCTCGATGCGCACCCGGGACTCGGCGATCCACTCCTGGACCACGCCCTGCTCGGCCAGCGGCTTGCCGAAGGCGCTGCGCTCCAGCGCCCGGCGGCACATCAGCTCCACTGCGCGCTCGGCCATGCCGATCAGCCGCATGCAGTGGTGGATGCGGCCCGGACCCAGCCGGGCCTGGGCGATGGCGAACCCCTCGCCCTCACCGGCGATCAGATTGCCCGCCGGGACCCGGACATCCTTGAAGAGCACCTCGCCGTGGCCGCCGTGCGGTCCGTCGGTGTAGCCGAAGACGGTCATCCCGCGGACCACCGTGACACCGGGGGTGTCGCGGGGCACCAGGATCATGGACTGCCGGCGGTGTTTGGGTGCGTCGGGGTCGGTGCGGCCCATCACCACGAAGATCTCGCAGGCGGGGTCCATGGCGCCGGTGGACCACCACTTGCGGCCGTTGATCACATAGTGGTCGCCGTCCCGCTCGATCCGGGTGGCGATGTTGGTGGCGTCGGAGGAGGCCACCTCCGGCTCGGTCATGCAGAACGCCGACCGGATCTCGCCCTCCAGCAGCGGCTTCAGCCAGCGGTCGCGCTGCTCGGCGGAGCCGAACTCGGCCAGCACCTCCATGTTGCCGGTGTCCGGCGCCGAGCAGTTGAGCGCCTCCGGTGCCAGATGCGGACTGCGGCCGGTGATCTCCGCCAGCGGTGCGTACTGGAGGTTGGTCAGCCCGGCGCCGTGCTCACCCGGAAGGAAGAGGTTCCACAGCCCGCGCCGGCGTCCCTCGGCCTTGAGGTCGGCCATCACCGGGGGCCGCGCCCAGGGGTCCCCGGCGGCGGCCACCTGCTCCTCGAAGAGCGGCTCGGCCGGGTACACCACCTCGTCCATGAAGGCCAGCAGTCGGCCGCGCAGCTCCTCGGTGCGGCTGTCGTAGGCGAACTCCATCGGTCAGGACCCTTCCGTCAGGAGGGACTCCAGCGCGGCCGCGACCAGCGGCGGCACCATGGCCCCGATGTGCGAGAAGCCGCCACCCACGGTCTTGCCCTGGGTGAAGCGGTAGTGGATGCCCTCGGCGATGATCGCCAGCTTGTAGCGCGCGAACGCCACGTACCAGGGCAGCGGGGTGGTGTCGAGGCCGCTGCGGTCCGCGTACCGGGCGACCAGCTCGGCCATGGCGGGGAAGCCGGCCTCGGCGCTGACCGCCGAGGACACCGGGTTCTCCGGTACCTCCCGGGCGATGTCCCAGTACACCTGCATCAGTCCCAGGTCGGCGAGCGGGTCGCCCAGCGTCGCCATCTCCCAGTCCAGCACGGCCGCCACCCGGTCGTCCGCGCTGAAGATCGCGTTGTCCAGCCGGTAGTCGCCGTGCACCACGGCCACCCGCTGGGCCGTCGGCACAGAGCCGCGCAGCCGCTGGTACAGCTCCTCCATGCCCTTGATCTCACGGCTGCGGGACGCCTCGAACTGCCTGTGCCAGCGCTCCACCTGACGGGTCATATAGCCCTCGGGGCGGCCGAAGCCGGCAAGTCCCACCTCGGCCGGGTCCACCGCGTGCAGCTCCCCCAGCACGTCGACCAGGTGGGCCGAGAGCCGGCGGGCGCGGTCCGTGCCCAGGTCCGCGGTGTCCTCGGCGGTGCGGTAGACGGTGCCGCCGACCTCCTCCATCAGATAGAAGGGGGCGCCGAGCACCTCGGGGTCCTCGCACAGCAGATGGGTGGCGGGCACCGGCACGGCCGTCCCGGCCAGCGCCGAGATCACCCGGTACTCGCGTGCCATGTCGTGGGCGGTGGCGAGCACATGGCCGAGCGGCGGGCGGCGCAGCACCCAGCGGGAGCCGCCGTCGCTGACCGTGTAGGTCAGATTGGACTTCCCCCCGGCGATCAGCTGTGCCGAGAGGGGGCCGGCGGTGAGACCGGGGTGGGCGAGCGCCAGATGGGCGTGCAGCCGGTCCAGGTCGAGGCCCGGGGGCTGGTCGGCCATGGATGCCGTCCTTTCGGTGCGGCCGGGCCGGTCCCGGCGCCGCCTCGTCACCATACCGACCAGTAGGTATGTGCGCTAGGGTGGCTCTGTGTGATCCACCCGGGGAGAGGAGTCCAGGTGTCCGCAGCCCGCCGCAGACCTGCAGGGGACCCGTCGGCCCCGCCCCGCCCCGTACGGGCCGCGCTCCCCGGGACGCTGCGCTCCGATGCGCCCGGCCGGGCCCCCGGACGGGATCCGCGGGCCGGCGCCGAGCTGCCCGTCCAGGCGCGGCTGCTCGCCGTGGCCAGCTCGCTCTTCGCCGAGCGCGGCTTCGCGCAGACCTCGGTCCAGGACATCGTGGAGCGCGCGGGCGTCACCAAGGGCGCGATGTACCACTACTACTCCGCCAAGGACGACCTGCTGCAGGAGATCTACACCCGGCTGCTGGATCTGCAGTCCCGGCGGCTGGCCGGGATCGCCGACGGCGGCGGCCCCGCCGCCGAGCGGCTGCGCGCCGCCGCGGCGGACGTGGTGGTGACCACGCTGGACCACCTGGACGACGCGGTGGTCTCCATGCGGTCCATGCACATGCTCCCGGAGAGCCGGCAGGCCGCCGTGCGCAGCGGGCGCCGGCGCTACCACGAGCGTTTCCGTGCACTGGTGGAGGAGGGACAGCAGGCCGGTGAGCTGCGTCCGGAGGTCTCCGCGGACCTCGTGGTGCACCAGTTCTTCGGCGGCGTCCACCACCTCGGCACCTGGTACCGGCCGGACGGAGAGCTGCGCCCGGAGGAGATCGGCCGGACATTTGCGGATCTGCTGCTACGGGGGCTGGCGATCGGGTGAAGCTCCTGTGGAAGTAAGGAGCAAAACTGGCCGATGCCAGAACAAGCGTTTACTATGCCGCCAGACCTGGCAGATCAGTCGGACATTTGTATAGTGTCCGCCAGCAGCCGTCGGCTGCACGGCGGAGCTCCCTGACTGCGGGACACCGGCACGCCGTTACTGCGCCCCCCGACGGACACGAGCACGTCGGGCGCGACATGGGGACGGACTCATGGTGCTGGGGGAGATCGAGATCGCCCGTACATTCGAAGGCCCGCTGAAGGCGCCCGGCCATCTGATCCGGGTCGCCCAGCAGGTGCACACCCGGCTGTGGACCGAGCAGGTCGGCGCGGAGCTGACGGCGCCCCAGTTCGGGGTGCTGCTGGCGCTGGCCCTCGAGCCGGGCTCCGACCAGCGGACCGTGGGGGAGCGGGCCTCGCTGGACAAGGCCACCATGGCCGAGATGGTCGGCCGGCTGGTGCGGCGCGGTCTGGTGCTGCGCCGCCGCGACCCCGCCGACGGCCGCCGCAAGCTGCTGGCCCTCTCCCCGAGCGGGGCCCAGCTGGTGCGGGAGGCCACCGCGGGTGTGGTGCGCGTCCAGCGGACGCTCTTCGAGCCGCTCGACCCGGCCGAACAGCAGGACCTGGTCGCCGTCCTGGGCCGGATAGCCCGGCTGGAACCGGTCGCCATCGCCGCCCTGGCCGACGCCCGGCCGCTGCTGGACGCCCAGCGGGCCGTCGGCTATCTGATCCGGGTCGGCCAGCAGGTGCACACCCGGCTGTGGAACGAGCACATCGGCGCGGACCTCACCGCGCCCCAGTACGCCGTGCTGGACGTCCTCTCCCTCGAGCCCGGTATCGACCAGCGGACCGTGGGGGAGCGGGCCTCGCTGGACAAGGCCACCATGGCCGAGATGGTCAGCCGGCTGGTGCGCCGCGGGCTGGTGCTGCGCCGCCGCGACCCCGCCGACGGCCGCCGCAACCTGCTGGCCCTCTCGCCGGTCGGCCAGGAGATGCTGCGCCGCTGCACCCCCGGGGTCGACGAGGTCCAGCGGCTGCTGCTGGAACCGCTGGACGAGGCCGAGCGGAGCCGGGCCATGGACCTGCTGCAGAAGATCGCGCGGCTGTAGCAGACGGGCCGCTCTCACCACCAGGAGTGGCGCCCAAACCTGCCAGAAATGTGATCTCAGCAACGCTGCCCAGTGGAATCCGCTGGTGAGAGCGGTGCGGGCGATAAAGGCGGCCCCGGTTGTCGGTGACACTCCATAGAATCGGTACATGTCGTCAGTCCTGTCGAACTCCGGAGACCTGAGCCACCTCGGTGCCCTCGGCGACCTCCAGCGTGCCGTGGACCGCGCCAATGACGCGGTCCGCGCCTACGTCGCGGAGGTCGAGGGTGAGCTGCGGCGATGCGGTGACGCGGAGCAGGGCGGGCGTCCCTCCTGGAACGACCGGCAGTCGGCCACTCTCGCCGACCTGCAGGGCGTCTATCTGGTGGCGCTCCAGGCGCTCCGGACGGCCTCCAAGGAGCTGGACACCGCCGCTTGAAGCGGTCCCGCCACCGCGGCTCCCGATGGTGACCAGCGGTGACCGAAGGGGCGGTCCCTCCGGCCTTCCCACCCCCTCGATCGAGCGCTGCCGTCGCCGGATGACCCCCGGAGACGGCAGCGCAGCTTTGTCCACAGGGCCGGAAAACCGGTTGCGGTTCGAAGCCATCGCGGGCACGCTCGGTGACCATGGCGAACTCCTGATGTCTGCTGCCGCCGGGTAGCGACCCGGCCGGTCACCCCTGCCCCATCTCTCCCCCAGATCCCGGCCGTCCACCACGTCGGGGTCCTCGGCACGCCTTCGTACGGCCCGCACCAGGCGATCCGGCAGGCGTCGGCCACCGCACCCTCGACCGCACCCCTCAACGGAGCGTCATGTCGCTCATCCAGCTGCCGATGTCCGACCCCGGCAGTCCCGACCTCACCTCACCACTGCGCTTTCTGCGCTGGCTGCGCCGCTCCCAACGGCGCGGACAGCTTCTCGCCGTCCTCTGGGGCGTGCTGCAGATGGGCGCCCAGGCGGCCATCCCGCTGCTGATCGGCCGCGGCGTCCAGGCCGCCGTCGACCGCGACTCGGGTGCCATCTGGCTCTGCGGCGCAGGTGCCTTCCTGCTCGGTGCCGTACAGGCGGCCGCCGCCACCATGCTGCACCGCCAGGCGGTGTGGAACTGGATCACCGCCGCCTCCCAGATCCGCCAGCTGGTGGCCCGTCAGGCCTCCCGGCTGGGTGCGGGACTCTCCCACCGCATCGCCACCGGTGAGGTCGTCGCCGTCAGCTCCGGCGATGTGGAGAAGATCGGCTGGTTCGTGGAGATCGTGGCCCGGCTGTGGGCAGCGGTCGCCGTCTGGCTCGCCGTCTCCGCGGTGGTGCTCGTCCGCCAGCCCGTGCTCGGACTCGCCGTACTGCTCGGCGTGCTGGTCCTGGCCGTCTCCATCTGGCCGCTGATCGGCCCCTTCGAGCGCCGCTTCGACGAGCAGCGGTCCCTCGGCGGCAAGGCCAGCGAACTGGCCGCCGACACCGTGGCCGGACTGCGGGTGCTGCGCGGCATCGGCGGGGAGCAGCTCTTCCTGGACCGCTACCGCGAGGCCTCGCAGAAGGTCCGCGCCGCGGCCGTGCGCACCGCCCGGGTGTGGGCCGTGATGCGGGCTCAGCAGGTCTTGCTGCCCGGCGCGTTCGTCATCGGCGTCACCTGGTACGGCGCTCATCTGGTGGTCACCGGCGCCCTGGGCATCGGCGATCTGATCGCCGTCTACGGCGCCACCGCCTTCCTGGCGGGCCCGCTGCGGGTGCTCGGCGAGGCCGCCCATGCCTGGACCGTCGCCCGGGTCTCGGCCGGGCGTGCCGTCAGGGTGCTCAGCCTGGCCCGTACCGACGGCGACAGCGAGGCCGCCACCGCCACGCTCACCCTCGACCGGGCCGCCCGCTCCGACCTCCACGACCCCGCCACCGGCCTCACCGCGGCCGCCGGCCGGCTCACCGCAGTGGTCTGCGGCGACCCGGACGTGGCCGGGGCACTGGCCGACCGGCTCGGCGGCCACCTGCCCAGGAGCACCGAGGCGGACGGTACGGACGCGGAGGCCCCGGTCCGGGTGGTCGGGCAGGCCCCCCGGGCCGCGACCGCGACGGAGGGCTCGGCGGACCGGCTCGGCGCCGGCGCACCGTCGGCCCGGCTGGGCGGCATCGCCCTGGACGAGCTGTCACTCGCCGGGGCGCGCGCCGCGGTGCTGGTCCACGACAAGGAACCGGTCCTGCTGTCCGGCACCCTGGCCGAGCTGTTCGACATCCCCTCCTCCGGCCGCGTCGCACCCGCCGAGGCGCTGGCCGCCGTCCGCGCGGACGACGCACTCGACGCCCTGGTGGACAACTCCCCCGAGGCCGAGGGCGATCCCATGCGGTCGCGGATCACCGAGCGCGGCAGATCGCTCTCCGGCGGCCAGCGCCAGCGGCTGGCCCTCGCCCGCTCGCTCGTCGCCGACCCGCCGGTGCTCGTCCTGGACGAGCCCACCAGCGCCGTCGACGCCCACACCGAGTCCCGGATCGCCGACGGCCTGAAGGAGATCCGCAAGGGACGCACCACCGTGGTCCTCGCCACCAGCCCACTGCTGCTGGACCGCGCCGACCAGGTCGTCCTGGTGCAGGACGGCAGGGTGGTCGCCACCGGCACCCACCGCGAGCTGATGCACACCGACCCCCGCTACCGCTCCGTGGTCACCCGCGAGGAGACCGCGCCCCTCGAGGAGACCGCATGAAGCCGCCGGCCGACCCCGCGGCCCAGGAGCGCGAGGCGGCGAGCCTGCTGCCCGTGGGCTCCCCGGCCGCAGTCCGCAGCTATGTCCGTCTGCTGGCCTCCCGCCACCGGGGCCGCTTCGCCGGGGTCGTGGGCCTGCACGCCGTGGGCGCGGTGGCCGGGCTGGTCGGCCCCTGGGTCCTGGGCAGCCTGGTCGACCAGCTGGACTCGCGGACCACCGAGGGCCGGATCGCCCAGGCGGCCCTCTGGTATCTGCTGGCCCTCGCGGTGCAGTCCGCCTTCACCGGGATGTCCCGGCTGCGCGGCGCCGTCCTCGGCGAGCAGGTGCTCGCCGACCTCCGGGAGGACTTCCTGGTCCGCTCGGTGGGCCTGCCCCCCGGGGTGCTGGAGCGGGCCGGCACCGGAGACCTGGTCTCCCGTGCCACCACCGACGTCGACCGGCTCTCCCGGTCGGTGCGCGACGCGGTGCCGGAGCTCTCGGTGGCCGTGGTCTCGGTGCTGCTGGTGCTCGGCGCCCTCGCCGTCACCTCGCCGCTGCTCGCCGTCACCTCGCTGGTCGGCCTTCCGGTGCTGCTGGCCGGCTCCCGCTGGTACTTCCGCCGGGCCCCGCAGTCGTACCGCGCCGAGTCCGCCTCCTACGCGGCCGTCAACACCGTGCTCGCCGAGACCGTCGACGCCGGGCGCACCGTGGAGGCGCTGCGCCTCGGCGACGAGCGGGTCGAGCTGACCGACCAGAGGATCCGGACCTGGCTCTCCTGGGAGCGCTACACCATGTGGCTGCGCACCCGGTACTTCCCGACCGTCGACCTGCCCTATGTCCTGGCGACCGTCGCCACCCTCACCCTCGGCGGCGTCTACACCCTCCACGGCTGGATCGGCGTCGGACAGCTCACCACCGGGGTCCTCTACGCACAGATGCTGATCGAGCCGGTCGACCTGATCCTGCGCTGGTACGACGAACTGCAGGTCGGCCAGGCCTCGCTGGCCCGGCTGGTCGGCGTCCGGGAGATCGAGGACGCCGAGGTGGACCACACCACCGCACCCGACGGCCGCCAGGTCCGCGCTGACGACGTCCGCTTCGGCTACCGCGAGGGCGCCGATGTGCTGCACGGCATCAGCCTGGGCGTCGAGCCCGGGGCCCGGCTGGCGCTGGTCGGCCCGTCGGGGGCCGGCAAGTCCACCCTCGGCCGGCTGCTCGCCGGGATCTACGCACCCAGGCGCGGACGGGTGACCCTCGGCGGCGCCGCGCTGTCCGAGATGCCGGCCGAGCGGGTCCGCACCCATGTCGCCCTGGTCAACCAGGAGCACCACGTCTTCGTGGGCACCCTGCGGGACAACCTGCTGCTGGCCCGGCCCACCGCCGACGACAGCGAGCTGCGCGCGGCCCTGGACTCGGTCGACGCCGGGCCGTGGGTCGACGCCCTGCCGGCCGGCCTGGACACCGAGGTCGGCTCCGGTGGAACGGCCCTCACCCCGCCGCAGGCCCAGCAGCTGGCTCTGGCCAGACTGGTCCTCGCCGACCCGCACACCCTGGTGCTGGACGAGGCCACCTCGCTGCTGGACCCCCGGGCCGCCCGCCATCTGGAGCGCTCCCTCTCCCGGGTGCTGGACGGACGTACCGTCATCGCCATCGCCCACCGCCTGCACACCGCCCATGACGCCGATGTGATCGCCGTGGTGGAGGACGGGCGGATCACCGAATACGGCAGCCACCCGGAGCTGGTGGCCGCCGGGGGTCCCTACGCCGCACTGTGGCGCTCCTGGCGGGACGAGGGATAGCCGGAGGGGGGCGGGAGCCGGCGGCCGGGAATCGAGGCTGAGGGGGGCGGTGCTCGGGGCGCGGCCGGGGCTGCCCGGGCGGGCCCGACCGGGAGTGCTCCGGGATGCTCGGGCGGGCGGGGTCGGGGCAGGCATGAGGCCGGGACGGAAGGGGCAGCCGCCTGCACAACCCGGTCGCCGCGGGCGTTCCCCAGCACCCGGGGGAACAGGCAGACCTGGAGCCCGCCCCCAGCACCGGAGGACGCCGTGACATCTCAGCCGAGCAGCCGCCCGTCCGGCCCGCCCGAGGACAGCGCCCGGCCGGGCAGCTCCGAGCCGGCCGGGCAGCACGGGCTCACGGTGGAGGTGAGCCTGCCCCGGTCCGAGGTGGCCGTGGTCGTGATCGAGGGGGAGCTCAACGCCGACACGGCGGCCGCACTCCGCGACCGGCTGACCGAGCAGCTGCACCTCGGCCGCCGGTATCTGATCCTGGATCTGACCGGGGTCCCGTTCATGGACTCCTCGGGGCTCAACACCGTCATGCGGGCCCAGCAGGAGACCCGCCGGGTCCGCGGCTCGCTGCGGCTGGCCGCTCCCGCTCCGGCGGTCAGCCGGCTCATCGAGCTGACGGGTGTCGCGATGACCGTGCCGGTGCACGGCAGCGTCGACGAGGCGCTGGCGGAGCACCGCCGGCAGGTCGACGGGTGACTGCGCCGAACGGGCCGGGCCGGGCCCAAGAGGCCTGGTGGCGATGGTGGGTGTGAGAGCCGGCGGGGCGGGTCTCCCCGCGCCGAGCGGGTCCGGCCGGGCCCGAGGGGCCAGGTGGCGGTAGCGGGGATGACAGCGGGTGTGAGAGCCGGCGGGGCGGGTAACCGGTTCTTTCCGCTCGCCCTGGAAGGAGGCCGCGGTGTCCCGGTTTCGCGCCCTGCTCGCCGCCGTCGCACTGGCACCCGCGGCCCCCGCACTGACCGGGCTCCGGGCCGCCGCGGGCGGTGCGGCCGATGTGATCGCGCTGACCCGCGGCGGCACCGCGGCCGCCGTCGCCCTGACCCGTGGAGCGGCGACGGGTGCCACCGGAGCGGTGAAGGCGTTCGACCGGCCGCCGGCCGGGCTGCCCCTGCCCGAGGCCGCAGGGGTGGTCAGATCGCTTCGCGCCCTGGTGGAGGGCGACGGCCGCCGCAGGGTCTGGGCATCCGGCGGCCGTGCCCATATCCAGGTGCGGGGGCTGGCCGCCGAGGGGCCGCACCACCGGCGGCTGGCCAAGGCGGTGACCGGCGCGCTCAAGGAGATCGAAGGGGTCGACCTGGCAGAGGTCAACGCGGTCACCGGGCACGTCCTGGTGGCGTTCTGCGAGGACCAGGTCGATGTGGCCGAGCTGGTCGAGGCCGTGGTCGGTGCGGAGTCGGCCTTCCACCACGCCCTGCGGCAGGAGGCGCCGGAGGTGGCGTCGGGCGCCCTCCTCCACCCCGAGCGGCCGGGACCGCCCGACGACGAGGCGGCGACGGCCGCCGCCTCGGTGGCACTCGCGGTGGACTGTGTCGGCCTGGTGGGCGCGGCACTGATCAGACTCACCCGGGTGGCCCCCGCACCGACGGTGGTGCGGGCGGCGGTCGCCCTGGCGGACTCGCTGCCCGCGGTGCGCCAGGACCTGGGATCCCGGGTCGGTCGCCACCGAGCGGAGGTGCTGCTGGCGACCGCCAACGCGGTGCTCCACGGTGTCTCCGACGGACTGGCCCCGCTGGCGGTGGACGCCGTCCACCGCTGTCTGCAGCTCTACGAGGTCGGGGCGCGGGGCGCCGCCTGGGCCGCGGCCCAACCCGTGCTCTGCGCACCGGGAGTGCCCGTCCCGGACCGGCTGCCGCAGCCGCCGCCCAGGCCGCTGCCGTTCCCGCAGGGGCCGGTGGAGCGTGCCTCCGACCGGACGGCGCTGGCCGAACTCCTCGGCGCCGGCGCCACCGTCCTGGTGTCGCAGCACACCGACGCCGCCGCCGACGCACTGCTGGCGACCCTGCCGCGGGCCGCGCGGCTCGGCCGGGAGTCGTTCGCCGCGGTGCTGGGGCACGACCTGGCGCGGCGCGGCACCGTGGTGCTGGACCCGGGCGCGCTCCGCCGGCTGGACCGCATCGACGCCGTGGTGATCGACGCCCGGGTGCTCTGCGGCGACCGGCCGCGGCTGCTCTCCGCCGAATCCGTGCACGACGACCTGGCGGACGCCGAGGTGTGGCAGGCGGCCGCCCGGGTGCTGCACGGCCGTACGGTGCCCGAGCTCTCCGGCCCCGGGCCGTGGCGGCAGGACGGCTACCGGCTGCGGCGGGTGGCCCAGGCGGCGGAGCGCTCCACAGTCGAGGCATGCGGACCTGCCGGCCCGCACGGCCTGATGGCCGAGCTGTACGGGCCGCAGGGGCTGTGCGGAAGGGTACGGGTCGGGGTCACGGCGGCGCCGCTGGCCGAGGCCGTCGTGGATCTGGCGCAGCAGACCGCCGCCCAGGTCGCGGTGACCGCGCACGCCAGCATCCATGAACTGCTGGGCCAGGCCGAGGAGGCGGCGGACGGGGACGACGGCCTCACCGAGGCCGTCCGCACCCTGCAGGCCGACGGCCGGGGCGTCCTGCTGATCGCCTGCAACCGCCCGCATGCGCTGCGCGCGGCCGATGTGGGCGTCGGGCTGGTGCCCGAAGCCGGCGGTGCGGACTGGACCGGGGACATCCTCTGCGGGGCGGGCGGCCCCGAGGGGGCGGGTCTGGAGCAGGCTTGGCGGGTGCTGACGGGGGTGTCGGCCGCCCATGCCCAGAGCACCGGGGCCGCGCACGCCTCCGTCGCAGCCTCCGCGCTCGGTGCGCTGCTCTCAGCCTCGCGGCCGCCGGAGCGGGGACGCGGGCCCTTTCTCGGGTGGCGGACGGCCCCGCCCGTCCATCTGGCGGCGATCGGAGCCATGGCGACGGGGGCGTTGCGGGCCCGCGGGGTGTCCCGGCGCACGGCGCCGCCCCCGGTGGTGCGGGACTCCTGGCATGCCCTGCCGGGCGACGAGGTCTACGAGCGGCTGCGTGAGCTGCGGGACCTGCAGGCGCCGGGGGAGGAGTCGGGCTCCGAGGGCTCCGAGGGCTCCGAGGACTCCGGGGCCGGATGGGTGGTCGAGCTCGGGGCGGCCGCCGTGGCGCGGGCCGTGTCGAGGCTGCCCGGGGCTGTGGCGGTGGGCGGGCGCCTCGCCGGGCCGGTGCACAGCGCCGCCGACCTCTACCGGGCGACCAGGGACGAACTGCACGATCCGCTCACTCCGGTGCTCACCCTGGGGGCCGCCGCCTCCGCGGTGGTCGGCTCCGGGGTCGACGCCATGCTGGTCGGCGGGGTGATGCTCGGCAACGCCGTGATCAGCGGGGCGCAGCGGATGCGGGCCGAGCGAGCCCTGCACGCCCTGCTGCTGCGGCAGCGGACCCATGCCCGGCTGGTCGAGCCGCTCGCTCCGGGGCGGTCGGTCCGCTTCCCCGACCCGGCGCGGGTGGAGGACCGGACGGTACTGGCGGAGGAGCTGCGGCTCGGGGATCTGATCGCGGTGCACCCGGAGGATGTCGTGCCGGCGGATGTCCGGCTGCTGGCGGCCGTGTCGCTGGAGGTCGACGAGGCGAGCCTCACCGGGGAGCCGCTCCCGGTCGGCAAGACACCGGAGGCGGTGCCCAACGCCGCCCAGGCGGAGCGTAGTTGCATGCTCTACGAGGGCACCGTGGTGCTCGCCGGCTCGGGGGTCGGGGTGGTGGTGGCCACCGGCGGCGCCACCGAGGCGGGCAGGGCGGCGAAGGCGGCGGGCCGGGTGCGTTCCACCGCGGGCCTCCAGGCGCGGCTGGCGGAGCTCACCCGGATCGCGCTGCCGGCCACCGGTGTCGGCGGCCTCGCGGTCACCGGGCTCGGCCTGCTGCGGGGGCTCCCGCTGCGGAAGGCGCTGGCCTCGGGTGTGGCGGTGGCGGTGGCGGCGGTACCGGAGGGGCTGCCGCTGGTGGCCACGGTGGCACAACTGGCCGCCGCACGGCGGCTCTCGGGACTCGGCGTCCTGGTGCGCTCCACCAGGGCGCTGGAGGCGCTGGGGCGGGTGGACACGGTCTGCTTCGACAAGACCGGCACGCTGACGGAGGGCCGGCTGTCGCTGGTGCGGACCG
Organism: Peterkaempfera podocarpi; assembly: GCF_042466665.1. GTDB lineage: Bacteria > Actinomycetota > Actinomycetes > Streptomycetales > Streptomycetaceae > Peterkaempfera > Peterkaempfera podocarpi. The sequence goes on from NZ_CP162102.1 coordinate 6,963,827, forward strand.
CCGCGTTGCACGGTCCGGTTCCGCTGGCCGGCGGCACCGGCCGGCGGATCCTGCGTACCGCGGCGCGGGCCTGCCCGCCGTTCCGGGACGGGACCAGGCGGCTCGCCCATGCCACGGACCGCGCGGTCGCGGAGGCGGCCCTGGACCACGACGAGGCGCCCGACTGGAAGCTGCTGGCCGAGCTGCCGTTCGAGACCGGCCGGGGTTTCTCCGCCGCCGTCGGCGACGCCGGGGAGGGGGTGGTCGTCGCGGTCAAGGGCGCTCCGGAGACCGTACTGGAGCGCTGCACCGAGGTGCTGGACCGGGACGGCAGGGCGGCGCCGCTCACCGACGCCGGGCGGCGGCGGGCCAGGGAGCGGGTCCAGGCGCTGGCGGCCCGGGGTCTGCGGGTGCTCGCGGTGGCGCGGATCGCGGGGGTGGAGTGGACGGGGGGTACCGGGGAGGAGCTGGCGAACCGGGTGCGGGGTGCCTGTCTGCTGGGCTTTGTGGGGATCGCGGACACCCCTCGGCCGGCCGCCTCGGCCTCGGTGGCGGGACTGGTGCGGGCCGGGGTGCGGCCGGTGATGGTCACGGGCGACCACCCGGTGACCGCGGCGGCGGTGGCGGCCGACATCGGGATCCCGGATGCGGACCGGGTGCTCACCGGTGCCGAGCTGGAGGCGCTGCCGCAGCAGCAGAGGGCGGAGGCGGTGTCCCGGGCGGCGGTCTTCGCGAGGGTGTCGCCGACGCAGAAGGTGCGGATCGTCAGGGAGTTGCAGCGTTCCGGCCGGGTCGTGGCGATGACGGGGGACGGTACCAACGACGCTGCGGCGATCCGGCGGGCGGACGTGGGGATCGCGGTCGCGGGAAAGGGGAGCGGATCCGCCCGGAGCGCCGCCGACCTGGTGCTGACCTCGTCCGACCCGATGCTGATCCTGGACGCGCTGGCGGAGGGGCGGTCGCTCTGGGCCAGTGTGCGGGACGCGGTGGCGATCCTGGTGGGGGGCAATGCGGGCGAGATCGCGTTCACGCTGGTGGGTACGGCCGTGAGCGGGCAGGCCCCGCTGACGACACGTCAGCTGCTGGTGGTCAATATGCTCACCGACATGCTGCCCGCACTGGCCGTGGCACTGACGCCGCGCCGCAACGGAGGGGGCGCGGACGACGGCCGGACCGTCGGCGACGGACCGGCGCACGGCTTCGTGGGCGCGGAGGTGGGGCGGGTGCTGGCGGTCCGCGGCAGTGCCACTGCGGCGGCGGCGCTGGTGGCCTGGCAGGTCGGCAGAGTCACCCGGGTGCTGCCGGACGGCGGCCGGAGGGCCTCCACCATGGGGCTGGCGGCGCTGGTCGGGGCGCAGCTGGGGCAGACGCTGATCGGGCGGTGGCGCAGCCCGCTGGTCCTGGCGACCTCCGGGATCTCGGTGGCGGCGCTGGTGGCGGCCGTGGAACTGCCCGGCCTCAACCGCTTCTTCGGCTGCAACGCCCTGGGGCCGCTGGGCTGGGCCGTGGTGCTGGCGTGCGCGGTGCTGGCCACGGCCGCGGCGGCACTGGGCGGGCGGCTGCTGCCCCACGGGTGAGGACGGCGGACCGTGCCCACGGGGGACGGGCCGCCGTGCAGGGAGTGTCCGGCGGACCGGGCCCGTGCGGGCGGTGCCGTCGTCGGGCGGGGAGTTCGGCAGCGGTGCCGCCGCTCCTCTCCTTCAGGGTGGCTCGGACCCGGGCCGCCCCGCCGGTCCGATGCCGCCCGGCACGCCGTGCGCCGACGACGGCCGGGACTTCCGGGGAGCGGGCAGGGTCAGGCCCAGGGGTCCCAGTCGGCCGGCGGGACCTGGACGGCGGTGCCCTTGCCGGGCTCGGGGTCCGCCTGGGGCGCGGGGCTCGCGGGGGCGGCGGCGGGGGCGGGCGTCCCGCCCCAGGGGTCCCAGTCGGCCGGCGGGACCTGCACGGTGGTGCCCTTGCCGGGCTTGGCGTCCGCCCGGGGTGCGGGTGCGGCAGCGATGGGCGCCGGCGCCGCCGGAGGGGCTGCGGAGGTGGTGCCGAAGGGGTCGAAGGGCTCGGCGGGAGGCGCAGGAGGCGCAGGAGGCGCAGGAGGAGTGGCGGGCGCCGCGGCTGGAGGTGCGGGAGGAGTGGCGGGCGCCGCCGGAGGCGTGGGAGGCGCAGGGACCGGGAGGGCTCCGGCGCGGCGAGGGGTTCCGGCGCCACAGGGGGTTCGGGCGCGGCGGGGGGTTCCGGCGCCGCGGGGGTCTCAGCAGCGACACCGTCCCAGGCGATCTCGATGCTCTGCAGAATGTCGGCGAAGACTCGTGCGTAGCGGTCCCAGTCCTGCTCGTGCGGGGTGCTCAGCTGGACGGCGAGCGTCTGGGTGCGGTTGGGCAGCGGGATCAGCGCGAGGGCGGTCGCGGTGCCGATGAGGCGCCTGCGGCCGTCGGCGGAGAGCGTCGCCGGTACGGGGGTGGTCCGGGCTTCGACCATCACCGTCGCCGGACCGCAGGGCAGGTCCACCTCGCGGATCTCGGCGTGCGGGAGCTCCGCGGCCGTGCCGTCGGCGGGGGTGACGGCGGCGACCACGGTGGCGGTGCTCTCCCGGCCGTCGATGTCCAGCCGGCAGAGGCCGCTGAAGAAGGCCCCGGCGGCCAGCGCCGCATCGGTGGCGGCCGCGGTGGCGGCGGCCCAGTCGCGGCGGGCCGTGCCGCGGGCGCCGGCCAGGATCTCGTCGGCGGTCTCCAGCAGATGGTCGGCGAGGCGGTCGCCGTCGCCGTGCACCAGCAGCGAGTGGAAGACCGGGGGCACGGCGAACCGGACGCGTACACCGGCGACGTCGTCGGTGAGCCGGGGGCCGGGCCGTTCGCCGGGGAAGGTCAGCCGGGGGAAGGCGGGCCGCAGCTCGGCGGGGGCGGGCTCGGCGGTCACCGGGAGGTGGAAGCCCTCGGCGGTGGGCTCATGGCCGAGGACGGGGCCGCCCCCGAGGCGCTCCAGGATCCGTCGGACGGCGGCGGCCGCGACCGGGCCGGTTGCGCCGGTGGTCGAGGTCCAGCCGACGACCGCACCGATCTGCGGTACGACCTGGCGCTCGTCGTGGTCCAGCGGCAGCGGGAGCAGGGTGGTGCCGCCGGGGCCGGGGAAGGCGGTGAGTGAGGTTGCGGGATGCACCCACGCACGCCCGCTCAGCAGTCCCTCGGAGACGGCGTCCACGGTGGCGGTCACCTGGTTGGCGGCGTTCCGTGCGTAGGCGTTCATGTGATGGGCCCGCTCCCCTCGAAGATCCCTGGGCGGAACTTTTCTACCAGACGGTGCCGGATGCCAGTCGGCCGACAGTGGTGCCGAGCCCCGGGTCGGCGAAGAGGGCGTTCAGTTGGGCCGCGAGCCTCCCGGTGGGGCCGTCGGGCGTCTCCTCGGCGAGGAAGCCGCGGAACGCGGGGAGCAGGCTCGGGTCCAGGGAGACAGTGACGGTCAGCGCGGCGACGAACTCCTGGACCAGGCGGAGTTGCAGCTCCTCGCGGGGTATGGAGCGGTCCTCCAGCCATTCCAGGGCGGTGATCTCGGCGTTGGCGATCCACGCCCGGATGGTGAGACGAAGCCGCGGGCCGGGGTCGTCGATGGCGAGGTGGGAGAGGATCTGGTCGTGGGCGGCGCGGCGGACCTCGTCGATCACGGCGTTGGTCCAGGGGCTGGCGGACACCGAGCCGCCGCGCAGCAGGGCCGCGAAGCCGGGGCCGTGGCCGTCGACGAAGTCGAGATAGCGGCCCATCACACGGTGCAGCCGCTCGGAGAGCGGACCGTCGGGGGGCTCGTGGAAGCGGCCGGCGAGTTCGTCGGCGGCGCGGCGCAGTGCGGCCTCGTAGAGGCTCTGCTTGCCGGGGAAGTAGTGGTAGACCAGGGGCCGGGAGGCACCGGCGGCGGTGGCGATGTCGTCGATGGAGACCTCGTCGGGCGAGCGCCTGCTGAAGAGGTCGAGGGCGACACTGATCAGCTGTTCACGGCGCTCGTCCACGCTGAGCCTGCGGCGGGGTCCGCGCTCGGGCCGCTCCGGGGCTGCATGGGGGCTCGTACGGGTGGCCATGTCCCACACCCTAACGGGACGGGGGAAGAGGCGGGATTGACGAATTGACATGTTCATAGCTAGCGTTCATCACATCGGCTTCACGGAGCATCCCAGACACCGGGCCGCGTCCGCACCCCCCGGCGGACGCGGTCCGGTCCATTGCTTACGAAGGTCCGGTCCCTTGCTTACGAAGTGCTGACGAGGTGGCCCAGGCACTGGCCCTCAGCGCGTGATGCTGGTCGAATCAAGGTGTGGACAGCGGAACGGAGGACCGCGGCACCCCGGTGGGGCGCCGTGTGGTCCTGGGCATGATCGGGCTCGGAGCGGCAGGTGTCGCCGCCGGGCCGTATCTCCAGCGCGGTGTGGATGCGGCGCTGGGCTCCGTCGCGGGCAAGGACCCGACCGGGCTGACCGGACTGCTGCCCGGAGCGGGCGGCTTCCGGTACTACTCGGTGACCGCATCGGTCCCGCACCGGGGGGAGACCGACTACCGGCTTACCGTGGACGGACTGGTGGAGCATCCGGGCTCCTACCGGCTGGCCGACCTGCGGGCACTGCCCCAGGAACGGCTGGTGCGGGATGTGCAGTGCGTGACCGGGTGGCGGGTGCCGGGCACGCCGTTCGAGGGCGTGCGGCTGTCCCGGCTGCTGGACGCCGCCGGGGTGCGCCCCGGAGCGCGGGCGGTCCGCTTCACCTGCTTCGACGGCGCGTACAGCGAGAGCCTCACCATGGAGCAGGCGCGGCGGTCCGATGTGCTGGTGGCGCTGCGCATGCAGGACGCCGGGATCAGCCATGCGCACGGTGGCCCCGTGCGGCTGTATGTGGCGCCCATGTACTTCTACAAGTCGGCGAAGTGGCTCTCCGGGATCACCGTGACCGACAAGGTGGAGCCCGGCTACTGGGAGCGGTACGGCTATGACGTGGACGCCTGGGTCGGGCGGTCGAACGGGCGCGACGATGCTCCGACAGCCTGACCTCCGGCCCCGCTTCACCCGGGCGGAGCGGTGGGTGCACCGGGTGACAGGGCTGCTGATGGGCAGCTGCCTGGTGACCGCGGCCGTGCTGTATCTGCCGCCGCTGGCGGAGTTGGTGGGGCGTCGCCGGCTGGTGGTCGTCGTCCACGAGTGGTCGGGCCTGCTGCTGCCGCTGCCGCTGCTGGCCGGGCTGCTGTCCGTCGCCCTGCGCGCGGACCTGCGCCGGCTCAACCGCTTCGGCAAGCACGACTGGCAGTGGCTGAGGGCGGTGCTCCGGCGCCGCACCGAGCGGCCCGCGGGGAAGTTCAACGCGGGGCAGAAGCTCTATGCGGCGTGGACGGCCGGGGCGGTGCTGGTGATGATGGGCACCGGGCTGCTGATGTGGTTCCCGCACCTGGCGCCGCTGGTGTGGCGGACGGGGGCCACCTTTGTGCACGACTGGCTGGCACTGGTCGTGGCAGCAGCGGTCGCCGGGCATCTGTGGATGGCCTCCCGCGACCCCGAGGCCCGGCTGGGCATGCGCACCGGGGAGGTGTCCCGGCGATGGGCGGAGCGGGAGCACCCGCTGTGGCGGGACTGAGCGGGCCGACACGACCGGGCGGGCAGCACCGGCGGGCCGACGGGGTGCGACCGGGCCGACTCAGCCGCGCCACTGCCGGTAGCGCCGCCACGCCTCGGTGCCGTCCGCCACGAAGGGCCACTCGGTGAGGCGTACGCGGATCTCGTCCTCCGTCAGGAAGCCGTGCCAGTCGATCTCCTCGACCTGGGGGTTCACCGGGCCGGTCCAGCGGGCCTCGTAGACATCGCACCACCAGGAGTGGTCGGGCGACTCGAAGAGGAACTTGAAGAGATGGTGCGGCTGGATCCCGGAGACCCCCAGCTCCTCCTCGGCCTCACGGACCGCGGCGTCGGCATAGGACTCCCCGGAGCCCACCACCCCGCCGACGAAGACGTCGTAGGTGAGCGGTGAGAACAGCTTGGCGGCGGCCCGGCGGTGCACAAAGATCCGGTCCTCGGCGTCCCGGCAGAGGATGAAGACGCAGCGGTGCAGCAGCCGGCGGCGGTAGACCTCGCCACGCCGGGCGGTGCCCACCACCCGGTCCTGCTCGTCGACGATGTCGAGGATCTCTTCTGCGGGGTCCATGCCCGCATCCAAACACACGTCAGTCGGTGAAGGTGACGGTCAGATCGGCCGCCCCCCGGACCTCGGCCACCCGCTGGGCCTCGTCCCGCACGGCGTCGCGGACTGGGGAGGAGAGGGCATCAAAGGCCGTCACGGTGACGTTCAGGCGCCCCTTGGAGGCCAGCCGGGAGCGCCAGACACCGGTGATCTCACCGTCCACCAGCAGCGCCCCCGGGCTCGCCAGAACCCGCCACACCGCCTGCTGGCGCTCCCGGTCGGGCACCAGCAGACTGCGGTCCCGGGCCTGGAGGAACGGGTCGGACGGCGGCAGCAGCCGGACCAGACGCGGAGCCGGGGCGGAGCGCAGCGCATCGAGGTCCTCCTCCGGCAGCCAGGCGGTACGGCCGTCGACGCGGACCTCGGCCAGCCCTCCCGGCCAGACCTGGCGGGTCGCCGTCTGGGTGGTGCCCAGGAACTTGGCGGCCTCGGCGAGGCCTGCCGGGCCCAGCAGCCGCAGCTGGGTGCGGAGCAGCCCGGCCGTCCCGGACGCCGCACCGGGGACCCCCGGCCAGTCCTGGACGGGCGCCAGTACGGTGCCCGGACCGCTCGGGTCCAGCCGCACCCCGGCAGGCAGCCCCACCTGCTGGAAGAGGCCGCCCGAGATGTGCTGCGCCTGGCACACCCGGCACCAGTAGGTGAGGGACTCCGGCACCCGGGCGCTGACCGCTGCGCTGACCTCGCCCTTGGGCATCGGCTCGCGGACCACCGCGCGCAGCGCCTCGGCCGCGGCGGTGAAGGCCGCCACTCCCATCCTGGCCCCGTCGCGGATCGCGGTGGCGGAGATCCGAGCGGTGGCGTCCGCGTCGCCCAGCGGCCAGAGCGCGGCCGCCAGCGCCGGCAGATCGCTCCGCCGGTGCAGATGGGGCGCTCCACGGGTGGACCAGATCAGGGTCAGCGACCCGTCGTCGGGCGGCTCGGACGTCGTCCGGGCGGCGAGTGCCAGTCTGGCGGAGCCGTGCGGGGTGTCCTGGACCCCCAGGTCGAGCACTGCCAGCCGGCCGGGCCGCGACTCCGAGCGGTCGAGCTGGTGTGCCGCCACCCGGTGGGCCAGCACCTGTCTGCGTCCGGTCTCGAACACCGCCGCCATGAGCCGCCTCCCATCGCCTGTGTCGCAGAGTAGCGTCGGACCGCCGTGAGAGAGTCGATGCTGTCGGACCTGCGTCAGGAGAGGCGGCCCATGCCGGTCAAACACGCCACGTCCAGTGTCTATCTGTTCGCCTGGATCGGCGGGGACTGGCGGTTGGGCATGATCGAGCACCCCCGGCTGGGCGGGCTGCTGGTCCCCGGCGGGCATGTGGAGGCGGATGAGACGCCGGCGGAGGCGGCCGTGCGCGAGCTGCGTGAGGAGACCGGTCTCGAGGGGCGGTTTCTGACCCCGCCGGAGTGCGCGCTGCCCGCGGGCTACCCCCATGAGGTGGTGCCGCCGCCGTGGTGGACGGTGGAGATCGCGGTCTCCGGCGACAACCATGTGGCGCAGCCGCATGTGCATGTGGACCACCACTACATCGCTGTTGCCGACCGCCCCGACCGTACGGTGGGCACCGCCGAGCACCCGCTGCACTGGGTGACCGCCCAGGAACTGCCGGGTCTGGAGACACCCCTGGACGTCAGGGTGCTGGGCGCGCAGCTGTTCGGCCGGATCGGTGCGCTCGCGGCACCGGGCGGCACAGGCCGGCAGAGCTGACCACGAGCCCGGCGGGGGAGGGCGCAGCCGACCGCACCGGGCATCCGGCGCCGGGCCGTCGCTCCCCGAGGGGCTGCTGCACGGCCCGGTGGCCGGGGCTCCGCCGAGGGCGATGCACAATGGCGGGCAGGGCTGTGAGCGGGAAGTGAGGCGTGCGGTGGTGGAGATCGGCGGCGAGGTGGCCGACGGCTGGGAGCCGGTGCGGGAGGCGTTCTCCCGCAACTTCCGCGACCACGGGGAGGTCGGCGCCGCCTTCGCGCTCCATGTGCGGGGCCGCCGGGTGGCCGACCTGTGGGCCGGTGACGCCGTCCCCGAACTGGGTGGCCGCCCCGCCCCCGGAGTGCCCTGGACCGCGCGCACCGCACAGGTGCTGCGTTCGGTGACCAAGGGTTTCACCGCCGCCTGCGCCCTGCTGCTGCACCAGCGCGGCGAGCTGGATCTGGATGCGCCGGTGGGCGAGTACTGGCCGGAGTTCAAGGCCGCCGGCAAGGAGCGCATACCGGTGCGCTGGCTGCTGTCGCACCGCGCCGGACTGCCGGCGCTGGACACCCCGCTGCGGGTGGCGGAGGTGCTCGGCTGGGAGCCCGCGGTGGCGGCCGTGGCGGCGCAGGTGCCCGCCTGGGAGCCGGGTACCGCCCATGGCTACCACCCCTACACCTTCGGCTGGCTGGTCGGTGAGGTGGTACGGCGGGTGAGCGGCCGCAGTGTGGGCCGCTGGTTCGCCGAGGAGGTCGCCGGGCCGCTCGGCCTGGAGCTGTGGATCGGCCTGCCCCCGGAGGAGCGCCACCGGGTGGGGCGGCTGGTCGACCTGCCCGCGCCGGAGATCGCCCTGGCAGGGCCGGGCGGTCTGCGGATACGCCCCAAGCAGTCGGTGCGGGACGCCTACCAGGACCCGCGGTCACTCACCGCCAGGGCGTTCGGATCGGTGGAGTCCGCGCTGGACCTCAATGACCCGGCCGCCCAGGCGGCCGAGATCCCGGGTGCCAACGGCATCGGGACGGCGCGCGGAGTGGCGGGCTTCTATGCCGCGCTCATCGGCGACGGCGGGCTGTTCGCGCCGGGCACGCTGGCCGAGGCGATGGGTCCGGCGGCCGACGGCCCGGACCGGGTGCTGGTGGTCAACTCGGTCTTCGGGCACGGCTACTTCCGCCACGGCCCCACGTCGCCGATGGCCTCCCCGGCGTCCTTCGGCCACCCCGGCCGGGGCGGCTCGCTGGGCTTCGCCGACCCGTCGCTGGGCCTCGCCTTCGGCTATGTCACCAATGGCATGCAGCCCGGGGTCACGGGTGACATCCGGTCGCGGACCCTCATCTCGGCGGTACGCGACTGCCTTGCCCGCCAGGACAACTGACTCTGGGTCACCTCGGCGGAGGGTGCGCCGGCAGGGGGCCGGTGGTGTCCGGGCCGGACGGCGGCCGCCAGTCGGCGATCCCGTCCAGGCTGCGCAGGGCCAGCTGCGGCGCAAGGCGGCCCAGCGCCGCGACCGTCGCGTCGCGCAGTGCGACGGCCGGGCGTGAGCGCCAGGCGGTGAGCCGTGCGATCTGCTCGGACCGGCGGACCACCTCGGTGGTGCGGGGCAGCCGCTCGGCGGTGTACACGGCGAGTGCGGCCTCGATGTCGCCGCCCGGACCCGCCAGCCGGGCCAGTACCACCGCGTCCTCCACCGCCTGGCAGCCGCCCTGCCCGAGGTTGGGCGTCATGGCGTGTGCGGCGTCGCCCAGCAGCGCCACCCGGCCCCGGTGGTGGGCCGGCAGCGGCACGGGCATCGAGCGGATGTCGGTACGCAGCACGCCGCCCGCCGGCATGGCCTCGATCAGCGCGGGCACCGGGTGGTGCCAGCTGCCGAAGAGCCGGCGCAGCTCGGCCCGTTCATCGGTGGCCCGCCCGCCCGGTGCGGCCCGGGCGGTGGCATAGCAGTACACCCGGCCGTCCAGGAGCGGCACGGTGCCCCAGAGCAGCCCTCGCCCCCAGGTCTCATGGGCCTCCAGGGGCAGGCCGGGGACGGACACCACCGCTCGCCAGCTGGTCAGCCCGGTGGGGCGGGGGCCGGGCCGGCCGGGGAAGAGCGCGCTGCGCACGGTGGAGCCGATGCCGTCGGCGGCGACCACCAGATCGGCCCGGAGCTCGCCCTGCGCGGTGGTCACCGAAGCGCGGCGGCGGGCGTCTCCCGGGTCGACGGAGGTCACCGGTACGCCGGTGTACAGGGCGCCGCGCGGCAGCAGTCCGGCGAGCAGGTCCACCACATCGGCGCGGTGTGCGACCACGACGGGGCCGCCGAACCGTGCCGCGGCCTCCTCCCCGGTCGTTGTGGTGAGCCTTCGGCCGCTGGGCCGCCGCAGGCTGCCCGGGCCCTGGAAGGCGGCCATGGCCCGGACGCGGTCGCCGACCCCCAGGGTGTCCAGGGCGCGCTGGGCGTTGGGTGCGAGGGCGATGCCCGCGCCTGCCGGTTCCCCTGCCGCCGCCCGCTCCAGGACCGTGACCGACCAGCCGCTGCGGTGCAGGGCGGCGGCCGCGGTCAGCCCGCCGATGCCGGCGCCCACCACCACGGCGTGCGGGGTCTCGCTGCTCATGCGGCGCCGCCTCTCTCACTACGTCTGTAGTATCGATACTACACCTGTAGTGGCGGTAGGTTGACGCCATGAGCCCGACCCGTCCGGCGCTGATCGCCGACACCGCCGTGGAGCTGCTCGCCGAACGGGGGCTGCGGGGCCTGACGCACCGGGCGGTGGACGAGGCGGCCGGGCTGCCCCAGGGCTCCACCTCCAACCACGCCAGGACCCGCGCCGCACTGCTGGCCCTCACTCTGGACCGGCTGGCGGAGCTGGAGCGCCGGGTGCTGGCACCTGACGAGGTCCCGGTCCCCCGCGCCGGGGTGCCGGGGCTCGCCGATGCGCTGGCGCTGGCGCTGCACCGTTCCATGACCGAGGGGCGGGTCCTGCTGCTGGCCCGGCTGGAGCTTGCCCTGGAGGCGACCCGCAGGCCGGAGCTGCGGCAGCGGTACGACGAGCTCGGCCGGGGCTTCCGGGAGCCGCTGGCGGGGATGCTGGGCGCACTGGGCTCCGCCGAGCCGGAGCGCCACGCCAGGCTGCTGGTCTCCTGGTGCGAGGGCGTGCTGTTCTACTCGGTCGCCGGCGCCGCCTCGGTCCACCCGCCCGACCTGGCCGAACTGCGTTCCGGTGCTGCCGAGTTGCTCGCCGGGATGCTCGGAACCGGCCGCTGACCGGGCGATGGGCGTGTGACACGATGGCCGGCATGGATGCGCGGGAGAACGGGCCGGAGGTCCGGATCGAGCCCTGGTCGGAGGACGGCCTGGCGCTGCTGCGCAAGATCAACACCCCTGAGATGAAGCGCCATCTCGGCGGTCCCGAGACCGACGCCCAGGTGTCGGCGCGGCATCAGCGGTATCTGGATGTCTCGCGGGGCCGGATGTTCCAGGTGGTGCTGGCCCGCAGCGGGGAGGCGGTCGGCAGCATCGGCTTCTGGGAGCGGGTCTGGCACGGGGAGACCGTGTACGAGACCGGCTGGAGTGTGCTGCCGCCCCACCAGGGCCGGGGGATCGCGGTCGCCGCAGCCACCGCCCTGGTCTCCGCGGTGCGGGCCGAGGCCGGGCACCGGTATCTGCACGCCTTTCCGTCGGTGGGCAATCCGGCGTCCAATGCGATCTGCCGGCGGGTCGGATTCACCCTGCTCGGCCCGTGTGAGATCGAGTTCCCGCCCGGTTGTGTGATGCACAGCAACGACTGGCGCCTGGAGCTCTGACCCGCGCCCGGCGTGTCCCACCGGCCCGCCGCCCGCACCGCTGCCGAGCCCGGCCTTCATGGGCGCCTGGTGCCAACCCTGCTGCCGGGCTCCTGCCGCCGGCTCCGTCCGGGACCGACAGCCTGATCGTCCGTCAGATGAGCCCGCGGCGGGCCGCCCAGACGGCGGCCTGCAGCGGGGTGCGGACCCCGATGCGGTCGCACAGGACCCGGATGCGCCGGCGCAGCGTACGGCTGGAGGTGCACAGCCGACGGGCCACGGCGTCCAGCGGCAGCCCCTCGGCCAGCAGGAGCAGCAGTCGCCGCTCCTCCGGGGCGAGCAGTCCGGCGGAAGGGTGGGCGGGGGCCGGGGGTGCGGCGCCGGGGGTCCGTGCTGCGGCGCTGTGATGTCCCGTCCGGTTGAGTGTCGCGGTGCCCTGCATCTCTGCCTCCCTGGGCCTTGCCGATCAGCGGTTTGGTGGTGGGTAGTGTGACACGCGGTTCGATAAGTCGTCCATCGTTCGAGATTTCGGACGGATGGGCTTGGCGCCGCCCCGGCGGGGGAGTGGGGTCCGCTGCTTCGGACGTCACCCCGGAGACTCCCGGTCGGCGGACGCGCCTGATGGCCGGTTGCCCCGGGCTTCGCCGGGATGCGGGGTGGGCCAGGTAGGCCGCCGCAGGCGCCGGATCGGGGGCGGGAGGTGCGCGGAGCGCATTCAACGGGTCTCCTCGGTGGTGGCGGGCGGGTGGTGGCCGAGCGCAGGCGCGCCGGACCGCGCGCCGGGCGCGGCCGGGGCGCGTGGGACCGGTGACAGGAGCGCGGCGGCCGGGGTGCGTTCGCTCGATGCGGGCGTTCGGTCGGGGTGCTGTGCGTTCGGTGCGGGCGCGTTCGGTGCGGGCGCGTTCGGTGCGGGCGCGTTCTGTGCGGGTGCGTTCTGTGCGGGTGCGCTCCAAGGAGTGGGGCGGCGGCTCAGGCGGGGTGCGGTGCGGGCCCGCTGCTCCCCCGGGCGGTCAGGGTCGGGGCGAGCAGGATGAGTCCGGTGGTGTCCTCGCCCGCCAGCTGGGCCATGACCAGTTCGACGGCGCGCCGGCCCATCTCCTCGGCGGGGATGGAGACCGAGGTGAGCTGCGGCGAGGAGTGGACGGCCACGTCGTCCGGGCAGATCGCCAGGACCGACGCGTCCTCGGGTACGGCTCGGCCTGCCTGGCGCAGCAGGCCGAGCAGATGGGGGACCGCGGCCTCGTTCTGCACCACGAAGCCGGTGGTGCCGGGCCGCTCCTCCAGAATCCGGGAGAGCGTGCCCGCGGTGGCCTCGTGGCTGCCGCCGCACGGACGGTGCAGGTGGGCCATGCCGCGTTCGGCGGCCCGCCGCCGGAAGCCGGCCAGGGTGCGTTCGGCGAAGCCGGTGTGCCGGCGGTAGACGGTCTCGGGGGCGCCGATCAGGGCGACCTCGCGATGCCCGAGGTCGGCCAGGTGGTCGGCGGCCAGGACGCCGGCGGCCTCGAAGTCCAGGTCGACGCAGGACAGTCCGGAGGTGTCGGCCGGCAGACCGATCAGGGCGGCGACGGAGCCGGTCTGCCGCAGCAGCGGGATGCGCTCGTCGGCCAGCTCCACATCCATCAGGATCATGGCGTCGGCCAGCCCGCTGCCGGCCACCCGCTTCACCGCCGACGGTCCCTCCTCGCTGGTGAGCAGCAGGACGTCATGGCCGTGGCGGCGAGCGGTGGTGGTGATGGAGATGGCGATGTCCATCATCACGGGGACGTATATGTCGGTACGCAGCGGGATCATCAGGGCGATGACATGGGAACGGCTGCTGGCGAGCGCGCGGGCGCCGGCGTGCGGGTGGTAGCCGAGCTCCGCGATGGACTGCTCCACCCGGCGGCGGGTGGCCTCCGAGATGGACCGCTTGCCGCTCAGGACGTACGAGACCGTGCTCGGGGACACCCCGGCGTGCCGGGCGACCTGGGCGAGCGTGACCATGCGCTGCTCCATCTCGCGACACTCGTCTGATCGGCACTGGGTGAAGCGCTTCGACAGTGTCATGTCTGCGGCTCAATCGCTTCTTGCCGGGAGAGCTTAGGGACCCCTCCGAAGTGTGTCCAGACCCCGGTGTCGAAGCGTTTCACCAACCCTCTGGGCGGCCCCGGTCAGGGTTGGCGCAACTGGATAGAATCCCCCTGCTGCCGACGGTGCGGGCAGCGGGACAGCGGTGGGAAGGGCGGGCCTTGGCGGCGACTCTGGCGGATGTGGCGGCGCGGGCCGGGGTCTCCTCGGCGACCGTCTCCCGGGTCCTCAACGGAAACTACCCGGTGGCCGAGTCCACCCGGCGGCGGGTGATGGCGGCCGTGGCCGACCTCGACTATGTGGTCAACGCGCATGCCAGAGCGCTCGCCGCAGCCACCTCGGATGTGCTGGGTGTGGTGGTCAACGACATCTCCGACCCCTTCTTCGGCGTGATGGCGGGGGCGGTCCAGGGCGAGTCCGCCCTGGACGACCTGCTCGCCGTCATCTGCAGCACCGCCGGCTCACCGGCGGAGGAACTGCGCTACATCGGGCTGCTGCTGCGCCAGCGGGTGCGCGCCATTGTGCTCACCGGCGGCCACCAGCCGGACAGCGCACACTTCGCCGAGCTCCAGGCGCTCGTCAGGCGTGCGGTCGCGGCGGACACCCGGGTGGTGCTCTGCGGCAGGCCCGCGCTGCCGGACACCGGGGCGGTGGCGCTGGAGTTCGACGACTTCCGGGGTGCGCAGGCCCTCACCCGCTATCTGCTCTCGATGGGCCACCGGCGGATCGCCTGCATCACCGGACCCGCGGGGAGTTCCACCACCCGCGCCCGTCTGGCCGGCCATCTGGCGGCGCTCGCCGAGGCGGGTGTGGCGGCGGACGAGTCGCTCCAGGTGCCCGGCGGCTTCGACCGGACCTCCGGTTTCGAGGGGGCCCAGGTGCTGCTGGACCGGGCGGAGCAGCCGACGGCGATCGTGGCCGCCAACGATTTGGTCGCCCTGGGGGTGCTCGCGGCGGCACGGGAGCGGGACATCGATGTGCCGGGGAGGCTCTCGGTCACCGGCTATGACGACATCTCCTTCGCAGTGGACGCCTATCCGGCGCTCACCACGGTACGGCTCCCGCTGATCGAGGCCGGCCGCCGGGCGGGCCGGATCGCGGCAGGCCGGGAGGCCGCCGCCCCCGGCGCTGTGGTGTCGCTGCGGCCCGAGCTGATCGTCCGCGACTCGGTGGCGGCCCCGCGGAGCGGCTGAACGGTCAGCCCTGCTCCTCCTGGTAGCTGATGCCGTACTTCCCCGCGATGGGGTTGATCTTCGCGGGGTCGAGCCGGCCGTCGGTGAGCACGGCGGGTCCCGCCTCGATCAGATCCTCGACATAGTGCTCCCAGCCGCCCGGCGAGGAGATCTGCAGGACCCGCGGCGGCGGGTCCGAGGCGCGCCGCAGGGCGTGCGGGACCCCCTGCGGCAGCAGGGCGAAGGACCCCTCGGGGGCGAGCAGGGTCTCGTCGTCGAACTCGATCGCGAGGACGCCCTCCAGGACGTAGACGGCCTCGTCGGCGCGGTGGTGGGTGTGCCGCGGGATGTCCCTGACCAGGGTCACCTCCAGCAGCGAGAAGCGACCCTGGGTGTCGTCCGTCATCGCCTTGACCGCGAATGCGGGGGGCAGCGGGAGTCTGCCTGGCCGTACCGCGCCGGGCTGGAGCAGGATGAAGCGGTCTCCGGACATGGGTGTGCCCTCTCTGGATGCCACAATCGGAAGAGGAATCCGATTCCGGAAAAAGTCTAGGCAGAGGAGTCCATGCCGTGTCAACGCCGTCCATGCCGGCCGGCCGCAAGCCGCGCGCCGACGCGGAGCGCAACCGCGCCCGGGTGCTGGCCGCCGCCCGGGCCCTCTTCGTGGAACACGGGGAGGCGGTGCAGATGCCCGAGGTGGCGCGGGCCGCCGGGGTGGGCATCGGCACCGTCTACCGGCACTTCCCGACCCGCCAGGCGCTGGTGGAGGCCGCGGCGGAGCACCGGTTCGGCGAGATCCTGGAGTTCGCCGAGACCGACTGCCTGCGCGAGCCGCGGACCGGTCAGGGGCTGCGGCGCTATCTGCGCCATGTCGGCGAGGTGCTGGCACGGGAGCGGGGGCTGTCCGCCGCTCTTGCGGCGGCGGTGGGCTCCGAGGCGCCCCGCGGTGAGACGCTCGCCCGGCTGGAGCGGGCGGTCGGGGCGCTGATCGAGCAGGACCGGGCCGCGGGCGCCGTCCGCGGCGATGTCACGGTCGACGACATCTATCTGATCGTGGCCGGCCTGTCCGGCATCATCCGTACTGGCAGCGGCGAGTGGAGCCGCTTCGCCGACCTGGTCTTCGAGGGGCTGCGTCCCCGTCCCGGGCGCTCCCACCCCGGGCGCTCCCACCCCGAGCACTCCCGCCCGGACTGCTGAGGCCCGAGCCGTCGACCCCGCGCTGCCGACCCCGCGCTGCCGACGCGCCCGCTGTCGACCCCCGGACTGCTGACCCCCGGACTGCCGGCCCCCGGACTCCCGACGTCCGGACTGCCGCTGTCCGCGGCGCCGTCGCCCGTGGGCGGTCGATCACCGGACCGGCCGTGCTGCGCAGTGATCCCCAGCGCTGTCGAAGTGCGTTCGGAAGACCTGCGGTTGTGAGCGGAATGCTTTCGGTTTGCTTCGTCGGGCCCGGACATTCCGGTCGTTTGCAGTCGAACGGCCCGGCGGCGACCGCCCCGGCTCTAGCGTCGTGGCCGCGATCCGGTGGTCCGGGACCGCATGGATCGACAGCGGCGAAATCGGCGAAAAGGAGACCGCGGTGAACCTGGAGACCTCGCTCAAGGAGTGCATGTCCATCGAGGGCGCCATGGGCGCCGCCCTGGTGGACTACGGCAGCGGCATGGCGCTGGGCGTCCTCGGCGGCGGCGACGATCTGGACCTCAATGTGGCCGCGGCCGGCAACACCGACGTGGTGCGGGCCAAGATGCGCGCCATGGAACTGCTCGATCTGCGGGGTGAGGCCATCGAGGACATCCTGATCACCCTCTCGGGGCAGTTCCACATGATCCGCCCGCTGACCAAGCGGGGCAGCCAGGGCATCTTCCTCTACCTGGTCCTCGACCGTAACCGGGCCAATCTGGCCCTCGCTCGCCACCGCAGCAAGCAGGTCTGCGAAGCCCTGGAGCTCTGAACTCCCTTTTTCGGCCCATGAGTTGAAGGATTATGCAATTCCCCATCTGCCGGACTCTGCAGTTCTCCGGCAGACGGGGGCCGCCATCCGTAGCCTTCCGACCACGACAAGTCCGGAGAGGGGCTGAACCGGCGGTGCAACGGGTCCCGCTGTACCAGGCGAAGGCGGAGTTCTTCCGGATGCTGGGGCATCCGGTGCGGATCCGGGTCCTGGAACTGCTGCAGGAGGGGCCCAAGCCGGTACGGGAACTGCTGGCGGCGATCGAGATCGAGCCGTCCAGCCTCTCCCAGCAACTGGCCGTGCTGCGCCGCTCCGGGATCGTGGTCTCGGCCCGTGACGGTGCCACGGTGGTCTACTCACTGGCCGGCGCCGATGTCGCGGATCTGCTGCGTGCCGCCCGGCGCATCCTCACCGAGCTCCTGGCGGGCCAGCAGGGCCTGCTCGCCGAGCTCCGCGAGGCGGAGCAGGGACCCGCCCGGGTCCTGTGACACAGCTCACCGCAGTCCCCGAAATTTCCGGGGACGGGTTCCCCGTTTAGCCATGTGCAACCGAACCGGGGAACCCGTCCCCGGTTCCCGTCATCGGGGGGAGCGCGGCAATGGCCGGATCTGCCGTGGACCAGCGAGTGGCCCGTCCCAGGGCCGACGCGCTCCGCAACCGCGAGCGGATCGTCGTCGCCGCCCGGGAGGCTTTCGTCGAGTACGGCCCGGATGTGCCGCTCGACGACATCGCCCGCAGGGCCGGCATCGGCAACGCCACGCTCTACCGGCACTTCGCCGACCGACGGGAACTGATCCGCACCGTCACCCTCTCGGTGCTGATCCGCACCATCGACGAAGCCGAGGCCGCGCTCGCCGAGGAGGCGACCGCCTTCCAGGCGCTGAGGCGCTTTGTGCACACCGCCGCCGACGAGCGGATCGGGGCCACCTGCTCCCTGCTCTCCGGCTGGGTCGACGTCAGGGACCCCGAGTTCGTCGAAGCGCGGGTGCACCTGGAGCAGGCGATGGAGGCACTCATCGAAGCCGCCCAGCGCTCCGGGGAACTCCGCCCCGATGTCGCGGTCGGTGATGTGATCGTCGCCGTCACCCAGCTCGCCCGGCCGCTGCCGGGCACGGGCTGTCTGGGGATCGACCGCTTCGTCCACCGGCATCTGGAGCTCCTCCTCGACGGCCTGAGCACACCCCGCCGCTCGGAGCTGCCCGGCACCGCCGCCACCTTCGAAGACCTGAGGGCGTACGGGGAGGACTGCCGCTGACCCGACCGCGCAACGCGGCCGCACAACCTATCGGCGCAACGCCTCGACGACAGACCTCCACACCACTTTGACGTGACGCAGACGTGACGATTGTGAGTACCCCCACATGTCTCTTCCGCCCACTCCGCACCCCAAGCGCTGGACCGCGCTCTTCTTCATCGCGCTGGCACAGCTGATGGTGGTGCTCGACGCCACCATCGTGAACATCGCCCTGCCCTCCGCCCAGCACGACCTGGGCATCACCGACGGCAACCGCCAGTGGGTGATCACCGCCTACACCCTCGCCTTCGGCGGACTGCTGCTGCTCGGCGGCCGGATCGCCGACATGGCAGGCCGTAAGCGCACCTTTGTCATCGGCCTGATCGGCTTCGCCGGTGCCTCCGCCATCGGCGGCGCGGCGGTCAACACCGGGATGCTGCTCGGCGCCCGCGCCCTGCAGGGCGCCTTCGGCGCACTGCTGGCCCCGTCGGCGCTCTCGCTGCTGGCGGTCACCTTCACCGAGGCCAAGGAGCGCGCCAAGGCGTTCGGCATCTTCGGTGCCATCGCCGGTGGTGGCGGTGCCCTCGGCCTGATCCTCGGCGGTGTGCTCACCGAGTACCTCAACTGGCGCTGGGCGCTCTACGTCAACGTCCCGTTCGCGGCCGTCGCCGCCGCCGGTGCGATCGCGGTCGTCCATGAGCCGGCCGACAGCCGCAACAGCAACCGCCTGGACATCCCCGGCGTGGTGCTGGCCACCCTCGGCCTGGTCTCGCTGGTGTACGGCTTCACCCGCGCCGAGAGCGACGGCTGGGGCGCCGGCGTCACCATCGGCCTCTTTGTCGCCGCCGCTGTGCTGCTGGCCGGCTTCGCCGTGGTCGAGGGCAAGGTGAAGGCGCCGCTGCTGCCGCTGCGCGTGGTCACCGAGCGCAACCGCGCCGGTGTCTACCTCTCGCTGGGCCTCGCCGTGATCGGCATGTTCGGCCTCTTCCTCTTCCTCACCTACTACCTGCAGATCGTCAAGGGCTACACCCCGGTCATGACCGGCCTGGCCTTCCTGCCGATGATCGCAGGCATGATCACCGGCTCCACCCAGATCGGCGCCCGGCTGATGACCCGGGTCCCGGCCCGGCGGCTGATGGGCCCCGGCTTCCTGGTCGCGGCCCTGGGCATGCTGATGCTCACCCAGCTGAAGGTCGACAGCTCGTACGCCGCCCTGATCCTGCCCGCGCAGATCCTGCTGGGCCTCGGTATGGGCACCGCCTTCATGCCGGCGATGAGCCTGGCCACGTACGGCGTCCAGCCGCGCGACGCCGGTGTCGCCTCCGCGATGGTCAACACCTCGCAGCAGGTCGGCGGCTCCATCGGCACGGCGCTGCTGAACACCATCGCGGCCAGCGCCACCACCAGCTGGCTGGTCTCGCACGGCGGGAACCCCAAGCTGATCAACGAGGCCGCGGTGCACGGTTACGCCGCCGCCATCTGGTGGGCGGTCGGCATCCTCGCCGTCTCCTCCGCCATCGCCTTCACCTTCATCAACGCCGGCGGCCAGGGCGGCACCGTGGTCTCCGGCTCCTCGGAGGGCTCCGAGGAGGAGGTCCCCGTCCCGGTGATCGCCCACTGACCGGGCACGGCTGACCCCGGTCCGCCGACCGGGTCACCCCGCGCGAAGGCCCGCACCCACCGGTGCGGGCCTTCCGCATGTCGACCCGCCCACCGGTGCGGGCCTTCCGCATGTCGACCCGCCCGCGGGCGCGGCCGCCGCGGTCAGCCGTGCTTGCGCAGGGCCAGCAGCCGGTAGACCGGATCGGGGCGGGGCTCCGACTGGCCGGGCAGCGCCGCCAGGTCGCGGACCAGGCCCGCCGCCCGCCCCGGGGTGAGCGCCAGCAGCGAACGGAGCCGGTCGGCCTGCACCGCCTCGACGGCCGACCGGGGCGAACGGCCCTGGCCGTGGCCGGTGAAGGTGGTCTCGCCGCAGGGCGCCAGACCGTGCCGGGCGGCGTGAGCGGTCACGTCCGCCCTGCTGTCATGGACGTCCTGCCACCGCCGGAAGGGTGCGAAAAGGGCGTCGATGTCACAGTCGACATCATGCGCGGAGTCCTTGTCCACGGTGGTGATCAGCACCCCGCCGGGCCGCAGCACCCGGGCGCACTCGGCCACCACCGCCGCCGCCTCGGGCAGCAGATGCAGCAGCCACACCGTGCTGACCGCGTCCAGGGTCCCGTCGGCGAACGGCAGCCGCCGGCTGTCGGCCAGCACCACCGCCCCGGCCAGCCGCCGGGCGGCCCGCGCGGCCATCCCCGGGGAGGCGTCCGCGCCCGCCACCCGCAGCCCCGGCCGGGCGATCCGCTCGGTCACCAGGCCCGTGCCGCAGCCCACGTCCAGCAGTGTCCCGGCCGGCGCCGGCAAGAGGTCCAGCACGGCGGCGGCCGCCGCCTCGGCCCGCGGCACCCCGCCCCGGGTCGCGTCGTAGCGGTCGGCCTCGGTGTCGTAGTCCAGCATGTGCCGCACCCTACGTTCTGCGGGCCCCCCGGACCGGCGGTAGCGTCGAAACCGCCACCGCACCGGGGAGGCAAGACCATGTCCGCAGCAACGTCCGGGGCTCCGGGTACCACGGCCACCACCGCGTGGGTGGTGGACCGGCCAGGTCCGATCACCGGCGGGCCGCTGCGCCGCACCGAGCGGGAGATCCCCCCGCCGGGCCCGCACCAGCTCCTGGTGGAGGTGGCCGCCTGCGGGGTGTGCCGTACCGATCTGCACCTCGCCGAAGGCGATCTGACGCCCCGTCGCCCGCAGTGCACCCCCGGCCACGAGGTGGTCGGACGGGTGCTGGCGGCCGGGCCCGGCGCGACCGGCTTCACCGTGGGCGACCGGCTGGGGGCGGCCTGGCTGGCGGGGACCTGCGGACAGTGCCGCTACTGCCGCAGCGGGCGGGAGAACCTCTGCCCCGACTCCCGCTACACCGGCTGGGACCTCGACGGCGGCTACGCCGGCCATCTGCTGGTCGACTCCCGCTACGCCTACCGCCTGCCGGAGGAGTGGCCGGACGCGGAGATCGCCCCGCTGCTCTGCGCGGGCATCATCGGCTACCGCGCGCTGCAGCGGGCGCAGCTGCCGCCCGGCAGCCGGCTGGGTGTCTACGGGTTCGGCGCGTCCGCCCATCTCACCGCCCAGCTGGCCATCGCCCGCGGCGCCACCGTCCATGTGCTCACCCGCTCCCCGGACGCCCAGCGGCTCGCGCTGGAGCTGGGCGCCGCCTCCGCCGCGGGATCCCAGGACCCGCCGCCCGAGCCGCTGGACGCGGCCATCCTCTTCGCCCCGGTCGGAGAGCTGGTGCCGGTCGCGCTCGCCGCCCTGGACCGGGGCGGCACCCTCGCGGTGGCCGGCATCCACCTCACCGACATCCCGCGGCTGGACTACGCCCGCCACCTCTTCCAGGAGCGCACGCTGTGCAGCGTCACCGCCAACACCCGCGAGGACGGCCGGGCCTTTCTGGCGGAGGCGGCCCGGCTGCGTCCCCGGGTGCAGCTCACCCGCTACCCGATGTCCCGGGCGGACCAGGCGCTGGCGGACCTGGCGGCCGACCGGATCACCGGGGTGGCCGTACTGACGGCGGATGGTTAGCCCGGTTCATCCGGCGAGCCCGCTGTGGGCGCCGAGCGGGGTGCGCCCGGTGGCCGCCAGCAGCTCGGTGCCGTCGGGGATGCCCCGGTCGCGGTACCGGCCGCTCTCCGTGGACCAGGCGACATGGCCGACCATCCACGACCGCAGCCCGTCGACCGTGCCGAGCAGCGCCTCGGCCGTTTCGACGGGCAGCTGGGAGCAGAGGGCGCCGATCCGCTCGGCGGCCGCGGAGAACCGTTCCACCTCGGCGTCGATGCGGGCCACCACCGCTGCCGCGGCGGCCTCGAGCGGGAGGTGCAGCTGGCGGTGGAGGACCGTCACATAGTTGCAGAGGTCCCCGACCGAGATCTCCTTGGGCGCGGAGAACAGG
The DNA here is from genome assembly GCF_042466665.1 of Peterkaempfera podocarpi. Classification (GTDB taxonomy): domain Bacteria; phylum Actinomycetota; class Actinomycetes; order Streptomycetales; family Streptomycetaceae; genus Peterkaempfera; species Peterkaempfera podocarpi. The sequence continues at coordinate 6,985,842 of NZ_CP162102.1, forward strand.
TCGTTGGTCCAGGCGATGGCGTTGACGGCGGTCTCGCGCAGCACGGCCACATCCGGATGGACGATCAACTGCTCGGGGACGGGCCGGCCGGTGCCGTACTCGATGAGGTCCGCGCCGGTGTACATGGCGACCGTGGACGAGCGGTGCGCGCTGTAGGCGCGGTCGTCCAGCACCTCCCGCGAGGAGTTGACCTCGGCCTGGCGGCGGTAGGAGTGCAGGAAGTCCAGGACGTTGCGGGTGAAGCGGGCGGTCCAGGCGGCCGGCATCGGCGCGATGATCCGGCGCCACAGGTCGGCGAAGGCGTCACGGGAGCGGGCGACGGCCTCGGAGGGGGCGGCGGGGCGGGCCGCCGGACGGCCGTGGCAGACCGGCTCCATACAGGCGATCACCTGGTTCACATGGTCCAGGTCCCGCCCCTCCGGGGTGTCGTCCAGCAGGTCGTCGAAGGCGAAGATCCACCCGGTCCAGTCGGCCAGGGTGAGCAGCCGGTCCACCGGGGCGTCCGCGTAGACGCGGGCCGCGAAGCGGCCGAAGAGCATCGCGTCGAAGGAGTCGCCGGAGGGGCCGTCGGCGATGATCCCGGTGACCCGCGACCAGTCCTGAAGATGGTGCTGGGCCTCGTGGGCGTAGGCGCTTATCCGGGAGGGAAAGGGAAAAGCAGGCAGCGGGGTGATCAGATCCACGGTCTTCTCCGGATTCTTCGTGCACTCGTCTGGACGGCGCCGGGGACCACTGGGGCGCGTAACTGTCCGTCAATCTGTGCCATGGCTCTCCTCCTCGTGGGGCATCCGAGTCGAGGGGGCGGGGGATCACACGGCCCGGTGACGATGCCGGGATTGCCAGATTGCGATCATCGTCCGCCCTCTCCTGCGGGTAAACACCCTTCCCGGCCAACCTGTTCGATTTCGGGCTGCCCAACTTCGTCCGCATCGGCTTCGCAACGGGATAACCTCGCTTCAGGCACGGGAAGTTGGCGACACAGAGAGGTCAGAGGTGACCGATCGGGACGACCACCGGCTCCAGCCCGACCAGCGGATGCGCCGTGGCGTACCCGACCCGCTGCTGGAGCGGGAGCAGGAGGTCGCGGCCGCCCGCCGGGCGATCGACGACCTCTGCCATGGAATCGAGTCCGGCGCCGGACGGCTCGGCGGCGTGCTGCTGTGCAGCGGCTCGGCCGGGATGGGCAAGACCGCACTGCTCACCCGGGTGCGGGGGATCGCCGCGGCCCGCGAGGGCTGCACGGTGCTCTTCGCCCGCGGCAGCGAGCAGCAGCGCAATGTCCCCTTCCATGCCGTACGGCAACTTCTGCAACCCGTGTTGGCCGCCCGCAGTGAGGCGGAACGGCGCGAACTGTTCGGCGACTGGTACGACATCGCCGGTCCGGCCGCCGGGCTGCTCGCCCCGCCCCCCGGGCTGCGCGCCGATCCGCAGGGTGTGCGCGACGGCCTCGACTGGGTCTTCACCCAGCTCTCGCAGATCCACTCGCCGCTGCTGCTGGTCGTCGACGACCTGCACTGGTGCGACCTGGAGTCGGCGGTGTGGCTGTCCGCCTTCCAGGTGCGGGTGCCGGAGCTGCCGATCCTGATGGTCCTCGCCTACCGGCCCGACGACCTGCCCAGGGACGACCCCTACCAGCGCCTCACCGCCGGGCAGCGGACCGCCGACTCCGTGGCGCTGCGCCCGCTCAGCCCGAAGGGTGTCGCCGGTCTGGTCCGCGCCACCCTCGGGGCGGCCGCCGAGGACGCCTTCAGCCGCGAGTGCTGGCACGTCACGGGCGGCAACCCCTATGAGAGCGTGGAGCTGCTGGCCAAGGTCCGGCAGCGCGACATCGCGCCCACCGCGGACAACGCCGAGCTGCTGCGCGACCTGGGCGCCGAGGTGCGCGGCGCCGGACTCACCGACCGGCTGGAGAAGCTGGGCCCCGCCACCGTCCACTTCGCCTGGGCCGCCGCGGTCCTGGGCACCGACATCCCCGCCGCACTGGTGGCCAATGTCGCCGCCCTCGGACCCGCCGACGCCGCCCAGGCCGCCGACCGGCTGCGGGAGACCCGGGTCCTCTCCGGAGGATCGGTCCTGGAGTTCGTCCACCCGCTCATCGCCACGGCCGTCTACCGGGCCATCCCGCCGGCCACCCGCACCGCCATGCACGGCGTCGCCGCCCAGGCCGTGCTCGACGCGGGCCTGGGTGTCTCCGCAGCCGCCCGGCACCTGCTGGAGGTCCACCCCGACGGCGACGACGCCCTGGTGGAGCTGCTCCGCGCGGCCGCCAAGGAGCACCTCGCCGTCGGCGCCCCCGATGCCGCCCGCCGCTGTCTGGAGCGGGCCCTGGCCGAACCCCCGCTGGAGGCCGAGCGCGCCGCGGTGCAGTACGAACTGGGCTGCGCCACCCTCCTCACCCGGCCCGCGATCACCGTCAACCATCTGCGTGCCGCGCTGGCCACCCAGGGCCTGGACCCCGCCCTTCGGGAGAACGCCACCATGCGGCTGGCGCAGGCGCTCGGCCATCTGGACCGGCTCGACGACGCCGCCGAGGTGCTCGCCGCCGAAGCCGCCCGCACTCCCGCCGGGCCCGCCAGGACCCGCCTGCAGGCCGCCCACTTCCTGTGGTCCGCGCTCCGCGCCGAGGGCCACGACTGGGCCGAGCGCTCCCGCCAGCTCGCCGACCTCGCCGTACCGCTGCGCGGCCGGGACGTCGGCGCCCGGGTGCTCCAGGTGCTCCGCGGCTGGGACCTCACCCTGCGCGGCGAACCCGCGCTGGAGGCAAGGGCCCTGGTCGAGCAGTCCCTGGACAGCGGGCGGCTGCCGCGCGAGCTCGGGTGGACCAACACCGACTGGGGCTTTGAGATCCCCACCATGGTCGGGATGACCTTCACCTACACCGACCGCCTGGACCTCGCCGAGGAGCTCTTCAGCGACGCGGTGCGGGAGTTCGAGGTCGCCGGCTGGAGCGGTTCCCACCTCGGCTTCGCCTACTTCCTGCTGGGCCTGGTGCGGTTCCGCGGCGGCAGGCTCGCCGAGGCCGAGGACTTCCTGCGCAGCAGCCTGCGGCTGGCCGACCGCCTCGGCCCGGGGGTCCCCCTGCAGTGGGACACGGTCGGGGTGCTGATCGACACCCTGCTCGCCCGCGGCAAGCCGGACGAGGCGCTGGACCTGGCCACCGAGTACCGCTTCGGCCCGCCCTATCCCTCGGCCCTGCTGCTGCCCGACGCCCCCACCCTGCACGGCAAGCTGCTGCTCGCCCATGGGCGCCGTGCGGAGGCCGCCGCGGAGCTCACCGCGGTCGGTGCCCGCCTGGACAGCCGCGGCTGGCGCAACACCGTCTGGTCGCCCTGGCGTTCGCTGCTGGCCCTGGCCGTGGCCGAGGAGGATCCCGAGCGGGCCCGCCGGCTCGCCCGGCAGGCGGTGCGGGACGCCGAGCACTTCGGTACCGCCACCGCGGTCGGCCAGGCCCTGCGGCTGGGCGCGGCGGTGGCCGAGAGCGTCGACGAGGCCGAGGCCATGCTGGAGCTCGCCGTCGGCCGGCTCGGCCGCTCCCCCTGCGCCTATGAGTACGCCCTGGCCCTGGTGGACCACGGGTCGGCGCTGCGCCGGGTCGGCCGCGCGGCCGAGGCCGCCGACCAGCTGCGCCAGGGCGTGGAACTGGCCAACCAGTGCGGCGCCGAGGAGGTCGCGGCACGGGCCGCGGCGGAGCTGTCCGCCGCCGGACTGCGGCCGCGCGGGCTCTATGTGGTCGGCAGCGACACCCTGACCGACCGGGAGCGGCGCGCCGCGGAGCTCTCGGTGCGCGGGGTTCCGGCGGAGCGGATAGCGGTGGAGCTGGGCACCGGCGTGGGGATCGTCAACCGGCTGCTCGCCGCGGTCCACCGCAAGCTGGGTACGGGCAGCGAGGGCCTTCCCGCGGCGCTGGGCCGGCCGTCGGACGCCGCCCTCGACCCCGACCTGGGTTTCGCCGCCGGCCCCGACCTGGGCCCGGCCTCCGACCCCGCCTCCGACCCCGCCTCCGACGACTGAACCCCCGGGACCGGGGGCCGTGCGCGGGGTCAGACCGCGGGGCCGGCCCAGGGCACGGCGGGGCGGCCGGTCGCGAGGTGGTCGCAGCGGAAGAGGGCGCCGTGCGGGGCCGGGTCGGCGGGGTCCAGGCCCGTCGCGGCGGTGGTGATGTAGAGGCGGTCCAGCTCCGGGCCGCCGAAGGCGACGCTGGTCACCTGGGGCACCGGCAGCTCCACCGTCTCCAGCAGCGCCCCGTCGGGTGCGAAGCAGCGCACCGAGGAGCCGCCCCAGAAGGCCACCCAGAGGTTGCCGTCGCGGTCCAGGGTCATCCCGTCCGGGTCGCCCGGCAGCTCCGAGGTGTCGATGCTGCGGACCAGCGGGCCGACCGGCCCGTGCTCGGGGTACTCGTAGAGGTCGATCCGCCGGGTGGGGGTGTCGATGTACCAGAGGCGGTCCGGCTCCGGCCAGGCGAGGCCGTTGGGGATGGCCAGCCCGTCCAGCACCGGCACGGCCCGCAGGGTGCCGCCGTCCGGCTCCAGGCGATACAGCGGGCCCGGCTCCCTGGGCTCGGCCAGGGTCATGGTGCCCGCCAGCAGCCGACCGTACGGGTCGCACTTGCCGTCGTTCATCCGGCGGTGGGGGCGGTCCGCCTCCACCTCGGCGACCGGGCCGAGCGTGCCGGACGCGGTGTCCAGCAGCTCGAAGCCCCGCTCGGTCGCCAGCAGTACCCGGCCGTCGCGGTACGGGACCAGGGTGCCGGGCATGGTGTCCAGCTGCACCGAGGAGGCGGTGCCGGTGCCCTGCTCCAGCCAGAGCACCCGGCGGTCCTCGATGCCGATCCAGTAGAGGCGCTCGCCGGCGGGGTCCCAGAGCGCCCCCTCACCGAGCTGGAGGCGGGACGGTTCGGCGATCTCGACGTGCACGGTGCAGGCTCCTGGGGGTGGGTCGGTTCTCAGCGGCTGCCGAGGCGGCGGGACAGCTCCATGGCGCCCTCGGCGACCAGGGCGGACAGCTCCTCGCCGCGCTCCTCGGACCAGCGCAGGGTGGGCACCGAGACGCTCATCGCGGCCACGGTGGCGCCCTCCGCGTCCCGGACCGGGGCGGCGACGCAGGCCACATCGGAGTTGGACTCGCAGAACTCCCGGGAGGTACCGCGGTCGCGGGTCTCCGCCAGGTCGCTGCGCAGCGCCTCCGCGGTGGTGAGGGTGTGCGGGGTCATCGCCTCCAGCCGGGTCCCGGCCGGGTAGCGGGCGGCCAGCTCCTGCTCGGGCAGTGAGGCCAGCATCATCTTGCCCACGGCGGTGCAGTGCGCCGGCAGCCGGCGGCCCACCGCGGAGACCATGCGCACCGCGTGGCTGGAGTCGACCTTGGCGATGTAGACGACCTCGGTCCCGTCCAGCACCCCGACGTGCACCGTCTCGCCGCAGCGGGCGGCGACCTCGCGGGCGACCGCGCGGGCCTCGGTGGCCAGGTCCGCCCGGTCGGCGTAGCGACTGCCCAACTGGTAGGTGCGCAGGCCAAGTTGCCACTTGCCGGGCTGCTCAGGGACCGGCACCAGATAGGACCGCGCCGCGAGGGTGGTGACCAGCTCGTGCACGGTGGTGCGGGGGAGGTCGAGCTGCTTGGTGATCTCGGGGGTGGACAGTGTGCCGTCCCCGTCCAGGAAGAGTTCCAGGATGTCCAGGGCCCGGACCACGGCCGGTACGAGGCGGCCCATCTGTCATCACGTCCAGGTAATCGGGGCCGGTGCGCAAGGACCGGCACTGCGGATGGGGACGACGTTAGCCGACGGCCACGGCGCCGGGCCAGGTCGGCCCGGCGCCGGGACGGTCAGGCGGCGCCGGTGCCGTCGCGCTTCTCCCAGCCCTCGGCGAACAGGTCGAAGTGGACCCGCTGGCGCGGGTGGCGGGTGAAGACCTCGAGGTCCAGTTCCACGCCGAGGCCGGGCGCGGTCGGGATCGCGAAGAAGCCGTCCGCGTCGACCGGCGGAAGGCCCGGGGCGGCCTCCAGCACATAGGGGTCGGCGAAGTCGTTGAAGTGCTCCTGCACCTTGAAGTTGGGGGTGCAGGCCGCCAGGTGCAGCGCGGCGGCGGTGGACACCGGGCCGCCGACGTTGTGCGGGGCGATCAGCACCCCGTAGGTCTCCGCGGTGGCGGCCAGCTTCCTGGTCTCCAGGATGCCGCCGAAGTGGGAGATGTCGGGCTGCACGATGTCCACCGCGTCGGTCTCGAACAGCTCCCGGAACCCCTCCCGCTCATGGATCCGCTCACCGGCCGCCACCGGCACATTGACCCGGGAGGCGACCCGGGCCAGCCCCTTGCTGTTGGCCGGCGGCACCGGCTCCTCGATCCAGGCCGGCTCGTACGGCTCCAGCAGCTCGGAGATCCGGATCGCGGTCTGCGGGGAGAAGCGCCCATGCATCTCGATCATGATCTCGGTGTCGGCCCCCACGGCCTCCCGAACCGCCGCCACCAGCGCCACCGAGCGCTGCGTCTCGGCCCGGTCCAGCTCCAGCGAGCCGGGGCCGAAGGGGTCGAGCTTCAGTGCCCGGTAGCCGCGCGCCACCACCTTCAGCGCCGCCTGGTGGAACTCCTCCGGGGTGCGCTCCACCGTGTACCAGCCGTTGGCGTACGCCTTGACCCGGTCGCGTACCGCGCCGCCCAGCAGCCGGTGCACCGGCTGCCCCAGCGCCTTGCCCATGATGTCCCAGCAGGCCGTCTCGACCACCGCCGCGGCGCTCATGGTCACCTCGCTGGGCCGGGCGTAGTCGTGCAGGGTCATCGCCTGCACCAGACGCTCGATCTCGAACGGGTCCCGGCCGATCACATGGCGCGGAACCGCCTCCTCCAGACAGCCGAGGAGCGCGTCGGTGTGGTTGACCATGCGCACCTCACCGAGGCCGGTGATGCCTTCGTCGGTGTGCACCTGAACGAAGGTGAGATTGCGCCATTCGGTGCCCAGCACATGGGTGTCGACCTTGGTGATCTTCATGGTGTCTCCGGAAAGATCGTCGGGGGAGGAGGTCAGCGTACGGGGGAGGGGGCAGGCGGCAGGGGTGCCGGATCCGGCACCGGGAACCGCACCAGCGGACCGGGATCGCGGGATCCCAGCGGCGACATCCCCCCGGCGGCGCCCAGCCGCTCCAGGGTGTCCAGCACCAGCCGGCCCCGGCGCACCCGCTCCAGACCGGTGGCCACCGCGGCCTCGCGCAGATGCTGTCCGACCGGGTAGATGCCGGGGGCGTTGCGCAGACCGAACTTCAGATAGACGGGGGCGCCGCAGCGTGCCAGCTCGGCGGCCTCGTACATCCTGATGAAGCCGCCCAGGTCGTCCGGGGCCTCCACATACATGTCCAGCGGTGCCCGGGAAAAGCGCCGGATCTCGGCGAGATGATGCAGCGTCAGATCGCTGGGGACGTTCACCGAGTCGGCGCCCAGCTGCTCCCAGACCGCGTAGGCCGCCGGGTTGACCGGTCCGACCAGCGCCGAGACCTTGAAGGTGGTGTCGGCGGGCAGCCCGCCGGCGGCCCGCAGCCGGTGCAGCGTCCACAGCACGCCCTCGTCGGCGACCAGCAGGCAGCGCACACCCAGCGCCACCGCGCGCAGCGCGTCCTCCACACAGCCGGCCACCTGGTCGTAGCCGTGGGCCCGCAGGCCCGCGCCGCCCGACGGGGTGAGCGGAGAGGCGGCGTGGGACCACGTGCCGCGGGGTCCGAGGAAGAGGCAGAGCTCGATCCCGCGCTCCTCGGTGGCCTGCACCATCTGGGTGATCTCGCCGTCGGTGAGCATCCACACGCCGCTGCCCTGGCTGATCCGGTGCAGCGGGACCGCCAGGCGCTCGCTCTCGGCCAGCACCGCCTCCAGCACCGCGGGACCCTCGCAGGAGGGGAGCTCGGTACGCCAGGTGCCGCCGTCCGGGAAGGAGTGCGGCGAACTCTCGGCGCCCGAGCCCGGGCTGGGCAGGCCGAGTGCCCGCAGGGCGTGCTCGCCGGGGAGCCGTGGGTCCGTCATGGGTCCTTCTTTCCGGCGGCCGGTACCAGGGACCGGCCGCGACAAGGGAGGGGTGGGCGGTGTCGGGGTTTCAGGGACGCAGCAGGACCTTGCCGACGCCGGGGTCCCGGCCGTCCAGCAGTGCCACGGCGGTGTCGTACTCCTCCAGCGGCAGCTCATGGGTGATCAGCGCCGCGGTGTCCAGCAGCCCTGCGTCGAAGGCGCGGACGGCGAGGCTCCAGGCGGCGGAGGGGGCGCCGAAGACGGTGTGCAGGGTGAGCCTGCGGACCACCAGGTCCACCGGGTCCAGCCCGCGGGCGGACTCCGGGATGCCGGTGAGCACGATCCGACCGCCGCGCCGGGCGAGCCGGCTCGCCGCATGGGCGGTGGCCGGGGCGCCGGCGGTCTCCACCACCAGGTCGTAGCGGCCCGCCTCGGCCTCGGCCTTGTCCGGCGTCAGCACGCCGGTGGCGCCGCACCGCTGGGCGAGCTCCGCCCGGTCGGGCCGGTCCGCGCGTGGATCGACCACGGTGAGCTCGGCCGGTGAGGAGGCCGCCAGGAACTGCGCGGTGAGCAGGCCGATGGTGCCGCCGCCCACCACCGCCACCCGCTCCCCGGGCTGCGGCGCCGCGGCCAGCTGTGCGGCGGCGACCACGGCGGCCGGCTCCAGCAGGGCCGCGGCCCGCAGATCGGCTCCGGGTGCCAGCAGGTGCAGCAGATGGTCGGGGAGTACCAGGTGGTCGGCGAAGGCCCCGGGCTCGGTGAAGCCGGTCTCCGCGTACCCTGCGCTGCACAGGGTGGTGTCCCCGGCGCGGCAGCGCTCGCATCTGCGGCAGGCGCGGAACCCCTCGCCCACCACGGCCCGCCCGACCAGCGCCGGATCGGCTCCCGGTCCCACGGCCTCCACCGTGCCGGACCACTCATGGCCGGGGGTCACCGGGTAGCGGCAGTAGGCAGCGGGGCGCCCGCCGCGGTAGAGCTCGCCGTCGCTGCCGCACAGTCCGGCGGCGGCGACCCGCACCCGCACCTCGGCGTGGCCGGGCTCGGGCACCGGGCCCGTCGCCAGCCGGTGGCGGCGGGGGCCGTCGAGGACGACCGCACGCGATCGGTTCATCTGGTGCTCCAAGCGACTCTCCGGTTTGTCCGGTATACCGAACCAGGTTCGATACTTCGTATGAGATTAGGGATCGGGGCTGATCGTGGTCAAGGGCCCGCCTCGCACGACCGTTTGGGGACGCCATCCGGGCGGTCCCGTCAGGGGCAACCTGCTCACGGATACCCTGGACCGGTTGGTCAAGACCAGTGGACGCCGCGGTGGCGCGGTGCCGAGTAAGGAGCAGAGGATGACGGCGGCCCCGCAGCGGCGGCACCCGGACCCGACCGCGACCCACGGAGTGCGCTGCGAGACCTTCGCTGTCCTCCCGGACGGCACGTCCGTCGAGCGATGGACCCTGACCCCCGACAACGCTGTCGACGGTGTGAGCGCCTCGGTGCTCACCCTGGGCGCCGCCCTGCACACCTGGTACACCCCCGACCGCGCGGGCCGGCCGGCCAACATCGTCCTGGCCACGGACGACATGGACGCCCTGCTCGGTCCGGCCGGCTTCTTCGGCGCCGTGGTCGGCCGCTACGCCAACCGGATCGCGGACAGCCGCTTCCGGCTGGACGGCGTCGAGCACCAGCTCGCCTCCACCGGCTACGGCGTCACCCTGCACGGCGGCCCCGGCGGCTTCGCCCACCAGGTCTGGCAGGCCGAACCGGCACCGGCGGCCGACGGCGCGGCCGCCGTGCGGCTGAGCCTGCACAGCCCCGACGGCGATCAGGGCTTCCCCGGCGCGGCCGACATCGCCGTCACCTACGAGCTGGCCGCCGACGGCACCCTGACGCTCCGCTTCGACGCCGCCACCGACCGCCCCACCGTGGTCAACCTGACCAACCACGCCTACTTCAACCTGGGCGGCGAGGGCTCCGGCCAGGTCCTCGACCACCGGCTCACCCTGGACGCCGACCACTACACACCCGTGGACACCCGGATGGTGCCGTTCGGCCCGCACGAGCCCGTGGCCGGCACACCGTTCGACTTCACCACCGAGCGGCGGATCGGCGACCGCATCCGCGACGACCACCCGCAGCTGAAGCCCGCCCTGGGCTACGACCACAACTGGGTGCTGCGGGACCGCCCCGCGGACGGCTCTCCGGGGTGGGCCGCGCTGCTGTCCGACCCCGCGAGCGGCCGCACCCTGGAGGTGCTGACCACCGAGCCGGGCATCCAGGTCTACACGGCCAACCAGTTCGACCACGAGGTCCCCGGGATCGGCGGCAGCACCTACGGCCCGCACTCCGGCATCGCCCTGGAGACACAGCACCACCCCGACTCGCCCAACCAGCCCGACTACCCGACCACCACCCTCCGGCCCGGTGAGCGGTTCCACTCCACCACGGTCTTCCACCCCGGCATCGCCTGACCGCCTCCCCCTGCCCGGCCCCCGCGGCGGGGGACCCCGTACGGACCGGTGTGCCGTCCGCTCCGGCGGCGCGGCACCCGGGTCCGTGGCCGGTCCGCCCTCCCCGGCCCCGGTGGCGGCGTCCCGTAGGGAGCCTGCCGCACGGTTCACGGCGACCGCGGACGGGGCATGGATGCGTGAGCGCGCATCCGTCGAGTGGAGGAGCCCTGGAAGCCGTCGACGTCTTCGACCGGTCCGGCACCGGGAGCAGCAAGTGGGCCATGGCCGGGGTGGAGCGGCACCCGGGGCGGATCGCGCTGGGCCTGGCGGACATGGACCTGCCCGGCCCGGCCGTGGTGGCCGAGGCGCTGACCGCCAGGATGGGGCATCCGGCCCTGGGCTACACGGTGTGCGACCCCCGCGGCCGGGAACTGGTCGCGGACTGGTACCGGGCCCGGCACGACGTCCCGGTGGACCCCGACTGGGTGCTGCTGCTGCCGTTCGGCCCCCGCACCGCCGTACGGCTGCTGCTGGAGGCGCTGCGCGACCGCGTCCGCGGGCCGGTGCTGCTGCCGACACCGGAGTACGGCGGGTTCACCCCCACCTGCCGGGCCGCCGGGATGCCCTTCGAGGAGGTGCCGCTCGCGCTGGAGCCGGACGGCTACCGGCTGCCCCTTGCACGGTTCGCGGAGCGGCCGCTGGGCGCCGTGCTGCTGAGCAGTCCGCACAACCCGACCGCCCGGGTGTGGCAGCGGTCGGAGATCCGGGCGCTGGCCGAGACCGCGGCGGCCGCCCAGGGTGTGCTGATCTCGGACGAGGTGCACGCGGACCTGACCCATCCGGGCCACCCGCACCCGGTGGCGGTGGCCGCCGCCGGGGACCTGGCCCGCGCCACCGTCACCCTGAACTCGGTGGGGAAGACCTTCAACACCACGGGGCTGCCCAGCGCCTTTGCGCTGGTCCCCGACCCGGGGCTGCGGGCCCGGCTGGTGGAGGTGATGGCCGGGTACGGGCTCTGGGAGGGCGGACTGTTCACCCAGGTGGCGCAGCGCGCGGCCCTGGAACACGGCGGACCCTGGCTGGACGGGCTGCTGGCGTTCCTGGTCGGCAACCGCGATCTGGCGGTGGGCGCGCTGCAGAGGGCCGCCGCGGGGGCGGTTCCCTCGCCACCGCAGGCCTCCTTCCTGCTCTGGCTGGATGCGACCGCGCTGGGACTGCCCGCCACCGGGGCCCGCGAGCTGCTGCTGGAGCGCTGCGGTCTGGAGCTTCAGGACGGCTCCGGTTTCGGCCCCGCGGGCCGGGGTTTCCTGCGGCTCAACTACGCCCTGCCCCGCCCCCTCCTGGTGGCGGCGCTGGACCGCCTGGCGGCCCTGGCCGGATCCGGAAGATAATCGTCCGCAAGGCTCTGGGCTGCGAGGACACCCGCCTCCCTGGGCGGTTAACCGCCGTGCGGGCATGCTTCGGTGCAGACTGGGCAGGGAGCCCGGGCCGCGTCGGACCAGAGCCAGAGGGACGGTGAGCCGAGTGAAACCACTACGCCCCCCGATACAGACCGACGGCGGGCAGCCGCAGGCGCCGCCCACCGTCACCCCGCTGACCGAGTCCCGCGCCGAGGCCTATGTGGCCAGCGTCTGCTTCAAGATCGGCCCACCCAGGCGGCTCGGTGTCGAACTCGAGTGGATCGTCCAGGACGACCGCGACGCCGCAGCCCCCGTGGATCCGGCCCGCATCGACGCCGCCGTCGAGGCCCTCGGCCTCCGGCCCGCCGCCCCGACCCTCCCCGGAGGGTCCGCCATCACCCGCGAACCCGGCGGGCAGGTCGAGCTCAGCTCCCCGCCCGCGGACTCCCTCACCGACTGCGCCGAGACCACGCTGCGCGACCTCGGCACCCTGCGCGCCGCCTTCGCGGCCCGGGGCCTGCGCCTGGTGGGCGCCGGCACCGACCCCCACCCGCGCGGCCGCACCCGGGTGCTCCACCAGCCCCGCTACGCGGCCATGGAGGAGTTCTTCAGCCGCGGCGGCCCCTGGGGCAAGGTGATGATGTGCGCCACCGCCTCGGTCCAGGTCTGTCTGGACGCCGGCATCGACGGCCCCGGCCCGCTGGGCGTGCGCGACCGCTGGCGGCTGCTGCACCTCCTCGGGCCGGTCCTGGTGGCCGCCTTCGCCAACTCCCCGCTGCTGGACGGCCGTCCCACCGGCCGCCGGTCCACCCGGCAGGCCGTCTGGGAGCGCATGGACCCCAGTCGGACGCTCGCCCCCACCCCGCTCACCGCCGACCCCCGCCTGGCCTGGGCCCGCTATGCGCTGGACGCCGAACTGCTCTGCGTACGGCGCGACGACGGCCGCCCCTGGACGGCGCCCCGCGGTGTCACCTTCCGCGACTGGCTGCGCGGCGCGGGCGAGCGGCCGGCCACCCTGGACGACCTGGCGTACCACCTGACCACCCTGTTCCCGCCGGTGCGCCCCCAGGGCCATCTGGAGCTGCGGATGATCGACGCCCAGCCGGACGACGGCTGGCTGATCCCCACCGCGGTGGTCACCGCCCTGTTGGACGACGCACGCGCCGCGGACGCCGCCCTGGAGGCCGTGGAACCGCTCACCGGCCCCAACGGGGGCCTGCCCGCCCCGCGCAGCGAACTGTGGACCAGAGCCTCCACCCTCGCCGTCGCCGACCCCCACCTGCGCCGCGCAGCCGTGGCCTGCTTCGACGCCGCCGACCGGGCGCTGCCCCGGCTCGGCGCCCCCGAGGGGCTGCGCAAGGCGGTCGCCGCCTTCGCCGACCGCTACCCGGCCGGGGGCCGATGTCCCGCCGACGACCAGCTGGACGCCCTCGCCGGCCGCACCCGCGGCGGCGCCGGACCCCGGACCGCGACGACGCAGGAGACCGCCCCGTGCTGAACACCGACCTCTCCGCCGGCTCCGTCGAATCGCTGCGCGAGCGGATCGCCACCGAACTGCTGGCCGCCCGGGAACGCACCGCCGTCCTCACCGGCAGCATCGAGGAGCCGGACCTCGTCGCCCAGCACTCCCCGCTGATGTCGCCCCTGGTCTGGGACCTGGCCCACATCGGCAACCAGGAGGAGCTGTGGCTGCTGCGCAACGTCGGCGGCCGCGACCCGCTGCACCCCGAGATCGACCCGCTCTACGACGCCTTCGAGCACCCCCGCTCCGAGCGCCCCAGCCTGCCGCTGCTGCCGCCGGCCGAGGCCCGCGCCTACGCCCGCGAGGTGCGCGGCCGGGTGCTGGACCTGCTGGAGACCACCCGGCTGGACGGCACCGGGCTGCTCCGCCAGGGCTTCGCCTTCGGCATGATCGCCCAGCATGAACAGCAGCACGACGAGACCATGCTGATCACCCATCAGCTGCGCCAGGGGCCGCCCGTGCTGGCCGACCGCCCGCCGGCCCCCGCGCCGCAGGACGCCGCCCTGCTGCCCGCCGAAGTCCTGGTCCCCGCAGGCGACTTCAGCATGGGCACCACAGGTGAGCCCTGGGCGCTGGACAACGAACGGCCCGCCCACACCGTCCACGTCCCGGCGTACTACCTGGACACCGTCCCGGTCACCAACGGCGCCTACCAGCGGTTCATCGACGACGGCGGCTATGACGACCCCCGCTGGTGGACTCCCGAGGGCTGGGCCCACCTCAGGCAGGCAGGCCTGGCGGCGCCGCTCTTCTGGACCAGGGACGGCGCGACCTGGCTGCGCCGCCGGTTCGGCACGCTGGAGCCGGTGCCCGCCGAGGAGCCGGTGGTGCACGTCTGCTGGTACGAGGCGGACGCCTACGCCCGCTGGGCCGGGCGCAGACTCCCCACCGAGGCCGAATGGGAGAAGGCCGCCCGCCACGACCCGGCCGCCGGCCGCTCCCGCCGCTATCCCTGGGGCGACGACGCCCCCACCGCCGACCACGCCAACCTCGGCCAGCGCCATCTGCGCCCCGCCCCCGCGGGCAGCTACCCGGCGGGCGCCTCCCCCTACGGGGCCCGCCAGCTGATGGGCGACGTCTGGGAGTGGACCTCCAGCGACTTCGGCCCCTACCCCGGCTTCCGCGCCTGGCCCTACCGGGAGTACTCCGAGGTCTTCTTCGGCGACGGCCACAAGGTGCTGCGCGGCGGCTCCTTCGGGGTGGCGCCGATCGCCTGCCGCGGCACCTTCCGCAACTGGGACTACCCGATCCGCCGGCAGATCTTCTCCGGCTTCCGCACCGCCCGCGACGCCGAACCGCGTCCGACCGCGGCGGGGGCGGTCTGATGTGCCGCCACCTGGCCTACGCAGGCCTTCCGCGCAGCATCCGCGACCTGGTCGTCGACCCGCCGTACGGGCTGCACCAGCAGTCCTGGGCGCCCCGGATGCAGAAGTACGGCACCGTCAACGCCGACGGCTTCGGCGTCGGCTGGTACGCCGAGGGCGACCCGGTACCCGCCCGCTACCGCCGCTCCGGCCCGATCTGGGCGGACCCCTCCTTCACCGACCTGGCCCGGGTGGTCCGCACCCGCGCCCTGCTTGCCGCCGTACGCTCCGCCACCGACGGCTGCGCCCCCGGTGAGGCCGCCGCCGCCCCCTATGCCGCGGACAGCTGGCTGTTCAGCCACAACGGCGCCCTGCCCGGCTGGCCCGGGGCCTCCGGCCAGCTGGCCGCCGCGCTGCCGCCCGCCGACCTGCTGCAGCTGGAGGCCCGCTGCGACTCCGCCCTGGTCTGGGCGCTGGCGCTGCGGCGGCTGAGGGACGGCGAACAGCCCGGCGAGGCGCTCGCCGCGACCGTCCGCGAGGTCGCCGCGTGCGCCGACGCCCGGCTCAACCTGCTGCTCACCGACGGCAGTCTGATCGCCGCCACCACCTGGGGCGACACCCTCTTCCACCGGATCGAGCCCGGACGGGGCGTCTGGGTCGCCTCCGAACCCGGCGACGACCTCCCCGGCTGGACGCCCGTCCCCGACAGGTCGCTGCTGCTCGCCACCGCCGACACGGTCACCGTCCGACCCCTGGCGGGACCGCCGGACTGACGGACCTGCGGGCGCGCCCCGGGCGCGCCGACGGCACCCACCACCGTTTCCCGCGCGAGAGGACGTTCCGCCATGACCAGCGCCTTCGACCTGACCCGCCAGCTGCCGGCCGACCACTTCGAGGCCGCACTGCGCCACGACGTACGGCTCGGGCTGACCGCCGACCCCAAGTGGCTGCCGCCCAAGTGGTTCTACGACGCCCGGGGCAGTGAGCTGTTCGAGGAGATCACCCGGCTGCCCGAGTACTACCCCACCCGCGCCGAGCGGGCCATCCTCACCGCCCGCGCCGCGGAGATCGCCGAGGCCACCGGTGCCCGCACCCTGATCGAGCTGGGCTCGGGCTCCTCGGAGAAGACCCGGCTGCTGCTGGACGCCCTGCGCGACCCGGGCACCCTGGAGGCGTACATCCCGGTCGACGTCAGCGACAGCGCGCTGCTGGACGCCGGGCAGGCACTCACCGGGGAGTACCCGGGCCTCACGGTGCACGCCGTGGTCTCCGACTTCACCGCCACCCTGGAGCTGCCGCCCACCCGCGGGCCGCGGCTGGTGGCCTTCCTCGGGGGCACGGTGGGGAACCTGCTGCCCGCCGAGCGTGCCGCCTTCCTCGCCGCGCTGCGGACCCAGCTGGGGCCCGACGACGCGCTGCTCCTCGGCACCGACCTGGTGAAGGACACCGCCGTGCTGGTCGCCGCCTACGACGACGCGGCAGGTGTCACGGCGGAGTTCGACAAGAACGTCCTCCTGGTCCTCAACCGGGAGCTGGGCGCGGACTTCGACCCCGCCGCCTTCACCCATGTCGCCCGCTGGAACGCCGAGTCCGAGTGGATCGAGATGCGGCTGCGCTCCCGCCGTGAGCAGACCGTGAAGGTCCGCGCCCTGGACCTGGCGGTTCCCTTCGCCGAGGGCGAGGAGCTGCGCACCGAGGTCTCCGCCAAGTTCCGCCGCCGCGGCGTCGCCGCCGAACTGGCCGCCGCCGGGCTGACCCTCAGCCACTGGTGGACCGATCCGGAGGAGCGGTTCGGCCTCTCCCTCGCGGTTCCCCGACGGACCGTCTGATCCCCACAGCAGCACCACACGTACCGCTCGTACGTTTCAATGTGGACACCTTGTGTGGCTAGGATCGCCAGCGTCACTGGCCGCACGTCAGGAGCGGCTGCCGTCGAGCGACCGTTGCTGGGGAGACATGGCGCTGCGTACGCGTGCTTCGGATCGGCCTGCCCAGAGCCGGGCACCGTCCCGGCTCGGCTCCCTGCGGATGGTCCTGCTGCTGTTGGCACTCGTCCCCAGTATCGCGGTGGCGGCGCTCTGGGCGGTGAGCTCGGAGCGCCTGTACGCCGACTGGCGCACCCAGCGGGCGCAGAACACCCTGGCCTACAAGGCGGGCTTCCCCTCCAACCTGGTCTACTTCAACCTCCAGCAGGAGCGCCGGCTGAGCGCGGCCGCACTGGCCGACCCCAAGGGGTCCAGGGATGCGCTGCTGGCGCAGCGGCAGCGCACCGACCAGGCGGTGGCGGCCTTCCAGTCGCTCTCCGGTATCCAGGTGGGCGACGCACCGCGGGAGCTGCGCGACGCCGTCGCCACGACCCGCAAGGAGATGGGCAGGCTCGCCGACTTCCGCTCGGGCGTGGACCGCCACTCGGCGACCCAGCAGGCCACCTTCGCCTACTACACCGACCTGATCGAGACGGACCTCCAGCTGTTCAACGCGCTCAGCGACGTGGACAACGGACAGCTCGGCTACATGGCCAGGCCGCTGGTCGACGCCTTCTGGGCCAAGGAGATGCTCTCCCGCGAGGACGCCATGCTCTCCCGGATCGCCCCGGGCCGTGCGCTGGACGTGGAGGAGCACCGCCAGCTGACCGGCTGGATCGGCGCCCAGGACTTCACCCTGGACAGCCGGGTGGCGCCGTACCTCACCGACGCCGAGCAGCAGATGTACACCGCGCTCACCGAGTCCTCGGCCTGGCAGGGCAAGGACTCCCTGGAGCGCACGGTCGTGCACGCCAGGACCTACGCCGGCGGCACCAAGGTCTACATCCCCGCCGGTGTGGTCACCCAGTGGCGGGGATACGTCGACCAGATCGACCCCGAGCTCCAGCAGCTGATCCAGCACCGCACCCTGGGGACCAGCGCCTTCGGCGACGACAGCGTGGCCGCCCTGAAGACCCGGCTGATCATCACCAGTGCGGTCGGCCTGGCCGGGGTGCTGGTGGTGGTGCTGATCAGCGTACGGCTCACCACCACCCTGCGCCGCCGGGTCTTCTCGCTGCGCGACCAGGCGCTGCGGGTGCAGTCCACCCTGCCCGCCCTGGTCGACCGGCTCAGCACCGGCGAGACCGTGGACCTGTCCGGCGAGTTCACCGAGGTCCGCCGCGGCCGCGACGAGCTCAGCCGGCTGGAGGAGGCCCTGGACCAGGCCCGCCGCACCGCGATGGAGACCGCCCTGCGGCAGGCCGAGCAGCACCGCGGCTTCGAGCGGCTGCTGCAGCGGATCGCCCGCCGCACCCAGCTGCTGATCGGGCTTCAGCTGAAGAAGCTCAATGAGATGGAGCACCGCCACGAGGACCCCGAGGTGCTGGAGGGGCTCTTCGACCTGGACCATCTGACCGCCCGGCTGCGCCGCTACGAGGAGAACCTGGTGATCCTCGGCGGCGGCCAGCCGCAGCGCCGCTGGCGCAAGCCGGTGCGGTTGCTGGATGTGCTGCGCGCGGCCCAGGGCGAGGTGCAGGACTACCGCAGGGTGCACATCGAGGTGGAGGGGCGGCCCTGGCTGGCCGAGCGCGCGGTGGGACCGGTGGTCCATGTGCTCGCCGAGCTGATGGAGAACGCGGTGTCCTTCTCCAAGCCGCCCACCCCCGTGGAGGTCCGGGCCGGCACGGTCGGCCGGGGCGTCGCGGTGGAGATCGAGGACCGGGGCCTGGGCATGGAGCCCGAGCAGCTCGCCGAGGCGAACGCGATGATGGCCGACCCGCCGGAGATGGACGTGGTCACCCGGGCCGACGACGCGCGGCTGGGCCTCTATGTGGTGGCGCGGCTGGCCGCCACCCTGGAGCTGCGGGTGGAGTTCCGGGCCTCCGCCTTCGGCGGCACCCGGGTGATCGTGCTGATCCCGGCCGAGCTGGGGGCCGTCGACCCGGACACCGGGCCGGTCCCCGCAGCCGCCGAGCCACCCGTCCTGGCCGTGGTCCCGCAACCCGAGGAGGCCCCGGAGGGAACGCTGCCCGAGGACATCGAGGAGGACGTCTGGTCCGCCGGGCGGGAGGACTTCTCCGAACTGGTCAGCACCACCCTGGACACCTTCACCCGCCGCACCGGGGAGACCGTCGCGCCGGCCGCCCCGGCCGGGGCCGCCGAGCCACCCGGGGACCCGGCCGGGACCTCCGCCGACGGCCTGCCTTCGCGCTCCCGGGGCCGGGCCATGGCCGAGGCCGTCGCCGCCCGTACGCCCGAGCCCGCCGTGGTGGCGGCCGCCCCGCCGGCGCCCGACCCCGTGACCGTCGCCGTGTCGTCCGGTGCGGCCAGGGCGCCGCTGCCCAAGCGGGTGCGCCAGGCGAGCCTCGTCGACGAGCTCCGGGAGCCGGCCGCACGGCCGGCCGACCCCTCGCGGGACACCCTCTCGCTGCGGGCCGGGCCCACCCGCTTCGGCCCGGCCATCGGCGCCTTCCAGCGGCAGTCCCGCATCGCCCGGCAGGCCGCCGGGACCGACGACCAGACCACCACAGGCGCGAGTGCGCCCGAAGCCAACCGGCCCAGGACGGAAGACCGAGGATGACGACACGAACCACCGCCACCGACCACGACCTGGACTGGCTGCTGGACGGGCTGGTCGACCAGGTGCAGGGCAGCAGGCACGCGGTGCTGCTCTCCGACGACGGCCTGGTGGTCAGCCAGTCCCGAGCCATCGACCGCACCGACGCGGAGCGGCTGGCCGCCGTCGCCACCGGGCAGCAGAGCCTCGCCCGCGGCATCGGCGAGCTCTTCGGGGGCGGCCCGGTGCACCAGGTCATCGTGGAGATGGCCGAACTCTGGCTCTTCGTCACCGCGGCGGGACGCGGCACCCACCTCGCCGTGGTGGCCTCCCAGGACGTCGATGCCGAGGTGATGGCGGTGGCCATGCACACCCTCGTCCAGCAGGTGGGCCAGAAGCTCGGCACCGAGGCGCGGCAGGATGCCGGGGCCGCCGACGGAGGTGGACGTGGGTGAACCACTGGACGGACGACCTCGAAGCCGATGACGGCGACGACTCGCTGGTCAGGCCCTATACGATCACTCGCGGACGCACCGCGTCCGACCGCGGAGACCTCAGTCTGATCACCGTCGTCACCACGGTCGATCCGGAGCAGGTACCGCCGGGCGGCACCCGGGCACTCCAGCCGGAGCACCGGGCGATCGTCGAGCACTGCCGGCGTCCTGCCGCGGTGGCGGAGGTCGCAGCCGAACTGGACCTCCCGGTGTCGGTGACCAAGATCCTGATCGGCGACCTGGTCGCCCTGGGCCGGGTGACGGCCCGACCGCCCCTGGCGATCGCCCGGGGCGGAGTGGACATGACGATACTTCGGGCGGTGAGGGATGGGCTCCGCAGGCTCTGACAACGGAGCGGCCGCAGGCGGTGCACCCGCGGCGGTCAAGGTGCTGATCGCCGGCGGCTTCGGCGTCGGCAAGACCACGATGGTGAGCTCGGTCAGCGAGGTGCCGCCGCTGCGCACCGAGGAGTACATGACCCGCGCCAGCATCGGCGTCGACGACCTGGAAGGGGTGGCGGACAAGGCCACCACCACGGTCGCCCTGGACTTCGGCCGGATCACGGTCACCCCCGACCTGGTGGTGTACCTCTTCGGCACACCCGGCCAGGAGCGGTTCTGGTTCATGTGGAACGACCTGGTCAACGGGGCGCTCGGCGCCGTCGTGCTGGCCGACACCCGCAGGCTGGAGACCAGCTTCGCCTCCATCGACTTCTTCGAGAGCCGCGGCATCCCCTTCGTGGTCGGCGTCAACTGCTTCAACGGCGTCCGCGACCGCACCGCGGACGAGATCCGCGAAGCCCTCGACCTCGACCCCGGGGTGCCGCTGCAGCTGGTCGACGTACGCGAGCGGCATGACGCCCGCGACCTGCTGCTGTCCCTGGTCGAGCATCTGATGACCCTTCAGGCCCCGGTGCCCGAACCCGTCGGCTGAACCCGGCGCACCCACCACCGGCCGCACCACCGCAGCCCCGCCCATCCCTGTCCACCTCACCGCCCATCCCTGTCCACCTCACCGCCCACCCCGTCCACCCCACCGCCCACCCCGTCCACCTCACCGGAGGAAGAACACCCATGGCCGTAGCAGAGCGCGTCCTCGTCCACGGCGGCGGCATCGGCGGACTCACCCTCGCCGTCGCCCTCGGCCTGCGCGGCGTGCAGGTGGACGTCGTCGAGCTGCGCGAGGACGACGGAGCGCTCGGCGTCGGCATCATCCAGCAGTCCAACGCCCTGCATGTGATGCGGGAGATCGGTGTGCTGGACGAGTGCCTGGCGGCCGGCTTCGAGGCGGACCTCCTCACCATCTGCGACCCGCGCGGCGAGGTGGTCGCCCAGATCCCGCAGCCCCGCATGGACGGCGCCCCCGCCTCCAACGGCATCCCCCGGCCCGAGCTGTCCGCGCTGCTCACCCGGGCCGCGGAGAAGGCCGGAGCCCGCATCCGCCGCGGCACCACCATCGCCGACCTCACCGAGGACGACGGCGGCGTCCAGGTCGTGCTGGCCGACGGCACCGAGGGCCGCTGGGACCTGGTCGTCGGCTTCGACGGCATCGGCTCCCCGCTGCGCCGCAGGCTCTACGGCGACGCCTACGAGCCGGAGTACACCGGCTTCGCCAACTGGCGGGCCACCGTGCCCCGCGACCCCGAGGTGCGGGGCGTGGTGATGAGCACCGGCAACCGCGACGTCAAGGCGCTGCTCACCGCGATCTCCGAGGAGTCCATGTACATCGCCTCGGTCAACGCCGAGGACCCCGGCTTCCGGCCCGACCCGGAGCGGGCGCACGAGCAGTTCAAGGAGCGGGTCACCGGCTTCGGCGGCGCGATCGCCCGTGCGCTGGAGCAGATCACCGGGCCCGAGCACGTGGTCTACAACCGGATCTCCCAGGTCACCGTGGACGCCCCCTGGCACCGCGGCCGGATCGTCATCGCCGGTGACGCCGCCCACGCCTCCACCCCGCACCTGGCCCAGGGCGGCGCCATGGCGGTGGAGGACGCGCTGGTCCTCGCCCAGGAGCTGGAGCGCGCCGAGACCCTGCCGCAGGCCCTCGCGGCCTGGGAGGAGCGCCGCCGGCCCCGGGCTCTGTGGGTCCA
This sequence comes from Peterkaempfera podocarpi, assembly GCF_042466665.1. GTDB lineage: Bacteria > Actinomycetota > Actinomycetes > Streptomycetales > Streptomycetaceae > Peterkaempfera > Peterkaempfera podocarpi. Next base: position 7,007,595 of record NZ_CP162102.1, read on the forward strand.
GAGCCTCTCCCGTGCCGTCCTCCGCCAGGAGACCGGCCAGCCCACCACCCCCGAGGACGACGAGCTGCTCAAGGTCGGCATCCCCGGCGCCGCCCACCACCTCGTCCAGCCGTACTGAGCCGGGATGCGCGACCGGGCCCCGTCCCACCGGAGGCGGCGGGGCCCGGTTGCGCACGGCGGCGCCGAGCGGACCGCCGGTCACCGCCGTGCGAGCATGACCGGGCAGTCCCACCGGCAGGAGGCCGCCCATGACCCGTCGGCACAACGCCGCCACCGAGCAGCACACGGCCCTGCGGGAGGCGCTGCACGCCCGGCTGCGCGGCGAGGTCCGGTTCGGCGCCGCCGAACGCACCGTGTACAGCCATGACGCCTCCAACTACCGCCAGCTGCCGGCCGGTGTGGTCAAGCCCGCGGACCTGGACGACGTCAGGGCCGCGGTGGCGCTCTGCCGCGAACACGGGGTGCCGCTGGTCGCCCGCGGCGCCGGCACCAGCATCGGCGGGCAGGCGATCGGCCCCGGAGCGCTGGTGATGGACTTCCGCCGGCACCTCGACCGGGTCCTGGAGATCGACCCCGACCGCCGCACCGCCCGCGTGGAGCCCGGGGCGGTACTGGACACCCTGCGGGCCGCCGCCCGCCCGCACGGCCTCACCTTCGGCCCGGACCCCTCCACCCACAGCCGCTGCACCATCGGCGGCATGATCGGCAACGACTCCTGCGGCTCCCACTCCCTCGCCTGGGGCCGCACTTCGGACACGGTGGAATCGCTGGACCTGCTGCTCGCCGACGGCACCGAACTCACCGTCGGCGGCCCCACCACCCCCGAGCAGCGGGCCCGGCTGCGGAGCCGGCCAGGACGTGTCGGCGCCCTCCACCGGGACCTCCAGGACCTCGCCGCCGGCCACCTCGCGCTGCTGCGGCAGGGCTTTCCCACCCTGCCCCGCCGGGGCTCCGGATACGCCCTGGACGCCCTGCTCCCCGAGCGGGGCCACGATCTGGCCAGGGCGCTCACCGGCACCGAGGGCACCTGCGCCGTCCTGCTGGGCGCCACCGTGCGGCTCACCCCGGCGCCGGCCGCCCGCGCCCTGGTGGTCGCCGGCTACCCGGACGAGACGGCCGCCGCCGACGCGGTACCCGCGCTGCTGCCGTACCGCCCGCTGACCATGGAGGGCATGGGGGCCGACCTGATCGCGGCGCTGCAGGCTGCCGGCCGCCGCCCGCCGGCGCTGGACCGGCTGCCCGCCGGGCAGGCCTGGCTGTTCATGGAGGTCGGCGCGGACACCCCGGCCGAGGCCGAGGAGAGCGCCCGCGCCCTGGCTGCGGCGGTCCGCGGCGAACAGCGCACCGCCGCCGTCCGCGTGGTCGCCGACCCGGCCGAGCAGCGCCAGCTGTGGGCGGTACGGGAGGCGGGCGCGGGCATCGTCACCCGGCTGCCCGGAGGCGCCGAGGCCTGGCCCGGCTGGGAGGACTCCGCCGTACCGCCCGAGCGGCTCGGCAGCTATCTGCGCGGACTGCGAGCACTGCTGACGAACCATCAGTTGAAGGGTGTGCCCTACGGCCACTTCGGTGAGGGCTGCGTCCATCTGCGGATCGACTTCGCACTGGCCCGCCCGGAGGGCCGCGCCTCCTTCCGCCGCTTCCTGGAGGAGGCCGCCGACCTGGCCGTCGCCCATGGCGGCTCGCTCTCCGGCGAGCACGGCGACGGCCAGGCCCGCGCCGAACTGCTGCCCCGGATGTACCCGCCCGAGCTGATCGCCCTCTTCCGCCGCTTCAAGCAGATCTGGGACCCGGAGAACCTCCTCAACCCCGGCAACCTGGTCGACCCCCGCCCACTCGACGCCGATCTGCGGCTCGCCGGACTGCCCGACCGCAGGCTGCCCCTGGTCTTCCCCTACGCGGCGGACGACGGCAGCCTCGCCAAGGCCGTGCACCGCTGCGTCGGCGTCGCCAAGTGCCTGGACACCTCCACCGGAGTGATGTGCCCCAGCTACATGGTCACCGGGGAGGAGCGCCACTCCACCCGGGGCCGGGCGCGGCTGCTGGCCGAGATGCTGCGCGGCGACGCCGTCCCCGACGGCTGGCGGTCCCGTGAGGTGCACGAGGCACTGGACCTCTGCCTGGCCTGCAAGGGCTGCGCCGGGGAGTGCCCCGTCCAGGTCGACATGGCCACCTACAAGGCGGAGTTCCTGCACCACCACTACCGCCGCCGGATCCGCCCGGCCGCGCACTACGCCCTCGGCTGGCTGCCGCTCTGGCTGCGGATCGCCGGCCGTGCCCCCGGCGCGGTCAACCGGGTGGGCCGCTCACCCGCGCTGTCCGCCGCCCTCAAACGGCTCGCCGGGATCGCCCCGGAACGGCCGCTGCCCCCGCTGCCCGCCGAGACGTTCACCCGCTGGTTCCGCCGCCACCGCGCCCAGCACCCCGCCGACCCGGGCGCACCCCGGCTGCTGCTCTGGCCCGACACCTTCTCCGACCGCCTCGAACCGCACATCCCCCGCGCCGCGGTCACCGTGCTGGAGCAGCTGGGCTACGCCGTGGAGATCCCCGACCGGCCCGTCTGCTGCGGCCTCACCTGGATCTCCACCGGGCAGCTCACCACCGCCCGCCGGGTGCTGCGCCGCACCGTAGGCACCCTGCCGCCGGACATTCCGGTGGTCGGCCTGGAACCCAGCTGCACCACCGCGCTGCGCGACGAACTCCCCGCTCTGCTCGGCAGCGACGCCGCACGCAGCCTGGCCGGCCGGGTCGCCACCTTCGCCGAGACGGTGGACCGGCACGCCGCGGCCCTTCCGGCCCGCCCCGGCAGCGCCATCACCCAGGTCCACTGCCACCAGCACGCCGCACTGGGGACCGAGGCCGACCGCCGGGTCACCGCCAGGCTCGGCCTGGACAACCGGCACCTGGACTCCGGCTGCTGCGGCCTGGCCGGCAACTTCGGCTATGAGCGCGGCCACTACGAGGTCTCCCGGGCCGCCGCCGAACGGGTTCTGCTTCCCGAGGTGCGCGCCGCCGACCCCGACACCCTGGTCCTCGCCGACGGCTTCAGCTGCCGCACCCAGATCGCCCAACTCGCGGACGGCCGCCGCGCCCTGCACCTCGCCGAGGTGCTGGCCGAGGCCCTGGCCGCAGCCCCGCGGGACGGCGGCCCCACCGGCTGAGGCGCCCCCCGCAACGCGAGGGCGGGCCGCGGCGGACCACCGCCGCGGCCCGCCCTCACGAAGACCCGCGCTCCCGCCGCGCAGGGCGGAGCAGACGGTCACCACGACCGGGGGCTCCGGGGCGGCCCCCTGGTCCGTCATGCCGTCACCGCAGGGCAGCCGGCTGCGCCGCCCCGGAGATCCGACGGACCGTCAGGAATCCTCGCCACGCAGGACGACCCGGATGGCGACGGTGCCCTCGCGGCCCCGCCGCAGTCGGCTGCCCAGCAGGGTCAGCCGGCCGAGCAGCCCGTACTTGCGTGCCAGCAGCGCCCGGTACTGCTCGGTGCCTGCGGCGTCGAGGATCTCGGCGCTGCCGGGGACGTCGTCGCCCCTGCGGTTGCCCCGCAGGTCGCAGGGGGCCACCAGCACGTCGGCGCGGTTGCGGATCCGCTTCACCTTCCAGGAGTCCGCGGTCGTCCACACCCCCAGGGCGTTCCCGTCCGGCACCACCCACACCGGGGTGGGCACGGTCGAGCCGTCCCGCTTGTAGGTGGTGAGGAGCAGGTACTTGCCCGCTCCCAGCTGCTCCAGGGTGCTGCCGTCGGTTGTCATGCGGTCAGGCTATGCGGGGCCGCGCCGGAGCGGGAGCAGGCTGCTCAGACAGCGGGTACGCCGTCCAGCGGGCGGGCGCCGACAAAGGCGGTGGTGCGGCGCAGCCGGAAGCCCAGCGCCTCGTAGAGGCGGATCGCCGAGGTGTTGTCGGCCGCGGCGTGCAGGAAGGGCGTCTCGCCCCGGGCGCGGATACCGGCGGCGACCGCGAGGATCAGCCGGGTCCCCAGGCCCTGGCCGCGGAAGGCCGGGTCGGTGCAGACCGCGCTGATCTCGGTCCAGCCGGGGGGACGCAGCCGCTCACCGGCCATCGCCACCAGCGCGCCGCCCCGGCGGATGCCCAGATAGTCGCCCATCTCGACTGTCCGCGACAGAAACGGGCCGGGCTTGGTCCGCGCGGTCAGCTCCAGCATCTCCGGGACATCCGCCGGGCCCAGCAGCACCGCCTCCTCGTCGGGAACGGCGGCGACACCGGCATCCACCAGCTGCACCCCGTCCACGGCGAACAGCGTCTGCCACCCTGCGGGCGGCAGCGCCGCCACCCCGGTGGTGAGCGGCACCGCCGCCTCGGCGGCGGCCAGCGCGGCGAAGTCCTCCCAGGCCGTGGCGTCCGGCTCGGCCGGGACCGCGCCGAACGGGGACACGTCCGGCTGATAGCGCAGTGCATCGCCCCGGCGTTCGGCCAGATGTGCATGCGCCCCGGCCAGTGACCACCACACGGGGTTGTCCAACGGGTGCGGTGCGCTCGGCTGCGCCTCGGGCATGGCCTGCCTACCTCCTGGTACCGGTGCCGGGGGACCCTGGGACAACCCGTGCGGCTCCGCGGATATTCCGGTACCGGCCGCGGCGTGACCGGACCCGGCAGGCCTCCCCACCGGTGGGGTCCGGCGGTGCCAGACTGGGGCGGTGGACACGCCAGAGCCTCCCCGCCTGCTGCCGGTCGACCAGTATCTCGCCGGACTGACCAGGGCTTATGTCGCCTCGGGTGCACTGATCACCGATGCCTCGGACCGTCTGCTGATCGTCAAGCCCACCTACCGCACACGCTGGTCGCTCCCCGGGGGAACGGTCGATCCCGGTGAGGACCCGGCGCAGTGCGTGGTCCGCGAGGTCGCCGAGGAGACCGGACTGACAGTGACCCTGGTGCGACTGGCCGCGGTGCACTGGACCGAGCATGTCGACGGCCGGGAGTCCGGTGTCCGTCCGACCAGCGGCCATCCGGGGCTGCAGTTCGTCTTCGACTGCGGCAGCGTCCCGGACGGCACCGAAGTGCGGCTGCCCCCGGACGAGTTGGAGGACTTCCGCTGGTGCACCCCGGAGGAGGCGTACCGGCTGCTCTCCCCGGGATCGGTCCGCCGGCTGCGGGCGGCGCTGGCGGTACGGGACCGTGGCCGTACCGCCTTCATCTCCGGCAACACCCCGCCCGGGCCGCACGACTGGTCCGCCGACATCCATGTGCACTGACACCCCTGGGCGTTGACGTCCCCGATACGCGGACTCCCCGGCACCCGAAAGCCCCGGCACCGGGGCCACCGGCAACCCGGCGCACCGTCCCCGCCCCCCGTCCCCGTCCCCGCCTCCGTCCGGATCCGGCCCGGCCGGGGGGTGCGAGGCGCCGCCGCCCGGGCAGGAAGGACTGTGCACCGCACGGGACCCGAACCAGGAGCAGCATGACCCTCTCAGCCGACCACGACCTCCCCTACTACGAGCAGTACTCACCCGGCACCGGCGCCCTGCCGCCCCGCGCCGCGTTCCGCTCCTCCGCACCTCGGCTGGACCTCGGCGGCCGCTGGCGGTTCCGGCTCTCGCCGACCGTCGCCACCGCCGAGGAGCACGACCGGCGGGCCCACTTCGCCGCCGACGGCCATGACGACGCCGACTGGGCGGAGATCACCGTCCCCGGGCACTGGCCGCTCCAGGGCCATGGCGCCCCCGCGTACACCAACCACCGCTACCCCTTCCCGGTCGACCCGCCCCGGGTGCCCGACGAGAACCCCACCGGCGACCACCGCCTGGTGTTCGACCTGCCCGCCGACTGGCCCTCCGACGGTGGCGCGGTGCTGCGCTTCGAGGGCGTGGAGTCCTGCTGCCGGGTCTGGCTCAACGGCCAGGAGCTGGGCGTCTCCCGGGGCAGCCGGCTGCCGGTGGAGTTCGACGCGGCGCCGCTGCTGCGCCGCAGCGGCAATGTGCTGGCTGTGCGGGTGCACCAGTGGTCCTCCGGCAGCTATCTGGAGGACCAGGACATGTGGTGGCTCCCCGGCGTCTTCCGGGAGGTCACCCTGCAGCACCGCCCGGACGGCGGCGTCCGGGACCTCTTCGTCCACGCCGGCTGGGACCACCGCACCGGCCTGGGAACCCTGCGGGTGGACGCCGACCCCGGCGCCCTGCTGAGCATTCCCGAGCTGGGCATCGCCGACCTGCCCGCCGGCCGGTCCGTCACCGCCGCCGTCGACCCCTGGACCGCCGAGACCCCCCGGCTGTACGACGCGGTGCTGGCGGCCCCGGGTGAGCGGGTGGCGCTGCGGATCGGGTTCCGCACGGTGGCCGTCGTCGACGGGGTGCTCACCGTCAACGGCCGCCGCATCCTGCTGCGGGGCGTCAACCGGCATGAGTGGCACCCCGACCACGGGCGTGCGCTGCCGTTCGAGGCCATGCGCCAGGACCTGCTGCTGATGAAGCGGCACAACATCAACGCGGTGCGCACCAGCCACTACCCGCCCCACCCCGCCTTTCTGGACCTCTGCGACGAGCTGGGCCTGTGGGTGGTCGACGAGTGCGACCTGGAGACCCACGGCTTCGTGGAGACCGGCTGGCGCGGCAATCCGGTGGACGATCCCCGCTGGACCCCGGCGCTGCTGGACCGCGCCGCCCGGATGGTGGAGCGGGACAAGAACCATCCCGCCGTGATCATGTGGTCGCTCGGCAACGAGTGCGGCACCGGACGGGGCCTGGGCGCCATGGCCGACTGGATCCGGGCCCGCGACCCCGGCCGGCCGATCCACTACGAAGGCGACCGCAGCTGCCGGGACACCGACGTCTACAGCCGGATGTACGCCTCCCACCAGGAGGTGCAGGCGATCGGCGGGCGCACCGAGGAGCCGCTGGACGACCCGGAGCTGGACGCCCGCCGCCGCACCCTGCCCTTTGTGCTCTGCGAGTACGCCCATGCGATGGGCAACGGACCGGGCGGGCTCAGCGAGTACCAGGACCTCTTCACGGCCCATGACCGCTGCCAGGGCGGCTTCGTCTGGGAGTGGATCGACCACGGTATCCGGCAGCGCGGCGCGGACGGGCGCGAGTGGTTCGCCTACGGCGGCGACTTCGGCGAGGAGCTGCACGACGGCAACTTCGTCTGCGACGGCCTGCTGCTGCCCGACCGCACCCCCTCCCCGGGGCTGACCGAGTTCAAGGCGGTGGTGCAGCCGGTGGGGCTGGCCGGGGACGCCGGGGGAGTGCGGATCACCAACGGCCATGACTTCGCCGACCTCGGCCGTCTCGCCTTCCGCTGGGTCCACCAGGTCGACGGGGAGACCACCGGCGAGGGGCTGCTGCCGGTGCCGGTGCTGATGCCGGGGGAGAGCGCCGAACTCAAGCTGCCGGAGCCGCCGGCCGACCGGGTGCGGGAAGGGGAGGCCTGGTGGACCGTCAGCGCGGTCCTCGCCGAGGGCACGGCCTGGGCGGACGCCGGCCATGAGGTGGCCTGGGCGCAGTTCCCGGCCGCTCCCGCGCCGACCAGGCCCGCACTGCGGCCCACCGCCGTCCCGCACCGGGAGCCGGCCGTGCTGCGGCTGGGGCCGGGCAGCTTCGACCCCGTCACCGGGCTGCTGCGCACCCTCGGCGGACTCACCGTGCTGGGCCCCCGGCTGGACGTCTGGCGGGCGCCCACCGACAACGACGAGATGACCCTCGCCCGCCCCCAGGACCGCCTTGCCGGGCAGTGGCGGCGGCTGGGGCTGCACCGGATGCGGCACCGCACCGACGCGGTCCGCGTCGAGGACGGTGAACTGCTGGTCCGCACCAGGGTCGCCCCCGCCGCCACCGACGCCGGGCTGCGCACCGTCTACCGCTGGAGCTCCGACGGGGTGCGGCTGCGGCTGCTGGTGGAGGTGGAACCGGAGGGGGAGTGGCCGGTGCCGCTGCCCCGGGTCGGTGTGCGGCTGGCGGTGCCGGCGGCGCTGGGCCGGGTGCGCTGGTTCGGCGGCGGGCCGGGGGAGGCGTACCCGGACAGCCGCCGGGCGGCCAGAATCGGCAGCTGGGAGTCGACGGTGGACGCCCTGCAGACGCCCTATGTGATGCCGCAGGAGAACGGCAGCCGCACCGGGGTGCGTAAGGCGTCGCTGTACGACGGCGCGGGCGGCGGCCTGCGGATCGAGGGGGAGCCCGAGTTCGCCCTCACCGCGCGCCGCTGGACCACCGAGCAGCTGGCCGCCGCCCGGCACACGGCCGATCTGGAGCCGGACCCGGAGTGGATCCACCTCAACCTGGACCACGCCCACCACGGTCTGGGCTCCGCGTCCTGCGGCCCCGGGGTGCTGCCCGCCCACCGGTTGACGGTCGCACCGTTCCGCTTCGCCGTCACCTTCAGCGCGCTCGGCCCGGTCGAGCAGCCGTAGCAGAGCGGCATCCCATGCTCGCGTGCACCGGCGGCCAGGCCCGGCCGCCGGTGCGCACGGGCCGGGTGTGCGGCAGCCGGTGGGAACAGCGGCCGTTCGAAGCCCCGCCGGGCCCGTGGGGCGGCCCCATGCCGTGGTCGGACCGCTGTCCATTTTCTGCAAGCTGCTTACGGTCAATGTCGTACGCTTACGCCCATGACGCGACGACTTGCCGAGGTGGCCAGAAAGGTCGGGGTCAGCGAGGCCACGGTCAGCCGTGTGCTCAATGACAAGCCCGGGGTCTCCGAGTCCACCCGGGCGGCGGTGCTGACCGCGCTGGACGTGCTCGGCTATGAGCGCCCCACCCAGCTCCGGGGGGAGCGGGCCCGGCTGGTGGGCCTGGTGCTGCCCGAGCTGCAGAACCCGATCTTCCCGGCCTTCGCCGAGGTGGTGGGCGGGGCACTGGCCCAGCAGGGCTTCACCCCGGTGCTCTGCACCCAGACCGCCGGCGGTGTCTCCGAGGCGGACTATGTGGATCTGCTGCTTCAGCAGCATGTCTCCGGTGTGGTCTTCTTCGGCGGCCTCTACGCCCAGGCCGACTCCCCGCACGACCACTATGACCGGCTGGCCGAGCGCGGCCTGCCGACCGTGCTGCTCAACGCCGCCATCGACGACCTGGACTTTCCGCGGGTCTCCTGCGACGACGCGGTGGCGGTGGAGCAGGCCGTGGGGCATCTGGTGTCGCTGGGGCACCGGCGGATCGGGATGGTGCTGGGCCCGCCGGACCATGTGCCGTCCCGCCGCAAGCTGACGGCCGGACGGACCGCCGCCGAGCGCGCCGGCCTCGAACTGCCGGACTCCTGTGTGGAGCGGGCGCTCTTCTCCCTGGAGGGCGGCCAGGCCGCCGCCACCAGGCTGCTCAACCAGGGCGTCACGGCGATCGTCTGCGCCAGCGACCCGCTGGCGCTGGGGGCGGTTCGTGCGGCGCGCCGTCGGGGGCTCTCGGTCCCGGGGGACCTCTCGGTGGTGGGCTATGACGACTCCTCCTTCATGACCTGCACCGACCCGCCGCTCACCACGGTGCGTCAGCCGATCGAGTCCATGGGCCGGGCCGCGGTGGAACTGCTGGCGGGCGAGATCGCGGGCGTCCGGGTCACCCATGACGAGCTGCTCTTCGAACCGGAGCTGGTGGTCCGCAGGTCCACCGGCCCGGCGCCGACCGGCGGCTGACGGGCGGCGGGACCGGACGGGACGGCACACAGAGCAGAAGAGCAGCAGAGCAGCAGCGCAGACGGCGGCGGCCGGCCAGGGCAGACCTGGCCGACCGCCGCCGTCTCTGTCCCGGCCGGGGCCGCCCAGCGGCCTGACAAACTCATGCAAGCCAATTGCTTATTCTAGTCGTAGGATTGCGGACTATGACTCGACGACTTGCAGAAGTGGCCAAGAAGGTCGGCATGAGCGAGGCGACGGTCAGCCGCGTGCTCAACAACCGCCCCGGCGTCTCGGAGAACACCCGCGCCGCCGTGCTGACCGCGTTGGACGTGCTCGGCTACGAGCGCCCCACCCAACTGCGCGGCCAGCGCTCCCGGCTGGTCGGCATGGTGCTCCCGGAGCTGCAGAACCCGATCTTCCCGGCGCTGGCCGAGGTGGTCGGGGCCGGCCTCGCCCAGCAGAACTTCATCCCGGTGCTCTGCACCCAGACCGCGGGCGGTGTCTCCGAGGCGGACTATGTGGACCTGCTGCTGGAGCAGCAGGTCTCGGGGGTGGTCTTCTTCGGCGGTGCCTACGCCCAGCAGGACGCCCCGCACGACCACTACGGCCTGCTGGCCGAGCGGGGCCTGCCCACCGTGCTGCTCAACGCCGCCATCGACGACCTGGACTTCCCCCGTGTGGTCTGCGACGACGCGGTGGCCGTCGAGCAAGTACTGGGCCATCTGCGGCAGTTGGGGCATCAGCGGATCGGGATGGTGCTGGGCCCGCCGGACCATGTGCCGTCCGGCCGCAAGCTGGCCGCGGCCCGTGCGCAGGCCGGCGGCGCGGCTCCGCGCTGCCGGACGACATGGTGGAGCGGACCATGTTCTCCCTGGAGGGCGGCCAGGCGGCCGCGGGCCGGCTGCTGCAGCGCGGCGCCACCGCCATCGTCTGCGCCAGCGACCCGCTGGCGCTGGGGGCGATCCGGGCGGTGCGCCGCCGCGGGCTCTCGGTGCCGGACGACGTCTCGGTGGTCGGTTATGACGACTCGTCCTTCATGACCTGCACCGACCCCGCCCTGACCACGGTCCGTCAGCCCATCGACGCCATGGGCCGCACGGTGGTGGACCTGCTGGTCGGTGCCATTTCGGGGACCTGGGGGGAGCAGGGTGAGATCTTCTTCGAGCCCGAGCTGGTGGTGCGGTCGAGCAGCGGTCCGCTGCGCGGTTCACGGCATGCCCCGGCACCTGACGGAACTCCGTCCTGACATCACAACTCCATATCGTGATTTTGCAAACTTCCGTCGACATCTTGTGGTCATCTGACAGCGATGGTTTAGTGATGGCGCGTCGGAGGGGCCGCACTGTCGGGACGAAGTCCGCAGCCCCGCCGAGCCCACGACGCGTCAGCTGCGCTCTTCCACCCAGGCCCGCACGGGTCCGGGCCTTCCCTCCACCGTGCTTGCAGAAGGGTCCACCCGCATGAACAGAAACCGGCTGCTCCGCAGAGCGGTCACCGCCCTCGCCGTCGCCGGCCTGGTCCTCCCGGTCGCCGCATGCAGCAGCTCAGGAAGCGGCAGCAGCGGAGGCTCCGGCTCCGGGGACACCGGCGCGTCCAAGTCCTCGGACGCAGGCACGCCTCTGGACCCCAAGACCAAGGTGACCATCAGCATCGACTGCCAGCCGCCGACCACCAAGACCGCCGAGCGCAAGGAGTGGGCGGAGGACATCGCGGAGTTCAACAAGACCTACCCGAACGTCACCATCAACTCCAAGGACACCCAGCCCTGCGAGGAGCCCCCCAAGTTCACCGCCCAGCTCCAGGGCAAGACCCAGACCGACGTCTTCTACACCTACTTCACCGACCTCCAGCAGGTGCTGGACGCCGGCGGCGCGGCGGACATCTCGGCGTACGTCAACGAGAAGACCGTGCCCGCCTTCAAGGACATCGACCCGTCGGTCCTCGCCACCCTCACCGACGGCGGCAAGCTCTACGGCCTGCCCCGCAGCAACTACAAGATGGGCCTGCTCTACAGCCGCAGCCTCTTCAAGAAGGCCGGCCTGGACCCGGACAAGCCCCCGGCCACCTGGGACGAGATCCGCGCGGACGCCAAGAAGATCGCCGCGCTGGGCGGCGGCGTCAACGGCTACGGCGACTACAGCGCCACCAACCAGGGCGGCTGGCACTTCACCGCGGAGCTCTACGGCCTCGGCGGCACCATGGTCAACGACGACGGCTCCAAGGCCGCCTTCAACACCGCCGAGGGCAAGCAGGTCCTGCAGAACCTCTACGACATGCGGTGGACCGACAAGTCCATGAGCGCGGCCCAGGGCCTCAAGTGGCCCGATCTGATGACCCAGATGGCCGCGGGCAAGCTGGGCATGTACGTCGGCGCCCCGGACGACATCACGTACATGGTGCAGACCCTCAAGGGCGACTACCAGGACTACGGGATGGGCCCGATGCCCGGCGGCAAGTCCGCGCTGCTCGGCGGTGACGACTACATGTTCAAGGCGGGCTCCACGCCCGACCAGATCAAGGCCGGTATCGCCTGGATCAACTTCAAGTACCTCACCATGGGCAAGGGGCAGTTCAACTACTCCCGCACCAAGGCCGACGGCCTCCCGGTGGGTCTGCCCGAGCCGTTCTTCTTCACCGGCTCCAGCCTGGACCAGGACAACCAGCTGAAGGCGGCGAGCGCCACCGTGCCGGTCGCCAACTACTCCCCGTACCTGGCCGTCCAGGTGCCCGGCAAGACCGAGCCGGCCAACGCCCAGCAGATCTACAAGGTGCTGGACAACCCGGTCTCCGCGGTGCTGACCGACAAGAACGCCAACGTCGACAAGCTGCTCTCGGACGCCGAGAACCAGGTCAACCAGGTGCTGGCCAACCTGCAGTAGCCACGCCTCCGGGGGCCGGCCCTAGCGGCCGGCCCCCGCACCGACGATCAGCGGTACGACTCAGGAGAAGTGATGGCGGCGATCACCGTCCCCGGCAAGGCGGCGAACGGGCTCGGCCCGGGGGAGGGAGGGCCCCCGGAGCCGGGCCGGAGGGGGCTGGTGCAGAAGGTGCGCCGGAACCTCTCCGCATACGGGTTCCTGGTGGGTGCCCTGCTCTGCTTCGGGTTCTTCACCTGGTACCCCATGGTCCGCGAAGTGATCATGAGCTTCCAGAAGACCCGGCGGGGCACCACCACCTGGGTGGGCATGGAGAACCTCCAGCGGATCTTCAACGACCCCGCTTTCTGGCAGGCCTGGCGCAACACCCTGCTCTACACCGGACTGGCGCTGCTGCTCGGCTTCGCCGTCCCCTTCGTGGTGGCCATCGTGCTCAACGAACTGCGGCACGCCCGGTCCTATCTGCGGATCCTGGTCTATCTGCCGGTGATGATGCCGCCCGTCGCCTCGGTGCTGCTCTTCAAGTACTTCTACGACCCGGACTTCGGCCTCTTCAACCACATCCTGGCCTTCTTCCACCTGCCGACCTCCGCCTGGCTGAACTCCACCTCCACCGCCATGCTCTCCGTGGTGATCGCCTCCACCTGGATGAACATGGGCGGCGCCACCCTGATCTACCTGGCCGCCCTGCAGACCATCCCGGGCGAGCTCTACGAGGCGGCCGAACTCGACGGGGCCGGGCTGCTGCGCAAGATCTGGCATGTCACCATCCCGCAGACCCGGCTGATCCTCTCGCTGCTCCTGCTGCTGCAGATCGTCGCCACCATGCAGGTCTTCGTGGAGCCCTTCCTGCTCACCGGCGGCAACGGCCCCCAGGGGTCGACGACCACGGTCGTCTACCTCGTCTACCAGTACGCCTTCAACTTCAACAACTACGGCAGCGCCTCCGCGCTGGGCCTGGTCATGCTGCTGGTGCTCGCCGGGTTCTCCGCCGTCTATGTGCGGCTCAGCCGCGAGACCGACTGAGAGGAGCGACCCCCCGTGGCAGCCAAAGCCGTACAGACCCGCACCCTGATCTCCCAGACCCAGCTCAACCGGCCCACCGGCAAGGTGGTCTACCGGATCGTCCTCACGGTGGTCGTGGTGGGCTTCACCCTGGTCTTCCTGGGACCGCTCTACTGGCTGGTGACCGGCGGTCTGAAGTCCACCGCCGAGGTGATCCAGAACCCGCCGACCCTCTTCCCGCAGCACATCCACACCGACACCTACACCCAGGCGTGGAGCCGGCTCTCCATGGGCCGGCTGCTGTTCAACACCCTCTACTACGCCTTCGGCGCGCTCGCCTTCCAACTGGTCTTCGACGTCGCGGCGGCCTACTCGCTCTCCAAGCTCCGCCCGGTCCTGGGCAATGTCGTGCTGGGCATGATGCTGGCCACCCTGATGATTCCGGCGGCCGTGCTGATCGTCCCCCAGTACCTGACCGTGCTGGACCTGCCGGTGCTGCACCTCAACCTGATCAACAGTCCGTGGGCCATCTGGCTGCCCACCGTCGCCAATGCCTTCAACATCTTTCTGTTGAAGCGCTTCTTCGACTCCATCCCCGCGGACCTGATGTCGGCCGCCGCCATCGACGGCGCCGGTCCGCTGCGCACCCTGTGGTCGGTGGTGCTGCCGATGTCGCGCCCGATCCTCGGCGTGGTCTCCATCTTCGCCGTGGTCAACGTCTGGAAGGACTTCCTCTGGCCGATGCTGGTGGAGCCCGACCCGGCCAACCAGACGCTCAACATCGGCATCAGGTCGCTCTCCACCGGAGTGCCGCAGAACGTCATCATCGCGGCCCTGGCCATCGCCTCGGTGCCCACGCTGGTCTTCTTCCTGATCTTCCAGCGGAACATCATGTCCGGGCTCACCGCAGGCAGCCTCAAGGGCTGACGCGGTCCCCGCCCGCCCCGGCCGCCGCCGGCCCCCATCCATCCGTTCCCCGCGGCCGGGCCGGCGGTGCAGTCCCCCATGCCTTCATCCGTCCGTACCCGAAAGGATCCACCACCGTGGTACAGCAGCCCCAGCCCCAGCCCCAGCGTCCGGGGTGGTGGCGAGACGCGGCGATCTACCAGGTGTACCCGCGCAGTTTCGCCGACGGCAACGGCGACGGTGTCGGCGACCTGGCCGGCATCCGCAACCGGCTCCCGTACCTCGCCGATCTGGGAGTCGAGGCCATCTGGTTCAACCCCTGGTACCCCTCCCCGATGGCCGACGGCGGGTACGACGTCGCCGACTACCGTGATGTGGACCCCGCCTTCGGCACCCTCGCCGACGCCGAGAAGCTCATCTCCGAGGCGCTGGACCTGGGCATCCGCACCATCGTCGACATCGTCCCCAACCACATCTCGGACGCCCACCCCTGGTTCCGTGCGGCCCTGGCCGCGGCCCCGGGCAGCCCCGAGCGGGAGCGCTTCCACTTCCGACCGGGCCGCGGTGCGGCCGGCGAACTGCCGCCCAACGACTGGGTGTCCGAGTTCGGCGGGGTGCCGTGGACCCGCACCACCGACCCCGGCGGCACCCCCGGCGACTGGTATCTGCACCTCTTCGCCACCCAGCAGCCCGACCTCAACTGGGACCATCCCGAGGTCCGCGCCGAGTTCGAGGACGTCCTGCGGTTCTGGTTCGACCGCGGTGCGGCCGGCGTCCGCATCGACTCCGCGGCGCTCTGCGCCAAGGATCCCGCGCTGCCCGACTTCGATCCGGCCGGCGACCCCCACCCCTTTGTCGACCGTGAGGAGTTGCACGGGATCTACCGTTCCTGGCGGCGGATCGCGGACTCCTACCCCGACCCCAGAGTGCTGATCGGCGAGGTGTGGCTGCCCGACGCCGAGCGTTTTGTCCGCTATCTACGGCCGGACGAGCTGCACACCGCCTTCAACTTCGACTTCATGACCCGCGCCTGGGACGCGGCCAGCTGCGCGCCTCCATCGACACCACCCTGGCCCTGCACGCGCCGGTGGGTGCCCCGGCCACCTGGGTGCTGGCCAACCACGACGTCACCCGCACCGTCACCCGCTACGGCCGCGCCGACACCCGGTTCGACTTCGCGGCCAAGGCCTTCGGCACGCCCACCGATCCCGTGCTCGGCCTGCGCCGGGCGCGTGCCGCCGCGCTGCTCTCGCTGGCCCTGCCCGGCGCCGTCTACCTCTACCAGGGCGAGGAACTGGGCCTGCCGGAGGTCGAGGACCTGCCCCTGGACCGGCTCCAGGACCCGATGCACTTCCGCTCCGGCGGCACCGACCCCGGGCGCGACGGCTGCCGTGTCCCGGTGCCGTGGTCGGGCACCGCGCCGCCGTACGGGTTCACCCAGCAGGGCGTGGACCCCTGGCTGCCGCAGCCCGACGGCTGGGGCGCCCTCACCGTGGAGGCCCAACTGGCCGACCCGGGCTCGATGCTGCAGCTGTACCGCAGCGCGCTGCGGCTGCGCCGCAGTGTGGCGGCGCTGCGTGAGGGGCGCTTCGCCTGGCTGGAGAGTGCGCCGGGAGTGCTGTCCTTCCGCCGCGGTGACGACTTCCGCTGCCTGGTCAATCTCTCCGGCGCCCCGCTGCCGTTGCCGGAGGGTGCACAGCCCCTGCTGGCCAGTACCGAGCTGACCGGCGGCCTGCTGCCGGTGGACGCGGCGGTGTGGCTGGGCTGACCCGCGAGGACGAGGGCCCTGGACTCCTGAGGGGGGAGTCCAGGGCCCTCTGCATGCCTTCGTAAGTTCCTTGCGTTGTTTCTGCCAAAATCTTGCTCCTGCTTATGGACTTCATGCATGCGCGGCCCATAGTCTCTCGCTCGGATGAAATGACCGCGTCAGATTCCCCCTCATGGCACCTCTGGTCCCACCACCCACGCACCTCTGGTCCCACCACCCACGCACCTCTGGTCCCACCACCCACCCGACCAGCAAGGATGTGCATCCCCATGCGTTCACCCCACCGCGGCCGACCACGCCGCGGCATTGCCGCGCTCACCGCCGCAGCCCTCGGCGCCGCAGGACTGGTCACCGCCGTCGTGGCCGGCGCCGGCACCGCCCATGCGGCGGGCGTCCCCACGCTCTCGCCCCTGGCGGTCTCCGGACGGGGCGCCACCGTCCCGTTCGTCGAGCAGGAGGCCGAGTACGCGGCCACCAACGGCACCGTGATCGGGCCCGACCGCCTCTACACCCATCTGCCCTCGGAGGCGTCCGGCCGCCAGGCGGTCACCCTGGGCGCCGTCGGCCAGTACGTGGAGTTCACCCTCACCCAGCCGGCCAACTCCATCGACTTCCGCTACAGCCTGCCGGACTCCGCCGACGGCCAGGGCCGCGACGCCTCGATGGACCTGCTGGTCAACGGGTCCCGCCTGAAGAGCGTCGCCGTGACCTCCAAGTACAGCTGGTACTACGGCGGCTACCCGTTCAACAACAACCCGGGCGACACCAACCCCCACCACTTCTACGACGAGACCAGGACCCTGCTGGGCAGCACCTACCCGGCCGGGACGAAGATCCGCCTCCAGGTCTCCTCCACCGCCCAGTCGCCGACCTTCACCATCGACCTGGCGGACTTCGAGAACGTCGCCGCACCCATCGGCAAGCCCACGGGGGCCATCGACGCGGTCGCCGACTACGGCGCCGACCCGAGTGGCGCCACCGACTCCACCGCGAAGATCCAGGCGGCGGTCAACGCCGGCGCCGCCCAGGGCCGAACGGTCTACCTCCCGCAGGGCAACTACACCCTCTACGGGCATGTGATCGTCGACCGGGTGACGCTCGCGGGCGCCGGGCCCTGGTACACCGTGCTCGGCGGCCGCGACCCCGGCAACCGCTCCAGCGCGGCCGGCATCTACGGCAAGTACGTCAGCGACGGCGGCCCCAGCCAGAACGTCACCCTCAAGGACTTCGCCATCATCGGCGACATCCGCGAGCGGGTGGACGCCGACCAGGTCAACGGCCTCGGCGGGGCGATGTCCAACTCCACCGTGGACGACCTGTGGATCCAGCACACCAAGGTCGGCGCCTGGATGGACGGTCCGATGGACCACTTCACCATCAAGAACAGCCGCATCCTGGACCAGACCGCGGACGGGGTGAACTTCCACACCGGAGTGACCAACTCCACGGTGACCAACACCTTCGTCCGCAACACCGGTGACGACGGACTGGCCTCCTGGCCGGAGAACAAGGCCAACGTCAACGACAGCTTCACCCACAACACCGTGGTGCTGCCGATCCTGGCCAACAACATCGTCACCTACGGCGGCCGGGACTTCACCATCTCCGACAACGTGATGGCGGACACCATCAGCAACGGCGGCGGCCTGCACATCGCCAACCGCTACCCGGGGGTCAACTCCGGCAGCGGGACCGCGGTCGCGGGCACCATCACCGCGGCCCGCAACACCCTGATCCGCACCGGAAACAGCGACTACAACTGGAACTTCGGCGTCGGCGCGCTCTGGTTCGACGGGCTCAACGAGCCCATCAGCGGCGCCACCGTCAATGTCAGCGACACCGACATCCTGGACAGCTCCTACGAGGCGATCCAGTCCATCGAGGGCGCGGTCAGCGGCATCAACCTGACCAATGTCAACATCGACGGCGCGGGTACCTACGCCATCCAGGCCCAGTCCAACGCCTCCATGAAGTTCACCGGCGTCACGGCGAAGAACATCGCCCAGAGCGCCACCCCGATCCACAACTGCATCGGTACCGGGCTGCAGATCACCGACGGCGGCGGCAACTCCGGCTGGAACACCGGCTCCACCTGCAGCGGCACCTGGCCCGCCCCGCAGTGGACCTACGGCGGCCAACCGGCCGGCGGCACCGGCACCACCCCGCCCACCGAGCCCCCGACCACTCCGCCCACCACCCCGCCGACGACGCCTCCCCCCACCAGCTGCACCCCCGGCACCGGCAACCTCGCCCAGGGCCGGCCGGCGACCGCGTCCGGCACCAGCCAGACCTACGGTCCCGGCAATGCGGTGGACGGTGACGCCAACAGCTACTGGGAGTCGGCCAACAACGCCTTCCCGCAGTGGATCCAGGTCGACCTGGGCTGCGCCTCCGAGGTGAACCGGCTGGTGCTGAAGCTGCCGCCGTCCTCCGCGTGGGCCGCCCGTACCGAGACCTTCCAGGTGCAGGGCTCCACGGACGGCTCCTCCTGGAGCACCCTGGCGGCCTCCGCCGGGCACAGCTTCGACCCGGCCTCCGGCAACACCGCCACGGTGAGCTTCCCGGCCGCCTCCGCCCGCTATCTGAAGCTGACCTTCACCGCCAACACCGGCTGGCCCGCAGCCCAGCTCTCCGAGCTCCAGGCCTACGCCGACGGCGGGTCCCCCACCACCCCGCCCCCCACCACCGCCCCGCCCACCACACCGCCCTCCGGGAACCTCGCCCAGGGCCGGCCGGCGACCGCGTCCGGCACCAGCCAGACCTACGGTCCCGGCAATGCGGTGGACGGTGACGCCAACAGCTACTGGGAGTCGGCCAACAACGCCTTCCCGCAGTGGATCCAGGTCGACCTCGGCAGCAGCCTGAGTGTCGGGCGGCTGGTGCTGAAGCTGCCGCCGTCCTCCGCGTGGGCCGCCCGTACCGAGACCTTCCAGGTGCAGGGCTCCACGGACGGCTCCTCCTGGAGCACCCTGGCGGCCTCCGCCGGGCACAGCTTCGACCCGGCCTCCGGCAACACCGCCACGGTGAGCTTCCCGGCCGCCTCCGCCCGCTATCTGAAGCTGACCTTCACCGCCAACACCGGCTGGCCCGCAGCCCAGCTCTCCGAACTGCAGGCGTACAGCTCCTGACCCTCCCCTGATCGCCGCCGCCCGGCGCCGGAACCGACCCGGCGCCGGCCGGCGGTCCCACCCTGCCCCCCAGGACGAGACAGAGGACGACGATGCGATTCAGACGACTGGTGCCGCGGATGCTCGCGGCATTCATGGCTGCCACAGTGATGCTGCTGGCCGGACCGGTGGCCCCGCCGGCCTTCGCCGCCGGCGCGTCCAACCTGGCGGCGGGCAAGCCCGTCGCGGTGAGCAGCACCAATGGTTCGAACCCGGCAAGCGGCCTGGTCGACGGCAACCAGTCCAGCTACTGGGAGTCCGCCAACAACAGCTTCCCGCAGTGGGCCCAGGTCGACCTGGGGAGCACCCAGACCGTCGGCCAGGTGGTGCTCAAGCTCCCGACCGCCAACTGGGGCACCCGCACCCAGACCCTGGCCGTGCAGAGCAGCGCGGACGGCACCACCTTCGCCACCCTGGTCGGCTCCCAGGGCTATGTCTTCGACCCCGCCGCCAACAACACGGTGCGGATCGCCTTCCCGGCCGCCAACACCCGCTACATCCGGATCACCGTCACCGGCAACACCGGCTGGCCCGCAGCCCAGCTCTCCGAGCTGGAGGTCTACGGAGCCGCCACCTCCACCACCGACCTGGCCGAGACCGCGGTGCTGACCGCCGGCTCCTCCTCGGCTCCGTACACTCCGGGAAATGCCAACGACGGGGACCAGGCCACCTACTGGGAGTCCGCCAACAACGCCTTCCCGCAGTGGATCCAGGCCGACCTGGGAGCCTCCGTCGCGGTGGCCAAGGTGGTCCTCAAGCTGCCCACCGGGTGGGAGAAGCGCACCCAGACGCTCAGTGTGCGGGGCTCCACCGACGGCACCAACTTCACCGACATCGTCGCGTCGGCGGCGTATGTCTTCGATCCGGCCTCGGGCAACACCGTCACCATCTCCTTCGACGCCGCGACCCTGCGCTATCTGCGGCTGAACATCACGGCCAACACCGGCTGGGCCGCCGCCCAGCTCTCCCAGCTGGAGATCTACGGCCCGGCCACCGGGGACACCCAGGCGCCGACCGCCCCCTCCGGCCTGGCGTACACCCAGCCGACGTCCGGTCAGATCCAGCTGGGCTGGACGGCCTCCACCGACAACACCGCCGTCACCGGCTATGACATCTACGCCAACGGCACCCTGCGGGCGAGCGTCGGCGGCACGGTCACCAGCTACACCGACAGCCAGCCGGACAGCGCCACGGTCTCGTACTACGTGCGGGCCAGGGACGCGGCGGGCAACCAGTCGGGCAACAGCAACACCGTCACCCGCCAGGGCGCCACCGGGGACACCCAGGCGCCGACCGCACCCTCCAACCTGGCGTACAGCCAGCCGACGTCCGGTCAGATCCAGCTGACCTGGACGGCCTCCACCGACAACACCGCCGTCACCGGCTACGACATCTACGCCAACAACGTCCTGCGCGGCAGTGTGGCCGGCACGGTCACCGGCTACACCGACAGCCAGCCGGACAGCGCCACGGTCTCGTACTACGTGCGGGCCAGGGACGCGGCGGGCAACCAGTCCGGCAGCAGCAACACCGTCACCCGCAACGGCTCCCCCACGGGCGGCGGCTCCAACCTGGCCGTGGGCAAGCCCATCACCGCCTCCTCCGCCACCTTCACCTATGTGGCGACCAACGCCAACGACAACGACACCACGACCTACTGGGAGAGCAGCGGCTTCCCGGGCACCCTCACCGTGGACCTGGGCGCCAACGCCGACCTCTCCTCGGTGGTGCTGAAGCTCAACCCGGACAGCGCCTGGGGCACCCGCACCCAGAACATCGAGGTGCTCGGCCGTGACCAGAACGCCACCTCCTTCACCAGCCTGGTGGCGGCCAAGGACTACACCTTCAACCCGGCGTCCGGCGCCAACACGGTGACCATCCCGGTCAGCAGCCGGTCCGCCGCCGTCCAGCTGAAGATCAACAGCAACAGCGGGGCCCCCGGCGGCCAGGTCGCCGAGATCCAGCTGATCGGCACCCCCGCCCCCAACCCCGACCTCACCGTCACCGCGCTCACCGCCTCCCCGGCCGCGCCCGTGGAGAGCGACGCCATCACCCTGAACGCCACCGTCAAGAACGCCGGCAACCTGGACGCCCCCGCCAGCACCGTCACCTTCCACCTGAACGGCACGGCCGTCGCCACCGCGCCGGTCGGCGCCCTCGCCGCAGGGGCCTCCACCGCCGTCTCCACCTCCATCGGCACCCGCGACGCGGGCAGCTACCCGCTGAGCGCCACCGTGGACGAGGCCGGCAAGGTCATCGAGCAGAACGACACCAACAACACCTTCACCGCCTCCTCCCCGCTGGTGGTCAAGCCGGTGGACACCTCCGACCTGATCGCCTCCCCGGTCGGCTGGTCGCCCGGCAACCCCGCGAGCGGCAACACCGTCACCTTCAGCGTGGCCGTCAAGAACCAGGGCACCGTGGCCTCGGCCGCCGGAGCGCACGGCATCACCCTGACCCTCACCGACACCACCAGCGGCGCGGTCGTTCGCACCCTCACCGGCTCCTACAGCGGCACCATCGCCCCCGGCGCCACCACCGCCCCGGTCACCCTCGGCACCTGGACCGCGGCCAACGGCAAGTACAGCGTCAAGACGGTGATCGCCACCGACGCCAACGAACTGCCGGTCAAGCAGGCGAACAACACCACCACCCAGCCGTTCTTCGTCGGCCGCGGCGCCAATATGCCGTACGACAGCTACGAGGCCGAGGACGGCAGGCTCGCGGGCGGCGCGGCGGTCATCGGACCCAACCGCACCATCGGCGACCTGGCCGGAGAGGCCTCCGGCCGCAAGGCCGTCACCCTCAACTCCACCGGCAGCTCGGTGGAGTTCACCACCAGGGCCAGCACCAACACCCTGGTCGTCCGCTACTCCATCCCGGACGCCCCGGGCGGCGGCGGCATCGACTCCACCCTGGACGTCTATGTCAACGGGACCCTGCTGAAGCCGATCAGCCTCACCTCCAAGTACGCCTGGCTGTACGGCAGCGAGACCTCGCCCGGGAACACCCCGAGCGCCGGCGGCCCGCGCCACATCTACGACGAGGCCAATCTGCTGCTGGGCACCACCGTCCCGGCCGGATCCACCATCAGGCTGCAGAAGGACGCGTCCAACTCCACCACCTACGCCATCGACTTCATCAACCTGGAGCAGGCCACCCAGCTGGCCAACCCCGACCCGGCGACCTACACCGTCCCGGCCGGCTTCACCCAGCAGGATGTGCAGAACGCCCTGGACAAGGTGCGGATGGACACCACCGGCACGCTGGTCGGCGTCTACCTGCCCGCCGGCGACTACGACACCTCCAGCAAGTTCCAGGTCTACGGCAAGGCCATCAAGGTCGTCGGCGCCGGCCCCTGGTACACCCGCTTCCACACCCCGGCCGGACAGGAGAACACCGACGCGGGCTTCCGCGCCGACTCCACCGCCGCCGGCTCGACCTTCGCCCACTTCTCCTTCTTCGGCAACTACACCTCGCGCATCGACGGACCGGGCAAGGTCTTCGACTTCTCCAACATCAGCAATGTCACCATCGACGACATCTGGAACGAGCACACCGTCTGCCTCTACTGGGGCGCCAACACCGACAGCATCACCATCAGCAACTCCCGTATCCGCGACACCTTCGCGGACGGCGTCAACATGACCAACGGCTCCACCGACAACCACGTCGTCAACAACGAGTCCCGCGCCACCGGTGACGACAGCTTCGCCCTCTTCTCCGCCATCGACGCCGGCGGCGCCGACGAGAAGAACAACCTCTACGAGAACCTCACCTCGCTGCTGACCTGGCGGGCCGCCGGGGTCGCCGTCTACGGCGGCTACGCCAACACCTTCCGCAACATCTACATCGCGGACACCCTGGTGTACTCCGGCATCACCATCAGCTCGCTGGACTTCGGCTACCCGATGAACGGCTTCGGCACCGACCCGACCAACTTCCAGAACATCTCGATCGTCCGTGCGGGCGGCCACTTCTGGAACGGTCAGACCTTCCCCGGCATCTGGCTCTTCTCCGCCTCCAAGGTGTTCCAGGGAATCAGGGTCAGCGACACCGACATCGTCGACCCGACGTACAGCGGCATCATGTTCCAGACCAACTACTCGGGCGGTCAGCCGCAGAACCCCATCAAGGACACCGTCTTCACCAACATCTCCATCACCGGTGCCCACAAGAGCGGGGACGCCTACGACGCCAAGTCCGGCTTCGGCCTCTGGGCCAATGAGCTGCCCGAGTCGGGACAGGGCCCGGCCGTCGGCTCGGTGACCTTCAACGGCCTCAGGCTGAGCGACAACGCCGTCGACATCCGCAACACCACCTCCACCTTCACCATCAACGTCAACAACTGACCGCACCCCGCAAACCGGCGCAGTCCGCCCCGCCACCCGGGGGCGGGCTGCGCCGCCGCATGCCGTCCTGCATGATCGGGGCATGCTCCTGGAACATGAAGGCCTGGTACCGACCGTCCATCCCACCGCCTATGTGGCGCCCACCGCGACCCTCAGCGGCGACGTCCGCGTGGGTCCCGGCTGCCGGGTGCTGTTCGGCGCGGTGCTCACCGCCGAGGGCGGCCCGGTGGAACTGAGCGAGGGCTGCATCGTCATGGAGAACGCGGTGCTGCGGGGCACCTCCCGGGACCCGCTCTGGCTGGGCCGCCATGTGCTGGTGGGCCCCGGTGCCTCGCTGGCCGGCTGCACCGTGGCGGAGGACGTCTTCCTGGCCACTGGGTGCCGGGTGTTCAACGGCGCGTCCATCGGGCCGCGCGCCGAGGTCCGGGTGGACGCCGTGGTCCACCTGCGGACCGTGCTGCCGGCGGACGCCATGGTCCCCATCGGCTGGGTCGCGGTGGGCGACCCGGCCCGGATCCTGCCGCCGTCCGAGCACCAGGCCATCTGGGAGGTGCAGCGGGAACTGGACTTCCCGGGCTATGTCTTCGGCCTGGAACGCCCCGCGGAGGGCGGCACCCTGATGCCGGAGCTCTCCCGCCGCTACGGCCGGGCGCTGGGCCGGCACATCGGGGACCGCCCGGTGGGCGACGCCTGACGGGCAGCGGTTCCCGGCGCCCCCACGCGGGGGCACCGGGAACCGGGGAAGGGCGGTGCCGGGGAAGGCGTTGTCAGGGCAGGACAGTGCCGCTCACGTCGCCGAAGCCGATCCGGATGCCGTCCGCGCCCGGCGCGTCGGCGGTGATGGCGACGGTGTCCCCGTCGGCCAGGAAGGCCCGCTCACTGCCGTCCGGCAGCCGCAGCGGATCGCGGCCGTTCCAGGTGAGCTCGATCAGTGAGCCCCGTTCGTCCGCCGACGGGCCGGAGACGGTTCCGGAGGCATAGAGGTCCCCGGTCCGCAGCGAGGCGCCGTTCACCGTCATATGGGCGAGCATCTGCGCGGGCGACCAGTAGGTGGTGCGGAACGGCGGACGGGAGACCACCGCCCCGTTGAGCCGGACCTCCAGCTGGAGGTCCAGACCCCAGGGCTCCTTCTCCTCCAGATAGGGCAGCGGCGCCGGGTCCTGCGGGGGCACCGGCACCCGGGCGTGCTCCAGGGCCTCCAGCGGCACCACCCAGGGCGAGACCGAGGTGGCGAAGGACTTGCCGAGGAACGGCCCCAGCGGCTGGTACTCCCAGGCCTGGATGTCGCGCGCGCTCCAGTCGTTGACCAGCACCGCGCCGAAGACATGGTCGGCGAAGGCGCCGGTCGCCACCGGCTCGCCGGGCCGCGAGGGGGCGCCCACCACAAAGCCCACCTCGGCTTCGATGTCCAGCCGGCCGGTGGGCCCGAGGAACGGCTCGCCGTCCGGTCCCAGCCGCTGTCCGGCGGGCCTTCGCACCGGCGTCCCGGAGACCACCACCGTCCCCGCGCGCCCGTGGTAGCCGACCGGCAGCCGGCGCCAGTTCGGCAGCAGCGCCTCGCCGTCCGGGCGGAAGACCCGGCCGAGGTTGGTGGCGTGCGCCTCGGAGGCGTAGAAGTCGACATAGTCGGCGACCTCGAACGGCAGGTGCAGCGTCACCCGGTCCAGCGGGTGCAGATTGGCCTCCACCAGCCGCCGCTGCCCGTCCCCGGTGAGCAGATCGGTGAGGCGGCGCCGGACATAGGCCCACTCGCCCCGCCCCCGCCGCAGGAAGCGGTTGAGCGAGCCGGTGGCCAGGTCGGCGCCCAGCGGGGTGCCCGCCCAGACCGCCGAGGCGTCCAGCACCCGGTCGCCGATGGCCACCCCGACCCGGGGAGCGCCGCCGGGCGGGCTGAACACCCCGTACGGCAGGTTCTGCACCGGGAAGGGCGAGCCCTCGGGCACCGGGACCCAGCTGCGGGCTGCGCTCACCCGGCACCGCCGGGCATCTCCAGCGGGCCCTGGGGGCCGCGGCCGCTCCAGGTCCAGGCATAGCGGCCGTCGTCGACGGCCCGGCCGCCCTCGGCGATCTCCAGCGGGCGGAAGGTGTCCACCATGACCGCCAGCTCGTCGAAGAACTCCGCGCCGATGCTGCGCTCGTACGCGCCCGGCTGCGGACCGTGGGTGTGGCCGCCCGGGTGCAGCGAGACCGAGCCCTGGCCGATGCCGGAGCCCTTGCGGGCCTCGTAGTCCCCGCCGCAGTAGAACATCACCTCGTCGCTGTCCACATTGGAGTGGTAGTAGGGGACGGGGATGGCCAGCGGGTGGTAGTCCACCTTGCGCGGGACGAAGTTGCAGATCACAAAGCCCGTGCCCTCGAAGACCTGGTGCTGCGGCGGCGGCTGGTGGATGCGTCCGGTGATGGGCTCGTAGTCGCGGACGTTGAAGGCGTACGGATAGAGGCAGCCGTCCCAGCCCACCACGTCGAAGGGGTGCTGCGGCACGGTGAGGACGGTGCCGACCACCCCGTCGCCGCCCGGTGCCCGGTGCTTGACGTACACCTCGACGTCCTGGCCGTCCTCCAGCAGCGGACCGGACGGGCCCCGCAGGTCGCGCTCGCAGTAGGGGGCGTGCTCCAGCAGCTGCCCGAAGCGGGAGAGATAGCGCTTGGGCGGGGTGATGTGGCTGTTGGCCTCCACGGCGTAGAGCCGCAGCGGGGCGTCGCCGGCGGGCACCCAGCGGTGGGTGGTGGCGCGGGGGAGGACGACATAGTCGCCGTCGCCGACCTCGATGGAGCCGAAGACGGTCTCCACCCGGCCGGTGCCCGACTCCACATAGACGCACTCGTCGCCGATGGCGTTGCGGTACAGCGGGGACGGCCGTCCGGCCGCGACGTAGGCGATCCGTACGTCGGTGTTGCCCAGGACCACCCGCCGGTCGGTCACCGGGTCGGCCTGCCGCCAGGTCTCCCCGGGGAAGAGCTCGTGCAGCCGGAAGTGGAACGGCTTCAGCGGATGGTTGGGCTCGCTCTTGGCCTCGGGCAGCAGCCACACCCGGCTGTCCACCATGGCCGAGGGGATGTGGCGGTGGTAGAGGAGGGAGGAGTCGGAGGTGAAGCCCTCCTCGCCCATCAGCTCCTCGAAGTAGAGCCCGCCGTCGTCACGGCGGAACTGGGTGTGCCTTTTGGGCGGCACCGTGCCGACGGTCCGGTAGTACGCCACCTGCGCCTCCTGAGCGACTTCTGCGGCCTGCCGTCCGGGGTCGGGACGGCAGCTCTCATGACAGTCGGGCGCCGGACGGCTGTCAAGGAAGCGCCGACGTGCGGCGATCGCGTTCCCGCAACCGGCAGGACACGCGGGCGTAACGAATTGAATGAGCTTGCAGAAAGTTGCTGCAAGACCTTTCCGAACGGCTCGAGCCGCTGTTACGTTCCTCCCCGAGCCCGACGGCTGCGATGGCGCAGTCGGACCCGGGACAGCCATTATGCGCCGTCCTCCACCACCTCGGGCACCCCTTCAAAGGAGTTCACATGCGGCGTGGCATAGCGGCCTCCGTCCTTGTCGCGGCCCTCGCGGTCTCGATGGCGGCTTGCAGCAGCAGCGGTTCCGACAAGTCGACCAAGAGTGCCGGGCCGGTCACCATCACCTGGTGGGACACTTCCGACGCCACCAACGAGGCTCCCACTTACAAGGCTCTCGTCGCGGATTTTGAGAAGGCCAACCCGAACATCAAGGTCAAGTACGTCAGCGTCCCCTTCGCCGACGCCCAGACCAAGTTCCAGACCGCTGCGGGCAGCAAGGGCGCCCCGGACGTGCTGCGCTCCGACGTCGGCTGGACCCCGGGCTTTGCCAAGGCCGGCTTCCTCGTCCCGCTCGACGGCACCCCCGCCGCCGCGGACACCTCCACCTTCGAGCCGCAGCTGATCGAGCAGGCCAAGTTCAGCGGCCACCTGTACGGAGTCCCCGAGGTCACCGACACCCTGGGCTTCATGTACAACAAGGCCCTGTTCGCCAAGGCCGGCATCACCGCCGCCCCCAAGACCTGGGACGAGCTCAAGGCCGACGCCGCTCTGGTGAAGCAGAAGGCCGGCGTGGACGGCTTCGCCTTCAACCCCGCCTCCTACTACGCGATGCCCTTCCTGTACGGCGAGGGCAGCGACATGGTGGACGTGGCGAACAAGAAGATCAGCATCAACTCGCCGGCCGCCGTCAAGGGCATCGACACCCTCAAGGGCCTGCTGGCCGCCCCGGGCATGGCCAAGCTGGACACCACGGCCAACGGTTACGCCAACATCATGGACGCCTTCGAGACCGGCAAGGTCGCCTCGATCATCCAGGGCCCGTGGGAGACCACCAACGTCTTCAAGGGTTCGGCCTTCTCCGACAAGTCCAACCTCGGCATCGCGGCCGTCCCGGCCGGCTCCACCGGCAAGGCCGGCGCCCCCATCGGTGGCCACAACCTGGTCGCCTACGCTGGCTCCGACGCTGCCCACCAGGCCGGCGCCGAGAAGCTGATCGCCTTCCTGACCTCGGCGAAGTCGCAGGTCACCATCGCCACCAAGAACGCGACCCTGCCCACCCGCAGCGACGCGTACACCGCCGAGGTGACCTCCAACCCGGGCATCGCCGGCTTCCAGACCATCCTCAGCGCGGGCGTGCCGCGTCCGGCCATCCCGGAGTACAGCTCGCTGTACGGCCTGTTCCAGACGGACCTCACCAAGATCCTGACCGGCCAGGAGGACACGGCGAAGGGTCTGGGCAACGTCTCCATCCAGACCAAGAAGCTGCTCTCGGACTACGCCACCCAGTGATCTGCCAGCCGGCCGGCTGCCTCCTCCCCCTGACGGGAGGCGGCCGGCCGGCTGCAGCCGTGCTCCGCACTCCGACCGGGTGCCGACTCCCGGACCAAGCATGAACCCGCGTGAAGAGGTGTCAGAATGACCGTCGCCGTCGAGGGCGAGGCCCCGAAGCAACGCCGAGACCGAGAGCCCCGTGCCGGCCTGGTCCGCCGACTGCGGCGCTCGTTCGACCAGCACTGGTACGCCTGGGCCATGGTGGCCCCCGTTGTCGTGGTCCTCGGCCTTCTCGTCGGGTACCCGCTCGTCCGGGGCGTCCTGCTGACGTTCACCAACGCCAACAGCCTGAACGTGGGCCGGACCATCGGCGTCAACCACATCCCGGACAGCTACTCCTGGGTGGGGCTGAAGAACTACATCGACATCCTGACCGGCCCGGACAACCAGTTCTGGCCGCACTTCGTGTGGACCATCGTCTGGACCGTCATCTGCGTCGCCCTGACCTACGGCACCGGACTGGTGCTGGCCGTCCTGCTCAACCGCAAGATGCGCGGCCGCTCCCTCTACCGCCTGCTGCTCATCCTGCCCTGGGCGGTGCCGACCTTCGTCACCGTCTTCGCCTGGCGTCTGCTGCTCTCCGACGGCGGTGCCGTCAACGGACTGCTCGGTGCACTGCACCTGCCCGAGCCCGCCTGGCTGAGCGACCCCTTCGCGCAGCAGGTCGCCGCCATCGCGGTCAACCTGTGGGTCGGTGTGCCCTTCATGATGGTCTCGATGCTCGGCGGTCTGCAGGCCATCCCCAGCGAGCTCTACGAGGCCGCCGAGGTCGACGGCGCGACGCCCTGGCAGCGCTTCACCCAGGTGACCCTTCCCGGTCTGCGCCCGGTCAGCAGCACCGTCATCCTGCTCGGCATCATCTGGACCTTCAACCAGTTCAACGTCATCTACCTGCTGTTCGGCGGCAGCAACAGCGACGGCGTGCAGATCCTGGTCACCTACGCCTACAAGCTCTTCTTCGGCCAGCAGCCGCAGGACTACGCCGGCTCGGCCGCCGTGGGCATCATCTGCCTCTCGCTGCTCGTGGTCTTCACGGGCTTCTACCGCCGCTGGCAGGCCCGCAACGAGGGGGCCCGGGCATGAGCACCGGTATCGAGCGCACCGCAGGAGACTCCATGACCACCACCGCAGTCCGGCCCGAGACCTCCGGTGCGGCCACCCGTTCGGCCCGTCGTCCGCAGCTGCGCGGCGAGCGCAGCAGGGCCGCCTCCTTCGGCCTGCACGGCGTCCTCGGCGTGGCCGCCTTCATAGCGGCCTTCCCGGTCGCCTGGATCCTCTACATCTCCCTGGGACCGGGCGAGTTCGACTACCAGCACGCAAGCCGGATCCTCGGCAAGGCGACGCTGTCCAACTACAGCTATGTGATCCACCACACCGGATTCACCACCTGGCTGATGAACTCGGTGATCGTCGGTCTCGGCACCATGCTGGTGGGCGTACTGATCGCCGCCAGCGCCGGCTACGCCGTCTCCCGGATGCGCTTCCCCGGTCACGGCACGCTGATGTACAGCTTCCTGCTCACCCAGATGTTCCCGGTGGCGGTGCTCATGGTGCCGCTGTACAAGATCATGGCGAGCCTGGGCCTGCTGGACACCTACGGCGGCCTCATCCTGATCTACTGCACCACCGCGGTGCCGTACTCCGCCTGGCTGCTCAAGGGCTACTTCGACACCATCCCGGTGGAGATCGACGAGGCCGGGCAGATCGACGGCCTGACCCCCTTCGGCACCTTCTGGCGGCTGATCGTGCCGCTGGCCAAGCCCGGTCTCTCGGTCGCCGCGTTCTACACCTTCATCACGGCCTGGGGCGAGGTCGCCTATGCCTCGCACTTCATGCTCTCCGAGGGGAAGTACACGCTCTCGGTGGGCCTGCAGACCTACATCAGCCAGTTCAACTCGCAGTGGAACTACATGGCGGCGACCTCGGTCCTCATCGCCATCCCCGCCGCGATCGTCTTCTACCTGGTCCAGAAGCACCTGGTGGCCGGCCTCACGGCCGGCGGAACCAAGGGCTGACGTTCCCGCCGCACCACGGCACCCGCTTCCCGCTCTCTCGTATTCAAGGGATCCCATGACCCAGCACCTGGCCGATCTCGCTCGGCTCGCTGTCGACGCCCCCGCCCGCGACACCCGCACCGGTGCCGCTGCCGAGCCCGCCAGCAAGCCCAGAGGCTGGTGGCGGGATGCGGTCATCTACCAGGTGTACCCGCGCAGCTTCGCCGACTCCAACGGCGACGGCATGGGCGATCTGCCGGGTATCCGCAGCCGGCTGCCCTACCTGCGCGACCTGGGTGTGGACGCCGTCTGGCTGTCGCCGTTCTACGCCTCCCCGCAGGCCGACGCCGGCTACGACGTGGCCGACTACCGCGCCATCGACCCCATGTTCGGCACTCTGCACGACGCCGACGCGCTGATCCGCGACGCCCACGGGCTCGGTCTGCGCATCATCGTCGACCTGGTGCCCAACCACTCCTCCGACCAGCACGAGTGGTTCAAGCGGGCGCTGCGCGAGGGACCCGGCTCGGCGCTGCGGGAGCGGTACCACTTCCGTGCCGGCAAGGGCGAGAACGGCGAACTGCCGCCCAACGACTGGGAGTCCATCTTCGGCGGCCCCGCCTGGACCCGCAGCGAGAACCCGGACGGCACCCCCGGCGACTGGTACCTGCACCTCTTCGCCCCCGAGCAGCCCGACTTCAACTGGGAGAACCCGGCGGTCGCCGACGAGTTCCGCTCCATCCTGAGGTTCTGGCTGGACATGGGCGTCGACGGCTTCCGGATCGACGTCGCCCACGGCCTGGTCAAGGAGACGGGCCTGCCCGACATGGGCTCCCACGACCAGCTGAAGCTGCTGGGCAACGATGTCCTGCCGTTCTTCGACCAGGACGGCGTGCACGAGATCTACCGCACCTGGCGGCAGATCCTGGACGAGTACCCCGGCGAGCGGATCGCCGTCGCCGAGGCCTGGACCCCCACCGTCGCGCGCACCGCCAACTACGTCCGCGCCGACGAACTGCACCAGGCCTTCAACTTCCAGTACCTCAACACCCCCTGGGACGCCGCGGAGCTGCGCGGGGTCATCGACCTGTCGCTGGACGCCATGCGCCCGGTGGACGCCCCCACCACCTGGGTGCTCTCCAACCACGACGTGGTCCGCCATGTCACCCGCCTGGCCTCCGAGGGCGCCGACGCCGAGGCCGCCCAGCGGCGCGGCCGCGCTGCCTCGCTGCTGATGCTGGCCCTGCCCGGCTCGGCCTATGTCTACCAGGGCGAGGAGCTCGGCCTGCCCGAGGTCACCGACCTGCCGGACGAGGTCCGCCAGGACCCGGCGTTCTTCCGTGCCGCCGGCCAGGACGGCTTCCGCGACGGCTGCCGGGTGCCTCTCCCGTGGTCCGGAACCGAGGCCCCGTACGGCTTCGGCCCCGACGGCGCGTCCAGCTGGCTGCCGCAGCCCGCCGAGTGGGCCGCGCTGTCGGTCGAGGCGCAGACCGGGGACCCGGCGTCCACCCTGGAGCTCTACCGCAGCGCCCTGGCCATCCGCCGTGAGCACCCCGCACTGGGCGCGGGCGAGAGCGTGACCTGGCTGGACGGCTTCCCCGAGGGCGTGCTGGCCTTCCGCCGCGACTCCGCCGACGGCTCCTTCGTCTGCACGGTGAACCTGGCGGCCGAGCCGGTCCGCATCCCCGCGCCGGGCCGTCTGCTGCTGGCCTCCAGCGAGACCGCCGTCGTCGACGGAGAGATCGTGCTGCCTTTGGACAGCACCGTTTGGTGGGCCGTCTGACATGGGTGCAATAGGCTCGGGAGCTGTGACTACGGCGCGACTGGCGGACATCGCGGTGCAGGCGGGGGTTAGCGAAGCCACCGTCTCCCGCGTCCTCAACGGCAAGGCAGGGGTATCGGCTGCGACCAGGCAGACGGTGCTCGCGGCACTCGACGTGCTCGGCTACGAACGGCCGACCCGGCTGCGGCAGCGCAGCGCCGGACTGATCGGGCTGGTCACCCCAGAGCTCAACAACCCGATCTTCCCGGCGTTTGCACAGGTCATCGAGCAGGTGCTGAGTCGGCACGGGTACACGCCCGTGCTGTGCACCCAGACCCCCGGCGGGTCCACCGAGGACGAACTGGTGGAGATGTTGGTGGAGCGGGGGGTGTCCGGGATCGTCTTTGTCTCCGGACTGCACGCCGACACCACGGCCGACCACGACCGGTACGCCAAGCTGACCGGCCGTCAGGTGCCGTTTGTGCTGATCGACGGTTACAGCGACCGGATCTCGGCGCCGTTCGTCTCCCCGGACGACCGCGCCGCGATGCGGATGGCGGTCCAGCACCTGGTGGAGCTGGGCCATGAGCGGATCGGCCTGGCCGTCGGCCAGCGCCGCTACGTTCCGGCGCTGCGCAAGGTGGAGGGCTTCACCGCGGCCCTGCGGGACGTGCTGGGGCAGTCCCCCGAGCAGGCCGAGTCCGCGGTGCAGCACACCCTCTTCAGCGTGGAGGGCGGCCACGCCGCCGCGGGGGCCCTGCTGGACACGGGCTGCACGGCGATCGTCTGCGCCAGCGACATGATGGCCCTGGGTGCCATCCGCGCGGTGCGGCAGCGCGGGCTCAGTGTGCCGCAGGACGTCTCGGTGGTCGGCTTCGACGACTCACCGCTGATCGCCTTCACCGAGCCGCCGCTCACCACCATCCGCAAGCCCGTGGAGGCCATGGCCACCGCGGCCGTGGACGCGCTGCTGGAGGAGGTCGGCGGCAACCCGGCGCAGCGCGCCGAGTTCATGTTCCAGCCCGAACTGGTGGTACGCGGCTCCACCGCCGCAGCCCCGCGCGACTGACCCGGCACCGGTCCGGACCGGAGACCCCGGCCCGGACCGGTGTGGCTGCCCGGACCGGTGTGGCTGCCCGGACCGGTGTGACTGCCCGGACCGGTGACTGGCAGGACCGGTGTGGCTGGCCGAGCCGGGGAGGGCGCGTGCGTCCGCCTCGCGCCGGAGCAACGCCGTGCGCGCCCTCCGGTGCGCGCACGGCCGTGCAGGGGGCGCTTGCTCCGCCGTACCCCCTCAACCGTCACCGCGCGCCCCCAGGGCCTCCCACGGCCGCCCGGTCAGCCCACCGGTGGTTCCGGACAAACCGCGGCATCGCCCCCATCTCCTGCCTAAGCTGCTGAGCGTCAGCTGGAGCACAGCCGTCTGGGGGGACGCAGCATGGGCCGGGACCAGGACCGGGACCAGGACACCGAGAGCCAACCGCCGCCGGAGCCGCCGCACCGGGCCGGAGTGGACCGCCGCACCGCACTGCGCTGGGCCGCAGCAGGCACCGCGCTCGCCGCCGCCGTGGTGGGGGAGGAGGCGCTGCGCCGCACCCTCACCGGCGACGGCCGTGCCCTCGCGGGCAACGGTGCCGCGCCCAGCAGCACCGCCGGCGCTCCGGCCGCACCGCCGCCCAACCGCCCCGGCACCGGCAGTGGTACCGCCACCGCCACCGGCCAGGGGCGACGCTGGTCGGACCCCGCCGGATGGGGCGGCCGGGTGCCGGGGCCGCACGACACCGTGCACATCCGGGACAGCGTCCTGCTGGACACCGATGCCGCGGTCGCCGGGCTGACCGTCGACGCCGGCGGCTCACTGACCGCCGACCCCGCCCGCACCCTCACCCTCACCGCCACCGGCAGCGTCATCGTCAAGGGCACCCTGGCGCTGGCCCCCGCCGACGCCGCCACGGTGCACACCCTCCGCTTCACCGGGATCGACGAGCAGCGGCTGCAGGGCGGCGGTATGACCGTCGTCCCGGAGGACACCGGACTGTGGATCACCGGCGACGGCCGGCTGGTGCTGGACGGCGCCGCCAAGACCGCCTGGGCACGCGCGGCGGGGCCGCTGCGCGCCGGGGACCGGTCCATCACCCTCGCCGCCGTGCCGCAGGGCTGGCGGGCCGGCGACGAGATCGCGGTGACCCCCACCGCGCCCCCCACCGAGGACGACTTCTCCACCGGCTACGACCTGCTGAGGGTGCGGTCCGTCAGCGGACGCACCGTCACCCTGGACGGCCCGCTCGGCCACTCCCACCCCCGGGTCGCCATGGGCGGGGGCACCACCGTCGGCGCCGAGGTCCTCAACCTCTCCCGCAACGTCCGGGTCGAGGGCACCCCCGGCGGCCGGGCCCACATCCATGTCACCAGCTCCCACCGCCAGGACGTCCGGCACGCCGCGCTGCGCTGGCTCGGCCCCCGTACCCGCACCGGTGAGACCTGGACCTCCCCGCAGGGCCCCGCGCCGGTCACCGCCCCGGTGCTCGGCCGTTATGCGCTGCACTTCCACATGCTGGGGGACGCCTCCCGCGGCACCACCGTGGAGGGCGTGGTGGTGCGGGACGGCGGCAACCACGCCTTTGTGCCGCACGGCAGCCACGGCATCACCTTCCGCAGCTGCATCAGCCATGACACCTGGGAGGACGCCTACTGGTGGGACGGGGCCCCGGACACCCGCACCCCGCAGGGGCCCTCCCATGACATCCGCTACGACTCCTGTGTGGCCTCCAGGACCCGGAGCGAGCCGGAGTTCCGGGCCTACCGGCTGACCGGCTTCAGCCTGGGCGCGGGACACGGCAGCAGCGCGGAGGACTGCGTGGCGGTGGGGGTGCAGGGGGCAGAGGACGCCTCGGGCTACGAGTGGCCCGAGGGCGGCGAGGGCGTCTGGACGTTCCGGCGCTGCCTGGCCCACAACAACCTCCAGGACGGCGTCTTCGTCTGGCTCAACACCTCACAGCACCATGTGATCGAGGACTTCGTCGCCTACCACAACGGCGGGTGGGGCATCGAGCACGGCGCCTACCTCAATGACTTCACGTACCGCAGCAGTGTGCTGCACGGCAATGCGAGCGGCGGGATCGCGGTCCACTCGCTCGGCCGGGGCCGGGGCACCGTCTTCGACGGCATCCTGGTGGACGCTGCCGGGCTCTCCGACTTCGCCGTCGCCACCGCACGCCACCAGCTCGCCGGCGACCCGGTCACCCTCAGCCGGTGCCGCTTCAGCGGCTACCGCAAGGCCGGGGTGGCCTTCCGTGCCACCCGTGACGGCGCACCCGACAACGTCGAGGTGCTCGACTGCTCCTTCGACGGCAACCAGCTGTGGCTGGATCCGCAGGCCCCGGCCCCGCACAGCATCGTCTTCCGGGAGGCGGGCGACGCCGCGGCCGTGGACGTGCTGACGGCGGGCTCGGGCGGCCGGGGCGTCCCGGCCTGGAACGCCGCCACCCGCCCGGCCGATGTCACCGCGTCCGCGCGTACCCCGCTCACCCCGCGCATCGGCCTGGCCCCGGCAGCCGCCCCCACCCGGCGGCTGCCCGGCTGAGGCCGGGAACGCCGCGGGGGCGGTGGTGCACGGACTCGCCGTGCACCACCGCCCCCGCGAGAGAGTCAGACCGCGGGAACCGGCCGGCCGGGCTGCTCCTGGGCCACGCCCAGGGTCGCCAGATACATGGAGACGATCAGCCTGCCGATCGCCGGGTAGGCGCCGAGCGGCTCCGCCGCCGGGCAGCCCGCCTCCTCGGCCACCGTGCGGACCAGCTCCGCGTCGGCCTCCGGGCCGATCACAAACGGCGCCAGCGCCGGTCGCGACGCGCCCGTCTCCCGCAGGTGCTCGGCCGCCGCGGCGACCGAACCGGGCACATCCAGCGCGGCGGCGACCACCGGCACGGCCAGCCGTGCGGCCAGCAGTACTCCGGTGATCCCGGCCGCCTGGGCGGCCTCCTCGCCGCCGACCGCGGCGAGGATCACGCCGTCGGCCGCGGTGGCCACGCTGAACAGCCGTGCGCGGTCGGCACGGGCCAGCCCCGCCTCCGACAGCCGCACATGCACCGCCTCGGCGAGCAGCGGGTGCGGGCCCAGCGCCTCCGTCACCACGGCGCCGGTGGTGGCCGCGATCTCATGGAGGGCCGCAAGGGATCCCTCGTCCGGTCCGGGCAGCAGCGGCACGACCACGGGGGCGGGCCTGCCCGCCTCCGCGGCCCGGGCCAGCAGCTGGGGCACGGTGACGCCGTCGGCGTCATCCGAGGCCGCTGTGTACCCGGCGGTCACATCGATGCCCGGCTGTTCACCGCGCACGATGGAGACGATCTCGTCGACGAGCCGCCGTACCTCTTCCTCAGCGGCGGCAGGCACGGCGAGCAGCAGCGCCGGGGCGCCCTCGGGTATCTCGGGGCGCTCGGGGCGGCGGTGGCGCCCCCGGGCGGGGGAGCCGGGGGGAGTACGGACGGGCAGCGGGGTGCCCGGGGTGGCGGCAGAGCTCATGGCGACCGATCGTAGGTCATCAGGGTGAGCCTGCGGCAGCGGGCTCCCGCAACCGGCGCGCCGTCTTGGGGACAAGAAGGTCAGCGCCTCTTAAAAGGGCTGAAACGGTCACCCTTCGATCATCCCCGGTCGACTCCCCATGCCTGACGAACGCTTCGGTGCGACCGGGGTGACCAGCCGTCATACCGGCGTACGCGCCCGCTGCGCCCCGCGCGCCCGGCGGGCTGCTCAACCGCCCAGTCGGAAGCCCAGCGGGAACAGCCCGGGCACCGCGACAGGGAGCCGCCC
This sequence comes from Peterkaempfera podocarpi, assembly GCF_042466665.1. Taxonomy (GTDB): domain Bacteria; phylum Actinomycetota; class Actinomycetes; order Streptomycetales; family Streptomycetaceae; genus Peterkaempfera; species Peterkaempfera podocarpi. The sequence goes on from NZ_CP162102.1 coordinate 7,044,617, forward strand.
GGTCGCCGTGCCGCGGCCGGTGAGCACCCGGGCCATCGCCCGCATGGTCGCGGCGGACCAGGAGTAGCCGGCCAGTGCCGTGTGCACCCCGGGCAGCCGGGCGAGGTCGTAGGGGCCGCGGACCGCGATCTGCACCACCGGCCGCCCGGTCGCCAGCAGGGCGGCGACCAGCCGCTGCTGTGAGGGGTCCCGGTCGGCCCCGCCGGTGAGCACCACCACCGGGCCGTTGCCCGCCCGGGCGGCAGCGACGGCGGCGGCCACCGCGGCGCCGTCCGGCGCCGGACCGGTCGGCAGCGCCCTGGCGGGCCGGCCCAGCGCGGTCAGGGCCCGGGCCAGCTCGTGCACCGGCCGGCCGTCGGCGGTGCCGATCCCGGCGGGTCCGGTGCTGCCGGGCTCCCAGCCGGTCACCAGCAGCCGGCCGTCCGCTGCCGCGGGGAGCGGCACCGTGTGGGCGTCGTTGCGCAGCAGGGTGACACTGCGGTCGGCCACCGCATCGGCGACGGCCAGGTGCTCCGGGGTGCCCAGCAGCCGCGGGGCGTCCGCGGGCCGGGGGTAGTCGCGGTCGAAGAGCCGGTGGCGCAGTTTCAGCCGCAGCACCCGGGTCACCGACGCGTCGATCCGGCTCTCGGTCAGCTCACCGTCCTGGACGGCGTGCAGCACCGAGCGGTAGGCGAGCGGCAGGTCGGGCGGGTCCAGCAGCTGGTCGGCGCCCGCCTTGAGGGCCAGCACGGGAACCCGTGCGTCGCCGTAGCGTTCGCGGACGCCCGCCATGCCGAGGGAGTCGGTGACCACCACCCCGTCGAAGCGGAGGCGGTCGCGCAGCAGGCCGGTGATGATCGGCCGGGAGAGGGTGGCGGGATCGCCGGACGGGTCGAGGGCCGGGACCACGATGTGCGCGGTCATCACCGAGTCCACACCCTGCCGGATCGCGGCGGCGAACGGAGGGGCGTCCACCCGCTCCCACTCCGCGCGGCTGTGCCGGATCACCGGCAGGCCGGTGTGGCTGTCGGTGGAGGTGTCGCCGTGGCCGGGGAAGTGCTTGGCGGTGGAGACGGTGTCCGCCAGCCGCAGACCGTCGACCTGGGCGGCGGTCAGGCCCGCCACCGCCGTGGGGTCGGCGCCGAGGGAGCGGATGCCGATCACCGGGTTCGCGGGGTCGAGGTTGACGTCGGCGACCGGGGCGTAGTCCTGGTTGATGCCCAGTGCGGCGAGTTCGGTGCCGGTGACCCTGGCGGCGTCGCGGGCGTCGGCCGCCCGCCCCGAGGCGCCCAGCGCCATCGCACCGGGGAAGACGGTGGCCGGCGGGCCGATCCGGACCACGGAGCCCTGCTCCTGGTCGGTGGCGATCAGCAGCGGTACGGGGACGGGCAGCGCCCGGGCGGCGTGCTGCAGCCCGGCGGAGAGCGCGGCGGTGCTCTCGGGGCCGGTGAGGTTGCCCGCCCAGCCGAAGTAGACGACTCCGCCGAGCCGGTAGCGGGCGACGGCCTCGGCGCCCGAGGAGACGCCGAGTGCCCGCCGGTTCGCGGCGGCCTCGGCGGCGGAGGGGTGAGCGGCGTCGCTGCCGTACACCCGGCTGACGAAAAGCTGGCCCACCTTGTCCGCCAGGCTCATCCGGCCCAGCAGTGCGCGGATCCGGGCCTGGGTCTGCCGGTCGGTGCCGGGACCGGCGCTGCCGGCCGCCGCGGGGGAGGCGGCCGCCGTGCCGGGGGACGCCGCACCGGCCCGGGCGGGCGGGGCGCCCGACCGCGTGCCGAGCACCAGGGCGGCGGCGCCGGCCGCGGTGCCCAGGGCTCCCGCGGCGAGCAGGGCGATCGGCTTGGCCCTGCGGCTGAGGTGTCCGGGCTCCACGCACCCTCCGAGTGATGAGTCTCACACTGCCGCCGGTGACGGACCGTGTGCCGCCCTGATGACCGCTGAATTCCCGTCACCAGGAGCAGTGGGTTCCGAACGTACACGGAGTGTAGCTGCGGAGGCGTACGTTCCGAACGGCTATGTCCGCTTACGCTCTGTCAATTCGCTTTTCCGGAGGGGGTTCCGTCACTTCACGTACATCTATGTGCACAAGCAATTGCCTGTGCACATGCACGTGCACTCGGGTTATCATCACGTCCAGTGAGGCGGAGACCAGGACTTTCGCAGGGTGGACGGAGCCTGCCGGCCGCACGACCGAGACGCCGAGGAGTACGGCGGCACGCGAAGCACTCGCATTCCGGGAGTTTTCTATGCGCCACACATACAACGGCATGGCGGCCGCGGAGATCCGTGGCGTGGTCTGGCAGAAGAGCCGTCACAGCAACTCGCAGGGGAACTGTGTGGAGTTGGCGAGACTGCCCGGCGGTGATGTCGCCATGCGCAACTCCCGGTTCCCCGAGGGGCCGGCGCTGATCTATACCCGCGCGGAGATCGAGGCGCTGCTGCTTGGTGCCAAGGACGGGGAATTCGACCATCTCGTCCAGTGAGGACGGGCCCGCCCGGCAATGCCGGGCGGAACACGTCAGGGGCCGCCACCGGAGGATCCGGTGGCGGCCCCTGACGTTGTGCATGCTCAGGCCCGGCGGTGCCTGCCGCCGCCGCTGTCGGCGGGTGCGGCGGCCCCGTGGGAGTCGAAGAGCGCCCAGACCACCTTCCCCGCACCGGCCAGCGGGTGCCAGCCCCAGGAGTGGCTGAAGGAGTCGACCAGATGGAGCCCCCGGCCGGACTCGGCTATGTAGTCGGCGTCCCGGGCCACCGGACCGGTGCTGCTGGGGTCGCTCACCGCACAGACCACCTGCGGGGAGCGGTGCACCAGACTGATCCGGATCGGCAGGTCGGGGCTGTCGGACTGGCCCTGCCGCGGGATGCGGCCCTCGGGGTCACCCGCTCTGAGGTGCAGTGCATGCCGAAGAGCGTTGGTCACCAGCTCGGAGGCCACCAGGGCGACATCGTCGAACAGGTCGGCGAGCCCCCATCTCTGCAATGAGCTGCGCGTGAAGTCACGAGCCGCCTTCACCGCCTCGTAGCGAGGGATGAGTGTGCAGGTGACCACGTCCGGGTCGGCCGTGAGTGCCGGACCGGCGCCCATGAACAGCTCCTCCCATAAAGGGGTGGACACAGCGGGACCCGCCGGGGTCATGCGGGACACCTCCGCCTCGGTCGGCCGGGGCGTCCGCGCGCGGCCGCCCCCCTCCGGAATCGCGGGGGCGCGTTCCGGCCGGTGAGCGGTGTCTCGCGTGGGGTGACGCGGTCCCCGCAGGGTTGCCAGTGGGTGTGCATGTGCACGTGCACCATGGTCCTCTTTGCTAACGGCAGATGCAAGGGCCGATTCACGTGCAGGTGTACGACTGGCATATGCGTGTAGCGGATGCACGTGCATCCGACTCTGCATGCGCAAGAATCTGACACATCCGCATGCCAGTACGGGCACCGCTCGCAGCCAGGTAGTGGCAGACTGTGCGCTGTTTTCGTCGGGTGGAGGTTTGACCGCATGACCACAGTTCAGCCGGGGGGCGGCTCGATGGTGCGCCGGATCCTCCTCGGCTCCCAGCTGCGCCGGCTCCGTGAGGCCAAGGGCATCACCCGCGAGGACGCGGGCTACACCATCCGTGCCTCCGAGTCGAAGATCAGCCGCATGGAGTTGGGCCGCGTGAGCTTCAAGGAGCGCGACGTGGCGGATCTGCTCAGCCTCTACGGGGTGGTCGACGAGGCCGAGCGTGAGGCGCTGCTCGGCCTGGTGCGCGAGGCCAACAAGTCCGGCTGGTGGCACAGCTTCAGCGATGTCCTGCCGGGGTGGTTCCAGACCTATGTGGGCCTGGAGGAGGCCGCTGCCCTCATCCGCACCTATGAGCTGCAGTTCGTCCCCGGCCTGCTGCAGAGCGAGGAGTACGCGCGCGCGGTCTTCGGGCTCGCCCGGCCGGCCATCGGCGACGACGAGATCGAGCGCCGCGTCGGACTGCGGATGCGGCGTCAGAAGCTGCTGGCCGCAGGCGACTCGCCGCGGCTCTGGGCGGTCATCGACGAGGCCGCCCTGCGCCGCCCCGTCGGCGGCCCCGAGGTGATGCGCGGCCAGGTGCAGTATCTGATCGACATCGCGGAGCAGCCCAATGTGGTGATCCAGGTGATGCCCTTCCGGTTCGGCTGCCACGCCGCGGAGAGCGGCGCCTTCACCATTCTGCGGTTCCCCGAGCAGGACCTCGCCGACGTGGTCTACCTGGAGCAGCTCACCAGCGCCCTGTACCTCGACAAGCGCGATGACGTGGACTCCTATGTCCAGGTCATGGAGCGGCTCTGCGTCGACAGCCTGACCCCGGAGCGCACCGTCGAACTGCTGCGGTCGATCATCGCGGAGGGCTGACCTGCCCTCGGTTCCGCGGCCCGCCCGGCGGCCGCGGCCGGGGCGGGGAGCCCAGCTCCCAGGCAAGCCCGTACCGGGCGAACAGGTCCGCCCGGATCGGGACCAGCGGTGTCTCCGCTCCGGGCAGCAGCACACCCATGCAGCCGCCCATCAGTGAGCTGCGCAGTACCGCGTGGTCGGCCGCCGGATCGGCGGAGCCGCGCAGCCGCAGCACCTCCTGCAGCAGCGCACCCAGCTGCTGCTGCTCAGGGTCCTGGACGAACCCCCCGGTGTCCGGGTCCAGGATCAGCGCCAGATGAGAGCGCATCAGCCGCGGGTGCTCCAGGGCGAAGCCCAGGATCGCGTCGACCGCGCAGGCCAGCCGGTCGTCGGCGGAGGCCGCCACGGGCAGCCGGTCCAGTGCCGCGGCCAGGTGCAGATGCATCTCGCGGTGCACGGCGGACTGCAGCAGCAGCCGCTTGCCCGAGAAGTAGTACGACACCAGACCGCGGGCGAGGCCCGCGCGCGCGGCGATGTCGGCCAGCGTGGTGCCGGCATACCCCTGGCGGTCGACGAGTTCGGCGGTGGCCCGCATGATGCGCTCGCGCGAACGCCTGCGCATCTCCTCATTGACCGACGACCGTCGAGGTGACATGGTGCTCCTACGTTGGTTGGCTCCCAGTCAATATACGGTGCGCACACCGACGGAGGCCGGGGTCCGAGGTCTGCATCCGGCGGTTTCGCCACGCCCCCGACCCGGGGCCTGCTCACCGAAGCGGGGGATCGGTGAGCAGGCCACCGCTCCGGCTGCGGGCCCGCCCCGCCGCCCTGCGCACCCCATGGCCGCCATCGGGCGGCCGGGTCTGCCGTGGGGGAGGAGCGGGCCTGAACGCGCCCGACAGCGCCCAGGGGCGCGGGGAGCCGTCCGGATCCGGTGCGCCTGAGCGGCGGTCCGGTCGTAGGTCTCCCCGCGCCCCTGGGCGGTTCCCGGCGGAGCGCCGGGGCCCCTGCGTGCTGTGGGCGGTGCCTGGCGGGCTGTGCGTCGTGCGGACCCCGCGGATCAGCGTCGCGCGGGGGCCGCAGCCGGCTCGGCGGTGTCGGCGGTCTCCGGCTGCGGCTGCAGCGGGATCGCCGCGGTGGCGGCGGCCCGGGTGGCCGAGACCAGCTGCCGTCGCTCCAGCACCGCGCCGACCAGGGTCGCCAGCAGGCCGACCAGTGCCACACCGGTCACCAGGGCGATCGCCGGGCGGTAGCCGTCCAGCTGCGCCTGCGCCGAGGTGCCGCCCCCGCTGCCCGCCGTCACCACTGCGGTGACCACGGCGAGCACCACCGCACCGCCGACCTGGAAGGCCGTGTTGACCAGGCCGGAGGCCAGGCCCTGCTCCTCGTCGGCGACCCCGTTGGTGGCGGCTATGTTGAGCGATGGGATGCACAGGGCGCAGGCGATGCCGATCAGCAGCATGCTGGGCAGCACCAGACCGGCGTACGAGCCGTGCTCACCGATCCGCAGGAAGAGCGCATAGCCGGCGACCAGGGAGAGGAAGCCCGCCACCATCAGCCGGGTGGTGCCGAAGCGGTCCACGATGGCGCCCATCCGGGTGGAGGCCACCGCGACCAGCAGCCCGGCGGGCAGGAAGCCCAGCGCCATCTCCAGCGCCGACCAGCCGAGCAGGGTCTGCAGATACAGCGTGGCGACGAACTGGAAGCCGGTGTAGGTGCCGAAGAAGGCGAGCGCGGCCAGGTTCGCCCGGGTGACGCCGCCGTTGCGGAAGATGCCGAGCCGGACCAGGGGGTGTGCGGTGCGCCGCTCCACGGCCACAAAGGCGGTGAAGAGGGCCGCGACGGCCACCAGGGAGAGCACGGTCCGTGCGCTGGCCCAGCCGGCGCCCTGGGCCTCGGTGACGGTGTAGACGAGGAGCAGCAGTCCGCCGGTGGCGGTCACCGCGCCGGCCAGGTCGTAGCCGCCCCCGGTGCGCTCGGGCGCCGTCTGGCGGGGGATCAGCCGCAGACCGGCGACCAGAGCCAGCAGGGCGACCGGTACGGGGAGAGGAAGGTCCAGCGCCAGCCCACCTCGGTGAGCAGTCCGCTGAGCACCAGGCCGAGGGAGAAGCCGCTGGCTCCGCAGGTGGTGTAGATCGACAGCGCCCGGTTGCGGGCCGGGCCCTCGGCGAAGGTGGTGGTGATGATCGACAGTCCGGCCGGGGCGGTGAAGGCCGCGCTGACGCCCTTGAGGAAGCGGGAGGCGATCAGCAGTCCGCCGCTGTCGACCAGTCCGCCGATCAGGGAGGCGGCGGCGAAGACGGCGAGGGCGACCAGGAAGACCCGGCGGCGGCCGAGCAGGTCGGCGGCGCGTCCGCCGAGCATCAGCAGTCCGCCGTAGCCGAGGACATAGCCGCTGACCACCCATTGCAGGGTGGCGGTGGAGAGGTCGAGTTCGGTGCGGATGGAGGGGAGCGCCACGCCCACCATCGAGACGTCGAGGGCGTCGAGGAACAAGGCGGCGCAGAGGACGACGAGGGTGCCCCACAGGCGAGGGCTCCAGCGCTCTTCGGTCGAGGTCATGGAGAGCAGACTACATGCACATGCATCCAATGCATGTGAATTTAATGTTTCCGCATTAAGTTCATGTGCAGCTGCTACCATGGCAACGTGCCTGACCTGGATGCCCGCGCCGAGAGGGCCCTTGTGACGGAGTGGCGCGACCTGCTCGCCCGCCACGCCGCCACCGCGTGCGCCCTCGACCGCGAACTCAATGACCGCCATGGACTCGGTATGAGCGAGTTCGAGGTGCTGGAGCGGCTGGCCGAGAGCGTCGGCGGCGGCTGTGCGCAGCTGCGCGTCCAGGAGCTGGCCGGCGCCGTGCATCTGAGCCAGAGCGCACTCTCCCGGCTGATCGGACGGCTGGAGAAGGACGGCCTGGTCGAGCGGGCCATGTGCGACGCCGACCGGCGGGGCATCTTCGTCTCGCTCACCCCGGCCGGCCGCAGCCGCTACGACGAGGCCCGGCCCACCCAGCGCGAGGTGCTGGCGCGGACGCTCACCCCGCTGCCGGCCGATATCGGCTGATCGCCGGCCCCGAGTCGGGGGCGGTCAGCCGCGCCCGCCGGTCCGCTCCAGCGGGCCCGGCGTCGGGGCGTCGCCGGCGTCCTCCGGGCCGGCGTCCGGCATCGCCGGATGGCGGCCGATCACCACCACCCCCAGCACGATGCAGAGCAGGCCCACGGCCTCCCAGGTCATGGCGCCCGAGGTGACCCGCAGCCGGTCGCCCAGAAAGCCCACCCCGCAGGCGATCCCGGCCAGCGGCTGGGCGGCGGTCAGCGCCGGCAGCGACATCCTCAGCGGCGCCGCCTCGAAGGCGCTCTGCACCAGGATCAGCCCCAGAACCCCGATCGCCGCCACCGTGTACGGCTCCCAGCCGCGCAGCGCGCCGCCCAGCCCGAGGGAGTCGATCCGCTGCGCGGTGGTCCGGGTGAGCGCGTCCTGCAACCCGTAGAGCAGGCCGGCGGCCAGCGCCAGCGGTGTCGCCCTGGCGGCCAGGGGCAGGCCGCGGGAGGTCGAGACCAGCAGCAGGGCCAGCCCCGCCACCACCCCCAGCACCAGCCAGTGCCGCAGCGCATCGGCCTCGGCGCCTCCGCCGCGCGGACGCCCCGCCAGGATGAAGGCGGCCACCCCCAGCGCCAGCAGCAGCACCCCGCCCCAGCCGGAGCGGCCCAGGCACTGCCGGGTCAGCAGCCGGGCCAGCGCCATGGCGAACAGCAGATTGGTCGCCAGCAGCGGCTCGACCAGGGACACCTCACCGCGGTCCAGCGCCAGGGCGCTCAGCGCCTGACCGCCGATCATGAACGTGATGCCGAGCAGCCACTCGGCATCTCTCACCAGCCCCAGCAGCAGTCGCCAGGAGAGGAAGTCCGCTCGCGGTGCGCGCTGCGCGGCATGCTGCTGGAGGACGAAACCCAGGCCGATACAGCAGGCGGCGCCCACACCGAGGACAAAGACGAGCACGGTCGAATCTCCCGGACGTACACCCCGGTCGCAGCCGCGCACATCGGACGCACGGCCCGCCCGGCCGGGGTGCGGCTGGAGCGGACAGTTCCCGGAAGCGTAACCCGAGCTGACCGTCCGCCAGAGCACGTCGTCCGCAGAAACCCCGCCGGGTCAGAGCAGTGCGTGCAGCCCCGGGGCGAGGACCAGCAGCACCGGCACGCCCAGCGTGGTCAGGCCGGCCGCGGTCAGCCGCAGCCGGTGCCGCACCGGCAGCCGCGGCTCACCGGCCAGCAGCCGGTCCACCCGGCGCGGCACCTCGGCCAGCTGCCCGCGGCAGTCGCCGAAGACCCCGCGCCCCTGGTTGAGCTCCACCAGGGCCAGTGCGGTGGCCAGCCGTCCATGGCGCCGGGAGGCGGCGTCGTCCGCCGCCAGCTCCACCAGCCGGCCCACCTCGTCACGGAACGCCCCGAACACCGCCACCCCGGGGAAGCCCGCCGCCAGCGCCTCGGCGGACTGCAGCAGCCAGTGGTGGCGGGCCCGCACATGGCCGCGCTCATGGTCCAGCACCGCGGCCAGCTCACGGTCGCTCAGCCTGCGCAGCGCACCGGTGGTCACCACCAGCCGGGCCGTGGGCCCGGGCAGCGACCAGGCCTCGGGCTGCACATCCTCCAGCACCACCAGCCGCTCGCGGGCCCGGTCCCGGTCCCCCTCGTACTCCTCGGCGCCGGGGGGCAACTCCGGGGCCAGCAGCGCCAGTTCGGCCTGCCGCCGACTGCGGGAGGCCCTTGCCAGCCGTACCTCCCTGGCCAGTGCGAACGCCGTGTGCAGGGCGCCGTAGGCCAGCAGCACGGCCGCCGCGGCGCCCCAGCGCTCGGTGCCCGCGAAGCCGTAGGCCTGCACCACCTCGTGCGGCGCCCCGGAGAAGAGCAACTCCCGCACCGCAGGCACAGCGGCGCACGCCGCCAGCGTCAGCCCGAGGCCGCAGCAGAGCAGCACCGAGACCACCAGGCACTGCCAGAGCCCCAGGGCCAGCACCGGTTCCCGCTCCGCCCACCCCGCCCGCACCAGCAGCCGCGGCATGGCCGTGGCCAGCAGCAGACAGAGCAGCATCAGGCCGAGCAGGGCTGTCATGGCAGCGGTCTCCCGGGGGACGTCGGCGCGCCACAGTGCGCGCGGCTCCAACCTAGGCGGCGGTGCCGCCCGACGGCAGAGGTTCCGCAGGGGCGTGACCAAGGACACGGCCCGGAGGGTGCCCGGCCGGCGGTCAGCCGGCGAGCAGCATCGAGAACATGCCGAGGCCCATCACCAGCCGGCAGGCCCTGGACATGCCGGGCATCTGCAGCAGGGTCCAGCCGCCCCGTCCGGCCACCGCATGCGCAGGGCGCAGCAGCCGGGTGCCGGTCCACAGCGCATAGCCGCCGAAGTACAGCAGCAGCAGCCCGCTGAGCAGCGGCACCGGATCAGCCGCGCTGCCCGCCATACCTGCCATGCCCGGCATGGCGTCATGGCCCGACTGCCCGGCCGGGCCGGTGGGTGCGGCCATCAGCAGCACCATGTAGACCATCGCCCCGGCGTCGACCGCATGGTGCAGCCGGTGCGCCCGGGCGCCGCGCCCGCCCCGGCGCAGCGCGGCGGCCGTGAACCAGGCCCCGGCTCCGGCGAAGACCGCGGCCCAGGCGGTCGGCGGCAGCCCGCCGTGATGGGCGGGCGGCAGTGCCATGACCGCCATACCCAGTCCCATCAGCGCCTCCGCCGCATCCGACTCGCGGCCGCCCGCGCCCCTGGCAGTGCCGTCGGTGCAGCCGGCCGCGGGGGCCGGTGCGCACAGCCGCGCCAGGCAGTAGAGGCCCGCGGCGCCCGTGAGCGCCGCGAGCAGCCAGCCGAGAACAGGAGCTCCGTGCATCGGCATCCCCTCCGGCCGGTGGCGGGTGATCGCCTGTCCACGGTCGCCGCCGCGGCCCGCGGCCAGCAGGGCGCGCGAGGGGGCGCACGGGGGTACCGCGGGGCGGGCCGGACGCGGGACCCGGCGCCACCGGTAGCCTCGACCGGGGCGGGCCGCCGCAGGGGGCGGCCCGGAAGCAGTGCAGAAAGGACCGGACCGTGGCGATCACCGAGCCCGACTCCGCCCTCACCTTCCGCGACGCGGAGCCGGCCGACATCCCCGCCGTGGTGGCGCTGGTGGAGTCCGCGTACCGCGGCGGCAGCACCGGCTGGACCACCGAGTCCCATCTGCTGGGCGGCCAGCGCACCGACCCCGACGGCGTGGCCGAGGTCATCGCCGCGGCGGACAGCCGGCTGCTGGCCGTGGAGTGGGACGGTGAGCTGCTGGCCTGCTGCCAGCTGGAACGGCGGGGCGCCACGGCCTACTTCGGGATGTTCTCGGTCCGCCCCGACCGGCAGGGCGGCGGCATCGGCCGGGCGGTGCTGGACGAGGCGGAGCGGATCGCCCGCACACAGTGGGGCGCGACCGCGATGGAGATGACGGTGATCGTCCAGCGGGAGGACCTGATCGCCTGGTACGAGCGGCGTGGCTACCGGCGCACCGGGGAGATGCTGCCCTTCCCCTACGGCGACGAGCGGTTCGGTGTGCCTCGCCGCCCCGATCTCCGCTTCGAACGGTTGGTCAAGCCGCTGGGGTGAGGGCGCCGAGTGGCGCGGATCACGTCCCCCGGCTAGTGCGGTCAGGTAAGCCTCATATAACTTAGGGCTGCCTTGCTTGAACCCTCCGTCCAACGCCTGGAGACCGCATGCCCGCCCGCCGCCTCACCGCAGCTTCTCTGCTCTCCCTTGCTGCGCTGTGCACCGTCGCCACCGGGTGCGCCCAGAAGTCGGACTCGGGCTCCTCCAACGACGCGATCAAGGTCGAGGCCGGCGACAGCTCCTGCCAGGTGTCCAGGACGGAGTTCCCGGCGGGCCCGGTCGATCTGGCGATCCGCAACTCCGGCTCCCGGGTCACCGAGGTGTATGTCTACGCCCCCGGCGACCGCATCATCACCGAGCGGGAGAACATCGGCCCCGGCACCAAGGCCACCATCACCGCGCAGATCAAGGCGGGCTCCTACGAGGTCGCCTGCAAGCCCGGGATGAAGGGCGACGGCATCCGTCAGAAGATCACCGTCACCGGCAAGGGCGCCCCCGCCAAGAACGACCCCCGGCTGGACAGCGCGGTCGCCTCGTACCGCACGTACGCGCAGGAGCAGGCGGACGCCACGATCCCCGTGGTGCAGCAGTTCGCGGACGCGGTCAAGGCGGGCGACATGGCGAAGGCCAAGTCGCTGTTCGCCCCCTCCCGGGTCGGCTGGGAGCGTACCGAGCCGGTCGCGGAGTCCTTCGGCGACATCGACCCCAAGACCGACACCCGTGAGGACGGTCTGGAGCCGGGCCAGAAGTGGACCGGCTGGCACAAGCTGGAGAAGTCCCTCTGGGCCGACGGCAAGGTCACCGACGACGACAAGAAGCTCGCCGACGAGCTGGTCGCCGATCTGACGGACTGGCAGAAGCGGATCGGGAAGGCCGACATCACCGCCACCTCGATGGCCAACGGTGCCAAGGAACTGCTGGACGAGGTCGCCACCGGCAAGGTCACCGGCGAGGAGGACCGCTACTCCCACACCGACCTCTCCGACTTCCAGGCCAATGTGGACGGCGCCGAGCAGGCCTACACCCTGCTGAAGCCGGTCGCGTCGGAGAAGGACGCGCAGCTCACCGCGACCCTCGACCGGGAGTTCGCCGCGCTGCAGACGCTGCTCGCCAAGTACCGCAAGGGCGACGGCTATGTCTCGTACGACAAGGTGACGCAGGCGGAGCGCAAGTCCTTCTCGGACGCCGTCAACGCGCTCGCCGAGCCGCTCTCCAAGCTCGCCGCCGCCGTCACCCGCTGACTCGAGAGGCCGAACCCCTCATGGACACACCCCAGGCACCAGCAGCCCCCAGCGTCGACGCCGACGTCCGCCAGGTCAGCCGACGGGCCGTGATCGGCTGGGCCGGCGCCGGTGTGGCGCTCGGTGCGGCAGCCGCCGGCACGGCCGTCGCCGTCACCCGGCACAACGACGGCGCCGCCGGCAGCAGCGGCGTGAGCGTGACCGACTCCGCAGCCGTCCCCTTCTACGGCGACCACCAGTCGGGCATCGCCACCCCGGTGCAGGACCGGCTGCACTTCGCGGCGTTCGATGTGACGACCGACGACCGTGCCGCCCTGGTGGACATGCTGAAGCAGTGGACCAGCGCGGCGGCGGCGATGACCGGCGGCCGGGAGGTCGGCGACGGGGCCGTCGACGGACCCGACGACGCCCCGCCGGACGACACCGGCGAGGCCCTGGGCCTGCCGGCGTCCCGGCTCACCCTCACCATCGGCTTCGGACCCACCCTCTTCGAGCAGGACGGCAAGGACCGCTTCGGGATCCGTGCCAAGCGCCCCGAGGCCCTGATCGACCTGCCGCACTTCCCCGGCGACAACCTGGACCAGGCCCGCAGCGGCGGTGACATCTGCATCCAGGCCTGCGCCGACGACCCCCAGGTGGCGGTGCACGCCATCCGCAACCTGGCCCGCATCGGCATGGGCACGGTGTCCGTGCGCTGGTCCCAGCTGGGCTTCGGCAAGACCTCCTCCACCACCCCGGACGCCCAGACCCCGCGCAACCTCATGGGGTTCAAGGACGGCACCCACAATGTCTCCGGCACCGACACCAAGGCGCTGGCCGACCATGTCTGGGCGGCCCCGGGCGACGGCCAGGACTGGATGACCGGCGGCTCGTACCTGGTCGCCCGGCGCATCCGGATGCACATCGAGACCTGGGACCGCTCCTCGCTCACCGAGCAGGAGAACGTCTTCGGCCGCACCAAGGGCGAGGGCGCCCCCTTCGGCAAGCAGAAGGAGCGCGACACCCCGGACCTCAAGGCGCTGCCCGACGACTCCCATGTGCGGCTCGCCCACCCGGACAGCAACGGCGGCCTGCGCATCCTGCGCCGCGGCTTCTCCTTCACCGACGGCACCGACGGCCTCGGCCGCCTGGACGCCGGCCTGTTCTTCCTCGCCTACCAGCGCGACACCCGTAAGGCGTTCGTCCCGCTCCAGCGGAAGCTGGCGGGCAACGACGCCCTCAACGAGTACATCCAGCACGTCGGTTCGGCGCACTTCGCCTGCCCGTCGGGCGTCCGCAAGCCCGGCGAATGGTGGGGCCAGGCCCTCTTCGGCTGACCCCGTACCACCCACCCCACCGCCTCTCCAGGAGCCAGCAGTGTTCGCCAACTATCTGATCGGCCTGCGTGAGGGCCTCGAAGCCAGCCTGGTCGTCTGCATCCTCGTCGCCTACCTGGTGAAGACCGGCCGACGCGACCGCCTCACCCCCGTCTGGCTGGGTGTCGGGGCCGCGGTGGTGCTCTCGATGGCCTTCGGCGCGGTGCTCCAGTTCGGCTCCTCCACGCTGACCTTCCAGGCGCAGGAGGCGCTGGGCGGCTCGCTGTCGGTGATCGCGGTGGGCCTGGTGACCTGGATGGTCTTCTGGATGCGGCGCACCGCCCGCCACCTCAAGGCGGAACTCCAGGGCAAGCTGGACGCGGCCCTCGCCATGGGCACCTTCGCCCTGGTGATCACCGCCTTCCTGGCCGTCGGCCGGGAGGGCCTGGAGACGGCGCTCTTCATCTGGACCGCGGTGCAGGCCACCGACGACGGGGTGCGTCCGCTGGTCGGCGCCGTGCTGGGGCTGCTGACCGCGGCGCTGCTGGGGTGGCTGTTCTACCGGGGTGCGGTCCGGATCAACCTGGCCAAGTTCTTCACCTGGACCGGCGCGATGCTGGTCGTGGTGGCGGCGGGTGTGCTGGCGTACGGCTTCCACGACCTCCAGGAGGCGGGGTGGCTGCCGGGGCTGGGCAATCAGATGTTCGACATCAGCTCCACCATCCCGGTCGACAGCTGGTACGGGACTCTGCTCAAGGGCGTCTTCAACTTCCAGCCCGACCCGACCGTGCTCCAGGTCGTCATGTGGGCGGTCTATCTGCTCCCGACCATGGCCTTCTTCCTGCGCCGCGCCGCCGCTCCGGCCCCGGCGCCGGCCGCCGCGGCCCCGGTCGCGGACAGCGCCCGCAGCTGACCGCGCCTCAAGGCGCACCCGACTCCGCGTCCCCGGCTCCTTGCCGGACGCAGGGGCGCGGGGAACCCGCGCGACCCGCCCTCCTCGGAGGTGCACGGTCCGCCGCGTGTTCCCCGCGCCCCTTCTGTGCTGTACGGGCCCGGTCGGGCCGGCGCGGCATTCCCTGCCCGACTGCCTCCCTGCCCGACTGCCTCCGTGCCCGCCGGTGGCGGGCCGGGCCTCTGACGCAGCGCGCCGGGGCGCATACGCCGTGCGGCACCGTCCCCGGGGGCGAGGCGGCCCGGTGGCCAGTGCCGTCCGGACGCTCGCCGCAGCTGCCGCGTCGCCTGTGCAGCCGACCGGCACCGTCGGGGCCTGTCGCAGTGAGGCCCGCCCGGGAGCGGCGACGGCCGTCGGACGGCTTTTGGCAGCACCGCGCGCCGCATGGACGGTCCACCCCGGGCGGCGGGCCTCCGCCCGGGGTGGACCGTCCCGGTGCGGCCGCCACCGCCGCCACTGCGGCGCTGCCGGGCTCCGCCGTCGGCGCCGCGGTGGCGGGCCGGCTGGGCCCGGAAGCCCTGGCGCCCCGGGTGGAGCGGCCGAGGACCGGGCCAGGCGGCCGAGGACCGGGCCAGGCGGGCGAGGACCGGCCCGGACATGCCCGCTGCGCCCCCGGCCGCTGCGGCCGCCGGTGACGTCCGCTGCCGTCCGTGCTCTGCCACTGATGACCTGACCCCGTGGTCCGCCCCGGTGACCGGCCCCGGGTGTCCGCACCGCGGCTGGAGCCCCGGTCGCCGCAGGTCCGCCCGGGTCACCCCGGGAAGGACCGCATGCTGGGGCCGGCTCCGCGCGGCAAAGTGGGAGAAGTACTGACAAAGCCCCCACGACCCTTGCCCCAGCTCGCCTTGAACAGGAGAAGTTGCTGACATATCTTGGTGTAGCTCCAGTTCTTTCACTCCAGGTGGGGAAGAGATGAATAATCTTTCGCCGAAGGCCGCAACGGCCGCTCCAGTCGACAACCCGGCCTGGCTGCGCCTCAAGAGTGCGGTCGAGTCGATACGTCCCCTCCAGGCCAAGGACGGATCGATCGACCTCGCCACTGCGGACCGGGGCACGGTGGACGCCCACATCGAGACCGTCCTCGACGCCCTCGGCGAACTCGCCCCGCGCTTCCCGCACGACGAGGCCTACCTCGAAGCCGTCGCCAAGGACCTGCGGCGCTGGTCGGACAGCGGCTACGCGGTGCCCGACTTCCTGGACTCGCTGCTCGCCTTCCACCCCGCCGACCAGCGGCAGGACGGGCTCGAGCACCTGGTGCTGTTCCCCATGTACACCCAGAACGGCAACCCCGACCGCAACCTCGAGGCGGTACTGCTGCGCGTGGTCTGGCCCGACTGGCTGGCGGAGCTGGAGCGCAGCCGGTTCGACAACCCCATGTTCGTGCCGATCACCTTCACCGACTTCACCTCCGGCTACGACACCAACTCCGCGGTGCTCTTCCCCGAGACCGTGGCGGTGCGCGAGGTGCCCGAGCGGTTCACCTGGGGCGGGATCTTCTGCGACCGCGAGGCGGCCCGCTTCCGTGCGGTGACCGGCTCGGCCGTGGAGCTGCTCGGTCTGGACATCCCCGCCGACGCCGCGCGCCTCATCGAGGACCAGCAGCTCGCCCAGCAGACCTTTGTGCTGTGGGACCTGGTCCACGACCGCACCCACAGCCACGGCGACCTGCCGTTCGACCCCTTCATGATCAAGCAGCGCAGCCCGTTCTGGATGTACGGGCTGGAGGAGCTCCGCTGCGACCTGACCGCCTTCAAGGAGGCCGTGCGCCTCCAGGAGGAGGGCCATGAGCAGGGCCGCAACGTCCAGTACGCGATCCTCTTCGACCGCCTGTTCCGCTTCCCGGTCAGCGGCGACCGGGTCCGCAACTACGACGGCCTCGGCGGCCAGCTGCTCTTCGCCTACCTCCACAAGCACAACGCGCTGCGCTGGACCGACAACCGGCTGAGCATCGACTGGGACCGCGTGGCCGAGGTCACCACCGCGCTCTGCGCCGAGATCGAGACCCTCTACCGCGACGGCATCGACCGGCCCAAGACCGCCCACTGGCTCGCCGCCTACCAGCTGGTCTCCCGCTACCTCACCCCGCACCCGGCCTCCACCTGGGCCAAGGGCGCCGAGGCGCTGCCCTTCGCCGAGGCCGACGGCAAGGCCCTGAACAAGGCGCTGTGCGACGCGGTGCTGCCCGACGAGTTCCCGCTCTCCATGTTCTACGAGGCCCTGGCCAAGAAGCTGCGCGACGTCATCGCCGCCACCAGGGGCATCACCGGCACCGGACACGGCCGGGAGGCCGCATGACCGCCCTGGCCGGCAAGGTCGTCGCCGTCGCCGGCGCCACCGGCCCCGCCGGTCGCGCCACCCTGCGCCGGCTCGCCGCGGACGGCGCCGTGGTGGTCGCCGCCGGAACCGACCCCGGCCGTCTGGACGCGACGCTGGACGCCGTACGGGCCGCCGTGCCGGGCGCCCGGGCCAGCGGCCAGATCGTGGACCTGCTGGACCCGCAGGCCGCCCGTGACTGGGCCGACCACATCGAGGCCGAGCACGGGCGCGTCGACGGACTGCTGCACCTGGTCGGCGGCTGGCGCGGCGGCAAGACCTTCGCCGACACCGACCTGGACGACTGGGACTTCCTGCACGACCGTGTGGTGCGCACCCTTCAGCACACCACGCTGGCCTTCCAGCCCGCCCTGCTGCGCAGCCCCGCCGGCCGCTTCGCGATGATCTCCGCCGCCGCCGCGCACAAGCCCACCGCGGGCGGCGCCGCCTACGCCGCGGCCAAGGCGGCCACCGAGGCCTGGACCCTCTCCCTCGCCGCCTCCTTCGCCAAGGAGGGGCCGGGGCAGGGTGCACCGCTCACCGCCGCGGCTGCCATCCTGGTCATCAAGGCGCTGGTCACCCCGGAGATGCGACAGCAGCGCCCCGACGCGAAATTTCCGGGCTTCACGGACACCGCGGACCTGGCCGACACCCTGGCCGGACTGTGGGACCGGCCCGCCGACGAACTGAATGGACAGCACCTGTGGCTGACGCCGCGATGACCGACCCCTTCTTCCCGACCCGTACCGACGCGGTCCGCCGGCACGACCCCGCGGTACGCGGCTTCGCCAGCGACAACTACGCGGGCGTGCACCCGGAGATCCTGGCGGCCCTGGCCGTCGCCAACGGCGGCCACCAGGTCGCCTACGGCGAGGACGACTACACCGGGCACCTCCAGGAGGTCTTCCGCCGCCACTTCGGCGACCGGGCCCAGGCCTTCCCCGTCTTCAACGGCACCGGTGCCAACGTGGTCGCGCTGCAGGCCCTGCTGCCCCGCTGGGGCGCGGTCGTCGCCGCCGAGTCCGCCCACATCAATGTGGACGAGTGCGGTGCCCCGGAGAAGATCGCCGGCCTCAAGCTGCTGACCGTCCCCACCCCGGACGGCAAGCTCACCCCCGAGCTCATCGACCGGCAGGCCTGGGGCTGGGGCGACGAGCACCGTGCCCAGCCGCTCGCCGTCTCGATCACCCAGACCACCGAACTCGGCACCTGCTACACCGCCGAGGAGATCAGGGCCATCTGCGACCACGCCCATGAGCGCGGCATGCTGGTGCATGTCGACGGCTCGCGGCTGGCCAACGCCGCGGCCACGCTGGGGCTGCCGCTGCGCGCCTTCACCACCGACGCCGGGGTGGATGTGCTCTCCTTCGGCGGCACCAAGAACGGCCTGCTGCTCGGTGAGGCCGTGGTGGTCCTCAACCCGGAGCGGGTCCACGACCTGAAGTACCTGCGCAAGATGTCGATGCAGCTCGCCTCCAAGATGCGCTTTCTCTCGGTGCAGTTCGAGGCGCTGCTCAGCGGCGACCTGTGGCTGCGCAACGCCGCCCACGCCAATGCGATGGCCAGGCGCCTGGAGGCGGCCGTCCGCGAGGTGGAGGGTGTGGAGGTGGTCCGCCCCGTGCAGGCCAACGCGGTCTTCGCGCTGCTGCCGCGCGAGGTCAGCGAGCGGCTGCAGAAGCGCTACCGCTTCTACTTCTGGGACGAGCACACCGGCGAGGTCCGCTGGATGGCCGCCTTCGACACCACCGAGGCGGACATCGACGCCTTCGCCGCCGCCATCGTGGAGGAGATGGGCCGGCAGTGACCCCACCGCCGCCGGGGCCCCGGCCTCCCCGGGCCTGTCGGCCGGGCGGCGCGGAGGTCCGAGCGGCGGACTGACAGGGGCCTCGACTGACAGGGGCCTCGGGGGCGCCAGGCGGGTTCGCTCGGCGCCCCCGAGGCCCCTGCGCGTCCGGCCGGGGTGCCCCCGGACCGCGGACGGAAGAACACACGGCCGCCCGTGTCCCGGGCGGCCGTGCGGTGTGCCGGGGGTGTCTCAGGTGGCGGCCTGGCCGGCGGTGCGGCGGGTGGCGCGCTCGCGGGACTCCAGCTCGTCCTCGGCCTCGGCGGCCTCCAGGGTCGGCGCGGTGCCGCCGAGGTGCGCGGGGAGCCACCAGGAGTCCGTGTGGTCCTCGGGCTGGTCCGGGTAGCTGCTCTGGGCGTGGTCCAGCAGGTCGGCCATGGCCTGCCGCAGCCGCCGGGTGACCATCACCGGCCGGTCCTCGGGGGTGAGGTGGATCGGCTCCCCGATCCTGATGGTGACCGGGGTGTGGCGGCGGGTCAGGTTCTTCGGCCGGCCCTTGGTCCACAGCCGCTGGGTGCCCCACAGGATCATCGGCAGCAGCGGTGCGTCGGCGTCCGCGGCCATCCGGGCCGCGCCGGTCTTGAACTTCTTCAGCGTGAACGAACGGCTGATGGTGGCCTCGGGGAAGACCCCCACCACCTCACCGGCCCGCAGTGCCCGCACCGCGGCGTCATAGGCGGGCTGACCGTCCGAACGGTCCACCGGGATGTGCCGCATACCGCGCATCAGGGGGCCGGACACCCGGTGCCGGAACACGTCGTCCTTGGCCATGAAGCGGGTCCGGCGGCGGGCCGACTTCCAGGCGCCCAGGCCGGCGAAGAGGAAGTCCAGATAGCTGACGTGATTGCTGACCAGCACCGCGCCGCCCTGCCGCGGCACATGGTGGGCGCCCTCCACCTCGATCCGCATGTCCAGTGCGCGGAAGGCGGTGAGGGCGGTCCCGATCACGGGCGGGTACACGAACTCAGCCACGGTCAGCCCTACTTCCCACGGGCGGTCGCCCGATCCAGGTGTACCCGCGCGCGGGCGCCGCCGACCGGAGGCGCGGCTCGTCCCCGGGGCACGGGCGGTACGGCGACGATGGTCTCCCGAACCGCAGGGCCCTGTCACCTCCGGCGGAGGCCGCCGTGCGGAGATAGTCGTCACACCGGGCGCGGGGAACCGCGGGCGGCCGGTGAGCCGGCACTACCCCAGGCGGGCCCGGCCGCGGCTCAGCAGCAGATACATCTCGCACCCCAGGCAGTACCCGAAGACGGCGTTGAGGAAGGCGGCGGCGAGCGCACAGGCGGTGGCGGCCGTGCCCAGCCAGTGCGCCCCGAGCAGATACCCGGCGGTGCCCACCAGGCCGAAGGCCAGCCCCACGGCCTGGGCGAAGCGCGGCGGCGCGGCGTCCTCCAGTTCGGCGGGCGGGGCGAGCCGGGGGCGTACCAGGGTGCGGTAGAGCCAGCCGTAGGGGGAATACTGGATGCCGGACAGGGCGCCGACGGCGAAGACCGCGGTCTGTACGGCGAGCAGTGTCCCGCTGCCGCTGATCAGCGCGGCGGCGAGGACGACGGTGGTGAGGGCGGCGGCGAAACGCGGGCCGCGGGGGTCGATCTGCACAGGGGACTCCAGGTCGGGGGTACGGACGGGCGGGCTGACGCGGGGTCAGCGACAGCGCGACGCCGCGGTGCGGCACAGATCCACGACCCGGCGCACCGTGAGGCCGTCCCCGACGGAGCGCCGACGCCGTGCGGTGCCGGTGGAGTCCATGGCGCGATGCTACCCGGGCCGCCGCCGGGGGCGGTGGCGAGGTGCTGCATGCTGGGGTGATGACCGGTCTTGTGGTGTGTGCCGCGGTGCTGCTCGCGGCAACGGTGTTCGGACTGGTGCGGCGGGGCCGGGACGGGAGGGTGCGGGTGCGTACGCGGGACGAGGGCGTCCGGGTGAGCGGCGAGGAGATCGGGACGGCGCTGGGGGAGCGGGCGACGCTGCTGCAGTTCTCCAGCGCCTTCTGCCAGCCGTGCCGGGCCACCCGCAGGGTGCTGGCGGAGGTGGCGGACATGGTGGACGGTGTCGCCCATGTGGAGGTGGACGCCGAGTCCCGGCTGGAGCTGGTGCGGCGGCTGGAGGTCCTGCGGACCCCCACGGTGCTGGTGCTGGACGCGTCGGGACGGGTGGTCCGCAGGGCCTCGGGGCAGCCCCGCCGCGCGGATGTGATTGCGGCGCTGGGTGAGGCGGTCTGACCGCCGCCGGATGCTGCGACCCGGCGGGGGATGCGTCAATACGGGCAACGTCACAGCCGCCATGCGGCAACGCAGGGTGACGGATGCGTCGTGGTGGGGAAGGATGGGCACGGCGGCTCGGCGCGCCCATCGCGGCCTGGATCACAGTTTCCGTCAGGCCGGGAGCGGTGGGAGGACAGGGCGCCGAGCGTAAGCTACTCGCGAGTAGATCCGGTTGACTACTGACGGGTATGCTGCCGGGAGTTACCGGCTGGGCGGAGAGACACGCTGCCCGGAGCGGGTGACGTGCGCCGCGTACCCGTTCGTCTTGCAGTGCCGCACCCGCCGGACGTGACCAGTACAGGAGACAGGCCGTGAGCTTGAGGATCGTTGTCTGTGTGAAGTACGTGCCCGATGCGACCGGTGACCGTCGGTTTGCGGAGGATGCGACGACCGACCGTGAGTCTGTGGACGGGTTGCTGTCGGAGCTGGACGAGTACGGCGTGGAGCAGGCGCTGCGGATTGCCGAGGCCAGTGGTGATGCCGAGGTGACGGTGCTGACGGTGGGGCCGGACGATGCCAAGGACGCGTTGCGCAAGGCGTTGTCGATGGGTGCGGACAAGGCCGTGCACGTGAACGACGACGACATTCACGGCAGTGATGTGATGGCCACGTCCGCGATTGTGGCTGCGGCGGTGGAGAAGACCGGGTTCGACCTGGTGGTCTGTGGGATGGCGTCGACCGACGGGACGATGGGTGTGCTGCCGGCGCTGTTGGCCGAGCGGTTGGGTGTGCCGCAGGTGACGCTGCTGTCGGAGGTGGCGGTGCGGGACGGTGTGGTCACCGGTCGGCGGGACGGGGACAGTGCCACCGAGCAGGTGCAGGCCGCGCTGCCGGCGGTGGTCTCGGTGACCGACCAGTCCGGTGAGGCCCGCTACCCGTCGTTCAAGGGCATCATGGCGGCGAAGAAGAAGCCGGTGGCGTCGTTGGACCTGGATGATCTGGGCATTGATGCCGAGGCGGTGGGTCTGGCCGGTGCGTGGAGTGCGGTGGACAGTGTCACTGCCCGCCCGGCGCGTACCGCGGGCACGATCGTGAAGGACGAGGGCGAGGGCGGCAAGCAGCTCGCGGAGTTCCTCGCTGCGCAGAAGTTCGTCTGAGCGGAAGTTCGTCTGAGCAGAAGTTCGTCTGAGTACGAGTTCGTCTGAGCACGAGTTCGTCTGAGTCGTCCCGCTGTCCGCCCCTGCGGCGTTCACATCTCTGGAGAGTTTGAGCAATGGGTGAAGTCCTTGTCCTGGTCGATCATGTGGACGGCCGGATTCGCAAGCCGGCGCTGGAGCTGTTGACTCTGGCGCGTCGTATCGGTGAGCCGGCGGCGGTGGTGCTGGGTGCGGGTGAGGGTGCCGCGGCGGTGGCGGCCAAGGCCGCCGAGTACGGTGCCGTCACGGTGTACACCGCTGATGCGCCGGAGTTCGCGGAGTATCTGATTGTGCCGAAGGTCGATGCGTTGACGCAGATCGCTCGTGCGGCGGATGCGGCGGCGGTGCTGGTGACGTCCTCGGGGGAGGGCAAGGAGATCGCGGCGCGGGTGGCGTTGCGGCTGGGTTCGGGGGTGATCACCGATGCGGTGGACCTGCGGGCCGGTGAGGGCGGGCCGGTGGCGACGCAGTCGGTGTTCGCGGCGTCCTTCCAGGTGGACTCGCGGGTCTCCCGTGGGGTGCCGGTGATCACGGTGAAGCCGAATGCGACCGGTCCGGAGGCGGCGCCTGCGGCGGGTGCGGTCCAGGCCGTGGTGGTGGAGTTCTCCGCCGGTGCCCGGGGTACCAAGGTGGTCTCGCGTACCGCGCGGGTCTCCTCGGGGCGCCCGGAGCTGACCGAGGCGGCGATCGTGGTCTCCGGTGGCCGTGGTGTGGGTGCGGCGGAGGGCTTCGGTGTGGTGGAGGAGCTCGCGGACGCGCTCGGCGCGGCGGTGGGTGCCTCGCGTGCCGCGGTGGACGCGGGCTGGTACCCGCACACCAACCAGGTCGGCCAGACGGGCAAGCAGGTCTCCCCGCAGCTCTACATCGCCAACGGTATCTCCGGGGCCATCCAGCACCGGGCCGGCATGCAGACCTCCAAGACCATCGTCGCCGTCAACAAGGACCCCGAAGCCCCCATCTTC
Organism: Peterkaempfera podocarpi; assembly: GCF_042466665.1. Taxonomy (GTDB): domain Bacteria; phylum Actinomycetota; class Actinomycetes; order Streptomycetales; family Streptomycetaceae; genus Peterkaempfera; species Peterkaempfera podocarpi. Next base: position 7,067,559 of record NZ_CP162102.1, read on the forward strand.
GACCTCGTCGACTTCGGCGTCGTCGGCGACCTCTTCCAGGTCCTCCCCCAACTCACCACCGAGATCAAGGCCCGCAAGGGCTGACACCCGCCCAGGCGGGACCCGCGGCGACCCCCAGGGGCGCGGGGAACAGCGCGGACCACCCGGACCTCCCCGGAGGGCCGGCCGCGCGGCTCCCCGCGCCCCTGAGCGGTTCGATGGGCGGGTGGTGCGTTGACCGGGTGGTGCGATGGCCGGGCGATCCACGGCCGGGTGGTTCCATGGCCGGGCGATCCACGGCCGGGTGGTTCCATGGCTGTGGCCGGATCCCGCAGGACAGGTCCCACCCGGGTGCCGCAGCGGACCGGTGGAAAGGACGGACCAGATGCTCACCGCACTGTTCGCGGGACCGGCGGACGCCCCGGACGCGCTGCGGATCGACGGCCGCGCCCTGTCGCGGGAGCAGCTGCTCGCGGCCGCCACCGCCACGGCCGACCGGATCGCCGGAGCACCCGCCCTCGCCGTCCTGGCCCGGCCCACCGCCGCCACCGTCACCGCCGTGGTGGGCGGGCTGCTGGCGGGCGTCCCCGTCGTCCCGCTGCCGCCCGACGCCGGACCCAAGGAACGCGACCACATCCTGCGTGACTCAGGCGCCGCGCTGCTCGCCGTCGCACCCGGCGAGGCCGCCCCCGACGGCGTCACCCTCCCCCTGGTGACGGCCGACCCCGCCGCACGCTCGGCCGCCACCCACCCCGAGCCCGACCCCGGCGCGCCCGCCTTTGTGCTCTACACCTCCGGCACCACCGGCGCACCCAAGGGCGCCCTCCTCGGCCGGCGGGCCGTCGCCGCCGACCTGGACGCCCTCGCGTCGGCCTGGGCCTGGACCACGGAGGACACCCTGGTCCACGGGCTGCCGCTGTTCCATGTGCACGGTCTGGTGCTGGGCGTCCTCGGCGCGCTGCGCACCGGCAGCCGTCTGGTGCACACCGGCCGCCCCACCCCGGCGGCCTATGCGGCGGCCGGCGGAACCCTCTACTTCGGTGTGCCCACCGTCTGGTCGCGGCTCGCCGCGGACCAGGCCGCGGCCCGCGCCCTCGCCGGGGCCCGGCTGCTGGTCTCGGGCAGCGCCCCGCTGCCGGTGCCGGTCTTCGAGCGGCTCTCGGAGCTCTGCGGCCACCGGCCGGTCGAGCGGTACGGCATGACCGAGACCCTGATCACCGTCTCCACCCGGGCCGACGGGGAACGCCGCCCCGGAAGCGTCGGACTGCCCCTGGACGGCGTCCGGACCCGGCTGCTCGGCGAGGACGGTGCACCGGTCCCCCATGACGGTGAGAGCGTGGGCGAGCTCCAGGTGCGCGGTGCCACCCTCTTCGACGGCTATCTCGGCCGCCCCGACGCCGATGCCGAGGCATGGACGGACGACGGCTGGTTCCGCACCGGCGATGTGGCCACCGTCGGGGGCGACGGCTTCCACCGCATCGTCGGACGGGCCTCGGTGGACCTGATCAAGAGCGGCGGGTTCAAGATCGGCGCCGGCGAGGTGGAGGCCGCCCTGCGCGACCATCCGGCGGTGGCCGACGCCGCCGTGGTCGGCGCCCCCGACCCGGACCTGGGCCAGGCCGTGGTCGCCTTTGTGGTGGCCGACGGCGCGGTGACGGGTGACCAGCTCTCCTCGTTCGTCGCCGAGCGGCTCTCCGTGCACAAGCGGCCCCGCCGGGTGGTGCTGGTGGACGATCTGCCGCGCAACGCCATGGGCAAGGTGCTCAAGAAGCAGCTCACCGAGCCGGGGCCGTAGCCGGCCGCGATCTACGGGGAACCGGGTGCGGCGGCCCCGGGAGCCCTCGGGCGCGGTCGTCGGGACGCCGCCCGCCCCCTGCGCCGGGGCGGTCGGGCGGGGCTTCCGGGTGCGGGGTGCACCGTCCCGGCGGCAGCAGCCGCGCGCCGGGCATGCGGCGGGCCCACGCCAGGACGGTCCGGTTGCCGGGGATCGCTGCCCGTGGGCACACGGCCATCGCCGCGGCCCCCGGGCGCACCGCGAACGCGGGTGCCGGACACCGGCAAGAGGCGGGTACGCCCCGAAGCGGTGGCCCGTAGGACCGCGCCGGTGCCGTGGTGAGGGCCCGCCCTCCGGCCGGACGGACGGCTCGGGAGGGCCGGCTCGGAGGGGCCGGCTCGGGCGGGGCGGTCCGGCTCAGGCGGGCGGGATCTCGCCGGAGCCCCGCATCACCAGGTGGGCCGGGAGTTCGATCCGGCGGCCGGGCCCGGTGTGGCCGTCCAGGCGGGCGAAGAGCAGCTGGGCGGCGGTGCGGCCGATGCCGGCCGGGTCCTGGGCGACCACGGTGAGCCCGGGGGAGAGCAGGTCGGCGAACTCCAGGTCGTCGAAGCCGACCAGCGCCACCTGCCGGTCCAGGGCGCGCAGCTGCCGTACCGCGGCCACGGTGACCCGGTTGTTGCCGCAGAACAGCGCGGTGGCCGCGGTCGGCCCCGCAAGGACGGCGTCCAGCGCAGCCCCGACCCGCTCCGGCCCGGTGGGCCCCATGGCGACCCAGGAGTCGTGCACCGGCAGCCCCGCGTCGGCCATCGCCTCGCGGTAGCCGCGCTCGCGCTCGGCGGCGGTGTGGATGTCCGGGGAGTCGCCCAGGAAGGCGATCCGGCGGTGCCCCTGGCGGATCAGATGGGCGGTGCCCTCGCGGGCGCCGCTCGCGTTGGCGGTGAGCACCGTGTCGGCGTCCAGGCCCAGCGGCGGCCGGTCGATGAAGACGGTGGCGATGCCGGCCCGGATCTCGGGTTCCAGATAGCGGTGGTCCGCGCCGGCCGCCGGGACGATCACCAGGCCGTCCACCCGGCGGGCGCAGAAGGCCAGTGCCAGCTGCTCCTCCCGCTCCGGGTCCTCGTCGCTGGAGCCCGTGAAGAGCAGCGAGCCGTGCAGCCGGGAGACCTCCTCGATGGCGCGGCTGAGCGCGGAGTAGAACGGGTCGGCGATGTCCTCCAGCACCAGCCCCACGCTCGCCGTGCGGCCCTTGCGCAGGATGCGGGCGCTGTCGTTGCGGCGGAAGCCCAGTGCGGTGATGGCGGTCTGCACCCGCTCGGCGGTGTCGGCGGTGACGCCGGGCTCGCCGTTGACGACCCGGGAGACCGTCTTCAGGCCCACCCCGGCCCGCGCGGCGACGTCCTTCATGGTGGGCCGGTGGCCGTAGCGCCGGGCGGGCGCGCCGGTCGCGTCGCCGACGGCGTAGGGGGTTGCTGCCTGCGGCTCGCTCGGCACTGGGGTCCTCCCGGAGTGCGCCCATGGACGGGTGTGTGGGCCCGTAATGGTACGGATTCCGGGCGCCGCCGCGCCATGGACTGGACAACGTTGTCAGGGATGAGGGACATTACACCGGCCGACTGCGGTCGAAGCAGTGGGCCCGGGGTCGCCCGGAGAACCAGGAAGCGAGTGAGCGGATGCAGACGGAGCGCACCGGGACCGAGCCGGGCCCGCGCGGCGCGGCGGGCGCTGTGGTGATCGCCGGCGGTGCCGGGAGCGGCACCGGGGACCTGGTGGCCGCCCTCGACATCGGCGGCACCAAGATCGCCGGCGCCCTGGTGGACCTCCGGGGTGGGCTCACCGTGCGTACCCAGCGGCCCACCCGGGCCGGCGAGTCCGGCGAGGCGGTGATGGGGTCCGTCGCCGAGGTGCTGGACGAGCTCGCCGCCCACCCGGACTGGGAGCGCGTCCGGGGCGTCGGCATCGGCAGCGCCGGGCCCGTGGACGCCGTCCAGGGCACCGTCAGCCCTGTCAACATCGCCGGCTGGCGCGAGTTCCCGCTGGTCGAGCGGGTGGTCCGGCACCCCACCGCCGGCGGCCTCCCGGTGGTGCTGATCGGCGACGCTGTGGCGATGACCGCAGCGGAGCACTGGCAGGGCGCGGCCCGGGGCCATGACAATGCGCTCTGCATGGTGGTCTCCACCGGGGTCGGCGGCGGCCTGGTGCTCGGCGGAGCCCTGCACCCCGGCCCGACCGGCAACGCCGGCCACATCGGGCACATCAGCGTGGACCTGGACGGCGATCTCTGCCCCTGCGGTGCCCGAGGCTGTGTGGAGATGTTCGCCAGCGGCACCTCCATCGCCCGGCGGGCCCTGCGGGACGGCTGGCAGCCCACCGGTGACGACACCTCGGCGGCGGCCGTCGCGGCCTCCGCCCGGGCCGGCGACCCGGTGGCCCTGGCCGCCTACGACCGGGCCGCACAGGCACTGGCGGCAGGCATCGCCGCCACCGCCACCCTGGTGGAGATCGATGTGGCGGTGATCGGCGGCGGAGTCGCCCAGGCGGGCGACGTACTCTTCGCCCCGCTGCGCGCCCGGCTCACCGAGTACGCCACGCTGCCGTTCGTGCAGGGGCTGGAGGTGCGTCCGGCGCAGCTCGGCACCGATGCCGGTCTGGTCGGCGCCGCCGCCGCGGCCATCGAGTCGCTGGGGCTGCGGGCGCGGTCCGGGCAGCTCTGAGCGGACGGGCCGGGTTCGGCACCCGCCCTGCCCCTGGGCGAGTTGGGATGCCGGAGCAGGCGTGGGAGACCGGGGCGCGCGGGTAGGAACACAGGGGACGGCGCGCGACGGCCGCTCCCCCGTGCCTGCCACCACCGGCCCGCCGCCGGGGGTGGCCCGGTGCGGAGGCCCACAGGGCGCCGCTGGGATGCGTCCTGGGGCCGGATGGGACGACAGCAGGGGGCTGTGTGATCATCTGGGTCAATGGGACCTTCGGCGCGGGAAAGTCCAGCGCCTGCCGTGAACTCACCGCGCTGCTGCCGGGCAGCGTCCTCTACGATCCCGAGCCGCTCGGGACGGCGCTGGCCGGCATGCTGCCGCGGAACCTGACCGCGGGAATCACCGACTACCAGGACCTGCCGTCGTGGCGGCTGCTGGTCCCCGAGGTCGCCGCGGCGCTGCTGGCCGAGGTGCCGGGGCCGCTGGTGGTGCCGATGACCCTGCTGCGGCAGGAGTACCGGGACGAGATCTTCGGTGCCCTCGCCGCGCGCCGGATCCCGGTGCACCATGTGCTGCTGCACTCCGACAAAACGATCCTGCAGGCCCGGATCGAGTCCCGCGCCGCGGACCCGGCACACCCCGCACGCGGCGCCGAGACCCGGCAGTGGGCCCTGGACCATCTGGCGGCCTATCAGGAAGCCCTGCCCTGGCTCACTGCCGACGCCGAGACCATCGACACCGCGGCGCTCACCCCGCGCGCTGTCGCCGAGCAGATCACCGCCCTGGTACGGCGGGGCACCGCCCAGCGCCCCATCGTCCAGACCCCCGAGCCGACCGCCGACACGGTGGCGGCAGCGGTGCTGCTCTTCGACGAGCAGGACCGGGTGCTGCTGGTCGACCCGGTCTACAAGCCCGGCTGGGAGTTCCCGGGCGGGGTGGTCGAACGCGGTGAGGCACCCACCCTCGCCGGGGTCCGCGAGGTCGCCGAGGAGCTCGGCATCGTCCTGGAGCAGGCGGCGCTGCGGCTGCTGGTGACCGACTGGGAACCCCACACCGGCCCCCGGCAGGGCGGCATCCGGCTGGTCTACGACGGCGGCCGGCTGGACGCCGCGGCCCAGGCCCGGCTGCGGCTGCCCGCCGATGAGCTGCGCTCCTGGCGGTTCGTCACACTGCGTGAGGCCGAGGACCTGCTCCCGCCCGGCCGGGCGCTGCGGCTGGCGGGCGCCCTGCGGGCCCGCCGCCAGGGCGGGGCACTGGCCCTGGAGGCCGGCGTCCCGGTGGGGGAGGGCGCGGCGGAGGCGGTGGTGGAGGGTTGAGCAGGGCTGTCGCCGACCTTCGTGGGTGGCGGGCCGAGTGCGGCCTGCGGTGCCGCTCGCGAGAGGCGCAGGAGTGCACGGTGGAGGGCTGAGCGCCGCCGTCGCCGACCCTCGCGGGTGGCGGGGGAGGGCGCGGCGGAGGCGGTGGTGGCGGGTTGAGCGCGGCTTGCGCTGATCCTCGCGGGTGGTGGGGGAGAGTGCGGGGTGGCGGGCCGGCCGCGGCTCCCGGTGCCGCTCGCGCGCGGCGGGGCGGTGGGGCAGGATGACGGGATGCCGTTCACCCTCAGCCACCCGGCCGCCGTGCTGCCCTTCCTGCGCCACGGCCGGGCCCGCGGCCCGTTCGTGGCCTGCGCGCTGGTCGCCGGGTCGATGGCACCGGATGTGCCGTACTTCGCCGACTCGCTGGTCCACGGCGCGTTCGGGTACGGCACGGCCACCCACAGACTCTGGGCGGTACCGACCCTGGATGTGGCTATCGCGGCCGTCCTGGCGGCGGGCTGGCACGGCCTGCTGCGCGAGCCACTGGCCGCCCTGCTGCCCGAACCCTGGGGCGCCGCGGTCGACGAACTGACGCGCCGCCGACGGAGCGGCGTACGCCCGCCGGACGTCGGCTGGTTCGCGCTGTCGGCGTGCCTGGGCGCCGCCACCCATGTCGGCTGGGACTCCTTCACCCACCATGACCGCGCGGGGGTGCGGCTGCTCCCGGTGCTCAACGAGACCGTGGCCGGGCAGCCGCTGCACCACTGGCTCCAGTACGGCGGCTCGGCGGTGGCCCTGGTCTGGCTGGCGGGTTGGGCGGTCGCCACAACACGCCGGGCCACCGCATCCAAGGGCATCGACGGCAGCGGCGCCGGACGCCGGCGGCTGCGGCTCTCGGCGCGCGCCCGCAGCGGAGCACTCGCCCTCACCGCCGCGGCCGCTGCCGTCGGAGCGGTCCACCGCACCGCCCGCTGGGCGGACCTGCACGGTCCCGCGGCCTCCCCGGCCGACCTGGTGCCCACCGTCTGCTTCGGCGCCGGCACCGGCCTGGCGGTCGGCCTCGCGCTCTACGCGGCCGCCGCGCAGGTGCTGCGGACCCGTGACGCGGACCCCGCGCCGACCGGTAAGTGACGCTCGGTCGCCAGGGCGCCGGGCACTCCACCAGCGACGCCGCATAGGATGGCGCAACGTGACGGACAAGCTCGAGGACGTCTGGGACGTCGTGGTGGTCGGCGCAGGCCCGGCCGGATCGTCGGCTGCGTATGCAGCCGCCGCGGCGGGACGCAAGGTACTGCTGCTCGACAAGGTCGAGCACCCCCGCTACAAGACCTGCGGGGGAGGGATCATCGGCCCCTCGAGGGACGCCCTGCCGCCAGGCTTCAGCCTGCCGCTCCAGGACCGGGTGCACGCCGTCACCTTCGCCCTGGACGGCCGCTGGCAGCGCACCCGCCGCTCCCGGCGGATGATGTTCGGTCTGGTGAACCGGGACGAGTTCGACCACGGGCTGGTCAAGGCCGCCCAGGGGGCCGGAGCGGTCCTGGAGACCGGGGTCACCGTCACCGGCGTGGAGCAGCACGGCGACCGCGTCCCGGACCGCCGCACCGTCGCGCTGATCACCCAGGACGGCCGCACCCTGCTGGCCCGCGCCGTGGTGGGTGCCGACGGCAGCGCCGGCCGCATCGGCCGGCACGTCGGGGTCACCTTCGACCAGATCGATCTCGGCCTGGAGGCCGAGATCCCGGTCCCCGAGGAGGTCGCCCGCGCCTGGGCGGGCCGGATCCACCTCGACTGGGGGCCGCTGCCCGGCTCGTACGGCTGGGTGTTCCCCAAGACGGCCTCCCGCAGCCTCACCGTCGGAGTGATCTCCGCCCGCGGTGACGGCGAGCGCACCAAGCGGTACCTCGCCGACTACATCGAGCGGCTCGGGCTCGCCGGATTCGCGCCGTCCGTGGAGTCGGGGCACCTCACCCGCTGCCGCGCCGAGGACTCCCCGCTCTCCCGGGGGCGGGTGCTGGTGGCGGGTGACGCGGCCGGGCTCCTGGAGCCGTGGACCAGGGAGGGCATCTCCTACGCCCTGCGCTCCGGCCGGCTGGCCGGGGAGTGGGCGGTCCGGGTCGCCGAGGCCGCCGACGGTGTGGAGGTCCGCCGGCAGGCCCTCAACTACGCGTTCGCCATCAAGGCGGGGCTCGGCGTGGAGATGCGGGCGGGGAAGCAGCTGCTGGCGGCCTTCGAACGGCGCCCCGGGGTGTTCCACGCCGGGGTGACCGCGGTGCCGCCCATCTGGCGGGCCTTCGTCCAGGTCACCCAGGGCGTCACCACCTTCGGTGAGGCGATGCGCAACTACCGCGGCGTCCGGCGTCTGATGGCGGTCGCCACCCGCTGAGACCGGCCCGAGCAGCCTGCGCGCCCTCCCCCGGGGTCTTCTCCGGGGGAGGGCGCAGCTGCGCTCAGCCCTCGTCTCCGGCGCGCGAGGCGGGGACGCAAGGGCCCTGCCCGCCGCGGCCGTTCACTCCGCGGCGCCGAGCCCCAGCCGCTGTTCCAGCCGCTCGATCCGGCCGACCAGGGGCCCCAGCTCCTGGCGGACGGCCGCCGCCAGGGCCTGGGCCGCCCCGGCGGGCATCGCGGCCCCGCCACCGGACTGCTGGGTCTGGGCCCGCAGATGGACGTATCCCGCCAGCGCTGCGGAGACGGCGCGGCGGGTGAGCCGGGGCTCGGCTCCCAGGGCGCGCAGCACCTGGCCCGCCGTGCCGTCGGGTTCGGCGGTGAGGCCGAGCAGCAGGTGTTCGCAGCCGACGTAGTTGTGGCCCAGCGAGGTGGCCTCGCTGACGGCCAGTTCCAGGGCGTTGGCCGCGGGACCGCTGAGGCGGCGTGCGGCCGGGCCGTCGTCCGCTCCCGCGACCGTCGGCTCCTGCTCGGACGCCCGGCGGGCCAGGTCGCGCAGCACCTGTGCGGGCTCGATCTCCATGGCCCGCAGCACCTGGAGGGCCAGGTTGCCGCCCTCGGCGAGCATGCCGCCGAGCAGCTGTGCGGTGCCGATCCCGGCCGTGCCCTGCTCCGAGGCCTGCTCCACGGCGAGCCCCAGCGCGTTGCGCGCCCGGGTGGTGAAGTGGGCCAGTGCCCCGGTGGGCTCCTGGAGGTCGAGGTCGCCCACGACGGTCTCCCGGATGGCGGACACCCGTCGTACGGCCTGCTCCAGGGCCCGCTGGCAGATGGCGGAGACCGGGAGGCCGGCCTCCTTGACGGCCTCGGCGAGGTCATCCGGCAGATAGACGTTGATCTTCGGCATGGAGTGCGCCCCCTGCACTGGAGAGCTGATGTGTATCCCCAGCATAACCCCTAAGGGGTTATGCGTCGATGAGCGGTGGATGAAGTCACGGGAGCGCTCCCATGGAATCTCAGATTGGTCACGCAAGGGGATTACATGTGCGCGACATTCCTGGCTACGCTCAGCCCCGACACCGCGGGAGCGCTCCCATTTCCCCTGTTTCCGCGGCGCCCACTCACGCCCTCTCCCACCCGAGAGCACGGAGGACAATGTGACACCCCCGATCAGTATCCGGCCCGGTGCCGGATCGCCCGCCGGACCGCCCCATGCCCGGCGGCCGCACCGTGCCAGGGCGGCCGCTGCCGTCCTGGCCGCCGCCGCCCTGTCCGGCGGTCTGCTGCTGGCAGCCCAGGGCACCGCGGGCGCCGCGGTGCAGGGCAGCCTGCCCGCGGACACCCAGTTCTACAAGGACCCCGCCTCACAGGTCGTCAGGTGGGCCGCCGCGAACCCCGGCGACTCCCGTCAGCCGGTGATCGCCAAGCGGATCGCCAGCCAGCCGCAGGGCATCTGGTTCTCCGCCTACCACCCGGACACCGTCACCTCGGACGTCAGCAAGGTCACCTCGGCGGCGGCCGCCGCCGGCCAGGTGCCGGTGCTGGTGGCGTACGAGATCCCCAACCGCGACTGCGGCGGAGCTTCCGCCGGAGGTGCGCCCGACCTGGCCTCCTACGGTGCCTGGGTGCAGAAGTTCGCGGCCGGGCTGGGCAGCGGCAAGTCGGTCGTCATCCTGGAGCCGGATTCGATCGCGCTCACCACCTGTCTCTCCGCCCAGCAGCAGAGCGACCGGTTCGCCGCCCTGTCGCAGGCCGGTGCCACCATCCACGCCGCCGCCCCCAACGCCAAGGTCTACCTGGACGGCGGGCACTCGGCCTGGAACAGCGCCTCGGAGCAGGCCTCCCGGCTGCGCAGCGCGGGCATCCTGACCAACGCCGACGGCGTCTTCAGCAATGTCTCCAACTTCAACACCACCGCCAATGAGGTCTCCTTCGACAAGGCGATCCTCTCCGCGCTGGGCAACCCGGCCGGTCTGCACGCCGTGGTGGACACCAGCCGCAACGGCAACGGCCCCGCCGGCGGCGGCGCCTGGTGCGACCCCTCCGGACGGCAGATCGGCAACTACCCCACCGCGGCCACCGGGGATGCGGCGATCGACGCCTTCCTGTGGGTGAAGCCGCCGGGTGAGGCGGACGGATGCGCCGGTACCGCCGGCACCTTCCTGCCCGATGTCGCCTACGCCCTGGCCTCCGGGGCGCAGGACCCGCCGACCGCCCCGACCAACCCGCCGACGTCGCAGCCGCCGACGTCGCAGCCGCCGACATCGCAGCCCCCGACGTCGCAGCCGCCCACCTCGCAGCCCCCGACGTCCCAGCCGCCCACCTCGCAGCCGCCGACCGGTTCGACCGCCTGCACGGTGAGCTACCGGCCCAACTCCTGGTCCAACGGCTTCACGGCGGACGTCACCGTGAAGAACTCGGGCAGTGCGGCGATCTCCAGCTGGACGCTCAAGTGGACCTTCCCCGGCGACCAGAAGATCACCAGCTCCTGGAACGCCCAGGTCAGCCAGTCCGGCAACGCGGTGACCGCAGCCAACACCAGCTACAACGGCACCCTGGCGGCGGGCGCTTCGACCAGCTTCGGCTTCCAGGGCACCTATGCGGCGTCCAACGCGACGCCGACCGCGTTCACCCTCAACGGAGCGGCCTGCAGCGTCGGCTGACGACCTGACCGCCCCCTGACGTGCCGCCGATCGGAGTCCGGGCCGGTCGGCGGCACCTTGCTCCCGCGGTCGGTGGCCGGCCCGCTGCTCAGCGGCCGGCCGCCGGCGCGGGCTGTGCCGTCTCCACCCGGGCGCGGCTTCCCCCGGCGGCGAGGAAGCGGTCCACCGGCAGTGTCGCGGCACCCCGGGTCACCGCATCCGGCCCCAGGTCGCCGAGGGTGATGCGGGTCTGGGAGAACGGGTGGTGCAGGGCGTACTCGCGGGCCGTCTCCCGGATCTGCGGCAGCAGCCCGGCGCCGAGCAGCAGGCCGGCCCAGCCGCCGATCACTATCCGCTCGGGGTTGAAGAGGTTGATCAGGTTGGCCACCCCGGCGCCGATGTGCACGGCCGTGTCGTCGAGCACCGCCCGCGCGGCCGGTGAGTCGGCCCGAGCCAGCAGCGCTGCCAGCGCCGACTCCTCGTCGGGCGCGTCGCGGACCGCCGGGTCGCCGGTGGTCTCCAGATAGCGGGCGATCACCGACTCGGCGCCGATGTACGCCTCCAGGCACCCCCGGGAGCCGCAGCGGCAGCGGCGGCCGCCGACCTGCACGGTGGTGTGGCCCCACTCCCCGGCGCTGCTGGTCGATCCCCGGTACGGCGATCCGGCGGTCACCACCGAGGCGCCCACACCGGAGCCGATCAGCGCCACCACGGTGTTGCGCGAGCCGCGTCCGGCGCCGAACCACATCTCCGCCTGGCCCATGGTGACCGCGCCGTTGTCGATGAAGAGCGGCAGGTCGGTGAACTCGCGCAGCATCCGCTCCAGCGGCACCGCGTCCCAGCCGGTGGTCTGGCCGTGCACCACCGCGTCGGGGGAGTGCTGCACCACTCCGGGCACGCCGATGCCGATGCCGAGCAGTGCCGGCCCGCCCGGCGGCTCGTCCGCGAGCACCGCGGCCAGGCCGGTGCGGATCCGGGCGGCGACCTCGGGCGCGGTGAAGCCGCCCGCGTCCAGCGGGAGATCGGTCTCGGCGAGCTGCTCCAGGTCGAGGTCGAAGAGCTCGACCCGCACCCGGGTCTCACCGACGTCCACGCCGACCACATGCAGGGCGGAGGAGTTCACCCGCAGCAGGATCCGGGGGCGGCCGCCCTCGGACTCCAGCGCGCCGGCCTCCACCACCAGGCCGTCCTCGATGAGATCGGCGATGACATTGCTGACGGAGGCGGCGCTCAGGCTGGTGGTGTGGATGAGGTCCTGCCGGCTGAGCGGCCCGCCGAAGTAGAGGCGGCGCAGCAGCAGAGACCGGTTGGACCGGCGCAGGTCGCGGACCGTCTGCAGATTGCGCTCCGCCATCTGCCGTCTCCCTGGTCTTGTCGCAGTTACTGTCATGTCCACGGGGGAAGCCCTGTGAAAACTCTTGACGCAGCCTAACCGCATGGGTTGAATCACGCCCTGAAATAAGTCCCGGACGTTCGGTGCGGCGCCCCGTCCGGTCACTCCGCGCTGCCCTCCCCCACCATCGAAAGGCGGAGCCGCATGCCCTCCAACCGCACCACCGGCCGCCCCAGGCCCCCCTTGCGCGGCACGGTCGCCGCTGCCCTCTCCGGGCTGCTCGCCGCTGCCGGGCTGCTCATCGCGACGCCGGCCCACGCCGCCGGCGAGACCGTCAATGTCTGGCTGACCACCACCGACGACGCCGGCGGCCGCCATGTCACCCGCGGCCTCGAGCAGCAGGCGGCCGTGGCCTTCACCGCCGGGACCGGAGGGTCCGGGCAGAATGTCACCGTCGACGAGGGCACCCGCTACCAGCAGTTCACCGGTGGCGGCGCCTCCTTCACCGACACCGCGGCCTGGCTGCTCAACTCCAGCGGGGCGCTCTCCGCGGCCACCCGCACCTCGGTGATGCAGAAGCTCTTCGACCCCGCCGCCGGGATCGGGCTCTCCTTCCTGCGCAACCCCATGGGCGCCTCCGACCTGGCCCGCTTCGGCTACACCTACGACGATGTCGCGGCCGGGCAGTCGGATCCAAACCTGGGCAGCTTCTCCATCGCCCACGACCTGGCCGACGTGGTCCCGCTGACCAAGCAGGCCCGCCAGCTCAACCCCAAGCTCACCGTGATGGCCACCCCCTGGACGGCACCGGCCTGGATGAAGGACAGCGGCAGCCTCAACGGCGGTTGGCTGAAGGCCGAGGACTACCCCGCCTACGCCCAGTACTTCGTCAAGTACCTCCAGGCGTACCAGGCGCAGGGCGCCCCGGTGAACTACGTCACCGTGCAGAACGAGCCCACCTGCTGCAGCGGCTACCCCTCCATGAGTTGGAACGGCTCCGGCCTCCAGTACTTCACCAAGACCAATCTGCTGCCCGCACTGCACGCCGCCGGTCTGTCCACCAAGGTCCTGGCGCTGGACTGGAACTGGGACAGCTACTCCGGCTACGGCGCCCCCGTGGTCGACGACGCCACGATCCGGAACGACTCCCTCTTCGGCGGCATCGCCTGGCACGGCTACGGCGGCGACGTCTCCGAGCAGACCACCGTGCACAACCAGTACCCGGGTGTGGACGCCTTCGACACCGAGCACTCCGGCGGCACCTGGATCGGCGACCAGCAGCAGGAGGACATGCACAACATCATCGACTACACCCGCAACTGGGGTAAGTCGGTGACCAAGTGGAGCCTGGCCGTGGACCAGAACATGGGCCCGCACAACGGCGGTTGCGGCACCTGCACCGGCCTGGTCACCGTGCACAACGGCGACAGCCGCAGCGGACAGGTGGACTACACCGTCGAGTACTACGACATGGGCCACCTCACCAAGTTCGTGCAGCCCGGCGCCTACCGGATCGCCTCCACCGCCAACTCCGCGGTGCCCAACGTCGCCTGGCTCAACCCTGACGGCTCCAAGGCGCTGATCGCCTACAACGACTCCGGCGCCACCCAGACGCTGCGGGTCGACTGGGGTGGGCAGAACTTCGCCTACACCCTGCCCGCGCACACCACCGCCACCTTCACCTGGAACGGCACCCAGTCCGGCGGCGGCGCCCGCACCGGTGCGATCACCGGTCTGGCCGGGAAGTGCGCTGACGTGGCGGGCGCCAACAGCGCCAACGGCACCGCGGTACAGCTGTACGACTGCAACGGCACCGCCGCCCAGCAGTGGACCATGGCCACCGACGGGACCGTGCAGGCCCTGGGCAAGTGCCTGGACGTCGCGTCCGGCTCCACCGCCGACGGCGCCAAGGTGCAGCTCTACGACTGCAACGGCTCCGGCGCCCAGCAGTGGACCTACACCTCCGGCCACGACCTGGTGAACCCGCAGGCCAACAAGTGCCTGGACGTCACCGGCAACACCTCAGCCAACTCCACCCCGCTGCAGATCTGGAGCTGCACCGGGGCCGCCAACCAGAAGTGGACCGTCCCCACCGGCTGACCCCTGCGGCCCCGGCGGCGGTCACCCACCGCCGCCGGGGCTCCTTCCGCTCAGAAAAAGAAGCAAGCATGCTTGTTTCTTTCGGGTGGAGGTGCCAGTCTTCGGGGCAGACGGCGATGACGCCCCCTCAGGCGGAGGACATGCCCCATGGTGGACACCCGCATCCTGCTCGACGACCTGCTCGCCGAAGGCGACGAGGTCGACGCCCTGGTCAGCGGACCGGGCGCACACCGCTGGCACCATCCCACCCCGGCCCCCGGCTGGACCGTCGCCCACCAGATCGCCCATCTGGCCTGGACCGACGCCCAGGCGCTGCTTGCCGCCACCGACCCCGACGCCTTCAGCCGCGTGCTGGCCCGCGCCGCCGCGAACCCCGCGGAGCTGGCCGACATCGAGGCCACCAGGGTCGCCGAGCAGCCCCGCGACCAGCTGCTGGCCGCCTGGCGCACCGGGCGCACCGCGCTGGACGAGGCACTGGCGGCCGTCCCGCCCGGCGGCCGGATGCCCTGGTTCGGACCACCCATGGTCACCGCCTCCATGGCCACCGGGCGGCTGATGGAGTACTGGGCCCACGGCCAGGACATCGCCGACGCCCTGGGGGTGACCCGCACACCCACCGCCCGGCTGCGGCATGTGGCCCGGCTGGGCTTCCGCGCCCGCGACTACGCCTATGCCGTCCACGGGGAGCAGCCGCCGGCCGGTGAGTTCCGGCTGGAGCTCACCGCACCCGACGGCGACAGCTGGGCCTACGGCCCCGAGGAGGCACCCGGGGGGCGGGTGACCGGTCCCGCGCTGGACTTCTGCCTGCTGGTCACCCGCCGCCGCCACCGCGACGACCTCGCGCTGAAGGCCGACAGCGCCGACGCGGACCACTGGCTGGACATCGCCCAGTCCTTCGCCGGCCCCGCCGGGGCCGGCCGCACCCCCGGGCAGTTCTCGTGAGCGTTCCCGCGGCGCGTACGCCGCTGCGGATCGGCAATGCCTCCGGCTTCTACGGCGACCGCTTCGAGGCCCTCCGCGAGATGCTCACCGGTGGTCCGCTGGACGTCCTCACCGGCGACTACCTCGCCGAGCTCACCATGCTCATCCTCGCCCGGGACCGCGCCAAGGACCCCTCCCGCGGCTACGCCCGCACCTTTCTGAAGCAGCTGGAGGAGTCACTGGGCCTCGCCGTCGAACGCGGCGTCAGCATCGTGGTCAACGCCGGCGGCCTCAACCCCGCAGCTGGCCCAGGCCCTGCGCGACCTCGCCGGAAAGCTGGGCGTCCCCGCATCCGTCGCTCATGTCGAGGGCGACGACCTGCTGCCCCGCGCCGCCGAACTGGGCCTGCCGAAGGGCCTGCTGGCGGCCAACGCCTACCTCGGCGCCCGGGGGATCGCCGCCTGTCTGGAGGCCGGCGCCGATGTGGTGGTCACCGGCCGGGTCACCGACGCCTCCCTGGTCGTCGGCCCCGCCGCCGCCCACTTCGGCTGGCGCTGGGACGACTTCGACGCGCTGGCCGGAGCCACCGCCGCCGGCCATGTCCTGGAGTGCGGCGCCCAGGCCACCGGCGGCAACTACGCCTTCTTCACCGAGCACGACGTCCAACGCCCCGGCTTCCCCCTCGCCGAGATCCACCCCGACGGCAGCAGCGTCATCACCAAGCACCCCGGCACCGGTGGCGCCGTCACCGTGGAGACCGTCACCGCCCAGCTGCTCTACGAGACCGGTCCCGCCCGCTATGCCGGGCCCGATGTCACCACCCGGCTGGACACCGTGCGGCTGCACCAGGACGGCCCCGACCGGGTCGCCCTCACCGGCGTCCGCGGAGAGGCGCCCCCGCCCACCCTGAAGGTCGGACTCAACCGGCCCGGCGGCTGGCAGAACGAGGTCGTCTTCGTCCTCACCGGCCTGGACATCGACGCCAAGGCAGCCCTGGTCCGCGACCAGCTGGAGGCAGCCCTCGGCAAACGCCGCCCCGCCGAGGTCCGCTGGACGCTCGCCCGCACCGGCCGCCCCGACGCCGACATCCAGGAGGAGGCCGGCGCCCTGCTGCACCTCACGGTCAAGGACCCCGACGCCGCCGCCGTCGGACGCTCCGTCGGCGCCGCCGCCGTGGAGCTCGCCCTGGCCAGCTACCCCGGCTTCCATGTCACCGCTCCGCCCTCCGACGGCTCGCTCTACGGGGTCTTCGACTCGGCCCACCTGGACGCCGCGGCCGTCCCGCACACCGCCGTCCTGGCGGACGGCCGGCGGGTCGACATCCCCCCGGCCCCGCAGACCCGGGCCCTCGGCGACCTCCCCGAGGAGCCGCTGCCCGAGCCCCTGGCCCCCGGACCCACCCGCCGTGCACCGCTCGGCCTGGTCGCCGGAGCCCGCAGCGGCGACAAGGGCGGTGACGCCAACATCGGCGTCTGGGCCCGCAGCGACGAGGGCTGGCGCTGGCTCGCCCACACCCTCACCGTCGAGCGGCTGCGCACCCTGCTGCCCGAGACCGCCGACCTGCCCGTCACCCGCCAGGCCCTGCCCGCGCTGCGCGCCCTCAACTTCACCGTCACCGGGCTGCTCGGCGAGGGCGTGGCCGCCCGCGCCCGCTTCGACCCGCAGGCCAAGGCGGTGGGGGAGTGGCTGCGCTCCCGCCACCTCGACATCCCGGAGTCGCTGCTGTGACCGTTCTCGCCTCCGCCCTCGACGCGGGCTCACCCGACTTCGCCGCCAACCGCGACGCCATGCTCGGCCGACTCGCCGAGCTGGACGCCGAGCACGCCAAGGCGGTGGGCGGCGGCGGGCCCACGTATGTGGAGCGCCACCGGGGCCGCGGCAAACTCCTCGCCCGGGAACGCATCGAGCTGCTGCTCGACCCCGACTCGCCGTTCCTGGAGCTCTCCCCGCTCGCCGCCTGGGGCAGCGAGTACCCCGTCGGCGCGGGCACCGTCACCGGCATCGGCGTCATCGAGGGCACCGAGTGCATGGTCACCGCCAACGACCCGACCGTGCGCGGCGGCGCCTCCAACCCCTGGACGCTGCGCAAGGCCCTGCGCGCCAATGAGATCGCCCTGCGCAACCGCCTCCCGCTGGTCAACCTGGTGGAGTCCGGCGGTGCCGACCTCCCCAGCCAGAAGGAGGTCTTCATCCCCGGCGGCGCCCTCTTCCGCGACCTCACCCGGCTCTCCGCCGCCGGCATCCCCACCGTCTCGGTGGTCTTCGGCAACTCCACCGCCGGCGGTGCCTACGTCCCCGGCATGTCCGACCATGTGGTGATGGTCAAGGAGCGCTCCAAGGTGTTCCTCGGCGGGCCCCCGCTGGTCAAGATGGCCACCGGCGAGGAGTCCGACGACGAGTCCCTCGGCGGCGCCGAGATGCATGCCCGCACCTCGGGCCTGGCCGACCACCTCGCGGTCGACGAACCCGACGCACTGCGGCTGGCCCGGCGCATCGTCGCCCGGCTGCGCTGGGACAAGCGCGGCCCCGCCCCGTCCCCGTACGCGCCACCGCCCCGGTACGACCAGGAGGAGCTGCTGGGCATCGTCCCCGGCGACCTCAAGGTGCCCTTCGACCCGCGCGAGGTGATCGCGCGGGTGGTCGACGACTCCGCCTTCGACGAGTTCAAGCCGCTGTACGGGACCAGCCTCGCCACCGGCTGGGCGAATGTGCACGGCTACCCGGTCGGCATCCTGGCCAATGCCCAGGGGGTGCTGTTCAGCGCCGAGTCGCAGAAGGCCACCCAGTTCATCCAGCTCGCCAACCAGCGCGACATCCCGCTGCTCTTCCTGCACAACACCACCGGCTACATGGTCGGGCGGGAGTACGAGCAGGGCGGGATCATCAAACACGGCGCCATGATGATCAACGCCGTCTCCAACAGCCGGGTGCCGCACATCTCCGTGCTGATGGGCGCCTCCTACGGTGCCGGCCACTACGGGATGTGCGGCCGGGCCTACGACCCCCGATTCCTCTTCTCCTGGCCGAGCGCCAAGGCCGCCGTGATGGGTCCGCAGCAGCTCGCCGGGGTGCTCTCCATCGTCGCCCGGCAGTCGGCCGCGGCCAAGGGGCAGCCGTACGACGAGGACACCGACGCGGCCGTACGGGCCATGGTGGAGCAGCAGATCGAGTCCGAGTCGCTGCCCATGTTCCTCTCCGGGCGGCTCTACGACGACGGCGTGATCGACCCCCGGGACACCCGCACGGTGCTCGGGCTCTGCCTGTCGGCGGTGCACAGCGCGCCCGTGGAGGGCGCGCGCGGCTACGGCGTCTACCGGATGTGAGGGGCAGTCAGATGGTCATGATCAGCTCGGTGCTGGTCGCCAACCGCGGCGAGATCGCCCGGCGCGTCCTGCGCACCTGCCGCGACGCCGGCATCGCCACCGTCGCCGTCCACTCCGACCCGGACGCCGACGCCCCCCATGTCCAGGAGGCCGACGCCGCGGTCCGGCTCCCCGGCGCCGCCCCCGCCGACACCTATCTCCGTGCCGACCTGCTGGTGGCGGCCGCGCTGGCGGCCGGGGCGGACGCGGTCCACCCCGGCTACGGCTTCCTCTCCGAGAACGCCGGCTTCGCCCGCGCGGTGCTCGACGCCGGGCTGGTCTGGATCGGCCCGCCGCCGGACGCCATGGCCGCCATGGGCTCAAAGACCGAGGCCAAACGGCTGATGGCCGCCGCGGGAGTGCCCGTCCTCACCGCGGTCGACCCGGCAGCCGCCACCGAGGCGGACCTGCCGCTGCTGATCAAGGCCGCGGCGGGCGGCGGCGGACGCGGTATGCGCATCGTCCGCCGGCTCACCGACCTGGACGGCGAGCTCACCGCCGCCCGCGCCGAGGCCGCCTCCGCCTTCGGCACACCTCCTGATCAGTTGGAGGGGTCGGTCTTCTGCGAGCCCCTGGTGGAGGCCGGCCGCCATGTCGAGGTGCAACTGCTCGCCGACGCCCATGGCACCGTCTGGGCGGTCGGGGACCGCGACTGCTCGGTGCAGCGCCGCCACCAGAAGGTCATCGAGGAGGCCCCCGCACCCGGCGTCCCCGACGCCGTGCGCAGCCGGCTGCACGACGCGGCCCGCACCGCGGCCCGGGCCATCGGCTACACCGGCGCGGGGACCGCGGAGTTCCTGCTGGCCGCGGACGGCCGCTTCTTCTTCCTGGAGATGAACACCCGCCTCCAGGTCGAACACCCCGTCACCGAATGCACCACCGGCCTGGACCTGGTCGCCTGGCAACTGCGCATCGCCGAGGGCGCCGCGCTGCCCGCCGAACCGCCCGCCACCCGGGGGCACGCCGTCGAAGCCCGCCTCTACGCCGAGGACCCCGCCGAGGAGTGGCAGCCCCAGAGCGGCACCCTCCACCTGCTGGACCTGCCCGGCGTCGACACCCGCTTCGCCGCCCACCCCGCCGAGGCCGGACTGCGCCTGGACTCCGGCGTCGAGGACGGCAGCACCGTCACGGTCCACTACGACGCCATGCTCGCCAAAGCCATCGCCTGGGCACCCACCCGGGCGGAGGCCGTACGCCGCCTGGCGGGGGCGCTCGCCCGCGCCCGCATCCACGGACCCGCCACCAACCGCGATCTGCTGGTGCGGGTGCTGCGCCACCCCGCCTTCCTCGCCGGGGAGGTGCACACCGGATTCCTGGAGCAGCACCACGCCGAGGTGGTCGCCCCCGACGCCAAGGACGACCAGGACCTGGCCGTCCTCGCCGCGGCCCTGGCCGACGCCGCCGCCAACCGGGCCGCCGCACCCGTGCTCGCCGGACTGCCCACCGCCTGGCGCAACGTCCCCTCGGCGCCGCAGACCAAGCGCTACCGCTGCGGGGAGACCGAGCACGAGGTCCGCTACCGGCGGACCCGCGACGGCCTCCATGCCGAGGACCACCCCGGCGTCAGGCTGCTCTCCGCCGAACCCGCCCGGGTGGTGCTGGAGAGCGACGGGGTCCGCCGCACCTTCCGCATCGCCCGCCACGGCGACAGCGTGCAGGTCGACTCCCCGCTCGGCGCCGTCACCCTCACCGCCGTCAGCCGCTTCCCGGACCCGACCGCCCAGACCGCCCCCGGGTCGCTGCTGGCACCCATGCCGGGCACGGTCGTCCGCACCGCCGTCGCCGAGGGCGACACGGTGACCGCCGGGCAGACCGTCCTGTGGCTGGAGGCCATGAAGATGGAGCACCGGGTCACCGCCCCGACCGCGGGCACGGTCGCACAGCTCCGCGTCCACCCCGGCCAGCAGGTCGAACCCGGCACCCTGCTCGCCGTCGTCACCTAGTGCCGCCCCCGCCGGCCTTTGCCCTGCCGCGACGCTCCCCCGGCCTTCGGCCGGGAGGTGCCCCCAGGCACGCACGCTCGCTGCGTCGGCCGAAAGCCCAGGTACGACCCAGTACAAGGGCTTCCGGCCGCCTTGCGATCACACGCACCAGACGCCGCGGCGTGGGGGCACCTCCCGGCCGCCAGGCTGGGGGAAGGCAAACGTCGGCGGGGGCGGCACCAGCCCTGACCCCCGGCGGGCAGCTGCCCGGCGCCTCCCCCGTGGCGCCGGGAACCGGGTGCCCGGCCAAGGACGACCCGCCGGCCCGCTTCCCCGGGCCCGCCGGTGATCCGCAGCCCACGGTCCGTGCGGGCAGAGCCCGCCGTAGTCGAAGGGAACACGGAATGACCGCCCAGCGCACCACCTTCCAGGAGTCCGCCTTCAGCGAGTCCGAGGAACGCCGAGCACTCCGCCGTGCGGTCTCCGACCTCGGCCGCCGCTACGGACTGGAGTACTTCCTCACCAAGGCGCGGTCCGGCGAGCGCACCGACGAACTCTGGCGCGAGGCGGGCAAGCTGGGCTTCCTGGGCGTCAATCTGCCCGCCGAGTACGGCGGCGGGGGCGCCGGCTGCTATGAGCTCTCCATCGTCCTGGAGGAGCTGGGCGCCGCCGGCTGCCCGCTGCTGATGCTGGTGGTCACCCCCGCCATCTGCGGCTCCATCATCGCCCGCTTCGGTACGGAGGAGCAGCGCGGCCACTGGCTGCCGGGCTTCGCCGACGGCACCCTGCGCATGGCCTTCGCCATCACCGAGCCCGACGCCGGGTCCAATGCGCACCGGCTGGCCACCGTCGGCCGCCGCACCCCCGACGGCTGGCGGCTGAACGGCCGCAAGGTCTTCATCTCCGGGATCGAGGGCTCCGACGCCATCATGGTCGTCGGCCGCACCGAGGACGCCCGCACCGGGAAGCTCAAGCCGGCCCTCTTCGCCGTCCCGGTGGACGCACCCGGCCTGGAGTACCGCCGCATCCCCATGGAGATCGTCTCCTCGGAGCACCAGTACCAGGTCTTCCTGGACGATGTGGCCCTCCCCGCCGACGCCCTGATCGGGGATCAGGACAGCGGCCTGCTCCAGCTCTTCGCCGGACTCAACCCCGAGCGCATCATGGCCGCGGCCTTCGCCGTGGGCATCGGCAGGCACGCCCTGGCGAAGGCGGTCGACTACGCCAGGGACCGCACCGTGTGGCAGACCCCCATCGGCGCCCACCAGGGCATCGCCCACCCGCTCGCCCAGTGCCGGATCGACCTGGAGCTGGCCCGGCTGATGATGCAGAAAGCCGCCCACCTCTACGACTGCGGCGACGACGCGGGCGCCGGCGAGGCCGCCAACATGGCCAAGTACGCCGCCGGTGAGGCAAGCGCCCGCGCCGTCGACCAGGCCGTGCACACCCTCGGCGGCAACGGCCTCACCCAGGAGTACGGCCTCGCCGCGCTGCTGACCGCCTCCCGGGTCGGCCGGGTCGCCCCGGTGAGCCGCGAGATGATTCTCAACTTTGTTGCCCAGCACACCCTCGCTCTCCCAAAGTCGTACTGACCGGCAGGCACCGACAGGCACAGCCGGCTCCCATCCGGAGGGTCCCCCATGGTGTTCCGCAGCGACTACCCCGACGTCCCCCTGCTCGACCTGCCCATCCATGACGCGGTGCTGGGCGGCGCGGCCGCCCGCGGCGACCTGGCGGCCCTGGTCGACGGGATCACCGGACAGCGTCTGAGCCATGCGCAGCTCGACGCCGCCACCCGTCGCACCGCCGCCGGGCTCGCCGAGGCCGGCGTGGCCCCCGGCGATGTGATCGCCCTGCACAGCCCCAACACCATCGCCTACCCGGTGGCCTTCTACGCCGCCACCCGGGCCGGAGCCACTGTCACCACCGTCAGCTCCCTGGCGACCCCCGGGGAGCTCGCCGCGCAGCTGCGCGACAGCGGCGCCCGCTGGATCATCACGGTCTCCCCCTTCCTCCCCACCGCCCTGGAGGCGGCCGCAGCCGTCGCCGACACCCCCGCCCCGATCCGCTCCATCTTCACCTGCGACCGCGCCGAGGGCCACCCCTCACTGCTCGACCTGGCCGCCTCCACCGCACCCGAACCGACGCCCACCATAGAACCCGCCACCGACATCGCGGTGCTGCCCTACTCCAGCGGCACCACCGGCACCGCCAAGGGCGTGATGCTCACCCATCGCAACATCGCCACCAACCTCGCCCAGCTCGACGCCGTGCACCGGCCCGGCGAGGGCGAGCGGATCATCGCGGTGCTGCCGTTCTTCCACATCTACGGCCTCACCGCGCTGATGAACCATCCGCTGCGCGGCGGCGCCACCGTGGTGGTGCTGCCCCGCTTCGACCTGGAGCAGTTCCTGCAGACCCTCCAGGACCACCGGATCCAGGGCGTCTATGCCGCACCGCCGATGGTGCTGGCGCTCGCCAAGCATCCCGCCGTGGACCGCTACGACCTCTCCTCGCTGGAGTACGTCCTGTCCGCCGCCGCCCCGCTCGACGCCGACCTGGCCGCGCTCTGCGCCCGCCGCCTCGGCATCGACGCGGTACGCCAGGCCTACGGGATGACCGAACTGTCGCCCGCCACCCACCTGGTGCCGCGCAGCGACCCCGCGCCGCCGCCCGGCGCGGTCGGCCGGCTGATCGCCGGCACCGAGATGCGGGTGGTCTCGGTCGACGCCGACGCCGACACCGACGCCGACGGCCCCGGGGCCGCGGGCAAGGATCTGCCCGCGGGGGAGCCCGGAGAGCTGCTGATCCGCGGCCCGCAGGTGATGCGCGGCTACTTCGGGCGCCGCACCGAGACCGACGCGATGATCGACGAGGAGGGCTGGCTGCACACCGGCGACATCGGCTGTGTCGACGACCGCGGCTATCTGCACATCGTCGACCGGGTCAAGGAACTGATCAAGTACAAGGGCTACCAGGTGGCCCCCGCCGAGCTGGAGGCGGTGCTGCTCGCCCACCCCGGCATCGCGGACGCCGCCGTGATCGGTGTGACCGGAGCGGACGGCGGAGAGGTACCCAAGGCGTTCGTGGTCCCGGCACCGGGGAGTAGCCTCACCCCCCAGCAGGTGATCGACCATGTGGCCGGGCAGGTCGCCCCGTACAAGAAGGTGCGTGCCGTGGAGTTCCTGGACGCCGTCCCCAAGTCGGCGGCCGGCAAGATCCTCCGCCGCCGGCTGCGGGACCTCGAGCGCTCCCGCCCCGCACCGGCCGGGACCCCCGCGACCCCGGACCCCGCCACCCAGACGCCCATGCACGCCGGCAACGGAGCCGGCCCGGAAGAAGGCCCCACGCGATGACCGACCCCACCGCCGCCCCCCTCGTCCGCTTCGCGGTCGAGGGGGCGGTCGCCACCCTCACCCTGGACTCCCCGCACAACCGCAACGCCCTCTCCACCCGGCTGATGGCCGAGCTGGAGCAGGGCCTCGCCGAGGCCGCCAAGGACCCGGCGGTGCGTGCCGTGGTCCTCTCACCACACACCGGCAAGGTCTTCTGCGCCGGGGCCGACCTCTCCGAGGCCACCACCGGGGACCCCACGGCTGGCCCCCGCCGGCTGGTGCAGATCCTGCGGGCCGTGGTGGAGTGTCCCAAACCCGTGGTCGCCCGCGCCGACGGGCATGTCCGGGCAGGCGGCCTGGGGCTGCTCGGGGCGTGCGACATCGCGGTGGCCGGCCCCGCCGCCACCTTCGCCTTCACCGAGGTCCGCCTGGGCCTCGCCCCGGCGGTGATCTCGCTGCCGCTGCGGCCCAGGCTCGACCCGCGCGCGGCCTCCCGCTACTACCTCACCGGCGAGACCTTCGACGCCGCCGAGGCCATGCGGATCGGCCTGGTCACCGTCGCCGCCGAAGACACCGGCGCGGCCCTGGAGCCGATCCTGGAGGCGCTGCGCCTGGCCTCCCCGCAAGGCCTGGCCGAGTCCAAGCGGCTGGTCGCCGCCGATGTGCTGCGCTCCTTCGACCAGGACGGCGAGGACCGGGTCGCCCAGTCGGCGCTGCTCTTCGGCAGCGCCGAGGCCCGCGAGGGCATGACCGCCTTCCTGGAACGCCGACCGCCCTCCTGGGCCCGCTGACCGGCCCCCGCAGTACGACAAGGAGCATCCCCACCCCATGACGATCCAGGCGGCCTCCCGCATGCCGCAGCAGGACCGCAGCCGCGCCACCCGCCGCCGGCTGCTGGAGGCCGCCGTGGACTGCCTGGCCGCCTACGGGTGGGCGGGCAGCACCGTGTCCGTGGTCGCGGAGCGCGCCGGGGTCTCCCGCGGCGCGGCCCAGCACCACTTCCCCACCAGGGAGGACCTGTTCACCGCCGCCGTGGAGCATGTCGCCGACCAGCTGCTCGCGGACGTACGCGAGCAGCTGTCGCCCGAGGCCCAGGGCGACACCCCCCGCACCGAGACCGTGGTGGAGGTCATCGTGCGGATGTACACGGGGGAGCTGTTCCGCGCCGCCCTCCATCTGTGGGTGGCCGCCGCCCGCGAGGAGCCGCTGCGGGCGCGGATCATCGCCCTGGAGAACCGGGTCGGCCGGGAGGCGCACCGCGCCGCCGTGGAATTCCTCGGCGTCGACGAACGCGCCCCCGGCGTGCGGGAGACCGTGCAGGCCACCCTGGACATGGCCCGCGGCCTCGGCCTGGCCAATCTGCTCACCGACGACGGGGCCCGGCGGGCCGGGGTGGTCCGCCAGTGGGCCCGCATCCTGGACGGCGTCCTGGGCTGACCGTCCGCCGCTCAGCCTCAGCGGATCTGCGCGGTCCCGCCCCACAGCTCCAGCAGCGACCGGTCCCCGGTGACCTCGATCCCGTGCTCGGGACCGGTGGGCAGCCGGTTCCACAGCGCCGGATAGAGGTCTCCGGCACGGCCGCTGACGGTGCAGTCGGCCGGACCGGCCTCCCGGCGGACCACCACCGGCCCGTCGCTGATCGACACCGTCAGGTCGCTCCTGCCGCCGGGCGCGTCGGTGATCCGTACCAGCAGCGCCCGCGGCCGGTCGGAGCGCAGCCGGGAGACGGGGCGCACCAGGAACCCGCGGAGCAGCTCGTCGATGCCGTCCGCGGCGAAGGCATCCGCCACGGTGCTGAGCGCGGACCCTGCCGCGGCCTCGGCGTCCATCCGGTGCACCGCGGTCTCATGGGCCTGCCGCCGCGCCCAGAAGGCCAGCGGCGACGGCGCGGGCAGGAAGGACCAGCACGCCAGGTCGGCGGGTGCCTCCTCCAGGGTCGCGACCAGCCGCTCATGACCCTCCCGGAACCAGTCCAGCAGGGCCTCGTCGCCGGGCTTCGGCCCCCAGGCCGCCTCGCTCCCGGCCTCGTCCAGCGGCTCGGTGCGGCCCTGGGCGACATGCGCGGCGGCCCAGCGGTGCACAGAGCCGGTGTGGTGCACCAGGTCCCGCAACCGCCAGTCGGGGCAGGTGGGCACGGGCACGTCCCAGGGGGTCCCGGCGGCCGCCCGGGCGAGCAACCGCCCTTCCTGGCGCAGGGCTTCGATGTGGTGGGCGATCTCCATACGGGGAGTGTGCCGGTGCGCGGCCACCGGTGTGCACCCGGGGGTGTGACGTTGCTCCCCTGGCTGATCACAGCCCTTCGGCGGCGGCTACGGTGTGGCCATGCCCTCTCCGCGCTCGCTGCTCTCCGCCGTCCGGGACCGCCGCCGCCGTGCCGTCGGCAGGCTCGTGCACCGCGGATGGCGCTGGGTGCAGGAGCACGGAGCGGTCTCCGCCGACCGGCCCGGGCCGTACCGCTTCGGCAGCCTCGGCGACGGCACCAGGCTGGCCTTTCCCCTGGGCACGGTCTTCAACGAGGGCTGGATCCATCTGGGGCCGTTCTGCATCGTGGGCGAGCAGGTGACCCTGTCGGCGGGCTTCCTGCCCGGCCTGGATCTCGGGCCCGAGCCGATCGTTCGGATCGGCGGCGGCTGTGTGATCGGCCGGGAGAGCCATATCGTCGGCCACCAGTCGATCGTGATCGGCGACGACGTCTGGACCGGACCCCGGGTCTACATCACCGACCAGGGCCATGAGTACCGCGACCCGCAGCTGCCGATCGGCAAGCAGTGGCCGCGCAACGAGCCGGTGGAGATCGGCTCGGGCAGCTGGATCGGCACCGGCGCGGTGATCCTGCCGGGGTCCCGCATCGGGCGCAATGTGGTGGTCGCCGCGGGGGCCGTGGTGCGCGGGGAGGTCCCCGACCACAGTGTGGTCGCCGGGGCGCCCGCCAAGGTCGTCCGCCGCTGGACCCCGGAGGACGGCTGGGAGCCGCCGATCCGCACACCGGCCCCCCGCCCGGTGCCGGACGGCGTCACCGCCGAGCAGCTGCGAGCCCTGGTGGGCTGGGATCTGCATCTGCCCGAGGAGCCGCCGACGGGAACCGCGGACCCCACCGCCGCGCCCTGACCTCCCGGCCCCGGCCCCGGCCCCGGCCGGAGGACGGGACGTCCGCGGCGGATTCCCCGTGCCGCCCGGCCCCGGGAGCGCCGTGGCCCCCGCCCCTCCTCGGCCCCGGGGGCGCCGCTGCCCGGAGCACCGGCTGGGGGTCCGTCAGCCGCGGCGGCGGTCCGTGCCGACCGCGATGGCCCCGGAGACCGCGGCCAATGCCGCCACGGTGGTGAGCGCCGTGGGCAGGCCGAGGCCGTCGGCGAGGAAGCCGATCACCGGAGGGCCGATCAGCATGCCCGCATAGCCGAGCGTGGAGGCCGTCGCCACGCCCTGCGGCCCGGCCAGGATGCCGGCCCTGGCGATGGCCAGCGGGAACATATTGGCCAGCCCCAGGCCCACCAGCACGAATCCGGCCAGCACCACCGGTACTGCCGGGGCCAGCGCGGCCATCAGCATGCCGCCGCAGGCGAGCATTCCGCCGCCGGCCATCACCCTGGTCTGGCCGAGCCGCATCGACATCCAGGTGCCGCCCAGCCGACCCGCCGTCATGGCGAAGGCGAAGGCTCCGTAGCCGGCCGCGGCCAGACCCGTGGTGGTGTGCAGGTCGTCGGTGAGGTGCAGGGCGGCCCAGTCGCCGAGTGCGCCCTCGCCGTAGGAGCTGCACAGCGCGGTGAGCCCCAGCAGCACCACCAGCACGGTGATCTGGCGGCTGTGCGGCCGGGCGGCGGTGGGCGACTCCGCCTGCGGGTGGGGGCGGACCGCTGCCGGGGCGCGCAGCAGGACGACGCCGGCGACGACCGTGACGACGGCGCCCAGCGCCGCGGTGAGGCCCAGATGCCAGGCGGTGGTCAGCCGGGCGGCCAGCAGTCCGCCGATCCCGGCTCCGCAGAGCCCGCCCAGGCTGTAGGCGGCGTGGAAGGTCGGCATGACGGGGCGTCGCAGTGCGGTGACCACATCGACGGCGGCGCTGTTCATGGCCACGTTCAGGGCGCCGTACCCCGCGCCGAAGAAGAGCAGCGCGGCGCTCAGCGCGGCCATCGAGTGGGCGTACGCGGGCAGCGCCACCCCCACGCTGAGCATCAGTCCGGTGCCGACGGTGACGGGGTGGTTGCCGTAGCGCACGCAGAGCCGGCCCACCACGGCCATGGTGCCCACGGCACCCGCGGAGATGCAGAGCAGCGCCAGGCCGAGGGCGCCCGGGGAGGCGTGCACCTGGGCCTTGACGGCCGGGACGCGCACCACCCAGCCGGCGAAGAGGAAGCCGTCGGTGGCGAAGAACGCGGTGAGCGCCAGCCGCAGCGGGGACCAGGCGGGTGTCCTCGGTGCCGAGGGGAGGGGCGGCGCGTCGGCGGTGGCGGGAAGGGATCGGGCGCGGCGGCGGAAGGTGCGCCGCGCGGGGTCGGGTTCCGGGCGGGGTATTTTGTTGAGTAGCGGCACAAATGCAGAATAGGGGTGTGCCGCACATGCCGACAAGCCGCGCGCCGCAGATCCCCGGCCGAAACCGGGCTGCGGCCCGGCCCGCCCTGGACCGGGGGCGCACTCTGCTGGGACCCGCACTGGCGCTGATCCACTCCGGCCGGGCCCCCACCCGGTCCGCGCTCACCTCGGAGCTGGCGGTCACCCGGGCCACCGCCGGGGCGATCGCCGCCGAACTGGAGGCGCTGGGACTGGTCGCGGTGGACTCCCGCCCGGCCGGCAGCGGCCGCGGCCGCCCCTCGCACCGCCTCGCCGTCGCCCCCGGCGGCCCGGTGGTGCTGGCCGCGCAGATCCACGCGGACGGTTTCAGCGTCGCCCTGGCCGGTCTCGGCGGCACGCTCGGCGAACCGGTCGACCATCCGCTGCCCAGCCCCGCCGACCCCGAAGGGCTGCTGCGCGCGGTGGCCGAGGCCGGCGCACGCCTGGTGGCCGCCTCCCCCCGCCGCTGCCTGGGCGCCGCCCTGGCCGTACCGACGCCCGTCACCACCTCCGACGGCCGGGCGTTCGCCGCCATGTATCTGGACTGGCCGAGCGGCACCCCGGTACGGGACCTCTTCGCCGCCGCCGTCGCCAGGGCCTTCCCCTCCGCGGGTTTCCCGCTGCCCACCGCCGTCGCCAACGACGCCAACCTGGCCGCCCTCGCGGAGCACCGGCACGGGGCCGGCTGC
This sequence comes from Peterkaempfera podocarpi, assembly GCF_042466665.1. GTDB lineage: Bacteria > Actinomycetota > Actinomycetes > Streptomycetales > Streptomycetaceae > Peterkaempfera > Peterkaempfera podocarpi. Next base: position 7,096,525 of record NZ_CP162102.1, read on the forward strand.
GGCGCCCGCCATCTGCTCTATGTCACCTCCGGCCACCGGGGCGTCGGCGGTGCGCTGGTGGTCGACGGCCGGCTGCACACCGGCAGCGACGGGCTGGCCCTGGAGGTGGGGCAGCTCACCGTCGACCCCCGGGGCCGCCCCTGCCCCTGCGGACGTCGCGGCTGCCTGGACGTCGAGGCGGACCCGCCCGCCCTGCTGGCCGCCGCCGGGATCACCCCGGCCCCCGGCGAGCCGCTGCTGGAGCGCGCCCGGGCCGTCACCCGGGCCGCCGCCCACGACCCGGCGGCCCGGGCAGCCGTGGACCGGGTGGCGGAGCGCCTCGGTGCGGGGCTGGCCGGGATGGTCAACATCCTCAACCCCGACCGGATCGTGCTCGGCGGCATCCATCTGGACCTGCTCACCGCAGCACCGCAGCTGCTGCCCGCCGTGGTCGCGGAGCGCAGCCTGTGGGGCCGCAGCGCCGGAGTCCCCGTCCTGCCCGCCGCCCTGGCGCGACCCGATCTCACCGGGGCCGCCGAACTGGCCTGGCAGCCCTTCCTCGACGACCCCCAGAGCGCGGTGGCCGGCTGACCTCCCGCGCGGCGGGCTCAGTCGAAGAGCAACTGCCAGGTCCGGGGACCGGGATAGCCGTCGGCCTCGTCGCCGTGCCAGCCCTGGGCCCGCTGGAAGTCCTGGATGTTCCGCCGGTCGGCCTCCGTCCAGACCGGTGTGGGGCCGATCCGGTAGTGGTCCGCAAAACCGCGGGCCACCAACTGCTGCCCCATGGCGAGCACCGGGTCGCTGGCCGTGCCCGGGGTGAAGTCGTCGACTCCGGGGAAGTCCTCGACGCTGTCGTCGGCCGGGATGTCCCGCCCGGCGCCGGTGACCAGCAGCCGCCAGGTGTGGGGACCGGGCAGCCCGTCGGCCTCCGCGCCCTCCCAGCCCTGGGCCTGCTGGAACGCTCGGGTGGCCGAGGCGTCGGCGTCGCCCCACTCCGGGCCGGGGCCGTCGGTGTAGAAGCGGCTGCCGCCGCGCGCCATCAGCATGGTGCCCAGCCTGGTCACCCAGGAGTTGACGGTGCCGGGCCCGAAGGCGTCGACCCCGGGGAAGGAGCTGCCGTCGGCGTCGCCGGACACCAGATGCCGGTAGCGGTAGGCCCGGTACTGAGAGCGGTGGGTGAAGTAGCCGTAGGGGATGGTCCGGCGCAGGGTGTGCGGCGGGGACTGCTCGTAGCCCACATAGGCGGTGTGGGAGCGGTTCGCCCAGTGGTCGAAGAGCACCACATGGGAGCCGCGTGCCGGGGCGGCCGGGTTGTGGAAGAGCAGGATGTCGCCCTCGGCCAGGTCGTCCTTGGAGATGGGCACCGCGAAGTCGGCGAGGTTGCCCGTCCAGGCGTTGTCGGCCAGACCCCAGGCCATGGAGACAAAGCCGGAGCAGTCGGTGCGGTAGCCGTCGTGGAAGCGGGACCGGCTGTAGGGGATGCGGGAGTCGACCCACCGTGCGGCGCGGGCGACGATCTCGGCGCGGGTCAGGTCCAGCGCGATGGCGGTGTGCCGGGCCTTGGCGTGGCGGCCGGTCCAGGCCACCGCTGTCGAGTGGCCGGGCAGTGCGGTGGCCCCGGGCAGTGCGGCGGGTGCGGCAGCGGGTGCCGCACTCACCGCCGCGCCCTGGGCGGCCTGGGCGCTGCCCGCGGCCGCCAGCGCGCTCCCGGCGGCGGCGACGGCGACCACCGTCCGCTGCGGGGTGCGGGCCGGTCCGCGGCCCGGCCGGACCAGGCGCAGCCGGCGTACGGTCCTGGCCAGCTCCACCGCACTGCATGACGGGCACTCGCAGCCGACGGCTGACGGAACGTCATGGAACGTGAGCGTGGTCGACATGATGCCTCCCCTTGTCCGGGAGGCTCACTCTAGTCAGAATCGGACGAAGTAGTACTAATTGCTGGAGTGTGTCGCCACGCCGCCCAGCAGGCCGAGTTCCGCGTCCAGCTTCTCCAGTGCGAGGCGCCGCAGTCCGTCGTGCTCCTCCCCGTACCCGCGGGTGGCGCCCTCGGTGGCCAGGATCAGGTCCAGATAGATCCGGTAGAGGGTGAGCCGCCGGCGGCCGGCCGCGTCCAGCCGCAGCGGCGCACCGGCCGCCTCGGCATAGCCCTCAAGCAGGCCGGGGGAGTCCTCCGGTTCGGCGAAGATGGCCAGGGAGACCAGCTCGGCGAGCGGATCGCCGTAGAGGGCGCGCTCACCGTCGATCGCGCCCTCCAACTGCCAGGAGCCGTCCGGCTGTTCCAGGACGAAGGCATTGCCGTCCCAGAGGTCGAAGTGGATCAGGGCCGGGCGCTCCACCTCGTCCAGCACATCGGCGTGACGGTGGATCAGGGCCCCGATGCGGTCGGGAGCGGCGGGCAGTTCGGTGTTCAGCTCGGTGGCATCGGCGAGGACGTCGTCGATGATGGCCAGGAACGAGGTTCGCCAGCTCTGCGAGCGGGTGCGGCCGTCACGCCGGATGTAGCCGAAGGCCGGGCCGGTGACGCGGTGCAGCCGGGCGGCCGCGGCGCCCACCTGGTGCCGCACTCCGGCCAGTGCCTCGGGCGCCATCGCGCCGGCCACCTTGTCCAGCGGGGTGCCGCGGAGCCGCTCCAGCAGCAGGAACCCCTCGTCGAGGTCGGTGTGCAGCAGAGCCGGCTGCGGCATGCCACTGCCGGCGGCCTGCCGGTAGAAGTGGTCCTCCGCGTACAGCAGGTCGCCCTCGTAGCGCATCAGCTTCATCCCCGCGGGGGGAGCCACCTTGACGACGGCTTCGCGGCCGTCGGTCAGGGTGACCGCATAGACGGTGTTGAACCAGCCGTCGGTGCACTCGGTGTACTCGACCAGCCCCGCATCCGGACCCAGGGCGCTGTGCAGCCATGCCTGGAGCTGCGTTCTCGGCGGTCTGCGCTTGGTGAGGCTCTCCATGGGTCCTGCTCCCTCCCGGCGTCCGTCACTGCGGATGCGAGGCGGACGTCAGGAGGGTATCGAACTCCGCGTGAGAGCGCTCCCACAAGTTCGGCCTTTCCGGTTCCGGCCGGCCGGTCCCTAGGACGGCGAAGCGGCGGTGGCGGGGCGGACACCGAACCGCCGCCACCGCCCGTCCCGCCCGGAGGCCGGGCGCTGCGGGCGGTTGCTGCGTTCGGGGTGGGCGGTGCCCATGCTCGCCAGCCGGTCCGCCTCGTGGCCGGGGATGCGGGGCGGCGCTCCGGCTCCGGTGTCGGTGTCGGTGGGCGACAGCTGGGCAACGGCTGCCAGGAACAGGCTGAGCTCCCTCATGGCATTCCCTCTCTCTGAGTCATCCTTCGACTCAAAGGCTGCCAGCCGGTTGTGACATGCGTTTTGCAGGGCGGTGACCCTCTGATGGACATTCTTCTATGTCGATTGCCGTCGTATGAACGGGAGCCGCCCATCGCTCCCCACGATGGGCGGCTCCCGTGCGGCAGGGGCCGGACCGGCCCGCGCGGCTAGCGCTCCTCGCGGAAGAGCGTGTGCCGGCGCGCGAGGGCGTCGTACTTGCGCAGTTCCAGCCGGCCGGGATCGTTGCGGCGGCTCTTGCGGGTCACATAGGTGTAGCCGGTGCCTTCGGTGGAGCGGAGTCTGACGACCGGGCGGATCTCATTGCGGGCCACGGGGGCCTCCCTTCGGTGAAGTCCGCCCCGTTCAGCAACATGGGTGTCGTTTTCATTCCGGCGCCGGGGTGATCCCCCGGTGATGTGCGGGTCGGCGCCAAGAAGCCCCGGTGCGATCAGGCGGCCGGGGCCGCCGTCGCGCCGGGGTCATCCGTGCAGGGTGTCCGTCGGGTCGTCTCCGTCGGGTCGTTGCCGTCGGGTGGTTGCCGTCGGGCCGTGGCCGTCGGGTCGCCGTCGATCCGTGCGCCCCCGGGGTGTCGCCGTCGAACGCGATCCGCAGGGCGTCGCGCTGCTGCCGACACCCTGCGTGCGTCCGGCCGTGGCCGGTTTCCCCGCCCCCTCAGCGCCGCGGCACGGCCACCGGCCGGGCCCGCGCCGGGCGTACCGGCACCCGGTGCTCGTCGTCGTCCAGCAGGCCGCCGCCGGGCAGTACCAGCGGGGCGGTGCGCAGCGGTGCGGACGGCCGCAGCGGGTCCACGGTGAGCCGCGGACGGGTGAGGGTGCGGCGTACCTGCGGAGCCTGCAGCGGCTCGGGCCGGACCGGGTCGGCGCTGAGCGCGAACCAGACCACCTTCCCGGCCAGGCAGCCGTCCGGCTCCACCTGGGCGCCCCACTCCTTGCTGAGCGCCGCGACGATGGCCAGTCCTCTGCCGCTGACCTCCCACACCTCGGCCTCGCGGGCGACCGGCAGGGTCGGATCGGCGTCATGGACGGAGACCGTCAGGCAGTCGGGGGCGGCCCGCAGCCGCAGGACGCACTCCTCTCCGCCCGCGGCGTGCTGGTGGACGTTGGCCAGCAGCTCGGTCACCCCGAGCAGCGCCGAATCCACCAGCGACGTGAACTTCCAGTACCGCAGGTGCGCCGCGGTTATCCGGCGCACCGCTTCAAAGCGGCTCGGGACTGCGGCGAGCCGCAGTTCGTAATGCCTGACCCGATCCTCCATGACGCGACGACTCCCTCCATCGGTGGGGCCGACTGCGCGATTCGAGACTCTCGAACGCGCAGAGTGTCTGGGTCGCGACGGAACGCGATGTGGTCCAGACTCACCCCGGCGGCCCGGTTCCGCAACTTGCGCACACGCGGGCGCGATGCTGCATCCGGGAGCGCACGGCGCGAACCGGCCGGTGGGGGCCGGTGCACAGGGGCGCATCCCGCCGTTCGGCGGACCCGGGGTGGCATAAGGGGCGCATGGAGAAGGCGTAACAGTCACTTATGGTGAGCACCTGTTACGCTGAGCGCCGTTCACCCTCAGGGCGCAAGGAGGCTCCGCGGTATGGCGGACCAGCAGCAGACCCCCGGCGAAGTGGCGGCCACCGTCGATGTCGACCGTTCGGACGAGGCCTACCGCAGCTGGCTCAAGGAGGCCGTGCGCAGGGTCCAGGCCGACGCCAACCGCTCCGCCGACACCCATCTGCTGCGGTTCCCGCTGCCCGAGGAGTGGGGCATCGACCTGTACCTCAAGGACGAGTCCACCCACCCCACCGGCAGCCTCAAGCACCGGCTGGCCCGCTCGCTCTTCCTGTACGGCCTGTGCAACGGCTGGATCCGCCCCGGCAAGCCCGTGATCGAGGCCTCCAGCGGCTCCACCGCCGTCTCCGAGGCCTACTTCGCGGGCCTGATCGGTGTGCCCTTCATCGCCGTGATGCCCCGCACCACCAGCTGCGAGAAGATCAGCCTGATCGAGTTCCAGGGCGGGACCTGCCACCTGGTGGACGACCCCCGTACGGTCTACGAGGTCTCCGCCCGGCTCGCTGAGGAGACCGGCGGCCACTACATGGACCAGTTCACCTATGCGGAACGGGCCACCGACTGGCGGGGCAACAACAACATCGCCGAGTCGATCTACAGCCAGCTGCGCATGGAGCGCTATCCCGAACCCGCCTGGATCGTCGCCACCGCGGGCACCGGCGGCACCTCCGCCACCATCGGCCGTTATGTCCGCTACCAGCAGTACGACACCCGCATCTGCGTCGCCGACCCGGAGAACTCCTGTTTCTTCGAGGGCTGGGTGACGGGCGATCAGGGTGCGCACTGCGACCAGGGGTCGAGGATCGAGGGCATCGGCCGCCCCCGGGTCGAGCCCAGCTTCGTGCCCGGCGCCATCGACCGGATGATGAAGGTCCCCGACGGCGCCTCCATCGCCGCCGTCCGCACCCTGGAGGCGGTCCTCGGCCGCCGGGCCGGCGGCTCCACCGGCACCGGGCTGTGGAGCGCACTGCGGATCGTCTCCGAGATGCGGGCGGCAGGCCGCCGCGGCTCCCTGGTCACCCTGCTCTGCGACCCGGGGGACCGCTACCTGGACAAGTACTACTCCGACGCCTGGCTCGCCGAGCAGGGCATCGACATCGCCCCCTACCGGGCCCGGCTGGACGGCTTCCTGGCAGGCGGCCTCTGGGGCGGCTGAGCTGCGGCCGGGAACCCCCCGCGGTGACGACGGGCCGTCAGCGTGCCGGGGTGCCCACCGCTATCCGTGCGTCCAGCCGCCGGGCCGCCTGCTGGAAGGCCCGTCCCAGCAGCGGGCGCGCCGCCCCCCACAGCCCCCGCAGCGGCTGCCGGGCGTCCACCGCCGTCGTCCACTGCACCCGGGTCCCGCCGTACGGAGAGGGCGACAGCCGCCACTCCTCCATCATCGCCAGCAGCCCCGGGAGGCCGGCTTCGTCCACCCGGTAGACGAATCGCCGGGGCGGCTCCTGGACCAGCACGGTCTCCACCATGCGCACGCCCCCCGAGAGTTCCACCCGGCGGCAGCTGCCCTCCCCGTGCGGCGGTTCGCCCAGGTACTCCACCGAGGACAGCTGGCGGAACCAGAGGGGCCACCCGGCGGGCACCTCGGCCAGTTCCCGGAAGACCGCCTCCGGGGAGCCCGCCAGCACAGCGGAGAAGGACAGCCGCAGCCGGGCGCGGTCCAGGAACTCCGGTGTCTCCGGTCGCAGATGCCGTGCCATCGCGTACCACCTCCCGCTGGTGCGACAACTCCTCGGTGCGACGACTCCTCGGTGCGACGACTCCCCGGTGCGACAACCCCTGTGCGGCAGCCCGCCGGTCTCACCCGGGACCCCTCCGGCACCTCCCGCCGGCCGGTGCACGGCGCCCCGCCGGACCGACGGGCGCAGCCCGGTACGAGGTCGACCTCCCTCCCGCCCTGCGATGCACCGCACCGGCCGTGGCGCGCCCTCCCGCGGCACACCGTCGGGCCGCCCCCGGCCCTCCGGGATACGCCGCGGGCGCCATCGTACGCGGGACCCGTGCACGCCGGGAGGGCGCCTTCCGGCGGCGGAGGAGGCTCAGTCGGGCGCGCCGGCCAGTACCAGCTCCCGCACATGCTCCCGGGCCGCCTCCCGCGCCTCCTCCGGCAGCCCCGGGTCGCTGACCCAGGTGTCCACCTCGTCCAGCGCGGCGAACGTCGACAGGCCCACCGTGCCCCACTTGGTGTGGTCGGCCACCACCACCAGCCGCCGGGTGGAGGCCACAAAGCTCCGATTGGTCTCCGCCTCCGCCAGATTGGGCGTGGACAGACCGGCCTCGGGAGAGACGCCGTGGCAGCCGAGGAAGAGCAGGTCGAAGTGGAGCGAGCGGATCGCCCGGTCGGCGATCGGGCCCACCAGGGAGTCCGACGGCGTGCGCACCCCGCCGGTGAGGACCACCGTGGTACCCGCCCCGCTGCCCTGCCGCAGCGCACGCTCGAAGACATCGGCGACCCGCACCGAGTTGGTCACCACGGTGAGGTTCTCCACCTGGGTCAGCCGGTGCGCCAGGGCATAGGTGGTGGTGCCGCCGGAGAGGGCCACCGCGCTTCCCGGCGAGACCAGCCGGGCCGCGGCCCGGGCGATCTCCTCCTTGGCGGACAGCTCCAGCGAGGACTTGGCCTCGAAGCCGGGCTCATGCGTACGGGCCTCCTCGACCGGCACCGCACCGCCGTGCACCTTCTCCACCGCACCCTGCCGGGCCAGGGCGTCCAGATCCCGGCGGATCGTCATGTCCGAGACGCCGAGCCTGCGGGTGAGCTCATTGACGCGGACGCCCCCGCGGCGCCGGACCTCATCGAGGATCAGCGCCCGCCGCTGTTCGGCCAGGAGGTTGCTGTTCTCGGTCAAGGAGGCCGACCCGCCTTTCGCTGCGTCCCGGTTGCCGGGCCCATCGTCCCACGCGCGCCAGGGGGCGGCCACGGTCGGGTGAGCGCTCGGCACGTCATCCACGCCCTCCGTTCGGTTGCGGTTGGGACGCGAAGCGTGTAACCGCGGCATTCCGGCGGAACCATGGCCGCACCGGGCACGGCCCCCCGGCCCGCCCCGCCGCCATGCCAGCCTCTCGGGGGAGAGCACGCCATGACCCAGGCACCCCAGCGACCGGGCCACCCGCCGGAGCCCTCGGCGCTGCCCGTCCGGCCGCAACCCGCTGCAACCGCCCGGCCCGCCACCGCCGGACCGGCCCTGGAACTGCTGGTCCACGGCGTCGGCGGAGCCACCCCCGACGAGATGCTGGCCGACCCCCATCCGGTCCGGATCCTGGGCGACGACACCGCGGGCCTCTACCGCAGACGCCAGGACATGCATGCCGAGGACGCCCCGCCGGACCGCCGGCCGGACCCCCTCCAGGAGGCCTACTGCTGGTCCGGACTCACCTCCGGCGACGGTACCCGGGCACTGTGGCTGCTGCTGCTCCCCTTCATGGTGGTCAACCTCGCCCACTGGATGCGGCCCCCCGGCTCCGCGGTGCCGCACCGCCGCGCCGGGGCGCTCTACGACCTGCTGCTGCGGCTGCTGGCGCTGGTCCTCACGGTGCTGTTCGCGGCCGGCGCCTGCGAGGTGGCCATGGACCAGATCGCCTGGCAGTGCGCGGGAGGCGGCGACTGCGCCGCCCACCAGTCCTGGCTGCACTTCGCCGCCAATCCGCACAACTGGTGGCACCAGCCGGGCCGCCGGATCGCGCTCGCCGCACTGGTGCCGCTGGCCCTGGTCGGCCTGCTGGGCTGGCTGTCGCACCGCACCTGGAGCGCCTTCGAGGCCCACCAGCCGGACGACGGCAGGGCAGCGGAGCACCGCGAGGCGCCCATGGAACTGGCCGGTTTCTGGTACGGCAAGCGGGCCGTCGGCCGGCTGCGGATAGCCCACCTGGCCGCCGCCCTCGCCACCGTGGCCGCGGGCCTGATCGTGCCCGCGCTGCGCCAGGACACGGCACGGGGCGGGCCGACGGTCCTGCTCGGTGCCGGGGCGCTGCTGGCCGCGCTGCTGGCCGCGACCGTGGTGGGGGTGCTGGTCGTCCTGGTGGGCAGCGTCCGGCGGGAGGACATCCTGGACGACCAGGGCAACGGCGCCGTGGTCCGCAATCTGCACCGGGCCGCCCTCGGCATCTGCGTCGTCGCCGCCGTCTACGCGGGCTGGAGCCGCACGGGCTGGACCTCCGCCGACCTGCTGCCCGGCGCGGCCGTCCTCTTCACGGTGCTCGCCGCCGGTCAACTGGCCCTGGTCGCAGGGCTGGCAGCGGTCACCGCCGTACTGGCCGGCAGGCGCCGCCGCCCCGCGGCCGACCAGCCCGTCGCGCCGTACGGCCCGCCCGCGCCGCCGCCCCGTACGGCGACCGTGCCGGAGCAGGGGCGGTCCCCCGGACCGGCCGCCGAGGACCACCCTGCGGCCGGTCCGGTGCCGGACCCGGTGCCCGTCGGAGAGCACCCGGGCGCCCTGCACGCACCCGGCTTCGGCGGCCCCGGAGGCCCCGCACTGGGGGGCTTCGCAGGGCCGGCCACCGCCATGCTGGCCTGCGGGGTGGCCGTGCTCTTCACCTCCGGCGCGGTGGTGTGGACCGCGGACTGGCTCAACCGGGGCGCCGGACCGGGGCAGCACCACGGCGCTGCGCCGCTCGCGCCGCTGCTGCTCACCTGGCATGCCGTCTGCTTCCCGGTGGTGCTGCTGCTGATCGTCGTGCTGCTGCTGGCCGCCGCCGGCCGGATGCTGCTCCAGCAGCGCCGCCTCAGCGCCCGGGTGGCCGCCGAGTACGGCGTCGCCCCCGGCGACAGCAGCCCGGAGCGGTCCGCCGCCATCGCCGGAGCGCTGGCCAGGGCCAGGCTCACCGACTCCGGCCCGCCGCTGATCGGCGCCCTGGCGCTGTTTGCCCTGCTGGCCTGCGGGGGTTCGCTGGCCGGAGCATTGGTCACCCATCTGGCACCGGCCGACGCGGCCGACGGCACCCCCACGGTGGTCTCCTACGCCACCGACACCGCGCAGGCCCTGGGCTCCTGGCTGATCGGCACTTCCGTGGTGACCCTGGTGACCCTCGGCCGGCGCGCCTACAAGGGCGCGGCCGCCCGCCGCACGGTGGGCATCCTGTGGGACATCGGCACCTTCTGGCCGCGCGCCGCGCACCCCTTCGCACCGCCCTGCTACGCGGAGCGGACCGTTCCCGACCTGGTGGCCTGCGTCGGTGCCTGGTGCGGCCGCGGCCAGGGCTCCCGGGTCGTGGTCTCCGCGCACTCCCAGGGCACGGTGATCGCCGCGGCAGCGCTGTGGCAGCTGCCCGAGGCGGTGCGGCACCAGGTGAGTCTGCTGACCTACGGCTCACCGCTGCGGCGGCTGTACGGCAGGTTCTTCCCCGCCTACATGGCCACCGAGGACCTGGTCCGGCTGCGCAGCCATGTCCCGGCCTGGCGCAATCTCTACCGCTGCACCGACCCGATCGGCGGTCCCGTGGAGGTACCCCCCGCCGGGAGCGAGGAGCCCGTCGACGCACCCCCGTTCACCGATCCGCTCTCCTACGGCCGCACGCCCGCCGACCCGCTGCCCACCCAGATCGACGGCCATCTGCGCTACCAGACCAACCCGGCCTTCGCCGCGGAACGCGCCGCCCTGCTCGCCCGGCTGCGCTGACCGCCGCGGCGGCCCGCACGGACGACGCCATGCCCGCCGGGCAGGACGCAGGCTGCGGGCGTCAGCCGGGAAGGTCGGTGGGCAGCAGCAGTTGCAGCTCCTCCGTGGAGGGGTCGGCCAGCTGGGCCACCCGCACGGCGTGCCGCTCGACCATGGTCTCGAAGACCTGGCGGGCGGTGCGGCCGTTGCCGAAGGAGGGTCCGCGGTCCAGCGCGGCGAAGTGGCCCAGCAGTGCCTCGGCGGTCTCGTCGGCGAGCCGGTACTCGTGCTCCGCGCACTGGGTACGGGTGATCTGCAGCAGTTCCCCGGCGGAGTAGTCGGGGAAGGTGACGGTCCGTGAGAAACGTGAGGCCACGCCCGGGTTGGAGTCCAGGAAGCGCTCCATCTCGGCGGTGTACCCGGCCACGATCACCACCACCTCGTCGCGGTGGTCCTCCATCAGCTTCACCAGGGTGTCGATGGCCTCCCGGCCGAAGTCGCGGGCCCCGTCCGGTGGGGCCAGCGCATAGGCCTCGTCGATGAAGAGCACTCCGCCGCGGGCCCGGTCGAAGGCCTCCGAGGTGCGCAGCGCGGTGGAGCCGATGTGCTCGCCCACCAGGTCGACCCGGGCGACCTCCACCAGATGGCCCCGCTGCAGTACCCCCAGAGCGGCGAGGATCTCCCCGTAGAGGCGGGCGACGGTGGTCTTGCCGGTGCCGGGGGAGCCGGTGAAGACCAGATGGCGGCGGAGCGAGGGGGCCTTGAGCCCGGCCTGCTGCCGCCGGCGGCCCACCGAGATCAGATCGATCAGGGTGCGGACCTCCTGCTTCACCGTGTCCAGGCCGATCAGTGCGTCCAGGTCGGCCAGTGCCTCGTCGGCGTCCCGGTGGCCACCGACCGGGGCCGCGGCGCGGACCGCAGGAGCGATGGCGGTGGCGGTGGCGGTGGCGTCGACCAGAGGAGCGGCGGGGAGCAGCGGCATACGGCCGTCCAGCGGAGCCCCGCCGCCCAGGATGCCGCCGGCGCCCACCGCATGCTCGACGATCGAGGGACGGGCCGCGCCGGCGACGGCGGTCTGCGGCTTGAGGTCGTCGCTGCTGCACGCATCGAGTACCGGGCCGGGCTCGGAGAACTCAAAGCCGCCGCGGGCGTTCTGCTCCGCGCGGCAGCGGGTGAGGACCGGGCGGCAGCCGTCGATCACATGGAAGCCGTAGCCCTTGCCGTGGGAGACCCGGCAGTCCTCGAAGGTGCCCGCACCGCCGGCCGAGACATAGACCGCGGCGTCCGCGCTGCCGCGCACGGTGCACGACCGCAGCACCGGGTCGGCACCCCGGGCGATGATCACCCCGGTGGAGACATCGGCGATCTCGCACCCCTCCAGCGTGCCGCCGCTGCCCTGGTCGCGGAACCACAGGCCGGTGCCCGCGTCCTGGATCCGGCAGCGGTCCAGCCGCACCGTGGCGCCGCCGCTCACCGAGACGGCGGAGCTGCGGATCTGGGTGAGCGTGCAGTCCGCGACCTCGGCGTGCGACTCGCGGTCCAGGACGAAGAGCGCGTCCGGCACATCGTGCAGCCGGCAGTCGGTGAACGACACCCGGGCGCCGTCGCTGACCCACACGGCCGGGTAGTCGCCGGTGGAGTCATGGAGCTCGCAGGAGGCCGCCTCGGCGCGGGTGCCCGCGTCCCACACCGAGAGCCCGTTGCGGCCGAAGGACCGTATGGTGCTGCGTTCCAGGGTGAGTACCGAGCGGCCGCGCAGGTCCGCCCCGTTCTCCGGGACGTCATGGATGCGGGTGCCGTCGAGGGTGAGCACCGCCCCGCTGTCCAGGGTGAGTCCGTTGCCGGTGACCCGGTGCACCTCGCAGTCGGTGAGCCGGCCGGCCGCCCGCGCCTCGGCCTGCACCCCGGTGCCGTTGATCTCGTAGATCTCGCACTCCACCGCCTCGGCGGTGCTGCCGTCGCCGGTGAGCAGCAGCCCGGCGCCGAAGGCATGGTGGATCCGGCTGCGGTCCAGACGTACGGTGGCGCCCTCCAGCACCGCCACCCCGGCCTGCCCGCAGGGGCCCACCTCGCACTCCTCGAAGGAGCCGGCGGCCGCGTCGCGGATCCGTACGCCCAGTCCGCCGGGGTTGTCCACGGTGCAGCCGCGCACGGTGGGCCTGGCTCCGCCGCGGACCTCGATGCCCACCGCGGCGACGGTCCTGATGCGGCAGCCGCTGATCTCGGCGGCGGCGGCCGGTCCGTCGATCAGTACGGCCGCCGACGAGGTGTCCTGGCCCTCCAGGACCAGCCCCTGGACGGAGGCCGCGGCCAGCACCGTCAGCGCAGGGCCGGCCGGGGGCTCTATGCGCACCGAGCCGAGGGAGCCGGCCGCCACCACGGACAGCGGCTTGTCCAGCACGAGGTTCTCCCGGAACGTCCCGGGCCGCAGCGTCAGGGTGTCGCCGGGCTCTGCGGCGGCGACCGCCTCCGCCAGGCTCTCGTACTCACCCGCCCGGCGCCGCCAGCGGGAGCCCCCGTCCTGCGTGACTCGGACCCTCTGCTCTCCCATAGCGGAACGCGTCCCCACCTCTCGTCCGGCCGTGCTGCAGCCGCACCCCCGGGGACGGCCGAGGGCGGAGCCGTTGCCCAACCGTAGCGCCTCGGAGGTGATCATCCGTGCCTGGTGGGCGGAAGTCACGCCCGGTCAGGTCGCCTGTCGGGCAGTGGACGCGGACCCTCCTCCAGCACCGTCACCGGATCGCCCACCCGCAGGGTGCCGAGGACGTCCCCGGTCCGCCCGGCCGGGCGCTCCGGCACCAGGTTCTGCCCGAACACCAGGCGTTTGCCGAACCGGCGGTGGCGGGCCAGGGCGCGCAGCGGCTCCGGACCGCGGACGATCCCGGCCTCCTGGTCGGTGGTGGTGATGACGCATCGGGAGCAGGGTTTGACCACTCGGAACAGCATCTCGCCCACCCGGATCCGCCGCCAGCCGTCCTCTGCCCAGGCGGTGCTGTCGCCGATCACCAGATTGGGCCGAAAACGCTCCATGGGCAGTGCCGCACCCGCGACCGGATCGCCGGGGTGGCCGGCGGCGATCAGATCGTTGAGGGCGTGCAGTGAGGCGGTGGCGGTCAGCAGCAGCGGAAAGCCGTCGGCCAGCGAGACCGTCTCCCCGGGCGCGTAGTCGGGGTCCACCGGGCGGCGGCGGGGGTCGTCCAGATGCACCAGGCGCAGCTCGGTGCCGAGCAGCCCGGAGAACCAGAGGTGGGCCTCCTTGGCGGCCTCGGCGGCCAGGAAGCTGCTCGCCCAGACGGAGACCTCGGCGGCCGGGTCGCCGCGCTCCAGCGACGGCGGCGCGATCTGCAGCGGTTCGGTCCCAGGGGCGCTGGCCAGCAGTCCGCCGTCGGGCTGCGGCTGGATGTGGACCCGGGCCAGGCCGGGGAGGTCCCGCTGGCTGACGAAGCGGCCCGAGGGGTCGGTCAGCATCCAGCGCCGGTCCCCGGTCAGCCCCCATGGTTCGACCGGGGCGGCGGCGGGGCTCAGCCGGCGGGCGGACTTCAGGGGGTAGATGTGCAGGGCGCTCAGGTACGGCATGGGTTCATGGTCTCAGGCGTCCCGCCGCGGCCTCCCGGGGCCGGGCCCGGACCACCGGGCGGGCGGCAGCAGGCGCCGGTGCGCGCGGGCAGCAGCCGGCAGCAGCCAGGTATGCGACCGGGCCGATCGGAAGATCCCGATCAGCCCGGTGACGACCCTCCCTCCCGGCCCGACGAGGGGCGGGAGGGCCCCCTTGCTCCTCCTCCCGGCGCGCTGCGGCACCGGGCTCGTACGACGGGTGTGCGGCCGGCGAGGTGGCGCCGGCCCCGTGGATCAGAACCCCTGGAACCCGCCACGCGGGTACTGCTGCTGGTCGCCGTACTGGTTGGGCGCGGCCGGGCGCTGCGGCATCGGACGCACCGGCGCCACGGGGGCGACCGGGGCCATCGGCGCCGTGGCCGGGCGCAGCCCGTTGCCGCCGAAGCTCTGGCCCTGGGACGGGTAGCCGTAACCGCCCTGCTGGCCGGGTCCGCCCTGCGGCATCGAGGGCATGCCGTGCGGCGGGGTGCCCTGCTGCGGGGCGGCCATCCGCTGGCCGGGCAGGTACGGCTGGGGGGCGCCGTACTGGGGGGCCTGCGGCGCCGCGTACTGCGGGGCGGGAGCCGGGGCCTGGGCGTAGGAGCTCGGGCCGGGTCCCAGTGCCGGGCGGGCCGGAGGCAGCGCCGGCAGGTTGCTGGCGGACTCGTACCCGCCGTAGCGCGGCTGGTCGTAGGGGGAGGGAAAGGCCGGCGGCAGGGCAGCCGGCACATTGATGGGGGCGATCTGGGGGACACCGCGTTCTGCGACAAGGCTGTCGTAGATGGGGGTGTCGGAGGAGAAGGACGGAGCGTAGTAGCCGACTCCGTCGAAGGAGCGGGAGGTCATGCGCATACGGTAAGCCACTGTGTGCCTGCTGAGGAGGGTGGTGGGGCACGGAGTTGGAGTGTTTGCCGATACTTCGCCTGCACACTTCCATCGAAAGTATGAAAAACGGTCATCGAACCTCCGGATCGATGTCAAGCAGCACCGCACATGACGCTCGACATCGCCCGAAAACAGCCCCAAGATGTCACCAGCAGACCGGGCGCGCGCGACAGCGGGCGCGCCCCCGAAGGTGCCCGCCCGCCATCCTGCGCGCTCTGCCGCGCGCCCCGCCGCACGCCGCCGACCAGCGGCGACTCAGACGCCCTGCAGCCGCAGCTGTTCCGCGCTGCCGTGGATGCGCACCACCGCCTCCGCCGTACGCCGCACCGTGGCGGCGTCCATCTGCGTCCACAGCGGAACCGTGAGCACCGAGTCGGCCAACCGGTCGGTGCGCGGCAGCGCCTCCGACTGACCCAGCCCCGCGTAGGCCCGCTGCCGGTGCACCGGCGGATGGAAGTACCGCCGGGTGTCCACGCCCTCCGCCTTCAGCGCCCGGCCGAGCTCCAGCGCGGTGAGGCCGAAGCTGTCCGGGTCCAGGATCATGGTCAGGTCCTTGAAGGTGGAGATGTCGCCCTCGTCCGGCTGCGCCGTCCGCAGCCCGGGAATCCCCGCCACCACGGAGGTGAACTCCCCCGCCAGCGCACCCCGGTGGGCCACCCGCTCCTCCAGCCCGGCCAGCCAGGTGAGCGCCACGGCGGCGTGCAGCTCGCTCATCCGGGCGTTGAGGCCGGGGAAGAGGGTGTCGTAGTCGCCGGGGTTGCCGTAGTCGCGGGCGCAGCGCAGGGTCTCCGCCAGCGCCCCGTCACGGGTGGCGACCAGCCCGCCCTCGCCCGCGACCGCCACCTTGGTGGGGCTCATGGAGAAGACCTCGGCCAGCCCGAAGTTGCCCACCGGCACGCCGGCCCGGCGGCTGCCCAGGCCGTGTGCGGCGTCGTACACCAGCGGCACCCCGGCCGCGTCGGCCACCTCCTGGAGCCGCTCCACCCGGCAGGGCGTGCCGTAGACATGCGTGGCCATCAGGGCGGCCGGGGAGTCGGCGGCGGCCAGCCGGGCGGCCGCGTCCTCCGGGTCAAGGGTGACGTTCTCCTCCAGCGCCTCGGCGAAGAGCGGTACGCCGCCGGCCCAGTGCGCGGCATGGGCGGTCGCGGAGAAGGTGAAGCCGGGCATCACCACTGGCCGGCCCGCCCCCACCCCGGCGGCCTGGAGCACCAGCATCAGCCCGGCCGTGCAGTTGGAGACCGCCACCACATGCTCCACCTGGAGCAGCTTGGCCGCGGTCTCCTCCAGCTCCGCGACGGTCGGCCCATTGGTCAGCCGGCCGCTGTCCAGTACGGCGCCCAGACGCTGCAGCAGCGCCTCGCGGTCGGGCACCTGCACCACGGTGAGCGGCAGGCCCTGCGGGAAGGCGGGGGTGCCGCCGAGAGCGGCGGGTAGTGAGGCGGCCTGGTCTGCGGTCATCTGTCGATCCCCCTGAGGTGAGGCCGGTTCGGCCGGTTCGGCGATTGCGGTGGCACAGGACGGCGGGGCGCTCCCCCGCGGGCGCGTCCGCCGGGGAGGCGGTCCCCCGGACCCTCGGCGAGCGGCAGCGGACGGGGGCCCGGCGGCGGCGTGGTGACGGGCTCGGGTGGCCGCCCGGTCAGCCGGCGGCGGGCCGCGGCCGCGGTGGTGGAGGCGGGCGCGGCGGTGGGGACGGTGGCTCTGGGGATCACCAGCAGCACCAGCACCAGCGGCAGCACCTGCACCCGCTCACGGGAGAGGATGCCCATGTTGTTGATGCTGGAGAACGCCCAGCAGAAGAGCAGGGTGTAGACGACGGTGAACGCCATATAGGGACGGCGGACGAAGAGCCTGGGCACCTGCCGCAGCCGCGGCCAGGAACGCACAAAGACCACCAGCAGCGCGAAGCACTCCACCGACTGCACCAGGTTCTGCAGATTGGACGCCTCGAAGGGGAACGGCCGGAAGAGCACCGTCACCACCGCCATCGGCAGCCCCAGCGGGGACAGGCTGACCGTGGGCCCCGCGTCGTCGTCACTGACCCCGGCGGCGGACGCGTCGATCTGGGAGCCGCCCTGGGAGGTGCGGCGGGCGGTCTCCTGGAGCACCTGGTCCACCGAGCCGCCACCCGAGCCGCCGGTCCCGAAGAACGTGTTGACCTGCTGCAGCATCAGCATCACGCCGACCCCCAGCACCACCACGGTGAGGATGGTGCGCAGCGGTCCCAGGGCGCTGACCTCCCGCGGGCGGCGCCGCAGCACATAGCCGATCACCAGCCCCGCCCCGGCCAGCACCGTCACATGCGGCCGCACCATCGCGGTGCCCAGCGACCCCGCGATGATCCAGGCGAAGGCGCCCCGGCGCCGCTCCAGCAGCCGGGCTATCCCGTAGGCGGTGGCGCCCAGGCAGAGCATCATCCAGGCGTCCTTGCCGATGCTGGACGGCCAGAACAGCAGCGAGGGGAGGAAGAAGACCAGCTTGGCGTAGCGGCGCGACTCCGCCTCCGGGAAGGCGATCTGCACCGCCCGCCAGAACAGCAGCAGACCCCAGAAGCCCATCCAGGAGTAGACCAGGAAGCCGCCCAGCAGCGAGGGCCCGGTCAGCACATACACAACACCGGTGACGATGACCACGAAGCCGGTCCCGGCGACCTTCATCCCCAGGTCGTAGTGGAAGACGCCCTGTTCGAGCACGGCCGCCAGGGCGCGGCCTTTGGCGTCGTACATCTTGGCGTCGGCCTGGCCGCCGTACAGCACAAAGGCCATCAGATAGCGGGGGAAGGCACAGAGCAGCTTCAGGCTCAGCGCGGTCATCAGCAGCCGGAAGACGTCCGGCTCGGGATTGGCGGCCGCGATCCGGCTCAGCACCGGGGTGGACACCGCCATCAGCGCGGGCAGTACCAGCAGCGCACCCCAGGTGTCATAGGTGGTGTGCGCCATGCCCCAGACGAACATCGCCACATAGCCGGTCACCAGCAGCCCCGCGGTGAGGGACGCCCACGGCAGCTCCTGGGCCCGGCGGGCGGCCAGGGCGGCCGCTCCGGGCCCGGCCATCAGAAGACCTCCAGGTCGCCGAGGGCGAACCGCCAGGCGGCCGGGCCCGCGTCGCCGGCCGGCCCGGGGCCGCCGTCGGGGGCCCTGGTCACCAGGGTCATCCCGGTACGGGGGGCGGTGAGGTAGCCGCAGCGCAGCGCCACCGCGCCGGCCTCGCTGCCCGGGGAGAGATGCGTGGCGACATGGTCGCAGCCGCTCCGTGCGGCGGCCCTCAGCAGCCGCGCGGCGGTGGCCCGGTCCCCGGGGCGTACCAGCACATCGGCGAGGGTGAACTCGGTGAGCGGGCCGCGTCGGCGGGGCCGCCCGAAGGCCACCCCGGCCAGCTCGCCGCCCCGCTCGACGGTCAGCACCCGGTAGTCCAGACCCGGCGCGTCGCCGTAGCGCCAGCGCAGGAAGCCGGGGGAGCGGCGGGTGGCCAGCCGGGATCCGCGGGCGTCGGCCTCGGCCCGCTCCCGCAGCAGCTCGGCCAGCGGACCCCCGTCCTCGCCGCTGACGTCCTCGCCGTCGCCGCGCGGTCCGGGCAGTGCGGCGAACCAGTCCGCGGCGGTGGGCATCGGGCAGCGGGCCCCCGCGTCGCTCGGCGGCGCCGGGGCGGCGCGCCGGTCCAGCACGCCGCGGACCCCGCGGGCGAAGGCCGCGGGACGCACCGGGCGTACCGCGATCGGCACCCGGCCGCCCTGCTGCCAGCCCATCGCCAGATATCCCGGGAGGCTGCGGTCGTTGGGGGTGTTGAAGACCAGCTCGGTGTCGGCGGCGACCTCGGCCAGCAGACCCAGGGTGAGCCTGCGGAAGACGCCCCGGCCGCGGAAGCCGGGGTCGGTCGCGGTGTCGACCGGCCGTACCGCACGCACGGTGCGCCCGGCCGAGGTGTACTCCCAGCGCAGGAAGAGCCGCACCCCGGCGAGCCGGCCGTCCGCGGTCTCGGCGATCAGCCCGGGGCTGGCGCCGAACGGATTGGCCAGATGCTTCCAGCCGAAGAAGGCGGCGCTGCGCTCACCCGTCGGACCGCCTGCCAGTGAAGTGGTGAGCAGGTCGAGCACCCGGGGGACGTCCGCCTGCGCCCAGGGGCGGACCAGCAGTTCGTCGGCGGTGCCCGGGACCAGTGGAGGCCCGTCGGGTCCGTCGGGCCGGTCGCCGGGTGCGGTGCGACCGGACGCCGGGTCGGCGGGCGGCGCGGGCTCGGCGTAGACGGGTTCGCTGGGGACGGGTTCGGTGGGGACGGGTTCGGGGGTGGAGGCGGGAGTCACCGGCGTCCGTCCCCCAGCACCCGCTCGTACACGGCCTCCACGGCCCGCTGCGCCCCGGCCACATCGAACCGCCGTGACCGCTCCACCGCCGCGGCGCCCATCCGCGCGCGCAGCCCGGGGTCGGCCACCAGCCGGGCCAGCGCCCGGCAGAGCGCATCCGGATCGCCGGGTGGCACCAGCAGCCCCTGCGCCCCGTCGTCCAGGACCTCGGGCATCCCGCCGACCCGGGTCACCACGGCCGGCAGCCCACTGGTCATCGCCTCCATCAGGGCCACCGGCAGCCCTTCCTGACGGGAGCTCAGGGTGAAGACGTCCAGTGCGGGCAGCAGCGCGGGGACATCGGACCGCGACCCGGCGAAGACCACCGCGTCCGTACCGAGCCCCAGGGCCGCCGCCAGGCTGCGCAGCGGTGCCTCCAGCGGTCCGGAGCCGATCAGCACCAGTATCGCCGAGGGGTGGGCGTGCCGAAGTCGGGCGTGTGCCTCCAGCAGGGTGCGCTGGTCCTTCTTGGCCGTCAGATTGCCGACGGTGCCGACCACCACGGCATCGGCCGGCAGGCCCAGCAGCTCCCGTGCGGCGGCCCGCGCCTGCGGGCCGCTGGGCGCTCCGGAGAGGTCGGGGCCGTGGTGCACCACGGTCAGCCAGCCGCCCGGACCGCGCCGGGTGACGGTGTCCGCCACCGCCTGGGAGACCGCGATCACCGCGTCATTGCGCCGGTAGGTGGCCGCGTTGGCCCAGCGGGTGGCGGTCCGGTACCGCTCCCACATGTTGTGCTCGGTGTGCACCAGCCGCACCCCGCGCAGCCCCGGGCCGCGCACCAGCAGCCGGGCCGCCACGGCGGGCACCGGCATATGGGTGTGGATCAGTGCGTACCCCCGCTCAACGGCCAGCCGCCGAAGCCGCAGCGGCCAGCGCGGGTCCGCGCGGCCCGGGGTGCCGGGGGTGCCGCCCAGGCAGTGCACCCGGGCACCGGCCGCCTCCAGGGCCGGCACCAGCGCGTCCTTCCACGGCAGCACATAGGCGACGTCGACCTCGAAGCGGTCCTGGTCGAGCCGCCGGGCGCAGTTGACCAGCAGCTGCTCGGCGCCGCCCCGGCCCAGGCCCTTGGCGAGCCAGAGCACCCGGGTGCGGCCGTCGCGGGGACGGGCCGGCGGTGGTGCGCAGTCGGGGTCGGCGGTCGGTTCGGTCGCGGCGGCGTCCGTCACCGGTCCTCCCCCTCGGCGCGGCGGACCGGCGCGGCGCCGTCGGCGAACCCGGCGTCCGCGGGGTGCTCCGGCGGGCCGCCCTCACGGCCGCGGGCCCAGCTGGGGGCGGGCCGCTCCGGCTCCCGGACGCCGCCCTCACCGGCGGCCGGACGGGTCAGCCCCCTGGGCTGGGCGCCCCGGCCCAGCGGGGTGACGGCCGCACCGGACGCGGACGACTCCGAGCGGCGCAGCCCCAGCCGGGGCAGTCCGCCGGAGGGCGAGCTGGAGGCGGTCAGCGCGACCCCGGCCACCGGCACCCCGGTGCGGGCCAGCAGTTCGCTCACCCGGGCCGCCTGCTCGGGCGTCACATTGCCGCTGCGGGCCGTCACCAGCACCGCGTCGGCGTGCTGCACCAGGTCGTAGGCGTCGTTGGCGTGCAGCAGCGGGGAGGTGTCCATCAGCACCAGGTCGGCATGGCGCCTGGCCCGCTGGAGCACCTCGCCGGCCCGCATCACCAGGGCGGCGGGGTAGGCGTTGGTGTTGCCGACGCCGATCAGGGTGACCCCCTGGACATTGGTGGGCCGGATGACGTCCTCGATGCCGAGGGGTCGGGTGCCGGCCAGCAGTTCGGCCATGCCGGGACCGCTTCCGCTGCCCAGGTGCTCATGGGTCTGCGGATGCCGGAAGTCGCAGTCCAGCACCAGGACCGAGCGGCCGGTCTCGGCCAGGGCCGCCGCCAGGTTGGCCACCGTGGTGGTCTTGCCGTCACCGCTGCGGCCCGACATCACCATGACCACCGGCGCGGGGTGGGCGAGCCGGCGGGAGGCCCGCGCGGCCGAGGCCGGGCCGCCGTCCTCCTCGCCGTCCTTGACGTGGAGCGCCAGCGACGACGGACCGGTGAGCAGCAGTGTGGAGCGCAGCGAGCGGTACGCCTCGGCGGCGGGCGCGGACGGCCTGGCGGTCACCACCGGTTCGCGCAGCCGGCGCAGCCGCCGGGAGAGCACCGGGATCTCGCCGATCACCGGCAGCCCGAAGGCCTCCTCGGCGGCATTGCGGTTGCGCACCCTGCTGTCCAGCCGGTCCAGCATCAGTGCGGCGACCACGCCCAGCGCCACCCCCAGCAGCACCGCCAGAGCGAGGCGCAGCGGGCGGCTGCTGGGCGCGGTGAGGATGTTGGAGGCGGCCGGGTTGCTGTCGATCGAGCCCCACTGGCGCACCGCGTCGGTGCGGGCTGCGTTCTGCAGGTTGGAGATGTCGGTGAGGGTCTGGGTGACCGCCGCCTTGGCGGCGTCGATCTGCGGCTGGAGCTTGAGCCGGGTGGCGTGGGTGGCGGTGGAGAAGTCGGTGTTCAGCGAGTCCAGCTGGCGCTGCTGGACGGTGGCCTGCTGCTGGAGGGCCAGGATGGAGTCCTGGGCGTTGCGCTGCGCCTCCCGGCCGTAGCCGGAGATGGTGGCGGTGGCGAAGGCGCTGGCCACGTCGGAGCAGGCCTTCTGGGTGGGACCGTGCGCGGTGAACTGCAGCATCTGCGGGCTGACCACGGACACCTCACGGCGGGTCAGCAGGGCCTGGACGTCGGTGATGCCGAGCTTTCTGGCGGCTGCCTCGGCGACGTCCGAACCGGTGGCGAAGGACATCACCTGGTCGATCTTGACGGTGTCGCCGGAGCCCGCGGCCGGCACGATACTGACCTTGCACTCCCACTTGCCGTTGTCCACGGTCGTGCCGGTCGGGGTGAGCAGCCAGCCGATGACGAGCGCGGCCAGTGCGCAGCCGGCCAGCAGCCGCCAGTGCCGCCGCAGGACGGTGAGATGGTTTGCCGGTTCCACCGGTGGAGTTCCCCTCGCGATCGTGTGCTGGTGCTGCCGGGACCGGCCGCCTCGCGGACGCTCCCTGCGGTGCCGGCGCAGCCGTCTTCGCGGGCCGTCGCAAGCCCGCACGGTGCGTACGGCGATGGCGGGGCACGGATACGGCGGCCGTCCCCCTCCCCAGGGGAGCGGCCGTGCCTCGCTGCTGGTCGGTCAGGCCGGTATCGCCATGGCTGGCCTGGACGGGGCCGGCTGCGGACGCATGCCGCAGGGCCGGCCGCCGTCGGCGGTCGCGGGACTACTCGGACGGTTGTGCACCTGTTACCCCCCTGAACGGCCGGAAGACCTGCATCCCCACCCCCGTGAGCTTCCGGCTTCACCTGCGATGTTTGCCCCAGTCGCCGCCCGGCGCAACCACTTTGGCAATTCCCGGCCCGCGGCCCCCCGCGGTCAGGCCCGGGCCCGCCCGGCGAGCGCCCGCTCGTAGAAGTCCACAGTGCGGCCGGTCACATGCTGCAGGGTGAAGAACGCCAGGAACCGCGCCCTGGCCGCCGCCACCCGCTGCCGGGCCGCCTCGGTGTCGCCCAGCGCACCGGTGAGCGCGTCGGCCAGCGCACCGGGCCGCTCGGGCGGCACCAGCGTCGCGTACTCCTCGGACCCCACGGTCTCCCGCAGCGCGGGCACATCCGAGCAGACCAGCGGCACCCCCACGCCCATGGCCTCCATGGCCGCGCTGCCCAGCCCCTCCCAGCGGGACGGGGCGGTGAAGACATCGCTCGCCGCCATCAGGTCGAAGACATCGGTGCGGGCGCCCAGGAACCGGACGCTCTCCGACCCGTCGCGGTCGGCGGCCGCGGCGAGGGCGCGCAGCCGCTCGGTCTCCGCACCCGGGCCGCCGGCCAGCAGCAGCATCGCCTCCGGGACCGCCCGGCGCACCCGCGGCCAGGCCTCCAGCAGGACGTCCAGACCCTTCTGGTACTGCTGCCGGGCCGCCGCCAGCACCAGCGGAGCCTCCTGCGGCACACCCAGAGCCGCGCGGACCTTGGCCCGGCGCTCCGGGGTGACCGTCCCCAGCACCTCGGGGTCGCGGCCGCGCGGTATCACCTCGATCCGGTCGGCGGAGATCCGCAGCCGCCGGGACATCGCCCCGGCCACATGCCGGGTGAGCGCATGGAAGCGCCGGGTGCCCTGCGCGGTGACCCCGTCGACGGCCTGGGCGGCGCGCACCTTCCACGGACTCAGTCCGCGGGCGTGCACATGCTCCGGCCCGTACGAGGAGTTGACCAGGCTGGAGACCACCGGCACCCGGGCGGCCAGCGCGGCGGTGCGCCCCAGCACATCGGACTCGTAGAGGGTGGTGTGCACCAGGTCGGGGCGGCGGTCGCGGAGCAGCTCGTACAGTCCGCGCACCCGCGCGGCACGATGAGGCCGGTGCACTCCGAAGAGGGTGGCACCGGCGGCGGTCAGTTCGGGCTGGAAGCCCTCGGAGTCGACCAGATAGGCGATGTCCAACTGCACACCGCTGCGGACCAGATGGGGCGCCATACTGGCCAGCCCCTGCTCCGCGCCGCCGACTCTCTCCAGGCTGTCGATCACATAGAGCACATGCATGTATCCGGTCTCCCCCCTCGTGCGACACGCCCCGGCCCTGGCGGCCGGACACCGGCGTGAGCGCCGACACAGCATCCCAGGGAGGATCAGGCGTCCGCTGGCGAATACCAGTGCGGATACGTAAAGACTGTCTCCCGGGAGGCAAAGATCCGGTCGATTCCGAGCGCCGCACACCGGAAAACGGTCACTTTCAATGACGCGCAGTCGACCACCGCCCGGAACCGGCCGTACCACCGCCGTGACTGTGCCAGGGTTTGACACCATGTCGGACACCGCGTCAGCCCACCGCCCCCGCGTGCTCCACCTGGTCACCGACGCCCGTCGGCGCGGCGCCCAGAACCTCGCCCGCGACCTGCACGGCGAACTGCTGGCCCGGGGCTGGGACAGCCGTCTCGCCGCGCTCCAGCCGCACCCCGACGCCCCCTCCGGCGACCCGCTCCCGGTGCTCGGCGCCACCCGCTTCCACCCCGCCACCCTGCGCTCCCTGCGCCGCACGGCCGCGACCGCCGACGTGGTGGTCGCCCATGGCTCCAGCACCCTGCCGGCCTGCGCCGCCGCCCTGCTGGGCAGCCGCACCCCCTTCATCTATGTCAGTATCGGCGACCCCCGCCACTGGACCGCCGACCGCTCCCGGCGGCTGCGCGTCGGCGCCATGCTGCGCCGCGCCGCGGCCGTCGCCGCGCTCACCGACGGCGCCCGCAAGGTGCTGCTGGAGCGCTTCCGGCTGCGCCCGGAACGGGTCCGCACCATACCCAACGGCCGCCCCGCCGACCGCTATCCACCCGCCGCCGACCCGGCGCAGCGCAGCGCCGCCCGCAGCGCCCTCGGCCTGCCGGCCGAGGTCGCCCTGGTCGCGGCGGTCGGCGCACTGGCCCCCGAGAAGCGCCTCGACCTCGCCGTCGAGGCCGTCACCAGAACCCCGGGCGCCCATCTGGCGGTGGCCGGCGAAGGACCGCTGCGCAGCGCCCTGACCGAGCACGCCGACACCCTGGCACCGGGCCGGGTGCACTTCCTCGGCGGACTGCCCGACCCGGCGCCGCTCTACCAGGCCGCCGACGCGCTGCTGCTCAGCAGCGACAGCGAAGGGGTCCCGGGCGTCCTCATCGAGGCCGCCCTCGCCGCGCTGCCCAGCGTCGCCACCGATGTGGGCTGGGTGCGCGAGGTGGTCCTGGACGGCGTCACCGGCGTCCTGGCCCCACCGGGCGACGCCCAGGCACTCGCCGACGGCCTCGGCAAGGTGCTCGGCGGCGACCGCGCGGCCCTGGGTGCCGAGGCCCGGCGCCGCGCCCTGGACCGCTTCGAGCTGGGCGTCGTCGTGGACGCCTGGCAGCAGCTGCTCGCCGAGGTCGCCGCCGTCCGGTAGCGGCCCGCCCACGGGGGCGGACGGTGACCGCAGGACCGGGCCCGGGCACCCGAACCGGACCCGGCACGGCGGCGGTGGACGGCCACGGGGGAGTGCGGCCGGTGCCGTCCGGCGAAACGGGGGGGTCACCCACCGTCAAAGCCACTGCCACACGGCGCGATTGTCAGTACGATCCCCGCAAGGTGCAGGCGAGGAGAGGGGCGCGGTGGTGTCCAAGACACCGGCGGCGTCGGGAGCGGCGTCGCCCGACCGCACCGGACAGGGCGCATCCGCCGCGGTCCGCGGCCGCGGACCGCAGCTGTTCGAGCGGGAACGTGAACTGGCCGCGGTCCGCGAGGCGGTGGACCGGATCTGCGACGGGCCCGACGGCGACGGCCGGGGAATCGGCGGCCTGCTGCTCTTCAGCGGCGCGGCCGGGCTGGGCAAGACCACCCTGCTCGCCGAGGCACGCCGGGCCGCGACCGCCCGCGACTGCACCGTGCTCTTCGCGCGCGGCAGCGAGCAGGAGCACACCGTCCCCTTCCATGTGGTGCGGCAGCTGCTTCAGCCCGTCCTCGCCTCCCGCACCGAGGCCGAGTGCCGGGAGCTGTTCGGCGGCTGGTACGAGATCGCCGGACCCGCGGTCGGCCTCTTCGCCCGGGGCGACGGCGCGCTGCCCGACCCCCAGGGCGTCCGCGACGGCCTGGACTGGGTCGTCACCAGACTGGCCGTCCACCAGCCGCCGGTCGTCCTGGTGCTGGACGACGCCCACTGGGCCGACCTGGAGTCCCTGGCCTGGCTCGCGGCGTTCGCCGTCCGCATCCAGGAGCTGCCCGTCCTGGTGGTGCTGGGTTACCGCCCCGGTGAACTGCCCGTGGAGGCCGAGACCTTCCGCGAGCTGGTCACCGGCCGCACCGCCCGGCCCATCGGACTGAGCGCGCTGAGCCCGGACGCGGTCGGCGGCCTGGTACGGGCCACCCTCGGCGAGGCCGCCGACGAGTCCTTCTGCCGTGAGTGCTGGGCGGTCACCGGTGGCAACCCCTATGAGACCGTGGAGCTGATCGCCAGGGTCCAGGACCGCGGCGTCGAACCGGTCGGCGAGGCCGCCCCGCTGCTGCGCGAACTCGCCGCCACCGCCCGCGGCACCGGACTGGTCCGCCGCCTGGAGCGCCTGGGCCCGGGCGCCGTACGGCTCGCCTGGGCCGCGGCCGTCCTCGGCACGGCCATCGAGCCCGGCCTCGTCGCCACCGTCGGCGGCCTCGGCCCCGCGGAGGCCGCCGACGCCGTGGACCGGCTGCGTGCCGCACGCATCCTCACCGGCACGGCCGCCCTGGAGTTCGTCCATCCGCTGATCGCCACCGCGGTCTACCACGCCATCCCCCCGGCGGTGCGCACCGCGCTGCACGGCCAGGCCGCCTGGGCCGTCGACGACGCCGGGCTCGGCATCACCGCCGCCGCCCGCCATCTGCTGGAGACCCACCCCGACGGCGACTACGCCACCGTGGACCGGCTGCGCGCCGCCGCCCGGGAGAATCTGCGGGCCGGTGCCCCCGAAGCGGCCCGCCGCTGCCTGGAACGCGCCCTGCGGGAGCCGCCGGCCCCCGCCGACCGCGCCGTGGTCCGCTATGAACTCGGCTGCTCCGCCCTGCTCACCGCACCCGCCCTCACCGTCAACCATCTGCACGCCGCCCTCGCCGAGCCGGACCTCGACCCCCAGCTGCGCGAGGACATCGCCTTCCGCCTCGCGCAGGCGCTCGCCCACAGCGACCGGCTCCAGGAGGCCGCGGAGGTGGTCGGCGAGGAGTCGGGCCGCACCGAGTCCCGCCGCGGCCGGCTGCGGCTGCAGGCCGCGCACTTCCTCTGGCAGGTCTTCGACACCGCTGAGAGCGAGGGCCCGGTGCGTTCCCGCCGGCTCGCCCGGCTGGCCGAGCATCTGGCCGGCCGTACCGAGGGCGAACGCGCCGTGCTCTGCCTGCGGGCCTGGGACGCCACCCTGCGGGGCGAGCCGGCGCCGGTCGCCGTGGCCGCCGCCGACCGCGCCCTCGCCCTGGCAGCCGCGGAGCCGGTGGGCGGCGAGCCCCAGCAGACCCCGGCGCCCGCCGCGCAGCCGGGCCGGCCGCTGAGCTACACCGACGCCGACTGGGGCTTCGAACTGCCCAGCGTCGCCGCGCTCTCCTTCATGTACGCCGACCAGCCGGACCGGGCGGAGGAGATGTTCGCCGCCGCCATCGCCGAGTGCGAGCAGGCCGGATGGAGCGGAGCGCATCTCTCCTTCGGCTTCACCCTGCTGGGCCTGGTGCGCTTCCGCCGCGGCCGGCTCGGCGAGGCGGAGGAGTTCGCCCGCGAGGGGGTGCGGCTGGCCGACCGGGTGGGCCGCCGGGTGCCCGCCCAGTGGTACGCGGTCGGGCTGCTCATCGATGTGCTGCTCTCCCGCGGCCGGCTCGAGGAGGCCAAGCAGGTCGCCCGGGACCATGAGTTCGGCCCGCCGTTCCCCTGCGCCGTGGTCTTCCCCGACCCGCAGACGGTGCTCGGCCGGCTGCTGCTCGCCGACGGCCGGCACCCGGCCGCCGCCGCCGAACTCACCGAGGTCGGGCGGCGTATGGAGGCCAAGGGCGTCCTCAATCCCACCTGGTGCCCCTGGGCCGGGCACTTGGCCCTGGCCCTCGCCGACGACGACCCGGACGCCGCCCGCCGGCTGGCGGAGCAGACCCTGGAGCGGGCCCGCCGTCAGGGCACGGCCACCGCCGTGGGGCAGGCGCTGCGCACCTGCGCGGCGCTGGCGACCGACCCCGCCGAGGCGGTGGCGCTGCTGCAGGAGGCGGTGGAGCACCTGGAACGCTCACCCGACGCCCATGAGTTCGCCCAGGCGCTGGTGGACCTCGGGGCGGCGCTGCGCCGCAGCGGCAGTGCCGCCGAGGCGGCGGAGCCGCTGTACCGGGGGGCGGACCTGGCCGTGGGCTGCGGGGCGGACGGTCTGGTGGAGCGCGCGCTGGCCGAGCTGGCCGCCGCGGGGCTGCGGCCGCGCCTGCTGCGTACCGTCGACTGATCCGCGGCCTGCGGCCCGCGGCCTGCGGCCCGCGGCTTGCGGCCTGCGGCCTGCGGCCGGAGGTCCGTGGCTGCGCTGACGTCCGGAGCCGGTGCGGGGGGCAGTTCGGGCCACCGGGCCTATCCGGCCAGGGTGTTGATCACGTTCACCGAATCACCTCCGGTCGGCCACATTCTGTGCCAGAGTTGGGCAGACCCGGTCCCGGTACGGGACCGCTGGGGGGACGGAAAGGCGGAGGTCCGTGGGGGGACGCAACGCACAGGTGGCCGAGGTGCGCGCCGGGGGAGGCGCCGCCGTGGCGGAGGGGCCGCCGCTCGGCATGGTGTTCAAACGCCGGCTGCGGCCGGCGCAGGTGGCCAGGGAACTCTGGGGGGCCCGTGAGCTGGTAAGGGCGCTGGCCGAGCGGGATCTGAGGGCCCGTTACAAGCAGGCGGTGCTGGGCTTCGCCTGGGCGGTGCTGACCCCGTTGGCGCTGTGCGCCATCTTCACCCTGGTCTTCCACCGGGCAGTGAAGATCGACACCGGCACGGCGCCCTATGCGCTCTTCGCCTATGTCGGCCTGATCGTCTGGCAGTTCTTCAGCAACACCATGAACCAGGGCGCGCTGAGCCTCGCCAACAACCTCAGCCTGCTCAACAAGGTCTACTGCCCCCGCGAGGTCTTCCCGCTGGCCACCATGCTGGTCGCCACCGTGGACATGCTGATCGGCATCGGGGTGCTCGGGGTGCTCTTCCTGGCCTTCTGGACGGTCCCCGCGGCCACCGCCGCCTGGGCGCTGCCGCTGCTGCTGATCCAGTTCACCTTCACCTACGGCGTGGCGCTGGTGCTCTCCATCGCGGTGGTCTATCTGCGGGACGTCCGGCATCTGCTGCCGATCATCACCCAGATGGGGGTCTTCGCCACCCCGGTCGCCTATCCGCTGTCCCAGATCCCGCAGCGGCTCCAGGAGATCTATGTGGCCTTCAACCCGCTGGGCGCCGTCATCGAGGGATATCGCGGGGCGCTGCTCTACGGCGACGTGCCGGACACCCGGCTGACCCTGATCGCCGCCGCCAGCTCACTGGTCTACCTGGTGGGCGGCTACCTCCTCTTCAAGAAGCTCGAGACGGGGATCGCCGATGTCGCGTGAGCTGCCCGACGGGACCATCCGCACCGAGCACGTCTGGAAGCGGTTCAAGGCGGACCAGCAGCGGATGCTGCTCCGCGACAAGGTCGAGGCCGTCACCCGCAGGCTGCGCGGCCGGCGCGGCGAGGACTGGCGCTGGGCGCTGCGCGACATCAATCTGCACATCGAGCCGGGCGAGGCCGTCGGCCTGATCGGCTCCAACGGCTCCGGCAAGTCCACCCTGCTGAAGATGCTGACCCGGGTGATGTACCCGTACGCGGGCGACATCGACGTCCGGGGCCGGATCGGCGCCCTGATCGAGATCAGGGCCGGTATACACCCCGATCTGACGGGCCGGGAGAACATCTACCTCTTCGGTGCACTGCTCGGCCTGAAGCGCCGTGAGGTCGCCGGGCGCTTCGACGACATCGTGGAGTTCGCCCGGCTGAACGACGCCATCGACCGCCAGGTGAAGTTCTACTCCTCCGGGATGCAGATGCGGCTCGGCTTCGCCGTGGCCGCCTACCTGGAGCCGCATGTGCTGCTGGTCGACGAGGTGCTGGCGGTCGGCGACGCCGTCTTCCAGCAGCGCTGCCTGGACCGGATGCGTGAGGTGCTGGACCAGGGCACCACCCTGGTCTTCGTCTCCCACGACCTGCCCGCGGTGGAGTCCATCTGCACCCGCGGCATCTGGCTCGACCGGGGCACCGTCCGGGTCGACGCCGGCATCCGGGACGCCATGGCCGGCTACCGCGACTCCATCGAGGCCCAGTCGGAGGCCGGCGCCCGCACCGGCGAGCCGCTGCAACTGCTCAAGCACGAAATCCGCGGCAGCGGCCGGGACAATCTGCTCACCGACGAACCCATGGTGGTCGACCTCTTCCTCGGCGGCGACTACCGGGGCGACGCCACCCTGCACCTCGGGGTGAGCGAGGGCACCGCCAGCCCGATCTTCCAGATCAGCCATGAGATCCGGCTGGACGGCGCGGACCGCAAGGTCAGCTGCACCATCCCGCGTCTGCCGCTGCCCCGCGGCCGCTACACCCTGTGGGCCGGTGTCTACTCCATCGGCCGCACCGACGGCGGCACCCTGATGAGCTGGCACTCCGCCGGGCAGTTCGACGTCTTCGGCCCGATGCTGGACACCCCGCCGCGCGCCGTCGTGCTCGCCGCCCCGGTCTTCGTCCCGCACCACTGGGGGGACTGACATGAGATCAGGTGACGTGGAGGGCATCCGGATCCTCGTCCACCTCAACAACCTCGCCCTCGGCGGCGCCCAGATCAACGCCGTCGACATCGCCCGCACCCTGCGCGACCGCGGACACCACCCGGTGCTCTTCGCCCGTGGCGTCGACGGCCCGGCACCGCTGGTGGACAAGGCCGCGGCGCAGGGCCTGCCGCTGGTGGTGGCCGGCGGACCCGGGACACCGCGCGGCGCCGTACGGGCCCGGCTGGGCAGACTCGCCCGTGAGCACCGCAGCCAGGTGCTGCACGCCTGGGAGGTGCCCGCCGCCCGCAACGCCTACTTCGGCCCCGGCCGCTACGGACGCCTCCCCGTGGTCACCACCTTCTACGGCATCAGGATGCTCCGCGGTATGCCCCGGCACCAGCCGCTGGTGCTCGGCCTGGGGGCGCTGCTGTCCGAGGGCCGCGCCTTCGGCCACCGCGACCTCCATCTGATCGAGCCCCCGGTCGACACCGGCACCGACGCCCCCGGTGCCGTGGACGGTGCGGAGTTCCGTGCCGCCCACGGCATCGGCCCCGATGAACGGCTGCTGGTGATCGTCACCCGTCTGGTCCCCGACCTGGGCAAGGACGCCGGGGCCGAACTCACCGTGCAGGCCGTGCGGGCGCTCGCCGACCCGGGTGTCCGCCTCGCCGTGGTCGGCGAAGGGCCCAGCCGGGACCGGCTGCGGGCCGCCGCGGCGGCGGCCAACGCAGAGCTCGGCCGGGAGGCGGTGCTGGTCCCCGGGCAGATGCCCGACCCGCGCACCGCCTATGCCGCCGCCGACGTGGTCCTCGGGATGGGCAGCTCGGCGCTGCGTGGACTGGCCTTCGGCAAACCGCTGATCGTGCACGGAGCCGGCGGCTACACCGCGGTCCACGAGCCCGGACCGGCGGTGGAGGAGCACGCCTCACGCTGCATGTACGGCTATGGCACCGGCGAGCGCTCCCCGGCGGCGCTCGCCGGACAGATCCGCGGACTGCTGGACGACCCCGGGCGCCGCGCCCGGCTCTCCGCCTGGGGCCGCACCTGGGTGGTGGGCCGCTTCTCGCTGGACAGCGTCGCCACCGCCTTCGAGCAGCTCTACCGCGCCGCGCTGGCAGCCCCTCCCGGACTGGCCGGCTGGCTCCGCGACGCCGAGCAGATGGTCCGCTACGACTACCTCAAACCGACCGGCCGCCGTCTGCTGAAGCAGCAGCACTGACCCGGCCCTGAGCTCCCGGCCCCGGGCGGCACTCCGCCCGGGGCGTGGCGTCCGCCGGCCGCGACGGGCTGTCAGTCGGGCGCCGGATAGGTGCGGCCCTTCCAGGCGGCGCCCCGGCCCTGCCAGTGCTGGACCGCGGAGTCGACCGTCATCAGCAGATAGAGCGCGGCTGTGTACGGCAGCAGCAGCGCCGCCGCCAACGGCTGCCCGTAGTAGCGGAGCATGGGCGCATACGTCCCCGCCATCAGCGCCCACGCGGCCGCCCCCAGACCCGTCACCACCGGGGCACCGCCCACCAGCCCCGCCACGGTCGCCACCGGCGGCACCAGGTAGACCAGCGCCAGACCCAGCACCGTCCCGGCCAGCAGCAGCACCGAGTGCCGCAACTGCGCAAAGGCACTGCGGGAGACCATCCGCCACAGCTGGGAGAGCTCCGGGTACGGCCGCACGCTGTCGACCTGCTCGGCCAGCCCCAGCCAGATCCGCCCTCCGGAACGCTTCACCGCCCGGGCCAGCGACACATCGTCGATCACCGCGCCCCGGATCACCTCGACCCCGCCGGCCCGCTCCAGTGCCTCACGCCGTACCAGTGAGCAGCCGCCGGCCGCCGCCGCGGTGCGGCCGCGCGCCCGGTTGGACCAGCGGAACGGGTACAGCTGCGCGAAGAAGTAGACGAACGCGGGCACGATCAGCCGCTCCCAGCCGGTGCGCACCCGCAGCCGGGCCATCTGGGACACCATGTCCAGACCGGCGGCCTCCGCGGCGGCGACCAGCCGGGCCAGCGAGTCCGGCCCATGGGCGATGTCGGCATCGGTGAGCAGCAGATACTCGGGCTCCCCGGCCTGCTCCACACCGTGCCGCACCGCCCAGAGCTTGCCGGTCCAGCCCGCCGGGGGCTCCCCCGGGGTGGTGACGGTCAGCGGCAGCCCGCCGGCCGCGCCGAGCTTCGCGGCCAGTTCCCCGGTGCCGTCCGTGGAGCCGTCGTCCACCAGCACCACCCGGGCCTCGCCCGGGTACTGCTGTGCCAGCAGGCTCGGCAGGCTCAGCGGCAGCACCTCGGCCTCGTCGCGGGCCGGGACCACCACCGCGACCGAAGGCCAGCGGTCAGGGGCGTCCCCGCCCGGCGGCAGCCGGACATCGGTCCGCCAGAAGAAGCCGTGGCACAGGGTCAGCCACACCCAGGCCGCCAGGGATACCGCGGAGATCCACCCGAGCACCGTCACGCCCCGCAGTCTGCCGCACCGGGCGTCCTGCCGGGGCCCCCGCCGACGCGGTCACCGCTCGCCGGGCGGCCCGAGTACCGGTTTCACATCGACGATCGGCGTGCCGTCCAGCGCCTCGAGGTTGCGTACCCGCACCCGGGTGCCGTCGATCGACACGATCTCCACCCGGTGCAGCCCGACCGGGTTGGGACGGTCGGGCGAGCGGGTGCAGAAGACGCCGGTCTCCCTGCGGGCCGCGTCGCCGCGCGGCCGGACGGTCAGCACATCGCGCCGTGCCCGGTCGAGCCAGGTCAGCAGCAGCACCTCGGACCCGGCCCGCAGCCCGTGCAGGCCCTGGGCCACCTCGGGCTCGAAGACCAGCCAGGCCTCGGGGGAGCCCTCGTCGCCCTGCCGGGGTGCGGAGGCCCGGTCCACCAGCGGGGACTCCACCCGCCCGATCGGCTGCACCCGGTACGGGCTGCCGTCCATGCTGCCTCCCCTGGGGCTCCGGCCGTGTCGCCAGCCTAGGGCACCTCATCGCTCCCGGGGGCGGGACATCGTCTAAGGTCGATGAACGTGAAGATCGCACTGATGGACTCCGGTATCGGCCTGCTCGCCGCCGCGGCCGCCCTGCGGCGGCTGCGCCCCGACGCCGACCTGGTGCTCTCCTCCGATCCCGCCAGCATGCCGTGGGGTCCCCGCACGCCCGAGGAGGTCAGCGGGCTCGCCCTGGACTGCGCCCGGGCCGCCGCCGCCCACCGACCCGACGCGCTGATCGTCGCCTGCAACACCGCCTCGGTGCACGGCCTGGAGGCGCTGCGCGCCGAGCTCGAACCCGGTCTGCCCGTCATCGGCACCGTGCCGGCGATCAAGCCGGCCTCGGCCGCCGGCGACGCGGTGGCGATCTGGGCGACCCCCGCCACCACGGGGAGTCCCTATCAGCGCGGCCTGATCCGCGACTTCGCCGACGGGGCCGAGGTCACCGAGGTGGCCTGCCCCGGGCTCGCGGACGCCGTGGAGCGCGCCGACGAGCGGGCCATCTCCGCGGCGGTGGCCGACGCCGCGGCCCGCACCCCGGCGGGGATCAGCGCCCTGGTCCTGGGCTGCACCCACTACGAGCTGGTCGCCGAGCGGATCAGGGCCGCCGTCGCCGGCTCCGCCCACCCGGGCCTGACGCTCTTCGGCTCGGCCGACGCCGTCGCGGCGCAGGCCCTGCGCCGGGTCGCCGCCGCCGCGCCCGAGCGTGCCGCGGCGCTGGGGGGCGGCACCCTGCGGGTGCTCCTCGGCGGCCGGGAGAGCGAGCTGCCCCCGGAGGCGCTGCACTTCGCCGAGGGCCGGGCGATCGCCGGGGCCGCCGTCACGCACTGAGGGGCACACATCCCGGGCTGCGCGCCGGGGCCACCGGGCGCAGCCTGGTCAGATGAGCCCCGCAGGCGCCGCCGTGCTCCTCCCGTCCCTGCGGCCGATGCTGGCCGTCGCGGGCACCCTGCCTGCCCGGCAGGACGACTGGGCGTACGAGGTGAAGTGGGACGGCATGCGGGTGCTCGCCGGTCTGCCCGGCAACGGGACGGTCCGGCTGCAGTCCCGCAGCGGACGCGACGTCACCGCGCAGTACCCCGAGCTGGCCGTGCTGCCGCAGGCACTGCCGGCCGGCGCGGACGCGATCCTGGACGCGGAGATCGTCTCGCTCGGCCCCGACGGCAGGCCCTCCTTCGGCCGGCTCCAGGAGCGGATGAGCCTCCAGCGTCCGGCGGAGGTGCGCCGGGCCGCGGCGGCCGCGCCGGTGACCGCCATGGTCTTCGATGTGCTGTGGCTGCGTGGCGGGCAGGTCACCGCACTGCCGTACACCGCCCGCCGGGACCTGCTGGCCGGACTCGGCATCGGCCATCCCCGTGCGGCCGTCCCGGCCAACTGGGTGGGTACCGGCACCCTGGCCTTCGAGTGGACCCGCTCGGCCGGGCTGGAAGGGCTGATCGCCAAGCGGCTGGACTCGCGCTACCGTCCCGGGGCCCGGTCCCGGGACTGGATCAAGATCAAGCATCTGCGTACCGCCGATGTCGTCATCGGCGGCTGGATGCCGGAGGGGCCCGAAGCGGAGGTCTGCCGGGCGTTGCTGATCGGCGTGCCCGACCCCGCCGGACTGCGCTACGCCGGCCGGGTCGGCACCGGCTTCACCGAACGCGACCGGCGCACCCTGGCCGGGCTGCTGCGGCCGCTCGCCGGGCCGACACCGCCGTTCACGGCGAATCTGGAGGCGCTCCGCGAGGAGGCGGGGCGGGGGGTGCGGTGGGTCCGTCCGGTGCTCCGGGGGGAGGTCGAGTATCTGGAGCGGACCACCGGCGGGCGGCTTCGGCAACCGGTCTGGCGGGGGCTGCGCGGCGATGCGGCGGACCGCGCGCCCTACTGAGCGCCGCCGCGGGCGGTCGGGCACGGTCGAGGGGCAGGGTCCAGGGGCTCGGCGGCCGGGAGGATCAGGACGCCGGAGGCAGGGGCCGGGCGCGGCCGGGATCGGCGAGGGCGGCGAAGAGGTCACCGTCCCGTTCGATGCGGGCCAGCACCTGCCCGGGGGTGAAGGAGAGGTCCTCCGCACGGGTGCAGCCGGCCACCTCGTCCCAGCCGACGGGCGCCGAGACGGCAGGGGTGCGTCCGGCCCGCAGGGTGTAGGCCGCCGCGGTGGTCTTGGCGCTGGCGTTCTGGCTCCAGTCGACGAACACCTTGCCCTGTCGCAGCTGCCGCGCCATCCGGTGCAGCACCAGGTCGGGCCGGTCGGCCTCCAGGCGCTGCGCCAGTGCCCTGGCGTAGTCGGAGACCAGCCGCCCGGGTGCCGGTGCGATCGGTGCGTACAGGTGCAGGCCCTTGGAGCCGCTGGTCTTCACCCAGCACTCCAGCCCGTCCTCGGCCAGTGCGGAGCGGACCAGGCAGGCGACCCGGCAGCACTCCGGCAGGCCCACGCCCGGCCCGGGGTCGAGGTCCACCACCAGGCGGTCATGGGCGTTCCGTCCGCCGTCCACGGTCCACTGGGGGACGTGCACTTCCAGTGCCGCCAGGTTCGCCAGCGCCATCAGCGTCGCCATGTCGTCCACCAGCACCTGGCGGCGGGTGCCCTCCTTGCCGTGGATCTCCGCGGTGGGCGCCCACTCCGGCAGCCCCGGGGGCGGGTGCTTGATGTGGAAGAGCTCGCCCTCGACACCGTCTGGGAACCGCACGAACGACGCGGGGCGGCGGCACACCTGCGGCAGCAGTGCGGGGGCCACCAGGGCGTAGTAGTGCAGCGCCTCGCCCTTGGTGAAGCCGGTCGCCGGCCAGAGGACCTTCTCCAGGTTGCCGAGAGCCAGTCGGCGGCCGTCGACTGTCGTGGCGATCCGGTCCGGCATACCGTGAAAATCCCCCAGAAGGGACAGAACCATGCGCAGTACCTGGAAAGGTGCCATCACCTTCGGTCTGGTGAGCATCCCCGTGCAGCTCTTCCCTGCCACCGAGGAGCACGGTGTCAGCCTCCATCAGGTCCATGCCGAGGACGGTGGCCGAATCCGTGTGAAGCGGTACTGCGAGAAGGAGAACCGTGAGGTCCCCTACGCGGAGATCGCCAAGGCCTATGAGTCCCCGGACGGCCGCACCGCGGTGCTCACCGACGACGACCTCTCCGATCTGCCGCTGCCCAGTAAGAAGATCATCGACGTGCTGGCCTTTGTGGACGCCTCCGAGGTGGACCCGCTGCTGCTCGCCAAGCCGTACTACCTGCAGACCGCCGGCCCCGCCGCCGCCAAGCCCTATGTGCTGCTGCGCGAGGCGCTCAGCGGCAGCGGCCGGGCCGCGGTCACCAAGATCACACTCCGTACCCGGGAGAGCCTGGCGCTGCTGCGGGTCCGCGGTGAGCTGCTGGTGCTGCAGACCATGCTCTGGCCCGACGAGGTCCGCCCGGCGGCCGGGCTGGAGCCGCAGGGAAAGGTCGACGTACGGCCGCAGGAGCTGAAGATGGCCACCTCGCTGATGGACACCCTCAGCGAGGACTTCGACCTCCAGGCCCTGCACGACGACTACCAGCAGGCCCTGGACTCACTGGTCGCGGCCAAACTCGAGGGGGTGGAGCCGCCGAGCGGCGAGGAGGCCGAGGCGATGGCCCCGGACAATGTCATCGATCTGATGTCCGCCCTCTCCGCCAGCGTCGAGGCCGCCGAGCGCAGCCGGGCCGGCGGGTCCGCCGCGGCCCGGGCGGAGAAGGATCCGGGCACGCCGGCCCGTAAGCAGCCCGCCCGCAAGGGCGCGGCCAAGGGCGAGGCGTCCGCCGGCAGCGGCGGGAAGACCGCAGCCAAGAAGACGGCCGCCAAGAAGACCGCCACACGCAAACGGGCCAGCGCCTGAGCCGGGAGGAACCCGCCCGTGGACCCGGTCGAGGCGCTGAACCGGATCGCCTTCCTGCTGGAGCGCGACCAGGCCGCAACCCATCGGGTGAAGGCGTTCCGCACCGCTGCCACGACGATCGCCGCCCTTCCCGGGGACGAGGTGGAGGGGCGGCGGCGCGCCGGGACCCTCACCGCCCTCCCCGGCATCGGCCCCAGGACGGCCGCCGTGGTCGAGCAGGCACTGCAGGGCGCCACCCCGGACTACCTCGACGACCTGGAGCAGCACGCCCGCCGGCCGCTCACCGAGGGCGGGCAGCGGCTCAGGGAGGCGCTGCGCGGCGACTGTCATCTGCACTCGGACTGGTCGGACGGCGGCAGCCCGATCCCGCTGATGGCCGAGACCGCCCGCGCGCTGGGCCACCAGTGGGCGGTCCTCACCGACCACTCGCCGAGACTCACCGTCGCCCGCGGCCTCAGCCCCGACCGGCTGCGCGAGCAGCTGCGGGTCGTGGCAGAGCTCAATGCGACGCTGGCCCCCTTCCGGCTGCTCACCGGTATCGAGTGCGACATCCTCGACGACGGAGCGCTCGACCAGGAGCCCGAACTGCTGGCGCAGTTGGACCTCGTGGTCGCCTCGGTCCACTCCAAGCTGCGGATGGACGCACCGGCGATGACCCGCCGGATGGTCGCGGCCGTCCGCAATCCCCGGGTGGACATCCTCGGCCACTGCACCGGGCGGCTGGTCACCGGCCGGGGGCGGCCGGAGTCGCAGTTCGACGCGGAGGAGGTCTTCGCGGCCTGCGCCGAGAGCGGCACCGCGGTGGAGATCAACTCCCGGCCGGATCGCCGGGATCCGCCGCGCCGGCTGATCCGCGCGGCCCTGGATGCGGGGGCACTCTTCGCGGTCGACACCGACGCGCACGCCCCGGGCCAGCTCGACTGGCAGCTCTATGGATGCGCCCGGGCCGAGGCGTGCGGGGTGCCGCCCTCCCGTATCGTCAACACCCTCACGGTGGACCGGCTGCTCGCCTGGAGCCGTGAGCGCCGCTCCTGATCAGCCCGGCCCCTCTTCGGCCTCGACGCCCGCCGCATAGGCCAGCAGCTGCTCGGGGGACCAGTCCAGCCGGCCCTCGCGCAGATCCGTCAGCACCGAGCGGATCCACCGCAGTTCGGCCGAGGCCACAGCGTGCAGATACTCGTCCTCCAGGCTGGTGATCCTCGGCAGCCCGCTCTGCCGGTGCATCTGCTGGGCGGCCTCGGCCGAGGCCAGGGAGCGCTCCAGGGCGTCCGCCCGCCGGCCGAGCGCCTCGGCGATCTCCTCCGGTGCGAGCAGCATCAGATAGGAGAGGGCGGCGGGGAACTCCGGGTACTCCTGCCGGGGCGTGCTCAGCATCTCCAGCATCCAGGCATGCGCCGTCTCCCGGCCGGCCGCGGTGAGCTCATAGACGGTGCGCTCCGGGTAGAGCTGGTCCCTCCCGGTCTCCCGCACCGCGATCAGCCCGGCCGAGTGCAGCCGCTCGATGGTCCGGTACAGGCTCGCCCGCTGGCTGACATTGACCACCTGGTCCTTGCCCCACTGCTTGATCAGCCGCTGGATCCCGTAGGGGTGCAGCGGCCGGTAGATCAGCAGGCAGAGCACGGTCAGCGCCAGAGGGGAGCTGCGGGGCGGCGAGGTCATGTCCTTATGCTAGACGCAGGACGACTAGTTGACCTGAGACTAGTTTCAATGCAACTATCGAACCACTCCGGAACGTCGACCAGACGAGGACTCCGGGATGAGGCCGGCACCGCCGTGGAGCGCGTCCATCAGGACCGCACCGTCGCCGGGCGCTGCCGCAAACAGTGGGGAGAGCACGGAGATGAGTCGGCAGCACACCCGCACCGCCCTGGTCGTCGGTGGCGGCATCGGCGGCCCGATCGCCGCGATGGCCCTGGCCCAGGCGGGAATCGAGGCCACCGTCCACGAGGCCTACAGCACCGTCGCCGACGGGGTCGGCGGCGCACTCAGCCTGGCCCCCAACGGCCTGGACGCACTGGACGCCATCGGGGTCGGCGACGCGGTCCGCCGGATCGGCACCCCCATGACCGGGATGGTCCTGGAGAACTGGAAGCACCGGCCGCTGGCCACCTTCGGCAGCATCCCGGGCATACCTCCGCAGCAGTTCCTGTGGCGGGGGGAGCTCTACCGGACCCTCCATGACGCGGCGCGGCAGCGGGGCATCGCCATCCACCACGGCAAGCGCCTGGTCACCGCCGAGGAGACCGGGGACGGTGTCGTCGCCCGCTTCGCCGACGGCACCACCGCCGAGGCCGATGTACTGATCGGCGCCGACGGGATCCGCTCCACCGTGCGCCGGCTGATCGACCCGCAGGCACCGCAGCCCACCTACCACCGGCTGCTCGGCTTCGGCGGCCGCCTCCCGGACGCAGGACTGCCGTCCACCGGCGGACAGATGCACATGAGCTTCGGCAGACGGGCCTTCTTCGGCTGGATGGTCGACGCGGACGGCAGCGGCGGATGGTTCATCAATCTGCCCTGGGACGAACCCATGTCGGCCTCCGAGGCCACCGCCCGGGGCGCCGCGCACTGGCTGCCGCTGCTGCGCGCCGCCGTCGCCGACGACCGGACCCCGGCCCTGCGGCTGGTGGACCGGCTGGACCCGGCCGATCTGGTGATGACCGGCTCCATGGAGAGCATGGCCCGCGTCCCGCAGTGGAGCCGCGGCCGCCTGGTCATCACCGGTGACGCGGCGCACGCCCCGTCCTCCAGCTCGGGGCAGGGCGCCTCGCTGACCGCGGAGAGCGCCGTCCAACTGGCCCGCTGTCTGCGCGACCTGCCCCACCAGGAGGCCTTCGCCGCCTACGAGGCGCTGCGCCGCACCAGGGTCGAACGGATCATCAAGGCCGCGGCCCGCACCAACTCCGACAAGGCCGCCGGCCCCGTCGCCCGGGTCGTCCGGGATGCGCTGATGCCGATGGCGATGCGGCTGATGAAGCCGGAGAAGCAGTCCTGGCAGTTCACCCACCACATCGACTGGCAGGCGCCGGTCGGCTGACCGGGCGGCCGTTCGGCAGATGTGCCGGAGGGCGGGCGGTGGCGGCCCGCGGCCTGCCACCGCTCGTCAGGACCGGTCGGCTCGCCCGTCCGCCGCCGGGCCCGCCGCAGACCGGCGGGCCCGGACCCGCTGCCGCAGCCCGAGCAGCGCCCCGCCCGCCCCGCGAGGGAGCAGCAGACCGAGGTCGTGCCGGTCCACGGCGCCGAAGCGGTACTTGTACGGTTCGGTGCCGCGCAGGAAGTCGAAGGTCCGCACTCCCCGCCCGGCACAGGCCCGCATCGCCTCGGCGATGACCGCGGTGCCCAGTCGCAGCGGTGCCCACGCCGGGTCCCAGCCGATCTGGTAGTAGGCGAAGGTGTCCCCCCACAGGAAGCCGTAGAGCCCGCCGACCACCTCCCCGCCGGAGGAGGCGACCAGCAGCGCGGGGCCCCGGCCGGGCCCGGAGCCGCCGGCGGACCGCTCCAGCAGCCGATGGTGCAGGGGGCGGCGGGCGGCGTCGAAGGTGGTGGGCCGCCCCAGCGCGGCGCGGCGGAGCAGATGCAGCCGCATCACCTCGTCCAGCAGCTCCGGCCCGGCCTCCCCGGGCGGTACCCAGCGGAAGGACACCCCGGCGGCGGCGAGCTTGCGCCCGTAGCGGCGCACATCGGCCCGGAACTGCCGGGACCCCAGGGCGTCCACCCCGGCGGAGAGGTCCGCGCGGGGGCAGGGGAACCGCTCCACCGTGCGGACGCCGGACGGGAGCAGGCCGGTCTGCCCGGGGTCCACATTGGGCAGCCACAGACTGGCGCCGCGGCCCCGCTGTGCCAGCCACTCCCGGACGTCCGCCCGGCGCCCGGGCAGGGACGGGAGACCGCAGTGGTCCGCCGCCCCCGCCCCGGAGCCCAGCAGGGTGACGCAGGGCGCCGAGACCGGGGCCCGCGGATGCAGCCGCAGCCGGGTGTGCAGCAGCGGGGCCACCGCCTCCACCGCCCCGCCGGGGCCGCGCCACACGGCGACCTCGGCGGCGCCCGGCGGCAGGTCCGCGCCCATGGTCTCCCACCAGGAGAGCACCCAGTCGGGTGTCATGAACCACGACCCGCCCGGGGTCGCGGCGACCAGCGCCCGCCAGCCCTCCTCGACCCCGGCGGGCAGTACCGGTGAACGGTGCACCTCCGGCTGCGGCGCGCCGTCCATGCGTACCTCCATCTCGCCCTGACCCGGCGGGCCGGTCAGGAGCCGCCGCGCAGCCGGTGCACCGCGGGGTGCAGACCCGAGAGGATGGTGTCGAACCGGTGCAGGCTGGTGGCGGCGTTCACCCGCAGCCTGCTGATCCGCAGCGGATCCCTGGGCAGCAGGGCCTCCTGCCGGTGGTCGAAGAGGAAGCCCAGGTGGTAGCCGAGCTCCCGCAGCACCCGGTCGGCCCGGGGGTCGAAGTTGCCGTTGGGGTAGGCGAACGCGGTCGGGGGCTCGCCCAGCCAGCGGTGCAGGGCCTGGTGGGCCCCGACGATCTCGGTGCGCACGGTGGCGTCGTCGCAGCGGTCGAGGCAGGGGTGGTCCATGGTGTGGTTGCCGATCTGCACGCCGCCGGAGCGCAGGGCGGCCAGATCCTCGGGCGACAGCTGGGGCTGCCGCGGCGCCAGGCGGGAGGCGCTCACCCGCATCTCGGCAAGGCTGCGCCGGCGGTCGGGGTCCGGCAGCGCCTTGAGTCTGCGGACGGCCGCCGCCGGTGATCCGCCGGGCGCCAGCGAGCGTGCGGTGCCGCCGTGCCGGGCCAGGAAGGAGGCCTCCTGCCACCAGAACGGCCGGTCGCCGCCGACCATCCCGGTCACCACGAACGCCACCGCCGGGATGCCGCGGCTGGCCAGCACGGGCAGGGCTTCGGTGACGACCGACCGGTCGCCGTCGTCGAAGGTGACCAGGGCGCTGCGCGGCGGCAGCGGCCGGTCCTCCGCGGCGGCCTGCCGGACCTCGTCCAGCGAGACCGGGTTGGCGATCCGCAGCAGCCGGTCCATCTGGGCGGCGAAGCTGCGCGGGTCGTCGATCCCGTGGTAGGCGAGGACCGCCAGCCTCCGTGCGGCGCGGGCCCGGAAGATCGGCTGGGCAGGGCAGTTGCGGAGCAGGGCGTCCAGACGGCGTCTGCGCTGGGCCCTCATCGGGGTGAGGCGCTTGGGCTCCGGTGCGAGGGTTGTGATCATGGAGGTGGATGAACGCGCGGTCGTGTTCGGCTGCGGCACGGGTCCCCCTTCCGACGCCTGGGCGGCGCGGCGGCTCCGCCGGACGGGCAGGATGCCTGCCTGTCCGGCGCTGGTGGTGCGACGGGGTGGACGGCTCCACCCCTGAGGTACGGCAACCCGCGGCAGGGTCCCCCACCCTGACCCGGGGTCGCTCAACGTAGTACAGACCCACACACTCCGTGGATGGTTGTGTCCGGATGGAGATGAATTTCTGCCCGGCGGCGGCAGCGCGAAGGCCGCGCGCGGGCTCATGCGAACCCTCATGCGCTTGCCAGTGCCCCACCCCGGCAGCCGGTATACCGTGTGGTCCATGGAGGATGCGGAGAGCGATCGTGAAGGGGTTCCGACCGGTGCCTCGGCGTCCGGCGCGGCGGCCTCCTCCGAGCGGCCGCTGTGGACCGGCTCGGCGCACAACGGGCACCAGTGGCTGCTCGCCCTGGTGGGCGCGGCCTGTCTGGCCCTGGGTGTCCTGGTTGCGGTCACCGTCCCCGACACCGACGGCCTGGCGGCCTGGGTGATGACGGTGGCCGGCTGCCTGGCCATCGGCATGCTGCTGCTGGCCGGAACCTTGGCTTTCGTGCATGTACGTGTCAAGATTGACCGTGACGCACTGGAGGTGCGCTGCGGCCACATGGGCCTGCCGCGCCGCCGTATCCCACTGACCGAGGTGGTGGATGCCAGCTATCAGCCCTGCACTCCGATGCACTGGGGCGGCTGGGGCTACCGCTACCGCCAGAGCCACGGCGCCGCGGTCGTGGTGCGCAAGGGTCCGGCACTGGTGCTGGAGCTGGGCGGAGGGCGCCGCTTCACGGTCACCGTCGACGACGCCGAAGCGGCCGTCACCGTGCTGAGATCGCTGCTGCCCGCCCGTCCGGGTGCGGTGTAGGGAAGCACACTTATCGGCCGTTCACCGGACGCCTTTGCGCTTCTTTCACATTTTGCGGGCATCAGCCCCACAGTTCCCCCTAGGGTGGTCCCGTTCGGGGATGGGACACCACCACCGGGCAGCGGTGCCGGGGAGGGCACCGCCGCAAAAGGGGGGAACCGTGAGCCGCAGCACTGCGCCGTCGCCGTCCGCCGGCGCCCGCACCCGGGTCAAACAGCAGCTCGCCCGCGCCGCGGGCGGCCGCAGCCCCGCACAGGGCGCCACGCTGCTGATCTACCACCGCGTCGGCGGCGGCTCACCCGATGAGCTGGACGTCTCCACCGCCGACTTCACCGCCCAGATGGACCTGCTGGCCGACCTCCCCGGCACCCCCGTCGTCCCCATCGACGAGGCCGTCGACCGGCTGGAGCGCGGCAACCGGGCCGGTACCGCCGTCCTCACCTTCGACGACGGCTTCGCCGACGTCTACCACCACGCCTGGCCGGTCCTCAGGGAACGCGGCCTGCCCTTCACCGTCTACCTCGCCAGCGGCCACGTCGGCGGTGAGATGCGCTGGGAGGGCTCCACCGCGAAGGCCGCCGGAGCACCCGCCCTCAGCTGGGCCCAGCTCGCCGAGATGGCCGCCGGCGGCCTGTGCACCGTCGCCAACCACACCCGCAGCCACGCCCGGCCCGCCCTGCTGACCACCGCGGAGCTCGACGCCTGCAACGACGACGTCGAGGAGCACCTGGGCACCCGCCCCCAGCACTACGCCTACACCTGG
Source organism: Peterkaempfera podocarpi (assembly GCF_042466665.1). Taxonomy (GTDB): domain Bacteria; phylum Actinomycetota; class Actinomycetes; order Streptomycetales; family Streptomycetaceae; genus Peterkaempfera; species Peterkaempfera podocarpi. The sequence continues at coordinate 7,140,753 of NZ_CP162102.1, forward strand.
GGCGTCCCGGTGCCGCACATGGAGCCCGCCCTGCGGGCCCGCTTCCGCAGCGCCGCCACCGGCGAGGTCGGCCGCAACCTCCCGGGCGCCGACCCGGTACGGATGCGCCGCGTCCCGGTGCGCCGCACCGACCCGGTCGACTTCTTCCGCGCCAAGCTCACCGGCCGCCTCCTCCCCGAGCGGGCCTATGCACACCTGGTCGCCGCCGCCAAGGCGGTGGGCGCCCGTGCCTGACGCCCTGCGCGGTCCCGGCGGCCGGCCGCTGCGCATAGCCCATCTGACCACCGTCGACATGTCCCTCCACCTGCTCCTCGGCACCGAACTGCGGTACGACGTGGAGAGCGGCTTCGAGACCTACGGGATCAGCGCCCCCGGACCGCACGTCCCCACCATCGAGGCACTCGGCGTCACCCATGTGCCGCTGCCCGCACTCACCCGCTCCTGGAACCCGTGCAGCGACGCCGCCGCCGCCCGGGAGCTGCTGGCCGCACTGCGCCGCATCCGTCCGGACGTCCTGCACACCCACAATCCCAAGACCGGGGTGCTCGGCCGCATCCTGGGCCGCGCCGCCCGGGTGCCCGTGGTGGTCAACACCTGCCACGGCCTGTGGGCCCAGGCCCATGACCCGCTCGCCAAGCGGGCGCTGGTGCTCGGCGCCGAGGCCCTGGCCGGCCGCTTCTCGCACGCCGAGCTCTACCAGAACGCCGAGGACCGGCGCACCCTCGCCCGAGCCGTACCCGCCCGCCGCTCCCGCCTCGTCGGGAACGGCGTCGACCTGGAGCGCTTCACCACCGGAGCGGACCGGGCCGCCGTCCGCGCCCGGATCCGCGCCGCACTCGGGGTCGCCGACGGCGAGCTGCTGGTCGCCGGGGTCGGCCGCCGGGTCGCCGAGAAGGGCATCCGGGAGTACGCAGCCGCCGCCCGCGCGCTGGCCGGAAAGGCACGCTTCACCTGGATCGGCCCCGCCGACCCGGCCAAGTCCGACGCCCTGGCCGGGGCGCTCGACGGGGTGGAGTTCCTCGGCGAGCGCACCGACATGCCCGACGTCTACGCGGCACTGGACGTCTTCGTCCTCCCCTCCTACCGCGAGGGGTTCTCCCGATCCGCGATGGAGGCCGCGGCCTGCGGGCTGCCGATGGTACTGAGCGACATCCGCGGCTGCCGGGAGATCGGCGCCCACGGCGAACACCTGCTGCTCGCCCCGCCGGGCGACCCCGCGGCACTCACCAAGCCGTCGGCCGGCTGCTCACCGACCCCGACCTCCGCGGGCGGCTCGGGGGAGCCGCCCGCGACCGGGCGCACCGGGAGTTCGACCAGCGAGCGGTGGCCCGGGTCTCCGTGCAGACCTATGCCGCCGTCGCCCGGGCCCGCGGCCTGGACTGGTCGGCCGACGTACCGCACAGACAGCACGGCTCACCGCTCCGCGACAGCGCGGAGCCGTCAGGGGGGAAGCACGCATGAAGCGAGGGGGGGACCTGGCGGTCGCCGTGCCGGCCGGGATCATCGCGATCCCGCTGGTACTGCTGATCGCCCTGCTGGTCCGCGCCACCATGGGCGGCCCGGTGGTGTTCCGTCAGATGCGCACCGGACGCGACGGTGTCGAATTCGAGATCCTCAAGTTCCGCACCATGCGGGACCGGCGCTTCCCGGACGAGGAGGACGCACCCCGCATCACCCGCCTCGGCCGGCTGCTCCGCGCCACCAGCCTCGACGAACTGCCCCAACTGTGGAACGTCATCCGCGGTGACATGGGCGTCATCGGCCCCCGGCCCACCCTGCCCGAACAGGTCGTCCACTACTCGCCCCGGCAGCGCGGCCGGCTGGCCGTCCGCCCCGGGCTCACCGGCTGGGCCCAGGTCCAGGGGCGCAACTCCATCAGCTGGCCCGAGCGGATCGAGCTGGACCTCTGGTACATCGAGCACCGCTCGCTCCGGCTGGACCTGCGGATCGTGCTCCGCACGGTCGGCGTGCTGCTGCGGCCCACCGGGATCACCGGTGCGGGCGGCGTCAACCCCGGCTTTCCCGCTCCCACCGAGCCGACCGTGCTGCGCGCGGTGACCACCACCACCCACCACCCCGGCCCGGTGGCGCTGCCTCGCCAGAGCGGCCCGGTCACCCCGCTGGCGGCCCGCCCCCGCTTCCGGCAGCCGGCCGGTGCGGCGGAGGAGGCGTCCTGACCGCACCGCCTGCGCCGGGTCCCCGGACCCGGCGCAGGCGGTCGCCGGACGCATGCACGTCGTCCACGGCACACGCGCCGTCACAGCGATCGGCCTGTGGTGGCGGTCGTGACAGTCGTGCCACGGCACAGTGGATCCGGGTCAGCATCTCCACCGCCCTGCGTGCCAGGTCCGCAAGGCCGCTGAGGTGAGCGACCGCCTCGTCCTCGGCGATCTCTTCGCAGTCCGCACGGCGCAGGCGGGACCACGCTCTCGCAGGGTCGTCCAGCCGGCGGTCCACGGTTGCGAGCGGGTGCTGCGGACGCGCCGAGAGGGCGAACACACAGCAGCCGTCGTTGGTGATCCGCGTCAGCAGCCGGGGCTCGCCGGCCGCCATGAGCCCGCGTGGGCCCGCACCCGCCAGCAGGTTCTCCCACTCGGCCACGGCATCGGCCGGATCACCGCCGCCGCCGGGCAGCGCTTCAAAGGCGCCGCACGTGCCCAGAGCCTTCACCTGCGCGGCTGATGCGTCAGCCGGAGCGATGAAGAACTCCACCCGGCGGTCCATCGGCGCATCATGCCCGGCGTCCTGGCCGCCTGGGCGCCTGGCCGCCTGATCGCCTGGCCGCCGGATCCGCCGGCCCGGACCTACGCAGGAGCAGTACGGGGCTCGCCGGGGCCGGGACCGGAGTCGTCCTCCGTCAGCGGACGGGCCGTGGCCATGCCCAGCAGCAGACCGGCCCCCGCGGTGACCGCGGCGAAACTCAGCACATAGTCGATGGTGGCGTGCACCGCCAGACCGGTCAGCGCCGCCGCGGCCGAGAGAGCCACCGCCGTCGGACGCGGTGAGCGCGACAGCGACCAGAGGGCCCACAGGAAGGCGCAGACCAGCAGGGCCAGCCCGGGCAGGCCCTGTTCGGCGGCCTGCTGAAGTGCCGCCGAGTGCGGCTTGGTGGTGTCCTGGTCGGCCTGGGCGATGGGACTCTGCTCGGCGAAGCGGTCCGGCCCCACGCCGCGCAGCGGATGGTGGCGCGCCTGTTCCAGCGCATCCCCCCACAGGTCCAGCCGGCGCTCCGACAGCTGGGCCGCCGCATGCCGCTGCACCGCCGCCGGGACATCGCCGCGCGCCAGCGCCACCGTGCCGCAGCCGGCCAGCACCGCACAGAGGGCCAGCACCACCAGGAGCGGCCCCCGGCGCCGTGACCGGGCGACCGCACAGGAGACCAGCAGAGTGCCGACCGAGGTGGCGAACGCCGCGGCCGAACCGACCAGCAGGGTCAGCCCGGCGAGGACCGCGCCCAGCGCCAGCAGCACCGTGCGCACCTTGGCGTCCCGTGCCGACCACGCGGCGCAGCAGGCCGCGCCGACCCCCAGCGAGAGCAGCGCACCGTCGGCGTTGCCGTAGTGCAGCGGGGGCGCGAGCGGCCCGCCGGACAACCCGCCGGGTACGGCCGCGACCACCAGCCCCACCGCGGCGGCGGCCGCCGCCGGGGCCACCGTGGGCAGCAGCGCCCCCGCGACCCGCCCGGCCGCGAAGCCGGCCGCGACGGCCAGCAGCGCCAGCAGTACTCCCTCGGGCCGGGCGGCCTCATGGCCGACCGCGGCGGCCAGCGTCCAGCCGGCGCAGCTGGTCAGGACCACCGGGCCCAGGACGTCCGGCCTCGAGGCACGGGGCCGGGACGGCAGTGCGGCACCGGAGACAGCATCAGATCCCGGCATCCCCGCCCCCCTTGAATCCCCCCGCTGCGGACGGACACCGCCGTTGCGCCGCCCGCCCCGGGCACCCGGCCCGGCGTGGTGCGGTACTTCGCCGGCCACCCGGACCTGCCCACACCGTAGTGCCGAAGCAGGCAGGATGTGACCATGTCGCAAAGGATTTCCGCGCCGGATGTACACACCGTCCCGCACCCCGCCCCGGCCCCGGCGGCCGAACGCGGCCCCGGGCTGTGGATCGCGGGAGCCGGGGGAGTGGGCCGGGAGGCCCTGGACACCGCGCTGGCCGCGGGCGTCCGGGTGGCGGGTTTCCTCGACGACCACCTGGCCGGGGGCAGGGTGCGCGGGCTGCCGGTGCTGGCGCCGTCGAGGATCCCGTCCGGTGCCCGCTATCTGGTGGGCATCGCCGACCCCGGGGTGCGGCTGCGGCTGGCGGCGCTGCTGGAGCAGCGCGGTGCCCGGCCGGCCACCCTCATCCACCCCCGGGCGCTGATCGCACCGGAGACCGAACTGGCCGAGGGCTGCCTGGTGCTGGGCGGCGCCTATGTCTCCAGCAGTGTGCGTCTCGGCGCGCACACCCAGGTCCACTACAACGCCACGGTGGGCCATGACGCGGTGCTGGGGGAGCGGGTGACGGTCTATCCGGGCGGCAATGTCTCCGGTTCGGTGCGGCTGGAGGACGGTGCCACCGTGGGCAGCAACGCGGTGGTGCTGCAGGGGCGCACGGTGGGCCCGGGGGCGTTCGTCGGTGCGGCGGCCGTGGTCACCCGGGATGTGCCGGCGGGGACGACGGTGGTGGGCTCCCCGGCGCGTCCGCTGCGCGGACCGGGGAGCGCATAGGCTCCGGGTATGGCGATTCCCGAATTCCTGCGCGATCTGCGCTCCGTGGTGGGTACCCGTCCGCTCTGGCTCTCCGGTGTCACCGCCGTGGTCCTCGACGACCAGGGCCGGGTGCTGCTGGGCCGCCGTGCCGACACCGGCGACTGGTCGGTGATCACCGGCATCCTCGACCCGGGTGAGGAGCCCGCGGACGGTGCCGTCCGCGAGTGCTGGGAGGAGACCGGGGTGGAGGTCGTGCCGGAGCGGATCACCAGTGTGACCGTCTCCCGGATGCTGGAGTACCCCAACGGGGACCGCAGCCAGTATGTGGAGATCACCTTCCTCTGCCGGGCCGTGGGCGGCGAGGCCCGGGTCAACGACGACGAGTCGCTCGAGGTCGGCTGGTTCGCCCCGGACGCCCTGCCGGAGCTGGGGGAGAGCGCCACCCGCCGCCTGACCCATGCCCTGAGCGGCAACCCGGAGGCGCACTTCTCCTTCTCGGGTCTGGACGAGGTCCTGGCCCCGGCCCGGGGCGTCTAGTGCCGCGCGGCGGGGAGCGGTCAGCCGCTCCCCGCCGCGGGCGTTCCCGCACCCGGCGCCGTCCGTCCCCGGACGGCGGGCGCCGGTGCCGGTCGCCCGGAGGGCCTAGGAGCGGAACCACTCCACCGTGTGCTCCAGCCCCTCCCGCAGCAGCACCGGCTGCACCTCGGGGAAGAGCGACCGCAGCCGGGAGTTGTCCGCCTGGGAGTCGCGTACGTCACCGGGGCGCGGCTCGGTGTGCTCCACCTCCAGCGGCCGGCCCAGCACCGACCCCAGCTCGGCGACCAGCTCGGTGAGCGAGGTACGGCTGCCGAAGGCGAGGTTGACCGGGTCGGCGTGGACCACCCGGCGCAGCACCGCGTCGGCCAGCACCCGGGTGACGGTGCCGACATAGGTGAAGTCGCGGGTCTGCCCGCCGTCGCCGTGCACCCGCAGCGGGCGCCCGGCGAGCGCGGCGTCCACGAACGCCGGTACCACCGCGGCATAGGCGTGCCCGGCGGGCTGCAGCGGCCCGAAGACATTGAAGAAGCGGAACGGCAGCACCCCCAGCCCGTAGCAGTGGTGGAACGCCGCAAGGTAGGCCTCGGTGGCCAGCTTGCTCACCGCGTACGGGCTCATCGGCGCCGTGCGCATCGTCTCCCGCTTGGGCAGTTCCCGGTTGGCGCCGTACACCGACGACGAGGACGCCGCCACCACATGGAGGTCGCCGGCCCGGCGGGCGGCCTGGAGCACCTCCAGGGTGCCGGTGGCGTTGGCGTGGTGGCTGGCCACGGGGTCGGCCACCGAGCGCGGCACCGACGGCAGGGCCGCCAGATGCACCACGGCGTCGGCACCGGCGAACGCCTCGTCCAGCAGAGCCGGGTCGAGGACGGTGCCCTCGTGGAAGGCGACGTCCAGACCCGTCAGATTGGCCTTGCGGCCGGTGGACAGGTCGTCGACCACCCTGACCTGTTCCACCTCCGGCCGCTCCAGCAGGGTTCCGGCCAGGTTGGCCCCGATGAACCCGGCCCCGCCGGTGATGACCACGCGCATGGTGTACCCCCCTCTGCGGCCGGCCCGGTTCGTCCCCCGGGGCGGCCGGCTCACCCCGTCGGCGATGGTAGCCCCGGGCCGGCCGCCGACGGGCCGGAAAGCACAGGAAGCGGGTCTCAGCCCTTGCGGAACCGGTAGGCGTCCTCCGCGGCGTCGATGACGGCCGCCAGATCCCCGCCTGCAGAGGCCGTGACCACCGCGGCGATCGCCCCCTCGACGAACGGCGCGTCGGCGAACCGGGTCGGGAACGGCAGCCCGATCTCGTCGGCGTCCGCCAGCAGCGACTTCACCGTCAGCACCGCGCTGCCCAGATCCGACAGCACCACCACGCCCATGCCCTGGTCCACCCGCTTGGCAGCGGCCAGCACCAGTTCGGCACTGGTGCCCAGCCGGCCGTCCGCGGTGCCGCCTGCGGTCCCCACCGGCGCCGGATCCCCCGAACCCAGCAGGGCGATCGCCAGCGCCGCGGTGGCCGAGGCGACCTCCCGGCTGTGCGACACCAGCACCACGCCCACCCGGTCCAGCTCCGCGGGGTGCGCGGTGACCGGAGGCTGCGCGGTGCCGGCGGCCGGACGCGGGCCCGGCCGGCGGGCGGCGCCCGACTGCGCGGACGGTGCCTCACTGATCGGGATCACCTCGGCGCCCCCGTCCTCGGATGCGCTCATCGCGACACCCCCTCCGTCCCGGACGCCCCCCGCGCCGACGCATCGCGCAGACACGCCAGCAGCAGTGCCGAGGAGGTCGCGCCGGGGTCCTGGTGGCCGATGCTGCGCTCGCCCAGATAGCTGGCGCGGCCCTTGCGGGCCAGCAGCGGGACGGTGGCCTCCGCACCCGCCAGCGCCGCGTCCGCCGCCGCGGCCAGTGCCTGCTGTGCGCTGCCGCCCTCGGTCAGCACCCCGGTGTAGGCGTGCGAGGCGGGCAGCAGGGCGTCGACCATGGTCTTGTCGCCCGGTTCGGCCCCGCCCAGCTCCCGTACCGCATTGACGGCCGCCGCCAGTGCCTCGCCCAGCTCGGGCGGTGTCACCTCGTGCGTGTCGCCGAGTGCCTTCCCGGCCCTGCGCAGCGCCGTGCCGTACAGCGGGCCGGAGGCCCCGCCGACGCTGGAGACCAGCGTGCGGCCCACCGAGACCAGCAGCTCCCCGGGGGTCCCGGGAGGATCGGTGCGCACCGCGAGGGCGGCGGCGGTGAAGCCGCGGTCCATGTTGGAGCCGTGGTCGGCGTCGCCGATGGGGGAGTCCAGCTCGGTCAGCCGGGGGCTCTCCCGGTGTACGGCGTCGGCGGCCAGCTCCAGCCAGCGGCGGAAGAAGGCGGTGTCGAGGATGGGCACGGTCGGCATCCGGGTTGTCGCTCCTGCGGTTGTGGGGACGGGAGGGTCAGCGGCCCCAGCGCAGTGCGGGGGTCTGCACCGGGGCGTCCCACAGCCGCAGCAGGGCGTCGTCGGCGCGGCACAGGGTGAGGGAGCAGCCCGCCATGTCCAGGCTGGTGACATAGTCGCCCACCAGGTAGCGGGCGATCGGCACCCCGCGCGCCCGCAGGATCCGGTCCACCTCGGCGCAGAGGATGTACAGCTCCTGCAGCGGGGTGCCGCCCATGCCGTTGACCAGGACCAGCACCGGGCCGCCGGGTGGCAGGTCGGCCAGTACGGCGTCCAGGGAGACCTCCGCGATCTCCGCGGCCGTCATCATCGTCCGCCGCTCCCGGCCCGGTTCGCCGTGGATGCCGATGCCCAGCTCCAGCTGGTCGGCCGGCAGGTCGAAGGTGGGCGAGCCCTTGGCGGGGGTGGTGCAGGCGGTGAGGGCCACCCCGAAGCTGCGGGACGACTCATTGACCCGGCGCGCCGTCGCGGCGACCTGGTCCAGCGGCGCCCCGGACTCGGCGAGCGCCCCCGCGAGCTTCTCCACGAAGAGCGTGGCACCGGTGCCCCGCCGCCCCGCGGTGTACAGGCTGTCGGTGACGGCCACGTCGTCGTCCACCACCACCTGCCGCACCTCCACGCCGGCGTCCTCGCAGAGCTCCGCGGCCAGCCGGAAGTTGAGCACATCGCCGGTGTAGTTCTTCACGATATGGAGCACACCCGCACCGCCGTCCACCGCCTGGGAGGCGGACGCCATCTGGTCGGGCACCGGGGAGGTGAAGATCTCGCCGGGGCAGGCCGCGTCCAGCATGCCGAAGCCGACGAAGCCCGCGTGCAGCGGCTCATGTCCGGTGCCGCCGCCCGAGACCAGGCCGACCTTGCCGATCCGCGGGGCGTCCCGGCGCACCACGGTCCTGGCCTCGACATCCACCGCCAGCTCCGGATGGGCGGCCGCCAGACCGCGCAGCGCATCGGGGACCACCTGATCGGGGGCGTTGATCAGCTTCTTCATCGCCGCTTCCTCCCGTTCCACCGAGCGCAGCCCACCGGCCGGCGGGACCACGGCGACCGCTGCTGCCACTGTCGCAAACCGGAGCCCGCTGCGGAACGACCCCGACGGGCCCGGCTCCCGGCGTGTCCGCGCCGTACCGGGTGTGCAACCGGGGCAAACGCCTGCTGGCGGCCTGCCCCGCTGGCTACGCTGGCTCACGGACGACGGCGGGAGGAGCGCAGGCGTGTCAGGCGAAAGCACCAGCGTGGACATCGGTGGACCCGAGGTCCTCGCGGATGGACGAAAGCCGCAGATCGACCTCAGCGGAGCGGAGTGGCTCTCCAGCAGCCAGGGGATCGGGGATGTGCAGATCGCCTTTGTGGAGGGCTATATCGCGATGCGCGACGGCACGCAGCCGGACGGTCCGTCGCTGATCTTCACCCCGGGCGAGTGGCGGGCCTTTGTGCTCGGCGCGCGGGACGGCGAGTTCGACCTCACCTGACCGCGGCGCAGCGTGCACGGTCGGCCGTCCGCCGCGGCGGACGGCCGACCGTGCACGTCCCCGGCGGATCTCCGGCGCCGCCGCCCGGGCCCCGGGCCGGCTCCCGACGGCGGACGACCACGTGAGGACGGCTGCGCGGCCCGCGCCGGCCGCCCCGTACGATGTCCCCATGCCGTTTCTCCGCCGCCGCTCCGGCACCCCCGCGGGCCCTGACTTCGATGTGCTCGCGATGGACCCCGGTGACTGGCCCGGCCACTTCGGCGCCGCCATCCTGGCCGGCGCCGACGGGTCCTGCCAGGGGATCTTCCTGCGCTACGACCTCTTCGGCGGCCGCGGCCCCGCGATGCTGATCGGCAATCTGCCGGAGGGCTCCCCGGCCCGGGAGCCGGAGGACGGCGTGCCCTTCGAGGTACGGCAGTTGCTCGCCGCCCTGGAGAACGACGAGCCGGTGACCGTCGTCTCCAGCGAGGACTTCCCGGTGCTGCTCGGCGACGACCTGCTGATCGTGAAGAAGGTCAAGGTCAGCGAGGAGCGGGTGACCTGCGCCCAGTTCGGCCGCAGCGACGGCGTCCAGGTGACCATCGCCTCCTGGGACCGCCCGATCTCCGACGACCTCTACCAGCTGCTCAAGCCGCTGCCGGCCGATATGTTCCAGCAGGGCTGAGCGCCCGTACGCCCCGCCGCGCGGCCCGCCCTGTGGCGGGCCGCGGCCGTGTCCGGCCCGCCGCCCCCCGGGGCGCGGTTGACGCCGCCGAAGCCCCGTTCGTAGATTCGCCCCATGCCTTGCCGTCCGCTGCTGACCCGTCGCAGCCATGTCGACCTCCGGCGGACCGCCAGCGCTGTCTGTAGCGGCGCCGTGCGCATGCCGGCGGCGGCGATCCGCGCCGCCGCGCGCCGCACGGCCTGACACCTCCGCCGAACCTTCCGCGCCTCCGCGTGCCCGTCCCGCTTCCGCTGTCCCGGGTAGCCGTGCACCGCAGGTCCGCCCGCCGCGCGCAGCGCCGCCGCCACCGTTCCGGAGAACCGCTCATGACGACCCTTCAGCACCGCGGCCCCGCCACCGTCGCCGCCGCCATGGCCGCGCTGCCGCGCGTGGTCGACCTGCTGGCCGCCCGCGCGGACGAGCTGGACCGCGAGGGCACCTTCCCCTACCAGGGCATCGAGGCCGTGCACGAGGCCGGGCTGCTCACCCTCACCGTCGGCGCCCGCTACGGCGGGACGGCGGCCGGCCTCGCCGACACCGTCAGGGTGCTCGGCGAACTCGGCCGGGGTGACGCCTCGGTGGCGCTGGTCGCCGCCGGTACGCTGCTCCACCACGCGGCCCAGGCCCACCACGGCGTCTGGCCGGAGCGCCTCTACCGGGCGCTGCTGGAGGAGTCCCGCCGCGGGCCGGCACTGGCCGCGACCCTGCGGGCGGAGCCTGCGGGCGACCCCTCGGGCCCGGCCGGAACGCCCGCGACCGTCGCCCGGCGTACTGAGGGCGGCTGGCTGCTGCGCGGTCGCAAGACCCGCTGCACCGGCGCCGAGGCGCTCTCCTGGATGGCGGTCCCGGCCCGTACCGACGAGGTCGAACCCCAGGTCGGCACCTTTCTGGTCCGCGGTGACGCCCCCGGTATCGAGATCGACCCCACCTGGGACCATCTGGGACTGCGGGCCAGCGTCGGCCACGATGTACTGCTGAACGACGTGCTGGTGCCCGAGCGGGCCGTCGTAGGCCTGCACGACCCCGCTCGCCGGCCGGCCCCCGGGCCGGCAGCAACTGGGCCGGCACCAACTGGGCCGGCAGCAACTGGGCCGGCACCAACTGGGCCGGCAGCAACTGGGCCGGAAGGGCCCGAGGCGGTCGCCATGGCCTGGAGGAATCTGGCCCTGCCCGCCGTACAGCTGGGCGTCGCCCGAGCCGCCCGCGACTGGCTGGTGGCCGCTGTGCACCGCCGGGCCGTGCCCGCCACGCCCGGCCGCCACACGGCCCTCGGCGAGATCGAGACCCGGCTGACCTGCGCCGAGGAGCTGCTCGCCGCGCTCGCCCACCGGATCGACCAGGGCGATCCGGCCGCCGTCCCCCGCACCGGCCCGGCCGGACTGCTCGCCGTACGCGCCGCGGTCTCCACCGTGGAGCAGGCCGTCGCACTGGCCGGCGACCACGGTCTGAGCCGCGCCAATCCGCTGGAGCGGCACCACCGCGACATCCTGTGCGGACGGACCCACTGCCCGCAGGAGGACGCCGTGCTCACCGAGGCAGGACGCGCCGCCCTGGCCGGGGCGGCACCCCGCTGACCCGGCGTCGAGCCGGGGCTCAGCGGGTCCCCACCGCGGCCCGCACCGCACGGCGGGCCAGCGAGGCGTCGTCGTGCAGCCGCCGGATCAGGATGCGCTGCTCCTCGCCGGCGCCGGGCACGTCGTACCTGCGCAGCTCCCGCATCAGCACCAGGATCAGGTTGACCAGGAAGGCGTCGCGCAGCACCGTGCCGGACGCCTGCGCCAGCTGGCTGATCTGCCGGCGTGCCGCGGTGTCGCCGGAGAGGACGCTCCAGAGCACCGCGAGGTCGTAGCCGGGCAGGTACCAGCCGGCGCGCTCCCAGTCGACCAGTACCGGCCCCGAGGGCGCCAGCAGCACATTGGACAGCAGCGCGTCGCCGTGGCAGAACTGCGCCGGGGTGTGCGCCAGGCCGTGCAGCAGCTGCTGCAGATCACCGGTGTCCCGGTCGGTCAGCAGGCCCAGGGCGTGGTAGCGGGCGATCTCCGTGGGGTAGTCCAGCGGGGCGTGGAAGCCGGACGGCGGCCGCCACAGGTTGAGCGCCCGGATCGACCCCAGCACCGCGCGCACCTCGCCCGGGGTGGGCGCGTCGCCCGGGTGCCGCTCCCGGGCGGCCGGGCGGCCCGGCACCCGCTCCAGCAGCAGCACACAGCGGTCCGGATCGGCCGCCACCAGCTTGGGCAGCCGTACCGGGGGCCGCAGCCGCACAAAGGCCCGGTAGCAGGCCACCTCATGGCGGAAGCTCTCCACCCAGCGCAGCTCCTCCGGGCCGCGCCGGACGGTCGGCGTCAGGCACTTGGCCACCACCGGGGTACGCCCGACGGTGCCCGCCACCAGGACATGACGGCTGTCCTCGCGGATCAGCTGACGCGGGGTGAACGAGGGACATATCCGCGTCACATGGGCCATCGCCGCCCGCACCAGCGGGGTCTGCAGTGCGGCGGTGTCCGGTCGCCCGGGGCCCGGCTGCGGAAGCCGGCCGCGCAGCGCCGGATCGCCGGCCGGGCGGGGCAGCAGGGCGGTGCCCGCCGGTGCGACGGAACGCCGGGGGACCATGGGGGAGCGGGTGTCGAGGGAATGTCCGGTGTGGACCGGAGCGGACGGCGCGCCCACGGGTCGGCGGCGCAGCGCGGCCGGGGCGTGCAGTGCGGTGGGGGACTGCGCGACAAGGGACGGGGCGGTGGCTGACGGATACATGGGGGCGGGTGGGTCCCTTCCTGTCCTGCCTGGCGGCTGACCGCCGGTCGGCGGGTACCGGCCGAGGGTTGCGGCCCGGGGAGTGGCGGACGGGGTGGCGGGCGGGCGCCGTGCACGGAACGGGGCGGACCCCGCCCGGCGGTGCCTCCGCACCCCTGGGGAAGTGCGGCGGTCCACCGGGGAACTGCCGTGCGCGGCGCCCTCGCGCCACCCTCTGCGCCACTCCCTCCCGCGAGGACCGGGAGCCCGCCGCCACTGTGGCGAAGTGCCCTGGTGGCGGCGGTTCCCGACGGGGGGTCGGGTGGCGCATGTCTACATCACACCGGGTGTCGGGTGGCACACCATCTGGCGGACCCTGGCGAACCCTGGCGAATGGTCGCGGGGCACATGACAGGCCGTTAATGTCGAAGGTGCCGAGGAACCTGGGGGCTTGACGTGAGCAGAGAACCCAACACCCGACTGGCCGACCTCTTCGCCCTGACCGGATGGTCCAAGGGCGAGCTGGCGCGGATGGTCAACCGGCGTGGTGCCGCACTGGGCCAGCAGCAGCTGTCCACCGACACCTCGCGGGTGCGGCGCTGGATCGAGCAGGGAGAGATCCCCCGTGATCCGGTGCCCAGGGTGCTGGCCGCACTGTTCACCGAGCGGCTCGGCCGTGTCGTCACCACAGAGGACCTCGGTCTGGAACGGCACCGGCGCAGCAGAGCAGGCACATCGGACACTGGAATGCCCTGGAAGCCGGAGCAGACGGCCGCGGTCCTCACCGAGTTCACGGGAATGGACCTCATGCTCAACCGACGCGGTCTGATGGGAGCTGGCGCGGCACTCGCGGCAGGCTCCGTCATCGCCGACTCACTCCACGACTGGCTCAGTGCCCCCACCGCCCCCGGATCCGCCGGCACCCCCAGAACCGTCATCCCGGTCGCCGAGTCCTCACTGGACCTCTATGAAGCAGGCCCCGTCGGCACCGACGAGGTGGTGGCGCTGGAACGCTCGGTGGAGGTGTTCCGCGCCTGGGACGCCTCCCGCGGCGGGGGCCTCCAGCGCAAGGCCGTGGTCGGCCAGCTCAACGAGGTCGGCGGAATGCTGACGTACGGTCACCCGCGCGACCTGGAGCGGAGACTGTGGATCGTCGCCGCCAATCTCGCGGTGCTGGCCGGCTGGATGTCGCACGACGTGGGCCTGGAGCCGACCGCCCAGAAGTACTTCGTCATCGCCGTGCATGCCGCGCGGGAGGCCGGTGACCGGCCCCGGGCGGGGGAGGCGCTCTCCCGCGCCGCGCGCCAGATGGTGCACCTCGGCCGGGCCGACGACGCACTGGACCTGATGCGGCTGGCCAAGGCGGGCACCGGGGAGGAGACGCTGCCCCGCACCCGGGCGATGCTCCAGACCATCGAGGCCTGGGCGCAGGCCTCGCTCGGCCGCTCCCAGGCGACCCGCAGGGTGCTCGGTGAGGCCGAGGAGCTCTTTGTCGCCGACACCGGCGAGGCCGGGCCCAGCTGGATGCAACTGTTCACCGAGGCCGAACTGCACGGGATGGAGGCCCTGGTCTACCGCACCCTGGCGGACCACGACCCCAAGGCGGCCGCGCTCGCCCAGCGGCACGCCCGGCTGGCCCTCGACCTCCGTGCGGAGCAGGGTTTCGAGCGCTCCAATGTCTTCGACCACCTCTCGCTGGCTTCGGCGTGCTGGATCGCCGGGCAGCCGGACGAGGCCCAGGTGCAGGCCAAGCTGGCGCTGGCGCTGATCCGCGACACCTCCTCGCACCGCACCTGGGACCGGTTGCGCGAGATGTACCGGCTGACCCAGCGCTACAAGGGCCTGCCGGAGGTTGCCGACCTGCGGGAGCAGATCCGGTTGGCGGTACCGCAGCAGCGGCGGCAGATCGTGTGAGACGCCGGCCCGAGGGCCCGGCACGGCCCGCCGGACACCGGCGGCCGTCTCAGTGGACCCGCAGTGCCAGCAGTCCGGCGCCGGACGCCGAGGGCGCCACCGGCCCGGAGTCCGCCCCGGTCAGCAGGTCGAACGCCAGGTCGGCGCAGTCGGCCGCGCCGGCAGCCGAGGCGATCCGCCCGGCGGCGCGGTCCAGGGCAGGTCCGGCCTCCGCGGAAAGGTCCGCGCCGGTCAGGCAGAGCACCACATCGCCGGGCCGCAGCGCCATGCGCTGCTGGGCGATGTACGGTTCCGGCACGGTACCCGGCGCATCGCCGGGTCCGCCGGTCGATCCGGCCCGGCGGACATCCCCGTCGCGGACCAGCAGCGGGCCCGGTCCGCCCGTCTGCGCCCAGACCAGCTCCGGCCGTGTCCCCGGCTCGCAGCGGCAGCAGAGCACCGAGGCGGGTGAGGCGGTTCCGCACTGCCGCAGCAGCCCGTCCAGCAGCCGCAGCATCCGGGCAGGACCGGCTTCGGCCAGTGCCATCCCGCGCAGCGCGTCGCGCAGCATCGCGGGCTCGGCTGCGCCGGCCGGACCGCCGGATGCGACCGAGCCGAGCGTCAGCAGCAGTCCGCCGTCGGGCAGCCGCAGGGTGTCGCACCAGCCCGCCGAGGCGTTCGCCGGTCCGCGCGCCGCCGCCTCCAGGGCGACCTCGGCCGTGGGCTCCGCGGCCGACGGGGAAGCCGGCGCGGCGTCGGCCGGCGACGTACCGGAGGGTGACGTACGGGAGGGTGACGTACGGGAGGGTGCCGGGCCGGCCGGTGACGGGCCGCGGCGCTCACTGACGTCCCGCAGCGACAGCCACAGCGACTCGGCGTGGCCGTCCGCGCCGATCACCGGCTCGCCGGTGCAGTGCACCGTCCGTACGGCGCCGTCCGGGCGCACCAGGCGGAACTCGCCGGCCAGCGGGCGCCCGTCGACCAGGGCCGCGGTGACCATGCCCTGCAGCGGCAGCTGGTCGTCGGGCAGCAGATGGGCCGGGAGCTGGTCCAGGGTGAGGGCGCCGGAGGAGCGGTCGCGGCCGAAGATCTCGAAGACCTCCGGGGACCAGTACACCTCGTCGGTGGTGAGGTTCCACTCGGCGACGCCCGACCCGGGTGACCCGCCCGGCGGCGCCAGGGAACCCGGCGTGTCCCGGGGGACGGTCTGCCGGTCCTGGTGCGCTGCGGGGTGCATGGCGGTTCCCACGGGTCGAGGGGACATATGGGGCTGTCACGACTGTTGCACAGAGAGCCACCGCAGGTAAGGGCTTTGGGGATTCCGATGCCCCATGTTCCTGGGGCATATGCCAGAAGCACCGCGGGGCAGCAGTGGGCGCCACCCGCGCCATGTGCGGACAAGCCGCTCGAACGGTAACCTTCGGTGCTTCCGGCCTCCTGGCCCGGTCCGGCCCCGTCCGCCGGCCCGGAATCGGGGCGCCGGGGCCCCCGGCGACGGAAATCCCGTTGCCACCAGGACCGCCGCAACGGATGCTGACCTCATGTTCGAGCCCGACATAGCGCCCAGTGCGACCCTTCTCGGCCTGCTCCAGCGGGGCCGTGGGGACGGCACCCTGCACGCGCTGGCGGCCGAGCGGCCGGACGCCCTCGCCGCCCTGGACGCGTGCGCCACCAGCGACCCCCGCCAGGACTGGCAGCTGGAGAACCGGTCGCTGTACTACGCGCGCCTCTACTCGGAGCTGGAAGGCCCCTTGGACGGGCTCGAGGCGCACCTCTTCCACGTCGACGACGCCATCGACAGCGACGAGAGCCGCACCGGCCTCGCCCTCTCCGTCCTCGGCCACCTCGCCGCCTACGGCCGGCGCGACGCCCTGGACCTGCTCCGCCGCTACACCGCCTGCGGCAGCAACTGGGCCTGGGCACTGGACGAACTCGCCCTGCGCGACGACGAGGCCGCACTGTTGGGGCTGGCCCCGGTCGTCCTCGACCGCTTCCCGGCGGGCCCCGAGGGTGACGCGGCACTGCGGGCGGCCGTCCGCAACGCCTATGAACCCCGCCCCTGGCGGCTGTGGGCCGCCGTCCACCCCAGGATCGCGGCCGCCGGCGAACAGGCCCCCTTCGATCTGTGGCAACGGCAGCTCAACCGCACCACCGCCGTCCCCGGCTGGGGCGCTGCCGAGGTCCTCGCGTGGGCCGACCGGGCCGCCGAGGAGGACACCTCCGGCTCGCCGCACGACGCCACGGTGCGCCGCGCGGCTGCCGCCGCCCGCTGCCTGGCCGCCGCGGCCGGACCGGACGACCGCCCGCTGCTGCTGGAAGCCGCCCGCTGCGGCGCCGAGGGCGCCCGCCGCGCGGCCCTGCGCCACCTCGTCGACTGCGACGACCCGGCGGCCCCCGGACTGATCGAACTCGCGGCCGCAGACCCCGACGAGCGCATGGTGCAGGCCGCCCTGGACGTCCTCGGCCGGATGCGGGGGCCCGCCGCCATGGCCCACGCCCGCCGCTGGGCCGACCCGGCCACCGGCGGCGCCGACAGCGCCCTGGGCGAGGCCGCCGCCAGGCTGCTCGCCTGCGCCGGAGACGAATGCGACGCCCCACTGGTCGCCGACGCCCTCCGGCACTGGATCGCCGCCCGGGGCGCCGACGGCGACGGCCTGGGCTGCCTGGTCGACGGAGCCGGCCGACTGGGAGCCACCGCCGCCGTACCGGCGCTGCGCTACATCTATGCGGAGACCGCCTCCTCACAGCTGCGCGGCCGCGCCGCCCGGGCGCTCGCCGACACCGACGCCCACTTCGCGGCGGGCCCGGCGGTGGAGTGCCTGTGGGACTGCGAGGAGTCCACCCGGGAACTCGCCGCCCGCCATGTCGCCACCACCGGCGACGCACGGGTGCTGGAGCGGCTGCGCAGACTCGCCGCCGATCCGGCCGAGGAAGCCGAGGTCCATGCTGCCGTCCGCGGCCGGCTGACCTCGAGGCCCTGAGGCGCTGAGGCCCCGAGGCGCTGAACCGGGCCGGGTCCGCGATCCCCGCAGCAGACCGTCCGCCGGCAGCCCTGGCCGGAACGGTTCAACGGCAGCGCCCCGCGCAAGGCGGTCCACCAGCCGCACCCGCTGGGGACTCCGCACAGGCCGGATCCCGCGCCCCCGCCGAATCGTCAGCCGTCCGGCAGGGCCGCTCGGGGCACCGTCGCCGCTGCCGCAGGCTGCGGGACGCCTGTGGACACGGCAGGGCACGGACTGCACCACCAGGCCCATGGCGAGCACCCCCACCGCCTCGGCGGTGGTGCGCAGCGGCGGCGGCTATGGCCCGAGGGTGGCCCCAACCCGCGTGCTCAGGGCGTCACTTGGAGCCGCGGGTCCAGGTGAGTCCCCAGCCGTACGCCTGGTCGATCAGCATGTGGTTGGAGACCTGCGGGGTCCGTTGGAAGTAGCGGGCCTCCCGCTTGACCACGAGCTCCCCGCCGATGTTCTCGATCACGGCGATCACACAGGCGGTGGCGGGGAAGCCGCACTCCTCCAGATAGAGCTCGATCGGCACGCCGGACGCGGGGTGGAGGGTGGCGACGGCGTCCAGCCCCTGCAGGCTGCCCGCCCCGCTGAACACAAAGGCGAACACCAGCAGCCGGCGGATGTGCTGGGCGAAGTCGAGGTTGACCCACAGGTTCTCACCGGTGGCCACCGCGCCCGTACGGTCGTCGTTCTCCAGCTGCACATAGGGCGGGCCGTAGAGGGTGCCGAACTTCTGGTTGATGGCCTGGACGATGCCCTTGCCGCCGTCCTGGAGCTCATAGAGGCAGGCCAGGTCCAGATCGGGGCCGCCGCTCTGGATGCCCGCGCCGGACAGCTTGCGCAGCCAGCCTCCCCGGCCGGCGGGGGCCGCGGACTGGGCGGGATCGCGGGGGCGCCAGTTGAGGTTGACGCGCATGGCGCCCCCGCCGGCACCGTGCTTGGTGAGCGATACCGAGGGGGCTTCCTTGGTGAGCGACAGCTTGGTGAGCGAGGGGCCGCCCGGCGCCGAGGGGGCCCCGGCCGTCGGCTGGGGCTGGGGTGCGCTGTACGGCGGGGGTGCGGCGGGGTAGGGCTGCGCCGGTGGGGCCGGCGGGTAGGGCTGCGGCGCGCCGTACGGCGGGGGTGCGCCGTACGGTGGCGGGGCGGCCGGGTAGGGCTGCGCCGGCGGGGCCGGCGGGTAGGGCTGCGGCGCGCCATAGGGCGGGGGCGCGGCGGGGTAGGGCTGGGGTGCGCCGTACGGCGGGGGCGCGGCCGGGTAGGGCTGCGCCGGAGGGGCCGGCTGCTGGGGCTGCTGGGGCGCACCGTACGGAGGCGGCGGCACCGCTGCCTCGGCAGGGGCCGCCGGAGCGTAGGGCTGCGGCTGCGGCGGACCGGCCGGGGGCTCGGCGTCGACCTGGATGCCGTACTCGGTGGCGAGCCCGGCCAGGCCGGAGTCATAGCCCTGGCCCACCGCGCGGAACTTCCACCCGCCGCCGCGCCGGTAGAGCTCGCCCAGCACGAACGCGGTCTCCGAGGTGGCCCCCGGATCCTCGAAGCGGGCCACCTCCGCTCCGCTCCCCGCATCCAGCACCGACAGATACAGCCCCGGCAGGGCGCCGAACACACCGCCGTCGCTCGAGGCCGCGAGCACCACCGTCTCGACGGCGGGCTCCAGCGCCCCCAGGTCCACCGCGAGGGTGTCGGCCACCCCGTCCGCGCTGCGCTGCTTGCCCTCGTGGCGTACCGCGCCGGACGCGTCCCGCGGCTGGTTGTAGAAGACGAAGTCGGCGTCCGAGCGCACCCGGCCGCCGCTCAACAGCAGCGCCGACGCATCCGCGTCGGGCACCCCGGCACCGGTGCGCCAGCCGAGCACCACACGTACCGCGGACGCGGCCACCGGTACGTTCGCGCCTTTGCCGATCAGCATTCCCCGTCCCTCCGCCGTACATGGTGATAACCACCGGCTTCCACCCTATTCCCCTCCCCGTGCCGCCCCACGTGAAGTGAACGCTCATACGACGTTCGTCCCGGCGAAAGATCCCTTTGGCCCCACGCACGCTCCGCATGGAAAGAACCGAGGCATGCGCGTCGCCATCGTCACCGAGTCCTTCCCACCCGAGGTCAACGGCGTCTCCCACACGGTGCTGCGGACCGCCGAGCACCTGGTGCGCCGCGGCCACCAGCCGCTGGTGATCACCCCCGCCCCGGCGCGGGGCGGCAACCCGGAAGCCGTCACCGCGGACGACCCCTGCGCCGTCGTCCGCATCCCCTCCCTGCCGCTGCCGGGCTATCCCCAGGTGCGGATCGCGCTGCCGAGCGCCCGTCTGGAGAGCTCCCTGGCGGCGCACCGGCCCGATCTGGTGCACCTGGCCGGGCCCTTCGTCCTGGGTGCACGGGCCATGACCGCCGCCCGGCGCCTCGGTCTGCCGACCCTCGCGGTCTACCAGACCGACCTGGGCGGCTACGCCCGCGCCTACCGGGCGGGCCAGGGTCTGGGCGAGGCCGTGGCGTGGCACCGCATCCGCACGGTGCACCAGGCCGCCGACCGCACCCTGGCCCCGTCCACGCCAGCCGCGCAGGACCTCACCGCGCACGGCATACCGCGGGTCCATCTGTGGCCGCGTGGAGTGGACTCGGTCCGCTTCCACCCCCGCCACCGCGACGCCGCACTGCACCGCTCGCTCGCCCCGGGCGGCGAGGTCCTGGTCGGCTATGTCGGCCGGCTCGCCCCGGAGAAGCGTGTCGACCTGCTCGCGGGGGTCTGCGGGCTGCCGGGGGTGCGGGTGGTCGTCATCGGCGACGGACCCAGCGAGCCTGCGCTGCGCAGGGCCCTGCCCGGTGCGGCCTTCCTCGGCCGTCGGACCGGCAGCGACCTGGCCCGCTGCTTCGCCAGCCTGGATCTCTTTGTGCACACCGGCCCGCTGGAGACCTTCTGCCAGACCGTGCAGGAGGCCATGGCCAGCGGTGTCCCCGTGGTGGCACCCGCCGCGGGGGGCCCGCTCGATCTGGTCGCGCACCGCCGTACCGGACTGCTGGTGCCACCGCGCGACCCGCAGGCCGTCACCGCGGCCGTGGCCCGGCTGGCCGCGGAGCCGGAGACCAGGGCGGCCTACGGACAGGCGGGACGGGCCGAGGTCACCGCCCGCACCTGGGAGGCGGTCGGGGACCTGCTGCTGCGCCACTACGGGGACGTCCTCGCCGAGCGGGCCGGCCGGCCCCGGTCCGATGCCGTGCCCGAGGTCCTCGTCCCCTCCCCCGCCGGGGAGCCCGGCGTCCGCCGGCCGCGGCGGAGCGCACGGGCCACGGCCGCCGCCGGCTTCACCGAGGGAGGGGCACGATGACCGGTACCGGTCCGTCGCTGCGCATCGTCCGGCTCGCCAACTTTGTGACGCCGGTCTCCGGGGGGCTGCGCACCGCGCTCCACCACCTCGGCGCCGGCTATCTCGCGGCCGGCCATGAACCCGTACTGGTGATCCCCGGCCCGTCCGCCGGCGACCGGCAGACCGCCCAGGGACGGGTGATCACCCTGCCCGGGCCGCAGCTCCCCGGCACCGGCGGATATCGCGTGCTGGGCGGCCGCGACAGGCTGAAGGCACTGCTGGAGCGGCTGCGGCCGGACCGGCTGGAGGTGTCCGACCGCACCACGCTGCGCTGGACCGGCGAGTGGGCCAGGCGGCACCGCATCCCGGCGGCGATGGTCTCCCACGAGAGCGCGGCGGGTCTGCTGCACACCTGGGGGCTGCCCGACGGGGCTGCCCGGCGCCTCGCCGACCGCCTCAACGCGGGGACCGCGATCTCCTATGACACGGTGGTGTGCACCACCGGCTGGGCGGCCGCGGAGTTCCAGCGGATCGGTGCGCGCAATGTGGTGCGCGCGCCCCTGGGCGTCGATCTGGAGCACCACCACCCCGCGCTGCACGACCCCGGACTGCGGGCCCGGTATGCCGAACCGGGCCAGGTGCTGCTGGTGCTCTGCTCCCGGCTCTCGCCCGAGAAGCGCCCCGACCGTGCGCTGGACTGCCTCGCGGAACTGCGCCGGCGTGGTGTGCCGGCCACGCTCGCCGTCGCCGGGGACGGGCCGTTGCGCCGCCGTCTCGCCGGCCGCGCCGCAGCCCAGGGGCTGCCGGTGCACCTGCTGGGTCATGTCGCCGACCGCGGCGCGCTGGCGGCGCTGCAGGCGACCGCCGATGTGGTCGTCGCGCCGGGACCGGTGGAGACCTTCGGGCTGGCCGCGCTGGAGGCGCTGGCCTGCGGCACCCCGGTCGCGGTCAGCCGTTCCTCCGCGCTGCCGCAGATCGTCGGCTGCGCGGGGGCTGCGGCCGACGACAGCGGGGCCGGCTTCGCCGAAGCCGTGGAGCACCTGCTCGGCCGTCCGGAGGCGGAGCGCCGGGCGGCGGCCCGCGCCCGTGCGGAGGGCTTCGGCTGGCCGGCGGCGGTGGCCGCCTTCCTCGCCGTCCACGGGGCGGGCGGCGGTTCGGCTCCTCAACCGACCACCCCGGCCCGGACGCAGAGCACATCCGGCAGGTGAGCGGCGATCAGGGACCAGGTGTCGCCGTCGTCCGGGCTGCCGTACACCTCGCCGTTGCGGTTGCCGAAGTAGATGCCCGCGGGGTCGGCGTCATCGGTGCACAGGGCGTCGCGCAGCACCACCCCGTAGTGGTCCTCGCCGGGCAGGCCCGCGGAGAGCGCCTGCCAGCTGCGGCCGGCGTCCTCGGTGCGGAAGACCCGGCAGCGCAGGTCCGGCGGGGTGCGCTGGTAGTCGGCGGTCAGCGGGAAGACATATGCGGTGGACCCGTGCCGGGGATGGGTCGCCACCGCGAAGCCGAAGTCGGCCGGCAGCCCGCCGCCGATGGGCTCCCAGTGGCCGCCCCCGTCGTCGCTGCGGTAGACGCCGCCGTGGTTCTGCAGGTACAGCAGATCGGGGTTGCGCGCATCCTGCGCGATCTTGTGGACGCACTGGCCGAACTCGGGGAACTGCGAGCCCTCGGGCAGGAAGGGCGCCCGTACGCCGTCGTTGGACGCCGTCCAGCAGGCGCCGCCGTCGAACGTCCGGTAGACACCGCCGGTGGAGACCGCGACCGTCACCCGGTCCCGGTCGCGCGGGTCGGTGATCACCGTGTGCATGCCCTGCCCGCCGTACCCGGCCCCCACTCCGCGCGCTGCGGATGCGCCCAGAGCGACTCGACCAGCGAGAAGGTCTCCCCGCCGTCCTCCGAGCGGAAGAGCGCGGCCGGCTCCGTGCCCGCGTAGACCACGCCCGGCGCCTCGTCACCGGCGGGATGCAGCTGCCAGACCCGCTCCAGCGACGCCCCCGTGTGCTCGGGGAAGCGCACCGCCGGGCGGTCCGGCTGCTGCCAGGAGACGCCCAGGTCGTCGGACCACCACACCGACGGCCCCCAGTGCGGGCTGTCGGCGCCCACCAGCAGTCTCGGCCGGGGCCCGCGCGGGTCGACCGCCACCGAGTAGATGCTGTTCATGGTGAAGTGCGGTCCTGAGAGCTCCCACTGCCGCCGGTCCCGGCTGCGGGCCAGGAAGAGGCCCTTCATCGTGCCCATCGCAAGCAGTACGTCGACCATGGCGTGTGCACCCCGTCCGTCGTCAGGGGCCTGCGGTCGGGCCGATCCCGCGCAGTCGCCCCAGCCAGCAGTCTGCATCCGGCGTCTGACAATGCGGCAGCGCCGCGCCCCGGCAGCGCCCCGGTGCGTCGCACCGGCCGGTCGCCACCGGCGCGTGACCCGGCGCGGCCGCGCCGGTCAGTGCTGCTGCGTCGGTCGGGGGTGCCGGGTCGGTCGGG
Source organism: Peterkaempfera podocarpi (assembly GCF_042466665.1). Lineage (GTDB taxonomy): Bacteria > Actinomycetota > Actinomycetes > Streptomycetales > Streptomycetaceae > Peterkaempfera > Peterkaempfera podocarpi. The sequence goes on from NZ_CP162102.1 coordinate 7,163,967, forward strand.
GGTGCCGGGTCGGTCGGGGGTGCCGCGCCGGTCAGCGCCGGCGTGCCGGCCTGCCGACGCCCGACTGCGGTACGAACCGCAGCCCGGTGCCCGGCAGGGCCTGGGCCGCGGCGGACAGGTCCTCCTCCGGGACCACCCCCACCACCGGGTAGCCGCCGGTGGTGGGGTGGTCCGCGAGAAAGACCACCGGGAGGCCGTCCGGCGGCACCTGCACCGCGCCCAGCACCATTCCCTCGCTGGGCAGTTCACCGGTGCGCAGCCGCTCCAGCGGCGGCCCCTCGGTCCGCAGACCCACCCGGTTGCTCGCCGCGGCCACCCGATAACGGGCCCTGGCCAGCAGTCTCAGCGCCTCCGGCGCAAACCAGTCCGCACGCGGACCCGGCTCCAGACGCAGCACCAGCTCCCCGGGCGGCCCCGCCAGCGGCACGCCCTCCACCCCGGCCGGCGCCCCCTGAGCCACACCCAGCGGCAGCACATCCCCCGCAGTCAGCGGGGCCGGTCCCAGCCCGGAGAGCAGATCGGCCGAGCGGCTCCCCAGCACCGGCGGCACCGCCACCCCGCCCGCGAACGCCGCATAGCTGCGCACACCGTGGGTGGCCGCGCCCACCTCCAGCAGCGCCCCGGCCGGTACCCGGACCGCCGCACCCCAGGCCACCGGCCGCCCGTCCACCCGCACCGGCGCCGGTGCGCCGGTGACGGCCGCGACCACCGCGGCGGACGGCCGCACCGCGACCCCACCCAGCGTGGTCTCCAGCACGGCGGCCCCCGCCGGGTTGCCGACCAGCAGGTTGGCCGCCCGGTACGCGGCGACGTCCAGTGCCCCGGCGCGCGGCACCCCCAGATGCGCCACCCCGCGCCGCCCCTCGTCCTGAACGGTCGTCAGCGGTCCCGGCCGCACCACCTCAAGCACCCTCATCCGCACCCCTCCCGCTCTGTGGGTGCCGCCGTTCCGCCGTCCGACGGCGCGACCGGGAGAAACCGCACCCGCACCCCCGGGGCCAGCAGCGCCGCAGGCTGCCGCGCCGGGTCCCACAGCGTCAGACCGGTGCGGCCCAGCAACCGCCAGCCACCGGGGGAGGGCTGCGGATAGACGCCCGTGTACGGTCCGGCGACGGCCACCGAGCCGGCCGGCACCCTGGTCCGCGGAGTGGCCAGCCGAGGCACGGCCAGCCGCTGCGGAAGGCCCGTCAGATACCCGAAGCCGGGCGCGAAGCCGCAGAAGGCCACCCGGTACTCCGGCTCGCAGTGCAGCCGTACCGCCTCGGCCTCGGTCACCCCCCACAGCTCGGCCACCGCGGCCAGGTCAGCGCCGTCGTACACCACCGGGACCTGTACCAGCGGCCCCTCCCCGGCCGCGACCGGGGGCACCCGCCAGCCCGGCAGCTCCGCGGCGAGCGCCGCCGGGTCGGTCAGTCCGTCCAGCAGCACCGTGCCGGCCGCCGGCACGATCTCCAGGCCGGCGGGCAGCCGTCCGGCCGTCCGGCGCCGCAGCAGTTCCGCGTGCCAGGCCGCCACCTGTTCGGGTGAGTCCAGCTCCAGCAGCAGCGCCCGCCGGCCCATGGCGTGCACCACCGGCCCGTCCTGGGACCGCGGCGCGCCGCTCATCGGGTGAACGGCTCGATCCCGACCCCGGCGTCCGCAAGGGCCAGCCGCAGCCTGCCCGCCAGCTCGGCAGCGCCCGGGGTGTCACCGTGCACACAGAGCGATCTGGCGCGGACACCCACCGTCTCGCCGGACTCCGCGGTCACCTGCCGCTCCCGGGCCATCCGCACCGCCCGGGCCAGCACCGCCTCCGGGTCGTGCACCACCGCTCCGGGCCGCCCGCGCGGCACCAGCGTCCCGGCCGCCGTGTAGGCGCGGTCGGCGAACGCCTCGGCCACGGCCGGCAGGCCTGCCTCGCCCGCCGCCCGCAGCAGCTCGGAGCCGGGCAGTCCGAGCACCGGCAGCGGACCGCCGCACAGCTCCCCGGCCCGGACGACCCCTGCCGCCACGGCGCGGGCCTGTTCGGCGTCCGCCACCGCCCGGTTGTACAGCGCCCCATGGGGTTTGACGTACGACACCCGGGACCCGGCGGCCCGGGCGAACACCTCCAGGGCGCCGATCTGGTAGGCGACCTCGTCGGCGAGTTCCTCCGGTGGCACCTCCATCGCCCGCCGCCCGAACCCGGCCAGGTCCCGGTAGGAGACCTGCGCTCCGATGCGCACGCCCCGCTCGGCCGCCCAGCCGCAGACCCGCCGCATCGTCGACGGGTCGCCGGCGTGGAAGCCGCAGGCCACATTGGCGCTGGTGACGACGGACAGCAGGGCCTCGTCGTCGGTCAGCGTCCACCGCCCGAACCCCTCACCCAGGTCCGCATTGAGATCGATCACCGCGTCAGCCATGCCGAGCCGCCTCCTGTCCCGCCCCTGTGAGCCGCCGACCGCCCCGACTCCATGATCGCAGAGCTGCCCCGGACAGACCCCGCGGATGCGGGTAGCGTGGAGGACGGGCGACCAGAGGAGGCCGTGATGCCCGGTTCCGTCACGATCAGCCGCCACCACCAAGGCGTCATGATCAGCCATGAGGACGCCGAGCGGCTGGCCTGGGTGCTGAACGAGGCCGCCCGGCTGCTGGAGGCGCCCGGCCCCGACCGGCTCAGCGACGACCAGGTCAGGGCGCTCTGCCGGGGAGACGCCCGGCGCCGCGAGGAACTCGCCCACTGGGCCAGGGCGCTGGCGTTCGACGTGCACGGCAAGGTCTGACCGCAGCGGCCGCCCGCGCGACTCCAGTACGGTCGGAGGCGTTGACCGCCGAGCGAACCGTCCGGAGGAACGCCGTGTCGCTGACCACCAGTCCCGCCCCGGCCACCAGTCCCGCCCCGGCCACCGGGGGTGTCGGCCCGCTGCTCCGCCGCTGGCGGGAGCGCCGCCGGGTGAGCCAGCTCGACCTGGCACTGACCGCCGACAGCTCGGCGCGCCACATCAGCTACATCGAGAACGGCCGCTCCCGGCCCAGCCAGGAGATGGTGCTGAAACTCGCCGAGCACCTCGATGTGCCGCTGCGCGAGCGCAATGCGCTGCTGCTCGCGGCCGGCTATGCGCCGGTCTTCCGCGAGTCGTCCTTCCACGACCCCGACGATCCCGGTATGGCGGCCGTCCGTGCCGCGCTGGAGGGGGTGCTGCGGGGCCATGAGCCCTGTCCGGCCGTCGTCCTGGACGCCGGCCATGACGTCCTTGCCGCCAACAGCGGTATGGCGGCCCTGCTGGACGGCATCCCGGAACGGCTGCTGCGGCCGCCGCTCAACCTGATCCGGATCGCCCTGCACCCCCAGGGGCTCGCCCCCCGGATCGCCAACCTCGGACAGGTCCGCAGGCATCTGCTGGAGCGGGTGGAGCGGCATCTGGCGATCTGGGGCAGCGAACCGCTGCGCCGCCTGTACGCCGAGGTCAGCAGCTATCCGGGCGCGGAGGACGGGGACCCCGACGCGGTCGAGGCGCACCCCTCGGCCGCCGCGGTGGCGCTGCCGGTGCGGTTGCGCACCGCGCACGGGGAACTGGCCTTCATCAGCACCATCGCCACCTTCAACACCCCGTTGGACGTGGCCGTCTCCGAACTCGCGATCGAGCACTTCCTGCCCGCCGACGCCGCCACCGCCGACATCGTCCGCCGGACGTTCCCCGTCACCCGGGCGGTCCCCGTCACCGGGGCGGTCCCTGTCACCCGGGCGTGAGCCGCCCGGGTGACGGCCGCCGGCGGCGGGACGCGCCGGACGGTCAGGCCCGTACGCCGGCCATGCTGCGACACATCTGCGAACAGCGACGACACGCCTCCGCACACTTGGCCAGCTCCGCGTCGTCCGGCATCGCCTTGCACGCCTCGGCGCACATGTCGCACGCCCGCGCGCACATGGCGCACATCTCGGCGCTGATCGGGGAGGTGCGCATCATCATGTCCGCACAGGTCCGGGTCAGCTCGCTGCAGTCCATCAGCGCGCGCATGATCCGGGCGTCCAGCCGCCCGCCCTGCTGCAGGCAGTGGCTGATCGTCTCCTCGCAGATGTTGTGGCAGGCGAGGCACGCGTCCACGCACTCCTGCATCTCCTTGCTCATCCGGGTGGTCCCGCCGGTCTGCTGCATGACGCCTCCTGGGCGTGGGGGAGCCGGTCTGTGAGGCTCCTGTGCCTCTGTCCTACTGCTGACGGACATACCCGGCAATACGGGCGGTCTGAGCGTGGGGACCGGCTTTCGGCACCCTTGCGGAGGGGCGCCTCAACCGCGCCCATTCGGGGCGTTTGGGACGTTGTCGGTAGCTGCCTCTAATCTTGACCACCGTGACCACGACCGCCGACCAGTCCGCCCTGCCCCGGCAGGTGCGCTCCGCCGCGCCCGCGGCGCCGCACCCCGGAGCCGTCGGCCGGCCCGCGCCCGGCCCCGCGGCCGACGAGGGCCTCGCCCGCAGGCTCAGGGCGCTGGCCTGCACCGCTCCGCTGCACGACCTGGACGCCCGCAAGGTCAACCTGGCCGGTGAGTACTCGGTCTATGCCATGGCCGAGGTCGGCCTCGCCGCCATCGACCTGGTCACCCTGCACATGGACTTCGACACCGGCGCCGACCGCGACCTGGTGCTCGCCCGCCTGCTGCCCCGCATCGCCGCGCAGAGCCCGGGCCGGCCCGCGGCCGAGCACCAGCGGGTCGCCCGCTGGGTCCTGGAGTCGCTGATCAACGTCGGCAGCGTCGACCGCGGCTTCCGCGCCGTCTACGGCACCTTCGGCCCCGACGGCGCCTACGTCCGCCGCGACTACGACTTCAAGCTGGTCGAGGAGGTCCCCGGGCCTGACGGAGGGGTCTATCTGCGCACCACGGACGAAGCGGTCAACGTCCTGGTCGGCGCCCTCGACACCGATGTCACCTCGGCCCAGATCGCGGCCGAGGTCAAGCTGGAGGTGCTGATCCGCCGCGGCCGCCTGGCGGACGCGCAGCTCGCCGCGGAGCAGGCCCGCTACCGCACCGTCCAGTTCGCCGAGACACTGCGCCGCGCCCTGGACGCCACCCGCCGCAACGTCCGCGCCGTCGACTGGACGATCGCCGTCCCCGACATGATCGCCGAAGCGCTGGACCATGTCGCCGACCGGTACCGCCATGAGAACGCCATCCTCACCAACATCCGGCGTGCCCGCGACGAGTCCGAGGAGCCGGAGCACAAGCGCCGCGCCGCCGAGCTGGTCGACATCGTCAAGGACTGCATCCGCCGCCACACCCAGCTGCAGACCCGGCTGCTGGAGGCCGGCCCGCTGTTCCGCGCCGAGCAGGACCGCCAGGCGTTCGCCGCCCCGGCCGCCCGCGCCGGCATCGACCTGTACGGCCAGCTGCTCGCCCCCCTGCTGAGGATCCCGGTCGAGCAGGCCACCGGCCCCACCGACGCCTTCTTCACCCAGGGCACCGGGCTGCGCACCCCCGCCGCGGTCCGGCTCTCCGACCTGGTCGACATGCTGCTCACCCCGCCCGTAGAGCGGGAGCACCTGGGCGCCGAGCTGCCCGAGCCCGACCTGGTCGCCACCCCCGACGACAGCCGCTTCACCGAGGAGCAGCTGGACGCCGCACTCCAGCTGCTGGACCTGCCCGCCGACGCCCCGCGCCGGCTCTCCGGCCTGCTCGCCGACGCCCGCCGCCAGGATCCCGAACTGCCCTATCTGGTGGCGCTGCTGGCCGTGCACGCCGCCAGCCCGCCGGTCGGCACCGCCTACCGCCAGGGTGAGGACCGGCTGCTCTTCGCCGTCGACGACGGCACCCCGCTGCGCGACGCCGAGTTCGGCGGCGCCGACCTGATCGTCGGCAGCGCTCTGCTGGACGCCGCCGCGATGGCAGCAGAGCGCTCGGAGGCCGGATGACCACCCCTGCCCCCACCCGCGCCGGGGCATGGCCGCCCGCCCGCCCGGCCCCCTCCAGAGGCGGGGCCGCCCGGGTCTCCGCTCCCCGCACGGCCCTTGCGGCCATGAGTCCGGTACCGCAGCAATCCCAGGAGTTCCGCCCGTGAGCACGCCCGACGACGCCGACCTCCACGCCACCGTCGCCCCGGCTCCCGGTGAGGGCGGCCACCAGGGCCGCGCCGCCGTCACCCCCGCCGTCACCCCCGCCGACGCGGCCGACGCCGCCCGGCTGGTCTCCTTCGGCCTCCAGCCCAAGCTGCTGCCCGCGCGGGACGCCGAGTACGGCGAGCTGATCCGCCGCTACCGGGAGGACCCGCCGTTCGCCCGCCTGGCGGACGCCGTGGCCACCGGGCTGGGCCTGGTGGTGCTGGAGGTGTCCGCGCGGGCCGGTATGGCCCTGGCCGCAGACCACGAATCGGTGTTCGCCGTCCGGATGGGCGACTACTCCCGCCGGGCCGCCTCCGAGTCCACCGACCGCTTTCTGCACGGCCTCGCCCACCTCGCCGTCGCCGCCATGGCCTTCCCCCGCCCGGAGGACCTCGCCGACGACGGCTACATCGGCCGGATCAGCGTCAACGGCGTCGACGCCTTTGTGCGCCAGGCCTGCCGCCGGCTGGAGGAGCAGGCCGCCGTGGACGGCGCCAACACCGACCCGGCCAGTGACACCCCGGGCCTGGAGGCTGCGTGGCGGGTCTGGGCCCGCCGCAGCGCCACCGGTGCGACCAAGGACGCCCGCCGGCTCTCCGGCTCCACCATCGGCATCGTGGGCAAGGCCGTTGCCTTCCATGTGGACTCCGGCTTCCTGCAGAAGGCGTCGGACGACTCCGGCGGCACCTATCGCACCACCGCCCGCTACCAGCTCCAGGTCCGCGACCTGGCCGCCACCGCGGCCATGGCCGAACTCCTCGACCTCGGGGTCGTCCCCGTGACCGACGGCACCGCCACCCTGCTGCCCGCCGACGACAGCGACGAGCTGGTCGCCGACGCGGGCCTGCCCTTCCACTCCCTCTGACGCCGCTCTCTCCGACGCCGCTCTCTCCGACGCCGCTCCCTCCGACACCACCGCCCCCGACGGCCCCGGCACCCCCGGGAACCCCGTCGGCCACCGCCACCGCCCAGGAGACCACCGCCCCATGTACGAGCTCAACCGGGTCCGCCTGTACTCGATCGGGCCTGCCGGTGCGCGCTATGCCGACACCCTGCTCGACCTGCGCGGCGTCGGCGAGCCCGTCAGCGACCCCGCACCGCAGCAGCCCGGCCTGTTCGGGGACGACCCGGAGGGCCCGCCCCGCCGCCCCGCGCCCGCGGGTGTGCTCTTCCTGGAGAACGGCGGCGGCAAGTCCGTACTGCTGAAGCTGATCTTCTCGGTGATGCTGCCCGGCCACCGCAACACCCTGGGTGGCGCCAGCTCCGGCGTCCTGCGCAAGTTCCTGCTCGCCGACGACTGCGGCCATGTCGCCCTGGAGTGGCAGCACACCCTCACGGGCGAGCTGGTCGTGGTCGGCAAGGTCAGCGAGTGGCGCGGCCGGCAGGTCTCCTCGGACCCGCGCAAGTTCGCCGAGCTCTGGTACTCCTTCCGCCCCGGCACGGGTATGACCCTGGACTCGCTGCCGGTGGCCGAGCGGATCGTGCTGCCCCCCGTGCCGGGACCGCAGAGCGGTGCGGGGGCCCCCAGGCCCGCCTCCCGCGGCCGCCGGCGCACCATGAAGGGGTTCCGCGACGCACTCGCCGAGGCGGGCAAGGCCGACCCCCATCTCGAGGTCACCTTCGAGGAGATCCACGACCGGTGGAACGAGCACCTCGGTGACCTGGGCCTGGACCCCGAACTCTTCCGCTACCAGCGCGAGATGAACGCCGACGAGGGTGAGGCGGCGGGCCTCTTCGCGGTGAAGAACGACTCCGACTTCACCGACCTGCTGCTGCGCGCCGTCACCGACACCCGCGACACCGACGGTCTGGCCGACCTGGTCCACGGCTTCGCCGCCAAACTGGGCCGCCGCGCCGAGCTCACCGCGGAGCGCGACTTCACCGCGGGCTCCCTCGACCTGCTCCAGCGCATCATCGAGGCCACCGCGGCCCGCGAGACCGTCCGTGAGACGCACCGGGCAGCCGACCGCCGGGCCCGCCGCCTCGCCCGTGCCCTCGCCGCCCGCGCGGGAGTCGAGCGCGACCGCGCCCATGACCTGGCCGTGGAGGTCGCCGGGGCCGCCTCCGCCGTCACCGCGGCCGAGGCCGACCGCACACGCCACGCCCTGATCACGGCTGAGCTGACGCACCGTCATGCCACCCTGGGCCTGGCCGCAGCCACCGCGGGCGCGGCAGCGCTGCGCCGTGAGCTCACCGAGGCCCGCACCCTGCACTCCGCATGGCAGGCCGCCGAAGCCGTCCTGCGCCACCGTGCAGCCGCCGACCGCTCCGCCAGGGTCACCGCCGCCATCCGCGAGGCCGAGCGGGACGCCGCCCCCGCACTGGCCGCCCGGGCCCGCGCCGCAGCCGCCCTGGTCCGCGCGCTGGAGGGAGCCGCCGCCGACGCCGAGGCCCAGGCCGACCGGGAGGACTCCCGCGCCGCCGCCCTCCAGGGAGAGGGCGAGACGGCGCACCGCGACGCCACCGCGGCCGCCACCGCCGCGCAGAAGGCCCGCAGTGAGGCCGAGCATCTGCGCCAGCGCCTCGCCGAGGTCGAGCAGGAGACCCGCGCCGCCGTCGAGGCCGGCTGGATCGAGGAGGCCCACGACGGCGACCCCGGCGACCCCGCCCGGGCCGCCCTGCACGCCGCCGACGCCGAGAAGGCCGCCACCGCCGCCCTCGGCCAGGCCCGCGCCGCAGCGGAGCAGGCAGCCGCCAGGACCCGGGAGTCCGCCGCCGTCGAGAGCCGCGCCGAACTGGCCGCGGCCCGCGCCGCCGACGCCCGCGCCGCAGCCGGGGCCGCCCACGCCGCCGACCACGCCACCGCCGTCCAGCTCGCCGCCGAACCCCGCCTCGCCGAGCTGCTCTCCCTCGACCCGTACCCGGCGGACGGCACCGCCAGCGGGCCCTCCACCCTCACGCCCGAGGTGCTGGACAGCGCCGCCGACGACCTGCACGACCTGCTGGACGACACCGTCGCCACCGCCGAACGCACCCTCTTCGAGCTGCGCACCGCCGCCGCCGACGACTCCCGCATCCTCGCCGCCCTCGGCGACGGCGGACTGCTGCCCCCCGGGCCCGACGTCCTCGCCACCGTGGAGTACCTCGGCGAGCACGGCATCCCCGCCCTCCCCGGCTGGCGCTACCTCGCCCAGTCCGTGGACCCCGCCGACCACGACCGCATCCTGGCCACCCGCCCCGAACTGGTCGACGGCGTCGTGGTCACCGACCCCGGCTCCCTCGACCGGGCCCGCGAGACACTCGGCAGCGCCGCGCTGCTGCCGCGCTCCGCGGTCGCGGTCGGCACCGCCGCAGCCCTGATCGCACCGCTGCCGGCCGACGACCCCCGCGATGTCTTCCTGGTCCCGCCGAACCCCGCCATGCACGACGAGCGCGCCGCCGACGACGAGCGCCGCCAGCTGCGCACCCGCGCCGCCGCCCGCGAGGAGCACATCCGCGAGCTCGCCGCCCGCCTCGGGGGTGACCGCGCCCTGGCCGCCAGGCTTGCCTCCTGGCGCGCCGGCTGCCCGGCCGGCCGCCTCGCCGAGCTCGCCGCGGCGGTGGAGCTGGCCCGTACCGCCGCGGAGACGGCCGCCGCCGAACTGGCCACCGCCCGCGCCGAGCACACCGAGGCGGAGGAGGAGCGGGCCACCGCGGCTGCCGTCCACGAGGAGCGCCGCGACCTCGCCCAGCAGGCCCGCCGCTCCGCGGACGCGCTGGCGGGCCTGGCGTTCCGGCTGCGCGAGCGTGCCACCTGGAACCGCCGGCTGCGTGAACTCGCCGACGACACCGCCGAGTGCGAGCGCCGCCAGCAGACCTGCGCCGACCGTGCCCGCACCGCCGACGAGGACCGGCGCGCGGTCCAGCGCACCGCTGACGACGCCCGCCGTACCGCTCGCGCCCTGCGGGCGGAGCGCGCAGAGATCACCGGCACCGACCGCCTGGACCTCACCGCCGAGGCACCCGACGAGACCGCCGAAGCGCCGCGCCCCTCCCTCCCCGCACTGCGGGAGGCCTATCGCGCCGCCTCGCAGCTCTATGAGAAGGTCGGCGTGGGCGCCGACCTGCGCGCCGAGCAGGCCCGGGCCGAGAGCGCCGAGACGGCCGCCCAGGCGGAGCTGGACCGGCTGACCAACAAGGTCCGCACCCGGGCCGAGGAGCTGCTGGACGGCCCCGAGGGCGCCGACGCCCCGTCCCGCCAGGCGGCCGCCGCCCGCGCCGAGGACCTCGTCCAGACCATCGAGGCCCGCTCCGCCGTCGCCAGCGAGCAGCTCGGCCGACTGCGCGGCGAGGCCGAGCGTTCCGCCCCCGCGGCCGGCGACGCCCACACCGAGCTGCCGGAGGATCTGGTCCCCGCCGATCCCGACCACGCCCAGACCCTGCTGCGCACCGCCACCGCCGAACTCGCCGACCGCACCGAGCGGTTGGAGACCGCCGTCACCGCCCACCGCGAGCTGGTGCGCGCCCATGACAGCGGGCGCCAGGCCGCCGCCGACTTCGAGGAGACCGCGGCTCAGCTGCGCGACGGCCTGCGCGACACCGCGGGGGACGAACCCGAGCAGCCGGCCGAACCGCACTCCGGCACCCTCGCCGAGGCCCGCGCCGCCGCCGCCGACACCCGCCGCGCCCTGCGTGCCGCCGCCGCGGACCTCTCCGCCGCCGAGACCGCTGTCCGCGACGCCGGCGACATCCTGGTCCGGCACGCCAACGCCGCCCGCTACGAGGCCGTACGCACCCCCGCCCGCCAGCAGATCCGGGAGCTGCCCGCCGCCGCCCTGCCCGACCACGCCGCGGCCTGGGCCACCGCCTTCGCCCCCCGGCTGCGGGTGCTCACCGACGAACTCCAGCAGCTGGAGCGCAACCGCGGCTCCATCGTCGACCGGCTCCGCGGGCTGGTCGAGACCTCCCTCACCACACTGCGCGCCGCCCAGCGGCTCTCCCGACTGCCCGACGGCCTGGGCGAGTGGTCCGGTCAGGAGTTCCGCATCCGCTTCGACGACCCCGACCACTCCACCCTGGTCGAGCGGCTGGGCGAGGTCATCGACGAGGCCACCCGCGCCGCCGTCCGCAAGAACAGCGACCTCCGGCGCGACGGCATGACCCTGCTGCTGCGCGGTGTCCATGCGGCGCTCGGCCCCAAGGGTGTCTCGGTGGAGATCCTCAAGCCCGACGCGGTGCTGCGCGCCGAGCGCGTCCCCGTCAGTCAGATGAACGACGTCTTCTCCGGCGGGCAGCTGCTCACCGCCGCCATCGCCCTCTACTGCACCATGGCCGCGCTGCGCGCCAACGACCGCGGCCAGGCCCGGCTGCGCCACGCCGGAACCCTCTTCCTGGACAACCCCATCGGCCGCGCCAACGCCACCTATCTGCTGGAGCTCCAGCGGGCGGTCGCCGATGCGCTGGGTGTCCAACTGCTCTACACCACCGGCCTGTTCGACACCACGGCGCTCGCGGAGTTCCCGCTGATCATCCGGCTGCGCAATGACGCCGACCTCAGGGCCGGACTGAAGTACATCTCCGTGGAGGAGCATCTGCGTCCGGGGCTGCCCACTCCGCCCGCCCCGGACGGCCCCACCGTCCACGGCGAGATCACCGCCACCCGGATGTTCCGCCGCCCGGCGGAATCCCCGGTGCGCCCCGGCTGACCGCACGCAGGACCCCCGGGGTTTGGGGGCCCTGGCCCCTCCGCCGGGCCGGGCCTCCCCGGCCTGCCGCCCACGGTACGGCTGCATCCGCCCATCCGCCCCGGACGAACACCGCGCACCCGCACACCTCTCCACCAGCCCTCCCGGTCACGACACCGCGCCGCCGCCACCCCACCCCCGCTCGCGCCGCTTCGGGCGCATACAGCCCCGCCGACGCCCGACCGCAGGCCGCATGACACCATGTCGGCACTTTTCGTGGGGGCAGACGATGGCGGACAGGCAGACGGACAGGCAGACGGACAGGCAGACGGACAGGCATGACGGCGCGTTGGTGGGCCGGGTGGAGGTGCTCCGCCGCCACCCGGTGAAGTCGATGCTCGGCGAGGCCGTCGACATGGCGCATGTGGGCGGTCGCGGGCTCGGCGGCGACCGGGTCATGGCCGTCCTCGACACAGCCACCGGCAAGGTCGCCAGTGCCAAGCACCCCCGCCTGTGGCGTGCCCTGCTCACCGTGGCCGCCCGCACCGGGCCCGACGGCATCACCCTGCGGCTGCCCGACGGGACGGAGCAGGCGGTCGGCGCCGCGGCAGCCGACCGGGCGCTCTGCACACTGCTGGGCCGCGAGGTCGCCCTGATCAGCGACCCGCCCGAGGACGCGGAACTCGACCGGGCCACCCCCGAGGAGGTCGTCGACCGCGGTGTGGACGCGGAGGTCACCTATCGGACGGGGAAGCTCGCCGCGGCCTCCCCGCCCGGGACCTTCTTCGACTTCGCACCCCTCCACCTGATCACCACGGCGACCCTGGACCGGATCGCCGCCCTCAGCCCCTCGGGCCGGGCCGACGCCGTCCGCTACCGGCCCAACCTGGTGGTCCGCACCCCCGCGGTCCGCACCGGCGGCACCGGCCTCCCCGGGAGCGGCTTCACCGAGAACGGCTGGAGCGGCCGCCGGCTCGCCATCGGCCCCTCGGTCCGCCTGGAGGTGCAGGTCACCACACCGCGCTGCGCCGTGCCCACGCTGGCCCACGGCGAGCTGCCGGGCGACACCGCCGCCCTGCAGGTCCTGGCCCGGCACAACCGGGTCCCCGTGCTGACCCTGGGCGAACTCCCCTGCGCCGGGGTGTACGCCCAGGTGCTCAGCGGCGGCGTGGTGCGGACCGGTGACCCGGTGCGGCTGCTGGACGGCTGATCAGGCCTCGACCTCGGTACGGTCGCCGCCCCACAGCGTGTGGAAGGACCCGTCCCGGTCGGTCCGCCGGTAGGTGTGGGCGCCGAAGAAGTCCCGCTGCCCCTGGATCAGCCCGGCCGGCAGCCGCTCCGCACGCAGCCCGTCGTAGTACGCCAGTGCCGCAGAGAAGCCCGGTGCCGGCACGCCCAGCTGGGCCGCTGTGGAGACCACCCGCCGCCAGGAGTCCTGGGCCGCGCCCAGCGCCTCGGCGAAGTAGTCGTCGGTGAGCAGCAGCGGCAGCTCGGCGGAGCCCGCGTAGGCGGCCCGGATGCGGTCCAGGAAGCGGGCCCGGATGATGCAGCCGCCCCGCCAGATGGTCGCCATCGCGCCCCGGTCCACGTTCCAGCCGTACTCGGCGCTGCCGAGCTGGATCTGGTGGAACCCCTGCGCATAGGCGACGATCTTGGACGCATACAGCGCCTGCTCCACGTCGTCGGCGAACCGGTCGTGGGCCGCGCTGTCCAGCCAGGTCTCCTGCGGCCCCGGCAGTCCGCGCCCGCTGGCCCGCAGGTCCGCGTGCCCGGACAGCGACCGGGCGAAGACGGCCTCCGCGATGCCGCTGACCGGGACGCCCAGGTCGAGGGCGATCTGGACCGTCCAACGGCCGGTCCCCTTCTGCTCCGCCTGGTCCTGCACCACGTCCACGAAGGGCCTGCCGGTCGCCGCGTCGACGTGGGCCAGCACCTCGGCGGTGATCTCCACCAGATACGATTCCAGCCGCCCGCCGTTCCAGGTCCGGAACACCTCGGCGATCTCGCCGGGCTTCAGCCCGCCGACATGCCGCAGCAGGTCGTACGCCTCGCCGATCAGCTGCATGTCCGAGTACTCGATGCCGTTGTGCACCATCTTCACGAAGTGCCCGGCCCCGTCCGGTCCCACATGGGTGCAGCAGGGCACCCCGTCGACCTTGGCGGCGATGTCCTCCAGCAGGGGGCCCAGCGCCGCATACGACTCCACGGAGCCGCCCGGCATGATGGACGGCCCGTGCAGTGCCCCCTCCTCGCCGCCGGAGACACCGGTGCCCACGAAGTGGATGCCCCGCTCCCGCAGGGAGGCCTCCCGCCGCCGGGTGTCGGCGAAGTGCGCGTTGCCGCCGTCGACGATCATGTCGCCCGGCTCCAGCAGGGCGGCGAACTCCGCGATCACCTCGTCCGTGGGCTGCCCCGCCTTGACCATGATCATCACCCGCCGGGGCCGCTCCAGGGAGGCCACGAAGTCCTCCGCCGTCTCCGCGGGCAGGAAGACCCCCTCGTCGCCGAACTGCGCCACCAGGTCCCGGGTCCGGCCGGGCGTGCGGTTGTGGATCGCCACCGTGTGCCCGTGGCGGGCGAAGTTGCGCGCCAGATTGCGGCCCATGACCGCGAGTCCGGTGACCCCGATGTGTGCCTGCTGCGCCATGGCTGAAGCTCCCGCCTTGTGTCGTCGAGCGCCTGTCCTCGCGTCTCACCAGCCTGCCCCTCCTGGACGGCCGGTGCACGCGGACCCGGTACCCCCCTACGCGGCGCAGCCCTGCGACGGTTCACCGCGCTGGGGATCCGGGCCCGTCAGGCGGGGCGGACGGCCTCAGTCCGCATCGATCGGCTGGGGGCAGATCAGAGCGAAGATCCCGCCCTGTGGATCCTGGACGACCGCCACCCGTCCCGCGACCATGTCGAACGGCGGCTTGAGGACGTTGCCGCCCGCTCTGATCAGTGCGTCCACCGTGGAGTCGGTGTCGTCGACGGAGAAGTACGTCAGCCAGTGCGACGGGGCGTCGGGCGGGACCCCGGTCTCGGTGGGCTGCAGCCCGCCGACGGCTCGCCCCTCCACCGTCAGCGAGTGGTACCGGCGGCCGTCGGGGAGGTCCATCGGCTCGCTCTCCAGGCCCAGCGCCGCACGGTAGAAGGCGGCCGCGGCGGCCACGTCGCCGGTGTCGAGCTCGTTCCACACCAGCGCGCCGGGCTCGTTGACCAGCTGGGCGCCGCCGAACTCCAGCGCCTGCCAGACGCCGAACATCGCCCCGGTGGGGTCGGCGGCCAGCAGCATCCGCCCGGCCGGCGCGACCTCGGTGACCGGCATCAGCACGGTGCCCCCGTTGGCGGTGACGGCCTGCGCGGTGGCGTCGGCGTCGTCGGAGGCCAGATAGGTGTGCCAGCCCGGCGGCGGGGGCTGCTCGCCCGGCGCGGTCATGACGCCGCTGATCCCCGCGACCGGCCGGTCCCGCACGGTGCAGATGGCATAGCCGCCCACCTCGGGCGGGCCGACCTGGCCGGACCAGCCGAGCAGGTCGCGGTAGAAGTTCAGGGCCGCCTGCTGGTCGCTGACGGTGAGGTCCACCCAGCACGGGGTACCGGGCGCATAGGGCTCATTGACTTCGACCATGGGACGGTGCCTCCGGGGCGCGCTCGGCTTCCCCCCTCGCTGCCCAGCCTGCTCGTGCCCTGGTCGTCCCGCCACCTGGGGCGGGGGAGCGGTGGATCAGGCGGGATGCGGATGGCGGCGGTGCCGGCTGGGGCGCCCCGCACCGGCGGCGCCGGCCCAGGCGGTGGTCGACCCACTGCCCCAGTCGCGCTGGGCGGCGACCTGCCGGGCGATCCAGATCTCCAGCGCCGTCCAGACGGAGAGCAGCACCGCCACCGCGGTGACCAGCAGCACCGGCACCAGGATCCAGCCCCCGGCCAGCGAGGCCAGCACGGTGACCATCAGACAGACGAGAGTGAAGGCGAAGGACACCACGGCCCGTACGGCGGCGGACCTGACCTCGTCCGGCAGTCTGCGGCGCGTGGCGGTGCTCCGGCTGTGGGTGACCCCCATGGCGATGCCCCCTCCAGATGCGGCACGACGGCGTGGCTGACGCCCGGTCCGCTTCTGCACCTTGCCCGATGAGGGGGCGTTCATGCCCGGACTCGCCCCGCAATCACCCGATCCGGTCACCGGCCGGGCCGAGTGCGCCGTGCACCCGCTTCATCACCTGGGGTGACAGGGAACCTGTCAGCACCGCCGTCACAGGGGCAGCGGAAGCCGCATGGCCGGTCCACCCGGGCCGGCCATGCGGCTCCCGCGGGCGGTCAGCTCTCGCCGCGGCCGGCCAGGAAGGCCTCCACCCGGGTCCGCACCTCCGGTGTGTCCAGACCCCGCACCGTCATGGTGGTGCGGCGGCGCAGCACATCGTCCACGGTGTACGCCCACTCGTGGTCGGCGGCGAAGGCGACCTGCCCCCAGACGTCCGGGCCGTCGGGGTGGATCGGCTCGCCGAGCCGCGGGTCGGCGGCGATCAGCCGGGCGATGTCGAAGGCGAAGGTGCCGTAGTGGGACGCCAGGTGCTTGGCGACCAGCGGCTCCATCCTCGCACCGGGCTCCCGGTCGACCAGCAGCCGGTGTGCCACCGCGTTGGGCGCGCCGACGCCGGGCAGCGGCACGGTCTTGGGGAAGTCGGCCATGTCCTCCGAGAGTCCCGCGCCGGGCACGTTCCGGAGCTTGTCCAGTACGGTGCGGCCGATGTGGCGGTAGGTCGTCCACTTGCCGCCGGCCACCGACAGCATGCCGCCGCGGCCCTCGGTGACCACGGTCTCGCGCTTGGCGGCGGCGGTCTCGCCGGGGCCGCCGGGCAGCACCCGCAGCCCGGCGAAGGCATAGGTGATCAGGTCGCGGTCCAGGTGCTCGTCGCGGATCGCATGCCCGGCCTCGCCCAGGATCTGGTCGATGTCCGCATCGGTGGCGCGCACCTCGGCGGGGTCGCCGGTGTACTCCTCGTCGGTGGTCCCCAGCAGAACGTGGTCCTCCCAGGGAATGGCGAAGGAGACCCGGTACTTGTCGATCGGGATGGTGAGCGCCGCACGCCACGGCGAGCGCCGCTTCAGCACCACATGCGCGCCCTTGGAGAGCCGGATCGAGGGGGCCGCGCCCGCGTCCTCCATCCGCCGCAGGTGGTCCACCCACGGTCCGGTGGCATTGAGGACCAGCCGGGCGTTCACCCCGAACTCGACGCCGTCCGTACGGTCCTTCAGCTCGGCGCCGCTGACGCGGCTGCCGGTGAAGCGCAGT
Organism: Peterkaempfera podocarpi; assembly: GCF_042466665.1. Taxonomy (GTDB): domain Bacteria; phylum Actinomycetota; class Actinomycetes; order Streptomycetales; family Streptomycetaceae; genus Peterkaempfera; species Peterkaempfera podocarpi. The sequence continues at coordinate 7,180,894 of NZ_CP162102.1, forward strand.
CCGGTCACCTCGGCGTGGTTGAGCACCACCGCTCCGGAGTCCACGGCGGCGCGCACCGTCATCACGGCGACCCGGGAGTCGTTCATCTGGTGGTCGCCGTAGACGGCCACCGACCGCAGGCCCGCGGTGCGCAGCGCCGGTACCTGCTGGGCGGCGTGCGCGGCGGTGGAGACCCGGCCCATGCCGTCGCGGAAGGCGGAGAGCGCCGAGTAGAGGAACACCCCCGCGCCGAGCTTGGGCGCGCTGTGCGGGCCGCCCTTGTAGACGGGGACGAAGAAGGTGAGCGGGTTGACCAGGTGGGGGGCCACATCGGTGGCCAGCGCCCGGCGCTCCTTGTGGTTCTCGGCGACCAGCTTGACGGCGCCGGTCTGCAGATACCGCAGACCGCCGTGGACCAGCTTGGAGGAGGCACTGGAGGTGGCACCGGCGAAGTCGCCCGCATCCACCATCGCGACCTTCAGCCCGGACTGGGCGGCGGTCCAGGCCACTGCGGTGCCCAGGATGCCGCCGCCGATGACGAGCAGGTCGTAGGTGGTGCTGCTGAGGAGTTCGCGGGACTGGGCTCGGGTCGCGGTGCGGCCCGCGCCCAGGGTCGGGATGGTGGCCATGGTGGTGTACGGCGTCCGGGTTTCGCGGGCCCGGTGCGCCGTGCCTCCTCTCGGGTTGCGTGCGGTGCCTCCCGGTCGAGGGATGGGGGCGGCGCCGCGGTTCGGGCGGCCGCGCCCCGGCGTGCGTCGGTCTGCCGGGGCGCGGCCTGGACCGGGGAGCGCGGACGGCGCTCCCCGGCCAGGGGGTCAGCTCTGGGCGGGGGCGTCGTCCTCGTCGACCCAGCCCATGGTCCGCTCGACAGCCTTCAGCCAGTTCCTGTACTCCCGGTCGCGGGTCTCCTGGTCCATCCGCGGGGTCCATTCGGCGGCGCGGTGCCAGTTGGCCCGCAGGGTCTCCACGTCCGGCCAGAAGCCGACGGCCAGGCCGGCCGCGTAGGCGGCGCCCAGCGCGGTGGTCTCGGCGACGTAGGGGCGCTCCACGGGTGCGTCCAGGACGTCGGCGATGTTCTGCATCAGCAGGTTGTTGGAGGTCATACCGCCGTCGACCTTGAGGGCGGTGAGCTCCACACCGGAGTCCTTCTGCATGGCGTCGACCACCTCGCGGGTCTGCCAGGCGGTGGCCTCCAGCACAGCGCGGGCGAGGTGGCCCTTGGTGACATAGCGGGTGAGGCCGGCGATCACGCCGCGGGCGTCGGAGCGCCAGTAGGGGGCGAAGAGTCCGGAGAAGGCGGGGACGATGTAGGCGCCGCCGTTGTCCTCCACGGTGGAGGCCAGGGTCTCGATCTCGGCGGCGGTGGAGATGATCCCCAGCTGGTCGCGGAGCCACTGCACCAGGGAGCCGGTGACCGCGATGGAGCCCTCCAGCGCGTAGACCGGGCGCTCCTTGCCGATCCGGTAGCCGACCGTGGTCAGCAGGCCGTGGTAGGAGTTGACGACCCGTTCGCCGGTGTTGAGCAGCAGGAAGGTGCCGGTGCCGTAGGTGGACTTGGCCTCGCCCTCGCTGAAGCAGGTCTGGCCGAAGAGCGCAGCCTGCTGGTCGCCGAGGGCGGAGGCCACGGGCACGCCGGCCAGTTCGCCGACCGCGTGGCCGTAGACCTCGGCGGAGGAGCGGATCTCCGGGAGCACCGTGAGCGGTACGCCCATCGACTCGGCGATCTTCTCGTCCCACTCCAGGGTGTGCAGGTTCATCAGCATGGTACGGGAGGCGTTGGTGACGTCGGTGACGTGCACGCCGCCGTCGGGGCCGCCGGTGAGGTTCCAGATGACCCAGGTGTCCATGGTGCCGAAGAGGATGTCGCCGGCCTCGGCGCGCTCGCGCAGGCCCTGGACGTTGTCCAGCAGCCAGCGGATCTTGGGGCCGGCGAAGTAGCTGGCGAGCGGCAGGCCGGTCTCGCGGCGGAAGCGGTCCTGGCCCACGTTGCGGCCCAGTTCGCGGCAGAGCGCCTCGGTGCGGGTGTCCTGCCACACCAGGGCGTTGTGGACCGGCTCTCCGGTGTGGCGGTCCCACAGCAGGGTGGTCTCACGCTGGTTGGTGATGCCGATGGCGCGGATGTCCGCCTTGGTGAGGCCGGCCTTGTCCAGCGCCCCGTGGATCACCGACTGCACGCGGGTCCAGATCTCGGCGCCGTCGTGCTCGACCCAGCCGGGCTGCGGGAAGATCTGGCTGTGCTCCTGCTGGTCGACGGAGACGATCCGGCCGTCGGCTCCGAAGATGATGCAGCGGCTGGAGGTGGTGCCCTGGTCGATGGCTGCGATGTAGTTGCCGGTCGTGGTCATGAGGGCCTCATTCGGTGGTGGAGGGGCCAAGGCTGAGGTGGGCTGACGGGTTGTCGGTCCCCGTCTGCGGGCGGGAGGCAAACCCGGTGGCTAGTGCCGCCCCCGCCAACCTTTGCCCCGCCGCGACGCCTGGCACGCACGCTCGCTGCGTTGGTCGAAAGCCCAGGTACCACCCAGTACAAGGGCTTCCGGCCGCCTTGCGATCGCACGCACCGGACGCCGCGGTGTGGGGGCACCTCCCGGCCGCCAGGCTGGGGGAAGGCAAGCGTTGGCGGGGGCGGCACTAGAACGCGGCGTGGTAGAGCAGTCCGCCGAGCAGTCCGCCGACGACCGGGCCGACGACCGGGATCCAGGCGTAACCCCAGTCGGAGCTGCCCTTCTTGGGAATCGGCAGCAGGGAGTGGACGATACGCGGGCCGAGGTCGCGCACCGGGTTGATGGCGTAGCCGGTGGGGCCGCCGAGGGAGAGGCCGATGCCGACCACGGTGAGGGCGACGATCAGCACTCCGGTGCCGGACAGTCCGAGGCCCTTGGTGAGGCCCTGGGAGAGGATGGCGAGGACCAGGACCATGGTGCCGATGATCTCGGTGATCAGGTTCTGGACGGGATTGCGGATCTCGGGGCCGGTGGAGAAGATGCCGATGGTCGGCTCGTCATTGGCCTGGAACTGCCCCAGGTAGGTCAGCCAGACCAGCACCGCGCCGATCACTGCGCCGAGGAGCTGGGAGCCGAGGTAGAGCGGCACCTTGCTCCAGTCGCCGCTGTCGACCGCTATCGCGAGGGTGACGGCCGGGTTGAGGTGGGCGCCCGAGAGCGTCGACACCATGTAGGCGCCGACCATGACGGCGAAGCCCCAGCCGAAGGTGATCGCCAGCCAGCCGGCGTTCAGGGCCTTGGATCTCTTGAGGGTGACTGCGGCGCAGACGCCGCCGCCCATCAGGACCAGTACGGCTGTGCCGAGGGTCTCGCCGATGAAGATGTCGCCATTGGAGAACGTGGACACTACGACTCCCTTGTCCATGCCCAGCAGGTCGTGCCCGTTGCCTTCCGCGGTCGCCGTGCGGGAGGCGGTGGGACGGTACGTCTGTGGTGCGGGGGTGGTGTGGTGCCGGGGCGGGGGTACCGCGGCACTTCGGGGCGGCCCGTCCCTGGGGCGCCCCCTGTGTCCGGCGCGCGGGGACGGCCGGTGCGGGCGGCGGGCGCCTTGTGTGCAGGGGGACAAGGGGGTGCTCGGGGAAGCTCCCGTCCGCCGTTCGACATTGTCGACCGCCATGCGGCAGTTTTCCCCTTGGCTCCTGGCCGAGTCAAGAGCGGGTGACCCGGGTGTGACCGAGGGGACTCCGGGGCGCCCGCCGAGAGGCCGGGCGGCGGGGGCGGGCGGCGGCTCTCCAGGGTGGCCGCAGTCGCGAGGTCACCGGGCAAACTATGACAAATCGCCCATGAAGTCGGGACGTTCAGGGCATAGTGCAGGGCTGCTCAGAAGCGGGCGGCGCCCAGGTCCCGTGAGATGGACCGCCCTGCGTCGCGCACCGAGGCGACCAGCTCCGGCCGGACGAAGCCGGCCTCGCAGATCCGCTCCACGGCCCCGCTGATGCAGACCGCGCCCACCGGATTGCGCCGCCGGTCCTGGATCAGCGCTGCCGCCGAGGCGACCCCCTCCCAGGTCTCCTCCACCGCGCCCGCCCAGCCGCGCTCCCGGGTCAGTGCGCACTCGGCGTCCAGACCTGCCGGGTCGGTCAGGGTGCGCGAGGTGTACGCCTTGAGGTCGGCGCCGTGCAGCTCGCCGCGGGCCACCGGGTCGTATGCCAGCAGCACCTTGCCCAGCGCCGTGGAGTGCAGCGGCTGCATGGAGCCGACCTCCAGCACCTGACGGCTGTCGTCCGGGCGGAAGACATGATGGACGATCAGCACGCCCTGCTGGTGCAGCACCCCGAGGTAGACCTGCTCCCCGGTGGCGCGGGCCAGGTCGTCCGCCCACACCAGGGCGCGGGCGCGCAGTTCGTGCACGTCGAGATAGCTCTGCCCGAGCCGCAGCAGCTCCGCGCCCAGCTGGTACTTGCCGCTCTCCGGGTCCTGCTCGACGAACCCCTCCTGCTGGAGGGTGCGCAGAATGCCGTGCGCGGTGCCCTTGGCCAGGTCCAGTGCGGCGGCGACCTCGGACAGCCCGAGCCGGCGCTCACCGCCGGCCAGCAGTCGCATGATGGCCGCTGCGCGCGAGAGCGACTGGATCGGGCCGGGCATCGAACACCTCCGCTGGGATAGCGGTCGACAATGTCAAACGGAATGGGGTTATGTCGACCGCATCATTCTCACCAAGAGTCTGCCAGGAGAGAGCCGTTCACTCCATCTCCGTGACAGCAGTGATCAGCGGGTGGTCCGGACAGAAACAGATCAACCGGACAGAGTGTGGCTCACACCGCACACCCGTCCCGCCGCCCGGGTGCCAGCAGCGCGGCCAGAGCGGAGATCTCCGCAGGTCCGACCCGGCAGCATCCGCCCACCAGCCGTGCACCCGCACCGGTCCACTCCGACACCTGCCGCGGATCGAAGGCCGACCGGCCCCGCCAGGCGCGCGCCCCGGCGTCCCAGGCCTCCCCGCTGTTGGGGTACACCACCACCGGCTTCCCGGTGACACGCGCCGCCAGCGCCACCGCCGGACCCGCATCCGAGGGCGTGCAGCAGTTCACCCCCACCGCCATCACCTCGTCGGCCTCGGCAGCCAGGGCGAACGCCTCCGCCAGCGGCTGCCCCGCGCGGGTACGGCCGCCCGCCACGCTGTACGACAGCCAGACCGGCACCCCCAGCCCCCGCACGGCCCGCAGCAGCGCCCGTGCCTCGTCCGCGTCCGGCACCGTCTCCAGGGCCAGCACATCCGGTGCCGCCGCAGCCAGCGCCTCCAGCCGCGGCCGGTGGAACCGCTCCAGCTCCGCGACACCCAGCCCGTACCGGCCCCGGTACTCCGAGCCGTCCGCCAGCATCGCCCCGTAAGGGCCCACCGACGCCGCCACCCACAGCGTCCGCTGCGCCCCCGCCGACCGGGCCCGGTCCGCGGCCAGCCGGGCCAGCTCCACGCTGCGCCGCAGCAGAGCGGCGGCCCCGGTGCGGCCGATGCCGCGCCGGGCGAACCCCTGGAAGGTGGCCTGATAGCTCGCGGTGATCACCACATCGGCACCGGCGGCGAAGTACGCCGTGTGCGCCTCGGTGACCGCCTCCGGCCGGTCGGCCAGCAGCCGCGCCGACCACAGGGCGTCCGACAGGTCGTGGCCGGCGGCCTCCAACTGGTTGGAGAGGCCGCCGTCCAGCACCAGCGGACCGGCTGCGAGGGCGTCGCCGAGCAGCGGAACGGTGGGGGTTGCCATGACCCCCACCGTAGTCCGCGGATCAGCCCGAGTAACCGGAGAAGATCTTGGAGAACTCGTACGGCGACTGGGCGATGTTGGTGCACATGTACAGCGCCCCGTTGCAGGCGTTGCGGTCCCGGGTCGACTCCCAGAAGGCCAGCAGGCCCAGGTGCTCGGACTGGGCGAAGGCGACCAGCTGCCGTGCGTCCGCCTGGTCGAAGACATGGCCGTCGTCGTTCTGCCCCAGCATCGGGGTGACCCCGACCATGGCCCACAGCTGGGCGTCGGTGCGGCCGGGATAGAGCGACTTCAGCTGGTTGAAGGTGGACTGCGCGGCCTGCACCGCGGCGTCGCCGTAGTCGGTGCTGCGGTAGTAGTCCATGGCCATCACATTGACCACGTCCAGGGTGACGCCCGCATCCCGGGCCGACTGCACCACGGCGAGCCCGTCGGAGGTCAGGCCCTCCGGCAGCACCGGCAGGGTCAGCGAGATCCGCAGCCCGGGATGGGCCTGCTGCAGGCGCGCCAGGGCCTGGGAGCGCCGGGCCACCGAGGCGGGGTCCGCGGTGGCCGCGCCCTCGATGTCGAAGTCCACATAGGTCAGGTTGTAGGCCCGCACCACCGCGTCGTACTCGGTGAAGAGCGAGTCCACGGTGGAGCAGGCCTGGGCGAGCTCCTGGCCCGTCGCCCCGCCGAAGGACACCTTGACGTCGCCGCCGGCCGCCCGGATGGCATCGATCTGGTCCTTGCCCCACGCCTGGCGCGGGTCATAGGCGTTGAACCACATCGCCTTGCAGGCCGAGGCCGTGATGAAGGCCATGGTGAAGCTTTTCACCCCGCCGCCGGCCGACAGGTCGGTGAGGCTGGGCGTGGGCCATGCGCCCATGTCCACATAGGGCGCGGTGCGCACCGTCCCGGGCGGCGGGGGAGTGCCACCGCCACCGCTGGTGGTGGTGCCGCTGACCGCCGTGCTGTACGCGGAGACATTCCCGGCGGCGTCCCGGGCGCGCACCCGGAAGCTGTAGGAGGTGGCGCCGGCCAGCCCGCTCGCGGTGTACGAGGTCCCGCTCACCGACACCGGCGAGCCACCGTCGCGGGACACCTCGTAGCCCGCCACCGAGCCGGAGTTGTCGGTGGCGGCCGTCCAGCTCACGGTGAGGCTGCTGCCGGTGGCACCGCCCACGGTGACCCCGCCCGGAACCGAGGGGGGTGTGGTGTCGGCCGTACCGGACCCGCCGTCGCAGGAGGCCCCGTTGAGCTTGCAGCCGGTCGGCGTGCCCGAACCCGAGGACACCCAGCCGAAGACGGCCGAGGCGCCGGGGGCCAGGGTGCCGTTGTAGTCGCGGTTCTTGAAGGTGTAGTGGCTGCCGCTGCTGGTCAGCAGGGCGTCCCAGTAGGTGCCGACCGTGGTGCCGGACGGCAGGTCGAACTCCACGGTCCAGGAGGTCAGGGTGGCGCTCCCGGTGTTGGTGACCGTGTACTGGGCCTGGTACCCGGTGCCCCAGTCCGAGGTCTTGGCGAACACCGCCCCGGGGGTGGCGGCGGAGGCGGAGGGGGCGATCAGGAAGAGGAGCGCCCCGGCCAGAGCCAGGAGCAGGGCGAGGGGTCTGCGCATGCGCATCTCCAGTGAGGGGGAGAGGCCGCGCCTGCCCGGAGCGCGGTGAGGGCGTGGCGCGCCGGTTTTCCGGAAGAGGTCTATACCAGCTGCACCTGACATGCACATAACCGCAAGATCCGTTGCACCGTCAAGAGGTCTGCACCAATGCCGGGACTAGTGCCGCCGGGGGCAGCACTAGGCTGCGGGCCATGGCCACCGACCAGGTCTCCCACTGCACCCGCTGCGGCGCCCCCTACCCGCCCGGCACCACCGCCTGGCCCCGCCGCTGCCCCCGCTGCGGCGCCCTCGCGTACCGCAACCCGCTCCCCGTCGCGGTCGCGCTGCTCCCCGTCCGCAGCCCGGACCACCCGCTCGCCCTCACCGTCATCCGCCGCACCATCGAGCCCCGCCGCGGCCACCTCGCCCTCCCCGGCGGCTTCATCGACCACGGCGAGACCTGGCAGCAGGCCGTCACCCGCGAACTCGCCGAGGAGACCGGCATCCACGCCGACCCCGACCGGGTCCACCTCGCCGACGCCATGACCGACACCGAGGGCGGCTATCTGCTGCTCTTCGGCCTGCTGCCCCCCGTCGACCTCGCCGACCTCCCCACCGCCACCGCCACCGACGAGACCGACGGCTGGCAGCTCCTCACCGCCTTCGCCGAACTCGCCTTCCCCCTCCACACCCAGGCCGCCCGCACCTGGTTCACCGGCGGCTACCGCCACCCCTCCGGCACCTGAACCCGAACCCCGCCCGGGCCCGGCCCCCACCCCGCCGACAGCAGGTCCAACCGCGCCCCGGAGGCCCGCCCGCAACTCCCTTCCGGCCCCCGCCGGGCCCCCTCTGGCGCACCCGACGATCACATGGCAAGGTCTGGCCTGTCAGAACGCCCGGGCGGGCCGCAGCCACAAGCAAGCACCCCCGCCCCACCCTCCGGCCGGGAGACACCACAGTGAGCACAACGCCGCAGGACGACACGGCGACCACCCCCCTCTGGCGCCCCGAGCCCGCGCGCGCCGCCGCCACCTCGATCGCCGCCTTCCAGCAGTGGGCCGCCCGCCACCACGGCGCCCCGGCGGAGCCCCTCGCACCCCTCGCCGACGACCCCGACGGCAGCCTGGCCGCAGCCCGCTACGCCGCTCTGCACAGCTGGTCGGTGGCCGACCTCGACCGCTTCTGGACCGCGGTCACCCAGTGGTTCGACGTCCGCTTCAGCACCCCGCCCGAGACCGTGCTCGCCGATCCCGCCATGCCCGGCGCCCGCTGGTTCCCCGGCGCCAGGCTCAACTACGCCGAGCACGCCCTGCGCCACGCCGACACCGCGCCCGACGCCCCCGCGATCCTCCACCTGGACGAGACCACCCCCGACCCCCAGCCCCTCACCTGGGCCGAACTCCGCCGCCAGGTCGGCTCACTCGCCGCGGAACTGCGCCGCCTCGGAGTCCAGCCGGGGGACCGCGTCAGCGCCTACCTCCCCAACATCCCCCAGGCCGTCGTCGCCCTCCTCGCCTCCGCAGCCGTCGGGGCCGTCTGGACCTCCTGCGCCCCCGACTTCGGCGCCCGCAGCGTCCTCGACCGATTCCAGCAGATCGAACCCGCCGTGCTCTTCGCCGTCGACGGCTACCACTACGGCGGCAAGGACCACGACCGCACCGACGTCGTCGCCGAACTGCGCCGTGAACTCCCGGGCCTGCGCGCCGTCGTCCACGTCCCCGTCCTCGGCACACCGGCCCCCGACGGAGCCCTCAACTGGGACGACCTCACCGGCCACCCCGTCCAGCGGCCCGAGTTCGAGCAGCTGCCCTTCGACCACCCCCTGTGGGTGCTCTACTCCTCCGGCACCACGGGTCTGCCCAAGGCCATCGTGCAGAGCCAGGGCGGCATCCTCGTCGAGCACCTCAAGCAGGCCGGCCTCCACCTGGACCTCGGCCCGCAGGACCGCTTCCTCTGGTACACCTCCACCGGCTGGATGATGTGGAACTTCCTCGTCGCCGGCCTGCTCACCGGCACCACGGTGGTCACCTACGACGGCAGCCCCGGCCACCCCGGCACCGGCGCCCTGTGGAGCGTCGCCGCCCGCAGCGGCGCCACCGTCCTCGGCACCTCCGCCGCCTATGTCATCGCCTGCCGCAAGGCCGGCCTGCACCCCGGCAGCGAGTACGACCTCTCCGCTGTCCGCTGCATCGGCACCACCGGCTCACCACTGCCCCCCGACGGCTTCCGCTGGATCTACGACGAGGTCAAGCACGACGTCTGGCTGGCCTCCGTCAGCGGCGGCACCGACGTCTGCTCCTGCTTCGTCGGCGGCGTACCCACCCTCCCCGTCCACCTCGGCGAGATCCAGGCGCCCTGCCTCGGTGCCGACGTCCAGGCCTGGGACGCCGCCGGAAAGCCGGTCACCGACCAGGTCGGCGAACTCGTCGTCGCCCAGCCCCTGCCGTCCATGCCCACCGGCTTCTGGAACGACCCCGAAGGCACCCGCTACCGGGAGAGCTACTTCGAGACCTTCCCCGGGGTCTGGCGCCACGGCGACTGGATCACCATCACCTCCCGCGGCACCGTCGTCATCCACGGCCGCTCCGACTCCACCCTCAACCGGCAGGGCGTCCGGATGGGCTCCGCCGACATCTACGAGGTCGTCGAACGGCTCCCCGAGATCCGCGAATCCCTGGTCATCGGCCTGGAGGAACCCGGCGGCGGCTACTGGATGCCGCTCTTCGTGGTCCTCAGCGAGGGCGCCGAACTCGACGACGCCCTGCGCGGCCGCATCCGCACTGCGCTGCGCGAACAGCTCTCCCCACGCCACGTCCCCGACGAGGTGATCGCGGTCCCCGGCATCCCGCACACCCTCACCGGCAAGCGCATCGAGGTCCCCGTCAAACGCCTGCTCGCCGGCACCGCCCTCGACCAGGCCGTCAACCCGGGCTCCGTCGACGACCTCGGCACCCTGCGCTACTTCGAACAGCTCGCCCGCGACCGCGGCGCCGACCGCACCGGGTGACCCACCCGGGCACCGCGGGGGCGGCTCACTCCCCGGACAGCACCGAATGCGCTGCCGCGCGGGCCTCCTCCGCGGTGTCCACCGCCCGCGCCGCCGCAGCCGCACGCTCGCACTGCGCCAGCGTGTGATGCGACAACGCCGTCCGGACGAAGGGAAGCGCCGCCGCGCCCATCGACAGACTGGTCACACCCAGCCCCACCAGCACACACGCCAGCATCGGATCGGCCGCGGCCTCCCCGCACACCCCGCACCCCTGACCCGTGGTCCGTGCCGCCTCCGCCGCGGCCGCCACCAGGTCCAGCAGCGCCGGCTGCCACGGATCCTGGAACCTGGCCACCGACCCCAGCTGGCGGTCGGCGGCAAAGGCGTACTGGGCCAGGTCATTGGTGCCCAGCGAGATGAACTCCACCTCCTGGAGGATGGAGCGCGCCCGCAGCGCCGCCGCCGGGATCTCCACCATCGCCCCCGCCCTGGCCCGCAGCCCGGCAGCCCGGCACGCCTGCGCGAACGCCCGCGCCTCGACCCGGTCCGCCACCATCGGGGCCATCACCTCCAGATGCACCGGCAGGCCCTCCGCCGCCCTCGCCAGCGCCCGCAGCTGCGTCTGCAGCACCCCGGGGTGGTCCAGCAGCGCCCGCAGTCCGCGAACCCCCAGCGCGGGGTTCGGCTCCTGAACCGGAGTGAGGAAGTCCAAGGGCTTGTCCGCCCCCGCATCCAGCACCCGGACCACCACCCGCCCCTCCGGGAAGGCCTCCAGCACCTCCCGGTACGCCGCCAGCTGCCTCTCCTCCGACGGAGCGGTCGCGGAGTCGTCCAGGAAGAGGAACTCCGTACGGAACAGCCCCACCCCCTCAGCCCCCGCCTCCAGCGCCGCCGCCACATCCGCCGGACCGCCCACATTGGCCAGCAGCGGCACCCGGTGCCCGTCGGACGTCGTACCCGGCCCGGAGGAGGCGGCCAGCGCCGCCCGTCGCTCCTCCGCCAGCCGGCGCAGCTCCTGCTGCCGCTCCTCCGACGGCGCCACCAGCACCTCGCCGGTACTGCCGTCGACCGCGACGACCACATCCTCCCCAAGGGCGGTCGCTCCCGGCAGCGCCACCACCGCGGGCACCCCCATGGCCCGCGCCAGGATCGCGCTGTGGCTGGTCGGCCCGCCCTCCTCGGTGACGAACCCCAGCACCAGCGACGGATCGAGCAGTGCGGTGTCAGCCGGCGCCAGGTCCCGGGCCAGCAGCACATACGGCTCGTCGCTGTCCGGCACTCCGGGCATGGGCACCCCCAGCAGCCGGGCCACGATCCTGGTGCGCACATCGTCGAGGTCGGCCACCCGGCCGGCCAGATAGTCGCCGGCCGCCGCCAGCAGCGCCTGGTAGGCGGCGATCGCGTCGTACACCGCCCGTGCCGCGCTGCTGCCCACCGTGATCCGGCGCTGGACGTCGGCCATCAGCTCCGGGTCCAGCGCCATCAGTGCCTGGGCCTCCAGTACCGCCTGCGCCTGGCCGCCCGCCAGATTCCCCCGCGCCTGCAGGTCGGCCGCCACCGCCTCCACGGCCTGCCTGGCCCGCGCCTGCTCACGCGGGGCCTGCTCGGCGGGGATCTGGGCAGCCGGCGGCACCAGAACCGCTGTGCTCATGTGCCGCACCGGACCGATCGCCACACCGTGGCTGACGCCCACGCCCTGCAGCGTCTTCTCCATCTCGGTCACCTGTCTCCGCTCGGGCCTCGACCGTCCCCCCGCGGCCGCACTCTCTCAGTTCCAGGTGAACAGATCGCCGCCGCTGGCGACGAATCCGCCCTCGGCCACCGAGTCCAGCTGCTCCACGGTCGCCTCGAGTGCCACCACCGGGCAGACCGGCGACTTGCCCGCGGCCTCCACAGCGACGGGGTCCCAGCGGATCACCGGCTGACCGCGCTTGACCGTGTCGCCCTTGTTCACCAGCACCTCGAAGCCCTCACCGTTCAGCTGAACCGTGTCGATCCCGAGGTGGGTGAGGATGCCGTGCCCCTCGTCGTCCATGATCACAAAGGCATGCGGGTGCATCGAGACCACCAGCCCGTCCACCGGCGCCACCACCGCACCCGCCTCACGGATCGGGTCGATCGCCGTGCCCGGCCCCACCATGGAGCCGGCGAAGACAGGGTCGGGCACAGCCGAGAGCCCGACGGCACGCCCGGCGAGCGGCGAGGTCACGGTGGTCATGGTGGAGCCTCCCAAGGTGCGGAGTACAGCAAGCGGCCGCCCAGCAGGCGGCCGGCTCTGGAGATCAGCCTAAATCATGACAACCAGGGCATCCTGAGGTGATCCCGCATTCGAGTGGTCTAGTCCTCTCTGGCGTGGACGAACTCTACGGCATCCTGATGACCAGCAGCGATACCTCTATAGGAGCCCGCCTCGTTCGTTCGGAGCCGCGAGGGCACCGTCACTGAGGCGGACACGCCGCACCCCGATTTGCATCGCGATGGCGGCCGGGGTACGGTCATTCTTCCGCCGACGGAGAGGTCGCTGGATCCGCATGGCTCCGGACCCCTTTGGCAACCACCCACTCAAGAACGACGGGTGCCGTGCGCGAAATGTCGATCTGAAGGCCCGTCAGGGGCGATTCGGCAAAACGCGCCGGAACCGTTAGAGTTGTGGATGTCGCCGAAAGCGGCCCCCTTTCAGCGGGGAAATCGGAACTGCAAGGAACAGCGAGCGGATCTGATAAGCTGGAGACACGAAGAAGGGAAGCGCCCGGAGGGGCCCGGAAGGGTTTCGATGGAAGCGTCCGTTCCTTGAGAACTCAACAGCGTGCCAAAATTCAACGCCAGATTTTTGAACCTCTGGGTTCCTTTGAATGAAGTACAGCGAGGACGCTGTGCGCGGGTTCGGCTTATTCCGCCGGATGCCGTGCCGCTCTCGTGGATCTAAGCATTCACGGAGAGTTTGATCCTGGCTCAGGACGAACGCTGGCGGCGTGCTTAACACATGCAAGTCGAACGGTGAAGCCCTTCGGGGTGGATCAGTGGCGAACGGGTGAGTAACACGTGGGCAATCTGCCCTGCACTCTGGGACAACACCGGGAAACCGGTGCTAATACCGGATATGACGCACTCCTGCATGGGGGTGCGTGGAAAGCTCCGGCGGTGCAGGATGAGCCCGCGGCCTATCAGCTTGTTGGTGGGGTGATGGCCTACCAAGGCGACGACGGGTAGCCGGCCTGAGAGGGCGACCGGCCACACTGGGACTGAGACACGGCCCAGACTCCTACGGGAGGCAGCAGTGGGGAATATTGCACAATGGGCGAAAGCCTGATGCAGCGACGCCGCGTGAGGGATGACGGCCTTCGGGTTGTAAACCTCTTTCAGCAGGGAAGAAGCGCAAGTGACGGTACCTGCAGAAGAAGCACCGGCTAACTACGTGCCAGCAGCCGCGGTAATACGTAGGGTGCGAGCGTTGTCCGGAATTATTGGGCGTAAAGAGCTCGTAGGCGGCCTGTCGCGTCGGATGTGAAAGCCCGGGGCTTAACCCCGGGTCTGCATTCGATACGGGCAGGCTAGAGTTCGGTAGGGGAGATCGGAATTCCTGGTGTAGCGGTGAAATGCGCAGATATCAGGAGGAACACCGGTGGCGAAGGCGGATCTCTGGGCCGATACTGACGCTGAGGAGCGAAAGCGTGGGGAGCGAACAGGATTAGATACCCTGGTAGTCCACGCCGTAAACGTTGGGAACTAGGTGTGGGCGACATTCCACGTCGTCCGTGCCGCAGCTAACGCATTAAGTTCCCCGCCTGGGGAGTACGGCCGCAAGGCTAAAACTCAAAGGAATTGACGGGGGCCCGCACAAGCGGCGGAGCATGTGGCTTAATTCGACGCAACGCGAAGAACCTTACCAAGGCTTGACATACGCCGGAAAACCGTAGAGATACGGTCCCCCTTGTGGTCGGTGTACAGGTGGTGCATGGTTGTCGTCAGCTCGTGTCGTGAGATGTTGGGTTAAGTCCCGCAACGAGCGCAACCCTTGTTCTGTGTTGCCAGCGAGTAATGTCGGGGACTCACAGGAGACTGCCGGGGTCAACTCGGAGGAAGGTGGGGACGACGTCAAATCATCATGCCCCTTATGTCTTGGGCTGCACACGTGCTACAATGGTCGGTACAATGGGCTGCGATACCGCGAGGTGGAGCGAATCCCAAAAAGCCGGCCTCAGTTCGGATTGGGGTCTGCAACTCGACCCCATGAAGTCGGAGTCGCTAGTAATCGCAGATCAGCATGCTGCGGTGAATACGTTCCCGGGCCTTGTACACACCGCCCGTCACGTCACGAAAGTCGGTAACACCCGAAGCCGGTGGCCCAACCCTTGTGGGGGGAGCCGTCGAAGGTGGGACCAGCGATTGGGACGAAGTCGTAACAAGGTAGCCGTACCGGAAGGTGCGGCTGGATCACCTCCTTTCTAAGGAGCATATGGCCAGCTCGGGGCGAATGTCCTCGTGTGGTTGCTCATGGGTGGAACGTTGAATATTCGGCCGGTCTCTTGGTCTTGGGGCTGTTAGTACTGCGCTTCGGCGTGTGGAACGCGGTTTCGGGGTGGGGGTCTGGTTGGGCGCGCTGTTGGGTCCTGAGGGAACGGGTTTTTGGTTTCCTTGGTGCCGGTCCCATGCTGGGTGAGGTGGGTGGCTGGTCGTTGTTTGAGAACTGCACAGTGGACGCGAGCATCTGTGGCCAAGTTTTTAAGGGCGCACGGTGGATGCCTTGGCACCAGGAACCGATGAAGGACGTGGGAGGCCGCGATAGGCCCCGGGGAGCTGTCAACCGAGCTGTGATCCGGGGGTGTCCGAATGGGGAAACCCGGCAGTCGTCATGGGCTGTCACCCGCTGCTGAACACATAGGCAGTGTGGAGGGAACGCGGGGAAGTGAAACATCTCAGTACCCGCAGGAAGAGAAAACAACCGTGATTCCGGGAGTAGTGGCGAGCGAAACCGGATGAGGCTAAACCGTATGTGTGTGATACCCGGCAGGGGTTGCGCGTGCGGGGTTGTGGGTTTTTTCTTGATCGGTCTGCCGGCCGGTCGGCGAGTCAGAAACCGTATGGGTAGTCGAAGGGCATGCGAAAGGCCCGGCGTAGAGGGTAAGACCCCCGTAGACGAAATCTGTGCGGCTCGCTTGAAGAACACCCAAGTAGCACGGGGCCCGAGAAATCCCGTGTGAATCTGGCGGGACCACCCGCTAAGCCTAAATATTCCCTGGTGACCGATAGCGGATAGTACCGTGAGGGAATGGTGAAAAGTACCGCGGGAGCGGAGTGAAATAGTACCTGAAACCGTGTGCCTACAAGCCGTGGAGCGTCGTTGCAGTCTTCGGACTGTGGCCGTGACTGCGTGCCTTTTGAAGAATGAGCCTGCGAGTTTGCGGTGTGTGGCGAGGTTAACCCGTGTGGGGTAGCCGTAGCGAAAGCGAGTCCGAATAGGGCGTTTGAGTCGCATGCCCAAGACCCGAAGCGGAGTGATCTAGCCATGGGCAGGGTGAAGCGCGGGTAAGACCGTGTGGAGGCCCGAACCCACCAGGGTTGAAAACCTGGGGGATGACCTGTGGTTAGGGGTGAAAGGCCAATCAAACTCCGTGATAGCTGGTTCTCCCCGAAATGCATTTAGGTGCAGCGTCGTGTGTTTCTTGCCGGAGGTAGAGCACTGGATAGGCGATGGGCCTCACCGGGTTACTGACCTTAGCCAAACTCCGAATGCCGGTAAGTGAGAGCACGGCAGTGAGACTGCGGGGGATAAGCTCCGTGGTCGAGAGGGAAACAGCCCAGAACACCGGCTAAGGCCCCTAAGCGTGTGCTAAGTGGGAAAGGATGTGGAGTCGCAGAGACAACCAGGAGGTTGGCTTAGAAGCAGCCACCCTTGAAAGAGTGCGTAATAGCTCACTGGTCAAGTGATTCCGCGCCGACAATGTAGCGGGGCTCAAGTACACCGCCGAAGCCGTGTCACTCACACAATACTTCCAACGAAGGTGTGGGTGGGTAGGGGAGCGTCGTGTGCCGGGTGAAGCGGCGGCGGGAGCCAGTCGTGGACGGTATACGAGTGAGAATGCAGGCATGAGTAGCGATACAAGAGTGGGAAACTCTTGCGCCGATTGACCAAGGGTTCCTGGGTCAAGCTGATCTGCCCAGGGTAAGTCGGGACCTAAGGCGAGGCCGACAGGCGTAGTCGATGGACAACGGGTTGATATTCCCGTACCCGCTATGAAGCGCCAGCGTCGAACCCAGTGATGCTAAGCCCGTGAAGCCGCCTCTGATCTCTTCGGAGTGAGGGGGAGTGGTGGAGCCGGTGGCCCGAGCTGGTAGTAGGTGAGCGATGGGGTGACGCAGGAAGGTAGTCCATCCCGGGCGGTGGTTGTCCCGGGGTAAGGGTGTAGGCCGAGTGGTAGGCAAATCCGCCACTCATGAGGCTGAGACCTGATGCCGAGCCGATTGTGGTGAAGTGGATGATCCTATGCTGTCGAGAAAAGCCTCTAGCGAGTTTCATGGCGGCCCGTACCCCAAACCGACTCAGGTGGTCAGGTAGAGAATACCGAGGCGTTCGGGTGAACCGTGGTTAAGGAACTCGGCAAAATGCCCCCGTAACTTCGGGAGAAGGGGGGCCATTGCTGGTGAGGGGATTTTCTCCCTGAGCTGGTGGTGGCCGCAGAGACCAGCGAGAAGCGACTGTTTACTAAAAACACAGGTCCGTGCGAAGCCGTAAGGCGATGTATACGGACTGACGCCTGCCCGGTGCTGGAACGTTAAGGGGACCGGTTAGTCTCGATTCGTCGGGGCGAAGCTGAGAACTTAAGCGCCAGTAAACGGCGGTGGTAACTATAACCATCCTAAGGTAGCGAAATTCCTTGTCGGGTAAGTTCCGACCTGCACGAATGGCGTAACGACTTCTCGACTGTCTCAACCACGGGCCCGGTGAAATTGCATTACGAGTAAAGATGCTCGTTTCGCGCAGCAGGACGGAAAGACCCCGGGACCTTTACTATAGCTTGATATTGGTGTTCGGTTCGGCTTGTGTAGGATAGGTGGGAGACTGTGAAGCGGCCACGCCAGTGGTTGTGGAGTCATCGTTGAAATACCACTCTGGTCGTGCTGGATGTCTAACCTGGGTCCGTGATCCGGATCAGGGACAGTGTCTGGTGGGTAGTTTAACTGGGGCGGTTGCCTCCTAAAGGGTAACGGAGGCGCCCAAAGGTTCCCTCAGCCTGGTTGGCAATCAGGTGTTGAGTGTAAGTGCACAAGGGAGCTTGACTGTGAGACCGACGGGTCGAGCAGGTGCGAAAGCAGGGACTAGTGATCCGGCGGTGGCTTGTGGAAGCGCCGTCGCTCAACGGATAAAAGGTACCCCGGGGATAACAGGCTGATCTTCCCCAAGAGTCCATATCGACGGGATGGTTTGGCACCTCGATGTCGGCTCGTCGCATCCTGGGGCTGGAGTAGGTCCCAAGGGTTGGGCTGTTCGCCCATTAAAGCGGTACGCGAGCTGGGTTTAGAACGTCGTGAGACAGTTCGGTCCCTATCCGCTGTGCGCGTAGGAGTCTTGAGAAGGGCTGTCCCTAGTACGAGAGGACCGGGACGGACGAACCTCTGGTGTGCCAGTTGTTCTGCCAAGGGCATGGCTGGTTGGCTACGTTCGGGAGGGATAACCGCTGAAAGCATCTAAGCGGGAAGCCTGCTTCGAGATGAGGGCTCCCACCACCTTGAGTGGGTAAGGCTCCCCATAGACGATGGGGTTGATAGGCCGGGTGTGGAAGCCCAGTAATGGGTGGAGCTGACCGGTACTAATAGGCCGAGGGCTTGTCCATAGTTGCTACGCGTCCACTGTGTTGTTCTGAAACAACGACCGACCCTGCCCCTTCGGGGGTTGGGTTGAGAGTTTCATAGTGTTTCGGTGGTCATAGCGTGAGGGAAACGCCCGGTTACATTCCGAACCCGGAAGCTAAGCCTTACAGCGCCGATGGTACTGCAGGGGGGACCCTGTGGGAGAGTAGGACGCCGCCGAACAATCATTGATGTGAGGGCCCCGCAGCCGTCGGCTGCGGGGCCCTCACGCATGCCCCGAGACGGGGCCGCCGTAGGGCCCGGAGCCAAGGCCGGGTAAAGTCGGCGTGCACCATCGCTACCCCGGACAGGAGGCCCCCGGGTGGAGGTCCAGGAGACGCGCGTCCAGACCGACCGCGTCCTCACCATCCCCAATCTGCTGAGCATGGCTCGCCTTGTCGGCGTGCCCCTGTTCCTGTGGCTGATCCTTTGGCCGGAGTTCGACGGCCCGAACTGCGACTGGTGGGCGCTGCTGATCCTGCTGCTGAGCGGGGTGAGCGACTACCTGGACGGGAAGCTCGCGCGGAAGTGGGGGCAGATCAGCCGGCTGGGACAGATCCTGGACCCCGCGGCGGACCGTCTGTATGTGCTCTCCACACTGGTGGGCCTCACCTGGCGGGAGATCATCCCCTGGTGGCTGACGGCGATTCTGCTGCTGCGTGAGTTGTTCATGGCCGTGATGCTTCTCATCCTGCGCCGAAGCGGTTACGGTCCGTTCCAGGTGAACTTCCTCGGCAAGGCCGCCACCTTCAACCTGATGTACGCATTCCCGCTACTCCTTCTCAGCGACCGGCATGACTGGCTCGGCAATGCGGCGTCAATCTTCGGATGGGCGTTCGCCTGGTGGGGTACAACGCTCTATTGGTGGGCAGGGATTCTGTACGCGGTGCAGGTCCGCCGGATCCTGAAGGCGGACACCGCGGCCGGCTGATCCGTTGCGTCGTTCGGGGCGGATGTGGCGCCTGGGCAGGGGGAGCTCGGACAGCCGGACGGACTGATGTCCACAGCCCTGAAGGAGGACGCACCCGACATGAAGGCCGTCGTGATGGCCGGAGGCGAGGGCACTCGCCTGCGCCCGATGACCTCGAGCATGCCCAAGCCGCTCCTGCCGGTGGTGAACCGGCCGATCATGGAGCATGTCCTGAGGCTGCTCAAGCGGCACGGTCTCAACGAGACCGTGGTGACCGTGCAGTTCCTCGCATCTTTGGTCAAGAACTACTTCGGTGACGGCGAGGAACTGGGCATGAGCCTGACCTACGCCAACGAAGAGGTGCCACTGGGCACCGCCGGCAGCGTGAAGAACGCGGAGGACGCCCTCAAGGGCGACTCCTTCCTGGTCATCTCGGGCGATGCTCTCACCGACTTCGACCTCACCGACCTGGTGCGCTTCCACCGGGAGAAGGGCGCACTCGTCACCGTCTGCCTGACCAGGGTGCCCAACCCCCTGGAGTTCGGCATCACCATCGTGGACGACGAGGGCAAGGTCGACCGCTTCCTGGAGAAGCCCACCTGGGGGCAGGTGTTCTCGGACACCGTGAACACCGGCATCTATGTGATGGAGCCGGAGGTGTTCGACTATGTCGCCGCGGACGAGTCCGTCGACTGGTCGAGCGATGTCTTCCCGCAGCTGCTCAAGGAGGGCAAGCCCATCTACGGCTACATCGCCGAGGGCTACTGGGAGGACGTGGGTACCCACGAGAGCTATGTGAAGGCCCAGGCCGACGTCCTCGAGGGCAAGGTGGACGTCGACATCGACGGCTTCGAGATCTCGCCGGGTGTCTGGGTCGCGGAGGGCGCCGAGGTCGACCCCGAGGCGGTGCTGCGCGGCCCGCTCTACGTCGGTGACTACGCCAAGGTGGAGGCCGGGGTGGAACTGCGCGAGCACACGGTGCTCGGCAGCAATGTGGTCGTCAAGCGGGGGGCCTTCCTGCACAAGGCCGTGGTGCACGACAACGTCTACATCGGGCCGCAGAGCAATCTGCGCGGCTGTGTGATCGGCAAGAACACCGATGTGATGCGGGCCGCCCGGATCGACGACGGCGCTGTGATCGGCGACGAGTGCCTCATCGAGGAGGAGTCGATCGTCGCCGGGAACGTCCGGGTGTACCCCTTCAAGACGATCGAGGCCGGCGCCTTCGTCAACACCTCGGTCATCTGGGAGTCGCGCGGCCAGGAGCACCTCTTCGGGGCCCGTGGGGTGTCCGGCATCCTCAATGTGGAGATCACTCCGGAGCTGGCCGTCCGCCTGGCCGGTGCCTATGCGACCACCCTCAAGAAGGGTGCCACCGTCACCATCGCCCGTGACCACTCCCGCGGTGCGCGTGCCCTCAAGCGGGCGATGATCTCCGCTCTGCAGACCAGTGCCATCGATGTGCGGGACCTGGAGAACGTGCCCATGCCCGTGGCACGCCAGCAGACCGCACGCGGCAGCGCCGGCGGGATCATGCTCCGCACCACGCCGGGGGTCCCGGACTCGGTCGACATCCTCTTCTTCGACGAGCGGGGCGCCGACCTCTCCCAGGCCGGACAGCGCAAGCTGGACCGGGTGTACGCACGTCAGGAGTACCGGCGGGCGTTCCCCGGCGAGATCGGCGACCTGACCTCCTCCTCCCGGGTCTTCGACTCCTACGCGGGAACGCTTCTGCGCGCCGTGGACATCAGCGGAGTGGCCGAATCCGGACTCAAGGTGGTCGTGGACGCGGCCCACGGGAGCGCCTCCCTGGTGCTGCCCAGCCTGCTGGGCCGGCTCGGGGTCGAGGCGCTCATCGTCAACGGCGGACTGGACGAGACGCACCCGACCGAGACCGCCGAGGACCGGCGGGCGGGTCTGGTGCGCCTGGGCGAGATGGTGGCCTCCTCGCGGGCGGCGTTCGGGGTGCGCTTCGACCCGGTGGGGGAGCGCATCTCCTTCGTCGACGAGCGGGGCCGGATCATCGAGGACGACCGGGCGCTGCTGGTGCTGCTCGACCTGGTGGCCGCGGAGCGGCGCAGCGGACGGGTGGCCCTGCCGGTCACCACCACCAGGATCGCGGAGCAGGTGGCGGCGTACCACGGCACCCAGGTGCTGTGGACCACGACCTCGCCGGACGACCTGACCCGGGCGTCGTCGGCCGAGGGCACCGTCTTCGGAGGGGACGGGCGGGGCGGCTTCGTGGTGCCGGAGTTCAGCGGGGTCTTCGACGGGGGAGCGGCCTTTGTGCGGCTGATGGGTCTGGTGGCCCGCACCCAGTTGACGCTCAGTCAGATCGATGCCCGTATCCCCAAGGCCCATGTGCACCGTCGGGATCTGGCCACCCCGTGGTCGGCCAAGGGCATGGTGATGCGTACGGTGGTCGAGGCCGCCGGTGACCGCCAGGTGGACACCACCGACGGCGTCCGTGTGGTGGAGCCGGACGGCCGCTGGACCATGGTGCTGCCGGACCCGGCGGAGGCGGTCACCCATCTGTGGGCCGAGGGGCCGGACGAGGCCTCCACCCAGGCCCTGCTGGACGAGTGGGCGAGCGTCGTGGAGAGCGCGGGCCGCTAGAGCCGGGCCGGCGCTGCGGGAACGCTGTGAGCGGCGTTCCCGCAGCGTCGGCTGCCCTTGGCCGGGCGTTGGCCTGCGCGTATCGGCGGCTTTGTCACGATCGTGTCGCCGATCGGGTTGCCTGTCTCGGGGGTTGTGCAATCGGACCCCCGACGACATGCGACGATGTCCCGCATGCCGGAGAAGCGGACGACCCGAGAGCCCGATGCGCGGTACGCGCGTCCGGACGCCTCCATGTCGCTGCTGACCAGTGTCATGGACCACAGCCTTGACGACGGCTATGCCGAGGCGGCGCGCAGCCGGGGCCAGTACGGCACCAGCCGGATGCCGTCCGCAGCCCGCGGGCGGCTGGTGGTCGGACTCGGGCTGGCGCTGGCGGCGGTGGTGATCACCGTCGGCGGAGTGCAGGCGCACGAGGCCGCGCCGACCCTCGCCAAGGAGCGGCAGGAGCTGATCGACCGGATCAATGCCGCGGACTCCTCGGCCGACCGTCTCCAGCACGACATCGAGCAGCTGCGCTCCCGGGTCAGCACGGCGCAGCAGCAGGCGCTCAGGTCGACCGGCGCGGACCGCGGGCTCCAGGAACTGGGAGTGCTGGCCGGGACGGTCGCCGCCTCCGGACCGGGTGTGAAACTGGTGGTCAACGACGCACCGGAGGCAGGCACGGTCGAGGGCGGCACCAACCCCAGGGACGACGGCGGCTTCGGCAACAGCGGCCGGGTCCGCGACCGCGATCTGCAACTGGTCGTCAACGGCCTCTGGCAAGCAGGGGCCGAGGCGATCTCCATCAACGGGCAGCGGCTGACGGCACTTTCGGCGATCCGCGCCGCGGGGGACGCGATACTCGTCGACAACCGGCCGCTGGTGCCGCCGTACACGGTGCTGTCGATCGGGAACGGAGCGCAGCTCAGCTCGGCCTTCCAGGCCGGCGTGGGGGGCCGCTACCTCAAGCTGCTGCAGGACAACTACGGGATCCGGGCGGACATCTCGGTGCAGGGGCACGTCGACGTGCCGGCCGCGGCCGGCGTGACGCTGCGCTATGCCTCGCCGGCCGGAGCTGGGACAGGAGGAGCAACACCGTGATTGCCGTTCTGGGGCTCGTCATCGGGGTCGTGCTGGGACTCGTGGTCCAGCCCGAGGTGCCCGACGCGGTCGTGCCCTATCTGCCGATCGCCGTGGTGGCGGCGCTTGACGCCGTGTTCGGCGGTCTGCGGGCGATGCTGGACGGGATCTTCGACGACAAGGTCTTTGTCGTCTCCTTCCTGTCCAATGTGGTCGTCGCGGCCCTGATCGTCTTCCTCGGCGACCAGCTCGGTGTGGGTTCCCAGTTGTCCACCGGTGTGGTGGTCGTGCTCGGTATCCGGATCTTCTCCAACGCGGCGGCCATCCGTCGCCATGTCTTCCGGGCCTGACGGCCCGGCAGCGACCGATGAACGCAGTGACGACGTACGGAACGGCCGGGCAGGAGCACGGGTGAGTCAGGACGAGAGCGAGCCGGGGCGCGGGGACGGCGCCGCGGAGACGCCCCCGGGGCGCCCGGGAGCGTCCGGCGCGCGCGAGCCCATGGAGGTACCGGACCGATCGGCCGGGCAGCGGCCGGGAGCGGGCCGGGAGCCGGAGCAGCCCGCGCCTTCGCAGGAGCCGCGGCGGCCCGGCCAGGCCGAGGACGCGGCGCAGCCCGGTGGCCCGTCGCAGCCTGGTGGCCCGTCGCAGCTCGGCGGCCCCTCGCGGCCGGGCGACCCGGAGCAGCGGGAGCCCGGCG
Source organism: Peterkaempfera podocarpi (assembly GCF_042466665.1). Classification (GTDB taxonomy): domain Bacteria; phylum Actinomycetota; class Actinomycetes; order Streptomycetales; family Streptomycetaceae; genus Peterkaempfera; species Peterkaempfera podocarpi. The sequence goes on from NZ_CP162102.1 coordinate 7,204,278, forward strand.
AGGCCGGCGAGCCCGGACCGGTCGGGAAGGGCGGCGGCACCCCGCCCGGGGACGGGCGGCGAAGGCTGCTGTCGGCGACCTGGCCGCCGAGGTTCTCGCGCGCCCAGCTGGTGGTGGCGCTGCTGCTCTTCGCCCTGGGGCTGGGCCTCGCCATCCAGGTCAGCTCCACCAACGACCAGAGCCAGCTGCGCGGTGCCCGCCAGGAGGACCTGGTGCGCATCCTGGACGAGCTGGACGCCCGCCAGCAGCGGCTCCAGGAGGAGAAGCACCAGCTGGAGCAGTCGCTGGCCCAGCTGGAGACCAGCTCCAACCAGGCCAAGGAGGCGCAGCAGCAGACCCAGCGCAAGGAGGCCGAGCTCGGTGTCCTGGCCGGCACCGTCAAGGCGACCGGGCCCGGGATCACGCTGACGATCAGGGACCCCTCCGGCCATGTGAAGGCGGATATGCTGCTGGACACGCTGCAGGAGCTTCGAGCGGCGGGGGCGGAGGCGATTCAGATCAACAGTGTGCGTGTGGTGGCGGACACCTACTTCACCGACCCGTCGTCGGGTGGCGTGCAGATCGACGGAAAAAGCGTGTCGCAGCCCTATGTCTTCACCGTGATCGGGAATCCTCAGGATCTGCAGCCGGCCCTCAACATCCCTGGCGGTGTGGTGCAGACTCTGGAGAAGGAGCAGGCCACGGCCACCATCGCCGAGGAGCACAAGATCACTGTGGATGCCTTGATCCAGCCGAAGGCGCCTGAGTACGCTCGGCCGACGCAGCCATGAACGGTCACTTCGGGCGCCCCCGCCGCCGACGGCGGCAGGTGCGTCCGTCAGACTGTCATTCGACCACCCCACCTCGCCCCGCGGGCGGGTCTGTCGCTTACAAGGAGATTCGCCCGTGAGCCTGTTCTCGAAGCTGTTCGGCCGCAACGCCCGCCGAGGCGCCGCTGAGGCGCCCACGGCGAGGCACCGCCGCGCCGGTGAGGAGCCCGGCGGGGTGCCGGGGATGCGGGGTGCCCCGCAGGGCGAGGAGTTCGCCACCCAGGCCGGGGAGCGCCCGCTCTTCCGCGACCAGGGCGACGGCTCTGGCGGCGGTGCGGGTGGTCGCAGTGGTGCGTACGGCGCGTCGGTTGACCCCTCGGGCGGGCCGCGCATAGGTTTCGACGCGGGACCCTCAACCTCGGGTGGAGGGTTCGCCCCCAATCCCTACGCGGCCGCTGCCCAGCCGGGCGGCCCCCGTCAGGAGGCTGCGAACGCCATGGCTGCGACCGTGTGCACCCGGTGCGGCAACCACAATCCGGAGGCCGCCCGGTTCTGCTCCAACTGCGGGGCACCGCTGCGCGGCGGCCAGCCGGCGGAGCGGCCCGCCGAGACCACCTCGACCATCTCCATCTCCGGCCTGGAGTCCTACGACCCGGAGGCGACCGGCACCGGCAGCCAGCCTGCGCTGTCCCCGGAGGTGCTGGCCGCGATCGACGCGCTGCCCGCCGGTTCCGCGCTGCTGATCGTGCGGCGCGGGCCCAACTCCGGCAGCCGCTTCCTGCTGGACTCGGATGTGACCACCGCCGGGCGGCACCCGGAGAGCGACATCTTCCTGGACGATGTCACCGTCTCCCGCCGCCATGTGGAGTTCCGCCGGACGCAGACCGGCTTCACCGTGGCCGATGTGGGCAGCCTCAACGGCACCTATGTCAACCGCGAGCGGATCGACGAGTGGACCCTGTCCAACGGCGACGAGGTGCAGATCGGCAAGTACCGGCTGGTGTTCTTCGCCGGTCACCGGGGGTTCTGAGCAGCCCAACCGGGAGGAGCAGACCCAGTCGTGCCCAGTGACTCAGGAGTACGGGGCGACATCGCTGCCCGGCGCCCGCCGGCGGTGGCGAAGGTGGTGGCCCAGGCGGCCCCCGCCGCGGACCGCGCTCCGACGCGTGCCGCGGCGAGGGACCAGCTGATGAGCATCGGTGCCGTGCTGGCGCTGCTGCGCGACGAGTTCCCCGAAGTGACCATCTCCAAGATCCGCTTCCTGGAGGCGGAGGGGCTGGTGGAGCCGCAGCGCACCCCCTCGGGGTACCGGAAGTTCGGCCCCGCCGATGTGGAGCGGCTCGGCTACGTCCTGCGGATGCAGCGCGACCACTATCTGCCGCTGCGGGTGATCCGCGAGCACCTGGACGCTCTGGACCGCGGCGAGGCACCTCCGGCGCTGCCCGGCCCCGACCAGCGGCCGGGACCGGTGGAGGAGGCCGAGCGCGGATTCGCCCCGGGGGCCGACCACGGCGGCGTGCGGCTGGGCCGCGCGGAGCTGCTGGCCGCGGCCGAGGCGCAGGAGGCCGAACTGCGTGAGTGGGAGTCCTACGGCCTGGTCAGCTCCGGACCCGACGGCGGCTACGACGGAGAGATGCTGCAGATCGCCCGGCTGGTGGCCGAGTTGGGCAGATTCGGTCTGGAACCGCGCCATCTCAGGGCGGTGAAGGCGGCGGCCGACCGGGAGGTGGGCCTGGTGGAGCAGGTGGTGGCGCCGCTGCGGCGGCATCGCAACCCGCAGACCCGGGCCCACGCCGAGACCACCGCGCGGGAGCTGGCGACGCTGTCGGTGCGGTTGCATGCTGCCCTGGTGCAGGCGGGGCTGCATGCCCTGCCGCAGTGACCCCACCGGTTGCGCCGCGCCCGGTGGGCAGGGCTGCGCTTTCATATCCGGGGCGCGGGCCATAGGGTTGCTCTTGTGAACGAGCTCGACGTCGTGGGTGTCCGGGTCGAGATGCCCTCCAACCAGCCGATCGTCCTGCTGCGGGAAGTAGGGGGCGACCGGTACCTCCCCATCTGGATCGGCCCGGGGAGGCCACCGCGATCGCCTTCGCCCAGCAGGGGATGACGCCTGTGCGGCCGCTGACCCACGACCTGTTCCGCGATGTGCTGGAGGCGGTCGGCCAGCAGCTCACCGAGGTGCGGATCACGGATCTGCGGGAGGGTGTCTTCTACGCCGAGCTGGTCTTCGCCAGCGGCGTCGAGGTGAGCGCCCGGCCGTCCGACGCGATAGCGCTGGCGCTGCGCACCGGTACGCCGATCTACGGCAGTGACGGTGTGCTCGACGAGGCCGGCATCGCGATCCCGGACGAGCAGGAGGACGAGGTCGAGAAGTTCCGTGAGTTCCTCGACCAGATCTCGCCGGACGATTTCGGGAGCACCGGCAGTCAGTGAGCGGGTGTTCCGGCTCGATCAGACAGTGATCGTTTTGCCAAAACAATCAGTCGTACCCACACTGAGGGCACGCGAAACCACTCACGAGGTTGACTTCGCCCGGCGTGCCCAGCGTGGCGATCGTTGACGCGCCCCTGGCGACTGCCTACCGTCGAGAGTGTGCCTGGGGGTCGACGGCCTCCGGGGGACGAGTGGACGGGAGGTCGGCGTGAGCAGCACCGGCGACAGTACAGCCGCAGGTGGCTCCTGCCCCATCCACCCGGTGCGGCACCCCTGGGAGGCACGCGTGCCGGAGGTTCCCCCGCAGCCGGCTCAGCCCCTGCCGTCCGATCCGGCACCCACCTCGGGCCTGGTCGGCTTCCGCGGCCCCACGGCCTGTTCGGCGGCCGGCATCACCTATCGTCAGCTGGACTACTGGGCCCGTACCGGGCTGGTCGAGCCGAGTGTGCGGCCCGCCCAGGGATCGGGCAGCCAGCGGCTCTACAGCTTCCGTGACATCCTGGTGCTCAAGATCGTCAAGCGGCTGCTGGACGCCGGGGTCTCACTGCAGAACATCCGAGTGGCCGTCACCCATCTGCGCTCCCGCGGGGTCGCGGACCTCACCGGCATCACGCTGATGAGCGATGGCGCCACGGTCTACGAGTGCACCTCGCCGCATGAGGTGGTGGATCTGCTCCAGGGCGGCCAGGGCGTCTTCGGTATCGCGGTCGGCGCCGTCTGGCGTGAACTCGAGGGGTCGCTGAGCAAGCTGCGCGGTGAGCGCACCGACACCGGGGAGGCCGTGCTCAGCCATGACCCGGGCGACGAACTGGCCCGCCGCCGCCATCGGGCCGGCTGACCCCCACCGCAGACGAGCAGACGAGCAGACGATCAAGGGGCCCGGACGGGGAACCGTCCGGGCCCCTTGCCGCGTCAGCAGCCGTGAACGGTGATCACGCGGCGCGGCGGCCGGAGGGGGCAGGGTGCGAGGGATCGGGCTTCGGCGGGCGGGCGCGGGCGCGGTGGAACGGGTGCGGAGGCTGCTCAGCACCCGGCGTGGCCGCCGCAGGGCCCTCCAGGTGCTGGTGGCGCTCTGCGTGCTGGCGCTCACCCCGGCCACCTGGCTCTGGCTGAGCACGGGGGACCGGGTCCGCACGGTGGCCTCGGCGCCGGCCGAACCGGTCGGGGTGGTGTTCGGCGCCGGTCTCGTCGCGGGGGAGCCCTCGCCGTACCTGGAGCACCGGCTGGAGGCCGCGGTGCAGCTCTACCGTGCGGGCAAGGTGCAGGCGCTGCTGGTCACCGGCGACAACAGCCGCACCGACTACGACGAGCCGACCGCGATGCGGGACTACCTGCGCGGCCACGGCGTCCCTTCGGTGCGGATCGTGGTGGACGACGCCGGCTTTGACACATGGGACTCCTGCACCCGTGCCCGCCGGATCTTCGGTGTCGACCACGCGGTGCTGGTGAGCCAGGACTTCCACATCCGGCGGGCCATCGCCCTCTGCCGGGCAGCGGGGATCGACGCCTACGGGGTGGGCGTGTCCGAGCCGCACGATGTCACCTGGTACTACGGCGGCGTACGGGAGGTCGCGGCGGCGGCGAAGGCTGCCGTGGACGCGGCGGTCAGGCCGGACCCCCACTTCCTGGGCCCCACCGAGCCCGGTATCGCCCTGGCCCTGGCCGACGCCCGCCGCTGATCCGGCGCCGCCGGGGCCGCGCCGTGCGGGGCTGCCAGCGGTCGGGAGCCGCCGCCATCGGGTGCGGAAGGCAGCGCTGATAACAGGCCCAAGCGCTCGCCGCGGCCGGGCACCGGCACATGTCCGACCTGTGAGAGATGATCGGCGATGTGCGACCCCTGCCCACGATCCTGCATCTGGACATGGACGCCTTCTTCGCCTCGGTGGAGCAGGCGTCCAAGCCCAGCCTGCGTGGAAAACCCGTGATCGTGGGCGGGCTCGGCGGCCGGGGAGTGGTGGCGACCGCCTCCTACGAGGCCCGCCGCTTCGGGGTGCACTCGGCGATGGCCATGGCCCACGCCCGGCGGCTCTGCCCCAACGCCGCCTATCTGGTGCCCCGCTTCGAGCTCTACCGCCAGGTCAGCGAGACGGTGATGGCGCTGCTGCGGCAGCTCTCCCCGCTGGTGGAGCCGCTCAGCCTGGACGAGGCCTTCGTCGACCTGGCCGCCGGGCCGTACGGCGAGGTGCTGGAGGCCGCGGGGAGCTCCGCCGAGGGCGAGGAGCTCGTCCGGGCGCTGGCGGAGGATCTTCGTGCCGACATCCTTGCCGCCACCGGTCTCACCGCGTCGGTGGGGCTGGCCGGATGCAAGCTGCTGGCCAAGATCGCCTCGGAGGAGGCCAAACCCGACGGTCTGGTGGTGGTCGAGCCGGGCCGGGAGCGGGAGGTGCTGGGCCCGATGCCGGTCCGGGCGCTGCCCGGCGTCGGCCCGGCCACGGCCGAGACGCTCCGTCGGGCCGGGCTGTCCACGGTCGCGGATGTCGCGGCGGTGGAGGAGCCGGAGCTGGTGCGGCTGCTGGGGAGGGCGCACGGCGGCTCGCTGCACGCCATGGCGCTGGGGCAGGACGACCGCCCGGTGGTGGCCGAGCGCGACGCCAAGTCCGTCTCGGTGGAGGACACCTTCGAGGTGGATCTGGTGGACCGGGACCGCATCGTCCGCGAGCTGGACCGGCTGTCGGAGCGCTGTGTGCGGCGGCTGCGGGGGGCCGGGCGGTCCGGGCGGACGGTGGTGGTGAAGGTGCGCCGCTTCGATTTCAGCACGCTCACCCGCTCGGAGACCCTGCGGGCGCCCACCGACGATCTCTCGGTGATCGCCGAGACGGCCAGGCGGCTGGTGGAGCCGGTCGAGATCACCGGCGGGGTTCGGCTGCTGGGGGTCGGTGTGTCGGGGCTGGCGGACTTCACCCAGGAGGATCTCTTCGCCCAGGCGGCCAGGTCGGCCGAGGAGGCCGACGGCCCAGTGGGGGAGGGCAGAGTGAGGGAGGGCGGAGAGGGGCAGGGCGGAGAGGGGCAGGGCGGGGCCGGCGAGGACGATGCCGGCGCCGAGGGCGCAGAAGTCGCGTACGGGGGGCCCGCCGGGCCGCGGGCCTTCCATCCCGGGCGGCTCACCGCCTCCGAGGAGGAGGGCTCCCCGACCGCCAGGCGGTGGATGCCGGGGTACGACGTGGAGCACACCGAGTACGGGCCGGGCTGGGTCCAGGGCAGCGGGGTCGGGCGGGTGACGGTCCGCTTCGAGACCCCGGGGTCGGCGCCGGGTCGGGTGCGGACGTTCCTGGTCGACGACCCCGAGCTGCACCCCTCCGCCGCCCTCCCGCTCGGTGCCGCTTCGGGCCTCTAGGGCTCGTCTGACCGTTCCCGTCTGACCCGGCACCTCGTTGTGTTGTCGGAGTTGATCGAGTACGCCCAGTACGGGGTCGATCCTCCGCCTTGCGATGCGCCCTCCTTGCCGGCCTTCGGCGAGGAGGGGCGCTGCACCGGACGCCGCGCGCCTTGACGGCGCGAACGGTCGGACAAGCCTTGGGCGGGGCGGCCGTTCATGCCCGGCGTGCCGCCTCTGGCGGTCCCTCGCCGGGTCGGATGCTGCGTTCCCCTGCCGCGCCGGGCCGTGAGGCTTCGCCGTCCCGGCCGTGCACGCCCGGTGGGCCGCCTCTTGGATCCCTCACCGGGACAGATGCCGTGCGCCCGGTCGGCGTGGGCGGCCGGCCGAGGTGCGGGGCTGTCCCGCCGGGGGAGCTTCCTCGGGTCGCCCTGTGGACGCGGCGGGCTGCGCGCGTAGCAGCCGGTGGAGATTCCGGGCTCTGCCGGGTGGACGTGCCCTCGCGCAGGTCAGGGGCGCGGGGAACCCCGGGCGCCCGCCGGTGGAGCGGCGGGCGTGGGGTTCCCGCGCCCCTGAGGATGCGGGTGGTACGCCCCGGGTGGGGGTGGTATGCCCTTCCACTCCCACCCGAGGCGCGGTGGCCCTCGGTGACCCGTCCCTTGGCACCGGGGCCTGTGGGCGCCCCGTCAGGCGCCGGTCGTGACCCCTGGGGGGTGGCTGCTGGGGTGCTGTCGGCGACGGCGACCTGGGTGCGGGCGCTGCGGATGGCGAAGGGGACGACCGCGGCGATCAGGCAGCCGACCGCGGTGATCCAGAAGGCGTGGCGGTAGGCGTCCAGGGTGGGCAGTCCCAGTGCGGGGATGGTGTCGCCGGTGAGGACTGCGCCCAGTACGGCGGTGCCGATGGCGCCGCCGACGGTGCGCAGCACCGCGTTCATGCCGTTGGCGATGCCGCTCTGCTCGGCGGGGACGGCGTTGTTGATGTAGGCGGGCATGGCGGCGTAGGCCATGCCGACGCCGAGGCCGAAGAGTCCGGAGGCGGTGTAGATGTCGCCTTGGGCGCTGTGGCGCAGGGCGAGATAGGCCATGGAGACGGCGCCGAAGACGCCGCCGAGGACGAGGGGGAGGCGGGGGCCGCGGCGGGCGATCAGGAGGGCTCCGAGGGGGGCTGCGACCAGGCTGCCGAGGGCGGAGGGGAGCAGCATCACGCCGGCGTGGAGGACGGTTGCGGTGAAGCCGTAGCCGACCTTTTCGGGGGTCTGGGCGAAGTCGCTGATGACCATGAAGGAGCCGTACATGCCGAAGCCGATGAGCAGGCCGGAGAGGTTGGTGAAGGCGACGGCGGGTCGGGCCATCATCGACATGTCGACCAGGGGGTGGGCGACTCGGCGTTCGATGGCGACCCAGACGGCTGCGATCACTGCGGCGGTGGCGAAGAGGCCCAGGGTGCGGCCGGAGGTCCAGCCCCAGGTGTTGCCCTGGCTGACGGCGACCAGCAATGCGCAGAGCCAGCCGGCGAGGGTGGCTGCGCCGAGGGGGTCGGCGCCGCCGTTGCGGTCGACGACGGGGTCGGTGGGGATGCGCAGGGCGACCAGGAGGAGGGCGGCGAGGCCGAAGGCGAGGCCCATCCAGAAGATGGACTTGTAGCTCCAGTGCTCGATGAGCAGTCCGGTGGCGACCAGGCCGAGGCCGCTGCCGACGCCCATGCTGGCGCTGATGAGTGCGACGCCGCCGGTGACCTTCTCGCGGGGGAGTTCGTCGCGGACGATGCTGATGGCGAGGGGGAGGACGCCGCCGCCGGCGCCCTGGAGGATGCGGGCGACGACGAGCCAGGTGAAGGAGTGGGTGGCGACGGCGGTTGCGGAGCCGGCGACCAGTCCGGTGAGGGAGACGAGCAGCATGGGCTTGCGGCCGCGCAGGTCTCCGAAGCGGCCGAGCAGCGGGGTGAGGACGGCTGCTGCGAGCAGGTTGGCGGTCATCAGCCAGGTGATGCTGGTGCCGGAGGCGTGGAGTTCCCTGGCCAGCGAGGGCAGGATCGGCACCACTGCGGTCTGCACCACGGAGAAGGCCAGCATGGCGAGGACGAGTGCGGGCAGGACGCGTCCGTTGCCGGGCTGTGCGGCCGTGGTGGTGGGCTGGGGTGCCTCACTCACGGGTGTTCCTCCAAGGATTCGTTCATGCTCAGTAAGGTTTACGTGCTGAATCAAATCATGGAGGTAATTGATTAAGTATGTCAAACATCAACAGGTGAAGCTCGCGCAGCGCAGAGCCCGCGACCCCGGAACCGGGTCGCGGGCTCTGGATGCGTCGGTCAGGCGATCGGCTGCTCCAGCTGCTGGGCCGCCCCGGAGCCGTTGTACTGCGTCATGTGGGGCGTCTCGTTGGCCCCGCCGCCCAGTTCGGTCCGCTCCACCCCGCTGCCGGGGCCGTCGTGCACCTTCACCTGCTCGCGGCGCAGCTGGGTGCGGACGACCTCCTCGTGGGTGACCCGCTCCACGATCAGGCGGACCCGCTCGACCGGCACCATCCGCTTGCGCACCACCGGACGCTCCTCGCGCAGGGTGACCTCCTCGACGGCCTCGGAGATCTCCTTCTCGCTCAGCCCGGCGAGGTCGGCCTCGCTCACCGGTACCCGTTCCACGCGGACGCGCTCGCGGACCACCGGGATGCGCCGCTCGACCTCCTCGGTGACCACGTACTTGCGCAGCCGGGCGGTGCCCAGCACATGCCACTCCGTGGTGACCTCCACCCGCTCCTCGCGGCAGACCACATCCAGCTGCGACGGTCCGGGGTGGGTGGCGGAGGGGGACTCCCGCCGGACCGGCGTGGACTGCATGGACTGGGCGTCCGCCTCGGCGAAGCGGGGGGCTGCGTGGGTGTGTTCGGCCGTGACGGGGCGGGCGGCGAGGTGCTCCTGGGCCATGGTGTGCGGCTGGGCCCGTGAGACCTCGACCGTGGGGGCCTCCTGGAGGCGGGTGGTCGAGGCCGACTGGTCGGAGGCCGACTGGGAAGAGGGCGATGCGGTGGGGGCCTGTCCGTTCATAAAACTGCTCCTGGCGTCCGGTGCGGGGCTGGCGGCGGGTACCGCCCCGAACTCCCGGTCCGGCGCGGCGGGTGCGGCATGCTGAGTGGGCCGGCCGCCGGGAGCGTCCAGGCCGTAGTAGCGGTAGAGCTGCAACTCCTGTGCGGGGGAGAGGTGTTGGCCTGCACCGAAGTCGGGTGAGTCCTTGACGAGCGCCTTCTCGTAGGGCACGCGCAGCTGGTCGCCCGAGAACTCGCTGGCGTTGAGGGGGACGAAGGCGTCGCGGCCGAAGACACCGGTGCGCACCGCGGCCCATTCGGGCCGTCCGGTGGCGTCGTCGAGATACACCTCGTCCACGGTGCCGATCTTGTCCCCGTTGCGGTCGACGGCTTTGTGACCGATCAGGTCCCGCGGATCGATGTCGGTCTGCACGGTTCCTCCATTGCGGTTCCCCGGCATGCGCGCCGGCGGCCCCGGGGGAGGCCGGGGCGGTGGGTGAGTAGCAGGCGGGCACACCGCCATTTCACACGAAAAGCCACATTGGCCCCGGTGTCGACCTGGGGAGGGCCGAGTTGGGATTCCGGTGGGCCGTTCGGGGGTAGCAGAGCCGGCTGCACCGGCGCGGCGGGCGTTTCCTCGGCAAGGGGTGTGCGCGGGCGCCGCTGGTAGTGTGGTGGGGACCGTCGAGCCCGTTCGGGAGAGTCCTCGCGCCCCCGCTTCGCAGGGGACGGGGCGCCGAAGGAGCAACTCCTCCCCGGAATCTCTCAGGCATCCGTACCGGACAGGCGAGGTCACTCTGGAAAGCAGGGGCGGTTGCAGTCGGCGCGGAAGCCGGCGGCAGGCCCCTCACCGACGGTGCAAGCCGGCGGGCGCGGGCGCGGGGCATCCCCTCGGGCACGGGCGTGCCGGTGAAGCTCTCAGGTTCCGATGACAGAGGGGGAGGCCGTCCGGGTACGTACGCCCGGGCCGCCGGCCCCGTGGGACGCCGGCGTCCCGATTGTGCGAGCCCCCACCGGTCCGTGACCAGGAGGCCTCAAGCGCCATGAATGCCGACCAGACGATCGGGAGCCCCCGTGTGGCGACCGTGGCCAGCCTTGCCCAGCTGGAGCAGGCCAGCCCCTTCGAGAACCGCCACATCGGCCCGGACCGGGCCGAGCAGGACAAGATGCTGGCCCACGTCGGCTTCGGCTCGCTGGACGAGCTGACCGCCGCCGCCGTCCCCGAGGCCATCCGCAGTCTGCAGGGGCTGGACCTGCCCGGGGCGCGCTCGGAGCCCCAGGTGCTCGCCGAGCTGCGTGAGCTGGCGGGGCGCAACCAGGTGCTGGCGCCGATGATCGGGCTGGGCTACCACGGCACCTTCACCCCGCCGGTGATCCTGCGCAATGTGCTGGAGAACCCGGCGTGGTACACCGCCTACACCCCCTACCAGCCGGAGATCTCGCAGGGCCGGCTGGAGGCGCTGCTGAACTTCCAGACCGTGGTCGCCGACCTCACCGGCCTGCCCACCTCCGGTGCCTCGCTGCTCGACGAGGGAACCGCCGCCGCCGAGGCCATGGCGCTCTCGCGCCGCATGGGCAAGGTGAAGAACGGCGTCTTCCTGGTGGACGCGGACACCCTGCCGCAGACCATCGCCGTGATCGAGACCCGCGCCGAGCCCACCGGCGTCGAGGTGGTCGTCGCCGACCTCTCCGCGGGCATCCCCGCGGAGGCCGCCGAGCGCGGTGTCTTCGGTGTGCTGCTGCAGTACCCCGGCGCCTCTGGCGTCGTCCGTGATCTTGCTCCTGTGATCGAGCAGGCCCACGGGCTGGGCGCGGTGGTCACCGTCGCCGCCGACCTGCTGGCGCTCACCCTGCTGACCTCCCCGGGTGAGCTGGGCGCCGACATCGCGGTGGGCACCACCCAGCGCTTCGGTGTCCCCATGGGCTTCGGCGGCCCGCACGCGGGCTACATGGCGGTCCGCGCCGAGTACGCCCGCAGCCTGCCCGGCCGCCTGGTCGGCGTCTCGGTGGACGCCGACGGCAACCGCGCCTACCGGCTGGCGCTGCAGACCCGTGAGCAGCACATCCGCCGGGAGAAGGCCACCAGCAACATCTGCACCGCTCAGGTGCTGCTCGCGGTGATGGCGTCGATGTACGCGGTCTACCACGGCCCCGACGGCCTGGCCGACATCGCCCGCCGTACCCACCGCTATGCGGCGGTGCTCGCGCAGGGGCTGCGTTCCGGTGGCGTCGAGGTGGTGCACGGGGCGTTCTTTGACACCGTGACCGCCCGGGTCCCGGGCCGGGCCGCCGAGGTGGTCGCCGCCGCCCGCGAGGGCGGGGTCAACCTGCGTCTGGTCGACGCCGACCTGGTCGGCATCGCCTGCGACGAGACCACCGGCCGTGAGCAGCTCGCCGCGGTGTGGGCCGCCTTCGGTGTGACCGCCGGCGACGCGGACGCGCTGGACACGGCCGCGGGCGAGGTGCTGCCGGAGGCGCTGCTGCGCACCGACGAGTATCTGACCCACCCGGTGTTCCACAGCCACCGCTCGGAGACCGGGATGCTGCGGTACCTGCGGCGGCTGGCGGACCGCGACTACGCGCTGGACCGCGGCATGATCCCGCTGGGCTCGTGCACCATGAAGCTCAACGCCACCACCGAGATGGAGCCGATCACCTGGCCGGAGTTCGGCCAGATCCACCCCTTCGCGCCGGTGGAGCAGGCGGACGGCTACCTCACCCTGATCCGTGAGCTGGAGCAGCGCCTAGCCGAGGTCACCGGTTACGACGCGGTCTCCCTGCAGCCCAACGCGGGCTCCCAGGGCGAGCTGGCGGGCCTGCTGGCCGTGCGTGCGTACCATCGCGCCAACGGGCAGCAGCAGCGCGACGTGTGCCTGATCCCGTCGTCCGCGCACGGCACCAACGCCGCCTCCGCGGTGATGGCCGGTATGCGTGTGGTGGTGGTGAAGACCGGCGCCGACGGCGACGTGGACGTGGCCGACCTGCATGCCAAGATCGAGCTGCACCGTGATGCGCTGGCTGTGCTGATGGTCACCTACCCCTCGACGCACGGTGTCTTCGAGGACAACATCACCGACATCTGCGCCACCGTGCACGACGCGGGCGGCCAGGTGTACGTGGACGGTGCCAACCTCAACGCGCTGGTGGGCCTGGCCAAGCCGGGCCGGTTCGGCGCGGACGTCTCGCACCTGAACCTGCACAAGACCTTCTGCATCCCGCACGGCGGCGGCGGCCCCGGGGTGGGCCCGGTGGCGGTGCGCGCCCACCTGGCGCCGTACCTGCCCAACCACCCGCTGCAGCCGCAGGCCGGTCCGGAGAGCGGGGTCGGCCCGATCTCGGCGGCGCCCTGGGGCTCCGCCGCGATCCTGCCGATCTCCTGGGCCTATGTGCGGCTGATGGGCGGTGAGGGTCTGCGCCGCGCGACCCAGGTCGCGGTGCTCAGCGCCAACTATGTCGCCAAGCGGCTCGCACCGTACTACCCGGTGCTCTACACCGGCCCCGGCGGGCTGGTGGCGCACGAGTGCATCATCGACCTGCGGCCGCTGACCAAGGCGACCGGGGTGTCGGTGGACGATGTGGCCAAGCGCCTGATCGACTACGGGTTCCACGCGCCGACCATGTCGTTCCCGGTGGCCGGGACGCTGATGATCGAGCCGACCGAGAGCGAGGACCTGGTCGAACTCGACCGGTTCTGCGAGGCGATGATCGCCATCCGTGCGGAGATCGAGAAGGTCGGCGCGGGTGAGTGGCCGGCCGAGGACAACCCGCTGTGCAACGCCCCGCACACCGCGGCGGCGCTGACCGGGGAGTGGGCGCACGCGTACGGGCGCCAGGAGGCGGTCTTCCCGCAGGGTGTCAACCCGGCGGACAAGTACTGGCCGCCGGTGCGCAGGATCGACGGCGCCTTCGGCGACCGCAACCTGGTCTGCTCCTGCCCGCCGATGGACTCCTACGGAGTCTGAGCAGGGCAGGGCGCACGGCGCACACCAGGGGCGCGGAGTGCCATGCGGAGCCTGCTACTTCGGTAGCGGGCCGAGCGTGGCGCTCCGCGCCCCTGGCCGGAGTGCGGGGTGGGCGGTGCGCCGCCCCCTCGTGCCCCCGGGGGGCTTCAGGCCGCGCCGACGACGGCCAGCGAGCGGTGAGGCGCGATCACCCGGCCGTCGGGGAGCAGCTCACCGGTGTCGTCGAAGACCAGGACGCCGTTGCACAGCAGGCTCCAGCCCTGCTCGGGGTGGCAGGCAACGGGTCGGGCCGCTTCGCGGTCCGGCGAGTCGGCCGATGGGCACTGGGGTCGGTGCTGGCACATTGTCGTACCCTCGCTTCGCAGGTTTCCGGTCGCCGCGCGGAGGTTCGCCGCCAGGTACCGGGAATCACTCTCCCGGCGAGGTGTGAGCCGTCCGCTCACGGGGTAGGACAACTCACTTTCCGCGCTGGTTCCCAGTGTCTGCATCCGGGGACCGTCCCGCAGCCGTTTGGTGACATGCACCACAGTGCAGCCCCCTGAGATCACCCGTTCGGATGCCTTGGATGCGCGCCGCCCCCCGTTTGGGGCCATGCTGCCCCCGCCCGTCCGGGTCAGACCGGAGCCACCTCACCGCCCCGCGACGGTGAGGGCGTCCGGGTCTGCGGGCGGCACACCGGTGGCGCCCTGCGCGGGGGAGAGACCGCCCGGCGGAACAGACGCAGCAGCTCCCCGGCCGGGTAGACGCGGTGCGCCGCGATGCCCAGCGGTGCCGGGGCCAGCGGGATCAGCAGATCGGTGCCGCCGGGCCGCAGCGCGTGCAGCCACAGCGCGGCGGTGTACAGCGACGGCACGGACAGCAGCCGCGGCTCGTACGGCCCGGCCGAGCCGGCAGCGGCGCGGCGTGCCTGCTGCAGTGCGCGCAGCGTCGCCACCAGGTACGGCCCCTCGGCGAAGTGCGAGAAGGCGTGGCCGTCCGCCGTCTCCTGGGTCTCCGCCGCAGCGACCACCTCGTCCCCGCAGCTGATCAGGAACCGCCAGCCGGTGCGGGGCGCCGCCGCCAGCGCCACGCCGGGCCGCAGCAGATGGACGGCCAGCGGGTGCTGGGGCACGGGTGGATGTGCCGTGTCGGGCGTCCGCAGCGCCGGCGTGGTGACGTGCCGCAGCGCGGTGGGTGAGACAAGGGCGGTGAGGACGGAGCGCAGCGCTCCGTCGGGAGGCTGGGGGAGCTGCAAGGTCATGTGGGTCGCCTCTCCGGTAGAGATCGGCGTGCAGGCGCTGAGCGAGGGTTGCCGTTCGGTGCCGGGCGAGCAGCGGTGCGCCGGCGGCGGCGGGCGGGCCTGGGAGGCCGGGCGGGCCGGGGCCGGGGCGCGGGCGGAGACTTCCGGCAGTGACTCTTGTATGGCGGACCGGGGCCCGGCGCAAGAGGACGTCCCTGCCCTTTGTTCCCGGATCAGCGGATCTCACGCGTACCGGGCAGGTCGGGTGGTGTGATCCGCCGGGGGACGGAAAGGTGTCCCGCCGCAGCCCGACGGCCCGGCTATCGATCATTCGGCCTGGGCATGATGCAGGCACGGTGCAGCGAGGAGGGATGGCGCCCATGGGCGAGAAGGTCGCGGCCACTGGTTCCGACCTGTCCGACCGGCAGCTCTACCGCAGAAAGCTCAGGACCTGCCTGGAGGCGCTGGAGCGGATGCTGCGGGAGAAGCGGTTCGACCGTCCGCGGGCCGTCATGGGTCTGGAGATCGAACTCAACCTCGCCGACGACCAGGGCCTGCCGGTGATGCGCAACGAGCAGGTGCTGCAGGCGATCGCCAGCCCGGACTTCCAGACCGAGCTGGGGCAGTTCAACATCGAGGTGAACATCGCGCCGCACCGGCTGGGCGGCCGGGTCTTCGAGGAGCTGCGCGAGGAGATCGACACCGGGCTGCGCTACGCGGACCGCAAGGCGGCCGAGGTGGGCGCGCGGATCGTGATGGTGGGGGTGCTGCCCACGCTGACCAACGATCACGCGGTGCTGGACAACATGTCGCGCAATGACCGCTACAGCCTGCTCAACGACCAGATACTGGCCGCCCGCGGCGAGGACATCGCGTTGGACATCGACGGGGTGGAGCGGTTGGAGGTGGAGTCGGCGTCGATCGTCGCGGAGGCCGCCTGCACCTCGCTGCAGCTCCATCTGCAGGTGACGCCCGAGCGGTTCCCCGCGGTGTGGAACGCGGCGCAGGCGCTGTCCGGCGCCCAGGTGGCGGTGGGCGCCAACTCGCCGTTCCTGTTCGGCCGGGAGCTGTGGCGCGAGACCCGGCCGGTGCTGTTCGAGCAGGCCTGCGACACCCGCCCGGAGGAGCTGAAGGCGCAGGGGGTGCGGCCGATCACCTGGTTCGGCGAGCGGTGGGTGGACTCGGCGCTGGAGCTCTTCGAGGAGAACGTCCGCTACTTCCCGTCGCTGCTGCCGATCTGCGACGACGAGGACCCGGTGAAGGTGCTGGCGTCCGGCGGGGTGCCGCACCTGGCCGAACTGCGGCTGCACAACGGCACCATCTACCGCTGGAACCGCCCCGTCTACGACGTCGCCGACGGGATGCCGCACCTCAGGGTGGAGAACCGGGTGCTGCCGGCCGGGCCGACGGTTGCCGACACCCTCGCCAACACGGCGTTCTACTACGGCCTGGTGCGTTCACTGGCGGAGCAGCAGCGACCGGTGTGGACGCGGCTGCCGTTCGCGCTGGCGTCGGAGAACTTCCATGCCGCGGCGCGGGCGGGCATCGACGCCGTGCTGCACTGGCCGAAGGCGGGGCGCGGGGGGCGGCTGGGGCCGCCGGTGCGGGTGCCGGCGGTGGAGCTGGTGCTGGAGGAGCTGCTGCCGCTGGCCGCGCAGGGGCTGGACGCCTGGGGGGTGGAGGCCGCGGACCGGGACCGCTACCTGGGCATCGTGGAGGCCCGCTGCCGGCTGCGGACCAACGGCGCCGCCTGGCAGAGCGCGACCTTCCACCACTTCCGGGACCGCTACGGGCAGGACCGGGCGTCGGCGCTGGCGGCGATGACCCGGCGGTACATGGAGTACATGCGCAGCGGCGAGCCGGTGCACACCTGGCCGGTGGGCTGAACCGGCGGGGTGCGGGGGGCGTCAACGGCTGTGGAATGATGATCTGCCCGGCCCCTCTGTGTCTGTTGGAGCCCCCTTGACCACCATCGAAGACACCGCGCAGGCTCCCGCGGTCCCCCGGCGGCTGCTCGGTCAGGAACTGGTCATCGTGCTGGCCCTGTCGCTGGGTGCCAGCGGCCTGAGCGCGCTGATCAGCTTCATCGGGTCGCTCACCCGCCGCGCCGCGCTCAAGCAGCAGACCGCGACCCTCAACGGCTCGCTGGCGCCCGGCCGTCCCTGGCTCGACCTGGCGTGGCAGCTGTTCGACATCGGCACCGCCCTGGTACCCGTCGCCCTGGTCGCGCATCTGCTGCTGCGGGAGGGGTCCTCGGTGCGGGCACTGGGCCTGGACCTCGCCCACCGCTGGTCCGACCTGCGGCGCGGTACGGCGGTGGCCGCGCTGATCGGCGGCTCCGGGCTCGCCCTGTACCTGGCTGCCCGCGCCTCGGGGGCCAACCTCACCGTGGTGCCGTCCTCGCTGCCCGACGTGTGGTGGCGCATCCCCGTCCTGGTGGCCTCCGCCTGGCAGAACGCCATGGTGGAGGAGGTCATCGTGGTGGGCTATCTGCTGCGCCGCCTCGCCCAGCTCGGCTGGTCCTGGCCGGCCGCGCTGGTCGCCAGCTCGCTGCTGCGCGGCTCCTACCACCTCTACCAGGGCGTCGGCGGCTTCGCCGGCAATGTGGTGATGGGTGTGGTCTTCTGCCTGCTCTACCGCCGCTGGGGGCGGGTGATGCCGCTGCTGGTGGCGCACGCCCTGATCGACACGGTGGCGTTTGTGGGCTACACCGCTCTGGCGGGGCATGTGGGGTGGCTTCCCACCGGGTGACCGCTTCTGCGGTCAGCCGGGCGGTACGGACGGAGGCGGGTGCGGACGGAGGCAGGGACGGCGGTGCGGGAGCAGACGCAGGCGCGGGCGATGCTCGACCAGGCGTGGGCGCGGCTGGGCGGGGAGCCGTCGTCCGTGGAGCGTATCCGCTGGACCGGGCCGGAGGGGCTGCTGCCCGCCGGGCTGCCGGTCGCCGCGCTGGCCGCGGCGAGCGTCGGCGCCGCCGCACTGGCCGCCGCCGAACTCGCCGCGGTGCGCACCGGACACCCCGCCGCCCCGCCGGCGGCCACGGTCGACGCCGCCGCTGTGGCGACCGCGTTCGCCAGCGAGCGGCAGCTGCGGGCCGACGGCGCCGCCTGGGACACCTGGGCGCCGTTGTCCCGCTTCTGGCCCGCCGCCGACGGGTGGGTCCGCACCCACGCCAACTACCCCCACCACCGCGAGCGGCTGCTCGCGGCCCTGGAGGTGCCCGACAGCCCCGGGGACGACCTCGCCCGGGCGGTCGCCGCGGCCGTCGCCGCGCAGCCCGCCGAGGTGACCGCGGCCCGGGTCACCGCGGCGGGCGGGCTGGCCGTCGGCGTCCGGGAGCCGCGGGAGTGGGCCGGCCATCCGCAGGGCGCCGCGGTGGCGGCGATGCCGCTGCTGCGGCTGGACCGGGTCGGGGACGCACCCCCCGCCGTGCTGGGCCCGCTGCCGCAGAGCGGGCCGCTGCTCCCGGCCGCCGGGATGCGGGTGCTGGACCTCACCCGGGTGATCGCCGGGCCGGTGGGCACCCGCACCCTCGGCCTGCTGGGCGCCGACGTCCTGCGGATCGACAGCCCCCGGCTGCCCGAGATCCCCGAGCAGCACCTGGACACCGGCTTCGGCAAGCGCTCCGCACTGCTGGACCTGGAGCACCGCGCGGACCGGGAGCGCCTGGAGGAGCTGATGGAGGGCGCCGACGCCGTGGTCACCGGCTACCGGCCCGGTGCGCTGGACCGTCACGGCCTCGCCCCGGACGCACTGCTGGAACGGCACCCGCAGCTGACCGTCGCCACGGTCAGCGCCTGGAGCGAGGCCGGGCCGTGGGCGGGACGGCGCGGCTTCGACAGCCTGGTGCAGACCGCCACCGGCATCGCCCGGCTGCAGGCCGCGCCGGACGGCACCCCCGGCGCGCTGCCCGTCCAGGCCCTGGACCACGGCACCGGGTATCTGCTGGCCGCCGCGGTACTGCGGGCCCGGACCGGCAAGGCCGCCGAGGGCGGCGGCCGGATCGCCCGGCTCTCCCTGGCGCAGACCGCCGCCTGGCTGCTGCGCCAGCCCCGTACCGGGTCCCGCACCCAGGGTCCCGCCCTGGACGCCGGGCCCCACCTCGCCGAAGCGGACACACCGCTGGGGCGGATCCGCTACGCCCTGCCGCCGGTCGCCCTCGACGGCGGCCCCCGTGACTGGGCGCAGCCCGTGACGCCCTGGGGCTCCGCCGCTCCCGGGTGGCGCTGAGCCGCGCCCGCAGCTCGGCGGCCGGGGGCGGCTCGGCCCTCGAAGGGCTGCAGGGTGCCGTCGAGCACGGTGACCGCATGACCGGAGAGCAGCCCCCGGTCGCCCAGCAGCCGGGTGCGGACCAGCCTGGAGCGGGCGGAGGCCTGCAGGCCGGTGAGGGCGGTCCGGCCCGGGCGACGGCCGGGATCCCCGGGCGCGTCACCGGAGGGCGACCGGACCGGTCAGGATCGGAGAAGCGCCGGTCGCCGGGCCGCGCCTAGCCTGACGGCCATGGACATCAGCATTCACTGGACCTTCCTCCCGCACCACGACCCGGACGCCTCCCTGGCCTTCTACCGCGACGCCCTCGGCTTCGAGGTCCGCAACGACGTCGGGTCCGGCGCGATGCGCTGGATCACGGTGGGCCCCGCCGGCCGGCCGGGCACGTCCATCGTCCTGGAGCCGCCGGCCGCCGATCCGGCCGTCACCGAGGACGAGCGCCGCACCGTCGTCGCGATGATGGCCAAGGGCAGCTACGCCCGCCTCACCCTGGCCGCCGCCGACCTCGACGGCGTTTTCGCGCGGCTGCAGGCCGGTGGTGCCGAGGTCGTCCAGGAGCCGACGGTGCAGCCGTACGGCATCCGCGACTGCGCCTTCCGCGATCCTGCGGGCAACCTGATCCGCATCAACGAGCTCCGCTGAGCCGCCCGGCGGCCGCAGCCCCGACCCGCCGCCGGGGGCGGGCACCGCGAAGGCGGCCACCTGCGGTGCGGGTGGCGCCCCGCCCGGCGGCCGCCGGTGCCGCGCGGCCGGGGCCCGGGGCTGCACCGCCCGGAGTGACGCGGACACCGGTTGCGGCATCCCGGTTGTCGCACCGATGAGCCCGGTTGTCGCACCGATGAGGTAGACAGGGGACGCTGCCGCGACCGCGCCCACGCGGGGGAGGACCGGACGCCTCGACCGGTCCGGCCGAGCCGGGCGACGCCGAGGGGGACCGCGAAGGCGGCCCCGCCCGACAGATGGAGAGACGATGAGCAAGGCCACGAGGACGGACACGCAGTCGTCCGCGCCGCACGTTGCCGACAGCCACGACCTGATCCGCGTGCACGGTGCGCGCGAGAACAACCTCAAGGACGTCAGCATCGAGATCCCCAAGCGGCGGCTGACGGTGTTCACCGGTGTCTCCGGCTCGGGCAAGAGCTCGCTGGTGTTCAACACCATCGCCGCGGAGTCGCAGCGGCTGATCAACGAGACCTACAGCGCCTTCGTGCAGGGCTTCATGCCGACTCTGGCGCGGCCCGAGGTGGACGTCCTCGAGGGGCTGACCACCGTGATCACCGTCGACCAGCAGCGGATGGGGGCCGATCCCCGATCCACCGTCGGCACCGCCACCGACGCCAACGCGATGCTGCGGATCCTCTTCAGCCGGCTGGGTGAGCCGCACATCGGCCCGCCCAGCGCGTTCGCCTTCAATGTGCCCTCGGTGCGGGCGAGCGGCGCGATCACCGTCGAGCGCGGCGCCAAGAAGGCGGTGAAGGCGACGTTCACCCGCACCGGCGGCATGTGCACGCGCTGCGAAGGCCGCGGCAGCGTCTCCGACATCGACCTCACCCAGCTCTACGACGACTCCAAGTCGCTCGCGGAGGGCGCGTTCACCATCCCCGGCTGGAAGTCCGACAGCTTCTGGACCGTGCGGGTCTACGCCGAGTCGGGCCTGCTGGACCCCGACAAGCCGATCCGCGAGTTCACCGCGAAGGAGATGCAGGACTTCCTCCACCGGGAGCCGACCAAGGTGAAGGTCGAGGGTGTCAACCTCACCTACGAGGGGCTGATCCCCAAGATCCAGAAGTCGTTCCTGTCCAAGGACAAGGAGGCGCTGCAGCCGCACATCCGGGCTTTCGTGGAGCGGGCGGTCACCTTCACCACCTGCCCCGAGTGCGAGGGCACCCGGCTCAGCGAGGGGGCCCGGTCCTCCAGGGTCAACAAGCTCAGCATCGCCGACGCCTGCGCGATGCAGATCAGCGATCTGGCCGACTGGGTCCGCGCCCTGGAGGAGCCGTCGGTGGCGCCGCTGCTGGCCAAGCTGCTGCACACCCTTGAGTCGTTCGTGGAAATCGGCCTCGGCTATCTCTCCCTGGAGCGTCCGTCGGGCACGCTGTCGGGCGGTGAGGCGCAGCGCGTCAAGATGATCCGCCACCTCGGCTCCCCGCTGACCGACACCACCTATGTCTTCGACGAGCCCACCACGGGCCTGCACCCCCATGACATCCAGCGGATGAACGGCCTGCTGCTGCGCCTGCGGGACAAGGGCAACACGGTGCTGGTGGTGGAGCACAAGCCGGAGACGATCGCCATCGCCGACCATGTCGTCGACCTCGGCCCCGGCGCGGGTACCGCCGGTGGCACCGTCTGCTTCGAGGGCACCGTCGAGGGGCTGCGCACAGGCGGCACCGTCACCGGCCGTCACTTCGACGACCGGGCCTCGCTCAAGGAGACCGTGCGCAAGCCCGACGGTGTGCTTCCGGTCCGCGGCGCGAGCACCCACAACCTGCGCGACGTCGACGTCGACATCCCGCTCGGGGTGCTCACCGTCGTCACCGGGGTCGCCGGCTCCGGCAAGAGTTCGCTGGTGCACGGGTCGATCCCCGCCGGTGCGGGTGTGGTGTCGGTGGACCAGAGCGCGATCCGCGGGTCCAGGCGGAGCAACCCGGCGACGTACACCGGGCTGCTCGACCCGATCCGCAAGGCGTTCGCGAAGGCCAACGATGTGAAGCCGGCGCTGTTCAGCGCCAACTCCGAGGGCGCCTGCCCCACCTGCAACGGCGCCGGGGTGGTCTACACCGACCTGGCGATGATGGCCGGCGTCGCCACCACCTGCGAGGAGTGCGAGGGGAAGCGGTTCCAGGCAGCGGTGCTGGACTACCACCTCGGCGGCCGTGACATCAGCGAGGTACTGGCGATGTCGGTGACCGAGGCCGAGGAGTTCTTCGGCTCCGGGGAGGCGCACACCCCGGCCGCGCACCGCATTCTGGAGCGGCTCGCCGACGTCGGGCTCGGCTACCTGACGATCGGACAGCCGCTCACCACGCTGTCCGGCGGCGAGCGGCAGCGGCTCAAGCTGGCCACCCACATGGCTGAGAAGGGCGGCGTCTACGTCCTCGACGAGCCGACCGCGGGCCTGCATCTCGCCGATGTGGAGCAGCTGCTGGGCCTGCTGGACCGGCTCGTCGACTCCGGCAAGTCGGTCATCGTGGTCGAGCACCACCAGGCCGTCATGGCGCACGCGGACTGGATCATCGACCTCGGCCCCGGCGCGGGCCACGACGGCGGCCGGATCGTCTTCGAGGGCACCCCCGCCGACCTGGTCGCCGCCCGCTCCACCCTCACCGGCGAGCACCTGGCGGCCTACGTCGGTGCCTGACCGGAGTCCTGGCGCCGCCGCGGTGGTGGTCGGGATCGGCTGAGCGTCCGTCACCGAGGGGAGCCGGCCCGCACAGGCCCCGGCCGCGCCCGGCTCAGGGCCGGGCCGGCTCCCCCCTTGGACCGGACGTTTCCGCGCGGTCCGCCGCGGCACGGGCCTGCCTGGCCCGCGCCGCGCGCGTGGAATGCCCGATGCCCGGTCGGCGCCGGAAGCAGCCGTGCCCCGCCCCGCGCCCCCACCCGCAGCGAAGCGGTGCGATCATCCTCGGATGCGTGAGATCGACGAGCTGGCCGGGGTGGACGATCCGGCGTGGCCGGAGCTCGAGGGAATGCTTGCGGCAAGTTCCGTGCCCGTGGAGTTGCTGCCCGCCGACCGCGAAGAGGGGCGCCGATGCCTCGTGCAGATGCAGGTCACAGCCCGGTCCGTGCTGGGTGCCTTGGCCCTGAACACCGGGGGGTTGCTCCTGGACGACGGGTGGCTGCGGGTGTTCGGTGGTGGCTCAACCGGGACGCTGCCGAGCCTGGGGCAGGTCAACGGATTTCCTGCGGCCTTCGATCCCGGTTGGAATCCCGCGTCCGGTCTCGTCGTCGGCCACGACGTCGTGGGTGGGGTCTTCGCGCTGAACGGCCATGACCCGGCCGCAACGGGTCGCCCCGGGGCGCCAGGACAGATGACCTACTTCGCTCCCGACACGCTCGCGTGGGAGGCGTTGGAGATGGGCCACTCCGTGTGGGTCACCTGGGTGCTCTCGGGTGGCCTGGAGGCGTTCTGTGACGGGCTGCGCTGGCCTGGCTGGCGTGAGGAGGCCGCCGCCCTGGCACCCTCGCAGGGGATCGCCGTCTTTCCGTTCCTGTGGTCCGAGGAGGCTCATGCGGATCTCGCGGCCACGAGTCGACGGGCGGTCCCGATGCGTGAGGTCCTCGGGGTGGCAGCTGATGTCGCCGGACAGATGGGCCCGTGCGGTCCCGGGTTCCTCGGCGAGGTGTGAGTCGCCTCAGTCCGGCGTCGGTGGCCCGGTGCTTCGACCCGGCTACCGGACGTTCGCCGCCAGCCTCGGGCGCGGCCTGCCCAGCCGCTGACAGTCGGTCCACCGCCTCACAGGCCCGTCGGGTGGCCTCGAACGCCTGCCGGCTGTGCTCGTCCGGTCCTCCCAGGCCTGGGCGTCGACGGCCCGGCCGCGGCCGTCATCGAGGCGGCCGAAGCATTCCGGAGCGTGCCGACGCGCGCGCCGACCCTCTCGCCGGTGCAGCCGGACGCGCTGCGAGGCGGTCCCGGCCATCTGCGGATCGCGGTCCAACAGCAGCAGTTGGCCCCGCTTCAGCCCGGCTTGTCGCCGTCGAGACCGCGACCGTCATCGAAGCAGTACCGGCCCGCGAAGCCTTGCCTGCCATCGCCCACCGGGGGCCGTGAACCGGCTGCACGTGCTCGAACCGGACTTCCCAGCCTTCCAGCGGCACCCGACGACGCACCGTGTCCTCATCCAAGGCCCAGGTCGAAGGCGGTTGACGCCGCATCGCTGAACGCACCCGCCGCCGTCTCCGGCGTCCCTGTGGTCATCGGCCGATCCGCAGTGACAGAGAGTTGTCGACCGTCAGCTGTCAGTGGTGCGCCAGGCCAAGGTTCGGGGCAGGGACAGCGGGCGAGGGGGCGGGAAGTTCATTGACCGGCGACAGTTACCGATATATCGTCGAGTCATCGAGATGCAACGCTGACCGTACGAGAGCCGGAAAGGCGGCGATCGCCATGCGACCCGGATTCCCCTTCGACCCCAGCCACCTCCACCGCCCCGACCGTCCGGGGCGCCTGGCCTTCGGGCCCTTCCCGCCCCCGTTCGGCGGGCCCGGCGGCGGGCCCTTCGGGTTCGGCCCGCGCGGCCGCGGCCGGCACGGCGGGCGCGCCCGGCGCGGCAATGTCCGCGCCTCGCTGCTGGCGCTGCTCAGGGAGCGCCCCATGCACGGCTACGAGATGATCCAGGAGATCGCCGAGCGCACCTCTGGTGCCTGGCGTCCCAGCCCCGGCTCGGTCTACCCCACCCTCCAGATGCTGGAGGAGGAGGGGCTGATCAGCAGTCAGGAAAGCAGCGGCAAGCGGCTCTTCGAGCTCACCGACAGCGGCCGGGCCGAGGCCGAGGCCGGCGCCGAGGCCCCGTGGCAGGAGGCCGCCGGACCCGATGTGGACTGGGATGCGCTGCATGACGCGCGCAAGTCGGTGGGGGGCCTCCTGGAGGCGTTCCGCCAGGTGATGACGGCCGGCAGCCCCGAGCAGCGCACCAAGGCCGGGGCGGTCATCGCCGAGGCCCGCAAGAAGCTCTATCTGATCCTCGCCGAGGAGGACTGACCCAGGCCGAGCAGCCCGGCCGCCGGCGGCCGGGCCAGCAGCCGGTCCACATGCCACCGGCTCAGCCCCTCCTGGGGGTCCACCCGCAGCAGCAGCCGGTCGCGCCGCAGCCAGGAGCGGCGCACCAGCCGCGGCGGGATGACATCGTCGAGCCAGGCGAACGGCCGCCCTGCGGCGTGCCGCAGGATCGGCGCCCATTTGCGCGCCGAGAAGAGCTCCATCAGCGGCACCCGGGGGTCCCCCGGCTGCGGTCGGTACCCGCTCAGCCGCACCACGGGCAGCACCGGCAGGCCGAGCAGCGGTGCGATGTGGAGGTTGGCGTCGTCCTCCCAGGTGGTGGCCCACACCAGCTCGTAGCAGACTGCGAGCTCCCGCAGCCAGCGGCCGTGGCCGGCGGAGAGCAGCACCGTGTATCCGAGCAGGGTGTGCGCGTCGAAGCCGTCGTACGGGTCGGGGCGTGCCGGATTGAGCACCCCGTCGATGTCCAGGTAGAGCAGTGGTTTGGCCATCCCGTCCCCCGTCCGTGTGCACCTTCCCAGCGTTGGACGGCCCAGGGGCGGGGCGCGGTTGCGGCGCACGGGGGACCGGGCGGGGCGCACACCCCGGTGCGGGGCGTCCTGCGGCCGCCCGGCGCGCTGCCGTGGTGTGCGGCAGTATGGGCGGCGAAGCGACCTCCTGGGCTGCCCGTCCGGGGCGGGCGGGGCGCGGCGCGGTTCAAGGAGGCGGCGGGTGGAGGACACGGCGGCGGGGCCCGGATCCGGTGGTCGTACGGCGGTGCCGCTCGCGGACCTCCTGCGGGAGCGGCCGCCGATGGCCCGGGAGCTGCCCTCCTTCGACACCGGCCAGGTGCCCGCAGAGCCCGGCCCGCTCTTTGTGGAGTGGCTGCTGGGGGCGGTCCGGGCGGGCGTGCCCGACGCCCAGGTGGTCACCCTGAGCACGGTGGATGCCGACGGGCGCCCGGACGCCCGGGTGCTGGTGCTGCGCGATGTGGACGTGGAGCGCGGCGCCTGGTGGTTCGCCGCCGACGCGGACAGCCCCAAGGGCCGCCAGCTCGCGGCCACCCCCTGGGCGGCGCTCACGGTCTACTGGCCGCCGCTGGGCCGCCAGGTGCGGCTGCGCGGGCAGGTGCGCACCGCTGACGCCGGGCGGGCCGCCGCCGACTTCCGGCTGCGCAGCCCGGGAGCGCGTACCGGGGTCCTGGTCGGTCGGCAGAGTGAACGCCTGGGCGGCTCCGAGGAGTTGGCCGAGGCCTGGCGGGAGGCCGCGGAGGTACTGGAGCGGGATCCGCTGACGGTCGCGGCCGGCCACACCCTCTATGCGGTGCTCGCCGACGAGGTGGAGTTCTGGCAGGGCGCCCGCGACGGCCGGCACATCCGGCTCGCCTACACCCGCAACCCCGACACCAGCTGGCGGCGCGGCCTGCTGTGGCCCTGACGCCGGCCCTGCCCGGGCTCAGTCCAGCACACCGCGCAGAAAGGCCAGGGTGCGCCGCCAGGCGATACCGGCCTGCTCCGGGTCATGGGTGCCCAGCAGGTTCTCGTCGTTCATGAAGGCATGGCCGGCCGGATAGAAGTGGATCTCCGGTTTGCGGCCGGAGGCGGCCTCGATCCGCGCGGCGGCCTCGTCCACCTCGGCCATGGAGATCCTGCGGTCCTGCTCGGCGTAGTGGCCGAGCACCTCGGCGGTCAGCCCGCGGTAGTCGAAGCCGGGAGTGTCCGGCAGTCCGTAGAAGGGGACCGCCGCGGCCACCCGGTCGCCCTCCTGGGCGGCCAGCACCAGGGCGAACCCGCCGCCCATGCAGAAGCCCACCGTGCCCACCGCGTCCCCGGTGGCCGCGGGGTGCGCCAGCAGGAAGTCCACCGCCCCGCGCAGATCCCTGGCCGCCCGCTCCACCGGCAGCTGCTGCATGAGCCGCTGGGCCTCCTCGCGGTCGTGGGTGGTGGCGCCGCCGAAGAGGTCCGGTGCCAGCACGGTGAAGCCCTCCGCGGCGAACCGGTCGGCCATCTCCGCGATGTGCGAGGTCAGCCCCCACCACTCCTGGACGACCACCAGACCGGGGCCGGAGCCGGAGGGCGGCACCGCGAGATAGCCGTGCGCCTCGCCGCCGTTGCTCGGGAAGGTGACGTTCTGCCGGGAACCACCCGGGTCGGCCATTTGCCCCTCCTCAGGGACGGCATGTGCACGGCACGCGGGGCGGGTCGACCCGCGCCGACGATGGTATTAGCCCGCTGCCCGTCCCGCGCGCCACCACGCTGACCCCTTCGGGTGGCAGCGGGCCGCCCGTCCGCGCCGGCGTACGCCAGTACGGCGATGGTATCCATGGGTTGACGCACCGTCACCATGCGCAGCAGACTGCTCCATGCGTTCCCGTCAGGGTCGGCCTCCTCCCCACGGAGGAGCGCGTCCCGCGTCGGCCCTCCTCCCGGTGGATCCCGGGACGGTCCCCCGAGAGGACGACCGTGCCCGTGGCCGAGTGATGTGGTGGATACGTGCAGCCAGACTTCATTTGCACCACCCCGGCACCAGAGCTGCCCACCGCCCTGCGCTCAGTGGTGGCCGCGGCGCGCCGCAGAGCCGCCCGCGCCGGCGACGAGGAGGTCGACACCGGCCATCTGCTCCACTCGCTGCTGGAGTCCGACCCC
The DNA here is from genome assembly GCF_042466665.1 of Peterkaempfera podocarpi. Taxonomy (GTDB): domain Bacteria; phylum Actinomycetota; class Actinomycetes; order Streptomycetales; family Streptomycetaceae; genus Peterkaempfera; species Peterkaempfera podocarpi. The sequence continues at coordinate 7,231,583 of NZ_CP162102.1, forward strand.
GAGGCGCTCGCCGCCGCGGCTCCACTGCCGCACCAGGCCGCCCGGCTGATGGGCTATCTGGTGCAGCGCAGCATCGGCTTCGGCCGTGAGTGGCGGGGCACCGCCGAGCAGCGCACCCCGGGCCGCGGGCCCGCCGACGGGCGGCCCGAGCGGGACCCGGCCGCGCAGCCCCTGTGCAACGCGGCCGCAGCCGCGGCCCTGGAGCGGGCGGCCGGGCCTGCCGGAGCGCTGCCGCTGCTGGCGGCGCTGGCCGCGGACCCGGACAGCCGGGCCGTGCAGATACTCCTCGCCGCTGGCATCGATCCGATCGCGGTGCGGGCCCGCTGCGCGGGGGCCCGCCGCGGCGCCTAGGGTCTGCTCACCGGCCGACGCGGCCCGCGACCCCCGGCCCGCGACCCGGGCCGGGTCGCCCCGGTGGTGCACGGCAGGGGCGGTACCGCCCCACACGCGCCGGGTCGAGCGGTTCACGGTTCAGCCCATGGATTCCAGGGTTCGGCCGCGGGTCTCGCGGATGCACAGGGCCACGAACGGGATCGACAGCAGGGCGAAGCAGGCGTAGCCGGCGTAGGTGGCCGACAGGTTCCAGTCGGAGAGCGACGGGAAGCTGACGGTGATCGCCCAGTTGGCGAGCCACTGGGCGGAGGCGGCAACGCCCAGCGCCAGGGCGCGGATCCGGTTGGGGAACATCTCGCCGAGCAGCACCCACACCACCACGCCCCAGGAGAAGGCGAAGCAGAGCACGAAGAAGTGCGCCGCCACCAGCGCCACCGTCCCCTGGGCGCTGGGGATGTGCGCGCTGTGGCCGGTGCCGGTGCGGTACGAGAAGGCCCATGAGGCCACGGCCAGTGCGGCGGCCATGCCGGTGGAGCCGGCCAGCGCCAGCGGTTTGCGGCCGATCCGGTCGACCAGCGTCATGGCGATCACGGTGCCGACGATGTTGATGATCGAGGTGGACAGGCTGATCAGCAGGGAGCTGCTCTCGTTGATGCCGACCGACTGCCACAGCAGCGACGAGTAGTAGAAGATCACATTGATGCCGACGAACTGCTGGAAGACGGAGGCGCCGATGCCGACCCAGACGATGGGCAGCAGGCCGCCCCGACCGCCCGTCAGATCGCTCGGCCGGGCCCGCTGCTCGGTCGCCATCACCGAGCGGATCTCGGCGATCCGGGCGTCCAGGTCGGTGCCCGGGCCCTCCACCTCGGCGAGTACGTCGCGTGCCCTGGCCTCCCGGCCGGAGGCGATCAGATAGCGGGGGGACTCCGGGATGGCCAGCGACATCATGCCGTACACCAGGGCGGGGATCGTCTCCACGCCCAGCATCCAGCGCCAGGCCTCGATGCCGCCCAGCTTGCCGCTGGAGCTGCCGCCCGCGGCCTGGTTGATGGCGTAGTTGGCCAGCTGGGAGACGGCGATGCCCAGGACGATCGCCAGCTGCTGGAAGGAGCCGAGCCGCCCCCGGTAGGCGGCGGGGGCAACCTCCGCGATATAGGCGGGGGCGATCACCGAGGCGATGCCGATGGCGATGCCTCCGACCACCCGCCAGCCGGCCAGCGCGCCGATGTCCGGCGGGAACATCGAGCCCACTCCGCTGATCGCGAAGAGCACCGCGGCCAGCTGCATGATGCGGATGCGGCCGAACCGGTCGGCCAGCCAGCCCGCCACCGCGGCGCCGACGGCGGAGCCCAGCAGTGCGGCGGCGACGGTGGCGGCGGTGGTGGCGTCACTGACCGCGAAGTGCGACTTGATGCCGGTCACCGCGCCGTTGATCACCGCGCTGTCGTAGCCGAACAGGAACCCGCCCATGGCCGCGCTGGCGGCGATGAAGACCACATGGGCGAGCGGAGTCTCCGCGGCGGGCTGCTGCGCATGTGTGCTGCTGGTCAGGGTGGGCTCCCGGGGCCGGGGCGAGCCGCCCGGCCTCGGCCGGTCGACATGGTCCGCTCCCATGACACCAGGAAAGCGGACTTATCGCACGTATCACGGAGAATGGTGCGATTCACCTCGGTCTGCGGTGCCCCGGCCCGGCTCTTCCGGCGGGGCGTCAGTGCACCGGGCAGCCCCCGGACCTGGCGGCTGCGCGGCGCAGCAACTGGGCCCGGGCGTCCGCGTCCCGGGGCAGGCCGCGTTCGGCGAGCCGCTCGGCCGCCAGGGCCTGCTGGGCGGCGCTCTTCTTGTCGTCGTACTTGAACTTCGCCCTGACCTGGCGAATCGTCAGCCGCAGGCCGCGCAGCCCCGGGAGCTGGTCGCCGAAGGGCGCGGCGCCGGGGACGATGGCGGCGACCGGTGTCTCGCACTGGAAGTGGGCCAGCTGTCGCAGCAGCAGCTCGGCCTTGTCCGCGGGGTCGTCCAGGATCTGTGCGGCGCACTCGAACTGCACGGCGGCGTAGTAGCTGGTGGGGACGCCGTGCTCGGGCGGGGTGCCCTCGGCTGCCCGCCAGTGGCCCGGGGCGTAGGCGTAGTCGTCGGTGACGGTCAGGGTGGCGTGCGGGTCGGCGCGCAGCGCCTCCCACAGCGGGTTGGGCGCGGCCAGGTGCACCAGGATCTCCCCGCGGTCGGCGTCCAGCAGGAAGTGGGTGGGGGTCACCACGGGGCCGCTGCCGGCGGGGCCGTTGGCCGCGAGCGTCCCGAAGTCGTGGCCGGCGGCGAGCCAGGCGCGCCACTCGGCCTCCTCGCCGCGGTCCCAGGAGCGGATGAGCACGGTCGGTTCTCCTTCAGTGACGCTCGCCCAGATATCCGGGCAGGGGGTGGTCCGATGCGAGGGCCGGATCGGGGACGGGGGTGTCGTGCACGGTGCGCACCGGGATCACTCCGGCCCAGTACGGCAGGTCCAGGTCCTCCTCGTCGTCGTCCGCACCGTCGGCGCGGATCTTGGCGGAGACCTCGTCGAGGTCGAGCCGGACGACGGCGGTGGCGGCCAGTTCCCGTTCGTTGGCGGGTCGGCAGTCGGCGGCCCGGCCCGGTACGGCCTGGTTGACCAGGGCGTCCAGGGCGACGGCCCGCTCCTGCGGGTCGGTGACCCGGTGGGCGGTGCCATGGGCGACCACGGAGCGGAAGTTCACCGAGTGGTTGAAGGCGGAGCGGGTCAGCACCAGGCCGTCCACCAGGGTGACGGTGAGGCAGACCGGCATGCCGGGGTCGGCGTCGGCGCTGCGCAGCGGGCGGCTACCGGTGGAGCCGTGGATGTACAGCCGGTCGCCGACCCGGGCGTAGAGGGTGGGCAGCACCACGGGGGCGCCGTCCACCACGAACCCCAGATGGCACAGATAGCCCTCGTCGAGGATGGCTCGGATGGCTGCGCGCTCCCAGGTGGCGCGCTCCCGGTACCGGGTGGGGGTGGTGCGAGGGGCTCGGGTGAACTCTTCGGTACCGTCGACCGACATGACAACCTCTCTGCACTAGTGCATAATCGTCTTTGTGCTAGGAGAGTATCGAATCAGCGGGCGTCGCGCCACGGAGATCGCCGCCGACGTCGAACGGGCGGTGGGCTCAGGCGAGTTGGCCCCCGGCCAGTCGCTTCCGCCGCTGCGCGACCTCGCCGGCGAGCTCCAGGTCAACCCCAACACGGTCGCCGCCGCCTACCGCCTGCTGCGCGACCGCGGTGTCATCGAGACAGCCGGCCGCCGCGGCAGCCGCATCCGCCCCCGGCCCGCGGTGGCGCCCCGCGACCAGATCCGGGTCGAGGTCCCCGCCGACGCCCGCAACCTCGCCGACGGCAACCCCGACACCGCACTGCTGCCACCGCTCGCCCCGGCCGCCGCAGCGGCCGCCGCCTCCCTGGACCGCGACCGCGTCCTCTACGGCTGCCCGGCCGCCGACCCCGTACTGCTCGACCTGGCCGAGGCCGCCTTCCGCGCCGACGGCGCCCCGCAGGGCCGGCTCGCCGTCGCGTCCGGCTCCCTGGACGCCATGGAGCGGATCTTCGGCGTCCATCTGCGCCCCGGCGACACGGTCGCCGTCGAGGACCCTGGCTGGGGCAGCCTGCTCGACCTGGTGCCCGCACTCGGGCTGCGCGCCCTGCCGGTCGCCGTGGACGACGAGGGCCCGCTGCCCGGCCAGGTCGCCCGCGCCCTGGCCGCCGGGGCCCGCGCCGTGGTGGTCACCAGCCGGGCCCAGAACCCCACCGGCGCCGCCCTCACCCCCGGACGGGCCGCCGAGCTGCGCGCCGTCCTGGCCACCCACCCGGATGTGCTGCTGGTCGAGGACGACCACGGCCACGGCATCGTCGACCAGCCCTACCAGCCCCTGGCGGCCGCTCCCGGCGGCGAGCCGCTGGTCACCCACTGGGCCGTGGTGCGGTCCGCGGCCAAGGCGTACGGACCCGATCTGCGGCTCGCCGTCGCGCTGGGCGACCCCGCCACCATCGACCGGGTACTGGGCCGCCAGCGGCTGGGCGCGGGATGGGTCAGCCATCTGCTGCAGCGCACCGTCGCCGAGCTGTGGCGTACCGGCGCCGCCCCCGCGCCCCGGGTCGCCGCCGCCTACCGCGAGCGGCGCGACGCCCTGCTGACCGCGCTCGCCGGGCTGGGGGTGCCCGCCCACGGGGCCAGCGGCCTCAGCATCTGGATCCCGGTACGCGACGAGTCCGCAGCGGTCGCCGGGCTGCTCCAGCGCGGCTGGGCGGTCGCCCCCGGCGCCCGCTTCCGGCTGGAGTCACCCCCCGGCATCCGTATCACCGTCTCCACCCTCGACCCCGAGGACACCCCCGCCCTCGCCGCCGACATCGCCGCAGCCCTCAGCCACCGCACCGCGCCCACCGGGCGGCTCGCCTGACGCCCCGCCTGACGCCCCGCCGTCTCCGGCGGCGCAGCGCACCATGCACGGGCGGGCGGCGCCATGGGCCATGGGCGGCGGGACCCCGGGGTAGCCGCAGGGCATGCAGCGGATCACCGAGTTCGACAGGCGTCTCTTCAACCGCGTCGCGGCAGCCCGGCTGCGGCGGGCGCACCCGGTGCTGCCGCGGCTCAGCCGAGCCGCCGACCACGGGGTGCTGTGGATGGGCGCGGCGGCACTGCTCGGCGCCGCCGGCGGCCGCAGTGCCCGCCGTGCGGCCCTGCGCGGCGTCGGCTCCCTGGCGGTCGCCTCGCTGGCCGCCAACACGGCGGGCAAGTGGGCGACCCGCCGCGGCCGGCCGCTGGTCGACGCGGTGCCGCTGATCCGCCGCCTCTCCCGCCAGCCGCTCACCAGCTCCTTCCCCTCCGGCCATGCCGCCTCCGCCGCCGCCTTTGCCACCGGCGTCGCCCTGGAGGCCCCCCGCTACGGCGCCCTGGTGGCCCCGGTCGCCGCCGCGGTGGCCGCCTCCCGGGTGTACGTGGGGGTGCACTACCCGGGCGATGTCCTGGCGGGCTGCGCCCTCGGCGTCGGAGCCGCCGCGCTCACCTGCCGCTGGTGGCCGCTGCGCCCCGGGCGGCCCGCCGCGGCGCGGCCCCGCACCTCCGCCCCCGCGCTGCCGGGCGGCCAGGGGCTGGTGGTGGTGGTCAACAGCCGTGCGGGCAACGGTGCGCTGGGCTCCCCGGACGCAGCGGAGCGGCTGCGCCAGCTGCTGCCCGCGGCCGAGATCGTCCGCTGCACGCCCGACGACGACCTGGGCGGACTGCTGGAGAAGGCCGGACGCCGGGCCGCCGAGCTGGGCGGTGCGCTGGGGGTGTGCGGCGGCGACGGCAGTGTGAACGCGGCCGCGGTGATCGCCGCCCGCACCGGTCTGCCGCTGGCGGTCTTCCCGGGCGGCACGCTCAACCACTTCGCGGCCGACCTCGGGGTGGAGACCCTGGAGGCCTGCGCCGACGCCGTGGACGCGGGCGAGGCGGTGGCCGTGGACCTCGCTTCGGCCCGGCCGCTGGACGGTGGGGACGCCGCTCCCGCGTCCTTCCTCAACACCTTCAGCATCGGGGTGTATCCCGAACTGGTCCGCGCCCGGGAGCGCCTGGAGGACCGGCTGGGCAAGTGGCCCGCGGTCGCCCTCGGCCTGGTGCGGGTGCTGTGGACGGCGCAGCCGCACTCGGTGGAGGTGAACGGCAGACCCCGCCGACTGTGGCTGCTCTTCGCGGGCAACGGCACCTATCTGCCCGAGGGCTTCGCGCCCACCTACCGGCCGCGGCTCGACGACGGGCTGCTGGACGTCCGCGCGGTGGACGGCGGCCGGCCGCTGGCGCGGACCCGCCTGGTCGCCGCGGTGATCACCGGCACCCTCGGCCGCTCCCGGGTCTGCACGACGGCCCGGTTGCAGCGACTGCGGCTCTCGGGCCTGGGCGGGGTGGCTGACCTCTCCTACGACGGCGAGGTCGCGCCCGCCCCGGACGCGCTGCTGCTGGAGAAGCAGCCGCGGGCGCTGACCGTCTACCGTCCGGCCTGAGGTCACTTGGCGCGTACGGCCCCGCGCAGGATCTTGCCCTCGGTGGAGAGCAGCCCGCCGCGCTGGTCGAAGCGGGGGCTGTCGGCGAACATCAGATAGAGGTACTTGGGGTTCTCCGCGAACCAGTAGCCGGGGGTGAGATCGCCCAGCTGCACCGGGCGGGAGGTGACATCGGCCGCCACGGTGTAGCCGCCGGGCACCCGCAGATGGTCGCGCAGGCCGCGGAAGTACCGGTAGGCGGAACGCTTGTACGCGGCATCCCCGGTGAGCCGCCACAGGTCGAAGGCGGAGTTGGCGTACTCGGGCCGCAGGTCGTTGCGGGGGGAGGTGACCTGCAGTGCGGTGAAGTCGACGGCCTCCGGCAGCAGCGGATAGGTGTCCAGCAGAGCCGTCCATGTCCGGTGGTAGTCCGCGCCCTGGTCCAGGTTCCCGCCCTTGCCCAGCAGACCCGCGTAGAAGGAGCCCAGCTCCGACTGGCCGTGCCCGAGCACCTTGCCGGTCTCCGCGTCGACCTGGGTGAACAACAGGCGGCCGTGGCGGCGCTCGCTCTGGTTGCGCAGCACCGCGTCGGTCAGCAGCCGGTACCAGTCGCTCAGCTCCTGGTCGGCGAAGAGCTCGCCGCCCGCCCACAGATACTCGTAGAAGGAGTCGACCGGAGGGTTGGGGGCGACGGAGGCGGTGTCCAGCCAGCGGCCGCTCTCGGTGTCGAGGGTGGTGCCCAGCAGGTCCAGCGACGTACGGCGCTCCAGCACCGCCCGGTAGGCGCGCTTGGCCGCGTCGTAGTAGCGGCTGTCGCCGGTGAGCTGGGAAAGCAGCCCGAACTCCAGGACGTTGCTGCCGATCTCGGCGAGCGGGGGGTTGGTGCCGGAGACCGCGCCGGTGCGCAGATTGACATGGGTGTAGGGGATGCCGGTGGGCGAGGCGGTGAACGCGGGGAGCAGACGGTCCGTCAGCTCGCGGCAACGCTTGAGCAGTTCCGCCCGGCCGGTGCACAGATGGCCGGACAGCAGCCCGCCGACCAGCCGGATCACCGCCTCGAAGACATGGATGTCGCCGTCCTGCGCCGGGTCCAGGTGCTGCTCGATCCAGTCGGCGGCCAGCTTCACCTCATGGTCCAGCTCCATCACATACAGGGTGTCCAGTGCCTCGACGATGGACAGCCCGAAGGTGCGGCCGGGCAGATAGAAGTCGTTGTGGCCGGCGGAGAGCGGCCGCAGTTCGTCGTATCCCCAGGCGCTGCGCTTGTACCCCTCCCAGCTGTGCACGAACTCCGCCTTCACCTGCCGGGCCACCTCGGGGTCCGACGGGACGGCGCCCCGGGCCGGCCGCGCGGTGGGCGGCACCCGCCGCGGTGCGGCGGCCGCGGCCGCACGCGCGGGCTGCAGGGTGGCCAGGGCGGTGGCCGCGGTGGCACCGAGCACGGCCCGGCGGGGAAGCCGGGCGCGGAGCGCGGCGGACGAGAGCAGTCGCATGATCGTAGGACGCTACCGCCGCAGCACGGCCTGCCGGGTGGTCGTCGGCGGCCCGGAAAAGACCGCCGACCGCTCCACAGTGGGCCGCACGGGTCCGCGGGGAGAACCGAAAGTCACCCGTTGGGGTGACTCTCCGCTGCTGCCATCGGCTCACTCCCAGGGGTGAGCCCACATGGCTCCGGACGGTGCGGTCCGCGGGGGAGCAGCACCCGGAAGGCCGTCCGGCCGGGGCGGCTCTCCACCGCCACACTGCCCCCGTGCGCCGTCACCACCGCCCGGACGATGGCCAGCCCCAGCCCGGTGCTGCCCGTAGTCCGCGAGCGGGCCCGGTCACCCCGGACGAAACGGTCGAAGACCGCGTCGCCCAGGCCCGGCGGCAGACCGGGACCGTCGTCGGCGGCGGTCAGCACCACCGTGCCGTCCGGGAGCGCAGGCGGATCGATCCGCAGCGTCACCGTGGTGCCCTCGGGTGTGTGGGCCCTGGCGTTGGCCAGCAGATTCCCCACCACCTGCCGCAGCCGGTGCTCGTCCCCGACCACCGTCACCGGCTCCTCGGGCAGCTCCAGCCGCCACCGCCGGCCGGGACCCGCGGCCCTGGCGTCCGCGGCGCAGTCCACCGCCAGCAGCGTCAGGTCCACCTGGTCGCGGGCCAGTGGGCGGCCGGCGTCCAGCCGGGCGAGCAGCAGCAGGTCCTCCACGATGGCGCCCATCCGCTGCGACTCGGACTGGATCCGCTCCAGCGCATGGCTGATGTCGGCCGGCACCGGTCCGGGGTGGCGCAGTGCCAGCTCGGCATGGCCCCGTACGGTGGCCACCGGGGTCCGCAGCTCATGGCTGGCGTCGGCGGCGAACGCCCGCAGCCGCTCCTCCACGGCGTGCCGCTGGCCGAGTGAGTCCTCGACATGGCCCAGCATCCGGTTGAGCGCGGCGCCCACCCGCCCGACCTCGGTCCGCGGGTCGGCGTCCGGGGCCCGTTCGGAGAGGGCCACCCGTCCGCTGGCCAGCGGGAGTTCACTGACCCGCTGCGCGGTGTCGGCGACCCGCCGCAGCGGGCGCAGCGACAGCCGGACCCACACCGCCCCCGCCGAGCCGGCCGCCACCAGGGCGACACAGAACACCACGGCCTCGATCGCGGCCTGCCGGTGCACCGTCTGCTCCACGGGCTCCAGCGGCAGCCCGGTCACCAGCACATCGCCGTCCTGCCCCGGGACGGCGCGCATCCGGTACGGCTGCAGGGCCGAGAGCCGGACGGTGCGGGCCCGGCCGTCCACGGGCAGCGCCGCCAGGGTGGCGCGGTCCCGGGCGGTCAGTGCCACGGTGTCGTCGGCGTTGCCGCCCCGCAGATCGTCGGCGTCGCCGTCGACCACCCCGCACCGGGTGACCCGGCCGCCGGCCAGCCGGGCCCCGAAGGTGCCGGTGGCCTGCGCACGGGTGTCACTGCCGCCGTCCGGCCGAATGTCGGAGCGGTGCTCCAGGCTCGCCGCGTAGCGGCCGCCGGCGTCGACGAGCTGCTGGTCCAGGCGGGCCACCAGGAAGCGCTCCAGGGCGGTGGTGGTGGCCACCCCGACACCGGTGCAGGTGGCTGCCAGCAGCACCAGCAGACCGGCGATCAGCCGGGCCCGCAGGGTGCGCGGCAGGGCCCGGCGGGCCACGGCGGCGCAGGTGGCGGCGATGCTCATGACTGCACCGGCTTGAGGACATAGCCCGCACCGCGGACGGTGTGGATCAGCGGGCGGCGCCCGGCGTCGATCTTCCGGCGCAGATAGCTGATGTACAGCTCGACCACATGGGCCTGACCGCCGAAGTCGTAGGACCACACATGGTCCAGGATCTGGGCCTTGCTGAGCACCCGGCGCGGGTTGCGCATCAGAAACCGCAGCAGGGCGAACTCGGTGGGGCTCAGCTCGACCACCTCGCCGCCGCGGCTCACCTCGCGGGCCTCCTCGTCCATCACCAGGTCCCCCACCACCAGACAGCCGTCACCGGGCACCGGAGCGGCTCCGGAGCGGGGACGGGCCATCCCGGCGCGGCGCAGCAGCCCCCGCAGCCGGGCCACCACCTCCTCCAGGCTGAACGGCTTGGTGACATAGTCGTCGCCGCCCGCGGTGATCCCGGCGATCCGGTCCTCCACCGCGTCACGCGCGGTGAGAAAGAGCACACAGACCTCGGGCTGCACGGCCCGGATCCGGCGCAGCACCTCCAGCCCGTCCACGTCGGGCAGCATCACATCCAGCACCACGGCGTCCGGCCGCAGCTCGGCCGCCGCCGCCACCGCCGTGGTCCCGTCGGCGGCACCGCGGACCTGCCAGCCCTCATAGCGCAGCACCCCGCAGAGCACCTCGACCAGATCGGGTTCGTCGTCGACCACCAGGACGCGCACGGCGGAGCCGTCCGGCGGCGCGGGCGCGGCGGTCGGGGTCTGCTCGTCCATGGGGCTTCCGTCCGGTCGGGTGGGGGTGCCGCCCTCATTCTCCCTGCCGGTTCTGAGAACCCTATGAGAACCCCATACCGCCCCTGAACCGCCCACCGCTAATGTGACCTGCGGTTTTGTCCGGCGGGGCAGTCGGCGGGCGGCGCGGATTCATAGCGAACGCAGAAGTGCCGGTGCCAGGGTGACCGGGTGCCGCAGCCCCCGGACCTGCAGGGCCGCACCCGCACCGTGAAGGAGGAGCCCATGACGACCCTTGCCGACGGACGCCCGGCGACGGGCCGCCCACCGGCGCACCGCCGCAGCCCCGCGCGCCGGCCCCGGCGGACGCCGCCGGGCACGGTGGCGGCCGTGGTGCTCACCGCGGTGTGGACCGGCGCAGCGGCGGTGCTCGCGCTGTGGTGGCAGGACACCCCCGCCGTCGCCGGAACCGCCGCCTGGCTCACCGACGCCGGCCGGATCACCGGTCTGCTGGCCGGCTATGCGGCGCCGCTGCTGGTGCTGCTGATGGCACGGCTGCCGTTCCTGGAGCGCGGTGTGGGGGCGGACCGGCTGGCCCGCTGGCACGCCATGGGCGGCCGCTACATGATCAGCCTGGTCGCCGCCCACCTGACGCTGATCATCTGGGGCTATGCGCTGACCGGACGCACCGGAGTGGTCACCGAGACCGCCGACATCGTCCTCGGCTATCCGGACATGCTGAAGGCGACCGCCGCGACCCTGCTGCTCCTCGGCACCGCGGCGGTCTCGGCCAGGGCCGCCCGCCGCCGGCTGGGCTACGAGGTCTGGTACTTCCTGCACCTGGCGACCTATCTGGCCGTCGCCCTCGCCTTCGCCCACCAGTTGGCCAACGGCGCCGACTTCGTCAGCAGCCCGGCCGCCCGCGCCTGCTGGTACGGGCTCTACCTCGGCAGCGCCGCACTGCTGGGCTGGTACCGGCTGGCCGTCCCGTTCCGCCTGGACCGCCGCCACCGGCTGCAGGTCGCCGAGGTGCGGCCGGAGGGGCCTGGCGTGGTCTCGGTGTTCCTCACCGGGCGGCACCTGGAGGAGCTGCGGGCCGAACCGGGGCAGTTCTTCCGGCTGCAGTTCCTGGTGCCGGGGCTGCGCTGGGCCGCCAACCCCTACTCGCTCTCCGCCCCAATCCACCCCCGCTATCTGCGCTTCACCGTCAAGGACCTCGGCGGCCACAGCCGTGCCGCGGCCCGGCTCAGGCCCGGTACGCGGGTACGCGCCGAGGGCCCCTACGGAGCCTTCACCGCCGCCCGCCGCCGCTCCCGCAAGGTGCTGCTGATCGGGGCGGGGGTGGGCATCACGCCGCTGCGTGCGCTCTTCGAGACCCTGCCGGCCGCGCCCGGCGACCTCACCCTGCTCTACCGGGTCAGCCGGGCCGAGGACCTGCTCTTCCGCGGGGAACTGGAGGCCATAGCGGCCGCCCGTGGCGCAGCCCTGCACTGTCTGGTCGGCGCGCGGGCCGAGATCGGGGAGCCGTTGGAGCCGGCCGCGCTGCGGCGGCTGGTGCCCGACCTCGCGGCACACGACGTCTACCTCTGCGGGCCCGAGGCGATGGCCGCCACCGCGGTCCGCGCCCTGCGGGCGGCCGGGGTGCCGCGCGGCCGGATCCATCACGAGTCCTTCGCGTTCTGACCGCCCCCCGACAGCAAGGAGCCGACCGTGCGTCGAGCGATCATCACCAGCGCAGCCACCGTCTCCGGGGTGGTGCTGCTGCTCTCCCTCAAGCCCCATGACGAGTCCGCCGCGGCGGGCGCGCCCATCACCTCCGGCGGAGGCACCGGCACCGCCACCGGCACCGGCACCGGGGCCACGGACGACCAGGCCGGCACCGGCTCCACCGGGGCGGCCTCCTCGTCGTCCGGCGGAGCCTCGACGGGGACCCGCAGCATCACCGGGGACGTGGCCAGCACCCGCTACGGCCCGGTGCAGGTGCGGATCACCGTCAAGGGCCGGAAGATCATCGACGTCTCCGTGGTCCAGTACCCCACTGAGGACCACCGCGACCAGGAGATCAACAGCTATGCCCTGCCGGTCCTCAACCAGGAGGCACTGAGCGCCCAGAGCGCCGAGATAGACGCCGTCTCCGGAGCGACCTACACCAGCGACGGCTACACCCGCTCGCTGCAGAGCGCCATCGACCGGGCCGGCCTGTGAACGCTGCACCGCTGCGGCATGTGGAGCACGCCATGGGCACCGTCTTCTCCTTCGACATCCGCGATGCCGACGCCGGGGCGGACCCCGGCCGCCGCGCCGCGATCGAGGCCGCGCTGCGGGACGCCGTGGACTGGCTGCACCGGGTGGACGCGGTGTTCTCCACCTACCGTCCGGACAGCCAGATCAGCCGGCTGGACCGCGGCGAGCTCACCGCCGAGGAGTGCGACCCCGAGGTCGCCGAGGTGCTGGAGCGGTGCGCGCAGGCGGCGGAGTCGACCGGGGGCTGGTTCACCGCCCGGCCCGGCGGGCGGCTCGACCCCTCGGGCCTGGTCAAGGGCTGGGCCGTGGAACACGCCGCGCGGCTGCTGCGCGCCGCCGGTTCGGTGAGCCACAGCGTCGGCGGCGGGGGCGACATCCAGACCACCGGCGGAGCCGCCCCCGGTCAGCCCTGGCGGATCGGCATCGCCCATCCGCTGCGCCCCGGCCGGCTGGCGGCTGTTGCCGCCGGATCCGGTATCGCGGTCGCGACCTCGGGAAACGCCGAGCGCGGTACGCACATCCAGAACCCGCACAGCGGAGCGCCGGCCACCGACCTGGCCTCGCTGACGGTGGTCGCGCAGAGCCTCACCGAGGCCGACGTCTGGGCGACCGCGGGCTTCGCCATGGGCCCGGACTGCCTGGGTGTCCTGGAGGCCCGAAGCGGCCTGGAGGCGCTGGCGGTCCTGCCCGACGGCAGCCTGCGCAGCACCTCCCGCTTCCCGCTGCTCGCCGCCGCCCGGAGGGGACCCGCGGGACCCGGCGACTGGCGGCAGGCCCTGCCGTCAGCCCTTGGCCAGCAGTGACCGGGTGTGCTCCCTGACCTGCTCGGCGGTCAGATAGGAGTCGGTGTACTCGAAGTCCCGCAGCGAGGCCGGGCGCCGTGACAGGAACCCGGTGCGGACGAAGTCGTCCCCCGCCACCGCGTTCAGCGTCCAGTTGGAGGTCACCCGGGCCTTGGCCACATTGGTGCGCAGCGCCATCAGGTGGTAGCCGCGGGCAACCGCCTGGGCGGGCAGGCCGTGCAGCTCCACGCCCAGCGGCCGGGAGACCGCGTCGGTGCCACCGAGGTCCACCACCAGTCCCAGGTCCCGGTGGTGGTAGGGCTTCAGCGGCTGGTTGCGCAGTGTCGCGACCAGATTGTCGGCGACCGTCTTGCCCTGCCGCTGCGAGTGCTGTGCGGTCGGCGGGCAGACCGCCCCGTCGCCCTTGGCCAGGTCCGGTACGGCGGCGGCGTCGCCGAGGGCGAACATCCCCTCCATGTGCGGGACCCGCATCTCCGCGGTGACCGCGAGCCTGCCCTTGACGGTCTCGGCGCCCAGGGTGCCGATGAGCGGGCTGGCCGCGACGCCCGCGGTCCAGATCAGGGTGCGGGAGGGGACCAGCCGGCCGTCGGTGAACTTGACGCTGTCCTCGCCGACCTCGGCCACCGACACGCCCAGCGACACCTCGACTCCCCGCCGCCGCAGGATCTCCAGTGCGGTCAGGCCCAGCCTCTCGCCGAGCTCCGGCATCAGCCGTGGGGCGATGTCGATCAGATGCCAGCGGATCAGCCGGGGGTCCAGCCGGGGGTAGCGCCGTGCGGCCGCGGTGGTCAGCCGCTGCAGACAGGCGGCGGTCTCGGTGCCCGCGTAGCCGCCGCCCACCACCACGAACTGCAGCCGCGACTCCCGCTCGGCGCGGTCATGGGTCGCGGAGGCCAGGTCCAGCTGGGAGATCACATGGTCGCGGATGTAGGCGGCCTCCGCCAGCGTCTTCATGCCGCGGGCGTACTGGTTGAGGCCGGGGATGTCGAAGGTGCGGGTGATGCTGCCGGGGGTCAGCACCAGGTAGTCGTACCGCTTGACCACCACCTCGTCGCTGATGGTCCGGATCACGCACATCTTCGCCTGGGCGTCCACACCGATGGCGCCGCCCGGGATGATGTTGGTGCGGTGCAGCGTCCGGCGCAGCGAGACGGCCACCGACTGCGGGGTGAGCACCCCGGCGGCGACATGGGGGAGTAGCGGCAGGTAGAGCTGATAGCTGAACGGCGTGACCAGGGCGATCTCCGCCTCGGCGGGCGCCAGTTTGCGTTCGAGTCGCCGGGCGCACTCCACACCGGCGAAGCCGCCGCCCACCACCAGGATCCGAGGTCGTTCCATCTGACATCCCTCACCGTGCTGGTCCCGAACCGTCGCCGGCCCACGCGGGCGGTGCGGCCCTTGCCATCTGCGGCCACAGTGGCACGCGACGCCGGGCCTCGCCACCCGCACGGACGGGCCTTGCTGTGGATCCTGACCACACCGCCGCGCTTCATGCCTGGGTCCGTGGTGCCCGGCACAGCGACGGGCCGTGGCCCGCAGCGCAGGTCCCGGGCCCCGGTGCTCCGCGCCGGGCGGCTGATCACCGACGGTAGGGTGGGACGGTGCTTCCCGAGGTGACGGCGGTCCGCTATGTGACGCCACTGCGTGAGGGCGGGTCGATGCCGGGCGTCGTCGAGGGCGACGACCAGGCTGTCTACGTCGCCAAGTTCATCGGCGCCGCCCAGGGCCGCAAGGCCCTGGTCGCCGAGGTGCTGGCCGGTGAGCTGGGCCGGCGGCTGGGCCTCAGCGTCCCGGCGCTGCTGCGGCTGCGGCTGGACCCGGTGCTGGCCCGCAGCGAGCCCGACCAGCAGGTGCAGGACCAGCTGCGCGCCAGCGGGGGCCTCAACCTGGGCATGGCCTTCGTCTCCGGGGCGCTGGGCTTCGACCCGCTCTGCTTCGAGGTCGACTCCGCACTGGCCGGCCGCATCGTCTGGTTCGACGCGCTGATCGGCAATGTGGACCGGTCCTGGCGCAATCCCAATCTGCTGTTCGCGGACGGCCGGGTGTGGCTGATCGACCACGGCGCCTGCCTGATCTTCCATCACCACTGGCGTGGCGCCGCAGCCTGGGCGCGCCGCCCCTTCGACGCCGCCGACCATGCGCTCGCCCGCTTCTCCCCGGACGTGGCCGCGGCCGACCGCGAGCTGGCACCGCTGGTCACCGTGGGCCTGCTGAAGGAGACCGCGGCGCTGATCCCCGACGAGTGGCTGGCGGACGAGCCAGGGTTCGACACCCCGGACGCGGTCCGCGCCGCCTATGTCGACCTGCTGGCGGCCCGGATGGCCGGACCCCGCGACTGGCTTCCGGAGGCAGCGGCATGACCGTCGACGACCGGCCGCAACGCCATGACTTCGAGTACGCGGTCCTGCGGGCGGTACCCCGGGTGGAGCGCGGCGAGTGCATCAACGTCGGGGTGCTGCTCTACTGCCGTGCCGCCTCCTTCGTGGGGGTACGCACCCATCTGGACGAGGCACGGCTGCTGGCCCTGGACCCCGCGGCGGACGCGGCGGGGGTACGCCGGGTGCTGCGCGGTGTCGAGGGCGTCTGCCTGGGCGGCGAGCACGCCGGGCAGGCCGCGGGTGACAACCCCGGGCAGCGGTTCCGCTGGCTGACCGCACCGCGCAGCACCGTGGTCCAGCCCGGCCCCGTGCACACCGGCCTCACCGCGGACCCGCAGGCCGAACTGGAGCGGCTGGTCCAGCTGCTGGTCCGCTGAGCCCGTCCGGTCCGCGGACGCCGCCACGGGGGGCCGGGCGATCCGGCGGGCCCGGGTACGGCGGGGCGCCACCGGCCGGGGTGGTGCAGGGCCGCACCGGTCTCTGGCGGGCGCGGGCGGGGAAGGTGCTGCCGGTCGGCGACCGCCCGAGGGCGGGCGCCGGGGTGCGGCCACGGCCGGTCCGACAGGTTGTGATCATGGATTCTTGAAGTTGTCAAGTTTCCTGCCGTACGGTGGCCCCATGTCCGAGACCACCGCTGCTCCCACCACCGCCGAGCTCATGGAGGCGGTCGCCGCCGTGGGGACCGCCTACTTCCACGACTTCGCGGCCGCCGCCGCGCGCCTCGGGCTGACCTCGGTGCAGGCCAAGGCGCTGGGAGCGGTCCAGGAGCCGGTTCCGATGCGGGCGCTGGCCGGGCGGCTGGGCTGCGACGCCTCCAACGTCACCGGCATCGTCGACCGCCTGGAGGCCCGCGGACTGGCCGCCAGGCAGGCGGCCGAGGCCGACCGGCGGGTCAAGATCGTGGTCGCCACCGACGCGGGGCGCGACGCCCTGCACCGTATCCGCGCGGGGATGGACCGGGCCCAGGAGGCCTTCGGCGCACTGGACACCGAGCAGCGGCGCGCCCTCCTCGCGGCCTGCGGGGCGCTGCTGCCCGCACTGACCGCGCCCGGACAGGACTGACCGCGCCCGGACAGGACTGACCGCGCCCGGACAGGACTGACCGCGCCCGGACAGGACTGACCGCGCCCGGACAGGACTGACCGCGCCGCCCACCCGGCCGCCCGGACCGGCCTGTGCTGACCAGGGCTGTTAGGCTTGCCGAACGTGAGCGCCAAGCCCCAGATCCCCGATGTCCTCGCCGCCCGGTATGCCTCTGCGGAGCTGGCCAGGCTGTGGTCCCCCGAACACAAGGTGGTGCTCGAGCGCCGCCTCTGGCTGGCCGTGCTGAAGGCCCAGCAGGACCTCGGTATCGAGGTCCCCGACACCGCCGTCGCCGACTACGAGCGTGTGGTCGACCAGGTCGACCTGGCGTCCATCGCCGCCCGGGAGCGGGTCACCCGGCATGACGTCAAGGCGCGGATCGAGGAGTTCAGCGACCTCGCCGGGCATGAGCAGATCCACAAGGGCATGACGTCCCGGGACCTCACCGAGAACGTCGAGCAGCTCCAGATCAGGCAGTCGCTGGAGCACGTCCGCGACCGCACCGTCGCGGTGCTGGTCCGCCTCGGCCGGCTGGCCGCCCAGTACTCCGAGCAGGTCATGGCCGGCCGCTCGCACAATGTCGCCGCCCAGGCCACCACCCTCGGCAAGCGGTTCGCCACCACGGCCGACGAGCTGCTGGTCGCCTTCGCCCGCCTTGAGGACCTCATCGGCCGCTACCCGCTGCGCGGTGTCAAGGGACCGGTCGGAACGGCCCAGGACATGCTGGACCTGCTCGGCGGCGACGCCTCCAAGCTGGACGAGCTGGAGCGCCGCGTCGCCGGTCACCTCGGCTTCGACCAGGTGCTCACCAGCGTCGGCCAGGTCTACCCCCGTTCGCTGGACTTCGATGTGCTCAGCGCCCTGGTGCAGCTGTCCGCGGCGCCGTCCAGCCTGGCCAAGACCATCCGGCTGATGGCCGGGCACGAGCTGGTCACCGAGGGCTTCAAGCCCGGCCAGGTCGGGTCCTCGGCCATGCCGCACAAGATGAACACCCGCTCCTGCGAGCGCGTCAACGGTCTGGCCGTCATCCTGCGCGGCTATGCCTCGATGACCGCGGAGCTCGGCGGCGACCAGTGGAACGAGGGCGACGTCTCCTGCTCCGTGGTCCGCCGGGTGGCGCTGCCCGACGCCTTCTTCGCCTTCGACGGCCTGCTGGAGACCTTCCTGACGGTGCTGGACGAGTTCGGTGCCTTCCCGGCCGTGATCGAGGCCGAGCTGGACCGCTATCTGCCGTTCCTGGCCACCACCAAGGTGCTGATGGGCGCGGTGCGCGCCGGCGTGGGCCGGGAGACCGCCCATGAGGTGATCAAGGAGCACGCGGTGGCCTCGGCGCTGGCCATGCGGGAGGGCGCCCGGCACAACGAGCTGCTGGACCGGCTGGCCGCCGACGACCGGATCCCGCTGGACCGCGCCGCGCTGGACGCACTGCTCGCCGACCCGCTCTCCTTCACCGGTGCCGCCGGTGCCCAGGTCGCCGAGGTGGCCCGTCGGGTGCAGGAGACCGCAGACCGCTACCCGGAGGCCGCCAAGTACACCCCCGGCGCCATCCTCTGACGTCTAGGCAACGCAGTGCGGCCCCGCTCCGGCGGGGCCGCACTGCGTTGCGGGCAGCCTACGGCGGGTTGCGGGCAGCCCGCGGCGGGTTCCGGGGAGCGCGCTCCACCACCCGCTCGGGGGCGTTTGCCGCCGGCCCGGCGTGCTGCGGGCGGTTCACGGTGCTAAGCCGGTACCGGGGCGGGTGCGGCCTGCCCGCCGGCGGCACCGGACAGCGAGGAGCTCGGCATGCACAGTGAGTGGTCCGCCGGTGGTCCGCCGGCCGGTGCTTCGTCCGCGGAACAGCGCAGCGACGAGCCCATGCCGAGCCGGGTGGAGTTCGCCTCCGTGATGATGGTGCTGCTGGGCACCTTCCTGGTGATCGCCTCGATCACCGAGTGGGCGGACAGCGACTGGCTCACCCGTCAGCAGTTCGCGGTCTTCGGGTCGGCACACGCCTGGTGGGCGGTGTTCGACCTGGTCACCGCGCTGCTCGCGTTCTACGCCGCCTGGGCGCTCCACGGCCGCCAGCGCCTCACCGGCAGACTGCTGGCCCTTGCCTTCGCCATCGTCAGCGCCGTGCGCTGGATGTTCTTCATCCCCGCCGCACCGGTGCTGGGGGTGCTGGTGGTCGCCATCGACGCGGTGATCATCTGGGGGCTGACCTCGGCGTCCGCCTGGTTCGCTCAGCCCTCGGTATGAGTGATCGCCTGCCGGGCCCAGATCACCTTGCCGCTTCCCGTGTAGCGGGTGCCCCAGCTCTGCGCCATCCGGGCGACGATGAACAGCCCACGACCGCCCTCGTCATTGGCCCGGGCGTGCCGCAGCCGGGGGGCGTTGCCACCCGAGTCGAAGACCTCGCAGGTCAGCGCCTGGTCGCGGATCAGCCGCAGATGGATCGGCGCGGCCCCGTAGCGCACCGCGTTGGTGATCAGCTCACTGGCGATCAGTTCGGCGGAGAAGAGCTCGTCCGCCAGCCCCCAGGCGATCAGCTGCTCCCGTACCCGGCAGCGGGCCGTCGCCGCGGAGGACGGATCGCAGGGCAGCTCCCAGGTGGCCACCCGGTCCGGGCCCAGGACGCGGGTGCGGGCCAGCAGCAGCACCGCGTCCTCCCGAGGGCGGGCGGGCAGCAGTGTGTAGACGGCTGTGTCGCAGATGTCCTTCAGCGGCCGCTCGGGCCGGGTGACCGCCTCCCGGAGCCGCCGCAGGCCGTCCTCCGGCTCCGCGGTGCCGCACAGCATGCCCTGGCTGAACAGGGTGAGCAGGCTGCCCTCGGCCAGCCGCAGATCGCAGGCGTCGAACGGCAGGTCGCCCTCGCCCAGCGGCGGCCCGGTCGGCACCTCCAGCTGTTCCACCGTGCCGTCCGGGTGTGTGATCAGCGGGGACGGATGACCGGCGCTGGCGGCCGTACAGCGCCGGGACAGCGGGTCGTAGACCACATAGAGGCAGGTGGCGCGGAGCGACTCGGCCGACGCCGCGGCGGGGGTCGGCCAGTCGGCGCTCTCCTCGGCGATCCGCAGCGCGGTGTCGTCGAGCCTGGCGAGCAGTTCGTCCGGCTCCAGGTCCAGCACGGCCAGCGCGTCGATGGCGGTGCGCAGCCGCGCCATGGTGGCGGCGGTGCGCAGGCCCCGCCCGGAGACGTCGCCCACCACCAGGGCGACCCGTGCCCCGGAGAGCGGGATCACATCGAACCAGTCGCCTCCGGCGCCGGCCGGCAGGTAGTACCGGGCGATGTCGGCCGCGTCCTGCCGCGGCGGTGTGGAGCGCACCAGGTGCCGCTGGAGGGTCACCGCGACGGTGTGCTCGCGGGTGAAGCGGCGGGCGTTGTCCACACAGAGCGCCGTGCGTGCGGCCAGGTCCACGGCCACCGTGAGGTCGTCGTCGTCGAACGCGTCGGGATGGTTTGTG
Organism: Peterkaempfera podocarpi; assembly: GCF_042466665.1. Lineage (GTDB taxonomy): Bacteria > Actinomycetota > Actinomycetes > Streptomycetales > Streptomycetaceae > Peterkaempfera > Peterkaempfera podocarpi. The sequence goes on from NZ_CP162102.1 coordinate 7,251,745, forward strand.
CGGTAGAAGCTCACCAGGCCAAGCACCGCGCCCCGCACCACCAGCGGCACCACGATCAGCGAGTGCGCGCCGACCGACCGCAGCCTCGCGGCCCGCTGCGGGTCGTTGGCCAGCCACTCGCGGCCCTCGGTCTCCAGGTCGCGTACCACCCGGGGTTCCAGATCGGTGAGGCTCTGGGTGAACGGGGTGGGGAAGGGGAAGCCGCTCACCGCTCCGACCGGGAAGGCGCCCAGCTCCGAGTGGAGGGAGCGGAAGGCGGCCCGCCGTACGGGGACATCGGGGTCGACCGGGCCGAGGGGCGGATCCGCACCCCTGACCACGGAGTCCAGCAGGTCCACGGCCGCCGCGTCGGCGAAGCGCGGGACGGCGACCTCGGTCAGCTCGACCGCGGTCTTCATGGTGTCCAGGGTGGTGCCGATGGACATCCGGGCGTCATGGAGCAGCGAAAGCCGGGCCCTGGTGTGCTCACGCTCGGTGACGTCGGTCACCGAGACGGCGATGCCGAGCAGTTGCCCGTCCGGATCTGTCAGCCGGAAGGCGGACACCGAGAAGATGTGCTCCCTGCCCGACCGGGAGGGCGGGCAGCAGTGCAACAGGTGGTCCTGGAGCTTGACGCCGGTGGAGAGGACCTTGCGCAGCAGCGGTTCCACCTGGCCGTGGTCACAGGCGGGGTAGACATCGGAGATGTGCCGGCCGACCACGTCCTGCGGGTCCACGTCCCGGGCGCCGGAGGCGTTGGCGTTGAACCTGAGCACCCGCAGTTCCGGGTCCAGGACGTGCAGCCCCAGCGGCGACTGGGTGAACAGCGCCTCCAGCACGGCGGAGTTGATCGCCCACTGGGCCGCCGAGGCCTCGGTCCGGGCCGACACGGCCCAGGCCGCCGCCCCGTCCGCCGCGGCCCCGTCCGCCGCCGCCATGGGACGCAGCTCCAGCCGCAGGCCCTCCGCGGCGCGGCCCTCCGGCGGGATCAGCGACGCCGCAGGCCGCCCGACTGCCTGCTCGGCTGTGCGGCCGAGCAGCCGCTCCGCCTCACGGCTCCACTCCACGACGACACCCTCGGCGTCGAGCAGCATCAGGGGATCCGGCTCCGTCACTGATCAGCTCACCTCCGCGGCTCCGCTCGTCGTACGGGCCCGCTCCGGTCCTGCCTCCACAATCGCAGACTTCTGCTGCAAAGCCTCCGTTTGCATGACTTAATGGGTCATATCCGGCATGCCGACCGTGGAGGAAGTGTCGTGCTCGCTCTCCAGATCATCGGATACACGCTGCTGGTGCTCGCCATCCTCGCCGGGACCCTGCTCTTCCTGATGGGCGGCCTGCGCTACCGGGACCGGCCGGCGCCGCAACGCCGCCAGGACTGACCGGTCGCCGCCCCGATCAGCTCCCGTCGCCGGGCGGCCCGGGTGCGAGCCGGGTCAGATTGCGGGCGACGGCGGCGAGCCAGACCCGTAGGTCCGTCGCATACAGCGACTCCTGCCCGGTGGCGTCACGGGTGGCCCGGTTGCCGGCGCCCGGGTCGGGCAGCGCCGCTGGGGGAACGGGTACGGACAGCCGCAACCCGGCCGCGGCCCTGCGGTAGGCGGCGGCCACCCTGGCGGCCTCCCGCTCCAGATGCCCCACAGCGATCGGCGCCCCGGCCAGACACCCGGGGGAGGAGCGGCCCAGCACCACCTCCGCCCCGCGCACACTGAACTGCCCGGCGACCAGCGCGGCCTGCCAGTCCACCCCGGCCAGCCGGCGGTCCGCCCGCTCGGCGTGGTACTGCGCATAGCCCGCCTCGGCGAGGATCATGACCTGCCGGGCGTGCGGCAGGGCCTGCCCCCGGTGCGGGCGCCCGCCCACCACGGCCACGGTCTCCTGCACCGCGTCCGCGGCACCGCTCAGGAAGTCGCCCATCGCCCTGCGCAGCTCCCCGCCGCCGCCCCGGGGCCAGGCGCACAGCCCCGTCACGGTGCCCACCACTGCCCCGACGAGCACATTGAGCAGCCGGACCTCGACCAGCTGCCAGCCGGCCGACGCCAGCTGGCTGAAGAGGATCGACACCACCAGGGTGAACAGCCCCTGCCCCCAGCCCTGACCCAGCAGCGGACCCGCGGTGAAGGCCAGCAGCATCACCGGAGGCATCGCCGCGGCGTAGAACGCCGGATGGTGGCCCACCGCCACCAGTAGGACCCCGGCCGCCAGCGCCCCCAGGAAAGTGCCGATCAGCGCCGGACGCAGGGCCGTCCTGGTGTCCGCCGCCGTGCCCCGCATCAGGGTGAGCGTCGCCAGCAGCACCCAGAAGCCGTGCGTCACCCCGAGTCCCGCGGCGGTCAGCCGGGCAGCGGCCAGGGCCAGGGCGATGCGCACCGCGCTCTGGAAGGCGACCGAACGCGGTGTCAGATGGCAGCGCAGCCGGGTCCACCACAGCATCGCCGTCGGCTGCTCCGCGTACCAGAAGGGGCCCGGCCGCTCCTCCGGCGGCGCCTCGTCCGGCGGCACCGGGGCGCCCCTGCCGATCCGGGTTCCCAGCAGGACGAAGCGGGTCGCCACGGCCACATCCAGCGCCACCGAGCCCTGGCGCACCCGATGCCGGTCCGCCTCGGGCGCCAGCCGGCGCAACGCGTCCGCCCGCAGCTGCTCGAAGACCCGCACCGCCTGCTCCAGCTCCCCGGTGTCGGGCGGAGGACCGGTGCCACGCTGAGCGGCCGCGGCGGCGCGCAGCGCCCGGGCGGTGCAGTGCAGCAGGGTCCCGGCTGACGGGAGCAGCTTGTTGCTGCGGCTCAGCTCGGCCAGCCGCCCGGTCTGTGAGGCGGCGTACCGCAGTGCGGACGCCGTGTGGCCGCGTGAGCGGTCGACCCGGCCGGCGGAGGCGGGCCGCTCCATCGGCGGCATGCGCGAGAAGCGCAGCTCCTCCACGGCGGCGGCGGTCAGCGGCACCAGCCGCTCGGCCCGCTGCACAGCTCCCGGCCGGCACTCGGCGGCATCCCCCAGCGCGTCCGTGCAGTCCGCCAGCGCGTCCGCCGCGCGGGCGAGCCGGTCCTGGTAGCGCTCGGGCGGCGGGTCCGGCCAGAGCGCCACCTCGACCGCGGCCAGCAGTCCCACACCGACGGTCACCCCGGCCAGCCGGTCGGGCAGGGCGGAGGGCACGTACGGCGGGAAGCACGGCAGGATGTAGAGGAGCTGCAGTCCGTTGGTCAGGCCGACCAGCCGCGGGCCGCCCACCCCGGCGAAGGACACGGTGAAGCCGAGCAGCAGCATGCCCAGCGCCGCAGCCCAGGCGTGCGCCGCCAGCACGGTGCCGACCGTGATGAGCACATACGCCGCAGGCAGGGCCCGCAGCAGGGTCCGGGCCCGTTCCGCCGGCGGGCCGCCCAGTTGGGAGAGGACCCCGGTGGCGAGGGTGGCGAAGATCGCATAGGTGCCCATCGTCCGGTTGGAGAGGCCGTAGCGGCAGACGTAGAAGCCCACGCTCGCCGCGACGGTCACCCGGGTGCCCTGCCGGAGGGCGGCCGTCAGGCCGGGGACCCGCCGGCACAAGCGGTCCAGGGGTGCGGTCACGGCCATCGCGGGGAGTACGGCTCGTGGTGGGCGGCGTCGCGGACCGGCCGCCACGCGGGCCCGTTCACTGCTCGGTCCGGGCGGTCCGCCCCGGCTGCGGGGACCGGGGCGCCGCGTCCGCCGGAGCAGGCGCCCGGCCGCGCAGCAGCTCGCCGACCACAAAGGAGACCACCGCCGCGATCACCACCAGCGGGATCTGGTCGACCCCGGTCTTCCCCAGCAGCAGTGCGGCCAGCACCACCGCCGAGATGGGCAGCCGCAGCGCGGCGGTGGAGGACGCGGTGAGGCCCGCCGCCATGGCGGGCAGCGCACCGAAGCCCGGGAGTCCGGCGCAGGCCACCCCGAGGACGGCGCCGATCAGCACCGAGGGGAAGATCGGGCCGCCCCGGAAGCTGCCCAGGGAGATCGCCCAGCCCACCCCTTTGAAGAGCAGGAGCAACAGCAGCGTGGAGACCGGCCAGCTGTGCGGGTCCATGGCCAGGGTCGCCAGGGTCTCCTGGCCGGAGAGTGCCACGTCGTCGGGCGGGCGATCGGCCGCCAGTGCGTAGCAGGCGGCGCAGACCCCCACGGCAAGCCCGCACAGCACGGTGCGTTCAAGGGTCCGGCGGCGGGTCCACACGGCGGCGTGACGGGCCAGCACCATCACCCCGGCGGTGAGCAGCGCGGTCACCGCGGCCAGCGCAACCCCCCACAGCAGGTCGGCCGCGTCCAGCGGTTGGGTGTGCCCCGACAGCGGCAGGGCGAGCGAACCCACCTGGAGGCCGGTCCAGTGGCCGAAGCCGGTGAAGACCAGTGCGCCCACCCCGCTCGCCAGCAGACTGGGGAGGATCACCACATAGAGTTGCGGCGCGCCGACCCCGGCCACCTCGATCATCAGCACCGCGGCGACCAGCGGGCTGCCCAGGATCGTGGAGATCGCGGCCGCCGAACCGGCAGCCCCCAGCACCGGCACCAGCCGCGGTGTCGCGGCCCGCCGGGCCGACCGTACGGACATCAGCGCCAGCCCGCTGCCCAGCGCCATCAGCGGCGCCTCGGGGCCCAGCACCGCGCCCAGTGAGAGGCCGGCCAGCGCCGCGAGCACCACGCCCGGCAGATAGGAGGGCAGCGTCGGCGCCCCGCCGAATCCCTCGGCAGGGACGTGCCCGCCGTGGCCGGGCAGTGCGACGACGCACCAGGCCACCAGCAGACCACCGAGCGTCAGACACGGCAGCGGCCACCACCACGGCGCGGCGGGCCACCCCAGGGCATGGGGGAGGGAGACCCAGACACCGTGCTGCATCTCGTGCTGCAGGGCGACAAAGCCGAAGGCGATCAGGGAGACCGGGATGCCGACCACGGCGGAGAGCAGCAGCAGCCGCAGATAGCCCGGGTTGCGGAACACCTCGTGCACGGACGAGGGTTCGGGCGCCTCTCCGGACTGTGCCATCCCCGTGTCTCCTCGCTGACTGGCGCCCCTCGCCGACCGGCCGACGACCGCGGCCGATGTCACTCCAGCCTCGGTGACCGGTCGCGGTCCGGCATCTCGGCGCGGCGTGCGGGGGCCGGGCGCCCGGGATGCGAGGCCGCCCACGGTGGCGCATGGTGAGGGCATGAACCACCACTTCCACTCGACCTCCCAGGCGCTGGACATCGACACCCGGCTTGTCACAGCCGGCGCCGTACTGATCGCCGGCGGCGCACTGGTGGCCCTCGCCGGCATGGGACTCGCCGGCTTCGCCCTCGCGACCGCCGGCCGCCGCTGGGTGCGGCAGCTGGAAGTCCCGCCCAGCGAACGGGCGGCGGCCAAGCTGCGCCAGGCCCGGCACGCCTCGCTTGCGGGCATGGAGGCCTGGCGGGCGGCGGCGGCCGCGGGCGACGGGCGGAGCTAGTGCCGCCCCCGCCAACCTTTGCCCTGCCGCGACGCTCCCCCGGCCTTCGGCCGGGAGGTGCCCCCAGGCACGCACGCTCGCTGCGTTGGCCGAAAGCCCAGGTACGACCCAGTACAAGGGCTTCCGGCCGCCTTGCGATCGCACGCACCAGACGCCGCGGCGTGGGGGCACCTCCCGGCCGCCAGGCTGGGGGAAGGCAAACGTTGGCGGGGGCGGCACTAGGCCGGCGTCCGAGTCTGACCGGTACCTGCCCGTTGAGCCGTTGAGCCCCAGCGCTTGTCCGAACAATTCCCGTCTGGCGCGCGGCGCCCGGCACGGCACCTTTCCCTCCTGCCCGCGACCGGGCAGGAGGGGTCCCTGCTCTGCCCGCCTCCGGCGAGGACAGGCCCTGCACCGGATGCCGCGCGCGTTGACGACGTGAGTCGTCGGACTAGTCCGGCTCGCGCAGCGGCGGCGCCGTGTCACCGCGCCGCCGCAGTCCCACCTGGACCGCGCCCAGCAGCGCTCTGGCGATCACGCCCACCAGCACCAGGTCCGCCGTCATCTGCACGGTCGTCAGCACCCGTGCGGTGGTGGTGACGGGTGCGATGTCGCCGAACCCCACCGTGGCGAAGACGGTGACGGTGAAGTACAGCGCATCCGTGCGGTCCAGCGGCTCGGTGAAGGAGTACCCGGCGTTCCGGGCGAGCAGGAAGTACGCCGCCGAGAAAGCCAGCAGAAACAGCGGCACCAGGCTGGACAGCGCCTCCAGCGCCCGCAGCCTGGGGTGGTTCGACCGCATGATCGACACCGCCTGGTAGACCGCCAGGCTGCAGAAGAGCGCCAGCCCCACGGCCAGTTCCAGCACCGTCACCAGGTTCATATGGCTGCTGTCCAGCGGCGCCACGTAGTAGAGGGCCAGCAGCACCGTCACCGTCGCCGTCGAGCGCAGCAGTGTGCGCAGCAGCAGCCCGCGGCCGGCCTCGGGGGGCGGGCCGCCGTGTGGTGCCCCGGCCGTCCGGGCCGGCTTGCTGTCCGGCATGGGGCCTTTATACCCCTCTGTACCGTGGACGGGGCGGCCCTGGGAGCCGAGCCCGGCGGGTGTCCGCGCCGGGCTCGGCTCCCAGGGGTCAGGAGGCCAGCAGCCGGGCCTTCTGCTCGGCGAACTCGGCGTCGGTGAGCAGACCCCGGTCCCGCAGGTCGCCCAACTGCTTCAATTGGTCGATCTTGACCGCCACGGTGTCCTCCACCGGGGCGTCCGGCGGCGTCGAGGACTGCGGGGCCGTCGGCTGCGGTGACTGCGTCTGCTCCGCCCAGCGGCCGGCCTGGAGCCGTGACACCCGGTTGGCGACCGCTGTCGCGGTGCCCGCCACGACAGCCGTGCGGGCGACCCCGCGGAGAAGTCCGGTCATGGTGTCGCTCACTTCCCGATGACGTACGGCCGGGGGCCGTGCGTGGATTCCTGGGCGGACTCGGCGGCGTCCAGCGAGGCCATCAGGGCCGGCACCGGAATGCGGCCGCCGGCCACCCACCGGGCGCCGGACCGGCGCAGCGCGGCGGCCAGCGGCTCCGCCCACAGGTTCTCGTAGACCACGATGCCCGCGGAGTTGCCGGGCTCCAGGGCGGAGCCGGCCTCGGTGAGGTCGTCCCGGCCCAGCAGCCCCGACGAGGCGCCCTCGAACAGGGTCAGATCCAGGCCTCCGTCGCCGCTGAGCTGGTTGGCCTCCAGTACGGAGACCGAACCGTCGCGGTCCTTGCGGACGAAGACCAGGTCGAGGACCCGGATGATGCCGCGGTCGACGAGGTCGAGCAGCAGGGGAAGGCCCTCACCGGTCATACGGTTGCCCGGGAACTCCACGACCAGGTAGTCGATCGGTCCCAGATCCTCGAGCTCGTCGCTCACGTCGACTCCTCCGGGTACACGTGCGTCCGGGGCGGCAGGCGGCCCCGCCACTGCCCATTCGACCACCGGGTGCGGTGCACCGCATTTCTGGAGCGGCCGCTCCGAGATGCCTCTGCGTGCCGCCGATGGCACGCTGAGGGAAGGGGCCGTCGATCGACCCGGTTCGCGTCCGCAGAGCGGGGGACGATCTCTCGAGAAGGAGCCCGACATGGCCAGTCATGTCAGTGGCGCCGGGACCAGCACCGCCGCTCCCGGTGCCGGGAGCCCGCAGGTGTCCGGCTGGACGATGTTCGCCGCAGTCATGATGATCTTCACGGGTATCACGGCGGTCTTCGAGGGCATCTCCGCCATCGCCAAGGACAACCTGCTGGTCGTCACACGCAGCTACGCGTACCAGTTCAACACCACCGGCTGGGGCTGGATCCATCTCATCCTCGGAATCGTGGTCGCGCTCGCAGGTATCGCGCTCTTCACCGGCGCCATGTGGGCCCGCGTGGTGGGTGTCGCGCTCGCCGGTCTGAGCCTGATCGCCAACTTCGCCTGGCTGCCCTGGTACCCGCTGTGGGCCATCGTGGTGATCGCGCTGGACGTCGTCATCATCTGGGCGCTGTGTGCCAAGACCGGAGAGGGCGCGGTGACCTGACGGCCCCGCGCCTGCCCCTGGATCCCGGTCGGCCCGCCGACCGGGATCCGCCTTCGGCGCGAAGCCCACCCGGACGGCGCACACGGCGGCACCCGCGCAGAGCCGCTCCCGCGGCGGTCCCCCGGAGCCCGACCCCACGTCCCACCCCAGGAGCGCAGATGGCGACCAGTGCACCGGGTCCGGAGCCGGAGCCCCCCGCAGCGGGCGGCCTCGACGAGCTCCGGCAGCGGATCGCGGCGCTGGAACAGCACGAACCGCCGCCCGCCGTCCGGCGGCACCGGGTCCGTGCGATCTGGTCGGTGCTGCTGATCGTGCTCGCCTCGGTGCTCTCCGTCCCCTCCGTGGTCGCCGTCTGGGCCAGCAGCATCGTCGGGGACACCGACCGCTATGTCGCCACCGTCGCCCCACTCGCCTCCGATCCGGACATCCAGCAGGCCGTCACCAGACGGACCACCGCCGTTGTGCTGGACCGGATCGACGTCCCCTCGGTGGTCGACCGGCTCGCCAAGGCCGCCCAGCAGAAGGGTGTCCCACCGCAGGCCGCGGACCTGCTGACCCACCTCAGCGGGCCGATCCGCACAGGCCTCGGCGACCTGGTGGGGAGCACCGTGCAGAAGGTGGTCTCCAGCAGCGCCTTCGAGACCATCTGGATCGAGGCCAACCGCACGGTGCACAGCTCCCTGGACAAGGCCCTCACCGGCAAGGGCGGCGGCGCCGTGTCGCTGCAGAACAACCAGGTGTCCATCGATCTGGGGCCGGTCATCGCCAGGGTCAAGGACCAACTGGTCAAGGCCGGCTTCGGCCCGGCCGCCAGGATCCCCGCGCTGCACACCCAGTTCGTCGTCTTCGCCTCCCAGGACATCGGCCGGGTCAAGACCGGGTTCCGGCTGCTCGAACTGGCCGGCGGGTGGCTCCCCGCGGTGACGGTGCTGATCGCCGCCGCAGGGGTACTGCTCGCGGCCCGCCGCCGCCGGGCCCTGGTCGGCGCCGCCCTGGGGGTGGCGGCGGCCATGCTGGTGCTGGGCGTGGTGCTGGCCGCCTTCCGCGCCATCTACCTCGACCGGCTGCCCCCAGGGGTATCGACCGCCGCGGCGGCATCGGTCTTTGACGCGCTCTCCCACTTTCTGCGCTCCGCCGTGCGGGCCGTCTTCGCGCTGGCCGCCGTCACCGCTCTCGGTGCGTTCCTGATCGGACCGTCCCGGCCCGCGGTCACCGTCCGCACCGCCTGCCGGAACGGCATCGGCGCGGTGCGCGGTACGGCGGACTCCGCCGGACTGCACCTGGGCGCGGTCGGGCGGTTCGTCCACCGCCGCAAGCGGCCGCTGGGCGTGCTGATCCTTGCGGTGGGGGCCGTGGTCCTGTTCACCTGGAACTACCCCACGACCGGGGTCGTGCTCTGGTGCGCCTTCGCCGTACTGATGGCGTTCGCCGTCCGGGAGTTCCTCGACACCGGTCCCTGACCGCGACCTGGAGGCAGCAGGTGCACCGCACGGATCAGCCCAGTACGGACCGGCCCAGCACGGACCAGCCCAGCACGGACCAGTACCGCACCGGGCGGCAGTACACCATCGCCCACGGTGACCAGCGGGCAGTGGTCGTCGAACTGGGCGCCGCGCTGCGCAGCTACACCGTCGGCGACCGGCCGGTCCTCGACGGCTTCGCCGCCGCAGACCGGATCAGCGGTGGCCGCGGTCAGATCCTGGTGCCCTGGCCCAACCGGATCAGGGACGGCCGCTACCGCTGGGACGGCGAGGAGTTCCAGCTGCCGCTGACCGAACCCGCCCGCGGCAACGCCATCCACGGCCTGCTGCGCTGGTCCACCTGGCAGCCGGTGGAACAGCGGGACGACCGGGTGGTGCTCGGGGCCGTGGTCTGGCCGCAGCCCGGCTACCCGTTCCACCTGGAGGTCACCGCCGAGTACACCCTCGGCCCGGCGGGGCTCTCGGTGGCGCTCACCGCCCGCAACCTCTCCGACCGGCCCGCGCCCTACGGCGCCGGGCAGCACCCCTACCTCACGGTGGGCACCGGCCTGGTCGACGAGGCGGTGCTGACCGTACCCGCCCACTGCCGGATCCTGACCGACGACCGCGGGACACCGGCCGGCGGCGAGCCCGTGGACGGAACCCCGTACGACTTCCGCACCCCGCAGGCCATCGGCGCCCTGCGGCTGGACACCGCCTTCACCGACCTGGTCCCCGGCCCCGACGGCACGCCGGTGGTGCGGCTGGCCCATCCGTCGGGCGCGCACGGTACCGATCTGTGGCTGGGCGAGGGCGTCCGGGCGGTCCAGCTCTACACCGGCGACACCCTCCCCGGGGAGGTCCGCCGCCGGGGGATCGCGGTGGAGCCCATGACCTGCCCGCCGGACGCCTTCCGCTCCGGCACCGACCTGGTGCACCTCGCCCCGCAGGGGTGCCACACCCTCCGCTGGGGGCTCAACCCCTGGCAGGCCTGAGCGGCACGGGCCCGGACAGAGCGCTTCAGGTGGGGGATTCGGCGAGATCGGCCTCGTAGAGGCGGCGGTAGTGCCGGCTGCGCAGTCGCAGCAGTACGGCGGCGGTCAGCGCGCAGAGCACCGACCCGGTGAGGACCGCCGCCTTGGCCCGTTCGGTCAGTCCCGGGTCGTGCGGGAACGCCAGCTCGCAGAGGAGCAGACTGACCGTGAAACCGATGCCGGCCAGCGTCGCCACGGCGTGGACGTCGGCCCACTGGAGGCCGGGGTCCAGCTCGGCCCGGCTGAAGCGGGCGGTCGCCCAGGTACCGCCGAAGACGCCCAGCGGCTTGCCGACCACCAGCCCCGCGACGATGCCCAGCGGCACCGCCTCCGTGAAGACCTGGCCCAGGGCGTGCGCCGACAGCGGGACACCGCAGGCGAAGAAGGCGAACAGGGGTACCGCGAGCCCGGCGGAGAACGGACGGACCAGATGCTCGACGCGCTCGGCCGGGGTCTCCGTCTCCCCCTCGTCCTGGGTGCAGCGCAGCATCAGGCCCATGGCGACGCCCGCCACCGTGGCATGGATGCCGCTCACATGCATCATCACCCAGATGGCGAGCGCCAGCGGGACGTAGAGGTACCAGCCGTGCACCCGCAGCCGCTGCAGCAGCAGGAAGAGCCCGAGGCCCGCCAGCGCGGCCAGCAGCGCCGGATAGCGGATGTGCGAGGTGTAGAAGACCGCGATCACCAGGATCGCGCCGAGGTCGTCGACCACCGCCAGGGTCAGCAGGAAGGCGCGCAGCGGCGACGGGAGGTACGACCCCACGACGGCGAGGACCCCGAGGGCGAAGGCGATGTCGGTCGCCATCGGGATCGCCCAGCCGCCGGGACGCCCGCCGCCGATCAGATTGACGGCGGTGTAGACCAGGGCCGGCACCGCCATGCCGCAGACGGCGGCCGCCACCGGCAGGGCGGCCGCCCGGCGGTCCCGCAGGTCGCCGGAGACCAGTTCGCGCTTGAGCTCGATCCCGGCGACGAAGAAGAACACCGTCAGCAGGCCCTCGGTCGCCCAGGCCTCCAGGGTGAGATGCAGGTGGAGCGGTCCGGACGGGCCCACTGTGCGGTGCAGCAGATTCTGGTACTGGAGCGGCCGGACGTTGGCCCACACCAGGGCGAGCGCCGCCGCGGCCAGCAGCAGCACACCGCCCACCGTCTCGGTCCGCAGCGCGTCAAGGACGAAGGTTCGCTCGTGGAGCGACAGGCGGCCGAAGAGCCGCCGCCGTGTGCCGGCCATCCGCTACCCCCTGTCCCGCGCCGGCTCAGTCCTGCTGGTCCCCGTCGGCGGCCGGGACGTCCTGGGCAGCCGCCGCTGCGGGACGGGGCTCCTTGTCCTGCCCGCTGCCGCTGCTGCCGGTGTTGTCGCTGGGGCCCGCCGGCCTTGCCGGGGCCGCCGCGGCCTGGCCTGCCGGGCGGCCACCCGTCGGGGTGGATGCCTCCGTGCTGCCGGCCGGCCCCCGCCCGGCCGCTCCGCCGCCCTTCGCCCCGGCCACGGGCGGCCCGGCGGGGTGGGGCGGTGTGCCGGGGCGCGGCCCTGGGCCGGCGGTCGGCCTGGCGTTGCCGGGCCGGGGTCCGGCGCCCGTGGTCGGCCTGGCGTTGCCGGGACGCGGCCCTGCGCCCGTGCCCGGCCCTGCGCCCGTGCCCGGCTTGGCGTTGCCGGCCGCGGCGGGCTGGACATTGCGTGCGTACTGCCCGGGGATGTTCCCCGGGCTGCGGAAGAGGAAGACGATGTAGGTCTCGTACCAGTGGGCGCCCCGTCCCGACACCCGGGCCGCACCCAGCTGTGTGCTGGACCGCCAGACCAGCTGGGTGAACCGCGAGGTGCCGCGGCCGGTGCCGGGGTGCTTGAAGTCGTAGCCGCGGGCCTCCTGGTACCAGGAGGTCACCGCGTCCTGTGCGCTGCGCCGCGCCGGGACCGAGGAGGCACCCCAGTAGACGTTCTCGCCCGTGCCGGGGTGGGCGCCGCCGTGGGCGCCGTGCAGTCCCTCCTGCCGGGAGAGGTCGCGGGCGCGGGCGGCAGCCCACTCGGAGAGCCGCCGGTCCAGGGTGAGCGGCGGGGCGTGGTGCCGGGCGCGGACCGCGTTCACCGAGCGCAGTGCCTCGTTGAGGAACCGCTGGTCGGTGGTGTTGGGGAGCGCGGGCCGGGCGGGTGCGGGCGCAGCCGCCACCGCGACCAGGGCCGCGGCGGTGAGCAGCAGTCCGAGCTTCTTCATCCGGTGACCTCCAGGGTGTGGGCCGCGCTCCGCGGGTGGGGACGGGCGGGTGAAGTCCACCGCACCGCCGCCCCCGGGGCCCGCAATTGGTCCGAGTGGCGGCGTGCCCACCGCCGGCGGTGCGCTCATCCCTTCGGGGTACCTGCGCAGGCGGCGGCGGAGGCAGGTGCACCAGGATCGATGGGGAGGCCCCGTACGGTGTCCGGGGCGGGGCGGTGCCGACGAGGAGGGCGGAGCCGGTGCGAGCCACCTTCCGGTCGCGGCGCCCGCGGACGCCGCAGCCGCTGCCCCGTGGGACGGCCCGGCGGCCGGTCGTGGCGACGGTGGTGGGCCTGACCGCGGTGGTCCTGGGCGTCGGGGCGCTGAGCGGCATCGATGTACGGCTCGCCCCGTTGCTGATCTTCCTGCCCGCCTTCGCCGCCATCTTCGGCACCGTCGCCCAGACCGTGCTGGCCGCGGTGTGGGCGACGGTCGCCGTCGGGGTGTCGCTCAACCACCTGCCGGAACACACCGTGACCGAGACGGTGCTGGCGTCCGTGTTCTGCGCGATCCTCGGCGGCCTCAGCGTGGAGGCGTGCCGGCGGCGCATTCACCGCGAGCAGGAGCTGGGGCGGCTGCGGTCCACCGCGGCCGCCCTGCAGCGGGAGATCCTGCGTCCGCTGCCGCTGATCACCGATCTGCTGGTGGTCGGCGGCCTGTACCGGCCCATCGAGAGCGACCGGCTGGTCGGCGGGGACATCTACGAGGCGGTGGCGTCCCCCTACGGCAGCCGGGTGCTGATCGGCGATGTGCAGGGCAAGGGGCTGCAGGCGATCGGTGCGGGGTTCGCGGTGCTCGGGGCCTTCCGGGAGGCGGCCCACCGCGAACCGACGCTCGCAGCGGTGGTGACGGCCATGGAGGACGCGGTGGTCCGGCACAATCTCTACGCCAGCCGCGAGGGCGAGCACGAGCGGTTCGTCACCGCGCTGGTGCTCGGTGTCGACGAGCGGACGACCTGCCAGGCGATCAACTGCGGGCACATCCCGCCGCAGCTGCTGGACGGGTCGGGGGCCCGGTCCGTCGCCCTCGGCGAGCCCGGGGTGCCGCTGGGCCTGGAGAGCCTGTCGGCCGACCCGCGGGCCGTCGCGTCGTTCGACTTCCCGCCCGACTCCTCGCTGCTGCTGTGCACCGACGGGGTCACCGAGGCCAGGGACCGGACGGGCACCTTCTACCCGCTCGGTGAGCGGCTGGCGGGCTGGTCACGGCTGAGCACCGCCGAGCTCACCGGGGCGCTCGGCGCCGACCTCCGCCGCTTCACCTCGGGAAAGCAGCGGGACGACGTCGCCGTACTGGTGGTCCGCCGCGTCGGTGCCGCGGCGGACCGTGCGGGCGATCCGGGCGGGGGTTCCGGCGGGCTCTCCTGAGCGGCTGCCCGTCCCGGCCCGGCGAACCGCGTTTTGGCAGGCCCCGCATGGACACGCGATCCTTGAGACTGTGCGCAGCTCCACGACGGGAGGCCGGGCATCATGCATCTCGACGCGTTCATCGACCAGGTCCGGGTACGGGGGAGCTTCCCGACAGGGAAGCGGCGAAACGGGCGGTCCTGGCCACTCTGGAGACCCTGGCGGAGCGGGTGCCGGTCGGCCTCGCCGAGCATGTGGCGGCCCAGCTGCCCACGGAGATCGCCCGACCGATGGTGCGGGTGGCCGTGGCGCACGGCGCCTCGCGGGAGGAGCGCAGAAAGGGCGAGCGGTTCGACCTGACGACCTTCGCCGGGCGGATCGCCTGGCGGGCGGGCACCACCGAGGAGGTCGCGCTGCGCGACGCGGGCGCGGTGCTGGACGTCCTGGATGCGTCGCTGTCGCCGGAGCTGATGCAGAAGCTCGGCCATGTGCTGCCGCACGACATCCGGGAGCTGCTGCCGGAGGCCCGGCTCCAGGACACCGAGCCGACATCCGCCTGAGTACCCCCTTGCACCCCTGGCCCGTCCGGCCGCGACCGGTCAGCGGGCGGCGCGCACCGGTGGCAGCAGCTCGCCGACCGGCTCCCGGTACCACCAGGCACCGGTGCGGCGCAGCTCCCGCCAGTCGGTGAAGCGGTAGCGGAACAGCCGGGCGCGGACCAGCGCGGGCGGTGCGTCGGGGAAGGGGTTGGTCCGCAGCAGCCGCAGCGTGGCCGGGTCGTTCTCCAGCAGTCTGGCGACCAGCGGACGCAGCCATGGGCGGGCGTAGGCCGGTGAGATCCCCGCGAACCACATCAGCCAGTCCAGCCGCAGATGGTAGGGGGCGAACTGGCGGGGCAGCCGCCGGGGGTCGCCGGGTTTGCCCTTGAAGCCGTACTCCCGCCACACCGCGTCGGGGGTGGGCCGGGCGCTGTCGGTGCCCTCGATCACCACCTCGTGGCGTACCCGCCCGATGCTGCCGAACGCCCCGTAGGTGTTGACCAGATGGACGGTGTTGAAGGAGCAGTTCATCAGCTGCCGGTGGGAGAGCATATTGCGCACCGGCCAGTAGCTCAGCCACACCACCAGGGCGGTGACCGCGAGCACCATGCCCTGGAACCACCCCGGGGCGGCGGCCTGGTGCGGTGCGGCCGGGAGTCCGAGCAGCGCGGCGGCGCGGCTGCCGTCCACCGCGGAGAGGGCCAGCACGATCGTCAGCCAGTTGAGCCAGGCGAAGTTGCCGGACAGCACCAGCCACAGCTGGGTGGCGATCACCACGCAGGCGGCCGCGGTGGCGGCCGGCTGCGGCAGCAGCAGCACCACCGGGGCGACCAGCTGGGCGACATGGTTGGCCGCGGTCTCCACCCGGTGCAGCGGCCTGGGCAGCCGGTGGAAGAACCAGCTGAGCGGTCCGGGCATCGGCTGGGTCTCATGGTGGTAGTAGAGGCAGGTCAGATCACGCCAGCAGCGGTCGCCGCGCATCTTGATCAACCCCGCGCCGAACTCCACCCGGAACAGCAGCCAGCGCAGCAGCCAGAGCACCAGCACCGGCGGCGCCGTCCGGGCGTTCCCCAGGAACACCGCCAGAAAGCCCGCCTCCAGCAGCAGCGACTCCCAGCCGAAGGCGTACCAGGTCTGCCCCACGTTCACGATCGACAGATAGAGCACCCAGAGCACCGCCCACATGCCCATCGACGCCCCGAGCGGCACCAGGTCGGCCGCCCCCGCGACCACGGCGGCCGAGAGGGCGGCGCCCGTCCAGGCGACGGCGGCGAAGAGGCGGTCGGAGTAGTGCAGCTGGAAGATGCCGGGGGAGCGGCGGAACGGCGTCCGCGCCAGGTACCGGGGCACCGGCAGCAGCCCCCGCTCGCCGATCAGCGGCCGGAACTGGTTGACCGCCACCAGGAAGCCGACCAGGTACACCGCGGCCAGCGCCCGTTGCAGCACCAGCCTGCTCAGCCAGTAGTCCGCGCTGGAGAACCACTCCACACCGCACGCCT
Source organism: Peterkaempfera podocarpi (assembly GCF_042466665.1). Classification (GTDB taxonomy): domain Bacteria; phylum Actinomycetota; class Actinomycetes; order Streptomycetales; family Streptomycetaceae; genus Peterkaempfera; species Peterkaempfera podocarpi. The sequence goes on from NZ_CP162102.1 coordinate 7,267,802, forward strand.
ACCCGACCGGTCGCGGACCACAACCGGACGGCGCAAGCCGGACGGTCCCAGCCGGTCGGCGCAGTAAGGAGCCCGACGATGACCGAGCGCCCCGCCCGGCCCGCAGCCGGCCACCGCAGCGTCCCGCACACCGCGGACAGCCGCATCGAGGCCTGGGCACCCGACCGGGAGCGCTGCCTGGCCGAGGCGGTGGCCGGGCTGGTGAGCAGCTTCGCCGACGTCCCCCAGGCCGCCGTGCGGCGGACCGCGACCGTCCGCCTGGACCCGGCTCCCGACCAGGACCTGCTGGTCCGGCTGCTGGAGGAGGTGGTCTACCGGCTGGACGTCCACGGTGAGCTGCCGGTGGGCGCCAGGCTGACGGCGCTGCCCGGCGGCGGGCTGGAGGCCCGGCTGGAGATGGTCCGCTCCGATGCCGCGCAGGCCGTGGGCGCCCTGCCGAAGGCGGTGTCGCTGCACGCGCTGGAACTCGCCGGGGACGGCGGCGGCTGGCGGTGCGCCTTCACCGTCGACGTCTGAGGAGCCGGCGGTTTCACCGGCACCGGGGCGGGTACCGCGAGGGCGTCATGGACATCAGCCGGACCGGCCCCTATGAGCTCAGGGTCGAGCAGCAGGGCGCGATGCGCGTCCCGGGGGTGGTGTACGCCACCCGGGAGCTGCTCAGCGACGCGGGCCAGTCGCTGGAGCAGGTCCGCAATGTGGCCACCCTCCCGGGCATCGTGCTGGCCTCGTATGCGATGCCGGACATCCACTGGGGGTACGGCTTCCCGATCGGCGGGGTCGCGGCCACCGACCCCGCGCAGGGCGGTGTGGTCTCCCCGGGCGGGGTGGGGTTCGACATCTCCTGCGGGGTGCGGCTGCTCGCCGCCGACCTCTCGGCGGAGGAACTCGCACCCGCCCTCGGGCGGCTGATGGACGCCCTGGACCCGGTCGTCCCCCGTGGGATGACCCGCGGCGCGGTCTGGGACCTGCACGAACCCGGCGAACTGCGGCGCATCCTCGTCGCCGGCTCCCGCCACGCCGTGGAACGCGGCCACGGCGACCAGCGCGACCTGGACCGCTGCGAGGACGGCGGCGCGGTGGACGGAGCCGATCCCGGCCAGGTGAGCGAACGGGCCCTGGAGCGGGGGCTGCACCAGGTCGGCAGCCTGGGCTCGGGCAACCACTTCCTCGAGGTGCAGCGGGTGGACGCGGTCTACGACACCGAGGTCGCCGAGGCGTTCGGCCTGCGCCCCGGCCAGGTGTGCGTCATGATCCACTGCGGTTCCCGCGGGCTGGGCCACCAGATCTGCACCGACCATGTGCGCCGGATGGAGCAGCGGATGCCGCACCACGGGATCACGGTCCCGGACCGGCAGCTGGCCTGCGCCCCCGTGGACTCCCCGGAGGGGCGTGCCTACCTGGGAGCCATGGCGGCCGCCGCCAACTACGGCCGGGCCAACCGCCAACTGCTCGCCGACGCCGCCCGCAGGGTCTTCGCCCAGTTGCTGGGGGCCGGCCTGGAGCTGGTCTACGACATCTCGCACAACCTCGCCAAGCTCGAACGGCACGAGGTCGACGGTGCGACCCGTCTGCTGTGCGTCCATCGCAAGGGCGCCACCAGGGCGCTGCCGCCGGGCCACCCCGACCTGCCGGCGGACCTGCGCGGCCATGGGCAGCCGGTGCTGATCCCCGGCACCATGGGCACCGCCTCCTATGTGCTCACCGGCATCCCGGGCGGCCGGGCGTTCCACTCCACCTGCCATGGGGCCGGGCGGACGCAGAGCCGCCACCAGGCGGCCCGCGGAGTCAGCGGCCGGGAGCTGCGGGACCGTCTGGAGGCCGAGGGCATCGCGGTCCGGCCGTCCTCCTGGCGGGGGCTGGCGGAGGAGCATCCGGGTGCCTACAAGGACGTGGATGCCGTGGTGGAGGCGGGCGAGGGCGCAGGACTGTGCCGGCGGGTGGTCCGGCTGACACCGCTCGGGGTCGTCAAGGGATAGGGCCCGGCGGCCGGCACCCCGAGCGGCCGGCACCCCGAGCGGGCGCAGCACCGCCGCCGGCCCCGGGGCCGGCCCGGCCGCCCCGCCGGAGCGACGTGCGGCAGCCGCCGCCGTGGCCCGCTGCTGTGGCCGGCGCAGGACCGGGCCCGGGCCGCGCACCGGGCGGGAACCGCCGGACCGGGCCTAGGCTCATGGAATGCCACCGTTCCGAGTGCAGCGCCGGTCGCCGCTGTCCGCCCAGGAGGCCTGGCTGCGCGTCACCGACTGGGAGCGGCACGCCCGGCAGGTGCCGCTGACGCGGATCACCGTGACGCCCCCGCCGCCCTCGCGGGTGGGCACCGTGGTGGTGGCACGCACCGGGCTGGGCCGGGCCGGCTTCGACGACCCGATGGAGATCGTGGCCTGGGAGCCCCCGGACGGTGGCCGGCCGGGCCGCTGCCGGCTGGAGAAGCGGGGCGGCACGGTCCTCGGCTGGGCCGAGATCGAGGTGGTCCCCGACGCGGACGGCTGCGTGGTGCGCTGGTGCGAGGACCTGAGGGTGCGCCGCCTTCCCGCCGTCCTCGACGGGCCGACCCGCTGGTCCGGCCGGCTGGTCTTCGGGCGAGCCCTGACCCGGCTGCTGGCGGGCGGCTGAGCCGTCCGGATCAGCGGTGGCTCGGCCGGTCCCGGACGGTCGGGGCGTCCAGAGTGCGCAGCAGGGCGTGGACCGCGTCCGCCTCCGGGCGGTCGAGCGCACGCCACAGCGTGAGCGCCTCTCCGAGGTGGTGGCGGGCCTCGTCCGGCCGGTCCAGGGCGATCATCGCCCGGCCGAGGTCGGAGAGGACCTCGGCCTCGTTCACCCGGTTGCCGACCGCCCTGGTGAGCGGCAGCGCCTCGCGCAGTCTGAGCAGGGCGCTCCCGTAGTCGCGCAGATGCAGCTGCACCGAGCCGATGTTGGCCAGTGCCATCGCCTCGCCCGCCCGGTGCTCCAGTTCACGCCAGACCGCCAGTGAGGCGTAGTGGTTGCGCAGTGCCTCCTCGTGGTTGCCGAGGCGGTGCTCGCAGTTGCCGATGCTGGTCAGCGCGGTGCCCTCGGTGGCCCGCTCCCCGGTCCTGCGGGCCAGCACCAGGGCGTGCCGGGCCTGGTCGCGGCTCTCCTCGTAGCGCCCCTGGTGCTCGGCCACCACGGCGAGGTTGCCCAGCGCGGAGAGTTCCCCGGGGACGTCCCCCAGCTCACGGTGGATGCGCAGCTTGGCGGTGAGGCTGCGTTCGGCGTCCTCGAAGCGGCGGGTGCGCCAGGCCAGAGCGCCCTCGGAGTTCAGCAGATGGGTCTGCGCCACCAGGTCGCCCAGCAGAAGCGCGCTGCGCATGCCCAGCTCGTTGACGGTACGCCACTCGTCGTACCGGCCGTTGGACATGTAGCGGCGCCAGCACAGCGCCGGCAGCTGCCACGCCGGCTGGTGCAGTCCGTGTGCGGCGGCGGCCCGGGTGGCGGCCAGCAGTGTGGGGAGCTCGCTCTCGCACCACCGCAGGGCCTCGGCGTCGGAGGCGAAGCGCAGCGCGGGGTGGGCCGGGTCGGCGGGCGGCACATCGGGCCGTCCGGACCCGGGCAGCAGGATCTCGTCCGCCGCGGTCAGGGTCACCAGGCACCAGTGAGCCAGCCGCCGTACCGCCTCGCGGCGCTCCTCCTCGGTCTCCTCCTCCGCCGCCCGCTCCGCGGCGTGGACCCGCAGCAGGTCGTGCAGCCGGTAGCGGCCGGGACGCGGACTGTCCAGCAGGCAGGCGTCGACCAGCAGCTCCAGGACCTCCTCGGCGTCGCCGGGCGCCAGCCCCAGCAGCGCCGCGGCCGCGTCGAGCCCGATGTCGGGGCTCTCGACCAGCCCCAGCAGGCGGAACGCCCGCGCCGGGTCGGTGCCCGCGGCCATCGCCCGCAGACCGGTGTAGCTCACCTGGAAGCTGGCCCGCACCGCGACGTCGTCGACCCGCAGTTCGTCCAGCCGCCGCTGCTCGTCCGCCAGCCGCTCGGCCAGCGCGGAGACCGGCCAGGAGGGGCGCCCGGCCAGCCGGGCCGCGGCGATCCGCAGCGCCAGCGGCAGGCCCGCGCAGCAGGCCAGGACGGCGGCTGTCGCCTCCGGCTCGGCGGCGGCGCGCTCCGCACCCACCACCGCGCCGAAGAGGGCCAGCGCGTCCGCGTCACCCAGCACCTCCAGGTGCAGATGGGAGCACCCGCCAGACCGGGCAGTCTGCGTCGGCTGGTCACCAGCACGCCGCAGCCCCCGGCCGGGAGCAGCGGCCGGACCTGGGCGGCGTCGCGGGCGTTGTCCAGAACCAGCAGCAGCCGCCGCCCGGCGGTGAGCGTCCGGTAGCGGACGGCACGGGCCTCCTCGTCCGCGGGGATCTCCCCGTCGGGCACCCCGAGGTCGCTCAGGAAGCGGGCCAGCACCGCGGAGGGGGCGGGCGGCTCCGGCGCGACCCCCTGGAGGTCCACATACAGGTGCCCGTCGGGGAACCGCGCCGCCAGCCGGTGCCCGGCGTGGACGGCCAGCGTGGTCTTGCCGATCCCGGCGGTGCCGGACACCGCCGAGATCACCACGGCGCGTGCGGCGCCGTCCCGGTCGGCGGCGGGCGCCAGCAGCTCCTCCAACCGCCGGACGTCGTCGACACGTCCGGTGAAGTCGGTGAGGTCCGCCGGCAGCTGCGCGGGCGCCGGGGGCCGGGGCTGCGGCCGCTCGGCGGGCCCGGACTCGGTCTCGGCCAGCACTTCCTGATGGGCCTGCCGTACGGCCGGGCCCGGCTCCACGCCCAGCTCGTCCACCAGCGCCCGGCGCAGCCGCTGGTGCACCTCCAGCGCCTCGGCCCGGCGTCCGGTGCGGTGCAGCGCCAGCATCAGCTGGCGGTGGAAGGCCTCGCGCAGCGGGTGCTCGGCGGCCCAGTGGGCCAGCTCGGGGGCGAGGCCGTCATGCCGGCCCAGGTGCAGATCGGCCTCGAAGCGCCATTCCAGGGCCTGGAGATGGGCCTCGACCAGCTGCTGGATCCGCGGTTCCGCGTCGGGGAGGGCGGGCACCTCGGCCAGTGGCCGCCCGCGCCACAGTGCCAGCGCGGCCGCGGACTCCCGGCTGACGGTGTCCCACTCCTGACGCAGCAGTGCACCGCGGGCCCGGTCCAGGTGGCCGTCGAAGACCTCGGCGTCCAGCTCGCCCGGCCCGGTGCGCAGCACATAGCCGTCCGGGGTGGAGGACAGCCGTTCCTCGCCTTCCGGCCCGAGCAGGCGCCGCAGCCGCGAGATGTGGTTGTGCAGCGAGGCGGTGGCGGTGGCGGGCGGCTGCTCGCCCCACAGGGCGCTGCGCAGGGTGTCCACCGGGACCGGCTGATTGGCCCGGAGCAGCAGCTCGGCCAGCAGGACCCGCACCTTGGGCGAGGTCACGCCCACAGCGGTGGTGCCGTCGGCGACGGTCAGGGGTCCGAGGAGGCCGAACCGCATCCGATTGCCCTCCCGCGAGCAGCAATGACCGGAGGGTCCGGCCAAGAGCGGAAAATCCGTTGATCGGATGTTAGCGGTCTGTTGGTGCGGTCCGTCATGCTCCTCGAGTCGGTCCGGTCCGGCGGGCTCCCTCCCGCCGGAGCGACGGGGGGCCGGCGCACCTGAAGGCACCGCCCGTGCGACGGGGAGACGGACGGCGCCTTCGGACGGCCTCGGGAAGGGCCGGGCACCGGCTGCCGCTCACCGCGCCGTCCGGCCCTTCCGGGACTGCCCGCCCCGCCGCGACCCGCTGAGCTGCCTCCGCGACCGGGCGCATCGCCGACGGCGGCAACCGCCCGTCCGCCCTGGGGACGACCGACTCGACCGCGGCCCGCTGTCCGGCACCGCTCCGCAGAGGTACGACCCCCGACCGTCCTCTCCCACCGGACGCGGCGGCAGACGCGCCCCGACACCGTCGACCGGCTCCCCGCCGCAACCGGACCGGTGGGAGGAGCGCACTCCGGGCCCGCCGCCCCCCGGTCCCGTCCCCGCGACACGGCCGGGAGCGGCATGAGTGGCGGCGGCCGGACGGGGCAGGAGCAGGGTGCAGCCCCGGCCCCGCCTGGAGGGCACGATGACCCTGACCAGCAAGGAGAGGCGGATTCTCTCCGACATCGAGGACCATCTGGTACGGGAGTCCCCCCGGCTGGAGGCGGTGCTGACCGGACGCCGCTCCGCCGGGCGGCGCCGGGTGGCCGGGGTTGCGGCGGCCCTGGCCCGGCACTGCGGGGCGCTGCTGCTGGTCGCGCTGCTGGCGGCGGTCGGTGGGATCGGAGTGGGGACGCTCGGAGTCGATCTGCACCAGGGCGCCATGGCGGTGGCGGGCGTCGCGCTGCTGGGGCTGGCAGCGGTGACGGCTGTGACCGCTGTGCTCGCCGGGGCGTTGGGCGCCCGGGAGGACCGGATCCGGCTCTGAGCGACCGGTCGCAGTCGGACCGGCGGCCTGGCTGCCCTGTCCGATGGGCGGCGGGATTCCCGCAGTCGAGCATGCGCTTGCGGTGGCGCGGCATCGCGTGCATCATGCGCCCTTCGCCCCTGCTGCCGCTGCCCTGGACCGGCGGTGTGACCCGGAGCCGGGGCGCTCCCCGGAGCCCGCCGCGGAGCCCGCCTCCTTCGGACGGCGCCGGGTGGTCGCCCGCGCCATGGAGTGGGGATTGTGCGGTCTCCGGGCCCCGGACGGAACAGTCCGGGCGCCACCGGCATGCGCGACCGGCGGCGCCCGGGGATCGGTCCCGGTGCCTGATGGACACCGTAGGCACGGCTGCCCCGGGCGCGCGTCCACGCTCGGCCGACCGGCCCAACGAGGCCGCACCGCAGGGCATTCGACACGCGCGGATCGGGTCGGCCGGGGCCGTCCGGGCACGGGCCCTGCTCCGTCCGTGGGCACTTGGGGGGCCGGGTGGGTGAGCACCCGGTCCGGGGGTGTCCGGGCACCCCCGCCGCGGTTAGGAGAGCTTGCAATCTCTCTCACCCGAGGAGCTTCGAAATGAACATGATCAAGAAGGCCGCTGTGCTGGCCACCCTGACCGGATGCCTGGGTGCCGCAGGGGCCGGGGTCGCGAGCGCCGCCGGCGCCGAGGCCGCAGCCGTCGGTTCGCCCGGTGTCCTGTCCGGCAACATCGTCCAGGTGCCGATCACCATCCCGATCAACGTCTGTGGCAACAGCATCAGCATCCTTTCGCTGCTGAACCCGTCCGGTGGCAATGTCTGCATCAACGCCGAGGAGCGCGGTCGCTTCGGTCGTGGCGGCGGTCACGAGGGCTTCGGCCGTGGCAGCAGCTTCGGTCGCGAGAGCGGCGGTGGCGGTCGCGAGGGCTTCGGCCGTGGCGGGCGTGGCCGTGGCGAGGGTGGCCGTGAGGGCTTCGGTCGTGGCGACGAGGGCCGCGGTCGCGGTGACTTCGGTCGTGGCGACGAGGGCCGCGGTCGTGGCGACGAGGGTCGTGGCGACGAGGGCCGCGGCGACGAGGGCCGCGGCGACAACTGAGGCACTGACGCGGGCTGACACCCGGCGGTGACACGGCCGGCCTCCACCACAGGCGGCGGCCGTGGGCGCACCGAACGGCAGAAAGGTGCCCGGACCCCGATGCGGGGTCCGGGCGCCTCTGCTGTCCGGCCGCGTGACACAGCCGGCCGGGGTATGCCCAGGGACGGCCCAGATTCCAGGCCGGTTCGCGCCGACGGCCGCCGGGGACGCGGTCTGCGGGCCCGAGACGTGCGCCGGGGATGCCCTTGCCCCGGGCGCCGCCGGGGTCCCGGCGGTGCGGCTACGGCGGGCGCGCCCGCCGGACACCGAGACCCCGGCTGAGGGTGCCGCACACAAGGCCTACGATCGACCAGGTGACGCCCAGTCATCCTGACGGCCCGCCGGAGCGGCCGCGCCGGCTCGACCTGACCCAGCTGCGGACCTTCCTCGCGGTCCACCGGGCCGGGTCCTTCACCGCGGCAGCCCGGCTGCTCGGCCTCTCCCAGCCGACGGTGACCACTCAGATCCGCTCCCTGGAACAGCAGTTGGGCCGGGAGCTCTTCCAGCGGCACCCGCACGGGGCGGCCGCGACCGCGGTGGCGGACGAGCTGGCCGCCGAGGTGGCCGGTCCGCTGGACGCGCTGGAGGCCCTCACCGGCCGCGGCCGCCCCGGCGCCACGGCCCCCGCCGAGCCGGTGCATCTGGCGGGTCCGGCCGAGATGCTCTGCGTCCGCGCGCTGCCCGCCCTCGCCCCGCTGGTCGGGCAGGGCGTCCGGCTGCGGATCACCACCGGACTCAGCGACGATCTGCTGAGCGGGCTGCGGGCTGCCCGCTACGACCTGGTGATCTCCACCGTCCGACCGCGCGGCCGGACCCTGACCGCCGCACCGCTGGCGGACGAGGAGTTCATCCTGGTCGCCTCACCCGACTGGGCCGCACGCATCGGACCGGAGCGCGTCGCCGCTCTCGGGCCCGCCGCGCTGCAGGACGCCCCACTGGTGACCTATGCCGAGGACCTGCCGATCGCCCGCCGCTACTGGCGGCATGTCTTCGGTGTGCGGCTGACCGGCCCGGCCGCCGTGGTCGTCCCCGATCTGCGCGGAGTGCGGGCGGCCGTCGCCGCGGGCGCCGGGATCACCGTACTGCCGCGCTACCTCTGCCTGGACGAGCTCGCCTCGGGCGCCCTGGTGACGCTGCTCAGCCCCGACGACCCGCCCATCAACACCAGCTATCTCGCCGAACGCCCCGGTGCCGCGGACAGTCCGCACCGGGCTCTGGTGCGCGAGCGGCTGCTGAAGGCCGCCCGCGGCTGGTGACCGGCCGCCGCGCGGCAGGCCGTACCATCGCGGCGACGGCGGCCACGGCACTCGGCGGGCCCCGGGGCGAAGGAGGGAGCGGCCATGGCCGCCATGAGCGGACGGGTGCTGGTGGTCGACGACGACCCGGCCATCCTGCGTTCCCTGCAGCGCGGACTGAGGCTGTCCGGGTTCACCGTGACACCGGCGGAAGGCGGCCGCCCCGCACTCGCCGCGCTCCGGGACACCCGGCACGACGTGGTGGTGCTGGACATCTCCATGCCCGACCTCAGCGGCATCGAGGTCTGCCGGACCCTGCGGGAGCAGGGCGACGACATACCCGTGCTGATGCTCTCCGCGCTCGACGAGGTCGCGGACCGCGTCGCCGGGCTGCAGGCCGGCGGCGACGACTACCTGGTCAAGCCCTTCGCACTGCAGGAGCTGGTGCTCCGGCTGCAGGCGCTGCTCCGCCGCCGCCCGCCCACCGGGACGGACCTGGTGCGCGCCTGCGGGCTGGAGATCGACCCCTCCGCCCGGCGGGTGCTCCTCCACGGCACCGAGCTCTCCCTCACCCGCCGGGAGTTCGCACTGCTGGAGGTGCTGGCCCGCAACGCGGGCATCGTGCTCACCCGTGACCAGCTGCTGGACCGCGTCTGGGGCTACGACTTCGACGTCCGCAACGACGCCGTGGACACCTTCGTCAGCTATCTGCGCCGCAAGCTGGAGGCCGACGGGCTGCCCAGGATGCTGCACACCGTGCGTGGAGTCGGCTTCGTCCTGCGGGTGGACGGCGGGAGGGACACACCGTGAGACTCTCCACCCGGACCGCGCTGGCGGTCGGCGCCACCGTGCCGGTGCTGGTGCTCGCCTGCGGCCTGCTCCTGCTGCGGCTGGTCGCCGCCGACCTGCACACCCAGGTGGACACCCAGCTGCGGCAGCGGGCCGCCGCCGTCCTGCCGGAGGCGCGGTCGCTGCTGCGGGCCACCGCCAACCAGCGCCCGACGGCCGTGGAACAGGCCCGCCAGCGGCGGCTCTACACGGCCGCCCTGGATGTCGGCGTCCGACTGGTCGGCCCCCAGGGAAGTGTCGGCGGAGGACCGCAGCCCGACGACTCGGTCCCGCTGCCGCAGCAGGCCGCCAGGCCGACCACACTGCGGGCCAAGGGCACCGGATGGCGGGTGCTGTCCGTACCCGTCACCGTCACCCGTCCGTCCGCCCAGGGCACCCTGTGGCTGTTCGCACCCGACACCGCCACCGCGACCCAGCTCCAGCTAGTGCGGCGGCGGGTGCTCACGGTGGCGCTGCTCGCCGCCCCGCTCTCCGGCGCGCTGGCCTGGGCCGTCACCGCCAGGGTCACCCGGCCGCTACGGCGGCTTCAGCGCCGTACCAGCGGCCTGGACCCCTCCATCAGCGCGGCCCGCCTGGACCACTCGCCCTCCGGGATCACCGAGGTCGACGATCTGGCCCGCACCCTGCAGACCGTCCTGGCGCGCTATGACGAACAGGCCGGCCGCACCGCCGAGGCGCTGGCCACCGCCCGCTCGTTCTCTGCCGCGGCCTCGCACGAGCTGCGCACCCCGCTGATGAGCATGCAGACCAATCTGGAGATCATCACCGCGCACCCCGATCTCGCCGCGGCCGACCGGGAGGAGGTCCTCGACGACCTGGCGCGTGAACACGCCCGGCTGCTGGGGCTGCTGGTGATGCTGCGGACCCTCGCCCAGGGCGACCTGGTCGAGGCGGACGCCTTCGGCCCGGTCGACCTGGCCGAACCGGTGCATGCGGCCGCCGCCGAACTGCGCCGCCGCCACCCCGAAGCCGGGGTCACCGTGCGCACCGCCCCCGGGCTGCGCGTGTACGGCTGGGAGCCGGGACTGCGCTCCCTGGTGGACAACCTGCTGGCCAACGCCATCGCCCACGGGCGTCCGGAGACCGGACCGCCCAGGGTCGGGATCGAGCTGCGGGCGGGCGGAGACCCGGACCGTCCGGTGGCCGTCCTCACCGTGGACGACCATGGGCCCGGCATCCCCGGCCGGCTGAGGGACGCCGTCTTCCAACGGTTCCACCGCCGCCCCGGCAGCCCAGGCTCCGGACTCGGTCTGACCCTGGTGGCCCAGCAGATCGCCCTGCACCGCGGGACCGTCACCATCCAGGACCGGCCCGGTGGCGGCACCCGGTTCGAGGTGCGCCTGGCCGTCGCCGCGCACCTCCCCGACCCGTCCGGGGAGCCCACCCTGCCCATGCGCCGGGACTGGCTCACCGCCACCGCCGCCCTCCCACAGGGATTCCACAAGGACGGCTCCTAGGGTCCCCTCCGTACGCACGGGCAGCCGAGTCTGCCCATCCGCGAAGGAGGACATCATGCAGTCCAAGCAGAGGGCCGCTGTCGCCGCCGCAGCCGCCGTCGCCGCCCTGCTGGTGGCGACGGGCCCCGCCACGGCGGACACCGCGCCGCAGACCGCGTCCCCGGCCGCGAGCGCCAAGGCTCACGGCTCCGGTGACGGCGCACGCGCACTGTGCCGCCGGGTGCCCGCGATCGAGAAGCGGATCGACCGCGCCCTGCGGAGGCTCGACGGCAAGGCCGGCGAGCGGGGTTCGGTGGCGCGCCTGGAGAAGCGGGTCGCCGCCGCCAAGCAGGCCGGCCACACCGAGATCGCCACCTATCTGGACCACCGGCTGACCTTCCGCAAGTCGCTCGCCCCCACCCTCCAGCAGCGGCGCGAGGATCTGGCGAAGGTCGCCGACTGGTGCAGCGCGCACTCCGGCGGGGCGGCGTCATGACCCGCGCCACCAGGACCGCGGCGGCCGCGGCGGCCGCGCTGCTGTGCGCGGTGCTGGCCGCCGGCTGCGGCGGCAGCGGCTCGCAGGGCGCCCCCGCGGGCGCCGGACCTGCGCCGGCGACCAGCGGGCCGTCCGCGGACGGCGACCAGCTGACCCATATGCGGCAGCTGGTGGACGCCGCCCAGAGCGCGGCCGACGCAGCCGACTCCGAGGCTTCCGCAGACGGCTGACCGGTTCGTCCCGGCAGCCTCCCGGGGCTGCCGGGACGACGTGGTCGCCCCGGGGTGCAACCACCCCGACCGCTCCCCGCGTGTGAAAGAGCGGGAAGTCGGAACGAGGGGGCACCGGTGGGACTGACGGGACTGACGGGACTGACGGGACTGATAGGACGCCGGCTGCTGCCGGTCGTCGGGCTGGTGGCGCTGGGGGCGGCGGCGTGCACACCCGCGGATCCGCATGCCTCCGCATCCGCCGCGGGGTCCTCGGCGCCCCCGGCACCCTCTGCGGTTGCGTCCTCGCCGGCCACCGGTGCACCGGCCACGGAGCCGCCGTCCACCGCGGGCCCCGCCACCGCTAGCCCCGCCACCACCGCCCCGGCCGGCCGTCCCTCATGGCCGAGGGTGACGGTCGCCGGACTCTCCTTCGAGATCCCGCCGAGCTGGCACATCGTCAGATTCGGTACCGACCAGGCCTGTGCACAGCCCGTGCAGAGCGCCGGGCTGCCGGCCGTCTTCGGCTGCGCGGGCCTCGCCGTGAAGACCGGCAGCATCCGCGGCAGCGAGCAGCGCCCCTACCAGGCCGACCAGAACGGCGGCTGGTACACCGCCACCGATGTGCAGCCCTGCCCGGTCGACACCGCGCCGCCCGGGGGCGACTTCAACGGCATCCGCTTCGGCGCGGGCTCCCGCCCCGTGGAGACCGGGCTGCGGCCGGTCGGGAACCGCAAGGCGGACTACGACCGCTGGCAGGCCGGCTGTGACAGCGGATACAGCTTCTCGCCTCAGGGCTGGTACCTCCCGCTGTCCCGGGTACTCTTCCTCGACTACATCGGCCACCCGGAGACCGCCCGCATCCTGGGCTCGGTGCGGTTCCCCGGGTGACGGCCGCGCCGGGCCGCCACCGCGGCCGGGCCCGTGCGGCCGATGCCCGAGGCGGATACGGCAGTCGGTATCGACCTGGGGCTGACGCACGTCGCGGTCCTGTGCGATGGCCGGAAGATCGACTCCCCGACGTTCCTGCGACGGGCCGAGAAGAAGCTGAAGAAGGCCCAGCGGAACCTCTCCCGGAAAGAGAGGGGAAGCGAGAACCGGGCCAAGGCCCGGCTGAAGGTCGCTCGTGCGCACGCGAAGGTCGGCGATGCGCGGCGTGAGTTCCACCACCAGCTCTCCACGAAGCTGATCCGCGAGAACCAAGCGGTCGCGGTGGAAGACCTGGCGGTGAACGGCCTCGCCCGCACGCGCATGGCGAAGTCCGTCCACGACGCCGGATGGTCCGCCTTCGTCGGCATGCTGGAGTACAAAGCGGCCCGGTACGGTCGCACCTTTGTGCGCATCGGCCGGTTCGAACCGACCTCGCAGGTGTGTTCCCGCTGCGGCGTCAAGGACGGCCCCAAGCCCCTCCACGTCAGGGAGTGGGCCTGCGGGGCCTGCGGGGCCGTCCTTGACAGAGACATCAACGCGGCGGTCAACGTCGTCAAGGCCGCCGGACTGGCGGTGACAGCCTGTGGAGCGCAGGTCAGACCGGTACTCGTACCGGCACAGCGCAGCGAAGCAGGAACCCACCCGGGCGCCGCGCGGTCCGCGCGCAGCGCGGAGGGAACCGCCGCCCGATAGGACGGCGAGGATGTCAAGGTGCCGGGTTGCCTGCCGGGGCGGGTTCCGAGCCGGCGAGGTCGCCGGGGAGGCGGAGGCCGGCGCGGAGGGGGACCAGTTCGGCCCGGAGGATCAGGGTGGCGGCGCCCACCGCGGGGGCGGTGGCGGCCGACTCGGAGAGCCGCACCTCGACGCGGTGGGTGGCACGGGGGAAGAAGGCCCGGTCCAACTCCTCCTGGACCACGGGCAGATAGAGCGGACCGGCCTTGGCGAGGCTCACGCCGGTGAGGACCAGCAGTTCGAGGTCCATGATGTTGGCGAGCGTCCGGGCGGCCACCGCCAGACAGCGGGCGGAGCGCTCCAGCAGGGCGAGGGCGCCGGTGTCGCCGCGACGGGCGGCGCGGGTCACCGCGGCGAAGTCGGCGGCGACGGACCTGGGTTCGGCGGTCAGTCCGGCGGCGCGGGCGACCTCCTGGTCGGCGCGGGCGGCCGCGACCACCGCTGCCGGTCCGGCCATGGCCTCGGTGCAGCCGCGCGCACCGCACCAGCACTCCGGCCCGTCGATGTCGAGGCAGATGTGGCCGAGTTCGCCGGCGTTGCCGCTGCTGCCGCGGTAGCTGACCCCGTCGACCATCAGCCCTGTGCCGATGCCGGTCCCCATGTAGAGGGCGGCGAAGGTGGCGGTGCTCGGTACGCCGCCCGACCAGTGCTCGCCCAGTGCCGCCGCCGTGGCGTCGTTGTCCAGTACCACCGGGAGCCCGGTCGCGGCGGCCAGGGCCTGGTCGAGCGGGAAGTCCTCCCAGTGCCGCATGAACGGAGGGGTGAGCCGCATTCCGCTGTTGGGGGTGAGCGGTCCGGGGGAGACCAGGCCCAGGCCCAGCACCCGGTCGCGTTCGACGCCGGCTCCCTCGATGAGCGAGGCGACCTCCCTGGTCATCCGCTCGACCACGCTCTGCGGCGCGCGTGCGCCGACGCCGACCCGGGACATCTGGGCGACGACGGCGCCGCCGAGGTCGACCAGGGCGTAGGTGATTCCGGCGTAGTCCAGATGCACCCCGACGGCATACCGGGACGCCGGGTTGAGCTGGAGCAGCACCCGGCGTTTGCCGCCGGTGGACTCGGCCCGGCCGATCTCCAGGACGAGGCCGTCGTCGATCAGCCGGCGGACCACGGTGGAGATGGTCGCCCCGGTGAAGCCGGTGGCCCGGACGAGCCCGGTGCGGCTGATGGTGCCCGCCGCGCGGATCACATCGAGCACCGCAGACCTGCTGCTTGCGTGGGGCATGCCCTGCGCCGGCCCGCTCACGGTCCCTCCACCTGGTCGAACGGAGGCCGAGTTTATGGGGCCGCCGAATGTGTCCAATCCCCGGGGTTGGCATCCTCTGTCCGGCCGGGACGGCCGGACTCCCGCGGCGGCTGCCCCGTTCCGGGCCGGGCTCGCCAGGGGGCGGCGGCCCGTCAGGGGAGGAGCGCCCGCACCACCTGGCGGATGCGCTCGTGGGGGTCGGCGCTGTCGTGCCAGGTGGTCATGAGGAGGTGGTGGGTGGTGCCGGTCACGGCCAGCGCCAGTGCGGCGCAGTCCTGGTCGGCGGGCACCCGCCCGAGCCGCTGTTCGGCCTGGAGATAGGCGGTGAGGGACCCTTCGAAGGTGTCGAAGCCGGACGCGCTGTGCTGCCAGGCGTCACGGATCCGAGCGGCGGCTCCGGGGCGGGTGAGGGCGAGCGCGGCGAGGGCGGGGCCTCCGGGGGCGTCGAGCAGCACCACGGCTGCCTCCGTCAGGTTCTCGCCGACACTGCCCCGGCCGGCGCGGGCGGGCAGGTCGCCGACGGTCTCGGCGACCTGCTGGAGGCGGTGGACCACCAGCTGGGCGACGAAGTCGTCCAGGTCATCGAAGTGGCTGTGCAGGATCCCCTTGGCGCAGCCGGCCTCGCTGGTGACGGCCCGACTGGTCAGGCCGGCGGTGCCCTCGCGGGCAAGGAGGCGTTCCGCCGCCTCGAAGAGCCTCTCCCGCACTCCGGTGATGGCAACGCCTCTCGGGGACATCCCGCTCCTCCATTGCAAGTATGGGCATCCGCCCATACAGTATGGGCAGATGCCCATACTAGATGCGGGACGACAGCACCGCCAGGAGGCGATCTCCATGCGCGCGACCGTCAACGACCAGCAGGAACAGGCCTGGAACGGCGACGAGGGCCGGCACTGGGCCGACCACCACGACCGCTGGAACGCGGTCAACGGCGAGTTCAACGAACCGCTGCTGCGGGCGGCGGCCATCGCGCCCGGCGAGCGTGTCCTCGACATCGGCTGCGGCGCGGGCCAGACCACACGGCTGGCCGCCCGGCGCTCGGGGACGGGCGAGGTGCTCGGGCTGGATCTGTCGGCGCCCGAGCTGGAGCGCGCCCGCGAGCTCGCGGCCCGGGAGCGGCTGGCCAACATCCGCTTCGTACGCGGCGACGCCCAGGTCCACCCGCTGCCCTCCGGTGGCTTCGACGTCGCCGTCAGCCGCTTCGGCATCATGTTCTTCGCCGACCCGGTGGCCGCGTTCGCCAACATCGGCCGAGCCCTGCGGCCCGGTGGACGTGTCGCCCTGCTGAGCCTGGCCGACCCCGACCGGGTCGACTGGGTGCGGCTCTTCGGCGTCCTGCGGGCCATCGGCCCGGTGCCGGACTTCACGATCGGCGAGCCGGGGATGTTCTCGCTGGCCGATCCCATGACGTTCCGTCAGATCCTTGAGGGCGCAGGGTTCGAGCAGGTGGAGACCACCCTCGTGGAGGCGCCGATGGTCTTCGGCAGCGACCCGGACGACGCGGCCGGCTTTCTGCTCGGCTCCGGCCCGGTCCGGTTCCTGCTGGAGCAGGCCGATCCGGCGGCAGCGGAGCGTGCGCACTCGATACTGAGCGAGGCGCTGCGCCCGTTCCAGCAGCCGGACGGAGTGCGCCTCGGGGGCGCCGCCTGGCTGGTCACCGCGGCCCGTCCGGCGTCGTAGGGCCGGCTCGGGGAGGCGCGCGACCACACCCACCTCGCACCGGCCCCGGCCCCGGCCGTGCGGACCGGTCGGGGCCGGCCCGGGCCGGTGGCGTGGTCGGGCTCCGCCGGCCGGGGAGGCCGCGCCGCCCGGCACCCCCGGCCGGCGCCGCCTCCCGCCGGGCTATGCGCCGCCTCCCCACCGGGCTATGCGGCGCCGCCCGCCGGGGTCGCCCGGAAGACGGTGCAGCGCGGTGCCGCCGAGGCGAAGCTCTCCGGGGCGGCCGAGTCGACCAGGCCGTTCCTGATGAAGGCCGCCACCCCTCGGGGGTTCTGCCGGGGGAACTCCCTGAGGATCGGGGCACGTTCGGCCTCCGCGACCTCCACCAGCTCGACCGGCTGTTCGCGCCGCCCTCGGGTGAGCACGCCGTGCCCGGCGGCACGGGCGTTCTTGGCCCAGTCGGATCCCGGATAGGCCTGCAGGACATAGCGGACGTCCGCCACCACCACGGGCGCCACCGGGGTGGTGCGCGGCAGGCCGGTGCGGCGGCCGGGCACGGTCAGCAGATACATCGGCCCGACGGGCAGGCCGACCCGGTGCAGCAGGACGACGACGCGGTTGCGTGCCCGGTGCCGGGGGGAGAGTGTGCGTTGCGTACTCATGGCGGGTTCCTCTCGCGGATGGAGTGGGCTGCGGGCTGGTAGGAGCCCTGGGGGGCGGAGCGCCACCTGGCCGACCGGGCGGGGCGTGCATCGCGGACCGGACACCGGGTCCGGTCGGCCGCGGAGCCGGTCACTCGGTGACAAAGTCGCCCATCATGGCCATGTCCTCGTGCTCGAGGTTGTGGCAGTGCATCATGAACGCGCCGCGGTGGTCGGTGAAGCGGACCGCCAGCTCCACAGCCTCCGCCGGGCGCAGGTCCACGGTGTCCTTCCAGCCGCCGTCGTAGGGGCCGGGGGCGCGGCCGTTGCGGGAGAGCACCTGGAAGTGGTTGAGGTGCAGATGGACCGGGTGGTGGAAGTCGGTGACGAACCGCCATGTCTCGACGGTCCCCAGCCGCGGCCGGGCCAGCGCGCGGCCGGGCAGATAGGGCAGACCGTTGATGGTCCAGCCGGAACTCCGGCTCTGCCGGAGGGCGAAGGTGCGGGTCGCCACCGCCTTTGCGGGGTCGAGCCGTTCCACCGGGGCGAGGCGCTCCGGTACGGCCGAGTCGTCGGTGGGCGCGACCTGGGCAGACGAGATGTCGAACCGCATGACCATCGCCGTGGTGTCGGTCGCGAAGCGGTTCACCAACTGGACCCTGGTCCCGGGGCGGTAGGAGGAGAAGTCCACCACCACGTCCAGCCGCTCCGCGGGGGCCAGTTCCACCGCGTCGTGCCGCACCGGGCGCTCCAGCAGCCCCCCGTCACCCCCGATCTGGACCAGCCCGCCGCCCCCGGGCGGCTGCGGGTGGAGCTCCAGCCGGTAGGGGCGGGCGTTGGAGGCGTTGAGCAGGCGCAGCCGGTAGCGGGCGCGCTCGGTGTGCAGCACCGGCCAGGGCGCGCCGTTGACCAGCACCACATCGCCCAGGACGCCGTCCATGTAGGCGTCCGTGACCCCGGGGACCCGTAGGGCGGGGTCGGACGACGGGTACTGGAACGAACCGTCCTCGGCGAACGACCGGTCGGTGATCATCAGAGGGATGTCCCGATCGCCGCGGGGCAGCCGCAGCGCCTCCTCCTCGTCGTCGTGGATCAGATGGAAGCCGGCCAGTCCCCGCCAGACCGCGGGGCCGGTGAAGCCCATCCGGTGGTCGTGGTACCAGAGCGTCGCCGCCCGCTGGTCGTTGGGGTAGGTGTACTCGCGCCCGCCGGGGGTGCTCCGGGCCGTTGTGCCATGGCACGGCATGGCGGGCATGGCCGGCATGCAGGCCGTCGCCGCGGGGGCGCTGCCGGCGCCGCCGCGCAGCGGGAGGACGAGGTCGGTGGGGTACCCGTCGCTGTCCGCCGGGGTGTGCCCGCCGTGCAGGTGGACCACGGTGGCACCGGGGAGTTCGTTGCGGTGGCGCACCGTGGTACGTCGCCCGGCCCGGGCGACGAGGGTCGGTCCGGGGAAGGTCCCGCCGTAGGTCCACGCCGGGGTGGTCAGCCCCGGCAGGATCTGCAACTGTGCGACCTGCTGGGTGATCTCGTAGAGGTCGGAAGTGCCGTCGGAGTGAACGGGTCTGAGTACGGACGGCACGGTGAGCGGCACCTGGAAGGGGCGGGGCAGCGGCGCGCTGCTGTGCAGCAGCCGGCCTGGCCGCCCCGGACCCAGCAGCCGCATCCCGAGGGGGGCGGCGAGGGCTGCGCCACCCGCCGCCGCGCCGATGGCCAGGAACCGTCGGCGGCCGAGCCCGGAGGATCCGGTCATGATGCGGCCGCGACCGTGCTGCGGGAACCGGACGATGCGCTCGACGGGGACCTGGCGGGCAGGGGTGTCCGCCAGACCTGCACGGCGAGCAGCATGATGGAGCTGACGACCAGTACGCCGAGCATGACATGCAGGCCCAGCGCACGTCCGAGGCCGAGGCCGATCTGGGCGGGGACGGCGACGGCCAGCACCGCCGTGCCTGCGATCGGCCTGCGTGGCCCGCGACCGCCGGCTCCGGCCGGAATCACGACGACGGCCTGGAGGATCGCGACGGCACCGGTCACCATGCCGGTGATCCGGTGTGCCTGAAGCATGGCGTAGTGCCCGTTGAGGAAGCTGCCGGCGAACATGGCCTCTGCCAGACCCAGCAGCGCCAGGGTGGTCACTGAGGTACGGAGGAGGAGCAGCACTGTGCGGTGGGTGACCAACTGACGTCTGTTCATCTCTGCTCTCTCTGGCGTGGGAATCCTGCGGTCTGCGGCGGCCGGACGGAGCAGCCGGACGGAGCATCCGGGCAGGGCAGCCGGGGGTGCGGCTCTGGTCCTGGTGGCCCGTGCCGCTCCCCGCCGGTGGTCCGGCCGTCGTCGAGGCGGCCGGGTGCTCTGCTGGGCCGAGGCGGCCGGTACGACGCCGCGGTGGTCCCGCGCCCGACGGCGTGTCACTGAGCGGTGGACGGCCTGGTGCGGGCCGACGCCGTTCTGCATGGCAGCTTCCGAGCGGGCGCGGATGCCGGCTGCGGCAGCCGCGTGCACAGCCCCCTTGCCGACTTATCTCTTACGCGCATGTCAAATTTAACAAAGCCCGGTAAGGTTGACAACCGTGTCTGAGATCGAGCCCGTCCAGCCCCCCCGGCGCCGACGCCGCCGCGCCGACGCGGAACGCAGCAGGGCTGCCATCCTCAGTGCGGCGATTGCCCTCCTCAGCGAGCGGCCCGAGGCGAGCATGGACGACATCGCCGAAGCCGCCGCCGTCACCCGGCAGACCGTCTATGCGCACTACGCCTCACGGGAGATCCTGCTGGGCGCCGTCGTCGACCAGGCCACCCAGGAAGCCCTGGCCGCCATCGACGCCGCGGATCTGGACCGCGGACCGGCCCCCGAAGCGCTGCTGCGATTCCTCGACGCAAGCTGGGGGACCCTGGAGCGTCTTCCGCTGCTCGGCCGGTACGCCGACGCGGCGACGCCGCAGACAGAGCACGCCCGGCACCAGCCGGTCCTCGACCGGCTGGTGAGGCTGGTCCGCCGGGGCCAGGAGGCGGGCGACTTCGACCGGGGGCTCTCGCCCGCCTGGCTCCTGGCCGCCACTGTCGCGCTCGGGCACTCCGCCGGGGAGCAGGTCGCGACCGGGGGAGTGACACCCCAGGAGGCGAGCCGGTCGCTCAAGACCACCGTCCTGCGCGTCTATGGAGTCCGGGCCGCAGACCAGCCGTGAGAACCGTCGCCGGTCCCCAGGGGCCGGCCGTCCAGGGCTCCCGAATCCCGGGGAGGCGTGCCCGCTGCCCGGCCGCCCGGCGGCACCGCCGGCGCGGTGACGTCCCACCGCCGGGGGGCGGTGGGACGTCACCGCGCCGAAGCGCTCCCGACCCGGGTCGCCCGCAGCAGCACCAGCCGCTCCGGATAGAGCACCGGCGCCTGCAGCCCTGCCGAGGCCAGGGCCCGGCCCGGCAGGGTGACCCCCTCGGGGGTCCACCAGGGCAGCGGGACGCCCCAGTGGTGGGCGTTGCCGTCCGGAATGTCGCCCGGGGCCTGCGGGCGTACGCGATAGAGGGCGTCGGGGTCCAGGCCGGGCAGTCGTACCGGACCGGTCGGGTACAGCTCGGAGGTGGCCATGGCCACCAGGGCGTACAGCGCCTCCGAGCCGTCCTCGGCGACCACCCCGTGCAGCCGGTAGGCCGGATCGGGGTGGTCGGCGTGCACTGCGGTACCGCTGTGGAGCAGGCCCCGCAGCTCCTTGTAGAGCACGATCCACTCGGCCAGCCTGGCCAGGTCCTCGGGGTCGGCGGCGGTGAGGTCCCACTCGATGCCGAAGTGCCCGAAGAGGGCGGTCCCGGCCCGGAAGTCGAGGGTGTGCCGCCGTCCGGTGGTGTGGGCGATGCCCGAGCCGACATGAGTGCCCATCAGCTCCAGCGGGATCAGCGCGTTGGTCCAGCGCTGGATCTGCTGCCGTTCGAGGGCGTCGATGCAGTCGGAGACCCACACCCGGTCGGTGCGCTCCAGGATCGCCAGGTCGACGCGGCCGCCGCCGGACGAACAGGACTCGATCTCCACTCCGGGGTGACGCCGCCGCAGTTCGTCCATCAGCCGGTAGGTCGCCAGGGTCTGCTGATGGACACCCGCGCGCCCGGTCGGCCGGTGGCCGGCCTCCACCAGGTCCCGGTTGTGGTCCCACTTGAGGTAGGAGATGGGATAGGTGGTCAGCAGGTCGTCCAGCCGCTCCAGGATGTGGGCGAAGGCCTCCGGCCGGCCGAGGTCCAGCACCTGCTGGGAGCGGGCGGGGCCGGGCAGCCGGTCGCCGGCAGCCATGATCCAGTCGGGGTGGGCGCGGGCCAGGTCGGAGTCCTCGTTGATCATCTCGGGTTCGACCCAGAGACCGAACTGCATTCCCAGGCCGGTGACATGGTCGGTGAGCGGGCCGAGTCCCCCGGGCCACACCTCGTCGGAGACATACCAGTCGCCCAGGCCCCGCCGGTCGTCGCGACGGGAGCCGAACCAGCCGTCGTCCAGCACAAAGCGCTCGGCACCCACCGCGGCGGCGGCGTCGGCCAGGGCGCGCAGCCGCCCCAGGTCGTGGTCGAAGTAGACGGCCTCCCAGGTGTTGACCACCACCGGCCGCGGGACCTGCGGATGGTGCGGACGGGAGCGCAGCCGGCGGTGGAAGCGGGCGGACAGCTCGTCCAGGCCCACACCCCAGGAGCCGTACTGCCACGGGGAGTCATAGGACGCGCCCGGCTCCAGCAGTACCTCGCCGGAGAGCAGCAGTTCGCCGGAGCCCAGCAGGGAGACGGCGTGGAAGGTCCGCTCGGCGTAGGTGCGGTGGTTGCCCGACCATGCGGTGTGCACGGCCCAGACCTCGCCGGTGCGGTTGCCGAAGCCGGGTGTGCCGGCGGCCAGCAGATAGGCGGAGTCGTAGCCGGTGCGTCCGGTGCGGTTCTCCCGCATCCGCAGGCCCTGGGTGAAGGCGGTGCGCTGGGGGCTGCGCTCACGCAGATGGCGTCCGGTGAAGTCGAGCAGTTCGGTGGCGGCCGCGGGGACCGGCAGGGTGAGGTGCAGGGCGTCCAGGGCGAACACCGATTCGCCGCGGTTGGTGACGGACGCGCGCTGGCGCACCAGCCCCGTCGGGGTCAGCTCCACGGTCAGTTCGAGTTCCAGGGCGGCGGTCTCGTCATGGGCGCGGACCAGCAGGCTGCCGCCGGTGCCGGGCTGCTCGTCATCGGCCGTCAGCTCGCTGCGGGAGACCCTGAAGGCGGTGGAGAAGTCCCGGCCGCCGCGGTTGCCGACCAGTCCGGGGGTGCCGAGCCAGCCGGCGGACTGCTCCGGCAGTACGGCCACCGGCACGGGACCGTCGACGGGGTTGCCGATCGGCTGCGGGGCGAGGGCCAGCCGCAGTCCCTCCAGCGCCTGCCGGCTGAGCGGGCCCAGGTCGGCCCCCCAGTGCAGCACTCGGGGGAGCCCTCCGTCCGCGAGGTCGAGTACAAGGCTCACTCCGGCCGCGCGCAGTTGGGTGATGTCGGAACCGAGAAGAGTGGAGTGTGGTGCCACGGTGATCTGGTCCCCTCACAGTCGTCGCCCTGTGACCGCCGTTGACGAACTTTGTTCGGCGGCATAAGAATCTTGACCCTACCCGGGCGATCTGCCGCAGCACCAGCCCTCAGGAGCCACCCGAGATGGTGCATCAGAGACTTCACCACGCCTGTCAGTTGGCGGCGACGGCGGGGCCGGTGCCCGACGCGATCGCCGGCCGGACCGTACCCGCCGAGGTCCCCGGCAGCGCGCATCTCGACCTGCCGGCCGCAGGGCTGATCCAGGACCCTGTCTGGACCGGTCGGAGGAGCAGCTGGTGTGGACGCACCGCACCGACTGGCGCCGCACCCTGGACTTCGGCACCGCGGTACCCGGCCCGGACGAGCGCGTCGACCTGGTCTTCGACGGTCTGGACACGGTCACCACCGTCGAACTGAACGGCATCCGGCTCGGCACCACCGCCACTGTGCACCGCAGCCACCGCTTCGACGTCCGCCGCGTACTGAGGGAGGGGAGCAACCCTCTCGTCGTCGACTTCCGCTCCGTGCTGGACCCCGCGCCGCTCACCCGCCCGTTGATGCTGCGCTCCGCCGACGACCTTCGCTGACCGCCGGCGCAGACGGGTCTCCCCGCGGCCGCGGTGCGGTCGCGGGGAGAGATATGTGACGTACCGTCAGGCCGAGGTCAGGGGGTGTAGACCTGGGGCCGGGGTGCGGTCGACATGCCGTCCCCGAGGAAGAAGCTCGGGTGCGGCGGTTGGTTGTAGGCGGTGTTCTGCCAGGCGATGGCGGTGCGGTACTGGGTGTCGTGCATCAGGGTGGTGATCCGCCGGTCGGTCTGGACCGGGGTGGAGTAGATGCGCAGCGCCGTGTTGTCGGTGGTGGGCCAGACGACCTCCTCCCGCCAGTCGCCGAACAGGTCGCCGGAGAGCGACGGGGTGGACTTGGTGCCGTTGTTGGAGTGCACCCCCGAACCGGTCAGCAGACGGGTGTCCCCGCCGGTGCCGTACTTGTCGATGTGGGTGCTGTCCAGCAGCTCCCGTACCGGGTCGCCGTCCCACCAGGCCAGGAAGTTGGCCGAACCGGGCTTGCGGCCGATGTTCTGGCCCTTGTCGCTGTACAGGCCGTCGACCCCGGCCGACCAGGACTCCGCGCCGGGGCTGCCGGCGTAGATGTCGTCGGAGACTCCGCGGCCGTTGTCGCAGCCGCAGCTGGGGTTGGACCACAGGATCTGCCCGGTGCGGGCGTCGGCGAACCCGGCGGCGAGTTTGGAGGTGTCCTCGTCGACCTTGAACACCTCCAGACCCGGGTGCGAGGGGTCGAGGTCGCCCACATGGAGGGCATCACCGTGGCCCTGGCCGGTGTTCCACAGCCGGGCGCCGTTGTCGTCCACCGCCATGGCGCCGTACTCGATCTCGTCCTTGCCGTCGCCGTCCAGGTCGGCGGTGACCAGCTGGTGGTCGCCCTGGCCCGCGTAGGCGCTGTTGCCGGAGTCGTTGCTGTCGAACCGCCAGCGCTCGGTGAGCTTGCCGTCCCGCCAGTCCCAGGCGGCGATGACGGTACGGGTGTAGTAGCCGCGCGCCATGATGATCGACGGCCGCTTGCCGTCCAGATACGCGGTGCCGGCCAGGAACCGGTCCACCCGGTTGCCGTAGCTGTCGCCCCAGGACGAGACGGTGCCGCGCGGCGGGTCGTAGTTCACCGTCTGCATGGCGGCGCCGGTCTGGCCGTTGAAGACGGTGAGGTACTCCGGCCCGGAGAGGACATAGCCGTCGGAGTTGCGGTAGTCGGCGGTGGCGCTGCCGATCACCTTGCCGGTGCCGTCCACGGTGGCGTCGGCGGTCTTCATCACCACCTCGGCCTTGCCGTCGCCGTCGTAGTCGTAGACCTGGAACTGCGTGTAGTGGGCTCCCGAGCGGATGTTGCGGCCGAGGTCGATGCGCCACAGCCGGGTGCCGTTGATCCGGTAGGCGTCGATGTAGGTGTTGTCGGTGACGCCGGACTGGGAGTTGTCCTTGGCGTTGGTGGGCTGCCACTTGAGGATGAACTCGTACTGGCCGTCACCGTCGACGTCGCCGACGCTGGCGTCGTTGGCCTCGTACGAACCGGACGGCGGCTGGATCGGCACATCGTGGTAGCCGTTGGCGAAGGACAGCGACGGCGGCGAGGCGGCCTGCTCCACCCCGCCCGCCACGGCCCGCACCGTGTAGGAGGCGTCGGCGGCGGCACCGGAGTCCAGATAGTCGGTGGCGCCCGTCAGCGGTGAGGAGTTGAGCTTGGTCGAGCCCCGGTAGACATTGAAGGCGACACTGTCGGGGTCGGTGCCGAGCCAGCGCCAGGAGACCAGGTTGCCGGAGCCGCTGCGCACCGACACCACACCCCGGTCCAGCTTCTCCACCTGCCGCCCCGAGCCGGACGCGGGCGGCTGGCTGGTGGGCGGCTGGGTGGTCGGGGGCTGGGTGGTCGGGGGCTGGGTGGTCGGGGGCTGGGTGGTCGGCGGGGTGGTGCCGCTGGTCGAACCGGTGCACTGGACGCCGTTGAGGGTGAAGGCGGTGGGCGCCGGGTTGGCCGTTCCGGTGAGCGCGCCGTTGAAGCCGAAGGAGGCGGTGCCGCCGGTGGCGATCGCCCCGTTGTAGCTGACGTTCTCGGCGGTGACCTGGGTGCTGTTCAGGGTGACGGCGGCGTTCCAGGCCTGGGTGACCGTCTGGCCGCCGCCGAAGTTCCAGGCGAGGCTCCAACTCGTCAGCGCATCACCGAGGTTGGTGATGGTGACACTGGCGCCGAAGCCGCCCTGCCAGGAGCTGGTGACGCTGTAGTCCACACGGCAGCCGGTGGTTGCGGCGGCGGCTGCGCCGGCGTGTGCGGTGACGCCTGCCGCCGCGGCCAGCGCGGCGGCACAGGAGACCCAGGCCGCCGCTGAGCGGCGGGTTTTCCGATGGGTGGGCATGCGGAGTTCTCCAGAGTGGGCGGGCCGGCCGCCGTGTCCGACGCGGACTCGGGGGCAGGGACCCGGTCGGGGTGGCGCCTCGGCGGATCGCGGGATTGCCACGGTGCACTTCGGGCCGCCGGAGCCGGGGCGCTGTGCTGTAGGGCCGGTCCACGCTTGCGCTGCAGCCGATACTTCTCCATGCGGACGCCCGGGCGGCACGGGCGGAAGCGTTGTGCCAGCATCTCCGCATGTCGCGGACGTGTCAACGCCGGAGCCGGCGATGGGCTGGCCGTTCACGGCCGACTTCCCGCAGGGGGCGGGATGGTGCCCGGCCGGCGGCCGCTGCCCACGCCGACGGACAGGCCGCCGCCCACGCCGACGGACGGGCCGACGGACAGGCCGCCGCCCACGCCGACGGACAGGCCGCCGCCCACGCCGACGGACAGGCCGACGGACAGGCCGCCGCCCACGCCGACGGACGGGCCGACGGACAGGCCGACGGGCAGACCCCGAGCGCGAATGCCCTCGGGGCCTGCCCGTCCGACGGTCCGTCACTGCTCGCGCAGCCCCCAGGGTGAGCCGTACTCCGTGAGCAGGTCCAGGAAGGGCCGCGGGGCGAACGCCTCGGGTCCCAGGACGCCGGCGCCGGACCAGGCGCCCGAGGCCATCAGCTCCAGGGCGACCACCGGGTTGATGGCGGTCTGCCACACGACCGCCTGCGAGCCGTACTCCCGCATCGACCACTGGTTGTCCACCACGTGGTACAGGTACACCTCGCGCGGCTTGCCGTCCTTGGTGCCCTTGACCCAGGTCCCCGCGCACGTCCGCCCGTGCATCCGGTCGCCGAGCGTCGCCGGGTCCGGCAGGCAGGCGGCGACCAGGTCGCGCGGCGAGACCCTGGCGGTGCCCAGATCGCTGCGCACGGACACCGGCTCGGTGCGGTCCAGGCCCAGCTGGTGCAGCACCTTCAGGGTGTCGATGAACTCCCGGCCCAGCCCGTACTTGAAGGTGACCCGCCGGGCGCCCACCCAGCGCGGGATCAGCAGCACCTCCTCGTGCTCCACGTTGACGCACTCGACCGGGCCGATGCCCTCGGGGAAGTCGAAGACCTCCGGTTCGCTGAACGGCGGGGTGGTGAACCAGCCGCGGTCTTCCTCCCAGACCACCGGCGGATTGAGGCACTCCTCGACGGTGGTCCAGATGGAGAAGGACGGCGCGAAGTCGTAGCCGTCCACGGTCAGGTCGGCGCCGTCACGGACGCCGATCTCCTCGATCTCGTCGAAGAGCTCGTCGGCGGCGTAGCGGGCGAAGACATCCGACATTCCGGGCTCCACCCCCATGCCCACCAGGGCGAGCCGCCCGCTGCGCTCCCAGTCGGCGGCGCGGGCGAACTGCTCGTCCCCGAGCTTGACCCCGCAGCGCTCGTGCGGCCGCTCCGGGTCGGGACGGGACAGCGACATCGCCATGTCCAGATAGTGCGCATCCGCGGCCAGCGCCGCATTGAAGAGCGGCATCACAAACCGGGGGTCGGTGGCGTTGAGCAGCACATCGCACCGACGCTCGGTCAGCAGCGCGGCCACCGCCCCCTCGTCCGAGGCGTCCACCCGCGCCGTGCTGAACCTGCTGTCGGCGTCGCCCAGGGCGGCCACCGCAGCCTCGGCGCGGGCCGGGTCGTAGTCGGCGACCACCATGTGGTCGAAGAACGGGCGTCGGGCCGCGATCCGGGTGATCGCGGTACCCACCCCGCCGGCTCCCACAAGCAGCACTCGCATGGTGTCTCTCCTTGTTCCGGTGACGGGGTTCCGGTGACGTGGTTCCGGTGACGTCGTTCCGGTGACGTCGCTGTCCCCCGGAAGGGATGAAACGCGGGGCCCGCTTCTCACGTCAATGGCGTTGGCATAAGCTCCGGGGCAGCGAGAGGAGCAGCGATGGCGAAACAGGTGGTGCCGGAGGCGGCACGGCAGCGGCGGCGGCCGACCAAGCAGGGGACCGTGCTGTCCGAGCAGTTGATCATGGAGACGGCCCTGCGGATGCTGCGCGAGCACGGCAGCGACGGCCTCACCGTGCGACGCCTGGGCGCCGCCCTCGGCGCCGACCCGAGCACCCTGTACCGCTACTTCCGCAGCGTCGACGAACTGACCCTGGCCATCGGCGACGAGCTCATCGGCCGGGCGATGCACGGCTGGCAGCCGGGTGGGGACTGGCGTGCCGACCTGCGTACGCTGGGCGCCCGCATCCACGCCGCCTATCTGGCGCACCCCCAGGCCGCGGTGCTGACGGCCAGCCGGGTCACCGGGCGGGCCCATGAGATCGCCGCCGACGAGGCGATCCTCGGTGTGCTGCGCACCGCCGGCTTCCCGGACGAGGCGGCGGTACGGGTCTATCAGGCCTTCATCGACCAGAGCCTGGCCTTCGCCATCCTGGACGCGGCGACCCTCGCCCTGCCGGAGGCGGCCCGCAGCGCGGACGAGGGGGTCTGGCGGGCGACCTATGCGCAGCTGCCCGCGGACACCCATCCGCACATCGCCGCCACGGCCGGGCTGCTGGTCGCCCGGATGAACCGGAGCGCCTACCCCACGGCGCTGGAGATGCTGCTGGACAGCGCCGCGGCCTCACTGGCCCGGGGCTGACCCCCCCGCCCGGGCCGCATGCACCAGCGCCGCCGCCACCAGCTCCACCTGCCCGAGCAGCGCGGTCAGTCGGCGCTCCTCCTCGGCGAAGACCGCCTCCACCCGCTCGATGGGCTCCGCCGCCGGCACCCCGCTGAGCTCCGTCCGCACCACGGCCCGGCAGCGGCGGGCGGCGTCCAGGGAGGCGGCGACCTCATGCCGGGCCAGCTGGCCCAGCAGCGCCGGACCGCGGTGCAGCAGCTCGTACCGCCGGTAGCCGGGCGGCACCCACTGCCACAGCCAGCGCATCGCCGTCTGCTCCCAGCCCAGGACGCCGGCCCGGTAGACGTCCGACGGCCAGCCCGGTGGCGGCTGTTCCTCGCTCATCCCTCCAGCGTCAGCCAGTCGGCGGCCGAGCGCAGTCCGGGCGTCCTCCGCCGGACGGGTTCCGGGGCCGGCGCGGGACCAGCCAGGAGGCCAGCGCGGCCAGGGCCGCGGCGGCCAGCAGCACCAGGACCGCCGCCCGCGGCCCGCCACGGGTGGCCGCGGGGTCCAGGTGCAGGGCCAGGGTGACCAGGGCGACGCCCAGGGCGGTGCCCAGCCCGCGGGCCATGTTGACCAGCCCGCCGCCGGTGCCGGCCGAGCGGGTCGGTGTGGCCGCCATGATCGCGGCGTTGTTGGCGGGGGTGAAGACGCCCAGGCCCAGACCGAGCAGTGCCAGCAGCGGCACCAGGGTGGTGACGGTCGACGGCAGGGCCGACATCGCGGTCAGCGCTCCCGTGCACATCCCGGCCCCCAGCAGACAGCGTCCCCGGTCGGTCAGGGCGGGCGGCAGCACCCGGTCCGCGCCCGTCGCGGCCAGGGCGAACCCGGCCGGGAGCGCGGTCAGCGCCGCTCCCGCGGTCAGCTCCGGAAGGCCCCCGGCGGTCAGCACCGCCGGGACGAGCACCAGCGGCCCGAAGAGCACCAGATATCCGCAGAGCGCTCCGAGCAGCCCCGCGGGGACCCCCCGTCCGCGCAGCAGCGCCAGATCCACCAGCGGCGCCGCCGTACGGGTCTGGCGGACCGCGAACGCCCAGCCGGCCGCCGCCGCCACGGTGAACAGCGCGGCCACCGCCGTGCCCGGGAGCTCCAGCCCCGAGGCCGCGGAGATGCCCAGCAGGGCGCTGGTGGTGGCCAGCGCCAGCAGCAGCAGCCCCCACAGGTCCAGGTGGCCGGCCGGGTGCCGACTGCGGGTGCGCGGCAGCAGATAGTGGCCGGCGATCAGAGCGACCACGCCGACCGGGACGTTGATGCCGAACACCCAGCGCCAGCCGATGGTGCTCACCAGGGCGCCGCCGACGGTCGGCCCCAGGGCCAGGCCCACCGCCTGGGCGGCGGCCTGCACTCCGAGGGCGGAGCGCATCCGTTCACGTGGCGCGCTGGTGGCCACCAGCGCGACGCTGTTGGCCTGCAGCAGGGCCGCCCCGACGGCCTGGACGACCCGGAAGGCCACCAGGGAGCCGAGCGAGGGCGCCAGTCCGCAGGCGGCGGAGGCCGCGGTGAACACCAGGAAGCCGTAGAGGTACCCGAGTTTGCGGCCGTGTGCGTCCGAGAGCCGTCCGATCGGCACCAGCAGGGCGACCAGCGTGAGCAGATAGGCCAGCGACACCCATTCGACGGCGGCCGCCGAGGCGTCGAAGCGGGTCTGCAGGGCGCCGAACGTCAGGGTCACGATGCTGGCGTCCAGCTGGCCCATGAAGGCGCCCAGGCAGACCGTGGCCACGGCGAGCCACCAGGCACCGGGGCGGTCGCGGATCAGCCGCGGCCGTGGCCGCTCCTCGACCAGCACCGCCGGCCAGGGGCGCTGCCGCAGGGATGTCGCTGCCATGCCGTGCCGTCTCCCTCGGTTCGGTATCTCCTTCCCAGATTACATCGGTGACCGACATGTTCGGTAGCCGCTGCATATCGAGGAGATGACCGCCGGGGGACGGCAGGGGGAGGGGCCGGAGCCGGGGGATCAGCCGACGTGCACCCGGGGCCGCCGCGAACGGTCCGGCTCCGCCTCGCGCAGCACCTCACGGGTGACCGGCGCCACCTCGCCCTGCCCGAAGAGGAAGAACCGCAGGAACTGGTTGAGCGGGTTGCCCTCGGTCCACTCGAAGTAGATGTGCGGCCGGGCGTCCGTCTCGTCCCGGATCTCCAGCAGCAGCGCGGCCAGCGCATTGGCGACGCTGGCACTCTCCAGGGTCAGCACCCGGTAGCGGCCGTGCAGCACCGCGCCGCGGACCTGCACCTCGCTCTCGAAGTCCGACGGATCACGGACGGTGACCTCGACGAAGATCAGGTCGTCCTCGGCCGGGATGTCGTTGTCGGCCCGGATCTGCCGGATCTTGTCCTGGTATTCGGCGAGGTCGCGGCGGGCGGGCTTGTTGGCGATCAGCCGGATCCGCCGGTGGGCCATGTCCTGCACATAGCGCCGGGCCGGCTCGTCCAGCACCACCTTGGTCACCCGCAGCTCGAAGGCGCGGCTCAGCCGGGAGAGGAGCGAGACGGCGATGATCCCGGCGATGAAGCAGGCGCCGATCTTCACGCCGTCGGGGCGCTCCACCACATTCGCCCCGGTGGTGTAGAGGAAGATCACCGAGATCGCCCCGAAGCCGATGGTCCAGCCCCGCTCACCGGCCCGACGCGCGGCGATGGTCACCGCGATCGCCGCCGAGGTGATCAGCACCAGCACACCGGTGGCATAGGCGCCGCCCTGGGCGTCCACATCCGCCTTGAAGATCCAGGTCACCAGGAACGCCACCGCGATGAAGACCAGCACCATCGGCCGCACCGCGCGGGCCCAGTGCGGCGCCATGCCGTAGCGGGGCAGATAACGCGGCATCAGATTGAGCAGCCCCGCCATCGCGGAGGCACCGGCGAACCACAGGATGGCGATGGTGGAGGCGTCGTAGACACTGCCGAAGGCGGAGCCCAGATACTGGTGCGCCAGATAGGCCAGGGCGCGGCCGTTGGCCTGCCCGCCCGCCTTGAACTCGGCCTGCGGGATCAGCAGGGTGGTCACCAGGCTGCTGGTGATCAGGAAGACGGACATGATCACGGCGGCTGTGGTGAGCAGCTTCCGGGCGCCGGCGATCCGTCCCGTCGGGCGCTCCTCGGTGTCCCCGGGGCCGCCCTCGATGTGCGGCATCACCGCCACCCCGGTCTCAAAACCCGACAGCCCCAGCGCCAGCCGCGGGAACACCAGCAGCGCCAGGCCCACCATCACCACCGGATTGCCGTGCTCCGTGGTGAGCGCATGCGACCAGTCCACCACCAGGTGTGGAGCTGTGGCGACATGCCAGAGCCCCACCCCGACCACCACCGCGTTGAGCACCAGATAGACCGAGACCAGCACCACGGCCACACCGATCGCCTCGGTGAACCCCTTGAGGAAGACCGCTCCCAGCAGCGCCACCAGCACCAGGGTGATCACCACCTGGTGGCCTCTGAACGTGCTGCTGAGATGCGGGTTCTCCACCAGGTGGGCGGTGGCGTCGGCCGCCGACAGGGTGATGGTGATCAGGAAGTCCGTCGCGGCGAACCCCAGCAGCACCAGAACGAACAGCTTGCCCTTCCAGAAGGACAGCAGCCGCTCCAGCATCGCGATGGAGCCCTCGCCGTGCGGACTCTCCTTGGCCACCCGCCGGTACACCGGCAGCGCACCGGCCAGCGTGACCGCCACCAGCACCACCGTTGCCAGCGGGGAGAGCAGACCGGCCGCCAGCGCCGCGATGCCGGGCTGGTAGCCGAGTGTGGAGAAGTAGTCCAGGCCGGTCAGGCACATCACCCGCCACCACCGCTGGTGCGCCCGGTGCGGATCGGCGTGCGGGCCCTGCTGCCGGTTGGCCATGTCGGCCAGCCCTTCGAGCAGCCAGGCCCGGAGACGGCTGCCCGCCGCCGGTGCCGGACCGGTAGGTGTGGAGGCGGACACCCTGGACTCCTGTCGTACTTGCGCAAGTGATCAGCCGCCCGGACGGCGGCCAGCCGAGCGTACGAGATACGTCCCTGATGCACCGGGCGGGGCGCGGGGGCCGTCCTCATACGCACCGACCTGGCCCAATGGGCGTCCTGGGCGCTTCCTGGCCGCCTCGCGGGGCAGTGAATCTTGACGCCTTCTTGACGCCCCCGGGGCCTGGGCGCTGCCGGGACATCGCACGGGGCGCCCGCACCCGTGGCGTCCCCACCCGCTCGGCCGATGTCACCGAGGGGACCGTGCCCGTCCGGCGCCGCGGCGGAGAGGTGCGCCTGTCCGAGCTCCCGCGGACCGTGCGGCTGTCGATGGCCACCCTCCGGAAGGCGGCTCAGGGGGCCCTCGGGGGACGGCTGCCGCGGCGGTCCTCGGCCGGATCGGGAGGTGCGGTGCGGCCGTGAGATGCTTCCGCGGTGCTGGTAGCCCGCTCCGTTGCTCTCTTCATCGCCGCCGCCCTCTGTGAGATCGGTGGTGCCTGGCTGGTGTGGCAGGGGGTCCGCGAGCACCGGGGAGTGCTGTGGATCGGGGCCGGGGTCGTGCTGCTCGGCCTCTACGGCTTTGTCGCCACCCTTCAGCCGGCCGCCGACTTCGGACGCATCCTGGCCGCCTACGGCGGGGTGTTCGTGGCCGGGTCGCTCATCTGGGGCATGGTCGCCGACGGCTACCGCCCCGACCGTTTCGATGTCATCGGAGCCCTGGTCTGCCTCGCCGGAATGGCCGTGATCATGTACGCCCCCCGGGGGCACTGAAGCGTCCGGGTCCTGCCGCCGATTCGCCGGACGGTGCGGCAGGATGGCCTCATGAGCATTGTCAAGATCAACGTGCTTTCGGTCCCCGCCGAGCAGCGGGAGGTGCTGGAGCAGCGGTTCGCCGCGCGCGCGGGCGCGGTCGAGAGCTCCGACGGCTTCGAGTGGTTCGAGCTGCTGCGGCCCGTGGAGGGGACGGACAGGTATCTCGTCTACACCCGCTGGGAGAGCGAGGAGGCCTTCCAGAAGTGGATGTCCGGCCCCATGCAGGCCGCCCACCGCGGCGGCGGCGGGGAGTCCACCGGTGAGCGCCCCCGGCCGGCGGCCTCCGATTCGACCCTGTGGTCCTTCGAAGTGGTGCAGCAGGCCGCGCCCAGGAGCTGACAGTGCATCGGCCAGGCCTCCCCGGCCTGGCCGCTGCCGCCCGCCCGGCGAGGCACCGCGCGCCACCCCGGGGATACGGTGAGCGGCAATCCTGGCAATTCCGCCTATCCTTCGGAAAATGCGCAGACCGACCCTCCGTGGGCCAAGGGCCGCCCATGCCGCCGGGCCCTCCCGGGGGAGTCGCCAGAACGCCTGGACCGGGCTGTTCCTGGCCTTTGTGATCCTGGTGGTGGCCCTCGACCTGGCCACCGACCGGCGCTGGTGGATCAGCGTGCTGCTGCTGGTCGTCCCCGGACTGGCCGCCGGAGTGTGCTCGGTGTCCCGCACCGCTCTCATCGGCGGGTCGACGGTGGTGGCCCTGGTCCTGCTCTACGGGATCTCCCCGCGCTACGGGGGCTCGCCCGGCGACTGGCTCACCATCTGCTCCGCCGCCGCCGTCGCCGCGGTGGGCACCGTCATCAGCCGCTACCGCCTGCGGCGGGAGGCCGACCTGATGCGGGCCCGGGTCACCCTGCGGGCGCTCCAGCGCACCGTGCTGCAGACCCTGCCGCTGCGCACCGCGGATGTGGAGGTGCACGGCTTCTACGTCCCGGCCGAGGCCGAGGCACTCGTCGGCGGGGACATCTACGGTGCGGTCGAGTCCCCGTACGGCACCCGGCTGCTGATCGGGGATGTGCAGGGCAAGGGGCTCGATGCGATCTACGCCGGTGCCGCGGTGCTCAGTGCCTTCCGGGAGTCCGGCTACCACCTGGAGTCGCTGGGCGCGGTGGCCGACCGGCTGGAGGAGGCGGTGCGGCGCCACAACCGCCGGGTGGTGGAGACCGGCCAGCCGGAGCGCTTCGTCACCGCCCTGCTGGTGGAGTTCACCCCGGACGGGCCGCTCTCGCTGGTCTCCCGCGGCCATCCCTCACCGCTGCTGGTCAGCGGGGGCCGGGTTGCCGTGGCCGACTGCCCCGACCCGGGCCCGCCGCTGGGCCTGGCCGATCTGGTCAGCGGACCACCAGCGCCCTGGCGGCTGGAGCCGGCGCCCGGGGACCTGCTGCTGCTGTGCACCGACGGTGTGCTGGAGGCCCGCAACGGCACCGGCGTCTTCTATCCGCTGCCGGCCCGGGTGGCGGGACTGCCGCGGAGTGACCCGTCCGCGCTGGTACGAGGACTCCGGGCGGACCTGGAGCGGCATGCGGAAGGGCATCTGGGCGATGACGCGGCCGCCCTGGTCGTCCGGCGCGGTGGCATCTGACGACAGGGCGGCCGCAGCACCGCGGCCCACCGTCAGAGTGCGAGAGTGACCGTGACGACCTCGTCGGGCCCCGCCCCCGCCTGCGCGACCAGGGCACCGCCCGGCGCCCAGGCGCCGGAGCCGCCGGAGGTCTCCGGATACTCGCCGCTGGCACCGGCCGCCGTCGAGAGCAGCCCCCAGACCCCGTGCGCAGCCGCCGCATCACGCAGCTGGCTGTCGCGCCTGGCCAGCGCCACCTCGCCGCTGCCGAACAGCGCACTGGCCAGATAGATGTCGATCCCCAGGGCCGCCGTCCGGGCGGCGTGCTCCGGTACGGAGGCGTCGGCGCAGACGGCCAGCCCGATCCGGTGGCCGTCCAGCTCCAGCACCCGGTGCTCCCCGCCCGGGACGAAGCGGTCCTGCTCGGCCCCGTGCAGATGCATCTTGCGGTAGACCACCTGTGCGCCCTCGCCGGTGACCTCCAGCAGCGCGATCGACTCCCCGCCGCTCTCCGCCACCGCCGCGCAGACCAGCGCGGTGGCACCGGTCTCCCGGCACGCCGCGACCAGCGGCAGCAGCCGGGGGTCGTCCGGCGCCACGGCCGGTGCGCCCAGGTCGTACCCGGTGAGCGACAGCTCGGGGAAGACCACCAGCCGGGCGTCGGACCCGCGGACCACCTCCGCGTGGCCGACCGCGTTGGCGGCGACGTCCAGCGGCACACACGACGGCTGGGCGAGTGCGACGGTCAGGGGGAGGGGCATCTGCTGCTCCACGGCGAAGGGCCGGCGGCAACGGGGCGCGTCCGGCGACATGGGGGGATGGCCGGAACCTATCCCGCTGCTGTCTGCCGGGGCAACACGGTTCGCCCCGGCAGACAGCGGGCCCGGCGTGCGCTCAGCTGAAGGAGAGCCCCGCCAGCCGTACCGGCCCGGTCAGCCGAACCTCCAGGTCGGCGACGCCCGAGAGCAGCAGCCCCGCCTTGAGGCTGGTCCAGTCGTAGGGACCGCCGGTGGCCGGGACAGCCAGCGTGGCGAGCACCGCCCCGTCCGGCAGTCGCAGCTCCACGGTGCCCGGACCGGTGGCCGAGACCTCCGCTGCCACCGTGGTGGCGGCGTCACCGAAATCGCATCCCCGGAACAGCAGCTCACCGCTGCCCCCGGGGCCGGTGGTCACGGCGTCGCCGGACTCCTTGGCGCGGTCCACGATCACGGTGCCGCGCTGCTGGTCGTAGTCGGCCGCGGCCAGGCCGCGCACCAGGACGTCGCGTGCGACGGGCCCCTCGGCGTCGACCGTGACTGTCACCGTGCACCGGATGTCGGCGGCGGAGGCACCCGCCAGCACGGTGTACCGGCCGGTGGCGACCGTCCAACGGCCGCGGGCGACATCCCAGAAGCCCAGCTCGGCCAGCGGGATCCCGAACTCCAGCCGCTCGGCGGCGCCCGCTGCCAGCGGAACCCTCCGGTGGGCGACCAGCCGGCGCAGCGGACATGCCACCGTGCCGTCCTCGAAGCGGACATAGAGCTGGGCCACCTCGTCCGCGGCGACGGCGCCGATGTTGCCGACGGTGAGGCGGACCCGCAGCAGGTCGCCGTCGCGTTCGGCCGACAGGTCGTCATAGCCGAAGGAGGTGTAGGACAGGCCGTGGCCGAAGGGGTAGAGCGGCTCGCCGTCGAAGTAGAGGTAGGTCTGCCGGCCGCCGATGACGTCGTAGTCCAACAGGTCCGGCAGGTCCGCATCGGCGGCGTACCAGGTCTGCGGCAGCCGGCCGGCGGGGGAGACGTCCCCGGCCAGCACCCGGGCGAGCGCGCTCCCCGCGGCCTGGCCGCCGTGGGCGGTCCACAGCAGTGCGGGCAGTTCCGCGTCGGCGTCCGTGACGCCGTACGGGTAGGACGAGACCAGGGCCAGCGCGGTACGAGGGTTGGCGGCGCGGGCCGCGCGCCACAGCCGCTCCTGCTGCTCCGGCAGTGCGAGGGTGGTGCGGTCCTCGGTCTCCCGGCCGTTGATGTGCGGATCGTTGCCCGCCACCACGACCACCACGTCCGCAGTCGCGGCTGCCGCGGCCACCTCGTCCGCACCGCGTCGCACCACGACGACCTCGAAGAGGTCCCCCTGGTCGGCAATGCGCAGGCTGCCGTCGTCGACCGCCACCGCGCGGCCGCTGCCCAGATGGCGGAGCAGCTGCCCGTCCGGCCGCTCCTCGAGCCGGAAGGTCTCCTGGACGACCCAGCCGCCGGGCTGGTCGGCGGAGGCGCGGAGCCGGCCGTCGTCGGCCACCGAGAGATAGCGTCCGTCGGCGGCGCGCAGTGTGAGCACCCCGCCGCCCCAGTCGATCAGCGCCAGCTCGGCGGGGTCGTCGCCGCAGGTCAGCGGGGGCAGGTCGGTGCGGCCGGCGAGCAGCGCGGGGTCCAGGGCGCCCTCGGCGCCGCGTACCGCGTCCGCCCCCTCGTCCTCGGCCAGGGGCACCTGCACCCAGCCGGCGGCGGTCCGCAGCCGTACCAGGTCGGCGCCCTCGGCGAAGGAGATGTTCGCGGCGCCGAACCGCTCGCGCAGCCCGGTGAGCGGGGTGCTGCGGTGGATCAGGGTGCCGCTGTACCAGTCCAGCTTGCACTCGTCGGCCAGCAGTCCGACCACGGCGATCCGGGTGCCCTCCGCGAGCGGCAGCAGTCCGTCGTTCTTCAGCAGCACCACGGCCTGCTCGGCGGCCTCCAGTGCCAGGGCCCGGTGCTCCGGGGTGTCGAACCGCTCCGTTCCGGCGCCGGGTGCCGGCTGGGGGTCGAACTCGCCCAGCCCGCAGCGCATCGCCAGCAGCCGGCGGACCGCCCGGTCGATGTGCTGCTCGTCGATCAGGCCCTGGTCGAGGGCGCCCCGGAGGCGGGCGACGATGGTCGAGGAGTCCTGGCCGTGGTCGGTGAAGCTGTCCACGCCGGCCCGCAGCGCGGCGGCGGTGGCCTCCTCATGGGTGTCGTAGTAGTGCTCGGAGTCCACCAGGTTGCTGGGGGCGCCGGCGTCGGAGCAGACCACCAGATCCTGGGCGGTCCACCTGCGCAGGTGCTCCTCCAGATAGGGGGAGAGGTGGTTGGGTCGCCCGTTGACCAGGTTGTAGGCGGGCATCACGCCCGCCACGGCGCCGGATTCGACGGCTGCCCGGAAGGCCCGCAGGTCGTACTCGTGCAGTACCCGGGGCGGCACCGAGGAGGAGGAGGTGTCGCGGTCGGTCTCGTTGTTGTGCGCCAGCCAGTGCTTGAGCACGGGTGCGGTGCGCCAGTGCACGGGGTGGTCGCCGCGCAGTCCCCGGGTGTAGGCGACGGCGATGGCGGAGGTCAGCGCAGGGTCCTCGGAGTAGCCCTCCTCATTGCGTCCCCACAGCGGATGGCGCAGCAGGTTCACCGTCGGGGCCCAGACGTTCAGCCCGACCCTGGAGTCGCGGGCGTGCATGGCGCGCACCTCGGCGCCCACCGCCTCGCCGACCCGGCGCACCAGCTCCTCGTTCCAGGTGGCGCCGAGCCCCACGGCCTGGGGGAAGACGGTGGCCGGCCCCATCCAGGCGACTCCGTGCAGTGCCTCCTGGCCGGTACGGAAGGCGCCGATGCCCAGCCGCTCGACCGCGGGGGCGAACTGGTGCAGCATCGCGACCCGCTCCTCGAGGGTGAGCCGGGACAGCAGGTCGTCGACGCGCAGGTCGACCGGCAGCTGCGGGTCGCGGAAGGGCGGATGCGTGTCGATCACTTTCGATCCCCTCGGGGCTGGCCGATAATGCTTCGAAGCGCTTCGATGCTGATCGCCTCAATCAGCGGTGTCAAGGGACGAGGCTGAAGTCATCGCCAACTGCCCGGCCTGAACTGCTCTGTTCCAGAGTCCGGGGTGGCCACCGCGTTGCGGGCTTTGCCATGCCTCGTCGGATTCGGGTGGGTTGCGTCGATCGCAAGTCGAAGCGTATCGACATCAGGTTCCGGGCATGGCTGTCCGACCCCGCGTCACCGCGCGTCGCCACCGTCCAGGCCTGGGGATGCACACCGCTGTCGGGCCCGGCGCCCTCCGAGGCGCGGTGGTACGGGGACCGGGCCTGAGCGGGCGCGTCTCGCGGCGCCGCCGGTCGTACGGGCGGGGCGCGGCCGTCCCGTCACAGGTCCGGCGCAGGACTGCCCGGGGCGGGGAGGCGGGACGCGGAGCCGGCAGAGCCGGTGTGACGGTGGGTCAGGCGACAGGCAGGCTGACGCCGGTGATCCCCCCGAGGACCGAGAGCAGCCGCTCCTGCTCCGCCTCGTCATAGGCGGCCGGATTGGCCTTGAGCGACTGCCGGTGCTTGAGGTACCTGCCGCCCGCCGCCGCCTCGGGGCCGGTGGCCGTGGCCAGCCAGACCTGGGTGTCCGCCCCCTGCGGCAACTCGTCGGTGGCGTGGGGGCCGCCCATCCGGGTCCTCACCCAGCCGGGGTCGACCGCATCGGTGGGCACGTCGGGCCAGCGCCGCGCCACGGCGAAGGCGAGCAGGACATCGTGCAGCTTGGAGTCGGAGTAGGCCTGCATGCCGTCCCACGCCCGGTGCTCGTACTGGAGGTCGTCCCAGCGCAGACGGCCCGCGGCCTCCAGCCCGGAGGTGAGGTACACCAGCCGGGCGGGCCTCGGCATCAGAGCCGTCAGGAGGTACGGGGCCACCACATTGACCTGGAAGAGCAGCTCCAGGCCGTCCGCGGTCACCGTGCGCTGCGGGGCGCCCCCGCCCAGGCCCGCGTTGTGGATCACGGTGTCGAAGGGGCCCGCCGCCGTGGCCGCCTCGGCGACGGCCCGGGTCCCGGCCAGCGAGGCGAGGTCCCCCACCACCGTCGCTGCGGACAGTGCGCCCCGGACGTCCGCCGCCCTGGCGTCGTCGCGGGCGTGCACCACCACACGGTGCCCGGCAGCAGCGAGCGTCCGGGCGGTCTCCAGACCGATGCCCTGCGTCGAACCGGTGATGAAGATGCTGCTCATGGTGGTCCCTCGCGCCTGACGAACGGGTGGGGCGCAGCGTCTCCGTCCGCCGGGGCAGGCCATGGGAGCGCTCTCATCCCGAGAGCCTGGCACCCGGCGCCGCCGCCCGTCAACCAGCCATGGCCGGTCGATGCCGGGGGTCCCCCGATGAGATGCTGCCGCTCTTGGATCTGCCTGCGGAGGAGGGCGCCGGATGCGCGCGGTGGTGTTCGACGAGTTCCAGCGGAAGCCGGAGGTCCGGGAGGTCCCCACCCCCGAGCCGACCCCGGCCGGGGTGGTGGTGCGGGTGTCCGCGACCGGGCTGTGCCGCAGTGACTGGCACGGCTGGATGGGCCATGACCCGGGCATCGGGCTGCCGCACGTCCCCGGCCATGAACTGGCGGGCACCGTCGAGGCGGTGGGTTCCCGGGTCACCGGATGGCGGCTCGGGGACCGGGTCACCGTCCCGTTCGTCTGTGCCTGCGGACGCTGTGCCTCCTGCGTGGCCGGCGACCACCAGGTGTGCGAGCGGCAGACCCAGCCCGGCTTCACCCACTGGGGGTCCTTCGCCGAGTACACGCTGATCGAGGACGCGGACGTCAACCTGGTCGCCCTGCCGCCCGAGCTGTCCTTCGCCACCGCGGCGGGTCTGGGCTGCCGGTTCGCCACCGCCTTCCGTGCCGTGGTGGGGCAGGGCCGGGTCCGCCCCGGCGAGTGGGTGGCCGTGCACGGGTGCGGTGGCGTGGGACTCTCCGCGGTGATGATCGCGGTCGCCGCCGGAGCACGGGTCGCCGCGGTCGATGTCTCCCCGGCCGCGCTCGACCTGGCCCGGCAGTTCGGCGCCGCGGTCTGCATCGACGCCGCCGCCGCACCGGGCGGGGCCGCGCAGGCCGTGCGGGAGGCCACCGGCGGCGGGGCGCAGCTGTCCCTGGACGCGCTGGGCAGCCCGCAGACCTGCGCGGCATCCGTACTGGGCCTGCGTCGGCGCGGCCGGCATGTGCAGGTGGGCCTGCTGCCCTCCGTCGACGGACTGACGGCGGTGCCCATGGAGCGGGTGGTGGCCTGGGAGCTGGAGGTGCTGGGCAGCCATGGCATGGCCGCCCATGACTACCCGCCGATGATGCGGATGGTCGCCGCCGGTGAGCTGCGTCCCGACCGGCTGCTCACCCGCACCATCGGTCTGGACGACGTCCCCGCGGCGCTCACCGCCATGGACGCGGCTCCCGGCGCCGGGGTCACGGTGATCACCCCTCATGGCCCGGAGGAGGCCCTCGGCAGCTGACTCCGCGGGTGCCCGCGCAGGCCGACGGACCGCGCCGCACCGGCCGTCACCAGCGGCGCCGGACAGCGGAGTGACGACGGCCACTGCGGCGGCCGCCGGGGATCGATACGGTGCAACCGGTCGTCCGACGGAACCGGTTGCGGGAGTGGTGGTATGGCGTCCGCGTCACAGTCGGCACCGCCCACCCCGGTGAGACCGGGGCTGTGGGCACTCCCGCTGCCGCTGCCGGTCCCCCCGCGCTCGGTGACGGTGTACGTCCTGGAGACCGACGCGGGGCCCTGGCTGATCGACGCGGGCTGGGACACCGAGGACGCCTGGCAGACCCTCACCGCAGGGCTCTCCGCGCTCGGCACCGGGGTCGAGGACGTCCGCGGGGTGCTGGTCACCCACTCCCACCTGGACCACTACGGCATGGCCCCGCGCATCCGCGAGGCCTCCGGCGCCCCGATAGCCCTGCACCCCCTGGACGCGGCCCAGCTGCCGCGCTACCGCGAGGACCCGGCCGAGCGGCTGGCCGCCCTGCTGCGCCGCGCCGGGGCACCCCCCGCCGCCGTCGACCAGGCGCTCGCCGAGGCCGGCAGGCAGCGCGGGCACCGTGCGGACGGACCGGACGTCCTGCTGGAGGACGGCCACCGGCCGCAGGTCCCCGGCGGACCTCACCGCCCTGTGGACCCCCGGTCACACCCCCGGGCACCTGTGCTTCTGGGACGCCCGCAACCGGCTGCTGCTCGCCGGCGACCAGGTGCTGCCCCGCACCGTGGTGGCCGTCCATGAACCCCAGGGCCCCCACGACGACCCGCTCGGCGGCTATCTGGACTCCCTGGACCGGCTGGAAGGGCTGCACCCCGACGAGGTGCTCCCCGCCCATGAGCAGCGCTTCACCGATCTGCCCGCCCGCCTGGCCGAACTGCGCAGCCACCACCTGGCGCGCATCGAGGCCGCCGTCCAGGCGCTGCGCGCCGGCCCGGCCACCGCCTGGGAGATCGCCGGCCGGCTGAGCCGGCGCGGCACCCTGGAGGGCCTGCGCGGCTTTGCGCTGCATGTCTCGGTCTCCCGTGCCCTCGCCCTGCTCGCCCGGCTGCGGCGCCTGGGGCTGGCCGAGGCGAGGCCGGGCCCGCCCACCTGCTGGGCCCTTGTTCCCTTCACCGGCCATGACCGGTGATCTCCTGCCGGGAGGGCAGATGACAGCAGTGGAGAACGGTCCGGTAGCGGTTGCGCCACGCTGGGTGGAGTTCGCCGAGATCGACAATGTCCGGGATCTGGGAGGCCTCCCCGTACAGGGCGGCGGCACCACCCGGCGCGGCGTCGTCTTCCGGGCGAGCACCCCCCAGCAGGCCACCGCCGACGATGTGGCGACGCTGGTCGACGGGCTGCGGCTGCGGACGGTGATCGATCTGCGGGGCCGCCGGGAGTCCGCCCTCGAAGGGCACGGACTCCTGGAGTCCGCCGCCGTCCAGCGGGTCAATCTGCCGGTCCGCACCCCGCGGCCGCAGACCGCGGACGCG
This sequence comes from Peterkaempfera podocarpi, assembly GCF_042466665.1. Lineage (GTDB taxonomy): Bacteria > Actinomycetota > Actinomycetes > Streptomycetales > Streptomycetaceae > Peterkaempfera > Peterkaempfera podocarpi. Next base: position 7,309,837 of record NZ_CP162102.1, read on the forward strand.
GTACCGGACTCGTCCGGCGGCGACCTCCTCGACTTCTACCGCGGGCTGCTGGCGGGCAGCGGGGAGACCCTGGTCGCCGCCGCCCGGATCGTCGGCGACTCCGAGCGGCACGCGGTGGTCTTCCACTGCGCCGTCGGCAAGGACCGCACCGGTGTGCTGGCGGCCCTGCTGCTGGACGCCGTCGGGGTGCCGGCCGACGCCGTCGCGGCCGACTATGCCCTGACCGCCCAGCGGGTGGCGCGGATCCGGGCCCGGCTGGCGGTACTCCCCTCCTACCAGCGGCTGCCCTCGGTGGGGCACGGCCATATGTCGGCCGACGCCGAGGTGATGCTGCGCTTCCTGGACACCCTGCACAGCGACTTCGGCGGCGGCGCGGAGTGGTTGCTGCGGCAGGGCCTCACCCCGGCCGAACTCGACGGTCTCCGGGCCGTCCTGGTCGTGCCCGCGGCCGGCTGAGGCCCCGTCGGCCGTTCCCCGGCGGGGGGTGGCGGGGAACGGCCCGGTCAGGCCTCCGCGGGCAGCGGCAGCTCCGCCCAGACGGCCTTGCCCCGGGCGTCGTAGCGGGTGCCCCAGAGTTCCGCCAGCTGGGTGACGAGGAAGAGCCCGCGCCCGCCCTCGTCCGTCTTCAGCGCGCGCCGCACATGCGGCGAGGTGCTGCTGCCGTCGGACACCTCGCAGATCAGTCTGCGGTCGAGGATCAGCCGCAGCCGGATCGGCGGGTTGCCGTACCGGACGGCATTGGTGACCAGTTCGCTGACCAGCAGCTGCGCGGTGTACTCCAGCTCGTCCAGGCCCCATTCGGTCAGCTTGTCGCCGGTCAGCGACCGGGCCTGCCCCACCGCCTCGGGTTCTGCCGGCACGTCCCAGGTGGCATGGCGGTCCGCGTCGGGCCCACGGGACCGGGTGACCAGCAGCGCCACATCGCCCGACCGGTGCGGCGGCAGCCGCTGCAGCAGGGCGTCGCAGACCGCGTCGAGGCCGCCCGCCCGGTCCGGCTCCGCCGCGAGCTCAGGGACGCCGGCGCTGCCGAGCGCCGCTCGGAGCCGGTCCGCGCCGTGACCGGGCGGCCCACCGACGTCGGCCGCCAGCAGCCCCGCCGAGTACAGCACCAGCAGATCACCGCCGGACAACGTCATCTCATAGCTCTCGTAGGGGGCCCCGTCGATGCCCAGCGGCGCGCCCGGGGTGAGGCCGGGGAACTCCACAGCGCCGGCGGTCGTCACCAGAGCCGGCCACGGGTGGCCCGCACTGGCCAGCGCACACCGCTGGGAGATGGGGTCGAAGACGGCGTACATGCAGGTCGTCTCCCCCGCTCGGCGGGTGGGCCGAGGCCCTGCTCGTCCCCGGCACGCTTCACCAGGCCACTCAGATGGGTGAGCAGTTCATCGGGGGCCATGTCGAGGTCCGAGAGGGTGCGTACCGCGGTGCGCAGCCGCCCCATCGCCACCGCCGCATGGACCCCCTCGCCGGGGGTGTCCCCGACCACCAGGGCGACCCGGGCGCACGACAGCGGGATCACGTCGAACCAGGCGCCGCCCAGCACGGCATGGCCGCCGGGCGGCAGATAGCGGGACGCCGCGTCCAGGGTGCGCAGTTCCGGCAGCCGCTGGAGCAGCAGGCTCCGCTGCAGGGCCAGCGCGGTGGTCCGCTCCCGGGTGTAGCGCGCGGCGTTGTCGATGCACACCGCGGCCCGTGCCACGAATTCCCGGGCCAGCAGCACATCGTCGGGCTCGAAGGGGCCGACCCGCCGGAACCTGAAGAAGACGGCGGTGCCCAGCGCCGCTCCCCGTGCGTGCATCGGCACCAGGATCAGGGAGTGGATGCCGAAGCGGCGGAGTGCCGCCCCGCGCTCGTCGGCCGGGGGGAAGCGGGCGGCCAGCGCCTCCCCGCTCAGCAGCCGCGGTTTGCCGTCGACCAGCGCCCGCAGCGTGGGAGAGCCCGGACGTGAGGCCATCGGGTCGATCTCCCCGATGGCGACCATCCGTACCTCGGGTCCCCCGGTGATCATCGTCTTCGCGGCCCGGCGCAGCGGCGCCGCATCGACCGGCGGTCCGGCGACCGGCTCCGCACCGCTGAACACCGCGTCCAGCAGGTTCACATAGGCGTAGTCGGCGAACCTCGGCACGGCGAAGTCGGCCAGTTCCTGCGCGGTGCGCAGCACATCGAGGGTGCTGCCGATGCTGACGCTGGAGTCGTTGACCAGCGCCAGCCGCTCGCGTGCCTGGGCCTCCTCGGTGACATCGGCCACCAGGTGCGCCAGTGCCACGATCTCGCCCGCGCTGCTGCGCAGCGGCAGGATGCTCTCCGACCAGACGGTGTCCAGACCGGGGTCCGCCGGATTGCGGCCGTGCACCTCCGTGCCGATCAGTGCGGTGCCGGTCTCCAGCACCTGCCGCTGGCGCGCCTCCAGCGCGGCCATGTCCAGCAGCCCGGGCGGCGCGGCCTCCCGCATCGTGCGGCCCACGGTCTCCTCGGTGAACCCCTCGGCGCGGCGCTGCGAGTCGTTCTGCGCCAGCAGCCGCAGCTGTGAGTCGAAGACGTCGATGATGAAGGGCGACTCCATGAACAGGCCCCGCAGCAGCGAGCGGCGCAGATCCGCGTTGCGGACGGCCGCCGCCCCGTCCGCCTGGAGGAGCCACTGCGGCTCGCCGGCCGCGGAGACCATGCTGTGCGCCCACAGCACCACCTCGACCTCGCTGCCGTCGCGATGGCGCAGGGACACCGGCCCCAGCAGCCCGGACTCGGCGGTCCGGCCGCGCCGCACCAGCCCGTCGGCGTCCGACGGGGACCACAGCAGTTCGGCCGCACCGCGCCCGCGGACCTCGTCCGCCGTGTAGCCGAGCAGCTGCTGCGCACCGGCGCTCCAGCCCGCCAGCGCACCGTGTCCGTCGAGGACGGCGAAGGCATCGCCGCTCGGCTCGGGAAGGCCACCGGCGGTTTCGGGGACCACGGTGTCGCCCATGCCCATATGTCACACCCATTCGGCACCCCGCACCACTCGGCTGCCGCCCGTGCGGGAGGCGTGCGCCGATCCCGCGGCCGTGCGAGGCCGCCTCCGGCGCCCGCCCCCCGGCGGGCCGCCGTGCGTGCCTGAGAGGCGCAGGTCAGGGCCGTGCCGGCAGGGTCGGTACGCCGTGCTCGCGCAGCGGCCCGACCTCCCAGCCCCGCTGCTCGCACAGGTCGAGGATGCCCGGGAGGGCCCCCAGCGCCGACTGCCAGGCGGCCGGTGCGGAGGTGCAGTCGGAGTCGTGCAGCAGGACGGTGCCGCCGCCGTGCAGATCCCGGGTGACCGTGCCGTACACCGAGAGGGGGGTGGCCCGGCTCGTCCAGTCCTCGCCCCAGCTGGTCCACAGCACCGGCGTGAGGCCCAGCTGCCGGGCGGACAGATGCGCGGCCGTGCTCATCACGCCGTACGGGGGACGGAAGAGCCGGGGCACCTTTCCGGTGGTCTCGGCCACGGCGTCGCGCGCTCTGGCCAGGTCGCGGTAGGTGGCGCGGGGGCTGCGCAGCAGCAGGGGGCGGTGGGCCCAGCCGTGGATGCCGATCTCGTGACCGGCGGCGCTGATCTCCCTGGCCAGTTCCGGGACGAGGGTGAGCATCGAGCCGAGCATGAAGAAGGTCGCCCGGACCCCGCGCTTCTCCAGCAGGGACAGGAAGCGCGGGGTGGAGATCGGGTCGGGTCCGTCGTCGAAGGTCAGCGCGACGTGGTCGGGGCGCCCGACACCCGCCAGACCGGGCATCAACCGGTTGCGCAGCGGCCCGAAGGTGGAGACGACGGGGGCGGCCTGCACAACCAGCGCGGCGGCGGCCGCAGCTCCTGCGGCGAGGACGGTGCGATGCGGGGTGACCGGGGTCATCGGTGGCCTCCCTGGGCCAGGTCGGTGAGGGTGCCGAGCGGCGCGGTGCGGTATGCGGGGTCCTGGACGTCCCGCGGTGCTGGGATCCATGGTGCCGCCGAGACCGACGCCGAGACCGCAGCGCGGACGACGGCGTGGGCGGGGCCGCCCGGAGAGGCGAACAGCGCCAGACCCGCGGCGCGCTGGCCGCGGCCGCGCGGTCCGTCCATCAGCTCGGCGAGCACCGCCGCCAACCGCTCCGGGTCGCGGATCCACACGGCCAGCCCGGCCCGGTCCAGGGCGGCGGCGTTGGTCCGGCCGTGACCGGGGAGGCAGCGGTAGCCGGCCACCGGAAGCCCGCTGGCGAAGGCCTCCAGCGAGGTGAGCCCGCCCGCGTTCTGCACCAGGACGTCGGCGGCGTGCATCAGGCCCGGCATGTCCGCCACCCATCCGTACACATGCCGGATGCCCGCCGCCAGCAGGCGCCGGCGCAGGGCCTCGTTGCGGCCGCACACCACGACCGGCAGGGCGGTACCGGAGTCGCGGACCTCGGCGGCGACCCGGGCGACCTCGCCGACGCCCCAGGAACCGGCGACCAGCAGCGCCAGCCGCTCGTCGGCGGGCAGGCCGAATCGGGCGCGTGCCGCCCGGCGTTCGACGGCGCCGGCGGGGGTGAAGCGCTCGTCGACCAGCGGTCCGGCGACCAGCGTCCCGGCTGCGCCGTGGCCGGCCGCCTCCGCAGCGGGTATCGCATGGGCGGCCAGATGGACGTCCACACCGGGCGCCACCCACAGCGGATGCACGGAGAAGTCGGTCAGATAGGTGATCACCGGCACGGAGAGCCGTCCGCTGCGCCGCAGGGCGCCCAGGGCCTGGCCGGCCAGCGGATAGGTGGAGACCACCGCACGGGTGTCGGCGGGCAGCCGGCGCAGCAGCCGGGACTGTGCCCGGCCCAGCAGCGCCCTCTGCAGGGCGCCGGGCCGGCCGGCGCGCTCGGTGGTGTCGTGGATGCGCTGGTACAGCGAGGGCGCCAGGGCCAGCATCCGGTGGTAGGAGCCGCACATCAGCTGCCCGGTGCGGGCGGGGAGCAGGTCCAGGAAGTCCCACCGCTCCACCGGCCAGCCCAGGGCGGTCAGGCGGCGGCCGAGCTGGTCGGCGGCGCCGTCGTGGCCGGCCCCCACACTGGCGGAGACGACCACCACCCGGCCCGGAGCGGGTTGCCCGGACGGGCCGGTGTGGTGGGCTGCGGCGTCCGCATCCACCGGACTGGCTATGTACGACACGGCCGAGCAGCCTCCTGTGGCGAGGGGGGAAACGCTGTGGTCCGGAGCTTCGGCCGGGCCCGGGGGGTGCCTCGGGGCACGCCTGAGGTGCGGGCGAGGGGGCAGTCCGGGCCCGGGCGTGCCAAACTCTACAACGTGTAGTAGCTGGCCGGATCCCACCCCCTGCCGCATCCTGCGGCTCCATGGCGAACGGCCCGTTACCGGGCGTAGTACGTTGGATGTCTCCCCGGCAGCCCCGCCCCGGGACGGGTGCGCCCCCGGGGAGAACGCGGCGCCCCCCGGCGCAGCGGCCGAGAGGACCAGGAAGAGGTGCGAGGTGCCGGACGGGCACGACCAGCAGCCGGGCAGGGCGGGCCGCAAGGCCGCGGGGGAGTTGGAAGCCCAGGTCATGACGGTGCTGTGGGCGGCCGAGGGCCCCCTGACCGCCGCCCAGGCGGGGGAGCGGCTGCCCGGGCAGCTGGCCTACACCACGGTGCTGACCATCCTGTCCCGTCTGCATGCGAAGGGCCGGCTGACCCGGCGTCGCAAGGGCCGCGGCTATGCCTACGAGCCGGTGCGGGACGAGGCCGCGGACACCGCGGGCCGGATGTTCTCGCTGCTGGAGCGCGGCTCCGACCGCCAGGCGGTGCTGGCACGCTTTGTCTCCGAGCTGACCGACGAGGACGAGCGGCTGCTGCAGCGGCTGCTGCACGGCGACGCGGAGCGCTGAGCCGGTCCCCCTCGGTACAGCGCAAGGCCCGATGGGGGCAGTGCCGGTCCGGTCGTGGTGACACCCGACCGGTTCAGCCGAGCGGGGACAGCGGCACCTCGGCCCAGATGGTCTTGCCGGTCGCCGAGTAGCGGGTCCCCCAGCGCTGCGTCAGCTGGGCGATCAGGAAGAGGCCGCGGCCCCCCTCGTCGTCCGGACGGGCCCGCCGCATATGCGGGGAGGTGCTGCTGCCGTCGGAGACCTCGCAGATCAGCGCGGAATCACGGATCAGCCGCAGCCGGATCGGCGGGCGGCCGTAGCGGATCGCGTTGGTGACCAGCTCACTGACCACCAGCTCGGCCGTGAACAGGGTGTCGGCCAGGCCCCAGTCGGCGATCTTGTCGGTGGCCAGCGTCCTGGCGTTCAGCACCATGGCGGGATCGGACGGCAGATCCCAGGAGGCGACCTGGTCCGGACCGAGCGCCCGGGTGCGGGCGATCAGCAGCGAGACGTCGTCCGGCGGCCGGAACGGCAGCATGGCCGAGAACACCTGGTCACAGATCTCCTCCAGTGAGCGCTCCGGATGTCCCAGGATGCGGCGCAGCTCCGCCAGCCCGATGTCGATGTCAGGGTCCCTGGCCTGGAGCAGGCCGTTGGTGTAGAGGGCCAGCAGGCTGCCGTCGGGGAGTTCCAGTTCCGTGGTCTCGAAGGGCACACCGCCCAGACCGAGCGGCGGACCGGGCCGCAGATCGGGGAAGCTGACGTTGCCGTCGGGGTGCACCACCGCGGGCGGGTAGTGGCCTGCGCTGGCCAGCGTGCAGCGCCGGTCGGAGGGGTCGTACACCGCGTACAGGAAGGTGGCACCGGTCACCTGACCATCGGCGGAACTCGCGGACACGCCCTCGTCATCCTCCACGAGGCGGGCGACCAGATCGTCCAGATGGGTGAGCAGCTCGTCCGGAGCCAGGTCGAGATCGGCCAGGGTGTGCACCGCGGTGCGCAGCCGCCCCATGGTGGCGGCGGCCTGGAAGCCGTGTCCGGGGACATCGCCCACCACCAGCGCGACCCGGGCGCCGGACAGCGGGATCACATCCAGCCAGTCGCCGCCCACCTCGGACTTCTCACCGGCGGGCTGGTACCGGCCGGCGGTCTCCAGAGCGGTCAGCGCGGGCGACGCACTGGGCAGCATCCGGCGTTGCAGCGCCAGGGTGGCGTGGTGCTCCCAGGTGTAGCGCCGCGCGTTGTCGATGCAGACCGAGGCACGCGCGGCGAGTTCATTCATGAGGCTGAGGTCCTCGTCGTCGAACGGATACGGCTTGCGCCACCGGTAGAAGGTGGCCACCCCCATCAGCACGTCCCGTGCGGTCAGCGGTACGGCGATCAGCGAGTGCACGCCCGCCTCGGCAAGCGCCCTGGCGCGCCGGGGCTCGTGCGACAGCCAGTCCTGTGGTTCACCTGTCAGTGAGACCAGCCGCGCCTGGAGGTCCGCCATACAGCTCGCCTGCGGTGAGGACGGGGAGAACCGGGTCAGTTCACCGACCTGGTACACCGCCCGCGACGGCCCCTTCCAGTCGGAGCGGTAGCCGGAGCGACGCAGCACCACGCCCTCTTCCACCGGGCCCGGCGACGGCTCCTCGCCCTTCAGCACCGAGTCCAGCAGGTCGACGGTCACCGTGTCGGCGAGCGCCGGCGCGGCCACCTCGGCGAGCTCCTGTGCGGTGCGCGTCACATCCAGCGTGGTGCCGATCCGCAGACTGGCCTCGTTGATCAGGTCCACCCGCGCCAGGGTCCGCCGGCGCTGGGTGATGTCCGTGACCACATGGCAGACCCCGATGACCCCGCCGCGGGGGTCCTGCAGCCGGAAGAGGCCGGTCGACCAGGTGACCTCCTGGTCGGGGGAGGCCGGGGTGTGGCCCTGCTGGACGATGTCCAGCTGCGGTGCGCCCGACTCCAGCACCTCCCGCATCGCCGTCTCCACCACGGTGGGGTTCATCTCGGGCAGCGAGTCGCGGATGCGTCTGCCCATGCGCTCGCGGTTGGGGACACCGGTCATCCGCTCCAGCGCCGGATTGCGGCGGATGCAGCGCAGTCCCGGGTCGGAGACCATCAGCCCCACCGGCGCGTCGGTGAACAGGGCCGTCAGCACCGCCTGCTCCTCCTCCCGGCGGCGGGTCTCCGCCGCCGGAGCGGCCAGCAGCACCCAGCTCGGTGCCGCCTCCGGGCCGATCGAGGGGAACGCCCGCGCCGTCACGGAGAGCAGACGGCCGTCCCCTCTGCGGATCAGCATGGCCCGCTGCCACGGCTGCCCGGCTGCCAGCAGCTGCTCCACCACCGCCTCGATCCGGCCCCGTCCCGCCCCGGCCAGCAGCCGGGTCACCGGAAGGCCCAGCACCTCCGCGGCCGGGCGGGCCACCAGCTGCTCCGCCGCGGTACTCCAGCCGACGATATGGCCCTGTGCGTCCAGCATCGCGGTGGCGGCCCGCATACCCTCGAGCGGGTCGGCCGGTGGGCCGCCCGCAGGGTCGCCGACGCCGCCGAGCTCTCTGTCCATAGCCGTCCAGACGTTTCTGGCGCTTCGCCACCGGGGTCTCTCCTCCTCAGCACCCTAGTTGCGCGGCAGGAGATCCGCTCCGTGGCCGCTCCCGGCGGACGGCGCCGCGGGTGCGGCCCGGTGCGGTGGGCGGCCGACGGCTGCGGGCGCTCCGGACGGGGGCCTCCGACCGCCCGGTTTCGGCCCGTAGGCCCCGGGACTTCATCGGCCGCTGGACCCGGTCGTGAACCCCGTCGTGGACCCGGTCGGCCGCTGAGCGCCCCGGGCCGGGCACGGGTGATGTCGATCTCCTCCGCAGGGATCTCCTTGACCCCGGCGCCCGGGACCGCCGAGAGTGCAGGTCATGGCTGGAGTGATCACGGGGTTCGCGGTGATCGCCAGTATCGTCGCCACCGGTTACCTGCTGGGGTGGCGCGGCTCCCTGGGCGAGGGTGCGCGCGAGGTACTGACCCGGCTGGCCTTCACGGTGGCGACACCCGCGCTGCTGTTCCGGACCGTCGCACAGGCGGACCTGACGGTGATCCTCTCGACCCCCCTGCTGGTGACCGCGCTCAGTACCTTCCTGGTCGCCGGGATGTTCGTGGCGGTGGGTGCGGCCCGTCGCTGGAGCGTGGGCCGCACCACCATCGGGGCGCTGTGCTCCAGCTATGTCAACGCCGGCAATCTGGGCATCCCCATCGCGGTCTACGTCCTCGGCGACGCCACCCTGGTCGCCCCGGTGCTGCTCTTCCAGCAGTTGGTCGTCACCCCGCTGGCGCTCACCGTGGTCGACCTCTCCCGGCCCGACTCGCGGGGGCGGCCGATGCACCGGCTGCTCACCCCGTTCCGCAACCCCGTGGTGCTGGGTTCGCTGAGCGGGGTGGTGGTGAGTGCGGCGGGCTGGCGGCTGCCCGGACCGGTCCTGGAGCCGATCACCCTGCTCGGGGACATGTCCGTGCCCGCGGTACTGCTGGCGTTCGGCATCTCGCTGTGCGGCAGCACACTGCCGGGGCGCGGCCCGGACCGCTGGCCGGTGCTGCTCTCCGCCTCCCTCAAGGCCTTTGCGCAGCCACTGGTCGCCTGGGTGCTCGCCGCGGGCCTGTTCCGGTTGGGCCGGGCGGCCGTCTTCGACGTCGTGGTGACCTCCGCCCTTCCGGCCGCGCAGAACCTCTTCACCTACGCCTCGCGCTACCAGACCGGTGTGCGGCTGGCCCGCGAGTCGATCCTGCTCTCCACGATCCTGGCGGTACCGGTGCTGACCACCGTGGCGGCGGTGCTGGGCTGACCGCAGGGCGTCCCTCCCCGGCGGTGCGGCCACCAGCCGGACGGAGGCCGGACCGGCACCGCCACCCCGGCCGGGCTTCCCGAAGACGTCCACGCCCCGCGGTGTCACGGCCGGGCCGCACCTCGGCGGCGGCCTGGTCCCTCGTCACCCGCGGGTCCGCTCAGGCCACGCCGCCGTGCAGGGTGCCGTGCTCGGCGGGCCCGGGTCCCTCGGGGACCTGCTCCGCGGTCCAGCTCGCCAGCAGACGCAGGCCCTCGGCGGAGGGGGTACCGGGCTCGGCGTGATAGGTCACCAGCAGCTGGTCCGGGTCGATCGGCAGCACCAGAGTCTCGTACGCCAGCGTGAGGTGGCCCACCACGGGGTGGTGCAGCCGCTTCACACACGGCCCGCGGCCCCGCACATCGTGCGCCGCCCACCAGCACCGGAACTCCTCGCTCTTGACGGACAGCTCCCCGATCAGCGAGGCCAGCCGGGGATCGTCCGGATAGCGCCCCGCGTCCATCCGCAGCCCGGCCACCACGTCGCGGGCCTTGCTCTCCCAGTCGTCGTAAAGCTCCCGGGAGGCTTGGTCCATGAAGATCAGCCATGCCATGTTGCGCTGGTCCGGCGGCATCGCCGAGAAGTCCCCGAAGAGCGCACCGGCCATCCGGTTCCAGGCGATGACATCGCTGCGCCGGCCGATCACATACGCGGGGATGCCCTCCATCGCCTCCAGCAGATGCTGGAGTGCGGGACGGACCCGCTGCGGGCGGGCCGTCGTACGCGGGCGGCGCGGGCGGGGCTTGGCCAGGTGGTTGAGGTGCTCGCGCTCGGCGGGGTCCAGCCGGAGGGCTTCGGCGACCGCGTTGAGCACGGTGGCGGAGACATTCTGGGCGTTCCCCTGCTCCAGCCGCACGTAGTAGGCGACGCTCACTCCGGCGAGCTGGGCCAGCTCCTCCCGGCGCAGCCCCGGCACACGCCGCCGGCTGCCGAAGTACGGCAGCCCGACGTCCTCCGGCTGCAACCGGGCGCGGCGGGAACGGAGGAACTCGCTCAGGGCGGTGCGCTGGTCCATGGGGCGAGTATGAGGGTGATTCTGTCGGTGGTACGAACAGCAGGCGTACGCACAGGAAGGAGCTGGCTCCGGGACGGGCCTGCGCACAGGATGGTGGGCATGACTGTCACCACTGTTCCCGCCTATGCCGCACCGGCCCCCAAGGCACCGCTGGAGCGGACCGAGATTCCTCGCCGTGAGCTGGGTGAACACGATGTGCTGATCGACATCGCCTACGCCGGTATCTGCCACTCCGACATTCACCAGGTGCACGAGGAGTGGGGACCCGCCCTGTTCCCGATGGTCCCCGGGCATGAGATCGCGGGCACGGTCTCCGCGGTCGGCTCCGGGGTGACCCGCCATCAGGTGGGCGACCGGGTGGGTGTCGGCTGCTTCGTCGACTCCTGCCGTGAGTGCGAGCAGTGCCTTGCGGGGACCGAGCAGTTCTGCACGGGACCGAACGGCAACACCGGCACCTACAACTCGGTCGGCCGCGACGGCGAGCCCACCTACGGCGGCTACTCCACCAGGATCGTGGTAGACGAGCGCTATGTGCTGCGCATCCCCGAGGGCATCGGCCTGGATGTCGCAGCCCCGCTGCTGTGCGCGGGCATCACCACCTACTCCCCGCTCAACCGCTGGGGCGCGGGCCCGGGGAGGAAGGTTGCCGTCGTCGGTCTCGGCGGGCTCGGGCACATGGCCGTCCAGATCGCCCATGCGATGGGCGCGGAGGTGACCGTGCTCAGCCAGTCCCTGCGCAAGAAGGACGACGGGCTGGCGCTCGGCGCCGACCACTACTACGCGACCGCGGACCCCGAGACCTTCGGGCAGCTCGCCAACTCCTTCGACCTGATCCTCAACACGGTCTCCGCCGACCTGGACTTCGGCGCCTACCTCCGCCTGCTGAAGGCCGGCGGCACCATGGTGCAGGTCGGCGCCCCGGGGCACCCCGTCCCGGTCCAGGTCTTCTCGCTGATCGGTGGGAACAAGGCGCTGGCCGGCTCCATGATCGGCGGCATTCCGGAGACGCAGCAGATGCTGGACTTCTGCGCGGAGCACGGCATCGGGGCGCAGGTCGAGGTGATCAGCGCCGACCGGATCAACGAAGCCTATGACCGGGTGCTCACCAGCGATGTGCGCTACCGGTTCGTGATCGACACCGCGACGATCTGATCATACGTCAGGATCGGGCGGTACTCCGTCCGTCCCCGGGGCTGCCCACGGTGACCGCCCGGCGGTGCCACCGCCCCGGGCCGCCGACGCCGACTGCGTCGCCGGCCCGGTGCGGCGCCGCTCGCGGGGTCGCCGGCCGGGGTCAGGCCCCGACCGCCTGCCGCCCGAAGTGGAACGCCCGCACCCGGCGCAGCCACGCATCCGCGGCGGCCTCGTCCGGTGACCCGGGCAGCACACCGGGCCCGTCCAGTGCGGCCTCGGCCCGTGCGATGATCCGCTCGCCCACCGACGGATCGTCCACCATGCGCTCGCCCAGTTCCCGGATCCGCCCGGGATCGGCCAGCCGGATGGTCAGCCGCCCGGTCCGGTGCAGCTCCACCGCCTGCTCGGTCAGCCGCACCAGATGCCTGGCGTGCTTGGCGCTGCGGCGGCGCGTCTCGCTGGAGAAGGTGCCGTCGCCCCGTGCTTGGAGCTTGCGGAACTGCTGCGTGGCATAGCCGAGATAGGCGTTGCGCACCCCGCGGGCGGAGAGCAGCGCGCCGCGCAGGCCTATCAGCTCGTCCCCGAGCGGTGTCCGTACCTCGTAGAGCTCGTCGGGCAGCCACACCAGTTCCATCACGGTGGGGTTGCCGGACAGGGCGAGCCGGCACCACTTGGCCGCCTCATGGAGCGTCCGGTCAGGACGGGTGGACACCTGGGACTCCGCCGGGCGGTGCAGTCCGTGCAACTCCTCCGTGGGCGCGGCGAACAGACCGAGGCGGTCGATGTCCGAGCCCTCGTGGGCCAGGCCGTACGCGGTGGAACCGACGATGCCGGACAGCAGGATGTGCATGGTGGGCCCCTCCCTGGGCGGACCGCTCGAGTGTGCCGGAGCGCCGCGGTGCCACGCACCGCATTTCCGTCCCGGTCCGCTCACCGCCGCCCGGTCTGAGCCGGTCGCGGCCCGGCCTCACCAGCCGGGCTGCGCCGCTCCGAGCGGCAGACCGCTGTCGCGCAGCCACTCGTCCATGACCGCCTGGTCGGCGAGGCGGGTGCCGATGGAGAGGTGGACGTTGAAGGCGCCGGGGCAGGGCTCGGCATGCCGGCTGGTCCACTCGCTGTTGAGGCAGAGCTGCACCCCGCACATCCTGGCGTCGGGGAGGCCCTGCAACGGTCCCTCCCACTGGACGTCCAGGGTCGGCGGGCCGAGGCCGGAGACCATGGCGTCCAGTGTGGTCTCGGTGGTGCAGTCGTCCTCCTCGGTGTCCTCGTCGCCGAGGGGCGCGGTGCCCCCGAGGGAGACGTACATCCCTCGGGCAGCGGCCACAGCGCGTTCGAGTCCGGGGTGCAGATCCACCTCCAGCAGCAGCCGGTAGCCGTCCTCGACGACCCGGCGGGCGACGCCCCGCCGGTCGAGTCCGGCGAGCAGGGCGGCCTCCGCCACCGGGTCGCGGGCCGCCGCGACCCGGACGTACGGGAAGTGCTCGATGGCGTGGGCGAGCCGGCCGGTGGTGGCCACCGGGCCGAGCTGCGGTCAGGGGAGGCTCAGCTCGGGGTTCCCGTGGCTGCTCGGCAGGGTGCGGGCCCTGGCGAGGGGGGTGGCGGCGCCGGGCAGTGGTTCCTGCAGCCGATAGAGGAGCGAACTGCTCATGGGGGCACCCTTTCACGGTCGCGCCGGTGCCCGGTGGGGCTCGCGTGCGGCGGTCCTGCCTGTTCTTCGCGGCACGAGCGCCGCAGGAACGCCGGACACGGGACCGGCCAGGGCCCCGGTCCCTCGGGTTCCCGGGGGGTGCGGCGACACCAGCGTCGAGATTGTTGGCAAATCTTGCTGATTGCCAGTCAATTACCTTGCAGGGTAGAAAAGTTGATGTCTCCCGAGGCCGATCGCGGACGGTCTGGAGCCAGCAATTCCGCACTCATTGACACATGATCGACACATGCGTAGCGTCAAACGTCATGTCAGTGGGAGCGCTCCCATCGCGTGCTCCCGGCTCTGCATGTGAACGGGGGAACATGAATGGATCTCAGGTTCGGGATTCTCGGACCATTGCAGGTGTGGCGCGACGGTGAGGCGCTGCCCGTGGGCGCGGCCAAACAGCGGCTGCTGCTCACCTGTCTGCTGCTGGAACCGAACCGGCCGGTGTCGGTGGACCGGCTGTTCACCGCCCTGTGGGAGGACAGCCCGCCCAAGTCGGCACTCGCCAACGTCCGCAGCTACGCCAATCTGCTGCGCAGAAGCGTCGGGGGTGACCGCCTGCGTGCACACGCCCCCGGGTACCGGCTCACCGTCCAGCCCGGGGAGCTGGACGTCCTCGACTTCCGGGAGCTGGTGCGCCAGGGACGCGCCGCCATGGCGCAGTCCGAGCACGAGCCGGCGCTGCGCTGTTTCACGGCCGCGCTGGACCTCTGGCGGGGCGCCGCAGCCGAGAACGTCCCCCGGACGATCGGCCTGGAGGCCCAGCTCGACGCGTTGGAGGAGCAGCGTTATCTGGCGGTGGAAGAGTCCGCGCGGGCGAGACTGGCGCTCGGGCGGTTCAGCGAGGTCATCGACGGGCTGCGGGACGCCCTGGCGCTCAGGCCGACCAGGGAGCGCCTGTGGGGGCATCTGATGGTGGCGCTGTACGGCACCGGCGATGTGGCCGGTGCGCTCACCGTCTATGCCGAGGCCAGACAGGCGCTCGGCCTGCACCTCGGCGTCGAGCCGGGGCCCGGGCTCACCGAGCTGCACCGGATGATGCTGAGCCGCGACCCCAGGCTGGACGGACCGGTGATCGCCTGGCGAAGGGCGCGGCCCCGCTGCCGGGGGCCCCGGCACACCAGGCGCCACTGAACAACAGGAGTCACTGGCCACCGGACTCCACTGGCCACCGGACTCCACTGACCACTGGAAGCCCCTGACCGGACCCGCGCCACCCGGCCGGCCGCCGCTGCGGCCATCAGTTCTCCGCACCCTGGTAGCCCTGGGCCTGCAGATCGAAGAGCCGCTGGTAGATCCCGCCCAGCAGCAGCAGGTCGTCGTGCGATCCCCGCTCGGCCACCTGTCCCTCCTCGAGGACGACCAGCAGGTCGGCCTCCCGGATCGACCCCAGGCGATGGGAGATCAGCAGACTGGTGCGGCCGGCCCGGTGCGCGCGCAGGCTGCTGTGGATCTCGTGCTCGGCCTCGGCATCCAGGCCGGAGCTGGGCTCGTCCAGGATCAG
Source organism: Peterkaempfera podocarpi (assembly GCF_042466665.1). Classification (GTDB taxonomy): domain Bacteria; phylum Actinomycetota; class Actinomycetes; order Streptomycetales; family Streptomycetaceae; genus Peterkaempfera; species Peterkaempfera podocarpi. The sequence goes on from NZ_CP162102.1 coordinate 7,324,844, forward strand.
CAGATCGTGCCCGTCCCGCAGCACCGCTCGGGCCAGCGCGAGCCGCTGCCACTGCCCGCCCGAGAGCACCACCCCGGCCTCGGCGTCCCCGCCCTCGTCGGGCCCGAAGAACATCCTGGTCAGCATGGTGCCGTAGCCCTGCGGGAGCGCGGCGACCGCCTCGTGTGCCCCGGCCCTGCGTGCCGCCGCTTCGATCCGCCCGGCATCGGTGGTCGGGGCGCCCCGGTGGTCCACATCGCCCAGGGCGATGTTCTCCGCGGCGGTCAGGTCGTACTCCATGTAGTCCTGGAAGACCGCGCCGATGCGTCGGCGCAGTTCGGCCGGGTCGAGGTCGCGCAGGTCCACGCCGTCCCAGAGGATCGCTCCGCGGGTGGGGTCGTAGAACCGGCACAGCAGCTTGACCACGGTGCTCTTGCCGGCACCGTTGCGGCCCACCAGCCCGACGGTGGCACCGAACGGGACGGTGAAGCTGACGCCGCGCAGCGCCCAGGGGTGCTCGGGGGAGTAGCGGAACCAGACGTCGCGGAACTCCACACCGCGGCGCAGCGGTTCCGCGGCGGCGGGTTCGGTGGCGAGCGGCAGGTCGGGCCCGGCGCCGGTCACCGCGAGGTAGTGGTCGAAGGTCAGCAGGTGCTGGTGGCCGCCGTCACCTCATTCACCAGGCCCGCGATCGCGGCCTGCACGCCCACCAGGGAGGTGGCCAGCAGGACGACGTCACCGGCGGTGAGGTGCCCGTCGTGCGCGGAGAGGACCGCCCAGACCAGGCCGGCCCCGGCGATCACGGCGGACAGCAGCCCGAGTCCGCTCTCGGTGCCGAGCTCCCGGCGGTCCAGGGCGCGCCGTTCGGCGTCGGTGGCACGGCGCTCCGCGGTCATCCGCTCGCGGAAGTGGCGCCCCGCGCCGAAGAGCCGCAGCTCCTTGGCGGCTCTCACACTGGTCAGCAGCTGACGGTAGAACAGCTCCCGCCGCTCCGCCGGGCCGATCCGCCAGAGCATGCCGGCGCGCTGCCTGGACAGCCGTAGCTCCGCGACCAGCGCGGGTAGGGCCGCGACCAGGACCGCGACCGCCAGCAGCCCGTTGACCAGCAGCAGTGTGCCGAGGAATCCCAGCACCGTGATCAGACCCCGGCCGATCGACAGCGCGCCGGCGACCACGGCGCTCGGTGTGCTGCCCCCGGACTGGTAGGCCAGGCCCATGCGGTCCAGGAACTGCGGGTCCTCGAAGCGGGCCAGGCCGGTGAAGCCCTCCACGGCGGCGAAGAGCCGGTCCTGGGCGAGCCGCCCGGTGCGGCGCTCCAGCTCCTGGCGGAAGTACCGGGAGAGGTGGGGGAGCACGCTGGAGCACACCCCGGTGGCGGCCAGGCCCGCGGCGACCGCGACCAGCACCGCCCGGTCGGACGAGCGGTCCACGATCACATCGAGGGCGGTCCTGGTCAGCCAGGCCGCGGCCACGGGCACGGCGGCCTCGACCAGCACCAGCGCGCTGTACACCAGGGTGTGCCGGCGGCCCGCCCGCCAGGCGAGGGAGACCGCGGCGGCCAGGGCGGCCGGAGTCGCCCTGGCCCGGCCCGACTGCGGTGACACGGTGCCGGCCTAGGCGTGGGCGTGGGCGGAGGTGACGACCTGGTCCAGCCGCAGTCCGCTGGCCATGATCAGGCCGTCGGCCCCCATCAGGGCGAAGACCGGGAAGGCCTGGATCTTCAGCGCGGAACTCAATGCGCCGCCCAGCTCCTCGACCACCACCCGGGCCACCGGCTCCAGTTGCTCGCGCTGCGGCCCCGACTCGCCCTTCTCGTCGACGACCACCGCGAGGACCCGCTCGGACCCCCGGGGAAGCGCCGGGCCATCGCGACAAAGTCGGGCAGCGCCTCGTGGCAGGCCTCGCAGCCGGGGGAGAAGGCACCGATCAGGGTCGGCTCGGTGATCAGGTCCCGGGAGACATCCGATCCGTCGGTGGACAGCGTCCGGAACGGCGCGGCGGACTCGCCCTCGGCGAGGACCGCCTTGCGGCCGGCCGCCGCATCGGCCTGGGCGGCGAGCTTGTCGGTGTGCTCGCGCAGCCGCCGGATCACTCCCACGGTCAGTGTGAGGTTGACCAGGCCGAGCACGGTCAGCAGGACGACGAGTGTGACGAGGTACGGCATGGTGCTCTCCAGGTCGGGCGACGGGACGGTCGGGCGGTGGCGACGGGACGGCCGGGCGACGGGACGGCCGGGCGATGGCGACGGACGGTCAGGCGATCGGGCGGAACAGGTCGATGAAGTCGTCGGCGAAGGAGGCGAGCGCCGCCGCCACCGCGCCGACCGCGACGGCCGTCAGCACACCTGCCGGGTCACCGGGCACCTCTCGGCCTGCGGAGGCCGCCAGGCCCAGCGCGGCAGCGGTCAGCAGCAACAGGTTGCGGACGACCTGGCCGTAGCCGAGTTCCCGGCGTGAGGTGCCGAAGCAGGCGCAGGGGGCCCTCTCGTCACGCCGCAGCGCGGCCAGGACGGCGAGGGTGAAGCCGCCCAGCAGGGCGACCGCCAGTCCGCAGCCCACCGCGGCGGTCACGGGTACGGCGACCAGCAGGACCGCGGCGGCTTCCGCGCCCACCACGGCGGCCGCCGTGCCGGACACGGGCGCCCACCGCGGTGCCAGCCTGCGGGTGGCGGCCAGGAACCCGGCGTACGCGGCCCTGCCGCGGAGCTTGCCGACGGCGGAGGCCAGGAACACCAGGGCCAGCAGACTGCGGCAGCCGACGGCGACGTAGTCCATGGAACTCCTCCTCGTCCACTTGCTACTGCATACGGCGGAGCACGACCCCGAGCAGGCTGCCCGCCGGGATGAATCCGCACTGCCGGGAGTCGAAGCTGGCCGCCGGGTTGTCGCCGAGGGCGATCAACTGGTCGGCGCCGACCCGGGGTTCGGCCACCGCTGCGGCGACCGACTCGGGCACCGGGTCACCGGGCAGGGCTGCGGCACGCTTGACCATCCAGCGCCGCTCGGGCGGCAGCGGTTGTCCGGTGCCGAGCCAGTCGGGGGTCTCGAAGACGACCACATCACCGATCCGGACCCGTGACAGCCGGGTCCGGCGGACCAGCAGCCGGTCACCCGCGTGGAAGGCCGGCTCCATGCTGAGTCCGGAGACCACGACGACGGCGAGGCTCCGCCGAAGCATCGTCAGGACGGCCCCGGCTGCCAGCGCGAGACCGGCCGTCCACACGAGCGCAGTCATATGCGGCGGATCAGCAGTTGACGATCCAGGAACCGCAGGTGCTGCCGGTGCCGCAGGAAGCACCCCAGCTGCAGCACTTGCGGACCAGGCAGCTGTTGCCCTCCAGCCAGCAGGGGCAGGCAGCCTGGGCGGAGTGCTTCGGGACGAGGACCGACAGCAGCTTGTCGCCCAGCGATCCGATCTTGTTGATCATCTCGAACTTCCCTTCTCGGTGCGTCCAAAGGGGACACCGCGGAACCTAGAAAGGAGCGGCACAATTTCCGTACGGCGGCCGTACTTTCCCGATACATCTCCTTTCCGGAGTCGAATGCTCACGGTGCGTCCCGGCCGCTCGGCGGGCCGCAACCCCGCCCTCCGCCGCCGGCCCTGCGCCGCCGCCGGCCCCGCCCTCCGCCGCCGGCCCCGCGCCGTCCGTGCCGCCCGGGAATGAATCGACCGGCAAAGTTGTATAAGCTTCAACTAGTTTCCGCGGGGCCACGGGATGAACGGCCCCCCGACCGTCAGGAGACGCCTTGTCCTCCCTCGTCGACGTCCGCCGCGCGGGCGGGCGCTTCCACACCCGCGCCGGCTGGCTGGACTCGCACCACTCGTTCTCCTTCGCGCGGCACTGGGACCCCGACAACACCCACTTCGGGCTGCTCCTGGTGTCCAACGACGATGTCGTCGCGCCCGGCACCGGATTCGAGACGCACCCGCACCGCGACATGGAGATCATCACCTGGGTGCTGGAGGGCAGCCTGGTCCACCAGGACTCCACGGGGCACAACGGAGTGATCTACCCCGGCCTCGCCCAGCGGATGAGCGCCGGCGCGGGCATCCTGCACAGCGAGAAGAACGACTCCTGGACCCTCACCGGAGACCCCGAGCACCAGGTCCCCGTGCGGTTCATCCAGATGTGGACCATCCCCGACGAGGCGGGCATCCGCCCCGGCTACGAGCAGCTGGACATCAACGGCGAGCTCGACCGCGGCGGCTGGACCACCCTTGCCTCGGGCATGCCCAAGCATGCGGCGCAGCGCGCCATCGGCATCCGCCAGAAGCACGCCGCCCTGCATGTCGCGCGGGTGCGCCCCGGTGAGACCCTCGAGGTGGCCACCGCCCCCTTCGTCCATCTCTACGTCGCCCGGGGCCAGGTGGACCTGGAGGGCGCCGGCCTGCTGGCGCAGGGGGACGCGGCCCGCATCAGCCGGTCCGACGGCCGCCGGATGACCGCCGGGCCGGACGGCGCCGAGGTGCTCATGTGGGAGATGACCGCCACCGTGGCCCCCCGCTGACCGCACCGCCGACGGCGCCCGTTCCCGGCCGGATCCCGTGTTCCCGCGTGGGGCGCGGGATCCGGCGTACCCCGGTCGGCCCAGTGGGCGGCGGTGCCGGGTCCGCTGCGGGAAGCGGGCCTCTCGGGCGTCCGGACCGCCGGGGAAGCGCAGCGCCCCCGAGGCCGTGGCCTGCCGCAGGGCCCGGGCGACCGGCCGCCCGGCGGAGGCTCGCCCCCGCCGGGACGGGCGGACGGCGGGGACGCCCGGGCCTCACTCCTCGGGGTCGGCAACTTTTGATCGGGTATGCCCGGAGTTAGGTTGATTCGAGAGGTTCCGGGCGAGACGGTCAGGGGTGTCATCGATGTGCGGTATAGCCGGCTGGGTGTCCTACCGACGCGACCTGCGGCAGGAGCGTGCCACCGCCCAGGCGATGACCGCCACCATGGCCTGTCGCGGGCCGGACGCGGAGGGGCTCTGGCTGGACAGCCATGCCGCCATGGGGCACCGCCGTCTGGCGATCATCGACCTGCCCGGCGGCACCCAGCCCATGACCGAACGCACCCCCGACGGCGAGGTGGTGCTCGTCTACTCCGGCGAGGTCTACAACTACGTCGAACTCCGCGACGAGCTGCGCCGCCGGGGTCACAGCTTCCGTACCGACAGTGACACCGAGGTGGTGCTGCGCGGCTACCTGGAGTGGGGCGACCAGCTGCCCGAGCGGCTCAACGGCATGTACGCCTTCGCCGTCTGGGACGGCCGGACCGAGCAGCTGGTGCTGATCCGCGACCGCATGGGCGTCAAACCGCTCTACTACTTCCCCACCGAGGACGGGGTGCTGTTCGGCTCCGAACCCAAGGCGATCCTGGCGAACCCCGGGACACCCCGCGAGGTGGACCTGGAAGGGCTGCGCGAGCTGTTCTCCATGGCCAAGACCCCGGGACACGCCGTCTGGTCCGGTATGCACGAGGTCGAGCCCGGCACCGTGGCGGCCTTCGACCGCGCCGGGATGCACACCCGCACCTACTGGCAGCTGCGGGCCGTCGAGCACACCGACAGCCTGGAGGACACGGTCGCCCGGGTGCGGGAGCTCCTGGAGGACATCATCTGCCGGCAGCTGGTCTCGGACGTGCCGCGTTGCATCCTGCTCTCCGGGGGCCTGGACTCCAGCGCGGTCACCGCACTCGCGGCCCGGCAGCTCCGGGGCAGGGAGACCGTACGCAGCTTCTCGGTGGACTTCGTCGGCCAGACCGAGCACTTCGTCCGGGACGAGCTGCGGGCCACCCCGGACACCCCGTTCGTCCACGACGTGGCGCGCCATGCCGAAACCGACCACCGGGACATCGTGCTGGACGCCAAGGAGCTGGCCGACCCTGCCGTGCGGGCAGCCGCCGTGAAGGCCAGGGATCTGCCGCTGGGCCTCGGCGACATGGACCAGTCGCTGCTGCTGCTCTTCCGGGCGATCCGCGAGCACTCCACCGTGGCACTGTCCGGCGAGTCGGCGGACGAGGTGTTCGGCGGCTACCCCTGGTTCCACGACCCCGCCGCACGGGACGCGGGAACCTTCCCCTGGATGACCAGCGTGCTGCGGCAGGGCATGAGCGGCACCGCGGTGCTGGACCCCGGGCTGACCCAGCTGCTGGACGTACCCGGCTACCTCGACCGGCGCTACCAGGAGGCCCTTGCCAGGGTGCCCCGCCTGGACGGGCAGGACGACCCGCTGGAGCGCCGGATGCGCGAGGTCTGCCATCTGCACCTCACCGGCTTCGTCCGGATCCTGCTCGACCGCAAGGACCGGATGAGCATGGCCACCGGGCTGGAGGTCAGGGTCCCCTTCTGCGACCACCGCCTGGTGGAGTACGTCTTCAACACCTCATGGGCGGCGAAGACCTTCGACGGCCGGGAGAAGAGCCTGCTGCGGCAGGCCGTACGGGACCTGCTGCCGACCTCCGTCCTCCAGCGGGTGAAGAGCCCGTACCCCTCCACCCAGGACCCCGACTACGCCGGGGAGCTCCAGACGCAGATCAGGGAACTGCTCGCGGCCGGCCGCAGTCCCGCCCTGGACCTGCTCGACCGCGACCGGCTGCAGTCGATCGCGGACCGCGATGAGCACCTGGTCAGCACCGAGGAGCGCGCCGGTCTGGAGCGGGCCCTGGACCTGGCGGTCTGGTTCGAACTGGAACGGCCCGTGCTGAAACTCGATTCCGGAGGGTGACCCGGCCGTCGCCGGACCGCAGCACCGGGACAGCACTCCCAGGACGACCGACGGACAGGCAACTACGCTGGTATCCAGTACGCACCGCGACCCCTGGAGGGGTCATGACTCGACGCCGTCCCAGTGCGCCGGACAATGCCGAGGAGACCCTGCTCACTCTCGGCAGTCTGGTCGACCAGGCACTTGAGCGGATCAAACTGCAGCGGGCAAGGGTCGACCTGGCCGTGGCCCTGCAGCGGCACATGCTCCCGCCCGAGCTGCCGGACCTGCCGGGCCTGCAGTTCGCCGCCCGCTATGTCCCCGCGCGCAACGGGCTGGAGGTGGGCGGCGACTGGTACGACGTCTTCCCCATGGCGGACGGCTCGATCGGGGTGGTGATCGGTGATGTGCAGGGCCATGACGTCGACGCGGTCGCGGTCATGGGACAGGTCCGTGCAGCGCTGCGCGCGGTCGCGGGCATCAGCGGGAACCCCGGCGAGGTGCTGTCCGGGGCCAATGACCTGCTGATCGCGCTGGGCTGCGGCCTCTTCGCGACCTGCACACTGCTCCGGGTCGGGACACCGGACGGTTCGCTGTCGGGCTCCCGGGCCGGGCATGTCCCGACCGTCTGGGCCACCCGGGACGGCAGCTCGGGGACCCTGCTGGGCGCCTGCGGGCCGCCGCTCGGCATCCTGCACGGCGCGCAGTACCCCGTGATCCGCCGCCATATGGGTACCTCGGAGGAGGCCGTCCTGGTCCTGCTCACCGACGGGGTGGTGGAGGGGCCGCACTTCTCCCTGGACGAGGGGTTGGAGCGCGTTCGGCAGGTGGTGACCTCGGACCTGGACGCCGACCCCGAGACCATGGCCTCCCGGGTGATCAAGGTCGCTGATCTCACCGGCCACACCGATGATGCCGCGGTCCTGGTCGTCCGCCGCCGTTGGTCGTCCGCGCCTGCATGACCGCCGCCGGGGACCTGCGGCGGCACTGCTGTGGAGGAGGAACCGTGCACGGCCGAACACCCCAAGCGCCTCCCGGGCCGGGCCGGCATGCCGCGCCATGAGGGGCTCCGCCACCAGGGCCTGGTGCTGCTCGGGATCCTCGCGCTGGCCGGCGCCTACTACGGCTGCGCCAGAGCGGGACTGGTGCTGCACATCGTCGAGAACCAGGTGACGCCGTACTGGCCCCCGACCGGCCTCGCCGTTGCGGCGCTGCTGCTGTTCGGCCTGCGCCTGTGGCCGGGGATCACCCTGGCGGCGTTCCTGGTCAATCTGCCGCTCGGCCCCTCGCCGCCCGCCGTCCTGGCGATCGCGGTGGGCAACACCCTGGCTCCGGTGTGCGCCTGCCTGGTGCTGACGCGCACCGGGTTCAGTCCCGAACTGGGGCATCTGCGGGACGTCCTCAAGCTGGTCTTCATCGGAGCCCTCGGCGGCATGGTGATCAGTGCGACCGTGGGCAGCGTCGCCCTGATGGCGGCCGGGGCGGTGCCCGGGAATGAGTTCTGGCCCACCTGGGCGGTGTGGTGGACGGGCGATGCGATGGGCGTCCTGGTCTTCGCCCCGGCCTTTCTGCTCCTTCCCCGGTTTCGGTCGCTCCGCGGGGTGGGGGTGCGTCGATGGGTGGAGCTGGTGGGGCTGCTGACGGCGACCGTGCTGGTCGCGCTGGTCGCGGCGACCAGTCCGAGCGGCATGCTCTTTCTGACCTTCCCCTTCCTGGTCTGGGCCGCGGTCCGGTTCCAGCTGGCGGGGGCGGTGCCCTGTGTGCTGCTGGCGTCCAGCATCACGGTCGTCCTGGCGGTGCAGCGGCACGGCCGCTTCGGCTGGCACAGCCTGTTCCTGGACATGGTCACCCTTCAGGCGTTCAACGGGTCGATCGCCCTGACCGCGCTGCTGCTCTCCGCGGTCGTCACCGAACGCAACCGGGCCTATGCGGAGATCCGACGGGCCTGCACCCAGCTGGCCGCGGCCGTTGCCGAGCCTGCGGCCGACAGTGATGCCCGTCCGCGCTCCGCGGACCAGCCGTGAGCCCCGGGACTCGCCGGGGCTCACGGGTGTGCGTGCTCAGACCTGGCTTGCGCCGCGCGGTACCTGCGGCTGAGAGCGGGCGCCCCCGTTGAGGTTCGCCGGGGCGGGGGGCTGTTTGAGCGCCTCCAGGATGGCGAGGCCCTGGCCGATGATGCCGGTGGCCAGTTCATTGACCCCGTCCGCGCCGTTGAGCACGGTCAGCGAGGACCCCGAGATGCCGCGCGCGGCGGCATCGGCGAGGGCGGGCAGATTCTCCACGATCCGGTTGGCCGCGATGAGCTCCTGGTTGCCGTCGCGCAGTGAGGCTGCGCGGGCCGTGTTGGCCTCCGCCTGGGCCTGGGCGAGCGCCCGTTCGGCGTAGGCGCTGCCGTCCGCCTCGAACTTGACCTGGTCGCGCCGTGCCTCGGCGAGGGTGCGCTGCCGGTAGGCCTCGGCATCGGCCGGACGGCGGATCTGCGCCTCCAGCTGCTGTGCGGCGAGCGCTGCCCGCCGCTCGGCCAGCGCGGTCTGCTCCTCGATGACCTCCTGGGAGGCCCGGGCTTCGGCGAGCGGGCCCGCCTGGGCGGCCTGGGCGTTGGACTGCTCGGTCTCGGCGAGGAAGCCGGCGCGTTTGATGGCGGTGTCCCGCTCGTACGCGGCCTTGAGCGCGGCGGCCTGCTGCTCGCGCTCGGTCGCCTCCTGGTCGGCCTTGGCCTGCGCGATCCGGGCCTGGCTGGCGACGGCCGCGACATGCGGGGCCGCCAGGTTGGTGATGTAGCCGGAGGTGTCCTCGATCTCCTGGATCTGCAGGGCGTCCACCACGATGCCCAGCTTCTCCATCTCGCTGTGGCTGCCCTCCTTGACCTCCTGGGCCACCCGGTCGCGCTCCCGGATGATCTGCTCCACCGTCAGGCCGCCGATGATGGACCGCAGGTGGCCTGCGAAGATACGCCCAACCAGCTCCTCCATGCGGCTCTGCTCCGACAGGAAGCGGCGGGCCGCGTTGGCAATGGACACCGTGTCGTCGCCGACCTTGAACACGGCGACCGCACGCACATTGAGGCGGATGCCCTGCTGGGTCACGCAGTCCTCGGTGATCTCCGCCTCGCGCAGCGCCAGGGACAGCATCCGGGCCTTCTGCTTCACGGGCAGGACGAAACTGCCGTGGCCGGTGACGATCCGGAACTGGGTGTCCTGCGCCTGCCGTTTGGAGCCGGAGATCAGCATCGCCTCGTTGGGGGCGGGAACATGCCAGAACAACACGGGTGGCTCCTTTCGCTCCGCCGGGCCTAGGGAGAGGGGAAGAGTTCCACGATCACCGAGCGGGCCGACGTCCGGTCCACCACGATGACCAGGGCGTTCTTGGCAACCGGTCGGTGTGACCAGGCCGCGAACGCCTCGGTGCCGCCCCGGACGGGTATCAGCACCTCGCCCGGTCCGTCCTGGGGAATGGGGACGGTCACCCGGCCGACCGCCCCGACCGGACTCTGGTCTTCGTCCATACGGCCTTCCAGCCCCGTCTGCGGCGAGGCACATCCTGTCCCGCCCGGGCACCGGGAGGTGCCGGGACCGGCGGCGACGCGGCCGGTGGCGAGGGGGATGCCGCCGGTCACGGGTGGGGTCCCCACCGGGACCGCCCGGCCCGTCCGGCGCGGTCGCACCGAGGGCGCCGCCCGCCCGCGCGGGCCGTCCTCGGCGGACGCCCCCGCTCATTCCACGGTACTCCGCACGGGTCCTGGCGCCGGACGGAGGCGGCCGGGCGGGGCCGACGGCGGCACCGGCACCGGCACCGGTGTCGGTGGCGGTCGCGATGTCGAAGGCAGCGTTCAGCGGACCGTGAGGACCACCGCCGCCTGGTCGTCGTCGGTGACGCCGTGGCTGAAGGCGTCCACGGCGTCGGTGATGGCGTCGAGGGTGGGCTGGGCCAGGGCGCCGGCTCCGCTGGACCGGACGGCCTCGGTGAGGCGGTCCTCGCCGAAGAAGTCCCCGCCACGGTCACGGGCTTCCAGGATGCCGTCGGTGACCAGCACCAGCGCCTCACCGCTGTGCAGATCGACCGTCTCGGGGCTGTGGAAGGGGTCCGGTGACACCCCGAGCAGCTGGCCGGGTACCAGGGACGCCGTGATGGTGCCGTCGCCATGACGCAGCAGGGGCGTCGGATGCCCGGCCCGCACCAGGCAGACGGTGAGCCCGCAGGGGGCGGGCCGGAGGGTGGCGTACACCAGGGTGACGAACCGTTCCTCCTCGCTGTCCGACTGGGTGAGCAGCGCGGTGTTGATCGCCCGCACCACCGCGACCGGGTCGGACAGCAGCGGCGCGACCGCACGGGCGGTGTGGCGGACCAGGGCGGTGGTGGTGGCCGCTCGGGCGCCGCGACCGCAGACGTCCCCGATGACCAGTCCCCAGCGCTGGGCCGGCAGCGGGAAGACGTCGTAGAAGTCCCCGCCGATGTCCAGTCCTTCGCCCGCGGGCCGGTAGCAGGCGGAGAGATGTGCGCCGGGCACGTCCGGCAGCGCCGACAGCAGCAGTCCGGACTGCAGATCGCGGGCCAGCTGGGCGCGGTGCGCATACTGCCGGGTGATGTCGGCACCGGCCGCGGCGGTGCGGGCCAGCTCCTCCGCCAGGTCGACGGCGCGCGAGTCCAGGGGCTTGTCCGTGGTGGCGACCAGGGTCAGCGTCCCGAAGGTGCGGCCGCGTGCGGTGAGGGGCAGGCAGACGTAGGAGGGGACGGCGATGCCGAGCTCCGGCAGCGGGCTCAGCCGGGAGCCGTGGGCGATCTCACGGGTGCCGCCGGTCAGCACCCGGCTGACGGGGCTGTCAGCCCGCAGGTCGGGTGTGCATCCGGCCAGGAGGCCCTCGGACCCCTCGGGCAGGTCGCCCGAGACGGCGACGGCCACCCGGCTGATGTGCCCGTCCGCGAGGACGTCGATGACGCAGACCGGGGCGAGGGCCGGCACCGCAAGCCGGGCGAGGCGCTGCAGGTTCTCCGGGTAGCGCGGTTCCCGGCTGACCGCGGTGCTGGTCTCCAGGACAAAGGCCAGGTCGGCGGCGGCGGCCTGCTCGCGGGAGTGGGCCGCCCGCCGGGCGGCCTCGGCGCGGTCCCGTTCGATCGCGAGGGCGGCGGTCCTCGCGAAGACCGCACAGAGGTCCAGGTCCTCCTCGCGAGGGGTCCGGGGGGTGCGGTGGTAGAAGGCGAAGGTGCCCAGCAGCTCCCCGGTCGACGACATGATCGGGTTGGACCAGCAGGAGCCCAGTCCGGCCTCCCGGGCCAGATCCCGGAAGTCGGCCCACAGGTCGTCATGGGCGATGTCGGTGACGATGACACTTTCCCGGCGGTAGGCGGCGGTGCCGCAGGAGCCCACCCTGGGGCCGATCTCCGACCCGTCGATGGCCTGGTTGTAGAAGTCGGGCAGGCTGGGGCCGGCGCCGTGGCGCAGCACCCGCCCGGTCTCGTCCAGGAGGAGGACGGAGACCAGCACCTTCGGTGAGAGCTTCTCGATCGCGCGGCACATGCCCTCCAGCACCTCGCCCAGGGGCACATTGCGGGCGATCTGCTCCAGCAGGGCGTGCTGCTCGGCGGCGAGCTTGCGTGCGCGGCGCTCCCTGGTCACATCCACCGCGGTGCACACCACGCCGGTGATCTCACCGAGGCGGTTGCGGTGCGGTTCGAGAGTGAAGTCGAAGTATCCGTCGTGTGCCGTCCCGGCCCGTCCGAGGAGTACATGGGCGCCGCGGGCCACAAAGGGGCTGCCAGTGCGGTACACCTGGTCGAGCAGGGCAGGCATCCCCTGGTGGACGAGTTCGGGCATGGTCTCCCGCAGGGGCCGTCCGAGCAGTCCGCGGCCGCTTGCCACGCCGAGGGTGCGGAAGAGAGCCCGGTTCGCCTGCGCCAGGACATGGTCGGGGCCGTCCAGGACGGCGAAGATCGCCGGTGCGCTGCCGAACATTCCGGCGAGAGCGGCACGCCGGTGCCCACCGCCGGTGTCCACCGGAACCTGGGGACCCGACGGCGCGCCGAGCGGGGGCGCGACCCTAGACCGGCCTGCCATGGCTTCGTTCCGTGCGTCCGGCGCGCGATGTTCTCGTGCCGCGCCGCACCGCGCTCCGCGGGGGACGCCGTTCGGGGACGGAGGCGCAGTCGCCCGCCGGCTCTCCGCCGGGCGTGAGCATCGGACCGGCCACCCGCTCGCCCATGTCCACAGCCGCCTCCTCAAGACCCCAGGTCGCGCCGGGTCATTTCCCTCATGGTAGCCACCCGACCGCGGACATGGCCTGGACAGAGATCCCGGGGACACCTCGTGCGGCCGCGGCCGTGACCGCCCTGCCAGGAGTCGGCGGGTCCTGTCGGTCCCCTTTGTACAGCTCCCGCACGGGGGTTGACCCCCCTCCGGGGCACGTCTAGGGTCCTGCAAAGGGTTCGCCAGTATGCATACTGTTCACGTCCGTGGACAGTCATTCGTGATCGATCGAAGTGCGCGGCGGGGATGGGCCGGCCGGCTGCCGCGTCGGCTGCGGTGTGGAGGGTGCCCCCCGGCCCGCCTTCCCGTTGGCGAGGGGTGTCACCGGGCTTGGACGGGCGAGGTGCGGCCCACCGCACGACTTCCCATGTCATGCCTGTGTTACCAACTTCGCTTCCGCAAGCACCCCTGAGGAGAGTCCACGGATGAACGAGCAACAGCGGCCCGGGCCGAGGCGGGCAGCCGACGGCAGATGGGCCAGGTCGCTGCTGGCGGTCGCCCTGTCCGCGGGCGCTGTCCTGCCCGCGGGCACTGCCGTGGCGCAGACCGCGGACGAACCCGGGCCCTCCGCCACCGCCATCGCCCTGGCTGTGCCGTCCCGCGCCACCGGCGCCCCGCTCACCGAAGGCCACCAGGGCTTCTCCGTGGAGTCGGCCGACTTCGCCCATGGCTTCCTCACCACGGACCTGATGGCGCAGCGGATGAGGACCCTCGGGTCGCACGGGGTGCTGCGGCTCGGCGGATACTCCATGGACCTGGTCTGGCCGGCCTTCGGCAGCTGGGCCGATGCGCCCGCTCCCAAGGAGGCCATCGGCGGCACCGTCGACCAGGCGGACCTGGACGCGCTCAGGAAGCTGCTGCACGCCACCGGCTGGAAGGCCACGCTGGGCCTTCCGCTGAAGGCGGTGATCGGCCCGGCGAAGCTGAAGGACCCGACGAAGGACCCCGCCCCGCAGGTGACGCTGGACCAGGTCGTCGCCGAGGTGAAGGCCGCCCGGGACACCCTCGGGGACGACCTGCTCTCCGTGGAGATCGGCAATGAGTTCGACAATGTCACCACGCTCACCGGTGCGGAGATGTGGGACACCATGAAGAGCTACCAGGCCGCGATCAGGGCGGCCGTCCCCCATGCCGTGATCAAGGTGGCCGGGCCGTCGGCCAACACCGCGTCCACCAACACCCGCCTGGGCGAGGTGGCTTCGGCGGCGCTGTCCGACACCTCCGTGCAGCCGCAGGACGTCCTGTCCGAGCTGTCCTCCCACTTCTACCCGGGCAGCCACTGCGGCACCTCGACCATGACCGTCCCTCAGCTGATGTCGTCCGACACCTACCTCCGGACCCGCACCAAGCTGGAGGGCATCAGGGCCGTCGGTGAGGAGTTCGGCGGCCGGATACCGATGACCGTCAACGAGTCCAACAGCGCTTCGTGCAGCGGTCAGCCGGGTGTGAGCGACTCCTACGCCACCGCGCTGTGGTCACTGGACTATCTGCTGCAGACCGCGCAGAACGGGATCGACCGCGTGGAGTTCCACACCAACACCGCGGCGGTCTGCGGCGACTTCAAGGCCCGCACCTCGGCCGACTACCCGATCTCCTACCGCTACTACGGCGCCTTCTGCGCCGCCGACCAGGCCCGGCTGGACGCACACCAGCTGTCCGCAGCCCCGCTCTACTACGGGCTGTGGGCCTTCAGCCAGGTGCCGCAGGGCCGCTTCGTCGATCTGGGGCTCGCCGACTCCGACCTGGCCAGGGTCAGGGCGTACGGGGTCGAGAGCCGCGACGGCACACTGACCGTGGTGCTCGTCAACGTCCAGGACCCGGCGGCAGCGGGCAGCACCGACGACCGCGTCACCCTTTCCCTCCCCGCGGAGTACCGCAAGGGACGGCAGACGACGCTGCGCAGCTCCGCACCGGAAGGGCTGGCCTCGCTGGATGCCGGCCGGATCACCCTGGGCGGCAGGGGTGTCACGGCCTCCGGGAGGCCCTCGGGCAGGCCGGTGACGGCGGCCGTGCCGGTCGACCTCCATGCCTCGACCGTCGTCGTTCCGGCAGGTACGGCGCAGATCGTCACCTTCACCCGCTGAGGCGGGTGTGCGGCCCCCTGCCCGGCCGGGGGCCGCACCGGGAGGCCGGCCCCGCACCGCCCGGCCACGGGGGCTATCGGATGCCCTCGCGGCGCAGGCTCCGGGCCAGCTCGGCGGAGTGCCGCAGCACGGCCTCCCGGACCCGGTCGAGTTCCCGCACCGCCGCCTGACTGATGTTCACACATGCGAACGACCGCTCATCGACCCTGTGTGGCAGGCCTGTTGAGTTGCGCCGGGCGCCGCCGCGGTCCGGGACGCGCTGTGCCCCCGGCGCGGAAGCGCGCCGGGGGCACAGCAGGGGCCGCTCACCGATCAGACGGTGAAGGGCACCGTCAGCCGTCGATCGGCGCAGGAGTGGGCGGCCTCGGCCAGATAGCCGCCCGTGACGGTGCGCCAGCCGCCGTCCCAGACCTGCACCGCCCGCCGCGGCAGCGTGATCTCCGCCTCGACCGCCTCGCCGGGCGCTGCCTCGACCGAGGCGAACCCGGCGAGCCAGCGGGCCGGGCGCTCCACCGCGGCGGGGGCGTCCGGTGCGGAGAGATAGACCTGGACGACCTCCCGCCCGGTGCGTGAACCGGTGTTGCGGAGCCGGACCCTGAGCGTGCCGAGGTCGTCACCGGACCCGGCGGCGAACTCGGCGGTCTCGTACTGCCAGGCGGTGTAGCCCAGGCCGTGCCCGAACCAGTAGGCCGGCGCCGTCCCGGACCGCTCCCAGCCGCGGTAGCCGATGAAGACACCCTCCTCGTACGGCAGCCGGCCGTCGACCGGCTCGGTGGAGAGCACCGGGCAGTCCGCCATGCTCACCGGCCAGGTGGTGGGCAGCCGCCCGCCCGGCTCGGCCAGGCCCAGCAGCACATCGGCCAGCGCGTCGCCGCACTCCTGTCCGGGGAACCAGCTCAGCAGCACCGCTGCCACCTCGTCGCGCCACTCCATCTCCACGGGGGAGCCGGAGTTGACCACCACTACGGTGCGCGGGTTGGCGGCGGCGACCCGCCGGACGAGTTCGTCCTGGCGGCCGGGGAGCCTGAGGTCGGCGCGGTCGATGCCCTCGCTCTCCACCTTGCTGGTGGTGGCGACCACCACCACCGCGACATCCGCCGCCGCGGCCGCGGCGACGGCCTCCTCGAGCGCGGTGTCCGCGTCCACCTCGGGCCCGCCGTGGCCCAGCGTGAACCCGACGAAGGGGAGCGGGAAGCCGGGGTGCATGACCACGGTGTGGCGCAGGCCGACCTCGACCGTCTCGCCGGCCTCCAGCTCGACGACGCCCTGGGGCCTGGTCTCCGCGATCAGCAGGGCGACGGGATCGTCGGTCGACGGCTGGTTGAACCCCTCGAAGAGGGTTTGTCCCGCGACGGTGAGGACGAACTCGCCGACGCCGCCCGAACCGAAGCGGTGCGCGCCGCTCTCGTCGGCGGTGAAGGTGCCGGTGATCTCGACGCTGTGCAGCGCGGCGCGGTCGATCCCCTCCGGCAGTGCGCCGAACCACTGCAGGCTGCCGTCCGCCAGCGCGGTCTCGCCCAGCACGCCGCCCTTGGCATCCCGGGCGACGGCGCGGAGGCTGAACCCGCGGCCCGCAGCGGCGAGTTCCTCGCTGGGGTCCGCCCCGAGGGCGTAGCTGAGCCGGACCTGCTCGGGCAGGGCCGCGCGCAGGCCGTCCAGCGGGGAGACCACATGGTCGGGGAAGACCTGGGCCGAGCCGCCGCCGAGCACCCGGGCGTCGCGTGCCGCCGCGCCGATCAGGGCGACGGAGGAGAGCCCCTCGGTCCGGATCGGCAGCATGCCGTCCTCGTTGCGGACCAGCACGAAGGAGCGGCTCGCGACTTCGCGGGCCAGGGCCGCCCCCGGGACGGCGGCCGGCGTCCCGGTGACCGCGGCCGGTGCGCCGGCGAGGGCGCCGACCCGGGCGGCCAGCCGCAGCAGCCGGCGGACGTGGTCGTCGACCACGGACTCCGCCACCCGGCCGTCCCGGACGGCCTGGGCGAGGGCGGGGCCGTAGACGGTGACCGGGCCGGGCATGGCGACGTCCAGGCCGCCGTTCGCGGCGGCGACGGTGTTCCGGCCGGCCGTCCAGTCGGAGACGATGAAGCCGTCGAAGCCCCACTCCTCCTTGAGCACCGCGTTCTGCAGTTCCGTGTGCTCGGTCATGGTGGTGCCGTTGACCGCGTTGTAGGCGGCCATCACCCCCCATGCCCCGGCGCGCCTGACCACCGCCTCGAAGGGGGAGAGGTACATCTCGCGAAGGGTGCGCTCGTCCACCTCGTTGCTGACGGTCATCCGGGCGGTCTCGGCGTCGTTGGCGACGAAGTGCTTGACCGTGGTGGCGACACCGCCCTCCTGGACGCCGCTGACGTACCCGACGGCGATCTCCCCGGTGAGCAGCGGATCCTCGGAGTAGCACTCGAAGTGCCTGCCGCCCAGCGGGGTGCGGTGCAGGTTGACGGTGGGGGCGAGGAGGACGTGGACGCCCTTGCGCCTGGCCTCCTGGGCGAGCAGTCGGCCGGCCCGGCGGGCGAGCTCAGGGTCCCAGGTGGCGGCGAGGGCGGTGGGGCTGGGCAGGGCGATCGACGGGTCGTCAGGACTGAAGCCGGAGCCGCGGACGCCGACGGGTCCGTCGGACATCACCAGTGAGGCCAGTCCGATGCCCGGCACCGCCGGGAGGGTCCACATGTCCTGCCCGGCGAGCAGGCCGGCCTTGGTGTCCAGGTCGAGCTGTGCGAGCGCGGTCTCGACGGCGGCCTCGCGTTGCTGGTCGGCGGCGGTCATGGTCAGCCAACTCCCTCGGTCTGGGGCCGGACCGGGCGGCTGCGCACCGGGCGCCGGCCCCACCGCCGCGGCATCCCGGCCCCACCGCCGCTGCATCCCGGCTCGGAGCGCCGGCTCGCCGCCGGCTGGGGAGAGCATGCCCCAACTACCGAGTCCTCGGTAGGTTATGTGACCTTTCCGTTATCTCTCTCGATCGCCTGGGCGGCACAATGGTGCCGCGACAGTGGCAGCCGGAGCTGAGGAGGAGCGGGGCGATGGGACGCGAAGGCGGCAGACGCCAGGAGGACCGCAGGGAGGAGATCCTGCGGGCCGCGTTCGACGTCTTCGCCGAACGCGGCTACCACAGGGCCTCCATCGCCACCATCGCCGAGCGGGTGGGCCTCTCCCAGCAGGGGGTGCTGCACTACTTCCCCAGCAAGCGGCTGCTCCTCGCCGAGGTGCTGCGCCTGCGCGACCAGCGCAACTTCATCGAACTGCTCGGCCAGGGCGGGGCGCTGGACCTGGACACCACGGCCAACCTGGTCGAGTACAACACCACCCAGCGCGGCCTGGTCCAGTCCTTCACCGTGCTGTCCGCGGAGAGTGTGACCGAGGGGCATCCCGCCCGCGGGTTCTTCGAGGAGCGGTACGCGCGCTCCCGCCAGGCCTTCGCCGAGCAGATCGAGGAGGAACTCGGCGACCGGCTGCCCGCGGGGCTCACCGCCGAGCAGGCCGCGACCCTGGCACTCGCCGTCATGGACGGGCTTCAGCTCCAGTGGCTGCTGGACAGCACGGACGGGATCGACATGCCCGCGCTGTTCCGTGCCTTTCTCGCGCTCCTCCGCAGCGGGGGCGCCGAGTCGCCCTGACGGCGGACCGGGTCGCGGACCGGCCCGCCGGGCGGCGAGGGCGATGCTGCGGCGCAGGCCGAGCCCGACGACGCCGAGTCGCAGGTCCGACACGGGGGTCCCTTCCGTGGTGGTGCCGGTCAGGGGGCTGCTTGCCGACGATGGACGCCTCGAACTCGGCAGAGATGGCGCAGACCGCTGGTGCGCCCGCTTCCCTGCGTGGCGACAGCCACATGGTTCACGATGGCGCATTCGCATGGCAATTATTGTTCATTTTGTGGCCGCAACGGACAAGACTGAGCAGGCTGGTCGGTCTTCGTGCATGCGCCGCGATGCCGCTGAGGCGTCATAGCGGCTTGAGCGGCCTCTGTTGCAGCGCCTGCGGGTGGTCGGGGTGGCCTTCCGTGCTCGAAGTTGCTTCAAAAACAGAAGCTCCGCTCCACAGACAGGTCTCGGGCCGGGCCGGCGCTCGCGGCCGGCCTCGGACCGGCCGGCACGGGCACCGCGAGCGCCGACGAGGACGGCTGGGGGACACCCCCGGCACCTGCACGACGACGGGTTCCCTGTCGGGATCGATGGAGCCGTCGTCCGTGACGCGGAGCACCACGGTCACCGCCGACCCCGGCCCGTGCCGCTGCGCCCCGCCCGGGAACGAGACCGGCCACCGCACGGTACCGCGCGGTGGCAACGGCAAGGCGGGCGAGCGTTGCTCCGCGCCCGCGAGCTGACCCCCGGCGGACGCCCGCCGCCCCCGGGGACATGGTCCCCCCGGCGGCGGCCACGTTGCGCGGCCGCGGCTCACACGGTGACGACGGTGACCCCGGCCTCGCCGAACCGGGCGGCCGCCTCGGGTGTGATGCCGGTGTCGGTGACCAGCACATCGATCTGGGGGAGATCGCAGACCCGGGCGAAGGCGCGCTTGCCGATCTTCGAGGAGTCCGCCGCCACGACAACCCGCTGGGCGCGCTCGGCGAGCAGCCGGTTGATGCGGGCCTCGCCCTCGTGGTGGACGTACGCCCCGCGCGTGGTGTCCAGCGCGTTGACGCCCAGGACGGCGACATCCAGGATGATCTCCTCCAGCACCCCGCTGGCCAGCGGACCGGTCAGCTCGTAGGACTGCGGGCGGGCGACCCCGCCGGTCACGACGATCTTGATCTGCGGGCGGATCACCAGTTCGTTGGCGATGTTGAGCGCATTGGTGACCACCGTCAGGGCAGGCCGCAGGCCCGTTCCCGCGACGGTGTCGCCGGCGATGTCGGCGCGCACCGACAGGGCGCGGGCCACCTCGGTGACGGTGGTGCCGCCGGTCAGTCCCACCACCTCGCCCACGGCCACCAGATCGGCCACGGCGCGGCCGATGCGCTGCTTCTCCGGTGCATGGCGGGCGGTCTTGTAGCGCAGCGGCAGCTCGTAGGAGACCCCGTGTGCGACCGCGCCGCCCCGGGTCCGGGTGAGCATCTGCTGCTCGGCGAGCTGATCCAGGTCGCGCCGGATGGTCGCGGCCGAGACGTTGAGCGAGGCCGCGGCGTCCTCGACCTCCACCCGGCCGTGCTGGGCGAGCAGCTCCAGCAGTGCGTTCCACCGGGCATCCCTGGGCATGAGCATGCTCCTCACAGCTGGCGGCCCGCAGGCCCGGCGCCCCCTCTGGGCGCAGTCGCAAACAGGCGTAAGCGTCGCACATGGCGTCGATCGATCAAGCTTCTTGCAAACTCGATGCTTGAAAATGATCGTAGTACCCGGATAGCGTGCGTTATCGAGCATCAACCTCACAGTGTGGAGTTCAGACGTGTCCTATGTCGCGACCGAGACAGCCAGCCAGCCGGAGTGCTGGCGCCGCGCCGCAGACCTGGCAGGCACCCGGGCGGACGCCCTCCCGGAGGCCGGTGAGCGCATCGCCGTCGTGGGCTGCGGTACCTCCCTCTACATGGCGCAGGCCTACACGGCGCTCCGCGAGAGCTCCGGCCAGGGAGAGTCCGACGCCTTCGCCGCCTCCGAGTTCCCCCTCGACCGCCGCTACGACCGGGTCGTCGCCCTGACCCGCTCGGGCACCACCACCGAGGTGCTGGACCTGCTCACCCGGCTGCGCGGCACCACCCGCACCGTCGCCGTCACCGCCGACCCCGACACCCCCGTGCGGTCGGCTGCGGACGATCTCGTCGTCCTGGACTTCGCCGACGAGAAGTCAGTCGTCCAGACCCGGTTCGCCACCACCGCGCTGACCCTGCTCCGCGCCCACCTCGGCCTGCACACCGACGCCGCGGTGCAGGACGCGCAGACGGCCCTGGACGAGCCGCTGCCCGAAGGCCTGCTGGACTGCACCCAGTTCAGCTTCCTCGGCCGGGGCTGGACGGTCGGGCTCGCCCATGAGGCCGCGCTCAAGATGAAGGAGGCGTCGCTCTCCTGGACCGAGTCCTACCCCGCCATGGAGTACCGCCACGGCCCCATCAGCATCGCCACGGCCGGCACCGCCACCTGGATGTTCGGCACCGCCCCCGAGGGTCTCGCCGAGCAGGTGCTCGCCACCGGTGCCCGCTGGGTGGAGAGCCCTCTGGACCCGCTGGCCGACCTGGTCCGCGTCCAGCGCCTGGCCGTCGCCCGTGCGGCCGCCCGCAACCTGGACCCCGACCGGCCACGCCATCTGACGCGCTCGGTGGTCCTCGCGGACGTCTGACAGCCATGGCCCACCTGATCGCCCTCGATGTGGGCGGAACCGGGATCAAGGCGGCCCTGCTCGACACCGAGGGCAGGGTCGTCCAGCAGTCCTGGCGCCCCACCGGCCGGGAGCACGGACCGGACGCCGTGGTGCGCACCGTCATCGACTTCGCCGCCGACCTGCACCGCCAGGCGGCAGAGGCGGGACACCCCGCCTCTGCCGTGGGCCTCGCCGTCCCCGGCATCGTGGACGCGGACAGCGGGACCGGCGTCCACTCCGCCACCATCGGCTGGCGGGACGTCCCCTTCCGTGAACTGGTCTCCCGGCGCACCGGCCTGCCGGTGGCGGTGAGCCATGACGTACGCGCCGGAGGCGTGGCCGAGGCGCGCCTGGGGTCCGGACGCGGGCATCGGGCCTTCCTGTTCGTCCCGGTCGGCACCGGCATCGGCGCGGCCCTGGTCATGGACGGGAAGGCCGTTCCGGGAGCACACAACCGGGCCGGCGAGATCGGCCACATACCCGTGCGGCCCGGAGGGGAGCGGTGCGCCTGCGGCGGCCTGGGCTGCGCCGAGGCCCATGCGTCGGCGGCCGCCGTCGCACGCCGCCACGCCGCCCTGACCGGCGCACCCAGCGATGCGGCACGGGTGGCCCGACTGGTCGGCGAGGGCGATCCGGTGGCTTGCGCCGTCTGGGACGACGCGGTGGCCGCGCTGGCCGACATGCTGCTCGCGGTGTGCGCGGTCGTCGACCCGCCGCTGATCGTGCTGGGCGGTGGGCTGGCGGAGTCGGGTGAGCTGCTGCTCGCCCCGCTGCGCGCCCGGCTGGCCGACCGGGCCACCGTCCAGGCCCCGCCGGAGCTGGCCGGCGCCCGGCTCGGCGACCGCGCGGGCTGCCTGGGCGCCGGGCTGCTGGCAGGAGACCTGCTGACGGACGGCACTATGACGGACCGTCAGTCCGGCGGCGTCGACCTGCCGGACGGGCGGGTTCCATGGGCGGGGGCACCACGGTGATCGTCACTGTGACGCCGAACCCGGCCCTGGACGTCACCTACACCGTGCCGGACTTCCGCCCGCACACCAGCCACCGCGTCACCCGGGTCGCCGCCCAGGCAGGCGGCAAGGGCGTCAATGTCGCCCGGGTGCTGCACACCCTCGGCCGGCCCACCACCGCGGTGCTGCCACTGGGCGGGGCCACCGGCACCCAGGTGGAGCAGGATCTCGCCCGGTGCGCGATCCCGTACGTTGCCGTACCCATCGACGGCGAGACCCGCCGCACGGTCGCCGTCGCGGACGGCACCGACACCACCATGCTCAATGAGCCCGGACCCGAGGTCGCCCCCGGCCGGTGGACGGCCCTCTGCGACCAGGTGCGGCGGCTGCTGCCCGGAGCCGGTGTGCTGGTCGTCTCTGCAGCCTGCCGCCGGGGCTCCCTCAGGACGCCTGCGCCGACCTGGTACGCCTGGCACACGACCGTGCCGTACCGGTGATCATCGACGCGGACGGACCCGTCCTCACCTCCGCTCTCACGGCCGGGCCCACCGTGGTCAAGCCCAACGCCGCCGAACTGGCCGCCGCCACCGGAGTCCGCGACCCCGCGCAGGCCGCCGCCGCCCTGCGGACAGCCGGTGCCGGCGCGGTCGTCGCCTCGCTTGGCCCCGACGGGCTGCTTGCGGTCACCCCCGACGGCACCTGGCAGGCCGTGCCTCCGCAGCAGGTCCTGGGCAACACCGCGGGAGCGGGGGACGCCGTGGTCGCCGCGCTCGCCGCCGGCCTCGCCGACGGCGCGGGCTGGCCCGAGCTGCTCACCGACGCGGTCGCGCTCTCCGCGGCCACCGTACTCGCCCCCCGGGCCGGGGTCTTCGACCCCGACGCCTACCGGCGCTTCGCCGCAGCGGTCCGCGTCACCCGACTCTGAACCGCGCCCCTCCTCCCTCGCTCTTCCTCTCCTCCTGGAGGCACCCGTGTCCCTCGCAGCCACCGGCACCCTGGTCGCCGACGCGGCCGCCGGACGCCGCGCCGTCGCGGCGTTCAATGTCATCACCCTGGAACATGTCGAAGCGGTCGTGGAGGGCGCCGAGGCCGCCGGATCCCCGGTGATCCTGCAGATCAGTGAGAACGCCGTGAAGTTCCACCACGGCCGCCCCGCGCCCCTGGCCCGCGCCGCCGCCGAGGTGGCGCGGCTCGCCACCGTGCCGGTGGCCCTGCACCTGGACCATGTGCACAGCACCGCACTGCTCCACCAGGCCGCCGACTGCGGATTCAGCTCGGTGATGTTCGACGCTGCGCACCTTCCGTACCAGGAGAACCTCGCCGCCACCCGTGCCGCCGCCGACTGGGCCCACCGGGCAGGGCTGTGGCTGGAGGCGGAACTCGGCGAGGTGGGCGGCAAGGACGGAGCGGCCCCGCTGGACGCACACGCCCCGGGCGCCAGGACCGACCCCGCCGAGGCCCGTGCCTTTGTCGAGGCCACCGGTGTCGACGCGCTGGCCGTCGCGGTCGGCAGCTCCCACGCGATGACCTCCCGCACCGCCCGGCTCGACCACGGTCTCCTTGCCCGGCTGCATGACGCACTGGATGTGCCGCTGGTGCTGCACGGCTCCTCCGGAGTCCCCGACGGGGAGCTGGGCCGGGCCGTCGCCGGGGGCATCACCAAGGTGAACATCGGTACCGCCCTCAACACGGCCATGACCGCGGCGGTACGCGCCCACCTCGCCGACGACCCGCGGACGGTGGACCCGCGCAGCTATCTGGCGCCGGCCCGCACCGCGATCAGCCGGACGGTGTCCGAGCTGATCACCGTGCTGGCCGGGGCGCCGGAGGCAGCACCCGCCCCCTGACCCCGCCGCCCGGGCCCGTCAGATGCCGTGGTCGGGCACGCCGGCCACGGGGGAGTGCGGTTCCTCCCGGGAGCCGTCGAGGTCCGCGTCGAGGGCGTTCCACGACGGGCTGAGCAGCTGCTCGGCCCAGATGGTCTTGCCCGTGGAGGGGTAGCGCACGCCCCAGCGGTGGGAGCACTGGGCGACCAGGAACAGTCCGCGTCCGCCCTCGTCGGTGGCGGCCGCCCGGCGGATGTGCGGTGAGGTGCTGTTGGCGTCGCTGACCTCGTAGATCAGTGTCCGGTCGCGGATCAGGCGGAGCCGCAGGGGCTCGCTGCCGTAGCGGATGGCGTTGGTGACCAGTTCGCTGACGATCAGCTCGGCGGTGAAGGCCAGATGCCCCAGGCCCCACAGGTCGAGCTGGCTCAGCACCAGCGAGCGGGCCTCGGCCACGACGGAGGGGTCCTGCGGCAGGTCCCAGGTGGCGACCCGGGCGGGACCCAGCGAGCAGGTCCGGGCGAGCAGCAGCGCCAGGTCGTCCTCGGCCGCCAGATGCGGGACGACGGTGCCGGCCACGGCGCGGCAGGTCTCCTCCAGCGGCAGGTCGCTCCTGGTGAGGATCTCGCGGAGCCGGGGGCGCACAGTGGGGTCCGCTTCGCAGGCATGCACCAAGCCCGCGGTGTAGAGGAGGAGCGTGCTGCCCTCGGCCAGTTCGATGTCCAGCGGCTCGAAGACCGGGTCGCCCATGCCCAGCGGCTTGTTGGACGGCAGGTCGGGGAAGTGCACATCGCCCTGGGGAGGGGCGACGGCGGGCGGCGGGTGACCGGCGCTCGCCATGACGCAGCGGCGTGAGACGGGGTCGTAGACCGCGTACAGGCAGGTCGCGCCGATGAGTCCCTCCACGATGGGGGCGGACCCGGTGGCGTGCTCGCGCTCGACCAGGCGCGGCACCATGTCGTCCAGCCGCCCCAGCAGCTCCTCCGGTGCCAGGTCCAGCTGGGCCAGGGTGCGCACCCCCGAGCAGATCTGCCCCATGCACGCGGCCGCGCGGACGCCGGTGCCCGGCACGCTGCCGACCACCAGCGCGACGCGGGCGCCGGAGAGCGGGATCACGTCGAACCAGTCGCCGCTCACCCCGGCGTGCTTCCGGGTCGGCACAAAGTGGTGTGCGATGTCCACGGCGCTCTGGTCGGGGACGCTGCGGGGGAGCATGCTCTCGTGGAGGGTGACGGCCGCGGTGTGCTCACGGGTGTACCGCCGGGCGTTGTCCATGCAGACCGCGGCGCGGGAGACGAGTTCCTGGGCGAGGACGAGGTCGTCCCCTTCGAAGGCGTTGGTCAGCGTCGTGCGGTACATGTGCACAAAGCCGAGGATGGCCTCCCGGGTGCGCAGCGGCACCACCATCAGCGAGCGGGCCCTTCGCTCGATCAGGGTCTGGACCCGAGGGTCGTCGGAGATGCGCCGGATCCAGTCGGCGCTCATGTCGACGACCGGCAGCAGCCGGGGCTGCCCGTCGACGAGACTGTCGGAGAAGGGCGAGCCCTCGGGGAAGTCGAGCCGGTCCCCGACCCGCTTGAGCCCGTCGAGCATCGACGGGTCGGCTGCCTTGTGTGACACGCGGCGCAGGCAGGCCAGGCCGGGGCTCGGGGGCTGTGGATCCGCGCCGCATGTCACCCCGTCCAGCAGGTCGACCGCGGCGAACTCGGCGAGCCGCGGCACCAGCACATCGGCGAGCTCCTCCGCGATCCGGGTCACGTCGAGTGTGGTGCCGATGCGGGCGGCGGCCTCGTCCAGCAGGAGCATGCGCTCGCGGGCCCAGTAGTGGTCGGTGATGTCGATGACGGCGTCGGTGGCACCGAGGGTCCTGCCCTCGGGGTCGGTCAGCGCGAAGGAGGAGACCTCCCAGACGTGCTCCCGGTCCGGGTCCGCCGGGGTGCGTCCGCGGTGTACGGCGTTGACGATCGGCAGCCCCGTCTTGAGGACCCTGCGCAGCCGCTCCTCGATCGGCCCGGTGTCGACGTCGGGGAGGAACTCGCTGATCCGGCGGCCCATAGCCTCCTCCAGGCGGACTCCGTGGATGCGCTCCAGGGCGGCGTTGATCCGGACGAGGCGCAGCTCGGTGTCGTACACGCCCAGGCCGATCGGGGACTGGGTGAAGAGCCCGTCCAGGATGGCCTGGTCCTCCGCCTTCCGCAGCAGGCCCTGGGGGCAGGCAGCCACCACCGCGGCCGCCTCGTTCCCCGGCTGACCCGGTGCGAGGGGGGAGACCAGGAGTGTGACGTCCAGGCGGCGGCCCAGCCGACCGGTGAGGGAGACATCGCTGACGAGGGTGGTGCAGTCCCCCCCAGTGCCGAGGGACTGGTCGAGGAGGACGGGGAAGGCCTCGGGCCACAGCTCCGCTGCCGACCGGCCCACGACCTCGGCCGTGCGGTAGCCGAACAGCTTCTCCGCCGCAGGGCTCCACACGGTCACGGCGCCCTGGCCGTCCAGGAGGAATGTCGCCACCTGCACGGCGTGGGTAGGACCGGAGCGGAAACCCGTTGCGGATGCGTTGACCGGAGGGCACATCCCGTTGATCCCGTCGTCACGCGGAACGCCGCATAGACCCACCATACGGGACATCTTGCCCCCGGGGCCTGCGGGCGGAACCGCCCGTCCGGCCCGGCCATCCGCGCACGGCGGTGCCCTCCGGGGGCTCTCCGGACCCGGGATCCGGGGGTGGGGGCGGTGCCGCTCCGGGTCAGTCCGCCAGGATCACAACGTCCAGGGTGCGGGGGCCATGGACGCCTTCGACGCGGTCGAGCTCGATGTCGCTGGTCGCCGACGGCCCGGAGATCCAGGTCTGCGGACGGCCTGGATCCAGGCGGGCGAGGGCCTGGGGGACGGAGTCGACGATCTGGTCGGGGGCGCGGACCACGCAGATGTGGTGGTCCGGGACCAGGGTGATCCGGCGGCGGCCCTGGCCTGCGGTGCCGTCCAGCACGACGGTCCCGGTTTCGGCGATCGCCAGGGCACAGGCGGTGAGCACGCTGTCCACGGCGTCGAGCTCCGGCGCCGTCTGCCCGGTCCGGTCGGGGACCCGTTCGACGGCCGGGTCCAGGCAGGTCAGCCAGTGGTCGGGCAGCCCGTCCGGCAGCAGCACGGAGCGGGCGCCCCGGTCGGCCAGCAGACGGCCGAGGAGGGCGGGCAGCCCGGCGGCGCTGCTGCGGTGGACATGGGCGCGGTAGTCGGCGAGGTTCTCGGCGAGCAGGTCGGTGCGCTCGCCCGCGGTGCGGGTGCCATGGGCCGGCAGATAGTCCCGGGCCACCGGGTGGTCCTCGGGCCGCTCGTCGGCCGGGACGTCGGCCAGCGCCCGGCGGATGCGGGCGAGTACCTGGTCGCGGGCGTTCAACGGTCCTCCCCGGCGCCGCGGGAGTGCTCCCACCAGTCGCGGAAGGGCTCCGGTGGCAGAGCGGGCAGGTCTCGGGTGTCGGTCCAGGCACGGCCGGGGCCGGGCAGCCGCCCGGGGTGCAGCCGGCGGGTCCGGGAGGCGGCGCGTTCGGCCAGGCGCAGCGCCCGCGGGTGGTCCAGGACCCAGCGGGCGGCGTGCATCGCGGCCCGTTCCAGCCGGTGGCCCGGGGCGGGCGGGGTGTCACCGCTGCCCTCCACCACCCGCTCCCGCAGGTGGACCAGGACCTCCGGAATGTCGATGGCGACCGGGCAGACCTGGTAGCAGGCGCCGCAGAGGCTGGAGGCATAGGGCAGGGAGGCCTCCAGTTCGCCCTGGATGCCGTGGAGTTGCGGGGTGAGGATGGCGCCGATGGGCCCGGGGTAGACGGATCCGTAGGCGTGGCCGCCGGCCCTTTCGTAGACGGGGCAGACATTGAGGCAGGCGGAGCAGCGGATGCAGCGCAGTGCCTGGCGGCCGACGGTGTCGGCGAGGGTGTCGGTGCGGCCGTTGTCCAGCAGCACCAGATGGAAGGTCCGCGGCCCGTCCTCGTCGGTGGTGCCGGTCCAGGTGGAGGTGTACGGGTTCATCCGCTCGGCGGTCGAGGAGCGGGGCAGCAGCTGGAGGTAGACCTCCAGGTCCTGCCAGGTGGGGACGACCTTCTCGATGCCGACCACGGAGATCAGGGTCTCGGGGAGGGTGAGGCACATCCGGCCGTTGCCCTCGGACTCCACGACGACCAGGGTGCCGGTCTCGGCGACCATGAAGTTGGCACCGGAGACGCCGACCCTGGCACGCAGGAACTTCTCCCGCAGATGCAGCCGTGCGGCCTCGGCGAGCTGCGCGGGGGAGTCGGTGAGGTCCTCGGGCGCGGGACGGCCCCAACGGGCCATCGCGGTAAGGAAGATGTCGCGGATCTCGCTGCGGTTGCGGTGGATGGCGGGCACCAGGATGTGGGAGGGCCGGTCTTCGCCGAGCTGCACGATCAGCTCGGCCAGATCGGTCTCGTAGGCGGCGATCCCCGCCTGCTCCAGCGCCTCGTTGAGGCCGATCTCCTGAGTGGCCATCGACTTGACCTTGACCACTTCGCTCTCACCGGTGGCGCGCACCAGCTCGGTGACGATGCGGTTGGCCTGGTCCGCGTCGGCGGCCCAGTGGACGGTGCCGCCCGCCGCGGTGACGGCCTCCTCCAGCCGCAGCAGGTGGTGGTCCAGATGGCGCAGGGTGCGGTCCTTGATCTGCGCGCCCGCGGTGCGCAGCCGGTCCCAGTCGGAGAGTTCGGCGACGGCGCGGGCCCGCTTGTCCCGGATGGTGTGGGTGGCGTGCCGCAGATTGGCGCGCAGCCGAGGGTCGGCGGTGGCGGTGCGGGCGGCGTCGGGGAAGGCGGGCATGCCCAGCGGTACGGCGCTCATCGGGCGTCCGCCGGCTTGAGATGGTCGCCGGGCATGGGGTAGGGGTCCTCCTCGGTGCTGGCCAGGATCTCGGCGAGGTGCAGCGGGCGGACGCCGGATCCCTGGCGGGAGAGGGTGCCGCCGATGTGCATCAGGCAGGAGTTGTCGACGGTGCAGACCGCCCGGGCGCCGGTGGCGCGGACCGCGTCGGCCTTGTCCGTCCCCATCGCGGCGGAGACCGCGGCGTTCTTCACCGCGAAGGTGCCGCCGAAACCGCAGCACTCCTCGGCCCCGGGCAGCTCCCGCAGCTCCAGGCCGCGGACCGCGCGCAGCAGCCGCAGCGGACGGTCGCCCAGCCCCAGCATCCGCAGACCGTGGCAGGTGGGGTGGTAGGTGACGGTGTGCGGGAAGTGGGCGCCGACGTCCTCCACGCCCAGCACATCGGTGAGGAACTCGGTGAGCTCGTACACCGTGGGCACCACCTCGGCGGCGGCCTGCGCCAGCACACCCCCGCGCCCCTCCGCGGCGGCCCGGGCACCGATCCGCGGATAGTTGTCGCGGACCATCGCCGCACAGGAGCCGGAGGGCGTGACCACATGGTCGTAGCCAGCGAACGCCGCGGCGAACCGCCGCACCAGAGGCTCCGTCTGGTGCCGGTAGCCGGTGTTGTACTGCGGCTGCCCGCAGCAGCTCTGCGCGGCGGGGAAGTCCACCGTCACCCCCAGCCGCTCCAGCAGCCGGACCACGGCGCGGCCGGTGCCCGGGTAGAGCGCGTCATTGACACAGGTGACGAAGAGGGCGACACGCACGGGGGCTCCCTTGGATCGTGAGGGGCGGGATCAGCCTAGGGCTTGCCCGGGGGCGCCGCGCCGCAGGCCGGGCGGGAGGTGTCAGGCCGGGCGGGAGGTGTCAGGCCGGCCGGGAGGTGTCAGAACGGGCCGAGGCGGGCGGCGGCGGCGTCCCAGGGGCGTGGGTCGCCGTCGGGGGTGTAGTGGCGCAGCTGCTGGGTGGCGGCCACCAGCCGGCGCATGTCGGGGAGGTCGCCCACCAGGCCCTGGGCGCGTGCCTGGACCAGGACGTTGCCCAGCGCGGTGGCCTCCGTGGGGCCCGCGGTCACCGGCAGCCCGGTGGCGTCGGCGGTGAGCCGGCACAGCAGGTCGTTGCGGCTGCCTCCGCCGACCAGGTGCACATGGGTGATGTCACGGCCCGCCAGCTCGGCGGCCTGGCGCAGGGTACGGCGGTGCGCGAGGGCCAGGCTCTCCAGGATGCAGCGCACCGTCGCGCCCACGTCCCGGGGTGCCTGCTGCCCGGTACGGGCACAGAACGCGGCGATCGCCCCCGGCATGTCGGCCGGGGCCAGGAACACCGGGTCGTCCGGGTCCAGCACGGCCGTGAACGGCTGCGCCTGCGCGGCCGCGCCGAGCAGCGACGCCAGGTCGGTCGGCAGCCCGCGGGCGGCCCATGCCCGGCGGCACTCCTCCAGCAGCCACATGCCCATGATGTTGCGCAGATAGCGGACGGTGCCGTCGATTCCGCGCTCATTGGTGAAGTTGGCCGCCCGGGACGCCTCGGAGAGCACGGGGGCGTCCAGTTCCAGACCGGCCAGCGACCAGGTGCCGCAGGAGATGTAGGCGGAACCGGGGCGGGTCACGGGGACCGCCACCACGGCGGACGCGGTGTCGTGGGACGCCACGGCGGTGACCGGGGTGTCCGCCGGCAGGCCGGTGCAGTCGGCGATGTGCGGCAGCAGGGTGCCGGCCGCGGCGCCGGGTTCGCGCAGTGGCGGCAGCAGGGTGTGGTCCAGACCGGTCAGCCGGGCGAGCTCCCTGGACCAGGTGCCGGTGCGGGCGTCGAGGAGGCCGGTGGTGGAGGCGTTGGTGATCTCGGCGCCGATGCTGCCGGTGAGCCAGTGGGTGAGCAGGTCGGGGATCAGCAGCATGGTGCGGGCGGCGGCGAGCTGTGCGGTGCCGCGGGCGGCGGCCAGCTGGAAGACGCTGTTGAACGGCAGATGCTGCAGGCCGGTGACCGCATAGAGCTCCGCTGCCCCGACCAGGTCGCGGATCTGCCCGGCGCTCTCCGCGGTGCGGGTGTCCCGGTAGTGGTGGGGGATGCCGAGCAGAGCGCCGTCGGCGTCGAGCAGCCCGTAGTCGACCGCCCAGGTGTCGATGCCCACGGATGCCACCCCGCCGGTGCGGGCCGCCAGGGACAGGCCGTCCAGCACGCCCTGGAAGAGGCCCGGCAGGTTCCAGTGCAGCCCGGTGGGCAGGCGCAGCGGGATGTTGGGGAAGCGGTGCAGCTCCGTCAGGTCCAGACGGCCGGGCCCGACCCTGCCGATCACCACCCGGCCGCTGGTCGCGCCGAGGTCGGCCGCCGCGAAGGCGGACGAGGAGGCGCGGGGGAGGCGGTGGAGGACGGGGCCGGTGTGGTCACGGTGGCTTCCTTGGGAGGGGACGGGGATCGGAGCGGGGCGGCCGCCGGCCCGGGCGGTGGTGCGCAGCCGGGTACGGCGACGGCGCCCGGTGGCTCCCCGGCGCGGCGCGCGGGGAGCCACCGGCGGCCGCACGTCAGCGCAGGAAGGCCGCGGCCACGCCCGCGTCGACCGGGATGTGGAGCCCGGTGGTGTGGCTCAGGTCCCCGCCGGTGAGGGCGAAGACGGCGTTGGCCACATGCTCGGGGAGGACCTCCTGCTTGAGCAGGGTGCGCTGGGCGTAGAACGCGCCCAGTTCGGACTCCTCGACCCCGTAGACAGCGGCCCGCTGAGCCCCCCAGCCGCCCGCGAAGATGCCGGAGCCTCGGACGACCCCGTCCGGGTTGATGCCGTTGACACGGATGCCGTGTCCGCCGAGCTCGGCCGCCAGCAGCCGCACCTGGTGGGCCTGGTCCGCCTTGGTGGCGCCGTAGGCGATGTTGTTGGGCCCGGCGAAGACGCCGTTCTTGGAGGCGATGTACACGATGTCGCCGCCCATGCCCTGCTCGGTCATCACCCGGGCTGCCTCCCGGGAGACCAGGAAGGAGCCGCGGGCCATGATGCCGTGCTGCAGGTCCCAGTCCCTGGCGGTGGTCTCCAGCAGCGGCTTGGAGATGGAGATGCCGGCGTTGTTGACCACCAGGTCCACCCCGCCGAAGGCCAGCACCGCCGCGGCGAAGGCCGCGGCGATCTGCTCCTCGGAGGTGACGTCGACCGCCACCGCGACCGCCCGGTCGGGGCCGCCCAGCTCCTCGGCGACGACGCCCGCGCGCTCCGCGTCGAGGTCGGCGACCACCACGCAGGCGCCCTCCGCGACGAGCCGGTGCGCGATGGCCCTGCCGATCCCGGAGCCGGCGCCGGTCACCAGGGCGACCCGGGTCGCCAGCGGCTTGGGCTGCGGCATCCGCCGCAGCTTGGCCTCCTCCAGCTCCCAGTACTCGATCCGGAACTTCTCCGATTCCTCGATCGGCCGGTAGGAGGAGACGGCCTCGGCACCGCGCATCACATTGACCGCGTTGATGTAGAACTCGCCGGCGACGCGGGCGGTCTGCTTGTCCCTGCCGTAGCTGAACATCCCGACCCCCGGGATGAGCACGATCGCCGGGTCGGCGCCGCGCATGGCGGGGGAGTCGGGGGTGGCGTGCCGCCCGTAGTAGGCGGCGTACTCGGCCCGGTACTCCTGGTGGAGCTCCCTCAGACGGGCGGCCGCCTCCTCCAGCGGCACGGTGGGCGGGAGGTCCAGGACCAGCGGGCGCACCTTGGTGCGCAGGAAGTGGTCGGGGCAGGAGGTGCCCAGTGCGGCCAGGCGCGGGTGCTCGGCCCTGGCCAGGAAGTCCAGGACCACCGGGTCGTCGCTGAAGTGGCCCACCTGGGGGCGGTCCTGCGAGGCCAGGCCGCGCAGCAGCGGGGCGAGGGCGGCGGCGCGTTCGCGGCGCAGCGCGGCCGGGAGCGCGCCGTACCCGTCCAGCGGCGGGCCGAAGGGCTCGGCCCGGCCGCGCCGTCGGAGGTACTCCTCGGCGGTGCGGATGATGCTCAGGGAGTTCTCCTCGCACTCCTGCGAGGTGCTGCCCCAGGCGGTGATGCCGTGGCCGCCCAGGATGCAGCCGACGGCCCGGGGGTTGGCCCGCTTGACCGCGGCGATGTCCAGTCCGAGCTGGAAGCCCGGGCGGCGCCAGGGCACCCACACCACCGTGTCCCCGAAGCACTCCTTGGTCAGTGCCTCGCCGTCGGCCGCGCAGGCCAGTGCGATACCGGAGTCCGGGTGCAGATGGTCCACATGCGGGGCGTCGACCAGGCCGTGCATGGCGGTGTCGATGGAGGGGGCCGCGCCGCCCCTGCCGTGCAGGCAGTAGTCGAATGCGGCGACCATCTCGTCCTCGCGGTCCACGCCGGGGTAGACCCCGGCAAGGGCGCGGAGCCGGTCCAGGCGCAGCACCGCGAGCCCCGCCCCGGTGAGCGTGCCCAGATCGCCGCCGGAGCCCTTGACCCACATCAGCTCGGTGCCGGTGCCGGTGACCGGGTCGACGGCGGTGCCCTTGGCGGAGGTGTTGCCGCCCGCGTAGTTGGTGTTGCGGGGGTCGGAGCCGAGCCGGTTGGAGCGCTCCAGCAGCGCGTCGACCTCGGGCTGGGGGACGGAAGTCATGGGGACGTCCTTCGCGGTTCTCGGGGGAGGGATGGCTGCGAGGGGTTCGGACGGGGCGGGGCAGCCCGGGAGGGGGCCGGGCCGGGATCCGGCGCGGGCTGCCGCCCCAGGGCTCAGGCGCCCCAGCCGGCCTGGGTGCCGCCGACCCGCTCGGCGGCGATCCGCTCCTGCCAGCCCGAGGCCCGGTGGGCGGCGACCGGATCGGGGTCGATGCCGAGCTCCTCGCGCACCTCGCGCAGCAGGGGCCGGACATCGGTGTTGAAGGCGTCCATGAGCACCGCGTTGGCCTCCAGCACATCACCGGAGCGCTGGGCCGAGGCCAGTGCCTGGGCGTCGATCAGCAAAGCCTTGGCGGTGGCTTCCTGGACGTTCATCACCGAGCGGATGATCGCGGGGATCTTGGCCTCGATGTTGTGGCACTGGTCGAGCATGAAGGCCACACCGGCCTCCGGTGCCAGGCCGCCGTTCTTGGCCACCTCGTGCATGATCCGGAACAGCTGGAAGGGGTCGGCCGCGCCCACCATCAGGTCGTCGTCGGCGTAGAAGCGGGAGTTGAAGTCGAAGCCGCCCAGCTTCTGCTCGCGGAGCAGGAAGGCGACGATGAACTCGATGTTGGTGCCGGGGGCGTGGTGCCCGGTGTCCACCACGACCTGGGCCTTGTCGCCCAGCCTGAGGCAGTGGGCGTAGGCGGTGCCCCAGTCGGGCACGTCGGTGGTGTAGAAGGCGGGCTCGAAGAGCTTGTACTCCAGCAGCATCCGCTGTCCCTCGCCGAGCCGCCCGTACACCTCGGCCAGCGCCTCGGCCAGACGGTCCTGGCGGGCGACGACATCGTCCTGCCCGGGGTAGTTGGTGCCGTCGGAGAACCACAGCTTGAGGTCGCGCGAGCCGGTGGCGTCCATGATGTCGACGCACTCCAGCAGGTGGGCGACCGCCTTGCGGCGCACCCGAGGGTCGGGGTTGGTCACCGAGCCCAGCTTGTAGTCGTCGTCCTGGAAGACGTTGGAGTTGATGGCCCCCAGCCGCAGGCCCCGCTCCTCGGCGTACCGTGCCAGGGCCGCGTAGTCGTCGACCCGGTCCCAGGGGATGTGCAGCGCGACTACGGGGGCCGCACCGGTGGCGGCGTGCACGCGGGCCGCGTCGTCGAGCTTCTCGTAGGGGTCGCGCGGCACCCCGGCCTGAGTGAACACCTTGAACCTGGTGCCCGAGTTGCCGTAGGCCCACGACGGGGTCTCGATCTGCTGGGACTTCAGCGCCGCCTTCACGGCAGACAGGTCAGACATCGCGGTCCTCTGCGTGAATCGATGAGGTGAACCTAGAGGCTATGAATCGTTTCATTTGTGCCGAGAGATTAACCGGGGTGAGTGACCTCTGTCAACGATCCCGGTGCGGCTGAAAAGTTTCAGTCGCGGAGTGGTTCGGGGTGCAGTCCCGGGTTCTCGGGCAGGGGGTGCCGCCCGGGTCGCGGGGCGGCTCCGGGGGTGGGTGGCCCCGGTCTCCTCGGGCGTTCCGGGCGGCGTCCCGGAGGTCCGGAACGAGCGGATGCGGAGGCGCTGCCATCGGCCGGTGCCACTGCGATGGGAGGTGCAGTTCGGGGCAGAACGGTCATTCCATGGTCCATCCTTGAGCCAAGGTTGCCCCGCCGAGGCGGCGCGATACTTTGAAACGACTCATTCCCCGGAACGTAATGGGCGTAGCGTCCTTCGCACAACCCCCGCCGTCCGCGGCCCCGGCCCCGCAGCGGTGCAGGCGTCCTCCGTCAGGGGGTTCAACGCCCTGGCGACCCCTATGATTGAACAGTTTCAGTGCATGGCCGGCGGAGCGGTGGGAGCACGATGGCAGGGATCAAGGATGTGGCGCGGCAGGCCGGCGTCTCGGTGGGCACCGTCTCCAATGTGATCAACCGGCCCGATCTGGTCTCCGAGGAGACCAGAGTGCGGGTGCAGGCGGTGATCGACCGGCTGGGCTATGTGCGCAGCGAATCCGCACGGCAGCTGCGGGCCGGACGCAGCCGGATCGTCGCCCTGCTGGTCCTGGACATGGGCAACCCCTTCTTCGTGGACGTCGCCAGGGGCGCCGAGCGTGCCGCCCGCCAGGCCGGGCTGGGCGTGATGGTGTGCAACAGCGCCCAGAGCCCCAGCGAGGAGGCCGACTACATCTCGCTCTTCGCCGAGCAGCGGGTCCGCGGCGTCCTGCTGACCCCCGCCGACCCGACCGGCCGCAACCTGGACGCGCTGCGCCGCAACGGGACCCCGTTCGTCCTGGTGGACCGGGTCGCCGCGGGCGGTTCCGAGTGCTCCGTCTCGGTGGACGACGTCAACGGAGGCATGCTCGCCGCCAACCACCTGATCGCCCAGGGCCACCGCTCCATCGCCTACATCGGCGGCCCGTCGGAGCTCACCCAGGTCCGCGACCGCAGGGCGGGCGCCCAGGCGGCCCTGGTCGAGGCCGGGCTGCCGGCCGAGTCTCTGGTGGAGCTGTCCGCCGACGGCCTGGACGTCGCGGCGGGGCGTGACGCCGGAGCCCGCCTGCTGGGCCTCGGCCCGCGTCCGACCGCGGTGTTCTGCGCCAATGATCTGCTGGCTCTCGGCGTCCTTCAGGCGATGTATGCGGCCAGGGTCAGCGTCCCGGACGAGCTGGCGATCGTGGGGTACGACGACATCGAGTTCGCGGCCGCCGCGGCGGTTCCGCTGACCTCGGTGCGCCAACCCGCCGCAGCCATGGGGCGGTTGGCGGCCGAACTGCTGATGGAGGAGACGTCCGGCAGCGATGTCGGCCACCGGCACCAGCAGATGGTGCTCCAGCCGGAGCTGGTCGTCCGCAGTTCCAGTCTGGCGAGCCGGGCGGCGGGTCGCTGACCGGGTGGTGAAGGGGCGCTCAGGGGTGTCGTCCGGAGGCGGCGCTGAATCGTGTCACTGCCGGGGGTGAGTCCGGGTCCGCCGCCGTTCCCGGGGGCGCTCCGTCCCCACCTGGTCGCTGTGTGGCATGCACGGGCCCCCTTGACCGCCCGATCCGTCGGGGGTTAGCTTCGGCCGCGACAGGTTGAAACAATTCACTTCGCTGGGTCCAGCCCGGGCGGTGGTGTGGGTCGTCCCCGGGCCGGGGCGGCCGCTCACCCCGCCGGAGCCACTTCTGACCACAACGGCCGGTGGGCCGGAGGGGCGGCGACATGCAGCGCGTCTGCTTTCTGCTGAAGGTCCGCCAGGACCGCATCGACGAGTACCGTGCCCGGCACGCCGAGGTGTGGCCGGAGATGCTTGCCGCGCTCTCCGCAGCCGGATGGCACAACTACTCGCTCTTCCTCCGCGAGGACGGCCTGCTCGTCGGCTATCTGGAGACCGAGGACTTCGACCGGGCCCGCGCCGCCATGGATGCCACCGAGGTCAACGCCCGCTGGCAGCAGCAGATGGCCGGGTATTTCGAGCAGTTGGACGGGGCGGCCCCGGACGCCGCCATGGTCCCGCTCTCCGAGGTCTTCCACCTGTCCTGACAGCTCGTCAATGAACGGTGGCGACAGGCCGCACTCCGCGGCCCGGCCGCCCGGAGTCGTCCGTGCACGGTTGGGCGCGGCCCGCCGTCGTGGTGGAAGCCGGCGCCCTGCGCATGCGGCGGCCCAGCAAGCCGGCTGCCGGGGTGTGACGGCCCCCGCGGCGCTGCGCGTACACGCGTACCAGCGGGTGCGTCCTCGGGATCGGCCAGGGGGCAGACCGGCCAGTGGACGAGAACGACCAGCCGGCGCCGCTCGCTCGTGATCGCATCCGGGCGCGGATCACCCCTGCCGCCGGTTCCCTGCCTCGCCGCGCCCCGTGGCCGCCTCCGCCGTCACCGGTGCAACGGGAGAGCCCACCCGGCCGTACGCCAGGCGTGCCGCCTCACATGTCGCAGGGCTGCGTCGTCGGACTGCTGTGAGGCACACACCATCCAGCGTGCAGGACAGCTCAGCGGCAGCATCACCGGCGCCCGCGGACACCGCGACCACCGGTCGCGGCTCCACCGGCTCGGCCATGACGGGGAGGAAACGATGAACGACTTTCAGGCGATCGCCGATCGTGTCGAAATCGAGGCGCTGCGCGGCGAGTTCACCGACGCAGCGATGATGCGCGAC
The DNA here is from genome assembly GCF_042466665.1 of Peterkaempfera podocarpi. Taxonomy (GTDB): domain Bacteria; phylum Actinomycetota; class Actinomycetes; order Streptomycetales; family Streptomycetaceae; genus Peterkaempfera; species Peterkaempfera podocarpi. Next base: position 7,362,417 of record NZ_CP162102.1, read on the forward strand.
TACGAGCGCCTGGCGTCGCTGTTCACAGCGGACGGCGCGCTGCGGATGCCCGACGTCCCCGTGGAGCTCGTCGGACGGGCGGAGATCCGCGCCTGGGGCGGCCGGGTGCCGGATTTTGTGGACTACTTCATCCAGACCACGCACCCGGGTGTCATCCGGCTGGAGGGCGACACCGCGTCCGGCCGTGCCTATATGCAGGAGGTGATTCGCCTCCGCAGCGGCGCCTCGCATCTGAACTACGCCATCTACCACGACCGTTACCAGCGAACCGGCGGCGGCTGGAAGTTCGCCGAGCGCACCTACGAGATCCGCTACCTCGACGAGAGCCCGCTGGCGGGCTCGGCGCCCAGCTCGGCGGGGGCGCCCGCTGCCCCGTCGGCGGCGGAGGCGTCCGCGGTGCAGGCGTCCGCGGTGCAGGGACGGCGGTGACCGTGCCCCGGTGTCCGGGATCCCGGCCTGGCGCACGCGGCCGCCCGCACCGGCGGGTCCCTGCCGGCCGGGGTGATCGCCTGGAGCGCCGGGCCGGCACCGCTGCGCACCGCTTCCGGGGCCACTGTCCGATCAGCCGCAGAGCGAACCCCGGCGTCATCAGGCCGCCGTCCGGCTGACGAACCTTCAACCGATCTCCAGCGGAAGTCCCGGGGGGCGTGCCTGCGCCGGGCTTGTCCTCCGGGCGGCGCGGTGGGCGGCCTCGACGGCCTGGCCCCAGTAGGTCCCCGCGACCATCAGCATCGCGCCCAGGACCGCCACGACGGTGAGCCGCTCGCCGCCGAGGGCGATGCCGACCGCGACGGCCCATACCGGCTCGGTGCCCAGCAGAAGGCTCGCCCGGCTGGCCGAACTGCGCTGCACCGCCCAGGTCTGGGCCAGAAAGGCGAACACGCTGCAGAAGAGTGCGAGATGGACCAGCTCGGCCCAGGTCGCGCCGTCGGCGCGGACCAGAGCCGGCAGTCCGCTCGAAGCGGGCACCAGGAAGAGCGCCGAGCCGACCACGGTCTGCACCGCCGTCAGATGCCCGGGCCGTACGGTGCGGCCCGCAGTGAGCCGTCCCACGAGGCTGACATGCGCGGCCCGTACCACCGCGGCGGCCAGCACCAGCAGATCACCGGAGTTCGGTGTGTGGAGGCCGCTGCCGCACATCAGCAGTCCCACGGCGAATACGCAGACACCGGCGGCGGCATAGAACCTCGCGGGCAGCCCTCCCCTGCTGCCCAGGCGGTCGATCAGCGGGGTGAGCACAATGGCCAGGCTGATGATCAGGCCGGCATCGGCGGCGCTGGTGTGGGCGACACCGTAGGTCTCCAGCACCAGCACGACGGCCTGGGTGACCCCGAGCAGCGATCCGGCGCGGAGCTCGTCGCGGGTGCAGCGGCGCCGGCCCCGGCGGGCGGCGGCGAGCGCGACACAGGCGACCGCTGAGATCGCATACCGAGCGAACAGCACCGTCAGTACGGGCAGGGCGGAGGTGGCGGTCCGGGCGGCCAGATAACTGGAACCCCAGACGACGGCGACCAGCAGAAGGACCACATCGGTACGGCGGGCATCAGGCACGCGCCCACGGTGCCGCAGCGGCGACACCGAAGCCAAGGACGAACTTCTCAAGCAACTGTTAAGTAGACCTACACTGTCCGCTGTGGACGAGCGGCAACTGAGGGTCCTGCGTGAACTCGGCGAACTGGGCAGTGTCACCGCGGTCGCCGAGGCGCTCCGGGTGACACCCTCCGCGATCTCCCAGCAGCTGCGGCTGCTCCAGCGCTCGATCCCCGTCCCGCTCACCGAGCGCGAGGGGCGGCGGCTGGTGCTCACCCAGGCAGGGCAGGCGCTGGCGGGGGCCGCGATCGAGGTGGAGACGGCGCTCAGCAGGGCACGGCACACCGTCGACGAGTTCATCGACCAACCGGACGGCAGCGTGTCGGTGGCGGCCTTCCACAGTGCGGCCGCGACCTTCTATCCACTGCTGCTGCGCAGCCTCGCCGCACCGGGGCGGCCGCGGCTCGCGCTGGCCGACGAGGACGTGGCGCAGGACCGCTTCCCCCAGCTGACCCGGGACTACGACATGGTCGTCGCCCACCGGCTCGACCACGCCCCGCCGTGGCCGCGCACCGTCGCCGTCACCTCGCTGCTGCACGAACCGCTGGACGTCGCCATGCCCGCGGATCACCCGCTGGCGGCCAGGCACACCGTCACCCCCGAAGACGTCGCCGACCAGCCCTGGATCAGCGTCCACGAGGGGTTTCCGCTGCTGGCCACGATCGAGGCGGTGGCGGCCGCGGCCGGCCGCCGGCCGGCGGTCGTCCATCGCATCAATGAGTTCGCCGTGGTCGCCGAGGTGGTGGCGGCCGGGGCGGGACTTGCGCTGATGCCGCGGTGGACCGCCCGTCCGCACCCCGCGGTGGTCCTCAGGCCGCTCGACGGTGTGCATGCCCGGCGCCATATCGATGTGCTCCACCGCCCCGAGCGGACCGCACGCAGAGCCGTCCGTACCGTTCTCGCCGAGTTGCAGCGCGCCGCCGAGGCCGTCCGCGACCGGGACCCCGGTGCCGGGGGCGGCGGACCGGACGGGGGCGGCGGAAGAGCGGGGTGAACAGCCGGGGCAGACTGCGGTCGGCCGCCGGACGCACGGCGCCGGTGCATTCCGGGCAGCAGCAGCGCATTCACCGGGGCGGTGTTATTTTGGCCTGGTCAGCCACGCCGGTCTCGGGGAGCGAGTGGGGCTTCCGTTGTCCGAGCACATCGTCTTCATCCCCGGAGCGGGGGCACGGGAGTGGCTCTGGCGCCACCAGGCGGCCGATCTCGCCGACCTGGCCACCAGCGAGGTCATGGTCCTGGACCAGCAGGCGTCACGGGCCGAGATGGCCGATCACGTCCTCACCCGCGCGCCCGAGTTCTTCTCCCTCGCCGGGCACTCGCTCGGCGGCTGGGTCGCCCAGGAAGTCGCGGCGCGAGCGCCGGAAAGGGTCTCCGCACTCTTTCTCTGCGACACCTGGGCGCGAATGCAGCCGGGCACGGACGAATACCTCGAGGAATTCTGCGTCCAACTTCTCAGGGATGCCGACGCCGCATTGGACGCCCACTTCGACCGGATTCTCCATGAGCGGCGGTATGCGGACAAGGAGTTCTGCGACCGGCTGCGGGCATGGCTGCGCGAGATGCCCGGAGACTGCCACGTCCGTCAACTCCGGGCACTGGCACGTGACTACGCCACCGGGCCGCTGCTCAGCCGTATCCGGGCCGACACCCTGGTGATCCACGGCCGCCAGGACCGCGTCGTCGCGGAGGAGGAGGCGCGGGTCCTCGCGGCGGGCATCAGCGGAGCCGCGCTGGCACTGATCGAGGAGTCCGGCCACTGCACGCCCGTCGAGCAGCCGGAGGCCCTCTCCTCGGTCATGCGGCTCTGGCTCATGAGGAAACCGGGGCGAGGGGGATCTCCTTCTCCCGCAGCGCAGTCACAACCGAGGCGTACATACGCGCCTTGATCGTGCCGAGGGTGTCCCCGGCCCTGGCCGCCTGGGGGCGGGCGATCTCGACGGCGGTCCGGAGGACGTCGGCCTCGTCCGCCGTGCGGTCGACGATCCCCGCGTCGAGGGCGTCGAGGCCTCCGTAGCGGCGGGCGGTGACCATGGCCTCGTGCGCCGTCTGCGGTGTCAGCCGGACCTGGATCAGCGCGGACATGCCCGTGGTGAAGGGGATGCCGATCTCGGCCTCCGGCAGGCACCAGAAGCCGCGGTCGCCCCGCATCACCCGGAAGTCGTGGGCCAGGGAGAACATCGCCCCGGCCGCGAAGGTGTGCCCCTGCAGGGCCGCCACGGTGACCACCGGCAGGGTCAGCATCCGGGCCAGCAGCTCCTGGACGCCTGCGACATAGTCGCCCGCCTGGTCGGTGTGGGCGGACAGCCATTCCAGGTCCAGGCCGTTGGAGAAGAACTTCCCGGTGGCGGCGGTCACCAGGGCCCGTGGGCCCTCCGCCTTCGCCACCTCGTCGAGCAGCGCGTTCACCGAGGCGACCCAGTCGGGGTGGAAGCGGTTCTCGGTGTCGCCGATGTCAAGGATGAAGACGTCGTCCTGCCGGTCGAGCGTGGGCATGGCTGCTCCTCCAGGTTCGGCCGTCACGGCGGCGGCCGTCAGCGGTGTGTCCGGGGCGGAGCGGCCGTCCCGGGACTCGCAGGACAGCTCCGGCCATCGATATTACTGGCCGGTAACCGTCCTGGATCGCATCGTACATCGCCCCTCGCGCCGGGCGCGGCCGGCACCGGCACCGGCACTGGACCGGCGGTTCCCGGCCTCCGGTTCCCGGTTTCCGGTGTCCGGCGGAGCGCGGCGGTGCGGGACCGGGTCCGGGCGGACCGCAGCCCTGGAACGACGGCGGATCAGGCCACCAGCGGCCGGTCGGTGGGGCCCACCGGGGCGGGGAGGGCGGTGCCGCCCGTCAGATAGCAGTCCACGGCGGCCGCCACCGACCGGCCCTCCGCTATCGCCCAGACGACCAGCGACTGCCCCCGGCCGGCATCGCCTGCGACGAAGACCCCGTCGGCGCCCGCGGCGAAGTCCGCGTTCCGCCGTAGATTGCCGCGTACGTCGAAGTGCAGACCCAGCTGCTCCACCAGCCCGCTGTCCCGCTCCGGCCCCCGGAATCCGAGCGCCAGCAGCACCAGCTGGACTGGGATCACCCGCTCCGTACCCGGCCTGGGCGATCTGCTGCCGGGCTCCGCCTCGGCCAGGTGGAGTGCCCGTACCCGGCCCTCCGCGTCGCCCTCGAAACGCAGGGTGGACGCGGAGAACATCCGCACATCCCCCACGGCCCCCGGTGGCGGCAGATCCGCACCGGAGGGATCCGGACGGCCCCCGCCGGGATCCCGCAGCAGTGCCAGCTCCCGTGCCTCCTCGTGCGCGGGCGACACCCGGTACACCCGCGGATACACCGGCCAGGGCTCGCTCTCCGCCCGGCCCTCGCCCGGCTGGGGGTTGATGTCCAGCTGCACCACCGAGGCCGCATGCTGCCGCAGTGCCGTGCCCAGGCAGTCCGCCCCGGTGTCGCCGCCGCCGACGATCACCACGTCCTTGCCCTCGGCGGTGACCGGAGGTGCCGCGAGGTCCCCCTGCCGCACCCGGTTGGCCATCGGCAGATACTCCATCGCCTGGTGGATCCCGGCCAGCTCGCGGCCGGGCACCGCCAGCTCCCGGGGTTCGGTGGCGCCGACCGCCACCACCACGGCGTCGCTGCGCCGCAGCAGTTCCCCGGCGTCCAGGTCGACACCCACCCGTACGCCGGTCCTGAAGCGGGTGCCCTCCGCCTCCATCTGGCCGACCCGGCGGTCCAGATGCCGCTTCTCCATCTTGAACTCCGGGATGCCGTAACGCAGTAGCCCCCCGACGCGGTCCGCCTGCTCGTAGACCGCCACGGTGTGCCCCACGCGGGTCAGCTGCTGGGCGGCGGCCAGGCCCGCCGGCCCGGAGCCGATCACCGCGACGGTCCGCCCGGAGAGCCACTCCGGCGGCCGCGCGGGGAGGGTCCCGGCGGCCCACGCGCGGTCGACCACGGCCAGTTCCACATCCTTGATCGTCACGGGGTCCGCATTGATCTCCAGGACACAGGCCGTCTCGCACGGCGCGGGGCAGAGCCGGCCGGTGAACTCCGGGAAATTGTTGGTGGCGTGCAGACGCTCGCTCGCGGACTGCCAGTCGCTGCGGGCGGTCAGGTCGTTCCACTCCGGGATCAGGTTTCCCAGCGGACAGGCGCTGTGGCAGAACGGTATGCCGCAGTCCATGCACCGCCCGGCCTGCGAGGACACCACCGGAAGCAGGTCCTGGCCGGTGTAGACCTCGTTCCAGTCCGCGACCCGCTGGGCGACCGGGCGGCGCGGCAGGGGGCGGCGGGGGGTGGTGAGAAAACCCTTGGGGTCGGCCATGGCGGCCTCCGGGGGAGCGGTCTGGTTGGGAGGGTCCGGCACCGCTGCCGGATCGGGCCCGCCATCGGGCACACCACTTCGCCTGGCTACCATACGTCCGGTTTTTCATAATTTCGACGCATCGGCTCACCGCTGCGCCCGGGGGGAGCGCCCGGCGCCGCCGGTGCAGTGCCCGAGTGACGGTGCAGCAGCCAGCAGCCAGCAGCCAGCAGCCAGCAGCCAGCAGCCGGCAGCCGGCAGCCCGCAAGCCCGCGGCCGAGCGCCGGTGAGCGCTGCGGCCACCGGCCGTTCGGCGTGACCGCAGCGCCGCCACCCGGGCCCCGCCCCCGGAGGACGGGCGGCGGCGCTTCCGCCGGCTCCGGGCGCCGGCGGAACGGCGCCCAGGCCACCGCCGTTCATCGGATTTGCCTCCGCTTATGATGCTCGCGGCGCACCAGACGGGGACGACGGAAGCGAGGTCGGATGTCCGGCATGCAGGCACACCGCCGGACACCGGCGGGTGCGCGGTGACACACGGCACCGGAACCCCCGGCCCGCAGGAGCGGTACCTCGCCCAGTGCGCCGAGTCCGCCGGCTATCTGGACTTCGCCCGCTTCGGGCCGCCGTCGCGGACGGTGCTTGAGGAGAGCGGCAACGCGCTCACCGCCAGTGCCCAGGCAGGACCGGCCACGGTGGACGAGCTGATGCGGGCCGAGGCGCGTGCCCGCGCGGCGGTGAGCAGGCTCACCGGCTTCGCCCCCACCGATGTCATCACCGTGCCCAACACCAGCACCGGACTGCTCCAGGCGGCCTTCGCGGTGCCGGCCGGCCCCGCCGGGCCGTCGGAGGTCGTGGTCAGCGCGGGCGAGTTCCCCTCGAACATCTACTCCTGGGCACGGGCCCAGGAGGCCGGCCGGGTCCGGCTCGTACTGACCCGGATGCCCGGCGGCAGGGTCACCCCCGACGCGCTCCGCGCGGCACTGACCCCGGACACCCGGGCGGTGGCCGTGAGCGCGGTGGACTTCCAGACCGGCTACCGGGCCGACCTCGCGGCACTCCGCGAGGTGATCGGGGACCGGCTGCTGGTGGTCGACGGCATCCAGGGCTTCGGCGCCGTGGACGCGGCCTGGGGCGCCGCCGACATCCTGGTCGTCGGCGGACAGAAGTGGCTCCGCGCCGGCTGGTCCACCGGCTTCCTCGCGCTCTCACCGCGGGCCGCCGAGCGGGTGCGGCCGCTGCTCACCGGCTGGACCGGTGTCGAGGAGCCGGTCCGCTACGACGGCACCCTCCATGAGCGGGCCGGCGGCGTCGAGGAGTTCTCCCTCACCAACCTCAGCCCCGTCGCCACCGCGGCCTTCGCCGGTGCGCTGGAGCTGGTGGAGTCGGTGGGCGTGGACTGGATCGAGCGCCGGATCAGCGACCGGGTCGACGAACTCACGGCAGCCGTCGAGTCGGTGGGCGCCCGGGTGCTCTCGCCCCGCGAACGCGGGCAGCGGGCGGGGATCCTCACCTTCGCCCTTCCCGGGAGTACCCCCGCGGAGATCGGCGCGGCGCTGCGGGAGCACGGCATCAGCGCGACCGTCCATGCACACCAGGTGCGGCTCTCCCCGCATGCCTCGACCCGCCCCGAGGCCGCCAAGGACGTGCACACCGCCCTCACCGGGCTGCTCGCCGGGCGGTAGCCGCCACCCGGACGGGGGAGGGCCCGCCGGACCACCGATGAGTCCGGCCCCGCCGGGCAGTCCACCCGGTCGTGGGGCGAACCGGCCCTGCCGCAGCGGATCGACCGGAGGATCCATGAAGAGGGCAGTCTCCAAGGACGGCACCGCCATCGCCTATCGGCGCGACGGTGACGGTCCGCCCGTCGTCCTGGTCAGCGGGGCCACCTGCACCCACGGGACGGAGCTGCCGCTCGCCGCGGAGCTGTCCGACCGCCACGCGGTCCATGTCTACGACCGCCGCGGCCGCGGGGAGAGCGGCGACACCGCCCCGTACGCCGTCGCCCGTGAGATCGAGGACCTCGCGGCGGTGATCGATGCGGCGGGCGGTGAGGCAGCGGTGTACGGCATCTCCTCCGGCGGTGCGCTGGCACTGGAGGGCGCCGCGAGCGGCCTGCCGATCAGCTGCGTCGCGGTGTACGAGGTGCCGTACCGGACCGATCCGGCGGCCGCCGCCGGCGCCGCGGAGTACACCGCGGAGCTCGGCAGGCTGCTCGCCGCGGACGACCGGGCGGAGGCCGTGGAGCTGTTCCTGCGCCAGGTCGGCATGCCGCCGGAGGCCGTCGCCGGGATGCGCGGGGCACCGTTCTGGAAGGGGCTGGAGGCGCTCGCCCCCACGCTCGCCTACGACGATGCCGTCCTGGGCGGCGGCATGGTGCCCACCGCCCGGCTGGCCCGGATCGCCCGGCCGGTCCTGGTGCTCAGCGGCGGCGCCGGTCCGCAGTGGTTCCGCGACACCGGCAGGGCGGTTGCCGAGGCGATCCCCTGGGGCCGTTACGCAACTCTGGAGGGCCAGCAGCACCAGGTGGCCCCGGCGGCGCTGGCCCCTGTGCTCAGCGAGTTCTTCGCCCAGGGCGGCTGACAGCGCCGCCTCCCCGGCCCGGGTGCCCGCACGGCCGGCGGTAATGACAACGGTCACCGATGCGGTCTTTGGAGTTCCGCTTGATTCGCGCTTGACTACCGGGGTGACCGACCATGCACACGACCACGACCACCACGCCGCCGAACACGGGCACGGCGGCGGCCACGGCGGGCACTCCCACGGGGTGTCGGCGGACGCGGACCGCACCTGGCTGACCGTGGCGCTGGTGCTGATCACGGTGTTCATGGCGGCCGAGGTCGTGGTCGGTCTGCTGGCACACTCCCTGGCGCTGATCTCGGATGCGGCGCACATGCTCACCGACGCGGCCTCGATCCTGCTGGCGCTGGTGGCCATGCGGCTGGCGGCCCGTCCCGCGCGCGGCGGCTACACCTTCGGCCTCAAACGGGCGGAGATCCTCTCGGCGATGGCCAACGGCACCACGCTGCTGGTGCTGTCGGCCTGGCTGGCCTATGAGTCCGTCCGCCGGCTGATCGCCCCGCCGGAGGTGAAGGGGGCGCTGGTGCTGGTCACCGCGCTGGCCGGGGTGGCGGTCAATCTGGCGGCCACCTGGTCGATCTCCAGGGCGAACCGGACGTCGCTCAATGTCGAGGGCGCGTACCAGCACATCCTCACCGACCTGTTCGCCTTCATCGCGACCGCCGTCGCCGGTGTCGTGATGGTGACCACCGGGCTCACCCGTGCCGATGCGATCGCATCGCTGGTGGTGGTCGTTCTGATGCTCAGGGCGGGTGTCGGCCTGGTGCGGGACTCGGGGCGGATCTTCCTGGAGGCGGCCCCGGCCGGACTGGACCCGGATGCGATCGGCGACCAGCTGGCGGCCGGGGGGGATGTCGCGGAGGTCCATGACCTGCACATCTGGCAGATCACCAGCGGGCATCCGGCGCTGTCCGCGCACATCCTGGTCCCACCCGGCGGCGACTGCCACGCGGTGCGCCGCCGACTCCAGCAGCTGCTGCTGGACCAGTACCGGATCACCCACGCCACACTCCAGGTCGACCACGTGGGTGAGGACGCCGATGAGGAGCAGCTGCTCCAGATCACCTCGCCGAGCGGGGAGCCGGACCGTACCTGCGGGCCGGGCGAGGACACCCATGGGCCGGTGCACCGCCCAGGGCCGCATGAGCACTGAGCGGCGCGGGCCCGGCAGCGCGGTCGGTCAGTGGGTGCGGGCCAGTGCGCAGTCCCCGCACAGCGGGCCGTTGCGGTCGGGGGCCGCGCGGTAGATCAGGCAGCAGCTGCGGCGGCGGAGGCGGCCGTCGGGACCGAGCTCCGCGGTGCCGCGCAGCGACGGGTGGTCCAGCAGCCCGGCCAGGACGGCACGCAGACGAGGGGCAGCGGCCGGCCGGGCGCTGATCAGCATGGTGGTGGCTCCGGCCAGCGCGGACGCGGTGTTCCCCCAGGCGATGTGGCGGGGCACGCCGTACGGGCGCACCGCTGCGGCGAGTTCGGCGGCCGCCAGGTCGAGCAGTGTCCGGCCCAGGGCGCGGGCGACCGCCGCCGGGTCGTCCGGCAGCGGGTCAGGGCCAGGGTCCGGGTCGGGGCCAGGGTTCGGGTCGGGGCCAGGGTTCGGGTGGGGGGAGGCGGCCAGGGAGAGGGGGAAGGCGCTGCCCGGCTGCGGCTGCCAGCGCAGATCCGCGAGCCGGACCGCCGGTGTCCGTCCCTCCAGCACCGCGAGGGCCAGCACGGGTGAGGCGATCCGCGCGACCAGGCCCAGATGGACCACCGAGGCGGCGACACGCAGCTCGACCGCCTCGGCCGGCTGCCCGCCGCCGGCGGCGAGGATCGCCCGTACCGTGGCCACCCGGTCGGCCGGCACGGCCGGATCCAGGCCCAGTGCGGCCATCGACTGCCACGGCGGGGCGGGCGGCAGTGCGGGGTCGTGGCGGTCCAGGGCGAAGTAGGGCCCCGGCGCGGCGGGTTGCTCCCGCGCCGGGGCCCTGCTGTCGTCGGTGGACGGGCTCACGCGGCCGTCGGCTCGGGTGCGCCCGCCGGCGTGGGGCCGTTCGCCGTGGCGGGCTGGAGCAGACGCTGCGCCATGGGGGCGAAGACCAGCCCGATCGTGCTCCAGAGCACGACCTGGGCGGCGACCGAGTAGAGCCGGAAGGAGGCCAGCACATCGGCGGGGAAGCCCGGGTAGACGATCCGCCCCTGCGGGTCCTTCAGCGGCAGCGGGGTCTCGGTGGCGTGGTTGCCGTAGCTGTGCACATTGTCGGCGAGCCGGCCGAGGTCCGGAAGCAGGGCCATCACCACGCCGATGGCGACGGCATAGGCCGCGGCGGCCAACAGGGTCGCATTCCAGTTCCCGAAGCGGCCCCTGAGCTGCTGGCCGAGCCGGACGGCGCCCACCAGGAACACCACCGAGCAGAGCACCATGACCAGATAGAGGCTGCTGCGCTGCCCGATGGTCTCCTCATGGCCGATGGCGGGCGGGTTCGCCGGGTACTTGAGGAATGGCACCAGGTAGAAGCCGAGCAGCCCCCCTCCGGCGACCAGCACGGAGAGGGTGCGGGCCTGGAGGCGGCCGGTGCGGCCCAGGCAGAGCAGATAGGCGACCGAGAACAGTGCGCCCATGGCCATGCCGAAGAAGACCATGCCCACGCCGATGCCGACATTGGCCTGGACAGCGCGGCTGAACAGGTCCGGGTCGCCCATGTCCGCGGGGAGACCGGCGGCCTTGTCGAGGGCGGCCTGGGCGGCGTCACGGCCGCTCTCATAGCTGATCGCCGAGGCGATCTGCGGTTCGGCGAAGATCCGGGCGAAGACGAAGGCGAGCAGCCCGCCGATGGCGCCGGCCAGCAGGCCGCGCCAGATGATGCGCTTTTCCATGGTGAGGGTTCGGCTCCGGGCGCTCAGTGGCAGGGGAAGCCGAGGAAGTGGCGGGCGTCGTGCACGAATTCATGGACGTGCATGTCGTTGCCGAACACCGACACGGCGCCCTGGTCGACGCCGACGAAGTAGTAGACCGCGAGTGCGACCAGCGCGGTGCCGATCAGCCAGAGTGCCGCCCGGGAGCCGGAGACGGCGGTGGGGATGGCGGCGGGAACGGCGCTGGGCGCGGACAGACTGCTCATGAGGAGCCCTCCTTGGGGATCGTGCGTCCCGGGTTCGGTGGAGCGGGCGCGAGGGAGGAGTGTCTGACTCACCCTCAGCAGCACAGACCGCAGTGGGCTCACAGTGGCGCGACCGCGCCGGAATTGCACCGGCTTACTCGTTCCCTCACTTGTATGGGGAGGTTAGAGCCGACTTTGGTGGCCCGTCAACGGCGCCCTGCGCCCATGGCGCCCGCGCCGCCGCCCCCGCGGGGGAGGTGCAGCCGCTGTGTGCCCGGGATCACGCCTTGTGTGCGGCGCCGTCCACGAGCCGGCCGAAGCCGCCACCGCCGGAATCCGGCCCGGTCCTCCCTGAGGGGGCGAGCATCGGAAGGGGATCTTCCGTTCACATGGATGAACCTTGTCCGAATGGTTGACTGTCGACCGGTCAAGGTCATCTGATGCTCCTACCTGACCGGACGTCATGTGAGGACTGCATCCATGGGTGAGAGCATGCCTGGCGCCACCTTCCCCAGCCGTCGGCGGTTGCTCGGAGCGGGAGCGGCGGCCACCGGGGCCGCGCTGATCGGCCTCGGGAGTGCGAGCGGCAGCGCATCCGCCGCCGACCGTACGGTCTCCACGGCTGACTTGGCGTCAGACACCGTGCCGGCAGCGGCCACCGATGCCTTCGACACGCTGCGCGCCGCCTGGTCCGACATCCTCACCGGCGGCAGCGCGGTCGACCCCCAAGACCCCGACTACGCCTCCGCCATCGCGGCCATCGACGCCGTCGTCGCCGCCGCGACGGCCCAGTACGACACCTCGGCCGACCCCGCCTCCGTCTACACCGACCTGCCCTTCACCCAGGTCGAGAACGCCAGCGCCACCTACTACCGGATCCGCGACACCGCCATAGCCTGGGCCACCCCCGGCTCCGCCCACCACCAGGACCCGGACGTGGCAGCCCGGCTGGTCGCCGCTCTCGCACTGATCGGCCGGGCGTACTACAACCCGGCCTCCGCCGAGGTCGGCAACTGGTACCACTGGGAGATCGGCGCACCCCAGGCACTGGTCAACGCCTGTGCGGTGCTGGGCAGCCAGGTGCCCGCCGCCGACCTGGCCGACCACCTGGCCACCGTCGCCCACTTCGTGCCCGACCCCACCCGCCAGCAACAGGGCACCGTGGTCACCACCGGCGCCAACCGCGCCGACATGTGCCAGATCACCGTGCTGCGCGGCATCCTGGCCAAGGACGCCTCCCTGATCGCCCTGGGCCGGGACAAGCTGTCCGACATCTTCCCGTATGTCACCTCCTCCGACGGCTTCTACCGCGACGGCGGCTACATCCAGCACGGCACCATCCCCTACAACGGCCACTACTCCTACGTCCTGCTCAACGACCTCAGCCAGCTCTCCCTGCTGCTCAGCGGCTCCGACTGGCCGATCGACGACCCGGAGTTCTCGGTCATCCTGGACGCCGTGGACCTCACCTATGCGCCCTTCATGTACGACGGCCTGGTGATGGACGTCGTCCGGGGACGCTTCCTGTCCAGGCAGGACGAGACCGACCACGACGCCGGGCACGCCATCACCGAGGCGATCCTGCGGCTGATCCCGGTCGGCTCCGCCGAACAGCAGAAGCGCTGGAAGGCCCTGGTGAAGGGGTGGATCACCCGGGAGACCTCCGCATCGATCAGGACCGGCGCCACCCCGGCGCGGATGGCCCTGGTGAAGTCGGTGCTGGACGACCCCCGGGTGCACCCGGCGCCCCAGAGCCCCGGCCACATCCAGCAGCCGTCCATCGAACGGGCGGTGCACCGCGGCAAGGGCTGGGCCTGGGCCGTCGGCCTGTCCAGCAGCCGGATCGCCCGGCTGGAGGCCATCAACGGCGAGAACCAGCGCGGCTGGCACACCGGTGACGGCGCCACCTGGCTCTACAACGCCGACAACGGGCACTACACCGACGCCTACTGGCCCACCGTCGACTGCACCCGCCTCCCCGGGGTGACCGCGGACACCCTGCCGCTGCCCAACAGCGCGGGCAACGGCACCAGGCCGCCCACCACATGGTCGGGCGGCGCCGTCCTGGAAGGCGCCTGGGGCGCCGTGGGACTCGACCTGGTGCCCTACGGGTCGCCGCTGCGCGCCAGGAAGTCGTGGTTCTGCTTCGACGACTGCGTGGCCGCCCTGGGCGCGGGCATCACCGGGAGCTCGGGCCACACCGTCGAGACCACCGTCGAGAACCGCAGCCTGCATCTCTCCTCCGGAGCCGCCCGGCTGACCGTCGACGGCAGGGCGCAACCCTCCGCACCGGGCTGGCAGGCCGACTTCCCCGCGGCGCGCTGGGCCCATCTGGAGGGCGTGGGCGGATACGTCCTGCCCGACGGAGGCCGGCTGCGGGCCCTGCGCGAGGCACGCACCGGCGCGTGGGCGGACATCGACAACGGCCCCAGCACCGGTGGTACGTCCATCCCGTACAGCAACACCTATGCCACCCTCTGGCTCGACCACGGTGTCGACCCGCAGGACGCCGGCTACGTCTATCTGCTGCTGCCGGGCGCAACCGCGCGGGAGACGGCGCGCACGGCCGACTGCCCGGACGTCGCCGTCCTGGCCAACAGCACCACCGTCCAGGCCGTGCACGCCGCACGGGCGCAGGTCACCGCGGCGAACTTCTTCACCGCGGGCAGCGTGGCCGGAATCACCGTCAGCGGCCCGGCCTCCGTGGTGCAGCGGCGCAGCGGCGGCCGGCTGACGCTCGCCGTCAGCGACCCCACCTGCACCCAGACCTCCCTCACCGTCACCGTGGACCCGGGGGTCCGCCTGCGCTCCGGAGAGAGCGGCGACGCCGGGGTGGATGTGCAGGTCGGCGGCGGCAGGTCGGTGATCACGCTCGACCTGGCCCAGGGCCTGCCGGGGACCTCACGTACCGTCCGGCTCCGGTTCTGAGACCCGTCCGGGACGCCCGCTCGGCGCTGTCGGCCGGCAGCCGACAGCGCCGAGCGGGGCAGGCCGTCGGCCGCGCCGCGGTCGCGGGGGCGGCGGACACCCCCGAAGGCCGACTCGACCTGGGACGACATGACGGCCTGCGGCGGCATCCGGCACGACAGCGGTGCCGATGCGCCGACCGCCCCTGCGCCGACCGCCCGCGCTCACTGACGACCCGAGGTCGGGGCTGCCAGACTGTCGCCATGACGCGGGAACTGTTCGCCCAGGAGTCGGGCGACCCCAGCCGTCCCACCCTGATCCTGGTGCACGGCTCAGGACAGGGGGCACGGATGTGGCGCCGTCAACTCGCCGCCCTGTCCCACCGGTTCCATGTCGTCGCCCCCGACCTGCCCGGCTTCGGCCGGTCGTCGGGGCCCTTCACCATGGAGCGGGCGGTCGCCGGAGTCGCCCGGCTCGCGGAACGCCACGCGCCGGCGCATCTGTGCGGGATCTCCATGGGCTCGATGGTCGCCGCCAGGGTGGCGGCCGAGCACCCGGGGGTGACGGCCAGGCTGATCCTGACGGGCCCCGTCATCGCGCCTGCTCAGTCCGGGCCGCACCTTCTGCGACGCTACCGGCGCTGGCCCGGCTGGCTGGTGCGCGCGATCACCGATGTGCCCGACCGCTCCGGCTGGCTCGATGTTCTCAGCGCAGTGGCGACCACCGACCTGACCGCCCAGTTGCCGCAGATCACCGTCCCCACACTGGTGCTGTGCGGCAAGCGGGACCGGGAGTGTCTGCCGGATGCCCGCACCATGGCCGCAGCGATACCCGGCGGCCGCCTTCTGGTCATTCCGCACGTCGGACACCTCATGCCTGTCACCGCGCCCAAGGCCTTCAACGCCATCGTCGGCGGCTTCCTCTCCGGTGCCCCCTGACCCCACCCGGACCGGGGAGAGCGGCGGCCCCGTCACAGCGGCAGCCCAGAACAGCTGCTTCTAGGGCTTGTCCGACCAGCCCCGGCCCGGCTCCCGCCCCGGTGGCCGGTGCCCGCGGCGGCGCCGGTCAGGCGGGGTAGGGGTTGTAGCAGTCCAGAGCCGGGTGGTACAGCACCTCCCAGGTCTCCGGCCCGATCACCCCGTTCACCTTCAGACCGTGGCAGCCCTGGATCCACTCGACCTTCTTCAGCGTCCGGACGCCGAAGACGCCGTCCACGGTGAGCTTGGGCACACCGCCCCACACATTGCTCAGGCACTGTGCCTGCTTCACGCCGGCGCCGGTCTGGCCGTAGCTGAGTGCGGCCCGGTACGACGGCGATGTGTACGAGCAGTCGGGCCCGGCAGGGGCCGCCTGCACGGGGCCGGACAGCGACAGTGCCCCGCTCGTCAGCAGCACCGCGCCGAGGGCGCCCAACCGGAGACGGATCATCGCAGCTCACCCTCCGACACGGCCGTGTGCGCCCGGAGTCCGGCGATGCCGTACCCGGCGTCCGGCAGGCCTGATGCGGACGGAACCAGTTTGCGGGCAGGGCCATGGATCCGCATGCCGGGCCGGTGGCCGGCCGCGTACGGCGCAACGGCAGCTGTCTGCCGGTCCGCGTCCCGGGGCTTCCGGACGCAGCAGCGGCCGGACGGCGGATCTCTCCGAGGGCCGGGCGTCCGGTCGAGTGCACGGAGGCGGAGGCGGAGGCGGGCCGGTGGCGTGCGTACGGTGCGTGCCGCGGCGACACGCCGGTCGACCACCGTGGCCGAGCCACTAGAATTGCTCCTTGGACCGGCGGATCGGAAGGCCGGCCCGACAGGTACGGAGAGGCGTCACCGGCCTGATGCGCAGCCGTACCCGAGGACACATATGAGCATCGAGAAGTCCATCCCCGTCGTTCAGGTCCTCAACGAGGCCGGCCGTCGACGGACCTTCGCCGTGATCAGCCACCCGGACGCGGGCAAGTCCACCCTCACCGAGGCGCTGGCGCTGCACGCGCGGGCGATCACCTCGGCCGGTGCGGTCCACGCCAAGGGCGGGCGGCGCGGTGTGACCAGCGACTGGATGGAGCTGGAGCGCGAGCGCGGCATCTCGGTGACCTCGGCGGCGCTCCAGTTCGATCACCGCGGCCATGTGATGACCTGGTCGACACCCCGGGCCACGCCGACTTCTCCGAGGACACCTACCGGGTGCTGGCGGCCGTCGACTGCGCGATCATGCTGGTCGACGCGGCCAAGGGCCTGGAGGAGCAGACCCGCAAGCTCTTCGCGGTCTGCCGCCACCGCGGCGTCCCGGTGATCACCTTCATCAACAAGTGGGACCGCCGCGGCCGCGAGGCACTCACCCTGCTCGAGGACATCGAGACCCACCTGGGCATCACCCCGGTGCCGGTGGTCTGGCCGGTCGGCAACGCCGGAAACCTGCGGGGCCTGGTCCAGGCCGAGGACACCGAGCACATGCTCCGCTTCACCAAGGTGCCCGCCGGCACCCACGCCGCCCTGGAGGAGCAGCTCACCTCCGAGCAGGCCACCGAGCAGGAGGGCGAGGCCTGGGAGACCGCGCTGGAGGAGCTGGAACTGGTGCTCTCCTCCGGCCCCGGCTACGACCAGGAGGCGTTCGAGGCAGGCAAGATCAGCCCGGTCTTCTTCGGCGCAGCGCTGACCAACATCGGTGTGAAGCTGCTGCTGGACGCCATGGTCGACCTGGCCCCGGCCCCCGGCCCCCGCCCGCTGGCGAAGGGCGGCAGCCGCGAGGTCGGCGAGGAGTTCTCCGGCCTGGTCTTCAAGATCCAGGCCAATATGGACCCGGCCCACCGCGACCGGATCGCCTTCGTCCGGGTCTGCTCGGGCGTCTTCGAGCGCGGTATGAACGTCACCCGCGCGGCCAGCGGCCGTTCCTTCGCCACCAAGTACGCCCACACGGTCTTCGGTGCCGAGCGCACCGTGGTCGACACCGCCTACCCCGGTGATGTGGTCGGCCTGATCAACGCGAGTGCACTGCGGGTCGGCGACACTCTCTACACCGGCAAGAAGGCGGAGTTCCCCCCGCTGCCCGCCTTCGCCCCCGAGTACTTCGCGGTGGCGCGGCCGAAGGACATCAGCCGCTCCAAGCAGTTCCGCAAGGGTGTCTCGCAGCTGGACGAGGAGGGCGTGGTCCAGGTGCTGGTCTCCGACCGGCGCGGTGACCAGGCGCCGGTGATGGCGGCGGTCGGTCCGATGCAGTTCGACGTGGTGCTGCACCGGATGGAGCACGAGTTCTCCTCCCCGATCACGCTCGACCACCTCTCCTACCGCCTGGCCCGGGTCACCGACGCCGAGGGCGCCGCCGTGCTGGCCAAGGCCCGGCTGACCGACGGCGAGGTGCTCACCCGCCGCTCGGACGATGTGCTGCTGGCCCTCTTCGCCGACAAGTGGCACCTCAATGCCTTCCAGCGGGCCAATCCCGCCGTGCTGCTCCAGCCGCTGATCGCCACCGCCGACTGAACCACCCGGCAGACCGGCAGACCGGCAGACCGGCAGACCGGCAGACCGGCAGACCGGCGCGCCCCGTGCCCGACCGATGGCAGACCTCGGCCGGGCACGGGGCGCGCCTGGTTCCGGTGAGTGGGGAACGCCGACTGCGTTCGGTGCTGCATGGGCTGTATCCGATCTCCGGCGAGAGGTGGGCCGGTTCGGGCGGCTCCGGCCGCAGTGCCTCGGCCTGGCGACGAAGGCCGTCCGCCAGGCCTCGGACCTGCACCGTGTGCTGCCCGAGGACACCGACCGGCTGCGGATCCCGGGCCCGTACGGCCCGTCGGAGCGGATGGGCTGCACAGTGATGTGACGCCCGGGCCGTAGTCGCCGCCCTGGTCGACCGACCCCGCACCGGCCCACCGACTCGGTGACCGGCCACCTCTGCCCGGACGCCGGGGCACAGCCTTCCGCGGGGGTGGGGGCGACACCGGCGGCCGCGACGCACTGCGGCTCTGCGGCACTGCCGCGGACCTTCCCGGGAACGCCACCAGGCCGCGAGGGCGGCGCCGCTCCAGACCTTCGGGGGTAGGCGGCCGGACGGGCCTGCCCCGGTCGCGGGACCGCCACGGGAAGGGGTCGCCGGGGCGGGTTGCGTGGTGCTCGCGGGTCGTCCGGGGATGGAGCGCTGGTCCCGGTGGAGCCCGCCCCGGCGGTCCGGCGTACGGGGGCGCGCAGGGACGGCTGCGCCCGTCGGCGATGCCGACTCCGACGCCTGATCAGCTGTGAGAGCGCGTCAGGCGAAACGGCGAAGGCGCGCCACCGCCTGCTGCGGTGGAACCCTCCGGGCATCCGGCGAAGCGGAATTGACAGAGCGCCAGGGCCTGTCGTGGTGAGCCGCCGCCCGGCGGAAGTGCTGGTGCGGCCCGGTCCGGCGAGGGCTGCCGGGCGCTGTCGCGGAGTGCGGTGGCGATCTGAAATGCCATGGCCATGCAGAATTCACTGCCGACATCTACCCGCATAGATGGGGATGACCCCATCCTGGTCGGGCACCGCGCACAGGCCACGCCCCAACTCCCGACGGGAGCACTTCGCCATGCCCACAAACGCCCTCCGCCGCGGCATATGCGCCACCCTCGGCACCGCCGCCCTCGCTGCCGGCACCCTGCTCGCCTCCGGCACCCCGGCCCAGGCGGCCCTTCCGACGCCGATTGCCGCCTCCACCGCCCGCACGTATCTGTCGTCCCTCACCGTCGCGGCCGAGTCGCACGCCGACACCTACAACCGGGACCTCTTCCCGACCTGGATCACCATCTCCGGCACCTGCGACACCCGCGAGTACGTCCTCAAGCGCGACGGCAGCAATGTGGTCACCGACTCCTCGTGCAAGGCGACCTCGGGCAGCTGGACCAGCGCCTACGACAACGTCACCACGACGAACGCGAGCACCTTCGACATCGACCACCTGGTGCCGCTCTCCGAGGCCTGGGACTCCGGCGCGTGGGCCTGGACCACCGCCCAGCGCCAGGGCTTCGCCAATGACACCACCCGCCCGCAGCTGCTCGCCGTCTCCGCCAGCAGCAACCGGTCCAAGGGCGACCAGGATCCGGCGGAGTGGCTGCCCCAGGCCTCCTACCAGTGCATCTACGCCCGCGCCTGGGTGCAGGTGAAGCACTACTACGGGCTGAGCGTGGACAGCACCGAGAAGTCCGCGCTGTCCGGGATCCTCAACGGCTGCTGACCGAGCATGCGCGGGGCGGCCCCGTCCCTAAGGGCCCGCCCCGCGCCCACGGCCTCAGTGGTCCGCCGCGACCCCGCCCCGGCGGTGCTCCCCCCGCATCACCAGCGCCGGGCCCTCGTCGCCGTACGCCCCACAGGCGGTCACGGACCAGGGGGACCGCTGCTGCGGCACCGCGTAGTACGGCACCAGCACCCGTACCGTGCGCCGCCACGACGTCCGCACCGCCAGCAGTGCCGGGAGGACGTCCGGCCGCTGACCCGCGAGGATGGCCAGTCGGCAGGACTCGCAGGCGGGACGCCGGTCGGCCGCCGCCTGACGCGGGCTCACCCTGGCGCGCTTCCGTTTCGCCGGGACTCCGGCGGCAGTGGGCCGGGCGGCGGCGCCGTGCAGGGGATTGTAGAAGCACCGGGCCACCGCGGGTTTGGGACGCCGGCCGGCGTGGCGTGCATGGGCCGCGGCCAACCGCTCGACCGCCCGCTCCGCCAGGACGACCGACGCTGCCAGGTCGGGGAGGTCCGCCGCCTCGTCCAGCAGCTTCCCGGCGGCCTGGTAGGCCTCCAGCGCCCAGGTGTAGTCGCGCTGTACGGCGCCGAGGACGGAGTCCCGTCCGGCAGCCGCGGGGCGGAGGTCAAGTTCCGCGATGCGCAGCACATCCCCGGCCTCCGCCACCCGCTCCGCAGCGAAGGCGCCGAGCCGGCTCCGCATGATCTGCCACTCCTGAAGCACCGTCTCCTGCTGCTCCCTGGTCATCCGGCGCTGCCCGGGCAGCCGATCCGGCGTCGCCCCGGACACCAGACGCACGGACCACCAACGACGGAACATCCGGAACTCCTCCTTGGCGCGATGTGCCGGTCGCTCCCATTGTCCGCACACGGTGCGTACGCCGCTTCACCGGCAGGGACCGCGGGTCCTGCGGGCATGCGTGCCCGGACGGAGGCAGTTCCGGGGCCCGGGGAGTTGCCGCCGGGACCCGCGGTGCATGGGCCCATTCCGGGATGTCCCCGAACGAGGCGTCTCCCGTGGGGCGGGCGTGCCACCTCCGCCTGGTCGGGCCCGGATCAGGGCAGATGAGGCAGAACGGCCCGGGCGATCCCCTTGCTGGTCGCCGTGGAACCCGAGGTGACCGACAGCACCGTCGAGCCCTTGAGGACCTCGATGATGCCTGCCTTGTCGTAGCTGTATGCGGCGTCACCGAGTCCGGCCACCGCCTGGGACTTCCCGGTGGTGGCACCGTAGGGGCCCGCGTCCTGGCTCTTGATCAGCTGCTGGAAGGACTCCGCGGTGAAGGAGCTCTTCAGGACCGCGACGACCAGAACCCCGGAGGCGTTGTAGACGCACTCGGTGAGGTCTCCGGTGGTGACCTTCCGCCCGGTGCCGAGCGCCGAGTGCAGCACCGGCTGCGCTTCGGCGGCGGTGAGCAGCGCGCAGGGGTCGACGGTTCCCGCTGCGGGCCCGGAGGCCGTGTCGCCCGCAGGGCTGGAGACGGCGGGGCTGGAGACGGCGGGGACGCCGGGGCTGGAGGCGGCCGGGGCGGGGGAGGGGGTCGCCGGACCGGAGGGGCCGGAAGGTCCGGCCGACTGTGCGGCGTCCTTTCCGGCACTCGGGGCCGCGCTGCCGCAGGAGGCGAGGACGGTGCACCCGGCCAGGGCGACCGCAACGGCGAGGAGACGGGTGGGCGCGGACATGGGGAGCCTCCGGTCGAGTCGTGTGAGAGGCGCAGGCGGAGCAGGCATCCCGAGTGTGGACCCCCTGTGAAGCGGTCCGGGATATCGCACGCTGCGGTTGATGCCGTTCCGTGACGAACCGGACTGCGGCGCGGCCGGGCGCACTGCCCAGGGCCTGATGAGGACCCACATCCGGCGGCCCGGGATCCCCGTGCCAGTGTCCGCGGCAGCCGTGCCCGTGCCCGTGCCCGTGCCCGTGTCCGTGTCCGTGCTCGGCCTCTGCCGTCGGAGCCGGGGCGGGCGTCGGGGCCCGGCCGCCGGGGCGCTGCCGTCGGCCGGAGGGCGGCAAGGGGGTCGTGGCACGGCGCGGCGGGCCGTCGCACAGTCGCCGACGGCCCGCCGCAGGGGCCTACCTGTGGTCCGCGATGGCGAACGACAGGTCCTGCCAGAAGAAGTACGACGCGGTCCCGGTGCCGACGTTGATCGCAGCCTCGACCTTGGGCACATCCTTGGGCGCCGTGGCGGCGACAGCCAGCCGCAGGCGGTACACGGCCGTGGCGCCGGGCGCCAGCCGACCCGGGACCGGTCCGGCCAGCGTCGCGAACATGCCGGGGTCGCATCCGCCGGGGGTGATGGTGACCCGCTGCCAGCCGTGGCCCGCGCGGTACTGCTGGAGCACCAGGTCTGCGGGCCGCAGTGTGCTGGTGGCGCTCTGCCCGTAGGCGGAGAGGACGCCGCTCAGCGGCGGATACGTCCGGTCGGTGGTGTTGTGCACGGTGACGGTGAAGGTGCGGGCCGGGCCGCCGTGCACCAAGGGGACGCCCTGCGGCCAGCCGCCCACCGAGACCGCCGGCCGGGTCGCGGCGGCGGTCCGTGCCGGTGCGCGGTAGGTGTGTCCGTGCCCGTCGGCCACCGATGCGGTGACCTTCAGGGTCCCCGGGAGGTCCAGGTCCTGGAGCCGCAGCGCGACGGTGTAGGGACGGGCGGCACTCGCCGTGGGGGCGGTCACCGGGAAGCTGAAGTCGGCGTGCTTCGGAAGACTGCCCTCACCGGAGCGGACGGCCAGCTGGACCCAGCTGCGGGTCGCCGGCACATAGCGCTCAAAATCCAGTGAGGCGGTGCTGAATCCGGTGGTCGTCACATCGAGGTGCACGGTGCCCTTGGAGACGGGCGTACGCAGAGTCACTGCCGAGGAGGTCAGCAGCCCCAACGGCGCCTGCGCGGGCAGCTGGTAGGAGATCTGCTGCGCCGACGTCCCGGCCGGGGCCGGCGCCGGGGCCCGTCCGGCCGCGAGTCCCGCGGCGGAGGCCCGTACCGGGGCGGCCGTCGTGTCGCACATGGGGCGGGTGCCGATGTGCGCTGCTGCCGGGACGGGGGTGGTGGGCGCTGCCGCAGCCGGTCCGCCGGCAAGGGAGAGGGCCGCGGAGAGGGCCAGCGCGGAGCCGCCGGCCGTGCGCCGCACCGTCTTTCGTTGTGCAGCTGAAGTCATGACATTCCCCCATAGTCGGTTCGATGTGCTGGAGGACTTGCACGTCCCGTTACGTCACTGATCTGATGGACAGCTGCTGGGAGTACGTGGTTCCACGACACGCCGGAGGCCTTCCTTACGGGCGGGAGGAGGACGCCGGCGGCGGGTTGCCCGGCCCTCACCGCATCGGCGGTCCGCCGGCGGAGCCGCTCCTGGTCCGGGGGACATGCGGGGACTTCGGTCGTGCGCAGCGGGTTCGTCCCCCGAGCCGGGGCCGGGCAACGAGCCCGGGACAGGCCCAC
This sequence comes from Peterkaempfera podocarpi, assembly GCF_042466665.1. Lineage (GTDB taxonomy): Bacteria > Actinomycetota > Actinomycetes > Streptomycetales > Streptomycetaceae > Peterkaempfera > Peterkaempfera podocarpi. The sequence continues at coordinate 7,385,466 of NZ_CP162102.1, forward strand.
TGGTCCCATCCATGGGAGCACCCGCGGCCGAGGGGCGGCAACTTCTGCGGATGCTCGGCGAGTCGTTCCCGTGCCCGGAGCGGTCAGTCCGGCGCCTGTTCGGCCGGAAAGCGGTCCAGGGCGGCGAGAAGGGCATGGGCGTGGCCGGTGAGGTCTACGGGGTCGGTGAGGTGTACGGGGTCGGCCGGGGAGATGTCGTCCATCTCCAGCAGCGCGGCGTTGAAGCGGTCGCGGTGGAGGGGCCTTCCGCTGCGGTCGACGCCGATGAGGTCCTGCCGAGTGTCGAAGGACGCCCGTACGGCGACATGGGGCTCGCCGCCGTCCCACCCGACGGTCACCGAGAGTTGCGCACAACCGTCGTCGAACAGCACGAGGTCGGGCTCGCCGGTGCCGGCCCGGAGCGTGTCGAGGATCCCCTCGGCGTAGGCGCGCACAGCGGCGGGCTCCGCGATACCCGGCACCTGGGGAGCGAGTTCCACGAACCGCAGACCGCCGGACCACTGCCGTCCGACGGCGAACCGGACCGGCCTCCCGACCGGATCGGTCATTCCGTCGAACCCGGCGACGATCTCACCGCGGTTCCGCACCCCCTCGCTGTCCACCCGCCCACCGTAGGTGAGTTCGCCGGTCGGACACCGACAGCGGACCGGTCCGCACGCCGCCCGACCGCCCGGCGGAGGCGTCCGGGGAACCGGGTGGACCCCGTCCGATGCCGAAACCAGTTCATCCGACCTCTTCCCGACCGGGACGGCATCGGACATCCCCGGCGTACCGGAGATTTCGACTGATGAACCGTCAGGCCGCTGCCGGTGCGCGATGTGACACCATGCCGCCGTGATCACCTCCGTCCGCACCGGACCGTTCGCGCCCCGCTGCCAGGAGGCTCCATGACACCGGCCGACCAGGGCGCCGGCCCCGCGCCGCTGCCGACGGCATCGGCACCGCCGCCGCCCCGCCGCGACCCAACCCGGGGCCCGTCAGAGGGCCGTCCGCACTCCCGGCAGCGGGCCGGGCCGTCCCGGGTCCTTCCAGGGACTGAACGCCGCCAGGGGGAAGACCGGACGGACGAAGGAACACGGGAGAGGAAAGAGAGTTGCCCACCAGCTACGACCGCCGGTCCGCCGAGGCCTACCGGGCGGCCCGCGAGATTCCGCGCGACGGTCTGGACGCCTGGCGTGAGGCGCTGGCCGAGCAGCCCGCCCTCGCGCCCGGAGCCACCGTGCTCGATGTCGGGGCCGGGACGGGCGGGTTCGCCACCGCCTTCCGCGACTGGTTCGGCGTGCGGGTGCTCGCCGTCGAACCGGCCGAGGCGATGCGGGCGCTGATCCCCGCGACGGACGGCATCGAGGCGCTCGACGGGCGCGCCGACGCGCTGCCCGTGCCCGACGGCTGCGCCGACGCCGCCTGGCTGGGCTCGGTCCTGCACCACCTCGGCGACCTCCGGGCCGCCGCCCGCGAACTGCGCCGCGCCCTCAAGCCGGGGGCACCGGTACTGATCCGCAACGCCTTCCCCGGCCGCTGCGAGCGCGATCTGCGGGTGCGCTTCTTCCCCGGCACGGCGCGGATCGTCGACACCTACCCGACCGTCGAGCAGGTCTGCGAGGACTTTGCCGCGGCGGGCTTCACCAGGGTGTCACTGCGCTCGCTCCCGCAGCGGAGCGCCCCCACGCTGGCCGCCTTCGCCGGGACGCTGCGCCGTGACACCGACTCAAAACTCCGGGCGCTGCCCGACGCCGCCTTCGAGGAGGGGATGGCCCGCCTCAGGGCGGCCGCGGCGGCCGACCCGTCCGCTCCCGCGACCAGTTGGATGGACCTCCTGGTCCTCGGCTGAGGCCCGTTGTGGATCAGTTGGGTCATGGCTCGGTGAACAGGTGGGCAAGGCGCGTGCCACGGCGGCGGCCGCCCCTTAGAGTTCCAGGATCGCGTCGTCGAGGATTGCCCGGGACAGGTGGGACAGATGTCGGTGCCATGGAGCGGGGACGGGCTGCCGCCGATGGCCGCCGAGCGGATGGCCGGGCTCCGGAGCAGCGGGACATGGTCCTCGGCGCTGTCGACCGGTGAGTTCGCCGCGCTCCGCGCGGTCGGCTTTGAACCGGTGGGCCAGGTGATGGGCTCGACCGTCCACCACATCGGCCGCAGCGGCCGCTACTGGGGTTATCACGACTGCCTCTATCCCGGAGCCGGCTACACCTTCGCCAGGGCCACTGCCTCGATCGCCCTGTCCGGGCGCGGCGCACCCTCGGCAGGGCTGGTCAAGGTGTTCGACCAGGCGCGCCGCACCGCGCTGGGCCGGATGGTCGCCGAGTGCGCCGCTCTGGGCGGCGACGGGGTGGTGGCGGCGCAGCTCACCATGGCTCCGTTCCCGGCCCAGCCGAACTGCCTGGAGTTCAAGGTCATCGGCACCGCGGTGCGGGCACGCGGCGATGTGCGGCCACGGAACCCGTTCACCTGCCACCTGGACGGCCAGGGGTTCGCGAAGCTGGTGACGGCGGGGTGGGTACCGGTGGAACTGCTGGTGGGGATGTCGGTCGGAGTGCGCCACGACGACTTCGGGACCCGCGCCCAGTCGTACTCCTTCCGGAACGCCGAGGTCACCGGGTGGAGCGAACTCGTCCACGAGGTCCGCTCGGACGCCCGGAACCAGCTGCGCGTCCAGGGGCTCGGCCGAGGCGGCGACGGTGTCGTCCTCGCCTCCGGCGGTATGCGGGTCTGGCGCGAGCCCTGCATCCGGGCGACGTCGGGCGGCAGCTCGGAGCAGGAGGACCACCTGGTGGAGGCGACCATGGTGGGAACCGCCATCGCCCGGTTCCGGACCCGTGCGCAACCGCAGCAGACCCTCACCGTGATGCCGCTGGGACGCCGGGGCGAGCGGCTGAGCCGCAGGCTGGCCGCAGTGGCGTCCAGCCCCTACGGAGACCCGGCGGAGTACCGCCGTCTCCTGAGGGAGCTGAACGAGCAGGGCGACCAGGGATGACGTCCCGCCGGAGTCTGCGGGGAGCAGGGCCCCCGCCGAGGGCGGCGGCCGGTGGAGGGCCGACAGTGAGGAGTGAGCAGATGCCGGTGGACAGGGGAGCGCGATGACCAGTACCGATCCGAACAGCCAGGGGATCCCCGCCGACGCCATGCGCCGGCTGGCGGAACTGGAACCGGGCAAACCGGGTTCGATCTTCACCAGCGATCTCTCGGTCAATGAGTTCCTGCTCGTCCGGGAGGCGGGGTTCAAACCGATCGGCCTGGTGCTGGGCAGCTCCATCTACCACGTGGGCATCCAGATCGGCCGCTGGGGCAAGAACCAGGAGCTGGAGACCCTCAGCCAGGCCATGTACCACGCCCGGGAGCTTGCGATGACCCGGATGGAGGCGGAGGCGGCCCAGCTGGGCGCCGACGGCATCGTCGGGGTGCGGCTCAGTGTGGAGGCCCGGGAGTTCGGCAACGACATCGCGGAGTTCATCGCCATCGGCACCGCGGTGAAGGCCGACCATCCGGCCCCCGGAGGCGCCGGCTGGCGCAACAACAAGGGCCTGCCCTTCACCTCCGACCTCTCCGGCCAGGACTTCTGGACGCTGATCCGGGCCGGCTACGCCCCACTCGGCATGGTCATGGGCACCTGCGTCTACCACATCGCCCACCAGCGGATGGGCGCGGTCTTCTCCAACTTCGGCAAGAACGTGGAGATCGAGCAGTTCACCCAGGCGCTCTACGACGCCAGGGAGCTGGCCATGGCCCGGATGCAGGCGGAGGCCGAGCAACTGGACGCCGAGGGCATCGTGGGCGTGCAGCTGAACGCCCACAACCACCGCTGGGGCGGCCACACCACCGAGTTCTTCTCGATCGGCACGGCCGTGCGACCGCTCCGCGACGACCACGAGATCGAACGCCCCACAATGGTGCTCAGCCTGGACGGCTGAAAAGCTGGTACAGGTGGCCGACCGCGCCCGCGGCCGGCCAGGACGAGGACGTCAGCGCAAGGAGCGCCATGAGTGACCGTGAGCCGCCGCCGGATGCATCGGGCAACGCGGCGCCGGACGACCTGCCGGCACCGTTGCCCGGCTCCGGCGCCGGTGAGCCCGACAGCTGGGCCGGTTCGATCGACATGCTGGCGGCGACGCTGCGCCGGGACGCGGCGGACCTGGAGCTGTACGCCCAGGTGCTGACCGGCTCGCTGGCGGAGGCGCTGCCGCCGGGATCGGTCGCGCTGGAGCGCCGCCGCAGCATGGGCGACCGGCTCGCCGGCCGGGAGGGGCGGATCGAGAAGGTCGAGGTCTCCCTGGACGAGCGGCGGCTGATCCTCACCCTCGCGCACGGGCGTCCGGCGGGCGAGGTCGCCACGGTGGTACGCGGGGTCGTACTGTCCCGCAAGCCGGTGCCGCTGGACACCTGGGCGCAGGAGCTCGCCGAGGCGGTCGCGGTCCGTGCCCGCTCCGACGCACGGGCCCGGGCCGCGCTGGAGAAGCTCCTGCTCGGCGGCTGATCGCGGCTGAGTCGGCGGCGTGGCGGAGACATGGCGGCGCGGCGTGGGCCCGACGGCGCACGGACCCAGGGCATGCCCCGTGAACGGAGTCGGGCGCACTTCCGGGGCCGTCCCCACGGCCGGGTCCGCCCAGGTTGCCGGTACCGTCCGGTCCAAGGCGGCAGCACACCGGGACGCGGCCGCTCCCGACGCGGTCGCGGCCTGGTGCGCTGCCGTCAGGCCGGTACAGCCTCCAGTTTCCGGACGACCGCCTCGGCGACCGCGGCGGCGCTGCCAGGATTCTGACCGGTGATCAGATTCCCGTCCTCGATCACAAACGACTCGAACGGCCTGTCCGCAGTGCGGTAGTCGGCACCGAGTTTCCTGAGCTCCTCCTGCAGGTTGTACGGAACCGCCCTCGCCCGCTGGGCCAGCTTCTCCTCGGGCCAGGAAAAACCCGTGACCCTCTTCCCCCTGACCAGGGGCTCGCCGTCGCTCAGCCGGACATTGAGCAGCCCAGTGGCGCCGTGGCACACGGTCGACACGATCCGGTCCGACTCGTAGAACCGGGCCATCAGGGTCTCCAGGTCCTGGCTCTGGGGGAAGTCGAACATCACACCGTGCCCACCCGTGAGGTAGATGGCGTCATAGTCCTCGACGCTCACCTCCGAGATCCTCCTGGTGTCCTCCAGGAGGTTCATGAACTCCCGGTCCTCGTACCGCTCTCCGGTTCCCAGCTCCGCCAGGACTTCGTGCGACAGGCTCTCCGGGTCCAGCGGGATCCGTCCGCCGACGGGACTGGCGATGTCCATGGAGAACCCGGCCCTCTCGGCGACGTCCCAGAAATGGGTCAGCTCCCCCAGCCAGAGCCCCGTCCGGTAGCCGACCTTGTCGTATTCGGGGACGTTGGTGACGACGATCAGAATGCGCTTCTTCGCCATGATGGGGGGTCCTCGGGCTCGTTGTGCACCAGCATGACCGCGGGGCCGGTGCGGCAGGCCCGGCCCATGGGGCGGCGCGCGAGGGTGTACCAAATGTCGCTTTCCAGGCTATCGCTCGCCGCAGGAGGCGGGCAAACGCCCACAGCGGCATCGCAGTACGCCGCCATGGGCGCTGCGCCGCCGCAGCGCTCCCGCCTTCTGCGCCGCGCCACCGGCCGCCGCACGGTCACGGGTCGTCACCCGCCGTTCACAGACGGCCTCCGGTGGTTCCCTCGGCCACGGAGTCGGCGAGATAGGCGTCAGGGTCCGGCCGGTCTGGGGCGAGCACATGGCGTACCCAGGCGTCCCTCTCGTGCAGGATCGGCACCACCTCCCAGACACAGCCGATCAGCGGCACAGTCACTCTGACGAAGTGCGAGGGGTCGTCGTCCGGGCAGCCCAGGAAGGGCTGGCCGGCCGCCGCCCCGGCGAAGTGCAGGGCGTTGTCCCAGACCCAGCTGTAGGCGTTGAGGTAGGCGCCGTCGTCGCCTCCCCGGTGCAGCACGGTGAAGGTGACAGGCGGAGTCCCGTCGGGCTCGGGCAGCAATTCGGGGAGGATCGCATACGCGGCCTCGGCGACCCCGGGATCGATGCCCCGTGGGTCGGCGGTGACGTGGTACCGCTTGATCCGCCGGCCGGCCACCGTCACGGGCGGCAGGACCAGCAGTCGTTTCTCGGTGAAAGCCATGCCTGGAACCTAGGGGGACTCCACTGTCATCCTGTGTCAGTGAAGTCCAGCCGCCTTCTGGCGATCCTGCTCCTGCTCCAGGTCAACGGCAGGATGACCGCGGCCCGGCTGGCCGCGGAGCTGGAGGTCTCGGTGCGGACCGTCTACCGGGACGTGGAGTCGCTGCAGGCGGCGGGGGTGCCGCTGTACGCGGACGCCGGTCATCGCGGCGGTTACCGACTGCTCGCCGGCTATCGCACCCGGCTCACCGGACTCCATGCGGACGAGGCCGAGGCGCTCTTCCTCACCGGAATCCCGGGGCCGGCCGCCGAGCTCGGACTCGGCCCGGCCCTCGCCGCGGCCCAGCTCAAACTGCGTGCGGCGCTTCCGCCGGAACTGCGCGACTACGCCGACCGCATGCGCTCCCGGTTCCATCTGGAGGCGCCGGGCTGGTACGCCCAGGACGACGAGGTCCCGCAGCTGCCCCGGGTGGCGGATGCGGTGTGGCGCAGCCGGGCCCTGCAGGTCCGCTACCGCCGGTGGCGGGAGCCGACCGATGTGGACCGGCGCCTGGAACCCTACGGTCTGGTGCTGAAGGCCGGCCGCTGGTACGTCGTCGCGGGGCCGGGGCCGCGAACCTACCGGGTCGACCAGATCCTGGAACTCGAGGAGTGCGACGGGGAGTTCACCGTCCCCGAGGACTTCGACCTGGTCGCCTACTGGCGGCGCCACGAGGCGGACTTCCATACCCGTCTGTACCGGAGCGAGGCGGTGGTGCGCCTGGCGCCGGGCGCCGCGGCCCGGCTGGTAGGTGCCGCAGCCCGGGCGCTGGAGGCCACCGCGGTCCTCGAACCGGACGGATGGATCCGGGCCGTGCTGCCCATGGAGTCGCCGGACCACGCCCAGCGGACACTGCTCGCGCTGGGGGCCGATGTCGAGGTCCTGGGACCACCGGAGTTGCGCGCCGCAGTCGCCGCCACCGCCCGCACCCTGGCGGACCGCTACGCCTTGCGCGGGCCGGACGGGCGCGGCGAGCACCGGCAGGAGGGCGGCTGAGGCGGGCCTTCGGGCGGGGGCCGGCCGTTCCGTCCCGGTGCTCCGCCGGGTCGTTCCGGGGCGCCCGCCCCGGCGGCGGGCTGGGCCGCCTGGCCCTGACGGTTTTGCGTGCGGTGCCGGAGGTTCCTCATCATTCTCGGGTGACGGCATGCCCCGTTCCGGCGACGCTCTTTCCCAGCGGGCGCGGAGCTGTACCCGGCCCGGAATAAAGGCTGAATAAAATCTCGCGGCTTTCATCGGGAATCGAGGTGAAAGGGTGAAGTGTGATTGGGGGCGACAGGTGCGTTGGTAAGCATGTGGTTGTCCAGCCCGTTCTCCGGAAAGGCAGAAACTCCCATGGCTAATCGTTTCGTCCGCGCACTCGCCCTCGGCGTCGCGACCACCGCTCTCGCCGGCGGCGCCGCCCTCACCTCGGCCACGGCGGCCTCGGCCTCCCCGGCCCCCACGGTGGCCGCGTCGCACCCCTCCTCCGGGCACTCCAAGCCCAGGTGCACGGTGCGTGCGGGGTACTGGACCAAGACCTGGCACCGGGGCTACACGGACAAGCGCCACCGGTCGCACGCGGGCTACTGGACCAGGACCTGGCACGCGAGCACCCGGCACTGCGGTCGTTGACAGAGGTCCGGTCGAGCGGCACGGAAAGGCCCCGGTATTCCGGGGCCTTTCCCTCCGCTTTCCGGGGCGGCCGTTTTCCGGTGGCTTCCGGAGGTCCCCCCGTGCCGGTGCGGGGGAACGTGCGGCGACTTCTTGTGCGGGTGTCGCGCACCGGTATTACGGAATTATCGCGCCCGGTCGGTGACCGGCCGTGAAAGGGGGCCGTCAATTGGCCGTCAATGCTCCGTCTCCGGGGCCGGCAGAGCGGCTCAGGGAGCCCGGTCTGTGACCCGGACGGGCACGGACCCGCGCCACGACCGCACCGGGGCTGCCACCGCGGTGGCCGGGGGTGGCGGCGCGGAAGCGGCCTCTACCGGCTGGAGCGGCGGTCGCGCCAGTCACGCACAACCTGGTCGGCATCGAGGGGAACCAGGTTGAGCGGCGGGCCGGAGAGCGGCCGCCCGCACGCATCGCGGATCTTCTCGTTGATGTCCGCCACGATCCGCCGGACCTCGCTCTCCGATCCGGCCCGTAGCGCCGCCGCCAGCGCATCCTCGGCCTGCTTGCGCAGTACGAGCGTCTCCGGCAGGTAGGACAGGTTCTCGCGGCGCATCTTCTGTCTGACCCACCACAGCTCGTCGTAGGGCTCGGCCAACTCGGCGAGGGGTCGTCCGGCGCCCGGCAGGTTGTCGAACTCGCCGCGCTCCGCCGCTTCGCGAATCTGCCTGTCCACCCAGGTCTCGAAGCTGACACCAGGAGGCTTGCGCTCGGTCATGCCTTGATTGTTCCCCGTGCCGGCCGGCTGCGGAACGCGGTCGGCCGGCACACCTGCCCGTCAAGGTGAATCGGCTACACGCCGTCCATGTCGAAATGGATCAGCGGCTTGATGATCCCGTCGTCTTTGGAGGCCATCATCCGGAACGCCCGTTCGATCTCGTCGAAGCCGAACTCATGCGTGGTCATGGGTGTGGGATCGACTTTGCCGTTCTCCAGCAACCGGAAGATCCGCCGAAGCCATCCGCGGCCCCCGCGGTTGAACCCGCCGTAGACCTGCTTGTCGGACATGCCGTATCCGAACGGCTCCAGCGGGATGCGCAGCGGCTCGGGCACCTCCCCGTGGTACCCGACATTGGAGATACGCCCTCCCGGTTTGGTGACGCGGAAGGTCGCCTCCCAGGTCCCGGGGGTGCCCAGCGCCTCAATGGCCGCATCGACGCCCTGGCCGTCCGTCAGCTCCATGATCCGCTCGACGGGGTCGCACCGCGTGTGGTCGACGATCAGGTCGGCGCCGAAACGGCGGGCGAGTTCCTGGCGGGCGGGAACCGACTCCACGGCGATGATCAGGCCCGCGCCGCGCAGCCGGCAGCCGATCGTCGCCGACAGCCCCACCGCGCCCTGGGCGAAGACCGCGACGGTCTCGCCCAGTTGGAGCTCCGTGTGCTCGGCGGCGACGAACCCGGTGGAGAGCATGTCGGTGGCGTACAGCGCCTGGTGGTCGGAGAGCCCGTCGGGGATGGGCGCGAGGTTGGCCTCGGCGTTGTTCACGAGGAAGTACTCGGCCAGATTCCCGTCCCGCTGGACGGTGAATCTGGCGCCGCCCAGCATCCGCCCCCCGCACTGCGAGGAGAACCCGCGCTGGCAGGAGTCGCACTGGAAGCAGGGGGTGATCCCGGCCACCGCGACACGCATGCCCTTCGCCAGTCCCTCGACGGCGGAACCGAGCGCATGGACGACACCCACCGCCTCATGCCCCAGGGTCACATTCGGAGCGACCGGGATCGCGCCTCGCACGGTGTGCACATCGGTGGTGCACACCATGGCCGCGGTGGTGCGTACGACCACGTCGTTGGGGCCGGGCTCGGGGACCGGCTTCTCGATGACACCGACGTCACCGACCCGCCGGAGGACAAAGGCTCTCATGTGTGACCACCTACCGTTCGATGCCTGGAATGCATGGAAGGCGTCACTCGTGCGTGGTGCGGCCGGCAGTGTCGGGAAGCCCCTGTCGGGGCGGCACCGGGCACCACCGTGACGGTTGCGCCGGTCGGCGGGACCCGCGGGACCGGACCTGCCGGGCAGCGCCGGCGAGGAGGCCGAGGGCACCGGTGTGTCCGGTGGGGGAGTCGGGTGGATGGCTCATGCCATCGCTCTTCCCGTGGCGGGGGCCCGGCGGCGGTCGCCGCGCCCTCTTCCGCCCGTTCGGCCGACACGGCGCACCGGTGGTACGGCGGCCGTGTCAGCAGGTTCGTCGGCCGACCGGCAGGTCGGGCCGTCCTCCCCGGGGGCCGCCCCCGGGTCCGGGGTCAGCGGCCGGGGAAGGTGTAGGTGTAGCCGGCGGCGTCGAGTCGGTCGAGGAGCACGGAGAGTGCCCGGACCGTCTGCTCGCGAGGGCCGCCGCCGTCGTGCATCAGAATGATGCCGCCGGGCTTCAGCTCGGTGTTGATGTTCTTGAGGATGGTGTTGACGCCCGGGCGCTTCCAGTCCTCGGAGTCCACGGTCCAGGCGAGCGGACGCATACCGTGCCCTGCGGCGATCTCCCGGATCGTCGGGGAGAAGTCACCGCCGGGCGCGCGGTAGTACCAGAGGCGGGATGCGGAGCCTGCGGCTGCCGCGATCTGGTGCTGGGCGTCGACGATCTCGTGCCGGTTGTAGGCGGCGGACTTGTGGCTCTGCTGCTCGTCGTGGTGGACGGAGTGGTCACAGAGCGCGTCCCCGGCCGCGAGGATGTCGTGGACGAGCTGCGGGTGGGCCGCCGCGTTGGGGCCTATCTCACAGAAGGTGGCCTTGGCGTGGTGCTGGGCCAGCAGATCCAGGATCCGGGGCGTCCAGCGCGGGTCCGGTCCGTCGTCGAAGGTGAGGGCGACCGACCGGCCCGCCTCCCCGGTGCTGTGCTGCAGGGCGGCCGAGACTGCGGTGGCCTGGACCGGGAGGCTGTGGCCGCCGCCACGGGTGGCTGCCGACGGGGGCGGGGCGAGCCTGGTGTGGACCGGGTGCGCGGCAGGCGTGGACGTCCGGACCGGCGGAGCGGGGTGCTCGGTCCGCGCCGCCCGCGACGGGGCCGCGGCCGAGGACGGAGCGGAGGACGGAGCGGAGGACGGGGCTGCGGCCGAGGAAGGGGCCGCGGCCGAGGGGGCGGCGGATGCCGAGTGCGTACGCGGACGCGGATCGGGGTGCACTACGTCGGCCTGGGGGGTGTGCCTGGGGCTCACCACGGCTGCGGCACGGGGGGCGGCCGCCTTGGTGCCGCTGGTTGCGGCCCCGCAGGCGGAGAGTCCGAGGGTGGTGGCCCCGCAGACGACGGCGGTAGCGGCGATCTTCGTGGTGGTACGCAAGAAGGAGCCTCTCGACGTGGTGGTGCGGTCCCGCGGTGGTGCCGGCGGGATTCGGCAGGAAGGCAGGAAGGCAGGAAGGCAGGAAGGCAGCGGGGAAGGGCGAGCTCAGTGGGCGCGGTGGCGCCGCCCGGCGGGGGCCGGGCCGACTCGCGGGATCCGACTGCTCAAGCCCGGGGCCGGCAGGCGGCGACCGGGGGGCGCCGCGGCCGTCCGCGGCGTGAGGGAGGCGCCGACGGGAAGGGCCGGCATCCGATCGGGCTCGGGATGTACGGAATCACAGACAGGGCGGATCCTCTGGAAGCGACGACACGGCGGACACGGGCCCGCACACGGCAACGGGTCGCCCGTACGCACACCGGGAGTCCGCGGCCGGGCCTGACCTCCCCCTGCCATCAAGTGTGCATGGTCCGGCCGGTAAACAAGTCAAAGCGAACGCAAAGCCCGCCGCAGCCCGTCCGACGCGCGGGTGCCACGACCCGGCTGCCGTCCGCGCCGCAGCGGTCGTACCGGGCGGCCGGCGTACGGCGAGGCGGTGCCGAGGTCCGAGGCCGGCGGCCGTGCCGGGGCCGGGGCCGGGCGGCGGCGCAGGCGTCCGAGGCCGGACGGACGCGTGCCGATGTCAGAGGTCGACAGCCGTCCCCAGGCCGTGGGCACGGGCGAATCCATGGACGACCGACGCAGCCGCGACATCCAGCGCCGCGTGGCCCGTCGACTTGAAGACGGTCAGCTCCCCGGGCTGCCGGCGGCCGGGATGGTCGCCGCCGAGCACCGATCCGAGCAGGGTGACGCGATCGGGCGCCACGCCCTGGAGCTCATGGGCGCCCGCGGGCGGTGCGGACGCGGCCGCCCCGGCCCACTCCGCGAAGAGCGAGCCGTCGCGGACGGTCTCCGGGTCGAGTTCCGGCCCCTCCGAACCGCCGACGGAGCTGATGTGCGCCCCTTCGGCCAGCCAGTTCCGCCGGATCACGGGCTCGGCGGCGCCGGTGCAGCAGAAGACGACGTCGGCGCCGCTCACCGCTGCTTCGACCGTGTCCGCCGAAGCGGTCGGGTGCCCCGCCGCGGTCTGCCGGGCACGTTCCGGATCGCGCCCGCCGACCACCACGGGAGTGTCACCGGTCACGGCGGCGAGCAGTGCGACCTGGGCGCGGGCCTGCGCCCCCGTCCCGATGACGGCGATACGTGCGGGGTGCGGGGCGGCGAGCGCCTGCATACTCGCGGTCGCGGTCGCGGCGGTGCGCACCGCCGTGATCGACTCCGCGTCCATCAGCGCCAGCAGCCGCCCGTCGTGCTCGTCGAAGAGGGCCACGACACCGCGGTGCTCGCTTCTGCCCGTGCGGCCCGGAGCGGCGAACACCGACACCAGTTTGGCGGCCAGCCCCAGCCCGGGGACATGGGCCGGCATCGCACCGAGGAGCCCGGCCGGTGCCCGCGCCGCGATCCGGGGCGGGGCCGACACCTCGCCGCGGGCGATCGCGACCAGCGCCGATGTGACGGCGTCCAGCACCCGGGCCGGATCGAGCGCCGCCCGGGTCTGCGACCGGTCGAGTATCAGGACGCTGCTCACTCGGGGCCTCTCTGCGGAAGGGGGTCCGCTGCCGGACCGGCCGGGCCTGCGGCGGTCCGGCCGTCGCTCTGCCGCTCCGCGGCCGTCGGCGGCGGAGGGGTGTCCGAGGACAGGACCGTGAGGGTGCGCTGCAGTTCGGCGGTGGCCTCGTGCAGCGCCCTGGCCACCTCGGTGAGCTGGGGCTCCTCGAACTCCGCGTCGGGGCCCACCACGGTGAGCGCGCAGATGGGCGTCCCCTTGGCGGATGTCACGGCGCGGCTGATCGACGCGATCAGCTTCTCGTTGCGGCCGCGCTCCAGGGCGTACCCGGTGCGCTCCGCCTGCGCGATGTCCGCCGGCAGGGGGTCGTCGCCGGTCAGCGTATGGCCGGCCTCCTGGGCCTGGCGCAGATAGGGGCCGCGTGCCTCCGGGGCGAGCGCGGCCACCAGCGCCAGCGGCCCGGCGAACCTGTGCACCGGCAGCATGCTGTCGCGCAGGTCGGAGATCATCTCCAGCCTGGAGGGGCGGACGACGTCGATCACCCGGGACCGGTCGGACTCCAGAACCTGAAGGTTGACCATCATGCCGGTGCGGGCCGACAGGTCCTCCAGCACGGGACGGGCGACCGCCGCGAGCGAGCGGGTGGCGGAGGCGTGGGAGAGCTGGAGTGCGACGGTACCGGGCAGATAGTGGTCGCCCGCGCGGAGCACCCAGCCGCGCCGCACCAGGTCGAGCAGCACCCGGTAGGCGGTCGCGCGGTGCAGTCCGACCTCCTCGGCGAGCTCGCTGAGGCGCACGGGACGGTCCGACCGGGCGACTGCCTCGATCAGGTCCAGTGCTTTGTCCACGGCCGAGCTGGAGGACCGGGGCATGCTTCATCGCCCCTCTCGTGGGTGGGCAGCGTTCAGGTACAGTAGCGCGAGTTTCAAATAGCGCAACGCCTGTTACATACACCGTAACATTACCGCGACCGCCGGACACGGGAACAGGTCGCTCGCCGTCACAAGGAAGAGGTGGAATCGATGGGCCACGAGGCCGCCGGAGCTCCGACTCCCCATGCCGCGCCGGAGAAGGGGACGACTGCGGTGTACCGCGGTGCGACCTTGATCGACGGGACCGGCGGACCGGCCCGGCCGTCGACGACGATCGTCGTCGACGGCGGTGAGATCCTGCTGGTCGCCCCCGACGGCGAGATCCCCGACGACCTCCTGGACGGCGCGGAGACCGTCGATCTCCAGGGCCGCTTCGTCATCCCCGGGCTGATCGACTCCCACCAGCACATCGCCACTCCCCCGAACCGCGCCCTCGCCGAGGAGACCCTGCGGCGCCATGTGTACGGCGGTGTCACCGCGATCCGTGACATGGCGGACGACCTTCGGCAGGTCGGCGACCTCGCCCGGGCCACCCGCGTCGGCGAGATCCCCGGTCCGGACATCCACTACGCCGCGCTGATGGCCGGGCCGAGCTTCTTCGACGACCCGCGCACCTGGCAGGTGTCGCAGGGCGAGACACCGGGCGCCGTCCCCTGGATGCAGGCGATCACCGAGGAGACCGACCTGCCGCTGGCCGTCGCCATGGCCAGGGGCACCCACGCCCGGGCGATCAAGATCTATGCGGACCTGCCGCCGGCCCTGGTCGCCGCGATCACGGCCGAGGCCCACCGGCAGGGCATCGCCGTCTGGGCGCACGGCACCGTGTTCCCGACCCGGCCGTCCGAGGTGGTCGCGGCGGGTGTCGACGCGGTCTCGCACATCACCCTGCTCGCCTATGAGGCGGGCGCCGAGCCGCTGAACGGCTACAAGGACAAGCCCGCCATCGAGTACGACCGGTTCGCGGACGGCGACGACCCGAAGCTCCAGGCGCTCTTCGAGCAGATGCTGGAGCAGCGCACGGTCCTCGACGCCACCGCAGGACTGTGGGCGTGGCTCGAGACCGAGACGGAGGACGACGACGAGCGGGCCAGGGCCCGCGCCAACTCCGTACTGGCGGCCCGGCTCACCGCCCACGCGCACCGGGCCGGTGTGCCGATCTCCGCGGGGACCGACTACGAGACCGAGCCGCACGACCCGTATCCGGCGCTCTACGACGAGATGGCCTTTCTTGCCGACCGGTGCGGTCTGTCCCCCGCGGAGGTCATCCGCTCCGCCACCCTGGTCGGAGCCATGAGCCTCGGGGCCGAGGCCGCCATGGGCACCGTGGAGAGCGGAAAGCTCGCCAACTTCGCGGTGCTGTCCGAGGACCCCCTGCAGGACCTCGCCCATCTGCGCAGCATTGAGTTCGTGGTCAAGCGCGGCCACCGCTACGACCGGACCGACTACCGCCCCACCGGCGCACCGGTCGAGGCCGAGCCGAAGGGATGTACCGACTGATGGGCACCGCACACGACTACCTGGTCGTCAATGCGCTGGGAGAGCTCGACAACCCCAATGCGGCGCACTCGTCGGCCGCGGCCGGAAAGCTGATCCAGAGCAGCGACGACCTGACGATCGACGCCCGCACCCTTGCGGACGCCCACGCCTCGGGCCTCACCGCGGTCAACATCACGCTCGGCTACACCATGGGCGACATGCCGCCGTACGAGCACACCCTCCATGAGATCGAGGTCTGGGACGGCATCATCCGGGACAACCCGGCCGACCTCCTCAAGGTGCGCACCGTCGCCGACATCCACCGCGCCCGGCAGGAGCGCAGGGTCGGGGTCATCTACGGCTTCCAGAACGCCGTGGCCATCGGCGAGGACCTCGGCCGGATCGACACCTTCGACCGGCTTGGCGTGCGGGTCATCCAGCTCACCTACAACCAGGCCAACCACATCGGCGACGGCTCGATGGCGCCGGAGAACCGCGGCCTGACCCCCTTCGGCCGCCAGGTGGTCGAGGGCCTCAACGACAGCCGGATCATGGTCGACCTGTCGCACAGCGGTGAGCGCACCTGCCTGGAGGCCGCCGAGATCTCCCGGCAGCCGGTCTCCATCAACCACACCGGCTGCCGCGCCCTCACCGACCTGCCCCGCAACAAGACGGACGAGGAACTGCGTCTGGTGGCGTCACGGGGCGGCTTTGTCGGCATCTACTTCATGCCCTTCCTGCACGCCTCCGGCCATGCGAGCGCAGAGGACGTGGTCGAGCACATCGACCATGCGGTGAACGTCTGCGGCGAGGACGCCGTGGGCATCGGCACCGACGGGCCGGTCACCTCGATCGACGACCTGGACGCCTACCGGGCCCGGCTCGCGGAGCATGTCGCCCTGCGCGCGGCGGCCGGTGTGGGGGCGGCGGGGGAGCGGAGCGACACCTTCCCGTTCGTTGTCGACCTGCGGGGCGTCGATCAGTTCCATGAGCTGGTCCGGCTGCTGGAACTGCGCGGCTACCGCTCGGAGCGGATCGAGAAGATCCTCGGGAAGAACTTCCTGGACTACGCGGAGCGCATCTGGGCCGCCTGAGCCCTGCCACGCCACCCGGGGCACCCCTCGCGCCCCGGGACCCTGCGCCTCTGCGGCCGTGCAGTCCTCCGGCCGCAGAGGCGCAGTCGGCTCCGGCGTCGGTTCGGGCCGCCCGGGCGCGGGCCCGGGGCCGTGGTGCGGCACGGCTTGACGGTGAGGGAGCGTCAGAAGATCTGTCGGCCAAGGGGATCCGGCGGCAGTCGCGGGCCCTGCCGCAGCGGACCGCGGCCTTCCGATGGATGTCCGCCCCGCACGGCGCAGCGGCCGTGCGGGGCGGACACCGGGGTCAGTGCCTCAGGAGGCGCTGCAGCTGATGGAGCCGATCGGGAGGTTGTTCCCGGTGGAGTTGGCGGTGAAGCCGAAGGTGGTGGAGCCGTTGGCCGCGATCGTGCCGTTGTAGGCGGCATTGGTGACGGTCACGGCGCCGCTCGGCGCGGACAGGGTGCCGTTCCACAGGCTGGTGATCTGTGTCCCGGTCCCGGTTGTCCAGCTCACCGACCATTTGCTGAGCGGTGCGGTTCCATGGTTCATGACCGTGACCTGGCCCTGGAAGCCTCCGCTCCAGGAGTTGGTCACCGCATACTCGGCCATGCAGGCGCCGGTGGTGCCGCCGGTGGTGCCACCTGTGGTGGTCGTTCCGGCGGTGGTGCCGCCGATGGTGGTCGTTCCGGCGGTTGTACCGGCGGTGGTGCCGCCGGTGGTGGTCGTTCCGGCGGTGGTGCCTGCGGTGGTGCCGCCGGTGGTGGTTGTACCGGCGGTGGTGCCTGCGGTGGTGCCGCCGGTGGTGGTTGTACCGGCGGTGGTGCCTGCGGTGGTGCCGCCGGTGGTGGTTGTACCGGCGGTGGTGCCCGCGGTGGTGCCGCCGGTGGTGGTCGTGCCCGCAGTGGTCGTGCCACCGGTGGTGGTGGAGCCGCCGTTGATGCCCGTGACCTCACCGTGGCCGCCGTCGAAGGCGATGTCGGAGCAGGAGAAGAAGTTCTCGTTGCTGTCCGAGCGGACCCACTGGATGAAGATCAAGGCGTTGCCGGAGCGGCCCGAGGGCAGCGCCTGGGTCCAGTAGTAGTGGCCGGCGTCGGTGCCGGGCCCGCCGTCCGCGGGCGGGTCGGTGACGGTGCCGATCTGCTCCAGGTCGGCCCAGGCCAGCGGGGTGGTCGCGGACCAGCCCTGCTTGGTCACGTACACCCGGAAGGTGCCCGGGTGCTTGGCCCAGTCGCTGTACTGGAACTGGATCGAGGAGCCGGACGTCAGGTGCGTGCGCGGCCAGTCGTCACGGGCCGCGTTGTAGGCGGAGAAGTCGTACGGCGACTTGTTGCCCGCGCTGCAGATCGTTCCGTCGGGCACATAGCCCTGGTTCTTGCCGCCCGCGTTGGAGTCGAGCACCGCGAACCAGTTGTACAGGGGTGTCGTCCCGCTCTGGGCGACGGCCGCGGCACAGGCCGGGTTGGTCGGCGTCAGGGCGCCGGTGGAGGTCTTGCCGTCCTCGTAGCACAGCCAGGTGCGGGAACCGGGCATCTGCGCAACACCGTGCGCCTGAGCCGTGCCCTGGCCGACGAGGAACAGGCCGAAGGTGGAGAGGATGGTGGCCAGAGTGGCGAGTAAGGACAGCTTCCTGCTTCTGTTCAAGGTGTTGTCCTTTCGGGCAACGCCCCCGAGGCCGAGCATGGTCCACCGCAGCCGGTCCCGGGGGGCTGGGGTGAACGATGCCATTCATGGGAGCGCTCCCATATCAAAAATACCGGGGAATCAACGGCATGTAAACAGTGCGTGCCCCGATATGTCATCAGGCCAGGTCAGGGCCTTGATCGATGGCATGCCCACCAAGGCTCGGGCAGAACGTCACCCGGCGCCGGGAATTCCCCTTTTACGGCCATTTCGACGTTCGGTGGCCGATCGCATCCGATGCGGCGGCGGACCGGATCCGCTGCGATCGGCCCGCGTCGCCCGCGGAGCGCTCCGGTGGAACTGCGGAGCGGGGCTGATGGCCCGATACGCCGTCCGGCGCGAGCGGCACGGCCCTCGGCGAGCGGGGAGCGGCCACCGCGCCCTGGATGCCCTCGGCTCGCGCACCGCGCCCTGGATGCCCTCGGCTCGCGCTATGGGTCCGGGGAGGGGGAGAGGGAATTCGTGCCGCCCGGCGTGAGGCAGGAAATGCGTGACGTGCGGACCCTGCGGTCCGGCACGGCACCCTGCATCCCCATTTCCCCGCACTGTTCCCCCGTGCCGTTTTCCCGGCGGGTTTCCCCGTGTCCTGGATCGGGCACGATCGACTGCGCGCCCCGAAAGCGGAATCGACGAGGGGAAATGTCTCCGGCGGTCCGGTGGGAGCAGCCCGGCGACTACTCCTTGGTGTTCTTCTCCTTGATGCGCAGCGCCTCCTTGCGGACCTCGGCCTGAACGGCACGCTCCTTGCGCAGCCATTCGGGATCGGCCGCCTTCAGCGCGTCGATCTGCTCGGTGGTGAGAGCCTCGGTGATACCGCCGCGTGCCAGCCCCGAGATGGAGACACCGAGCTTCGCCGCGACGACCGGCCGGGGGTGCGGGCCGGTGCGCCGCAGCTCGACCAGCCACTCGGGGGGATCGGCCTGGAGCGCGTTCAGCTCGTCACGGGAGACGACGTCCTCCTGGAACTCGGCAGGGGCGGCCTCGAGGTAGATACCCAGTTTCTTCGCCGCTGTGGCGGGCTTCATCGTCTGGGTGGCCTTGGGTTTGTGCGATGTCATGGTGCCAAGGGTAGCGAGCGAACAGGCGCCCCGATCACGGCCGGTAGCCTGGTCATGTGACAGACATGGACGCAACCCCTTCGTTCCGGCTTGCATATGTGCCGGGAGTGACGCCCGCCAAGTGGATGCGGGTCTGGAACGAGAGGCTGCCCCAGGTCCCCCTCACTCTGGTTCCGATCCCCGCCGGTGAGGCGTCGGAGGTGCTGCGCGGCAGCGGCGCCGACGCCGGTCTCGTACGCTTCCCCGTCGACCGGACGACTCTCAGCGCGATCCCTCTCTACACCGAGGTCACGGTGGTCGTGGTCCCCAAGGACCACCTGTTGGCCGCGGCCGACGAGGTGACCGTCGAGGACCTGGCGGACGACATCGTGCTGCATCCCCTGGACGACACCCTCGGGTGGGAGAGCCTGCCCGGGAAGCCCGCGCTCGAGCGCCCCGCCAGCACGGCGGACGCCGTCGAGCTGGTGGCGGCGGGTATCGGCGTCCTCGTCGTCCCGCAGTCGCTCGCCCGTCTGCACCACCGCCGGGACCTCACCTACCGGCCGCTCTCGGACGCCCCGCAGTCGCAGGTCGGGTTGTCCTGGCCGGAGGACAGGACGACCGACCTGGTGGAGGAGTTCATCGGGATCGTCCGCGGGCGGACGGTCAACAGCTCACGGGGGCGCGCCGCGCAGGCCGCCCCCGCCCCCGCCCCCGAGCCGAAGCAGAAGCGCACCACCACGGGCGGTGCGCGGCGGCAGGCCGCCGCCGGGAGCAAGAGCGGCGGGCGCCCGCGGACCGGTGGTTCCGGTGGTTCCGGCGGAGCCAAGTCCAACGCAGGCAAGCGCGGCAAGCCCCGCCGGCGTTCCTGACCCCCGCGCCATCCGGTCGTCCGCAGCCGCTTGTCTCCGCCCGACCTCCCGGGAAGCCCGACGCTGCTGCCGTCCCCCGGCGGGACCGGCGACGAAGGCGCCGTCCGGTCCGGCCGGCGACGAAGGCGCTGTGCGGTCCGGCCGGCAGATGAACAGCCGATTGCCGGGGAGCGGCGGGCATCCGGCCGGGAGTCGGACCGGCGCATCCGTGCACGGCCGACAGCGGCGCGGCGTTTCCGTGCAACCTGCGGGATCATCGGCCGGACCGAGGTCAGCATGGGCCATGGCCGAACCGCCCCGGCCCGCTGTTCCACGGAAACGGAGACACCGATGTCCCCCACTCTCAAGGACTCCGCCGCGCTGCTCCAGCCCGAGCTGCGCGACCTGCGCCGCGCCCTGCACCAGGAGCCCGAGATCGGCCTGGACCTGCCGCTGACGCAGGCCCGGGTAGTGGCCGCGCTGGAGGGGCTGCCGCTCGAGCTGTCCCTCGGCGACAAGCTGAGCAGTGTCACCGCGGTGCTGCGGGGCGGCCGCCCCGGCCCGACGGTCCTGCTGCGGGCAGACATGGACGCGCTCCCGGTGCAGGAGACGGCCGATCTGTCCTATGCCTCCCGCTTCCCGGGGGTGATGCATGCCTGCGGCCACGACCTGCATGTCTCCGCGCTGGTGGGCGCCGCCAGGCTGCTGTCCGAACGGCGTGCGGAACTGCCCGGCTCGGTGGTTTTCATGTTCCAGCCCGGCGAGGAGGGCGCGGGCGGCGCGCAGCTCATGATCGACGAGGGTGTGCTGGACGCCGCGGACCGGCCGGTCGTGGCCGCGTACGCACTGCATGTCGCCGCCGCGCAGCTGCCCGCGGGGTGGGTGGCCGCGCGGCCGGGCCCCATCATGGCCGCGGCGGACACCCTGGAGGTCACCCTGCGGGGCAGGGGCGGGCACGGTTCCAGTCCGCATCTGGCCCTGGACCCGGTCCCTGCCGCGTGCGAGGCCGTCATTGCGCTGCAGACCATGGTCACCCGCCGCTTCGACGCCTTCGACCCGGTGGTGCTCACCGTCGGCGAGTTCCATGCGGGCAGCGTCAACAATGTGATCCCGGAGCAGGCCCGGTTCGCGGCGACCATCCGCTCCTTCTCGCCCGAAGCGCGCACCCGGGTGCACGAGGAGGCGCTCCGCGTGGTGCGGGGCATCGGTGAGGCGCATGGGCTGACCGTCGAGGCCGAGGTCCAGATCGGCTACCCGGTGACCGTCAACGATCCGGAGGAGGCCGCCTTCGCCGAGCAGACGGTACGTCAGCTCCTCGGCGACGAGCGGTACTTCCCGCTGCCCAACCCCATCGCCGGGTCGGAGGACTTCGGCCTGCTGGGTGCGCTGGTGCCGTCGGCGTATGTGATGTTCGGTGCCTGCCCCGCCGACCGCGACCCGTCCGCGGCCGCCTACAACCACGCCCCCGAGGCGGAGTTCGACGACTCCGTGCTCGGTGATGCGGCCGCCCTGCTGGCCCAGCTCGCCCTGGGGCGGCTGGCCAGGGGCTGACTCAGCCGGCGGGTGGGACCGCTCCGCCGCGGGGCTGCGGCGCGGGCCCGCCCGCCCAGGGGTCGATCGGCACATAGCCGGCCGCCCGGCCCTCCTTGTCGAGCAGCCGGCCGACCAGTTTGACCGTCCGCAGCGTCATCTCGCGCTCGACCACCCGGGCCCGGGGGAAGCGGCGGCCGAGCTCCGCCTCCACCTTCCGTACGTCCCCGATCAGATGCGACATGACAAAGGCCACCACATTGGCCTCGGCCCCCGCCACCACACCGCACATCCGCGTCTGGGCCAGCCCGCCGAGCCAGCGTGCGGCACTCAGCAGGTCCGCCGCGGGCACGTCCAGCCGGAGCAGCGTGGCCACGGGGTGGCCGGTCAGCCGGGGTGACGCGTCGCAGCGCAGCACCAGCTTTCCGGCCTTCCGCAGTTCGCCGACACGGCGGCGGGCCGTCGTGGCCGGCAGCCCCGTCCGCTCGGCCAGTTCGGCGAACGGCATCCGGCCGTCGGCACCCAGTGCCTGCATCAGTGCGTGGTCGGTGAACACCCCCCGGCCCGGCCCCTCCGGCGGCGCGGCAGCTCCGGCGTCGCCCAGCGCCTGCCGCTGCGCCGCGTCCAGCGCCCCGTCGCGCCAGCTGCTGCCCTCCCGGAGCGTCCGCTCCACAAACGCGGTCCGGGTCCGCAGCACGCCCGGGATGCGGGCCATCCGGTCCAGTACGTAGTCCGTCACCTGGGAGGGCTCCAGCGCGGCCACGGTGACCCGTAGATCCGCCCCGCCCGTCACCACCTCCACCGACACCGCCTGGGGATCCGCCGCCAGCGTTTCGGCGACCGCCAGGACCGTGTCCGCCCGGCACTCCACGGAGACCAGGGCGGTCAGGCCCATCCCGATGTGCTCCGCCGATGGGTAGCAGGTGACCCAGGCCTCCCCGGCGCCGGCCAGCCTGCCCCAGCGGCGGGACAGCGTCGCCGGGTCCACGCCCAGCGGCCCGGCCAGTCGGGACCAGGGGATGCGCGGGTCGACGCGGAGCCCGTCCACCAGGGCGAGGTCCAGTTCGTCGATCATGGCCGATCCTTGCGCACGGGGGCCGCCGCTTGCGGATTCATGCGGTGGCGGTTCATGAACGCCCAGGTTAGCCATCCTGTGCGACACGCAGCACCTGCCAGTCCCCACAGCCCCCGGATGTGACCATGCCTCGCATCACCCGTGTCGTCGGCCTGCTCGTCCTGGTCGAGTTCGCCAGCGGCATCCTGCAGGGCGGATATCCGATCCTGCTGCCCCACCTCGCCCAGAAACTGCACTTCGGGGCAGGCGACCAGGCTCTCGCACTGGGGCTGGAGTTCCTGGTCGCGGGGATCGCCGTACCGCTGCTCTCCCGGCTGGGAGACCTCTACGGCCACCGGCGGCTGCTGCTGGCCACTCTCGCGCTGACCCTGCTCGGGTATGCCGCGACCGCGCTGGCCACCGGGTTCTCCGTGTTGCTGGCCGGGCGGGTGCTGGCCGGTTTCCAGCCCTGCTGGCTGCCGTTGGAGTTCGCCATCCTCCGCGACCGCCTGGGCGAGGACCGCGGCGGACGGGCGGTGGGCCTGCTGGTCGGCGCGCTCACGCTCGGCAGCATCGCCGGTGCCGTGATCCGCCCCGGGCTCTGGGTGATGACCGTGCTGCCCGCACTCTCGCTGCTGGTCGTCCTGCGATGGGTCCCGGAGTCGGCGACCCGCGCGCGCGGCCGGATCGACTGGCTCGGCGCAGTCCTGCTCAGCGCCGGCCTGGGACTGCTCTTCGGCGCCTTCAGCAGCGCCGGCAAGTCGACCGGCGGTGTGCTCACGGCGGGCCTGCTGCTGGCAGCCGCCGCCCTGCTGGCCCTGTTCGTCCGCCAGGAGCTGCGGACCCCCGAACCCACGGTCGACGTACGGACCCTGTCGCAGCGCGCCACCGCTCCGGTCTTCGGGCTCAGCTTCCTGCTCGGCTGCGCCCTCTACGGCTCGCAGTCGCCCACCCTGTCGTTCCAGGCCGCCCGCCCCTCGGAGACCGGCTATGGACTCGCCGCGGACGACCAGCTGCTCGGCCTGCTCTCGCTCCCGGGTGTGCTCGGTGCCATGGTGGGCGCGCTCTGCGCGGACCGGCTGGGCAGGCGGTTCGGCGCCCGCAGGGTGCTTGTCGGCGGTTTTGCGCTGAGCGCCCTCGGCTATCTGGCGATCTGTGCGGCGCACGGCAGCACCTGGCAGTTCATCGCCCCCACCGGGCTGGCGGGCTTCGGGGCCGGGCTGGGACTCAGCCTGCTGCCGGGCCTGCTGATGCGGCGGCTGCCCGCCGACCAGACCGGCGTCGGCACCGGGATCTACAACACCCTGAAGACCCTGGCCGGCGCAGCCGCGGGTGCCGTCGCAGCAGCGCTGCTGGATGCGGTGGTGCTGCGCCCCGGTGTCCCCACCGAAGCGGCGTATGTCGCGGTCTGGGGCGGATGCGCGGCGCTGTGCGCACTGGGCGTACCCGTCGCGCTGGCGCTGCGTGAGACACACACCGGGGCTCCGCTCGCCGCGGTGGCACCGGAGATGGCTGCCTGACCGGGGCCCGCCGGAGGGCGGCGGGCCTGGTCGGCCCTGGGCAGGGCGCACCCGGTGGAGGGCGGCACCGCCGACAAGGGACGTCGGTGCAGCGTCCGCCGCGACACCGGGTGCCCCGGTACCGGCGGTGAGCGGACCCGGCACCGGTGCCGGTCCTACGCTGAGCCCGTGTTCTCCTCCGAAGGTCCCACCCTGCGCGACCTGGCCGTCCAGGCGCTGTCCTCCGTAGAGCGCGGCTACGACCTGCTCGCGCCGACGTTCGACCACACGCCCTTCCGCACCCCCGACCGCGTTCTCGAAGCGACCGCGGATGCGCTGCGTCCGCTCGGGCCGTTCGGTGAGGGACTGGACGTCTGCTGCGGCACGGGCGCGGGCATGCG
This sequence comes from Peterkaempfera podocarpi, assembly GCF_042466665.1. GTDB lineage: Bacteria > Actinomycetota > Actinomycetes > Streptomycetales > Streptomycetaceae > Peterkaempfera > Peterkaempfera podocarpi. The sequence goes on from NZ_CP162102.1 coordinate 7,409,564, forward strand.
GGCCCTGGAACCCCTGTGCCGAGACGGCGTCACCGGCGTCGACTTCAGCGCGGGCATGCTCGCGCAGGCGCGGAGCGCCCACCCGGACGCACGGTGGGTGCGGGCCGACGTACGGGCGCTGCCCTTCGCCGGGGCGTTCGACCTGGCCGTCAGCTTCGGTGCCCTCGGGCACTTCCTGCCCGCGGAGCGGCCCGCGCTCTTCGCCGGGGTGCACCGCGCGCTGCGGCCCGGCGGGCTCTTCGCCCTCCCGATCGCCGCGCCTCCGCCGGTCACCTCGCCGGGGCACTGGATCCTGGCCGGGTTCGACGCGGTGATGCGGGTGCGGAACGCCGTGTGGCGGCCGCCGTTTGTGATGTACTACCGCACCGCCCCGCTGGCGGCGGTGCGTACGGACCTGGTGGCAGCCGGTTTCACCGTGACGACGGCAGCGCTGGAGGCTTTCGGGCGGCGCGCGGACGGCAGCCCGTGGTGCCGACTGGTGCTGGCCCACAGGGCGCGGCCGGGAGAGCGGAGCTGACTGTCCGGAGCGGGCCACGTCACCTGTCCGACGCGGGCCCCTTCATCTGTCCGACGCGGGGCGGAGCAGGCTGTCCGCCCGGCCCAGCACGGACTCGGCCTCCTCGGCCGGCAGCGTCTCCCTGATGTAGGAGACGGCGCGGACCAGGCGCTCGCCGCTCTGGTACGGGCGCCCCTCGCTGTCACCGGCCGGGTGGCGCTTGTGCGGCGTCGCCGGGCGTGGATCGCGGCCGAATCCGTTGCAGCGCCGCTCCGGGATGCCGGTACCGCCCCACGCGATGGCGGGCCTCACGGAAGCTGACGCACCATCAGCCGAAGAACGACTTGGCGCGGGCCAGTGCCGCTGTGTCGTCGAGGACGCCTCCCGGCCTGTTGCCGCTGCCGAGCAGTACTCCGCCCCACCGCATCTTCATATAGGCGGCGGTCTTCTCCAGCATCCCGCTCAGGGCGTCGGCGTCCGCCGGGTCCGAGCCCGCCAGGGCCGTCACGCCCCAGAGGGTGCGGCCTGCCATCGCCGTGCGGAAGTCGACGCCCGGCACCCGCATCCAGCCGGACCAGTGGTCGAAGTACCGCTTGGTGTCGGCGGAGACGCTGTACCAGTAGAGCGGGGAGGCGATCACCAGATCGGTGGCTGCGAGAGTCGCGTCGAGCAGTGTGGCGCTGTGCCCGGTCGGCGGGTCGTAGCGACCGTCCCCCTCGTGTCGCGCGTCCGCGAAGTCGGGCAGCGGATGGTCGGCCAACCTCAGCCACCGTTGCTGGACGTCCCCCGGCAGCTGCTCGGCGGCCTTGCGGGCGAGAAGGTGGGTGTTGCCGTCCGTGCGAGTGCTCCCGAGCAGGAACAGGAAGGAGCGAGACATGGCGGTCCCCTGTGGTCGGCACCTGAGTTGATTGCAGGAGCATTATATGCACACGCAATTGAATGTGCCCAGCTGTCGGAACGCTGCCCACCTCCCGCGAGCGGCCCGTGCCATGGCGGGACATGCCGGCAGCGCAGGGAGCTCGGCCGGGAGACCTCGGCCAGGCACCCCCCGTTCCGGCATGCCTCAAGTGCACCCGTCGGCCGGGGCGGTCAGCGGAGGTGCCCGGCTCTTGCCCCGGCTCCGGCTCCGCTCGGTTCGGGCCGAGGCCGAGGCCGAGGCCGCGCCATGGCGCCCCCGGCGTCCCCCGGCGTGGTCAGCGGTCCGGGACGCGGGGTGCCGGGGCAGCGGAATGGTCGTGCGCATCCGCGCCCCCGGCTCCCCTGGGCACGCGGTCACTCCCCGGCTGACCGTACCGCCGCCGTGCCGACGGCTCGGCTCCGGCGGACGGCCCGTGAGGTCGCGGCCCATCCGCCGGAGCCGTCGGGGGCCGGATCGGGGGCGTCCGGACGGTCCGTGGCCGGGGCCGCTCATGGTTCGGCGGGGCGGGGGCGGCTTCGGGCCGCAGGGCCCGGGCTCGGCGGGGGCGGGCGGACCGGCCCCGCCGCCCGTCCGCCGCCCTTGCGGCCCGGTGCACACGCCGTCAGGCGAAGGCGTCCATCAGCACGGTCTGGTGGGCGCCGCGTTCGAAGTCCAGCAGCCACCGCTTGCGATCCAGCCCGCCGCCGTAGCCCGTCAGGCTGCCGTTGGCGCCGACGACGCGATGGCAGGGCACGATGATGCCGACCGGATTCCTGCCGTTGGCGAGCCCGACCGCGCGCGAGGCGCCCGGCTGTCCCAGGCGGGCGGCGAGTTCGCCGTAGGAGACGGTCGTGCCGTAGGGGATCGTCAGCAGGCCCGCCCACACGCTCCGCTGGAATGCGGTGCCGTCCAGTGAGAGGTCCAGGTCGAAATGGGTGAGGTCGCCCGCGAAATAGGCGTCGAGCTGCTCGGCGACGCGGGCGAAGAGGGAGAGCCCGGTGCGCGGGCCGAAGGTCTCCTGGGCGGGGCGGTGCCGCTGGTCGGTCATATAGAGCCCGGCGAGTGCACCGTCCCGGGCGACCAGGGTGAGTGGTCCGCAGGGACTCTCAACGACCGTGTGGGCAAGGGCGCCTGTCATTGTGACGAGCCGTCCGTTTCCTGATGGGGGCCAGGGGTCTCGGGAGTGCCGCCGGCGTCCGAGGGGCGGGTACGCCGGGTGGCCTCGGCGGCCCCGCCGTTCCGGGGCGGCGAGTCTGCCGTGGGCAGCACATTGATCGGGTGGTCGCCCACCGCCCACAGATACTGCGTGGCATAGGCCCGCCACGGCTGCCAGGCGGCGGCATGCCTGGTCAGCGCCGCGGGCGTGGTGGGCAGGCCCAGGTCCCGGGCTGCGTACCGCACGCCCAGATCGGTGGGCAGGAAGGCGTCCGGGTCGCCGAGGGCCCGCATCGCGATCGTCTCGATGGTCCACGGCCCGAAGCCGGGGAGCTCCGCCAGCTGGACCCGTGCCCGCTGCCAGTCGCTGCCGACATCGAGGTCCAGCACACCGTCCGCAAGGGCCCGTACCAGCGCGGCCAGGGTGTTGCGGCGGGTCTGCGGCATCGCCAGGGCAGTGGGGTCGTGGTCGGCCAGCGCCTCGGGGGAGGGGAAGAGATGGCTGAGGCCGCCGGCGGGGTCGTCCACCGTCTCCCCGTACGCCGTCACCAGCCGGCCCGCGTGGGTACGCGCGGCGGCGGTGGAGATCTGCTGGCCGAGCACCGCCCGCACGGCGAACTCGGCACCGTCGGCGACATGCGGGACCCTGCGCCCCGGACCCTTCGCGACCAGCGGCGCCAGCACCGGGTCCTCGGACAGCAGGGCGTCCACCGCGACCGGGTCGGCATCCAGGTCGAGCATGCGACGGCAGCGGCTGATCGCCTGCGACAGATCCCGCCAGTCGGTGAGCCAGAGCTGACAGGCGATGTGGTCGGGCTCCGGACGCAGCGCCACGATGCCGGTGCCGTGCGGCAGCCGCAGGGTCCGCCGGTAGGCACCCGCACGCCACTCCTCGACGCCGGGTACCGCCGTGGCCGCCAGGTGCCCGAAGAGGTTGTCCGGGTTGAGCGGCTGCCGGAACGGCAGCCGCAGCGAGAGGGTGCCGACGGTGGCGGTCGGGCGGCCCTTGGCGACCCGGGCGCGCAGCTCGCTCGGCGACAGGGCGAACACCTCGCGGACGGTGTCGTTGAAGGTACGGATGCTGCTGAAACCGGCCGCGAAGGCGATCTCCCCCATCGACATGGCGGTGGTCTCGATCAGCAGTCGGGCGGTCTGCGCCCGCTGCGCCCTGGCCAGTGCCAGCGGGCCCGCGCCCAGTTCGGAGAAGAGCTGCCGTTCCACCTGGCGGGCGCTGTACCCCAGCCGGGCGGCGAGGCCCGGTACACCCTCGCGGTCCACCACGCCGTCGGCGATCAGCCGCATCGCCCTGGCGACCAGGTCGGCCCGCTCGTTCCACTGCGGCGACCCGGGCGCCGCGTCCGGCCTGCACCGCTTGCAGGCCCGGAAGCCCGCCTGCTGGGCGGCGGCCGCGCTGGGGTAGAAGGTCATGTTCTCCGGCTTGGGCGGCACCACGGGACAGCCCGGCCGGCAGTAGATACGGGTGGTGAGCACCGCGGTGAAGAACCACCCGTCGAAACGGGTGTCCTTCGACTGCACGGCGCGTACGCAGGAGTCAAAGTCCAGAGTCACCCCACAAGCATCACCCGTCATCGCAGCTTCGGTCTGGCGAAAAATCGACATCGAGGTTCAGGGGGCGCGAGGGCTCCGCCCCGGCGATCTTGTCCCGCTGCGCCCCCGCGTGTGACAGTGGCGCGATGCGAACCATCGGCCTGATCGGCGGAATGAGCTGGGAGTCGACAGCCGAGTACTACCGGCTGCTCAACCGTTTCACAGGCGAGCGGCTGGGCGGCCTCCACTCGGCGAAGTGCGTGCTGTACTCCGTGGACTTCGCGGAGATCGAGCGGCTCCAGGTCGCCGGGGCGTGGGAGGAGGCCGGCGCACTGCTGGCCGAAGCCGCCAGGGCGGTCGAGTCCGCCGGGGCGGACCTGCTGCTGATCTGCACCAACACCATGCACAAGGTCGCCGACCAGGTGGCCGCGGCCGTCGGCATCCCACTGCTGCACCTCGCCGACACCACGGCGGAGGCGGTGCGGGCGGAGGGCCTGGGCAGGGTGGGACTGCTCGGCACCGCCTTCACCATGGAGCAGGACTTCTACCGCGGCCGGCTGGAGGGTCACGGGCTGAAGGTGCTGGTGCCGGCGGCGGAGGGTCGGAGCACCGTCCACCGGGTGATCTACGAGGAGCTGTGTCTCGGCATCGTGCGGGAGGAGTCCCGCGACGCCTACCGGGCCGTGATCCGCGACCTCGTGGCCGCCGGAGCCGAGGGGATCGTGCTCGGCTGCACCGAGATCGAGCTGCTGATCCGGCCCGAGGACAGTCCGGTGCCGATCTTCCGCACCACCCGCCTGCATGCCGAGGCGGCCGTCGCGGCGGCCCTCGCCGAGGACGCATAGTCCGCGGTCCGCCCGCCATCAGCTCGCGCGGGAGCGGGGCGGCTCGGCGGGGAAGTGCTGCTTCAGCTCGTCCACGACCGCCTGGACGGCCGGGGAGACCCAGCGTCTGCGGTGGCGCGCCAGCTGCACCGGGACGTCGGGGAGCGGCGGCCCTGCGACGACCGCCAGCCGGCCCTCGTCCAGCGCGGCCCGGACGGTGACCCGGGGCAGCACGGTCAGGCCCAGTCCCGCAGCCACACAGGACCGGGCGGCCTCGATGCTGCCGAACCGGGTGAGCCGGGTGGGGGCTTCGCCCGCCGCCGACAGTTGCCGGGCGAGCCGGTCGCTGTAGGAACAGCCCTGCTCATGCAGGAAGAAGGACTCCTGGGCGAGCTCCGCCCAGGTCGCGGTGGAGTCCCGACGGGCGGCCAGGGGGTGGTCCGGTGCGCAGACGAGGACCAGCGCCTCCCGTCCGAGGCGCTTGACGACCACATCGGGGACGTCCACCTCCTCCTCCAGAAGCAGCGCGAGGTCCAGCTCGCCCGCGCGCAGCCCCTCCACCGCGGCTGCGGTGCCCACCGGGCGGAGATCGACATCCACCTCCGGGTGGCGGCGGCGCAGAGCGGCCACCACACCGGGCAGCCGTGCGGCGCACATGGTCTCGCCCGCCCCCACAGCCACCCTTCCGGCCACCGGGCCCTCGGCGGCCGCGACCGAGCGCAGGCGCGCCTCCGCCTCCAGGACCCGCTCCGCCTCGGCCAGCAGCCGTCGCCCGGCCCCGGTGACCAGCGCACCTCTCGGCAGGCGGTCGAAGAGCGGAGCGCCCAGCTCCTTCTCCAGCGCGCGGATCTGCACGGTCACCGTGGACTGGGCGAGATGCAGCTCAGCGGCCGCGGCGGTGAAGCTGCCGGTGCGGGCCAGCACGGCGAAGGTGCGAAGAAGGCGGGTGTCCACGGTTGCCATCGTAGACATCGATCGATCCGATCGAGATCAATCGTTTGTCATGATGCGAGCGAGGTGGAAACGTAGGTGTCATGAACGCCGACACCACAGCCGACATCCTCACCGCCGACACCCTGCGGTACGCCGCCTTCACCGCCGACCCGGCCGGGGGCAACCCCGCGGGTGTGGTCCTGGACGCCTCCGGGCTCGACGACGCGGAGATGCTTGCACTCGCCGCCGAGGTGGGCTTCTCCGAGACCGCCTTCGTCACCGCGGCCGACCTGCCGCAGCGGCGCTTCTCGGTGCGGTACTTCAGCCCGCTCGCGGAGGTGGCGTTCTGCGGCCACGCCACCATCGCGACCGCCGTGGCGCTGGCCGACCGCATCGGGCCGGGTGACCTGCTGCTCGACACCCCGGCGGGGGAGATCCCGGTGACGACGGCCGCGGACAGCTCCGGCACGGTCCGTGCGACGCTCACCAGCGTCGCGACCGCCTCCCGCCCGGCCGAGCCCGCCGAGGTCGACGCGGCTCTGGTCGCGCTCGGCTGGGGGAGGGGCGATCTGACCCCGAACTGCCGCCGCACGTCTCCTTCGGCGGGGTACGGCATCTGGTGCTGGCGGCCGGTTCGCGGGCCAGGCTGGGTGACCTGGACTACGACTTCGACGGTCTCGCCGAGGTGATGCAGCGGTACGGCTGGACCACCCTCCAGCTGGTGTGGCGCGGGGCCGAGCGGGAGTTCCATGTGCGCGATCCCTTCCCGGTCGGCGGCGTGGTGGAGGACCCTGCGACCGGTGCGGCCGCAGCCGCGTTCGGCGGCTATCTGCGTACCCTCGGGCTGGTGCGGGAGCCGGTGAGGATCACGCTCCGCCAGGGCGAGGACATGGGCCGTCCCAGCAGGCTGCTGGTCGATGTCGACCCGGACGACACCCGGGTGCGGGTGAGCGGCGAGGCGGTGCCGATCGGCGGCTGAGCCGGCGCTGGTCCGACGCTTCCCGCCCGGCGTGCGACGGTCCCCCAGCCGTCGGCCGGGAGGTACCCCCGGGCGCGGCACTCTCCGTCCTCGCCTGCCATCGGGCAGGACAGGCCCTTCCCTGCCGCTTCCGGCGAGGAAGGGCCTTTGCCTTGCCCGGTTCCGGCGAGGAGAGGCCCTGCACCCGACGCCGCACGCCTTACCGGCGTGAAGTGTCAGTCAAGCCCTGGGCCGTGCCGGGGGCGCAGTCCGGGCCTGTGGCGCCCCGTTCGTCGCCGCAGGCCAAGGGCGTCACCTGCCCCCAGCTGTAGCGGCCATGACGCATCATCAGCGGGTGGCCGCCGCTCTGTGCATCCACCACCGCATCGCGCCACCACCGCATCGCGCCACCACCGCATCGCGCCACCACCTCGGCGTCCTGCAATCCCGGGGACTTGGCGCCTCCCGTGACCGTCCGGACCGTTGAGCCCGCGGCCCCGCCCCGCTCCGCCGGCCTGCGGGATGCCCCTGTCGCACGGGTGGGTCGGCTGCCCGGTCGGTGCGGGACCGTCCGCCGACCGGCCGGTGTCCGCGCCTCGGCGGCTGCGGGCACGGCGCCGACCGCAGCATCGCGGCCACGATGGTCTTCTGATCGAACGTCAGTCGATGACTTCCCGAATTCTTGACGCGTTCAGTCACGTGTCGTACCGTCCGTTCAAGTACACGAACAGAGTTCATACTCTGGAACGCGCGAGGCAGTCGGCAGTGCCCTGACCTTCCCGCCGCACCAAACCCACCCCATTGGTTCCTGCGGCGAGCACCGCAGGCGGTGAAAGGAACAGATCGTGCGCATCAGAAGCACCCTTGTTCGCAGGCGCCGGGGCCGAGCGCCCTCCGTCCTGGTCGCGGTTCTGGCGCTGATCGCCGCGGCCATGACCGCGCTGCTCGCAGGCGGCTCCGCCGCGGCCGCCCCGGCGGCCGGCGCATACAGCCTGAAGAACGCCGCCAGCGGGCTCTGCCTGGAGGTGCCCGGTTCCAGCACGGCCGACGGTACCCAACTGGTCCAGAACTCCTGCAACAACGCGGCCGCCCAGACCTGGCAGCTCAATGCGGCCGGCAGCGGCTACACACTGGCGGCCGGGAACAGCGGCAAGTGCGCCGGGGTCAAGGACGCGTCCACCAGCGCGGGCAAGGCCGTCGAGCAGCAGACCTGCAACGGCAGTGCCACCCAGAACTGGACGCTCGCCCTGGTCAGCGGCAGCACCTACCAGGTCGTCAACAGCAACGGCGGCAAGTGCCTCAACACCAAGGACAACTCCACCGCGGCCGGCGCACTGGTCCAGCAGAACTCCTGCGACTCGGTGACCAGCAAGAGCTGGACGCTCACCGCGGCGTCCTCCACCCCGCCGACCACGCCCCCCACCACCCCGCCGACCACACCTCCCACCACGCCCCCGACCACCCCGCCGCAGTCCGGCGCCGGTCTGGTCGGCTGGGCCACCCAGAACGGCGGGACCACCGGCGGTGCCGGCGGCAGCACCGTCACCGTCACCTCGATCGACGCGCTCAACACCGCTGTCGCGGCCGGCGGCCCGGAGATCATCCGGGTGAACGGCAACTTCAGCTGCTCCGCGGATGTCCGGGTCGCCTCGGACAAGACGATCCTCGGGGTGGGAGCGAGCTCCGGTCTGACCGGCTGCGGAATCAACGCGCGCAATGTGCACAACGTGATCATCCGCAATATGAAGATCTCCAAGGTGCTCGCGGGCAACGGCAACGGTGACGCGATCCACATCGAGGGCTCGACCAACCTGTGGATCGACCACAACGACCTGTCGAGCGACCTCAGCCACGACATCGACTACTACGACGGTCTGCTCGACATCACCCACGCGGCCGACTACATCACGGTCTCCTGGAACATCCTCCACGACCACTTCAAGTGCTCGCTGGTCGGACACAGCGACAGCAACGCCTCCGAGGACACCGGGCACCTGCGGGTGACGTACCACCACAACGAGTTCAGCAACTGCTACGAGCGCAACCCCCGGGTGCGCTTCGGCACCGCGGTGCATGTGTTCAACAACTACTACACGATGGGCGGCGGCCCCGACCACTACAGCTACGCCATCGCCTCGACGGAGAACGCCGGGGTGCTGGTCGAGGGCAACTACTTCGAGAACATCACCGACCCGACCCACCTCGGTGAGGGCAGCTCCAGCGCCGGCAGCATCGTGGCGCGCAACAACGTCCTGGTGAACTCGGGCGCGATCCTGACGTCGGGCAGCGTCGGCAGCATCCCGTACTCCTACACCGTCGACGACCCCAACACGGTGAAGTCGACCGTGAGCTCGGGCGCCGGCACCGGCAAGATCACCACCTGAGGGACCGTCATGGCATGACCTGCGCCCCGAGGCCGGTGGACGGCCCCGGGGCGCAGCGTCGTACGGTCAGCGGGCGGGAGCGGCATCGTGGTCGTGCCGGGCCTGCTCGACCTTGTCCAGGTTGGCGGTGGCCCAATCGGCGAGGTGGGCGAAGAGCGGGGCGAGGCTGCGGCCGAGTTCGCTGATCTCGTACTCGACCCGCGGGGGGACCTCCGGGTGGTGGGTGCGCACGATCAGTCCGTCGCGTTCGAGCTGGCGCAGCCGCTGGGTCAGCACCTTGGGTGTGATCACGGCGATCTGCCGCTGCAGTTCGACGAACCGCTGGCGGCCGTGGGTATGGAGGGTCCACAGGATCGGTGTGGTCCACCGGCTGAACACGATGTCCACCACCGGACTGATCGGGCAGGCCTGTGCGGGGTCGCCGGCCGCCGCGGCCTCCATCCGGATTGCGTTCTCGGCCATGCGGATCCCCCCGGTCGCTTTCCTGCGGATACCCAAGCCTATCGGCCGTGCCGCCGAGGGGGCGGGCACTGCGCGGCGGCGCAGAACGGCGTCAGAAGCACGCTCTGGGCGTCAGATAGGTCTTCGCCGGTGCCCCCGCGGAGGCGAGTTGAAGGACGCCCTGGATGCACGAGAACCGAGGGGCCGGGCGCCGGCCGTCGGCGCCGGCCGCCTTGAACGAGAAGTCGACGGTGTGCGTCTGCCCGGCTGCGATGCGGTGGAAGAACGGGTCGCCGCCGTTGGGCTCGTCGGGGATGCGGGTCTCCTTCCCGTCGCGGGTCACCCACTCCCATGCGAGGGCGATGTCCACCGGGAGGCCCTTCCGCTTGACATAGGAGAGCTTGGTACGGGTCAGCGACCCACCGGGGGTCCGGCATGCCTGGAATCTGAATTCCGCGTTGGTCAGCACAACCCGGGTGTACCCGGTCGAATAGGCAGGCGGGTCCCCGGAGGGGCACTTCAGCCAGGGGGTACCCGCCGCCTGGGCCGGAACCTCGGCCCCCGCCCAGGTCAGCGCGGAGACGATCGCAGTGACCGCGACCACGATGCCGACGGATGTGCGTGGCCGTGCGGACATGGGGATCCTCCAACGTGCTGCGGCGACTCCCGCACCGGGGGACAGACCGGATCGGGCCCATCGGTCATGCCCAGTGGAACGCCGGGCTGCCCGGGCCGCAACTCGGCTGTGCGGCCCGGGCGGGGGCCCGCACACCCGGGCGGGGGCACCGTCCGGCCCCGTCCCGTCCTCGCGGCAGCGACCGCGAGGACGGGACGGGGGCCGCCTGTGACGTCGTGGCTCAGGCCCCGCCCCCAGGCGCGGTGCCGGTGAGCAGAGACGCTGCCGCACCGAGGTCGAGCTGGTCGACGCGCACCGCCGCACCGCTCGCGAGCGACCGGTTGGCGGCCAGGCCGACCACCACCGAGGTGACGCCGTCCCGCCAGGACGCCGCATGGCCGAGCGGGTCCTCCCCCGCGCCGACGAACAGGTCGTGGAGCAGCACGGCGTCGCCGCCGCCATGGCCGCCGTCGGCCTGGGGGATCGCCACCTCGCGGGCCGGCTCGAAGTGGCGCTGCACGACGAGCCGCTCACTCACGGGGCGCTCCTTGTCGTCGGCGACGAGGTCGGGGCGGGCGCTGGGGTCGATGATCACCCGGCCGTCGGCGTCGGTCGTCACGGAACCGCGCTCCACCACGGTGAGTTCGGCGCGGCCCTTGGTGCCGTTGATCCCGACGGTGTACCCCTCCCACGGCGCGTGCGCATTGAGCGAGTACGCCATGGACGCGCCCGAGGCGTAGTCGACGACCAGGGACATGTTGTCCTCGATGGTGATGCCGGGGTCGAAGACGTCCTGGTCGCGGCGGTAGCCGTCGTGGTGCTCCTGGTCCAGGTAGAGGGCCTTGTACTGGGGCTCATGGCGCAGGTCGAGGCTGAAGGCGTCGCGCAGCGGGGAGTCGGTGGTGCCGCGCTCCGGGCGCGGCCCGAGGCCTCGGCTGGCGGCCGCCCGTGCCCCGTAGAACCGCAGCCCGCCGCTGGCGAAGACCCGTGCGGGGGTGTCGGCCAGCCACCAGTTCACCAGGTCGAAGTGATGGGAGGACTTGTGCACCAGGAGGCCGCCCGAGTTGGCCTTGTCGCGGTGCCAGCGGCGGAAGTAGTCGGCGCCGTGGGCGGTGTCCAGCAGCCACTCGAAGTGCACCGAGGTGACCTCGCCGATCTCACCCGAGGCGATGATCTGCTTCAGTGCGGTGTTGCGGGGGGAGTAGCGGTAGTTGAAGGTGACGGTGACCTTGCGGCCGGTGCGTTCCGCGGCCTCGGCGATCCGGCGGACGCCCTCCGCACTGGTGGTGAGCGGCTTCTCGACGACCGCGTCGGCGCCGGCCTCCAGGGCCGCCACGACGACGTCCGCATGGGTGAAGTCCGGGGTGGTGACGATGACGCGGTCGATGGAGTGGCGGCGTACCGCGTCGGCCACGGCGTCGGGGGCGAAGCGGACGGGCGGCACCGCCGGGGCCCGCCGCAGGTGCTCCTCGTAGACGTCGAGCCGGCCTGGGTTGGTGTCGCACCAGGCCACCAGCTCGGCGACCGGGGAGTGCACCCCGGTGATGGCGTCGATGTACATCTGGGCGCGCGAGCCGGTCCCGACCAGGGCGTAGCGCAGCGGCGTGGAGGAGGAGGGCACCTCGGTCCCTTCGTTGGGGTGGTGGGCGGAGGTCACTTGATGCCGGTCGTCGCGATGCCCCGGAGCAGCCAGCGCTGACCGACGAGGAAGACCAGGAAGAGCGGCAGGAGGGAGATCACGGACATGGCGAACATGCCGCCGTAGTTGGAGGCCGACTCCGCGTCCAGGAACGTCCGCAGGGCCAGCGGGGCGGTCCAGTTCTCCTCCTTGGTCAGATAGATGAGCTGACCGAAGAAGTCGTTCCAGGTGCCGATGAAGGTGAAGATCGCCGTGGTCACCAGGGCGGGGACCATCAGCGGCAGGATCACCTGGAGGAAGATCCGCGGGTGCCCGGCGCCGTCGATACGGGCGGCCTCGTCCAGTTCACGGGGGATGCCGCGGATGAACTGGACCATGAGGAAGACGAAGAAGGCATCCGTCGCGAGGAACTTCGGGAGGATCAGCGGCAGGAAGGTGTTGAGCAGGTGGAGCCGGGAGAAGAGCACATACTGCGGGACGATGACGACATGGACCGGCAGCATGATCGTGCCCAGCATGATCGCGAAGAGCAGGTTCCGCCCTCGGAACCGCAGCCGTGCGAAGGCGTAGGCGGCGAGGGAGCAGGAGAACAGATTGCCGATGATCGCCCCGAGCACCAGTGTCGCCGAGTTGAGCAGGTACTTGCCGAACGGCGACCCCAGGGCGGTCCAGCCGTTGGAGTAGTTGGCGAGGGTGAGGCCCTTGAGACTCAGCCCCGGCTCCCGGAAGATCAGGTCGCTCGGCCGGAACGAGCTCAGGACGAGCCAGATGAGCGGGTAGACCATCATCAGGGAGAGGACGACGAGCAGCGTGTGCTTGGCCGCCGCGGTGATGTGCCGTCTGCCGCGCCGCCGCTGCCGGTCCGGCGCCGTGGGGGTGGTGGCCGGTGCCGGGGTGCCGGCGGGTCCGGCCGACGTCTGCGGGAGGGAATCAGTCGTCATAGAACACCCAGAATCGTGAAGACCAGAAGTTCACAGCGGTGAAGAGGGCGACGATGACCAGGAGCACCCAGGCCATCGCGGACGCATAGCCCATGTGGAATCTGCCGAAGCCCTGCTTGTAGATGTACAGCGTGGTGAAGAGGGTCGAGTCGCTGGGACCGCCGGTCCCCCCGGAGACGATGAAGGCCTGCGTGAACGACTGGAACGCATAGATGATCTGCAGCACCAGGTTGAAGAAGATGATCGGGCTCAGCAGCGGCAGGGTGACCGACCGGAAGCGGCGCAGGGTGCTCGCGCCGTCCACCTCCGCGGCCTCGTAGTACATGCGCGGGATCTGGCGCAGTCCGGCGAGGAAGATCACCATGGGCGAGCCGAACGTCCAGATGTGCAGCAGGACGATGGTGCTCAGCGCCGTGGAGGGGTTGGAGATCCAGCCCGGGCCGTGGATGCCGAAGAGGTCGAGGAACCGGTTCACCAGGCCGTCGCTGCCGAACACCTGGCGCCAGAGGATGGCGACCGCCACCGAAGCCCCCAGCAGGGACGGCAGATAGAGCACCGAGCGGTAGAAGGACAGCCCCCGCAGCCCCCGGTCCAGCAGCAGCGCCAGGCCGAGGGCCAGGATCAGCTGCAGCGGCACCGAGAACACCACGTAGAGCAGGGTGACCTTCAGCGAGGTCCAGAACTCGCTGTCGCCGAACATCTGGACGTAGTTGGCGAATCCTGTGAAGTGCGGTGGCTGGAGTAGGTTGTAATTCGTGAAGGACAGGTACAGCGAGGCGAGTACCGGCCCGATGGTGATGAGCACGACGCCGAGCAGCCACGGGATCAGGAACACATACGCGACGCGGTTGTCCTTCTGCTCCGGCCTGGCGCCCGGTCCGGACCGTCTGGACCGGGCCAGCGTACGGAGTTCACCGATGCTGCTCACGTGGGACGACTCCTTCGCCATGCTGCGAACCAGAGGGTTCTCAACTCGTGAAAGCGATTTCTCGCCGCCGAGTATGGCACGGCTCACAGTGAGGTCAACCCCCGTTCCGCCGCGCCGGGAGAGCTGCCGCCCGCCCCGCCACCGGGTGCCCGTATCCTCCAACCGCCCATCACCGACGCGCAGCGCGGAGCACACCGAAGGAGCCACGTGACGCGGAACCACCGCTCCGGCCGACCCACCATCACGGATGTGGCGACCAAGGCCGGGGTGTCGCCGGCGACGGTCTCGCGGGTGATGAACGGCCGGTTCGTCGGCGACCGCTCGGTCGCCGACCGCGTGCGCACGGCGGCCGCGGCACTGCAGTACACCCCCAGCCCGCTCGCCCGCAGCCTGGTGCTCGGCCAGACCAAGACGGTCGCCTTCGTCGTCCCCGACCTGGGGAATCCCGCCTTCCAGGACCTGCTGCACCGGCTGACCAAGGCCGCCTCCAAGGACGGCTACCGGGTCCTGATCGCCGACTCGGGCGAGTCGCCGCAGGAGGAGGAGCTGCTCGCGATGGAGACCCGCCGGCGGTGCGACTCCGTGGTGCTGTGCGCGCCGCGTATGCCCGCCGACGTCCTGGAGCGCCTGGCGCCGCGGCTGCATCCGCTGGTGCTGGTCAACCGGCCCGCGCCGAACCCGGCGGTGCCGTCGCTGTCGGTGGACTACCGGGCCGGGATCATGGTGCTCGCCCGCCATCTGTACGCCCTGGGGCACCGGCGTCTCGTCTACATCGCGGGTCCGGCGATGAGCATCTCCAACACCGAGCGGCTGCGCGGCCTCGACGAGTTCGCCGCGGGCGCCCCCGGGGTCGTCATCCACCGGGTGGCCGGCGGCTCCTCGTCCGCGTACGGCCACGCGGCGACCGACGCCGTGCTGGCCAGCGGGGCGACCGCGGCGCTGGCCTTCAACGACCTGGTGGCGGTGGGGCTGCTCACCGGTCTGGCCGAGCGCGGGCGGCGGGTCCCGGAGGATCTGTCGGTCACGGGTTTCGACGACATTCCGCTGGCGCGTTACATCTCCCCCTCCCTCACCACGGTGACCGTGCCGTGGCAGGAGATCGGTGTGCAGGCCTGGGCCCGTATGCATGCCCTGATCTGCGGAGAGGACGGCGGCGAGGCCGCCATCTTCCAGCCCGAACTGATCGCGCGGGCCAGCAGCGGCCCCGTTCCCGTGCGCTGACGCTCCTTCGGCATCGCCTGCCGGGCGTTGACACCATGTGACACCGCCGTTAACTTCTCGCCCCGAGAAATCGATTTCTCGATCCGGTGCGCGGCAACCGCTGTCCTGGGCGGACCCGGGCCCGACGCCACACCCCCGAGCACGTGCGGTCCCACTCACCGCACGTCACGAGAGACGAGGCGCACGATGCGGAAGACGTCCGGGAAACTGCTGAAGGCGGGGGCCGCCGCGGCCGCGCTCGCCACCCTGGTGACACTCAGCGGCTGCTCCGGATCGGGGGGCAGCTCGGACGGCAAGACCACGATCCGGTTCGCCTGGTGGGGCGACGACAAGCGTGCCGCCACCACCAAGAGCGTCCTGGCCGACTTCGAGAAGGCCAACCCGGACATCAAGGTCGAGACCGAGACCAGCGACTTCAAGTCGTACTTCGACAAGCTCGCCACCGAGACCGCCGCCGGCGACGCCCCCGACGTCATCACGCTCGGCGGCGCCTACCCCCGTGAGTACAGCGACCGGGGCGCGCTGCTCGACCTCCAAAGCGTCTCCGCCCAGCTGGACCTGTCGAAGTTCCCGGCGTCCACCCTCGCCGCCGCCAAGTTCGACGGCACCCTCTACGGCGTCCCCACCGGAGGCAACGCCGTCGGCATGATCATCAACCCCGCCGTGTTCAAGGCGGCCGGTGTGGCGCTCCCCGACACCACGTCCTGGACCTGGGAGCAGTTCGTCACCCTCGCCGACGAGATCACCGCCAAGAGCCCCAAGGGCACCTACGGCTTCGAGCCGCGGGTCAACGACACCCTCGGTGTCTACACGGCCCAGCGCGGCACACCCATCTTCGACGACAAGGGCAAACTCGGCGTCGACGCCTCGACCGTCCAGGACTACCTCTCCATGGAGCAGAACCTGCTCAAGGGCAAGGGCATACCCTCCGCCGAGGTCATCCAGGAGGTCGCCGCGGCCTCGCCGGAGCAGACCCTGATGGGCCAGGGCAAGGCGGCCATGACCATCGCCTTCTCCAACCTGCTGGGCGCCTACGCCGGCGCGTCCGGGCAGGAGCTGCAGCTGGTGTCCATCCCCGGTGAGACGGAGTACAAGCAGCCCGGCACCACCGTCCTGCCGTCCCAGTACTACGGCATCTCGGCGAAGTCCTCGCACGCCGAGGCCGCGGCCAAGCTCGTCGGCTACCTGGTCGACTCCGCCGCCGCGGGCAAGAAGATCCTGGACGACCGAGGGCTGCCCTTCAACAGCGATGTGCGCGCCGCCGTCGCCCCGTCGCTGGACACGGCGGGCAAGGCCAACGCCGCCTACATCGACCTGGTCGCCAAGAACGGCGCTCCCGCCGCCCCGGCGCCCCCGGCCGGTGGCTCCTCGCTCAACGACACCACCTCCAAGCTCGACTCCGACGTGCTGTTCGGCAGGAAGTCCCCCGCCGACGCCGCCAAGGAGTGGGTCTCCGAGATGGCGCAGGCGCTGGCCTCGGCATGACCGTCGACCGCGCGGCCGTGGTCTCGCGTCACCGCATCGCGGTGCGCGAGATCCACGGGCAGTCCCCGCTCGCCGTGGGAAACGGCGAGTTCGCGTTCACCCTGGACGTGACCGGCCTGCAGTCGCTGCCCCACCGCTACCCGCTGCCCGACCGGTAC
This sequence comes from Peterkaempfera podocarpi, assembly GCF_042466665.1. Taxonomy (GTDB): domain Bacteria; phylum Actinomycetota; class Actinomycetes; order Streptomycetales; family Streptomycetaceae; genus Peterkaempfera; species Peterkaempfera podocarpi. Next base: position 7,426,189 of record NZ_CP162102.1, read on the forward strand.
GGACAGGGCACCGGAACGCTCCTGGCGACCATGGCCCAGTGGGGATGGCACTCCACGCCCGCGCGGGAAGAGGAGGCGTACGGACTCGCCTCCACCCTGCGCCGCTACGACACGGCGCACGGTCCGGTCGACTATGTCGACCTCGGCGGCACCCTGTCGGCCACGGCGCAGAGCGGCCTCACCCCGACCGAGGAGTGGCTCAGGGCCAACCCGCACCGGCTGGACATCGGCAGGATCGGCCTGTGGACGGCGGACTCCGAGGGGCCTCTGCACGCCGCGGACCTCAGCGAGATCGACCAGGACCTCGATCTGGCGTCCGGAGTGGTCACCAGCCGGTTCCGGCTGCGCTGCCGCCGCTTCACCGTCCGCACGGCCGTCCACCCCGACCGCGACGCGGTCGGGGTGGAGGTCACCGCGGAGGACGGCGCGGAGGTCGGCCTGGTGCTGGCCTTCCCCTACGGTTCGCAGGCATGGGGGGACGCCGCCGACTGGTCGCGTCCCGAGGCACACCGGACCACTCTGCTCCGCGACCACGGCGGGTGGCGCATCGAGCGCACACTCGACGCCACCCGCTACACCGCCCGGGTCTGCGGCCCCGGGCTCAGCGCACAGGCAGGCGGGTCCCACCGCGTCATCGTCCGCGGCAGCCGGACACGCCTCGCCGCAGCCGTGGAGTTCCTGCCCGACGGCGCATCCCGGGGCGCACCCGATGGGCCCGCCCTCACCGCCGAGGAGGTCTGCACCGCGTCCACCGCGGGGTGGGCCTCCTTCTGGTCGTCCGGGGCGGCCATGGACCTGTCGGACAGCGAGCATCCGCAGGCCGCCGAGCTGGAACGCCGTACGGTGCTCTCGCAGTACCTCACCCGGATCCACTGCGCCGGTTCGACGCCGCCGGCGGAGACCGGACTGACCGCCAACTCCTGGCGCGGCAAGTTCCACCTGGAGATGCACTGGTGGCATGCGGCGCACTTCGCCGCATGGGGCCGGCCGGAACTGCTGGAGCGCAGCCTCGGCTGGTACGAGTCGGTGCGCCCGCTCGCCCGGGCCACCGCCGCCCGCCAGCGGCTCCCCGGCGCCCGCTGGCCCAAGCAGGTGGGTCCGGACGGCGCGGAGACACCCAGCGACATCGGACCGTTCCTGCTGTGGCAGCAACCCCACCCGATCCACCTCGCCGAACTGGTCCGCCGCGCCCGTCCCGGCGACCGGGGCGTCCTGGAGCGCTGGGCACCGCTGGTCCTGGACACCGCGGCCTTCATGGCCGCGCTGCCGCAGCGCACTGAGCGCGGCTTCGAACTCGCCCCGCCGCTGATCCCCGCCCAGGAGTCCTACGCAGCCGACCGCCGCCGGCTGCGCAACCCCACCTTTGAACTCGCCTACTGGGCCTGGGCGCTGAAGGTCGCCGACGACTGGCGGGCCCGGCTCGGCCTGCCGCGCTGCGACCGGTGGCGGCAGGTCGCGGAGCACATGGTCCCCCCACGGGTATGCGACGGCGTCTATGCGGCGATCGACGTGGCGCCGTACACGCTGCGCACCGACCACCCCAGCATGCTCGGTGCGCTGGGCGTGGTCCCGGCGACGCCGCTGGTGGACCCGGCGACGATGGAGCGCACCCTGGAGGCGGTGCTCGACGACTGGGACTGGGCAAGTGCCTGGGGCTGGGACTTCCCGATGGCTGCCATGACCGCCGCCCGGCTGCGCCGCCCGGACCTCGCCGTGGAGGCGCTGCTGCTGGACCGGCCGAAGAACCACTATCTGCCCAACGGCCACAACCGGCAGGACGACTCACTGCCGCTCTACCTCCCCGGCAACGGCGGCCTGCTGATGGCGCTGGCGCTGATGGCCGGGGGCTGGGACGGCAGGTCCCGGGGCCGGCCGGGCACGGCCCCGGGGTTCGGGCCGGGCTGGTCGGTACGGCACGAGGGCCTGGTGCCGCTGCCGTAGCACGACCGGGCGTTGGGGACGGTGTTGCGCCCTGGTCGGTCCAGGGCGCGGTGCGGCTCGTGGCGCTGTCCCGGCCCCGGCTGCCGTGGCACTGCGCAATGTGTCCCGCAGCAGCCGTCGGCCCCCTGCTCCCCGGCGGCGCGGGGAGCAGGGGGCCGACCGGCCGGGGTCCTCAGTGGGAGGCACCGCCCGCCGGGGCGGGTGCGGCGTCGAGCAGATGCTGTCGCAGCACCGCCGACAGACCGGAGCGCTCCACTGTGCGGTCGAACCGGAAGGAGCGGGCCGCCTCGACGGCCTCCTCCTCCGAGACGCCCTCGAAGAGCCGGGCGAACCGCTCGGCCAGCGGCTCGGCGAAGAGGATGTGGCGCACCAGCACGGCGATGTGCGGCCTGGTCCCCCACGGGTAGGGCGTGTACCCGGGGAACTCCCGCTCGAAGAGCGCCTCGATCGGGTCCAGCACGTCACGGACGCCCGCGTCCGAACCGCCCCAGGAGTCCGCACCCAGCCGCGCCTTCTGCTCCAGCGCGGGGCGGACACGGTCGAGATAGGGACTGTCGGGCGCTGCGGAGACCAGCCCCTGGAGGCCGATGTCCTTGTAGGTCCACAGTGCCCAGCTGGCCCCGTGCTCGCGGTAGATCTCCAGCTGGTCGCGGAGCAGTGCCAGCCGCCAGGGGTCCTGCGAGCGGTCCGCGGAGTAGACGGGGCCGAACTCGCCGATCCAGACGGGCGTCCCGGTCTCGCGCATGTACTGGGTCCGCCGCAGGAAGGTCCGCTCCAGGACCGAGCGGTCGAAGTACTCGCCCCGGGTCACGCCGGGGTACTCGGTGGCGCTGGTGATACCGGGCAGTGCGTAGTCGTGCGCCGTGTAGACGCAGTTGGGCAGCGGCTCGCCGCGCCGGGCGAAGACGGAGAAGTCGGTCGAGTAGCGGTTGCCGTCCAGGAAGAGCACATGGCGCGGATCGATCGCCCGGATCGCGCGCTCAAGGCGGTCGTAGAACGCGAGCAGCGCTTCGCCGGTCGGCTCGGCCGGCTCGTTGACCGGGTTGTAGCCGGCCACCTCCGGCCGGTCCTTGTAGCGCTCGGCGAGCTCCTCCCAGAGCGCCACGGCGCGGTCCTGGAAGTGGCGGTGGGTCCAGAACGCGGCGCGATGGGTGGGGTTGTCGCTGTGCCAGTGCTGATTCTGGGCGCCGGGCAGCGCATGCAGGTCGATGACCGAGTAGAGGCCGTGCTCGGCGAGCAGGGTGACGACCCGGTCGAGCGCGGCGAACCCGGCCTCCTTCCACTCCATCGGCCGGTCGTCGTCCTCGAAGTGCCGGTAGTTGACCGGGATGCGCACGGAGTTCATGCCCAGGGAGGCGAGGTGCCGGGCGTCCGCCTCGTCGAAGAAGTCGACCAGGAAGGTGTCGAAGAAGGCCTGGTAGGCCCGTTCGCCCATCGAGGCCCGCAGCAGCCGGCGGATGTCCTGCTCACTGCCGGGGTAGCCGGTGATGAAGTTCTCCATGTTCATCCAGCCACCGAGGCCGACGCCGCGCAGCACGACCGTGCGGCCGTGTTCGTCGGCGAGCCGGTCGCCGTCGACGTGGAGCCATTCCAGTGCGGTCATTCCGTTCCTTCCGGTGTTGTACGAGGCGCCGCGTGCCGGGCTGCACGGGCACACTGTGCCGGGTTGCAGGGGCACCGCGTGCCGGGCGCACCCGGCGCTGCGCCCGTCCGCCGACCGCGCCGGGACCACCCACGGTCGCGGGGCGCGCGCCGAGCCTGGGCACGGTCCGACGGCTCGGACGGGGACGGCCGGGTGGGGCGTGCGGGATTTGGTGCCAGGGGTGCGGGGCCGGGAGTGCGGGTCGCCGGGGCGGGCGAGCGCGGCAGTGTTGGTGCCCCGCCCCGGGACGAGGCAGTTCCGGGCCGGGTGAACACCGTGAAGCGGGGCCGGTGGGCCGTACTCCCACGAGGGCGTCCCGATCGCCCGGGACTCGGCGGCAGTCCTCCTCACGGAGGCAAGGTCGGCCCACTTTGTCCCGCAATGAAAGTGAATCGTTTCACGATGCTGAGAATTTATGTTCTCTTGGGATCTTCGTCAAGAGGACAGCCCTACGATGTGAATCAATTCATGAGGCTCGGCGGCTTGCGGGCCCTGCTTGCCGACGTTCCGTGGACGGTGCTTGACGGCTGGGCGACGCTGCTTCTAGCTTGATCGCGTATCGTATATGAGATCTCATCTCCCTTCGCGCGGCCGGAGTCCTCACCGTGTCCCACACCCTTGCGCAGCACGGCAGTTCCCGACCGGGAGCCCTGCCCTCCCGCACCGAGGCGGTGCGGGAGTCCATCAGGCGCGCCATCCTGGCCGGTGAGCTCAGCCCGGGCCGGCCCCTGGTCGAGACCGAACTGGCCGAGCAGCTCGGCGTCTCCAAGACGCCGGTCCGCGAGGCGCTCAAGGAGCTGGCCGGCAGCGGACTGGTGGTGATGCTCCCGTACAAGGGCGCCACCGTCCGCGAGGTCGACTCCGCGCTGGCGCGCGCGGTCTACGACATGCGCCTGCTGCTCGAACCGGTGGCCGCCGGGCGGACGGTGCTCTCGCCCGCCGCTCTGCAGGAGGCCCGCGCGGCGCTGGACACGGCCGACCGGGCCGACAACAGGGTCGACCGCTCACTGGCCAACCGGGCCTTCCACCGCGCCCTGTACGCCGGCTGCGGCAACCCCCTGCTGGTGAAGTCGCTGGACCAACTGCGCGACCAGACGGCGCTGGTGTCCAGTGCGGCCTGGGTCGAGCAGCCCTCCTGGGAGCAGGAGGCCCGCGAGCACCGGGCGATCCTCAGCGCGGCCGAAGCCGGGGACCACGAGCAGGTACGCGCACGGATGCACGGTCACATCAGCGCCTTCCAGGCACGCAACTTCCCCGCCGGCGAAACGGAGCAGGGCCGCACATGAGCACCGAGTCACCCGACAGTCCCTCCCCTCTCGACGTGCTGCGCGCCCGCCTGGCGACGGTGGTCGCCATCGCGGTGACACCTTTCCGCGAGGACGGCAGCGTGGAGTGGGACGCCCACGCCGCACTGGTCCGCCGCCTGGTGGAGCACCGCGTGGAGGTCATCACCGTCAACGGCAACACCGGCGAGTTCTACGCCCTGACCGGCGCGGAGACCCGGCGCGCGGTGGAGTCCGGCGTCGCGGCGGCCGCAGGCCGCGCCGAGGTCATGGCCGGAGTGGGACTGGACCTCGGCACCGCAGTCGCAGCCGCCCGGCACGCCCGGGAGGCCGGGGCCGGATCGCTGATGGTGCATCAGCCGGTGCACCCCTACCGCTCGGCCGAGGGCTGGATCGAGTACCACCGCGCCATCGCCGACTCGGTGCCGGAGCTGGCGTGGTGCTCTATGTGCGCGACGCGCGTATCGGCGGCGAGCAGATCCGCACTCTGGCGGAGCACAGCCCCAATGTGATCGGGGTCAAGTACGCCGTCCCGGACCCGGTGCGCTTCGCCTCGGTGGCGCGCGACGCGGGGCTTGAACGGTTCACCTGGATCGCCGGCCTGGCCGAGCTCTCGGCCCCCGGCTACTGGGCGGTGGGTGCCACCGGCTTCACCTCCGGCCTGGTCAATGTGGCCCCCCAGCTGTCCACCGCGCTGCTGGAGGCGCTGCGGGGCGGGGACTACCCCAAGGCGATGGCGGTGTGGGAGAGGGTCCGGGTCTTCGAGGAGCTGCGTGCCGCCGACGCCTCGGCGGACAACGTCACCGTGGTCAAGGAGGCGCTGGCCCAGCTGGGCCTCTGCGGACGGACCGTACGGGCCCCGTCCCGGCTGCTGCCGGAGGAGCTGCGCACCCGGGTCGCCGGGCTGACGAACCAGTGGCGGGACGGTGGCTGGCTGTGATCGACACCATCGGGGAGACCCTCCCCTCGCAGAGCGAACCCCAGTCGCCGTCGCAGCAGCCGCAGCACGGGCCGGGCGACGGCACGGCGGCCGTCCCGCTGCGCAGCGCCGCCTGGTTCGGCGACGGCGCCACCGGCGGCAAGCTGCGCGCCTTCAGCCACCGCTCCCGGATGCGCCAGCTCGGCTATCTGCCCGAGGAGCACCTGGGCAAGCCGGTCATAGCCATCCTCAACACCTGGTCGGACATCAACCCCTGCCATATGCACCTGCGCGAGCGTGCCGAGCAGGTGAAGCGCGGGGTGTGGCAGGCAGGCGGTTTCCCCCTGGAGTTCCCGGTGTCCACACTGTCGGAGACCTTCCAGAAGCCCACCCCCATGCTCTACCGCAACCTGCTCGCCATGGAGACGGAGGAGCTGCTGCGCTCCTACCCCGTGGACGGCGCGGTGCTGATGGGCGGCTGCGACAAGACCGTCCCCGCCCTGCTGATGGGCGCGGCCAGCGCGGGGCTGCCGGCCCTGGTGGTGCCGTCCGGGCCGATGCTGCGCGGGCACCACCGCGGCCGCACGCTGGGCAGCGGGACCGATCTGTGGGCGTACTGGGACGAGTTCCGGGCCGGACGGATCGGCGAGTGCGAGATGGCGCAGGTCGAGTGCGGTCTGGCCCGCTCACCGGGCCACTGCATGACCATGGGCACCGCCTCCACCATGACCGCCGCGGCGGAGGCGCTGGGCATGGCGCTGCCCGGCTCCTCGTCCATCCCGGCGGTGGACAGCGCCCACCACCGGATGGCCGCGGCCTCCGGGGCCCGCGCCGTGGCGCTGGTGCACGAGCAGCTGACCCCTGCGGCGGTGATGACACGGGAGGCCTTCGAGGACGCCGCCGCGACCGTGCTGGCCCTCGGCGGCTCCACCAACGCCCTGATCCATCTCATCGCGCTGGCCGGACGGGTGGGCGTCAAGCTCTCCCTGGACGACTTCGACGCCATCGGCCGCAGGGTGCCGGTACTGGCGGACGTCAGGCCGGTGGGCGCCTTCCTGATGGAGGACTTCTACTACGCGGGCGGCCTGCCCGCGCTCCTTGCCCAGCTGGCACAGGTCCCGCAGGCACTGCACCCCGAGCGGACCACGGTCACCGGAAAGCCCTTCGCCTCCTACTACAGCGGCGCGGAGATCCACCAGCCGCAGGTGATCCGCACCCCGCAGGACCCGGTGTCCCCGGAGGGCGGCGTCGCGGTGCTGCGCGGCAACCTCGCCCCGGGCGGGGCGGTGATCAAGCATCTGGCGGCCGACCCCCGGCTGCTCAGCCACACCGGGCCCGCCGTGGTGTTCGACTCCTACCAGGAGCTCCAGCAGCGGATCGACGACCCCGAACTCGGCATCACCGAGGACACCGTCCTGGTGCTGAGGGGTGCCGGTCCGCTCGGCGGACCGGGCATGCCCGAGTACGGCATGCTGCCCATCCCCGCCTATCTGCTGGAACGCGGGGTCAAGGACCTGGTCCGTATCTCCGACGCCCGGATGAGCGGCACCAGCTACGGCACCTGCGTGCTCCACGTGGCGCCGGAGTCCCATGTGGGCGGGCCGCTCGCCCTGCTGCGCACCGGCGACCTGGTCACCCTGGACGTGCCCGGCCGGGTGCTGCGGACGGAGGTGGACGACGCCGAGCTGGAGCGGCGCCGCACCGAGTGGCAGCCGCCTCCGCCCCGCTTCGAGCGCGGCTACGGCTCGCTGTACGCCACGCACATCACCCAGGCCGACGAGGGCTGCGACTTCGACTTCCTGGCGCAGCCGGGGCACAACCCGGAGCCCAATCCGTCCTGAGTGCCTGGCCGGGCCGGACGGCGGAGGCGAGGGCCCCCTCGCGGCGATCAGGCCCTCGCCTCAAGAGAGATAAATCGTTTAAAGTTCTATTTGGGGGGATTTGGGATGGGTGTTCCTGGGGAGAAACACTCACGGCGCGCCGAAACGACCTCGTCGGCCCTCACGGGCCGAGGCCGGGAAAGTTCCTCTCCGACGCTCGGGGGCGGCCGGGCGGGGTCGGTGCCATCGATCCTCTCTGAAGAAGGTGGTGGCTTTATGTCCACCAATCGTTTTGTGCGAGCCGCAGCGCTGGGCGCCAGCGGCCTGATGCTGGTCGGCGGTGCCGCACTGGCCACGGCCGGAGCCGCTTCGGCCACGCCGACGCACTCCGCGACCTCCACCTCCCAGCAGCACTGGGGCCCCTGGGGTCACGGTTACGGCGGTTACGGCGGTTACGGCGGCTACGGCGGCTATGGCGGGTACGGCGGCTACGGCTGGGGCGGCCACGGATACGGCGGCCACGGATACGGCGGTCACGGGTACGGCGGTTATGGCGGCTACGGCGGTCACGGGTACGGCGGTTATGGCGGCCACGGCGGCCACGGATACTGGTGACCCAGCGCGTCCGTAGCCTCACAGCGACGGACGCAGAACCCAGGGGATCAGGGCGTGCAGGGTCCGATCACCGGTCCGGCACTCCTGTCCCCGTACCGCTCGATTCCATGAGCGGACCCGAGCCGGGCCAACCGGCTGAACGACGGGACCCTGGCAGCCCGCATAAGGGCGGCCAGGGTCCCGTCGCCGTGTCCGGGCGGTGGCCGACGGCCAGGTGAGGCCTGGGGGACGATCCGAAGGCCCCGCCGCAACCGACCCGGCACCGTGCACGATCAACCGTGCACCATCCACTGCGGGCGTCGTCCGGCCGTGCCGGACCCCGCCCGGTGACATGTCCGCAGTCGCCGCAGGTCAGTCGCGGGGCAGCTTGGCGGCCGTGTCCAGGTAGAAGGTGTCGATGCTGTGGACGGCGCGGATGAAGTCGTCGAGGTTGACGGGCTTGGTGACATAAGCGTTGGCGTGACGCTGGTAGGCCCCGGAGACATCGTCCGGCGCCGCGGAGGTGGTGAGCACCACCACCGGGATGGCACGCAGATTCTCGTCGTGCTTCAGAACCGTGAGGAACTCGCGGCCGTTCATGCGCGGCATGTTGAGGTCGAGCACAATGAGGTCGGGCCGGGTGTTCTCCGGGTCGCGCAGGTACTCCAGGGCCGCGACACCGTCCTCGACATGGGTCAGCTTGCGGGCCCCGCCCCGCTCCAGCAGAGCGTCCTCGATGAGCATGGCGTCAGCCCGGTCGTCCTCCACCAGCAGGACGTCATAGGGGCGTGCGGGCGCGGCCATCATCATCATCGGCTCCGGTCGGTGTGCGTGGCGGGGCGGTGAGGTTGGGCGGTCACCAGACCGGGCCAGCGGCGCCGGGCCGCCTGCCGGGTGATGCGGCAGGCCTTCCCGAGCTGCGGGTAGCCGGCGCCGGCTCTGGCGGCCTCCTCGGCTGCCTGGTCGGCCAGACGCTCGACTGCCTTCTGGAGATAGACCAGCGTGTGCAGATAGGCCAGGCTGGCGGCACGCTCCGTGGTGCTCGCGTCGTCGCCGGGAGCCGCCAGCGGTTGGAACGCCCGGTCGGCCAGACGGCGGGCCAGCTCGCTCACCGACTGCTCTGCGAGTGCGGCGATCTGATCCTCGGTCTGCACCGAGGAGAAGTGTGTGCCGGGCATGGCATCACCCTAGGCGATCAGTTCGAAGGGCGACAACAGGGGTTGTCATGTCGCTGTACTGTGTCCCTGCCGTCCTGGACCAGGGTGGCCCAACTGGCGCGGCACTGCCCTTCCGTACCCCGGGAGGAGGGAGCACGGAGGGTGGGACGTGGGGATCGAGACGCTGCCGGCGCAGCCGGCGGTGGGTGACGACGTGCGGGGCGCGGACCGGGGTGGTGACAGGGGTCCGAGAGCCGGCTGGACGACGCGGAACTGGACGACGCGGAAGCTGCTGCGTGCCGGAGTGGGTGCCTCCCTGGCGGTGCTGGCGCTCCTCGGCGGCCTGGGTGTGTGGGCGCTGGCGCGGACCGGCACGGCCACGACCGAGCTGGTGGATGTCGGATCGCCGGCGCTGACCCTCTCGGTGCGGCTGGAAGCAGCCCTGGTCGACCAGGAGACCGGGATCCGAGGCTACGGACTGACGGGCCAACGGGACTTCATCCAGCCGTACGCCCAGGGGCTCGCCGAGCAGAAGTCAGCCGTGGACAGCCTGCGGCCGCTGGTCGCCCATGACCGCAGGGCGCGCGCCGACCTGGAGGAGGTGCTGGCCCGGGCCGCGACCTGGCAGGCCAGGATCGCCCGTCCGGTGGCCGCCGCACCCGCCGGCAGTGCGGCGGTCGCGCTGGCCGCCGAGCGCGCCGACGAGGGCAAGACAACCTTCGACGCGGTACGCGCGGCCACCTCGGCCCAGCAGCAGCACCTCCAGAAGTCCCGCGCCACCGCGCGGGCCGACCTGGAACACGCCATGGCGCTGCGCAACGTGGTCTTCTGCGCCATCGCCGCACTGATCGTGCTGCTGGCCGCGCTGATCTTCGAGGGGTTGCGGCGCGGTGTGACCGTACCGCTGGAGCAGCTGTCGGCCGATGCCCGCCGGGTCGCCGGGGGCAGCTTCGGACACGCCGTCACCGCCGGCGGCCCCGCCGATCTGCGCCGGCTCGCAGCGGATGTGGAGGCGATGCGCCGGCGGCTCGCGGACGAACTCGACTTCACCGAGCACGCCCGCGGCGTCCTCGACGAGCAGGCCGCCGACCTGCGGAGGTCCAACGCCGAGCTGGAGCAGTTCGCCTATGTCGCCTCCCACGACCTCCAGGAGCCGCTGCGCAAGGTCGCCAGCTTCTGCCAGCTGCTCCAGCGCCGCTACGCCGACCAGCTCGACGAACGCGCCAACCAGTACATCGGTTTCGCCGTCGACGGCGCCAACCGGATGCAGATCCTGATCAATGACCTGCTGGCCTTCTCCCGGGTCGGCCGTGTGCACAACCAGCACGCCGTGGTCGATCTGGAGCACGTCCTCGCGGCGACGCTCGACGCGCTGAGCGTGGCCGTCGAGGAGTCCGGCGCCGAGGTCGCCCACGACCCGCTGCCCACCGTGGCGGGCGATGCGACCCAGCTGGGGATGCTCTGGCAGAACCTGCTCTCCAACGCGGTCAAGTTCCGCGATCCGCAACGGCCGCCCCGCATCCGTGTCGAGGCCGTCCGGGACGGGAGCCTCTGGCGCTTCGCGATTACCGACAACGGCATCGGCATCGACCCGGAGTACGCGGAGAAGGTGTTCGTCATCTTCCAGCGACTGCACACCAAGGATGCCTATCCGGGCAGCGGCATCGGCCTGGCGATGTGCCGGAAGATCGTCGAGTTCCACGGTGGCACCATCCACATCGACACCGCCCACACCTCCGGCACACGCATCGTCTTCACCCTCCCCGCCCCTGAGGAGGATCCGCCGTCGCCCGACCCGGAGTCCGGCTCCGAGCCGACCGCCGCGGACAGCGTCGACACCGCCCCGGGCGAGGATGCGTCGTGACCCCTGCCGCCCTCCGTGGAGCCGACGACCCCCTGCCGGACCCCACGGGCTCCGGAGCACCCGCGCACTACCGCGTGCTGCTCTCGTCGAGGACGACGCCGGCGATGCCCTGCTGGTCGAGGAACTCCTCGCCGACACCGGCCTCCAGCACACCCTGGTCTGGCGCCAGACCCTGGCCGAGGCCCGCTCCGAGCTGTCCTCGTCAATGGCCGACTGCGTGCTGCTCGACCTCCATCTGCCCGACGCGTTCGGCACCCGAGGGGTCACCGAGATCCAGAAGGCAGCCCCCCATGCGGCCGTCATCGTGCTGACCGGCCTCGCGGAGTCGCAGGCCGGAGCCGAGGCGGTGGCGGCCGGAGCCCAGGACTACCTGGTCAAGGGCAGCGTCGAACCGGACCTGCTGCTGCGGGCGCTGCGCTACGCCGTGCACCGCAAGCAGGCCGAGCGGGCCAACGCCGAACTCCAGGCCAACCGTCTGCGGGCGGAGGAGAACGCCCGCCTGGAACGCGGCCTGCTGCCCAAGCCGCTGCTCTCCGGCAGTGCGCTGACCGCCGCCACCCGCTATCTGCCGGGACGCGAGCGCACCCTGCTCGGCGGTGACTTCCTGGATGCCGTGGAGACCGACGACGGGCTCGTCCACGCCGTGATAGGGGATGTCAGCGGCCATGGACCGGACGAGGCCGCCCTCGGCGTGAGCCTGCGCATCACCTGGCGTGCGCTGACCTTCGCCGGCCATCGCGGGGTGGGTCTGCTCGACCTGCTGGAGCAGATGCTCGTCGCCGAGAGGACCCGCGACGACACCTTCGCCACCTGTGCACTGCTCACTCTGGACCCCGCGCGGGCCGCGGCCGAGGTGTACCTCGCAGGGCATCACGAGCCGCTGCTGACCGCCGAAGGCACCACCCGTGTCCTCGACGCGGAGCACGGGGTCGCCCTGGGCATCGCCCCCGGCCTGCGCCACTGGTTCCCGACCGAGCTCACACTGCCGGCCACGGGGGCGCTCACGCTCTACACCGACGGTCTGATCGAGGGGCACACCGGCCGGGGCAGCGACCGGCTGGGCATCGAGGGTCTGCTGGACATCATCGACCGGACCTCGCGGACCGACGCGGAGGGCCAGCTGGACCATGTCATCTCCACCGTCCGGGGCCTCAACGCCGGGCGGCACGCCGACGACCTGGCCATCCTCCGCCTGGACTGGTGCTCGTCGTCCATTGCACCGTCCGGGGACCGGCGGCGCTGAGCACAGCCGGCGCACCGCACCCAGCGCCGCACGCCCTACCGGTGGGAACGGCCGAAGGAGGGCCGGCGGCCCAGGACGGCGGGGCTGAGGATCCGGTTCTGCAGCCGGAACCAGGCGCTGAGACGGCGCAGATAGGGATAGGCCCGGTTGATCTGGTCCACCTCGGAGAGGACGCGCCTGTCGCCCGTCACACCGCCGGGGTCACGCTCGAACGCCGCCAGGGCTGCCGCCGCGCGCCGTCGCAGGCGACGCGGGAGCGTCGAGTCGCACGCCAGGGTGCGGAGCACCCGGTCGGCTCGGCGGTCGCCGAGCTCGGCCAGGGCCCGGCCCGCTCGCACCCGGGCGAAGGCATCCGTCCTCGGGTTCCCGGGCGGATCGGCGCGCCGGGCGAGGGAGACGAGCAGGGAGCGGCCCCGGGCCTCCCCGATGCGCCCCAGGCCGTATGCGGCGTACACCCGGGTCAATGTGTCCTGGCCGGTGTCGCGGGCCATCGCCAGCAGGGTATGGGCGCCGCGTCTGTCGGCGGTCTTCAGCGTGAGCATCCCGGCTGCCAGTACCCGGTCGACCGGATCGATGCGTGGGTCGGAGGAGATCAGAAAGAGGATCTCCGCGGCGTGCGGATGCCCGTGGTCGACCAGGGCGGCGGCCGCGTAGGTGCGGGCCCGGTCGTGCATCAGGCGGTTGCGCATCAGTGCAAGGAGAAGCTCCACCCCGCGCTCGTCCCCGAGCCCGGCCAGCCGGTCGGCGGCCTGGACGCGCCCGAGGCCGTTGATGACCCGCACGGTGTGCAGGACGTTGAGATGGGAGAGGGCGCGCTGCGCGGCCGTGACCCGCACCATCATGTCGACGGCGGTGCTGTCCTGTGCGATCTCGGCGAGGAGATCGGGGGCCCGTGGGTCGCGGAGGTCGGAGAGGGCCACGGCAGCCCGGATGCGCTCGTTGCGGTAGTAGAAGTCGTCGCGCCCCGTGCGGCTGACGAGGCGGTCGGCGGCCCGGGTGACGATGCTCTCCGGTACGGCGGTACCCAGCTGCACCAGCCGGGCGATGATCTCACAGCCCTCGATCCCGCCGCTGCGGACCAGACGGCGCAGGAACCTCAGGCTCTCCCGGGTACCGGCACCGGTGTCCAGCAGAAAGCCGCAGAAGGAGTCCTGCTCGTGGACGGAGGCCATGAACGGGGCCATGCGTGCGCGCCTCTGCCATTCGGCGAACTGCCCGCGCAGCTCCCGGCCGCGGACGCTGCTGCCCCCGGCCGCCAGGTGGCCTGCGGCGAGGTATTCAAGGAGCGTCCGGTGGAGGAAGGAGAACTCACCGGCCTTCTCCACCAGAAGCCCGCTGCGTCGCAGTGCGTCGCGGAGGAACTCGTCCCAGACCGCGCCGGGCACCGGCTCGGGCCGCTGCCCGGCGGGCCGGCCGGCCAGCAGATCCGGTGCCGGGACGGATCGTCCGGCCCACCGCTCCGCGGCCAGGTCGGCGATCAGCGCCGGAAGTGCGTCGAGGGTGCTCTGTGCCCGGGCGAGCGCCGCGGGGCCGTACCGCTCCATGGTTGCCCGCGTCTGGGCCTGGATGCCGGAGGGCCCGGCCGTGCGCTGCCGCTGCTGCAACTGCTCCACGAAGCGGGCGTAGATCCCGCTGCGCCCGTCCGGAAGCGGCCGGTCCGGCGCCGCCGCGTAGAGCTGCGCCAGCATCGTCGCCATCAGCGGTGTCCGGGCAGGCTCGGCCATCCGGGCGCGTTCCAGCGCGCTGATGAACGACTTGGCCGCCGCCTCGGGCGAAGGCACGCCGAGGAGGCCGAACCAGCGCTCGGCGAACTGCCGTAGCCGGTCCGGAGCGAACGGCTGCAGCTCGTACCGCGGCATGTTCGGACCCAGTGCTTCCAGCTCCCGCTCGGGCAGCGGGCGGGTCGCCACGACGAACCGGTAGGTGCCGGGATGGCGCTTGGCGAGGTGGGCGACCAGGTCCAGGACCGACCGCCGCGCCTCGGAGCTGGCGATCTCGTCCAGGCCGTCCACCAGGACCAGCCAGGGCACCCGGGGTTGGGGAGGTTCGCGGAAGAAGTCCGGTGGCAGCCGCTCCAGCAGGCCGAACCGCCGCAGGTCCGCGGTCACCGACCGGGCGACGGCCTCGGGGAACGGGAGTTCGCCGGTGAGGTCGGCGGCGTCGACCAGGACCGGTACCGACCCGCCCTCCCGCAGGAGCTGCCAGCGGGAGATCGAGGCCGCGGCGGCGCTGCGGAGCAGGCTGGTCTTGCCGGCGCCCGGCCCGCCGAGCAGAACGCACTGCCGTTCGCCGGCCAGCAGTTCCTCCCAGGAGAGCACGCTGGTCGCGGACGGCACCGCGGTGGCGTCGGCACTCAGCGGCCGGGGCCGGTGGCGGGCATGGATCCCGGTCAGCGGCGGCGGTGCCGTGTCCGGCAGGACACCGGGGTAGGGGTGGGTGCGGACAGCCCTGCCGACCGCCTCCACATAGCCGTCGAACCGGCTGGAGAACCCGGTCACGGCGTCGAGCTGCTGCGAGCGTTCCGGCAGTCCGATCAGCTGCTGCAGCGTCTCGGCCTGATGCGGCGTCAGATGTTCGTGCCAGCGGTCCACCCGGGTCGCGGTGAGGGTGCCGAGCCCGTCCTCGCGCCGGTGCTCGCTCACCACCCCGACCAGGCGGCCATGGCTCCACACCGCGGCCCCGGACATGCCCTCCCACGGGGAGTGCCCGGGGTCGCGGTCGTACTCCGGAGGGTCGACCAGCAGCTCCAGTACGCCCTCGCGGAGCGCGGACAGCGGCGCGGCGGTGCCCCGGGCATGCCGGGTGTCCCGATACTCCAGCGCACCCCCGTCCGGCCGGGAGGCGGACCGCAGCTTGAACCGGGGGAAGCCGAGCGCCTCGCACTGGGTCGGCGGCCCGAGCCGGCCGTACCGGACGGGACGGGTGCCGGACGCGCCGTCCGGGGCCCCGGGGGAGTCCGCGCCGTCGGTGACCGGCTCCTCGACAAGCCTGACGACGGAGATGTCCAGCCGCGGATGGCTGAAGACGACCTCGCCGTCGAGATCGCGCGCATGGCCGCGTTCGTCCAGGAAGCGCACCCGGACCGACGCGGCGGCACTGACCACATGGGCGGCGGTGAGTACCGCGCGGCCGTTGACGAGATAGCCGGACCCGCGCAGCCCTGCGCCGGTCGCGGAGGCGGCGACGATCTGGACCGCCCGAGTGGGGTCGAACCCGCCCGGGCCGGCCGGTGTGCTCACGGCCGTCTACTCCTCGGAGCTGCCGGCCTGTCCGGAGACAAAGGCCTTGGCGGGTCCGGCCGGAGTCCTCAGCGTGGGGCTCAGACTGAGTTTGATCCGATGCGTCGACGTCTGGCCCAGCGAGCCGTCCGCACCGAGCTCCACCACCCAGAACCTGACCTTGCCGCCGGTCCCGCCGGTGCGCTGCACTCCCAGGGTCGCCTCCAGCTCGATCGTCCCCAGCTCGAACTGCAGAGCCTCACCCTCCGCGGCCGAGATGGCGGCATCGAGCTCGGCGCGCAGATCCATGATCACACTGGCCAGTTCGATCATGTCTCCCCCTTGTGATGTGCTGACGTGCCGTCATGATGCTAGGGGCGCAGCGGGTACCTCCGCCGGGATATGCCCAAGGAGGCCCAGGGGCGCCGGCCTGCCGAATCCCGGACCGGATCCCGGCAGGGGGCGGGAGCCGCAGGGCGGCGCGACCGGTGCGGCCCGGCTCGTCCCCGTCGGACGTCACGGCCCCTGGCGGCCCTTGCCGGGGTCGCACTCGGCCGAGGTCTCCCGCGACGCCGACCCGGTGATCGCGGTGCTGCTCGGTGTCGTCCTGCTGCACGAGCCCCTGCGGACGGCCGCGCCGGGCGGTTTCGCGCTGGTGCTGCTGGGGTCCTGGCTGTCCACCAGGCGCAACCTCGCCGTCGCGGCGCCGCAGCCGGCGCTCCCGCTGCGGAACGGGTCGGCGGCCACCGTGGCGCCCCTCCCCGAGTGCGCGACCGCCCCGCCGTGAACACCGCGGTGGCCGCCGCCGCCCCGCCGTCGCCCGTCCGGGCGGCGGGGGTCGTCCGCGGCCATCGCTGAACACCCTGCGGTGCGCGGGGGCGCACTGCGCCGCCCGGGACGCAGGGCCGGGCTCCGCACCCTTGCGGCAGACGGCGCCACCGCCGTGGCGGACGCGGGGCGGTCGGCAGACAGTGGAGGGGCGGCCGGGACCACGGCCGGTGTCCGTGCAGCAGACCGAGGTGACCGCGATGAGTACCACCGACCCGCCCGCCCCTGCCGGGATCCGGGTCCCCGACACCAGGCTGACCCGGGAGGCGACCGAGCTGATCAGGGAGAGTGTCAGCGAACTGGTCTACCACCACTCGCGGCGGGTGTACTTCTTCGCCGGCCTCCAGGCACGCAACCGCGACCTCAGCTACGACCCGGAGCTGCTCTACATCGGGGCGATCTTCCACGATCTGGGGCTGAACGAGCGTTTCCACTCCAGTGGCCGGCGCTTCGAGGTGGACAGCGCCGACGAGGCCCGGCGGTTCCTCCAGGGCCACGGGGTGCCCGAGGACAGCGTCCGACGGGTCTGGACGGCGATCGCCCTGCACACCACACCGGGCATCCCCGCGTTCATGGAACCCGAGGTGGCGCTGGTGACCGCGGGTGTGGAGTACGACGTGCTCGGCATCGGCTACCAGGACGTCTCCGAGGCCGACCGGGCAGCGGTCGTCGCGCTGCACCCGAGGCCCGACTTCAAGCGGCGGATCCTGGAGGCCTTCACCGACGGCATCAGGTCGAAGCCGGAGACGTCCTTCGGCAATGTCAAGGCGGACGTCCTGGAACACTTTGTGCCCGGCTTCGAGCGGGGCGACTTCGTCCGCACCATCCTGGACTCCCCGTGGGCAGAGTGAGCTGCACGGCGGCCGTCCGGGAGCGCGACCGCCGGCCGACGGCGCGCCGGAACCCGTGGGCGGCCCGGGCGGGCCGCCCCCCTGCCAGGAGGACCATGACCACCGTCGGCGATCCCGTCCACGCGCAGCCGCGCTTCCTGCTGGGCAGCTGGCCCACCCCGCTGGAGGCGGCGCCCCGGCTGTCCGCCGCCGTCGGCCTGGCGCCCGAAGACCTGTGGATCAAACGCGATGACCTCGGCGGGCTCGGAGGCGGCGGCAACAAGGTCCGCAAGCTGGAGTGGACGCTCGGCCGGGCCCTGGCCGACGGCGCGGACACCCTGGTGACCACCGGCGCCTCGCAGAGCAACCACGCCCGGCTCACCGCCGCTGCCGCCGCCCGGGCCGGGCTCTCCGCGGTGCTGGTCTTCCCGGGGGAGCCGGGCCGGTCACGGTCGGGCAA
The DNA here is from genome assembly GCF_042466665.1 of Peterkaempfera podocarpi. Lineage (GTDB taxonomy): Bacteria > Actinomycetota > Actinomycetes > Streptomycetales > Streptomycetaceae > Peterkaempfera > Peterkaempfera podocarpi. The sequence goes on from NZ_CP162102.1 coordinate 7,443,988, forward strand.
CCTCGCCCTGGACGGCCTGTTCGGCGCCCGCGTCGTCTGGGCCGGGGACGTCGGCCTCCCCGGCCTCGTCCGTACGGCCGAGCAGGTCGCCGACCGGCTGCGCAGCCGGGGAGCCCGGCCCGCGCTGATCCCCTTCGGCGGCTCCAGCAGCACCGGGGCACTGGGATATCTGACGGGTGGGCGCGAACTGCTGGCCCAGGCACCCGGGCTGCACACGGTCGTGCTGGCGGTCGGCTCGGGCGGCACCATGGCGGGGCTGGTGGCCGCCCTGGGCAGCGACCGGGTGCTGGGGGTGGACTGCGGAGCCCTGCCGGATCCGGTACCGGTGATCGCCGAGATGGCCCGGCCGCTCGCCGACGCCCCGGTGGCGGCCGCGGATCTGAGGATCCGCCGGGACCAGATCGGCGAGGGCTACGGAGCGCTCACCGAATCGGTGGCGCAGGCCCTTGCGCTGGCCGGCCGCACGGAGGGCATCGCGCTCGACCCGGTCTACACCGGTCGGGCGCTGGCCGGTCTGGCGGCCGCGGTCGCGGAGGGTGGGATTCTCCCCGGCCGCAGGATCGTCCTGCTGCACAGCGGCGGCCTGCCGGGATTCTTCGGTCATCCCGCCGCCGTCGACCGCGCCGAGGCCGGCCTGGAGGGCGAGCGCTGGAACTGACCCTTCGTCAACTGCTTTCACTGCATCGCTGTACCACTCGGCGGGGGCCGGACTGCCGACCCCCGCCGAGTGCGACGGTCAGGCGCCGGGAGTGATGCGGAACTCGGCGCCCAGCAGGTCGCGGGTACGCGAGCTGGATCCCACGAGCAGGGAGAAGACACCCGGCTCGACGGTGCGGTGGCCGGCGGCGGTGACCAGGGTGCACGAGGCGGCGGGCACCTCGATCTCCACGGTGGTGCTCTCACCCGGCGCGAGGGGCACCTGCCGGAAGGCCTTGAGCTCGCGGTCGGCCCAGGTGACGGAGGTGACCTGGTCGCTGACGTAGGCCTGGACGGTCTCCAGCGCGGGCCGGTTACCGGTGTTGGTGACGGTCACCTCGGCGCGGACCACACCGTCCTGGTCCACGGTGGGGGTGTGCAGGACGAGGCCGCTGTAGTCCACGGTGGTGTAGCTCAGCCCCTCCCCGAAGGCGAACTGCGGGTCCTGGGTGAGGTCCGCGTAGCGGGTGCCGTGCTGGCCGCGCAGACCGTTGTAGTACACCGGCTGCTGGCCGACATGGCGGGGGACGGACAGCGGCAGCCGGCCGGTGGGTTCGATCAGCCCGAGGACGAGTTCGGCGATGGCCCGGCCACCGCGCATACCGGGGTTGAACGCCTGGATGACGGCGGCGGCGTCCAGAGCTGCCCGGGGCAGCACGGCGGGCTTGGAGTTGGCCAGTACGACGGTCACCGGCGTGCCGGTCGCCACCAGGGCCTCCAGCAGTGCGATCTGGCCGCCGACCAGCTCCAGGGTGGCGGTGGAGCAGCCCTCGCCCACCAGGGACATCTCATCGCCGACGACGGCCACCACATGGTCGGCGGCCTGTGCCGCTGCCACCGCCTCGGCGATCAGCTCCGGATCGGGAGCCGCCGGGGTGAGGACAGGGGGGCGGGGCTGGCCGTCGGGGAACAGCGGCCCCTCGGGGTCGGGCTGCAGCGAGGCGATGTCCGCGCCCCGCGCATGGTTGACGGTCCATCCCTGCGGGACGACCGCCCGGAAGCCGTCGAGGACGGTCTCCACGCTCTCCCGCGGATGCCCGTCGGGCATCCAGTCGACCTGGCCCGAGTCACCGGCCCAGTCGCCGAGCATCGCCTGGCAGTCGTCCGCGTTGGGGCCGATCACCGCGATGGTGCGGCCGACGGTGTCCGTCGCCTCGGCCCGGCCGTCGGCGCCGGGGGTGAGGCCGCCGTCCAGGGGGAGGGTGCCGTCGTTGCGCAGCAGGACGAGCGAGCGGCGGGCGACCCGCAGGTTCAGTGCGGAGTGCGGGGCGGCGCCGATGACCTGGGCCTGCCGCTCCACGTCGGGGCGGCGGGGGTTCTCGAAGAGCCCGAGTTCGAACTTCAGGCGCAGGATCCGCCGGACGGCGGCGTCGATGTCGGCCTCGGCGAGCAGCCCCCGCTCCAGGGCATCCAGCGCACCCTCGAAGAAGGAGGGCGTCGCCATCACCATGTCGTTGCCCGAGGTGACCGCCACGGTGGCGGCCTCGGTGCGGTCGGCGCAGACCTTCTGCTCCCACACCATCCGGCCGACGTTGTCCCAGTCGGTGACGAGGGTCCCGGTGAACCCCCACTCCTCCTTGAGGACGTCGTGGAGCAGCCAGGTGTTGGCGGTGACGGGCACACCGTCGATCGCCTGGTAGCCGAGCATGAAGGTGCGGCAGCCCTCCTGGACGGCGCGCTCGAACGGCGGCAGGAACCAGGAGCGCAGCTTGCGCGGGCTGATGTCGGCCTCGCTGGCGTCCCGGCCGCCCTGGGTCTCGGAGTAGCCGGCGAAGTGCTTGGCGCAGGCCAGTACCGCGGTGCTGTCCCGCAGTCCGGAGCCCTGGTAGCCACGGATCATGGCCGCGCCGAGCTCCGAGATCAGGAAGGGGTCCTCGCCGAAGGTCTCGCCCACCCGTCCCCACCGCAGGTCCCGGGTGATGCACAGGACGGGGGAGAAGACCCAGTGGATACCGGTCGCCGCGGCCTCGACCGCGGTGACCCGGGCGCACTGCTCGGCGAGTTCGGGGTCCCAGGAGCAGGCCAGGGCCAGCTGGGTGGGGAAGACGGTGGCGCCGGGCCAGAAGGCGTGGCCGTGGATGCAGTCCTCGGCGACGATGAGCGGGATTCCCAGCCGGGTGCCGGCCGCCATGTCCATCGCGCGCGGCAGCCGCTCGGGCGATGTGTGCAGCACGGAGCCGGCGAGCCGGGTGAGGACGACGTCCTCGAGGTCGGCCCGGGCGTCGAGTTGCAGCATCTGGCCGACCTTCTCGGCCCGGGTCATCCGGGACAGCAGGTCCTCGACGCGCTGCTCGACCGGCAGGGCGGGGTCGCGGTAGGGAAGGACCTCGGCAGCGCCGGTCGGCGGCCCGCCCAGGCGGTGGCTCGGGTTGTGGGCGGTAACCATGCCAGAGCGGGTACTTTCGTGAGACGGGACCGGACGGGGCGTGCCGAAGGAGCGGGGGGTGCTGTGCACCGCCGAGGAACGCAATGAGCAGCGGGAAGACTTTTTCTAGATCGTGAATTTATGGGCTGTCGCCCATGGCTGTCAACCATCGCTTTTCACGCGGCCGCGCCGCCACGGCCCTTGTGGGGCCGGTCGGGTCGCCAGTGGCCCGCGGTCCGGCCCGCCGGCCGCGACCCCCCGTTGGGGGCGTCGGGTACGGCATCCGCGCCGGTCAGGATACGGGAAGCCGCGACCCCGGCGGACCGGCCCCCGAACCAGGTCCCGGGCCAGGTCCCGGGCCAGGCCTCGAACCGGTCCGCAGGCACCCGGCAACTGCGGTGCCGCGCGGGGTCATCGGACCGGAACGGGGCCGGTGGACCCCCGGACGACGAGCTCGGTGGCCAGCTCCACATGCAGTGCCTCCACAGTGTGCCCCTCCATGAGGCGCATCAGCAGGCTGACGGCCATGCTGCCCTGCTCCTGCACCGGCTGACGGACCGTGGTGAGCATGGGCACGGTACTGCGGCTCAGATCGGCGTCGTCGAATCCGGTGACCGAGAGGTCCTCGGGAACGCGCAGCCCCCGCTCATGTGCGGCGCGCAGCGCTCCGACGGCGGCCTTGTCGTTGAAGGTCGCCAGGGCGGTGGGCCGCTCCGGCAGATCGAGGAGGCGGCTGGCGGCGCTGAAGCCCCAGTCGCTGGTCGGCTCGATGCTGGTGACCAGTTCGGGCGCGACCAGCACACCGACCTCGGCCAGGGCCGAGGCGTGTCCGGCGAACCGGGAGCGGCTGGCGAGCCATTCGCTGGGCCCGCCGATCCAGCCGATGCGCCGGTGGCCGAAAGCGGCCAGATGGGCGGCGGCGCTTCTGGCGCCGGCGAAGTGGGAGGCGGAGACGGCGGCGATGTCCCGGGGCAGCGGGGTCCGGGGGTCGACCACCACGAACGGGAAGTCGCGCCGGCGCAGCTCCGCCAGTTCCTCGCCCTCCTCGGTCGGCAGGATCAGCAGGGCGCCCGCGATCCCGGGCCGGGTGGGCAGGTCCGCCAGCACCCGGCTGTCCCTGGCCGCGTCGCCGGCGTTGAGCACCAGCTGACGTCCATGCAGATCGAGGGTCTCGGCGATCGAGGTCACGATGCTGCCGAAGTAGTCCGTGAGCGGATACGGGCACCGTACGAACACCGCGCCCGGCCGTGCCGAAGGCCGGTCGCGGGTGCCCGGCGGGCGGAGCCGCTCGATCGCCTGCCGGACCGTCTCGCGGGTCCGGGCGGTGACTGCGGCCTGTCCGTTCATGACCCGGGAGACGGTGGCGATCGAGACCCCGGCTTCGGCGGCGATGTCCCGGACGGTGACCCGCGCTGACTTCGGTCTACTCATTTGTTTCAGGATTTCGTTTCATGAATGGCAGCCTAGTGTGCTTGCGTGGCGGAGTGAAGCGGTGCTGTACAACGCCTTGACACCGATGAGCGGGCCCGTTTTCCTGGGTCCGGAAAACAGATCACGGAAATATGTTTCATTCTGTTTCACGGGAGCTTCCGCATCAGCCCCGTCCCCTGCGGAGCCGCCTGCCGGCGCACCGCTCCCCGCCGCCCCACCCGGCCCCCGAACGCCCTTCACTGAGGAGAGCGATGAACCGACGTGCCCTCGGCACGGTGACGGCCACCGCCGTCGCCCTGAGCCTGGCCTGCGCCGCCCCCGTCCAGGCCACCGCAGCAGCGTCCCGTCATGCCGGCCGACACCCAGCCGCCACGGCGGACGTCTGGGTCACCACCCCCGACCGCTCCGAACTCCTCCACCCCCGCGCCCCCGTGGCCTTCCACCAGGGCGCCTCCACGCAGACCACCATCACCGTCGATCCGGACCGCACCTTCCAGAGCATGGACGGCTTCGGCGCCGCACTCACCGACTCCTCGGCCGCCGTCCTCTCCGGCCTCGCGCCCGGGGTGCGCGACGACGCCATGCGCAAGCTGTTCGACCCCGTGCAGGGCATCGGCGTCAGCTTTCTGCGCCAGCCCATAGGCTCCTCCGACTTCACCGCGGAGCAGCAGCACTACAGCCTGGACGATGTCCCCGCCGGGCAGACCGACTTCCCGCTGGCGCACTTCTCCATCGCCCACGACCGGCAGCGGATCCTGCCGCTGCTGCGCCAGGCCAAGCGGCTCAACCCGCAGCTCACGGTCATGGCGACGCCCTGGAGCCCGCCTGCCTGGATGAAGACCACCGACTCGCTGTTCAGCGGCCGCCTCAAGAGCGATCCCGCGGTCTACGACGCCTACGCCCGTTACCTGGTGAAGTTCGTCCAGGCGTACACCGCCGCCGGGGTGCCGATCGACTACCTGTCACTGCAGAACGAGCCGCAGAACCGCAACGTCAACGGCTACCCCAGCGCCGACATGCCCGTCGAGCAGGAGGTGGCCGTGATCAAAATCCTCGGGCCGCTGCTGAAGAAGGCGGGTCTGCACACCAGGATCCTCGGCTACGACCACAACTGGATCACCCACCCCGGCGACGTGGGCACCACCCCGCCGGGTGAGGACCCGCAGACCGACTACCCGTACGAGATCCTCGACAGCGACGCGGCCACGTGGGTCGCCGGCACCGCCTACCACTGCTACGCGGGCGACCCGAGCGCGCAGAGCGCCCTGCACGAGGCCCACCCCGACAAGGGGATCTGGTTCACCGAGTGCTCAGGCTCCCATGCGCCCGGCGACACCCCGGAGCAGATCTTCCGCGGCACGCTCACCTGGCACGCCCGCACCCTGACGGTGGGTGCCACCCGCAACTGGGCCAAGTCCGTGGTCAACTGGAACATCGCCCTGGACTCCACCGGCGGTCCGCACAACGGCGGCTGCACCACCTGCACCGGACTGCTGACCGCCCAGCCCGACGGCAGCTATACGACCGACGCCGAGTACTACACCATCGGCCATCTGTCGAAGTTCGTGAAGCCCGGTGCGGTACGCATCGCCAGTACCAACTTCGGTACCACCGGCTGGAACGGGCAGATCACCGACGTCGCCTTCCGCAACCCCGACGGCTCGACCGCGCTCGTCGTCCACAACGAGAACGACAACCCGCGCACCTTCGCCGTCGCCGTCGGCGACCAGTCCTTCGAGTACACCCTGCCCGGCGGGGCGCTGGCCACCTTCACCTGGCCGAAGTCCGGTGCGCCGGGGCATGTCGCCCAGCCGCTCCCGCTCGACGGTGCCACCGCCACCGCGGGTCCGGCGGGCGGTTCCGACGCACCCCTGGCGATCGACGACGACGCCGCCACCCGCTGGTCCAGCGGGCAGGCCCAGGCGCCCGGCCAGTACCTTCAGATCGACCTCGGCCGCAGCACCCGCTTCAACCGCGTCGCCCTCGACAGCGGCGACAACCTCGGCGACTATGCACGCGGCTGGGCGCTCTCGGTCAGCGACGACGGCACCACCTGGCGCGAGGTGCGCAGCGGAACCGGCACCGGCCAGCTCACCACGGTGGACACCCCCGGAACCCGCGCCCGCTATCTGCGGGTGACCGCGACCGCCGCCGCCCCCAACTGGTGGAGCCTCGCCGACGTCCGCCTCTACTGAGCCGCGTCCGCCGCACCCCGGGGTCCGGGGTGCGGCGCGAGGGGCCGGCGGTGTCCGCCGCGGCGGACACCGCCGGCCCCTGGGGTGCCATCGGCCGACGGGGGCGGCACTAGGACAGCCGGAAGTAGTCCAGGTTGAAGCCGCCCGTCTCGCAGTAGAGCGTGACCTGTTGGTCTCCCGCGCTCAGGCTGACCGGCACATGCACCGACTGGTACGACCCCCAGCCACCCGTGTCCGGCACGGACACCGTGGCCAGCACGGTCCCGGCGGCGTCACGGAAGGTCAGTGCGTTCGGGGCGGCCGCCCCCGTGCCGTTGGCGACCCGCAACTCCAGGTCGTAGCTGCCGCTGCTCGCCACGTCGACGCGGTAGTCGAGCCAGTTGCCCGCAGCCGTCCAGCCCACGTCCTTGCCGCCGCTGGCTGCGCCGTTGCTCTCCACGAAGTTGGTCCCGTCCGCGGCCCAGCCGTGCTGATCCGCGTACGACTCGGCCTCGACCTTCTCGCCGACCGGTGCGTCGTGCGGCCGCACGGTGACATGCAGCGTCACCTCGGCGTGGGCCCTGCCGTCGGTGACGGCGAGCTTCAGGTCCTGCTTGCCGGCCGCCGTCGGATGGATCGTCACCACTCCGGTGGTCGCGTCGACGGCGACGCCCGCCGGGAGGTCGGACGCGTAGTACGACAGCGGGTCGCCGTCACGGTCGGTCGCCTTCAGCGCCACCTGGACGGTGCTGTACTGGTCGGCGGTCACATCGGCCGGACGGCTCAGCACCGGCGCCGAGTTGTGGTGCCCCGAAGGGATGCTCTGCCGCCACCGGTAGGTGGCGAAGGAGCCCGCGGGCACGGTGGCGACGAACGAGCGGCCGGCGACCACGACCCGGACGGTGCTGTCGGTGCTGTTGGCGTTGCCGAGGACGGCGACATAGCCGTCCGCGCCGCTGCGGTAGACCACATTGCTGACACCGCGGTCCGCGGCACTGGACTCCACCCGGACGTCTCCGGGGGAGAGGTATCTGGCGAGCTGCCCCATCGGGTAGAGCTCGTTGCGCACGGTGAAGTCCTTGGTGGTGGTGTCCACCTTGACCAGGCGGTCGGGCCACTTGGTGGTCTCGCCGACCTGCTGCCAGTCGATGTTGTTGTCCCGGGCGGACGTCCAGTGCAGCGTCCCGCCGTCCTGGTCGGTGGTCTGCGCCCACAGGATGTACGAGGAGGCGTCCAGTCGGAAGTCGCTCAGGACGGTCGACGGGGAGAGGTCGCTGGTCTCCGTCAGCTGGACCGGCTTGCCGGTCTGCTCATAGGTGTCCCGCATCACCTGCGGATCGCCCCAGTACGGGTGGAAGGCCACGGCGTCGGTCGCGTCCAGGACCTGCTTGCCCTTCACCGAGCCGTCGGGGGCGTCGTTGAAGATGCGGTAGTAGTTCTTGGTCGCGGTGCTGTTGGGTTGTGCCAGTCCCAGAAGTTGAAGTCGTGCACATAGAGCTGGGTGTCCAGCCGGGCGGCATGGAACCGGCTCTTCATTGCCAGGGCCAGCTTCTGCTGCTGGGCGACGCTGATGTCCATCGCCGGGTAGACCACGTCCATGCCGGGCTCGTTCAGCAGCGTCAGGGCGTCGATGCGGATGCCGTGGCGGGCGTAGGCCTGCACGAACTTCGCGTAGTAGCGCGCGAAGACGTCGATGCAGTCGTCGCGCAACTTGCCGACCTGGTAGTAGTCCGTGGTGCTGCCGGGCTTGAGCGCGACCTCGCCGGTGAACCGGTTGTTGGTCTTCATCCAGGCGGGGGCGCTCCACGCGGAGGCGAAGAAGGTGGCCTTGGGGTTGTAGTGCTGGATGAGCTTGATGGTGTCGATGATGTGGAGGTCGATGTCGCGCTGGATCGAGAAGTACTTCAGTCCGAAGTCCTCGGTGACGCCCGGGGGCAGGTCGTCCTCCGACCAGAACGGCAGGTGCTCGATGACATCGGGGCTGCCGATGGTCACCCGGAACCGGTCGAGGCCGGCCCCGGTGGCGGGATCGACCAGCAGCCGGACGGCCCGGTCACGTTCGGCCGGGGTGAGCATCCAGAGATTGGAGACGCTCGTCTCGTCCAGCGAGAAGCCGATTCCCGAGTACTTCTGGCGTATGGCGCTGGGGTCGGCGACGACCGTTGCGTCGGTGGCGGCGTTCGAGCCGTCGCCCATCCGCACACTGGGCAGCGGCTGCCAGGCGTGGTCGGCGCCGGTCGAGTAGGTGCCGGTCACCACGGGCCCGTCGCCGTGCGCGGCTCTGCTGGCATGCGCGGCCGGCTCGGTGCCGACGAGCAGGGCCAGTGTGGTGAGCGCGGCTGCGGCTGTCCCGATGATGGAACGTCTCACGATGTCCTCTCCTCCTGATCGGACAGGTGGGCCGTTCGCGGGAGCAGCCCACCCGGGCGCGTCACGACCAGGGACTGCCGCGCTCCGGCGAACAGCAGGCCGGTGTGCGGCAGTCAGGGATGCGCCGTGACGCCCGGATGCGGGGGATGGTGACGGGCGTCAGCGGACTGCTTCCAGGGGGTGGAGGTTTCCGCGCGCGCCAACGGGCGTGCCCGGCAACGGATCTGGTGCGCAGTCAGGACGACGATGAGGCGCCTGACCGCCTTCGCCGTCCTGCCGTCTGATCGGGACGTGCAGATCAAAACAGTCTGCACATGTTGAGTCAAGGCTTGAATAAAGTCTCGTCTCCGTAACCGGGCGCAGACCATGGTGATGGGGCGGCAGAAGTGCAGGTCCCGCCCTGCGCGACACCACCGGCGGGCGCGTGGGAGGTGTCCGGCCGGCGCGGCGGGCCGGAGCCGTGGCCCGGGGCCGGCGCCGCGGTCGGTGGCCGCGGTCGGTGGTGCAGTCGGCGGCCGGTCCCGGGCCGGTCGATCGGCCGTGCCCGCCCGGGACCGTCGCTGTCAGTGTGTCGCCGCCGGGAACGGCTTGTGGTGGCGGCTGATGTTCCGCTCCAGCAGCCGAGTCGCCTCCCGGACGCCGACGGCCGTACCGTTCCCAGGGTCCGGGAGGCGTCCCTCGGCGACCTTGAGATCGCGCAGCGTGGCATCGATCGCGGCGTGCGCGGCGAACAGGCACGGTGTGCTGTAGATGGCGATGTCGACGCCGAGCGCGGTGAGTTCGGGCAGTGACAGCCGCGGTGACTTGCCGCCCGCGATCTGGTTGAAGAGCAGCGGCTTGTCGCCGAGGACGTCGCGGATGCGGCGGATCCACTCGACGCTGCGGACCCCGTCGACCAGGACGACATCGGCGTCTGTCTTGGCGAGCGCGGCCGCCCGGCGCAGGATGTCGTCCTCCTCCACGGCGTCGGTACGGGCCACCACCACCATGTTGCCCCGGCATTCCAGTACCAGGTGCAGCTTCTCCAGGTACTCCTCGAAGGGGAGGACCAGCTTGCCGTCGGCGTGCCCGCAACGGCGCGGCCGCTTCTGGTCCTCCAGGATGATCCCGGAGGCGCCGGCCCGGTCGAGCCGCTGCACGACATGGCAGGCGACCTCGGGGTCGACATAGCCGTCGTCGATGTCCACCAACAGGTGCCGGCCGGGGAAGGCGAGGCGCAGCCGCTCGACGAAGGCGGCCATGTCGGGCCAGGCGATGAAGCCGATGTCGGGAAGGCCGTAGTGGGACGCGGCGAAGCCGAAACCGGAGACGAAGAACCCGTCGAAGTGCTCGGCTGCGACGGACGCCGAGTACATGTCGTAGATACCGATGAGGGGTGTGGTACCGGGCGCCGCGATCTCTTGGCGCAGAGCGGTTCCGTAGTCCATGGAGACTCCGTGGCAGCAGGGCGTACGGGGATGCAGGGTGTGTCTGACCTCCTTATTTGACCTCCCTTTTGCATGCTTGCCGGTACGCCTCGACGGGCCGCCCCCGAATGGCCCACAGCGTCCCGGCGGTCGCGCCGGGAGCACTGGCGTGCAACTCGCGGGTTGCACCTGAGGTGGCGATGTGCAACTCTGGAGTTGCATTCAATGGCGCGACGGAGGAGCCCTGATGAGCGACGAGCGGATCGAACGTGAAACCCTGATCGCAGCGCCCCTGGAGCGGGTCTGGTCGCTGGTGGCCGAACCCGGGTTCTGGGTGGCAGACCCGGAGAGTGTGCGCGGCACGGTGGCCAGAGAGGGCGAGTCGATGGTGGCGAAGAACGCCGAGTACGGCGACTTCCCGGTACGGGTGGAGAAGGTCGAGCCGCCCACCTACCTGGCGTACCGCTGGGCCAGCGCCTTCCCCGGGGAGGAGCTGCGCGAGGACAACAGCACCCTCGTGGAGTTCACCCTGACCCCCGAGGGGGAGGGGACCCGGCTCCGCGTCGTGGAGAGCGGCTTCGCGTCACTGGCCGGCTCCGAGGAGCTGCGCAGCAAGGCGCTGAAGGACAACACCGGCGGCTGGCCCCAGGTGCTCGACGCGTTCAGGACGCGCGCGGAACAGTCGGCCGCGTGACGGAGCGACCCCGCGGCGCCGTCGAGGCGGTCGACAGTGTCCTCGCCGCGCTCGCCGACCCGACGAGACGCCGGCTGCTGGACCTGCTGGCCGCCCAGGGCGAGGTCACAGCGACGACGCTGGCCGCCGGGGTCCCCGTCTCACGGCAGGCGGTGGTCAAGCACCTCGCGGTGCTTGAGGCCGCGGGGCTGGTGTCCGGCACCCGCGTCGGACGCGAGGTGCGCTATGCCGTGCGCCCCGCGGCGCTGGATGCGACGGCGCAGTGGATGGCCTCGCTCGCGGCCGACTGGGACCGGCGGCTGGCGAACATCAAGCGCATCGCCGAGGCGGCGGAACGCGATGCACGCCGGTAGTCCGGGCGGGGCTCTCCGCCCTCCCCGTCGGAGGCCTGCTGCGGGCGCGTGACACATCCGGCGGCCGTGGGCCTGCCGGCCCGCCGCCACGGAGCGCCCGGCGGGGTGACGGTACCGAGCTCCTGGTGGAGGGGGCGCCGATCCGGAATCGGCCTCCTCCGCCAGGAGTCTCGCCGCTTCTGGGGCGGGTGGGCGTCCCACGCGCCTGTGGTGTCGTCCCGGGACGGATCCGCGGCGGTCGGCCCGGCACTGCCTCAGGGCGTGCACCGGCCGCCTGCGGGCGGGGCGAAGCGGCGGATCGGCAGGGCGAGGCGGTGGTTGCGGGCGTCCCGGCGGAGGCGTCCGCTGCGCATCGGGATGAGAAGGGCTGTACAGGACGGGCCGGCTGTACTCGATCTCGGCGGCCAGGCGACGGGTGGTCACCCCGTCCCAGCCCTCCACCTCGGCCGGCTTCCGGGCGGTCGTGATGATCAGCTGCTCGCGCTTCGCGCGTTCGCGCTCCCGGTGCGACTGGGTGGGCATGGAAAGAATTCTAGCGACGCTAGCGTACGTATCAGTGCTCTGATAGTGTCGCTTCCATTCCTAGCAGCGCTAGAAAAAGGGGACTGACGTGCTCACCGCCACCGCCTACAGCCTTGCCGTCGTGCTCGACCTCTTTGTCGTCCTGATCGGCGCCCGCTTCCTGCTGGCGCCCCGGCCTGCCGCCGACGGCTACGGAGTCCCGGCCAAGGAGAACGGCGACGCCGCCTATCTGACGGTCAAGGGCCTGCGCGACACCACCTTCGGCATCATGGGCCTCGCTCTGCTCGCCTTCGCCGGCGCCCACGCCGAGGGATGGTTCATGCTTGCCGTGGCCCTCGCGCCGTTCGGTGACACCCTCATCGTGTTGCGCCACGGCGGTACCAGGGCCACCGCCTTCGGCATCCACTTCGCCACCGCGGTCGTCGTACTCCTCAGCGCGGGCCTGCTCTTCGCCGTCTGACCCCGGTCGCCGGCACACGGCCGCCGCGCCCCGCCCCCCAGTCGGGGGCGAGGCGCGGCGGCCCCGGGCGTCCCGGGGGGCGTAGCCGAGCACAACTTTTCTGGTGCCGTCGGACACTGACGGGGCGTGGACCGGCCCCGCCGTGGACCGGACGGCTGTGCACGCCGTCCGGTCCGGGCGGTGAGCCGGTCCACGCCCCGGGTGCGGAACTACTCGCAGCTGCCCGCGAAGGTGGCGCGGGTCACCACGTCCGTATCCGCCGCGGTGGTGTCGAGCCAGGCCACCCGCTGGCCGTCGCCGAGGGACGGGGCCGGCTGGGCGCCGGAGGAGCAGGAGACGCGGCTGAAGGCCTTGACGCCCGCGACGGCGTCGGCGGTCGTGGAGACCAGGGCCTTGACCTTGTCGGCGCCGTCCCAGGCGCCGAGTCCGCTCCAGGCGTCGTAGGTGGAGTACGCGAACCAGTCGTCGGTGACGGAGAACCGGGTATGCCGAGACGCCGGGCGGTGGCGGTATGGGTGAGACCGACACGGAGCGCGGGTCAGGACGTACGGCCGCCGGGGTGGCGCTCGCGCCAGACGACGAAGACGGCGGTGCCCAGGGCAGCCCAGCAGATGAGCACGAGGAAGGGGAAGAGATGCTGGTTGCGGCCGAAGTAGATGGCGGTGTGCTGGGCGTTGACCGAAGCCCCGGGCGGCAGCCAGCGGCCGATGGACCCCAGCGGGGTCGGCAGCAGCGGCCAGGACACCGCCCCGCCCGAGGACGGGTTGCCGAGCATCACCATCAGACCCCAGGTGGGCAGCATGGCCCAGCGCCTGATGAGGGTGTTGAACATGGTGAAGACCATGCCCGAGGCGAACATGGTCAGCGCCAGGATGCCCCAGGACTCCAGGAACGGGAGATCGAGCACGCCGAGCAGCCAGTCCACCACCGCGCAGATCGACAGTGCGCCCAGGGCCGCGTACGCGGCGGTGAACGCGATGCGCTCGCCGGGGTTGAGCCCGCCGGCGTGGACGCTCAACTGGATGGCGCCGATGAAGCCGACCACCACCCCGGCCAGCGAGATGTAGAAGATCGCCAGCCCCTGCGGATCCGTATGCTGAAGCGGCCTGATGTCGCGGACCGAGACAGGGATGCCCGCGGCCGCTCCTGCGCGCGGGGCCGCCTGCGCCAGGACCCGCGCCATGGACGCCCCGGCGGCGGAGGCCGTCTGCAACTGCGCCCGGTCGGGCCGCAGCCGGAGGACGGCGAAGACCTCCTGGCGATCCACAGCCTGCAGAGCGGACCGCTCATCGGGGAACCGGTGCACATCGATGGAGGCATTGAGGGTCTGTTCCAGGGCACCGATGAGCCGTCCGCCCACCGGGGAGCTTCCGGTGACCGCCATCGGGAAGCGGTGCGGTGTCGGATTGGCCATGGCGATGCAGTACGAGCCCGCGAAGAGCCCCGCGGCCGCGGCGATGATCGCGACCAGGACCGTGCCCGCCAGGAAGGGCGACCTGCGGAACCCTCTCCAGGCTGCCCGGAGTGCGGGCCGGCGCCGATGCGGTCCGGAGGGGTCCGGCGGCGGGACAGATCGGGCCATGGGGTGCAATGTATGCGGATCGACGTGGGGCAGGAGCGCAACACCCCGGCCGTGGCGCGGCCCGCTGCGCACTCCGGGCGCGGGCCCACCGGTGACCTTGCCGTACGACGCAGACCTGACGAACCGTCGGACGGCGGGCGTGGCTACGCCCGGTCGTCGCCGGCCGTCGGCGGCGATCCCGGTGCAAGCCGCTCCGCGAGGATGCGGGCCCTGCTCACCTGGACCGCGCGGGCCTGGGACGCTGCGAAGCGCAGCAGCAACGGGGGCGTTCGCAGCCGCAGTGTGTCGGTGACGATGCTGCCGTCCCCTTCGCCTGCTCCGTCCCCCGCGATGGCGAACCGGTAGGCCATATGGACATGCGCAGGGCTGTGGACCTCGCCGCTGATCTCCGCAGTCCGGGGGAGGCCGCTGCCGACAGCTGTCAGGGTCACCCTGATGACGTTGTCGTGCCGGAGGAACCGCAGGAGCCGGAACCGCTCGACAGCCGAGTACGAGAGCGTTTCCTCCGTGCGGTGAACATCCCGCACGGCGACGACCAGCGGTGACAGGCCGATGTAGTTGTCCGGCTCGGCCAGGTGCTCGAAGACCTCCCGAGGCGGTGCAGCGATCCGGAAGACATGGTTCAACTCGGCAGACGGCACATCTGTCTCCCCACTGGCGCACACCAATATGACGGGACATCAGATAAAGCGGAACCCGGAGGCCGCCGGCGGCCACCACAGCCCCCGCCCCACTCGGGCCCCGGAGGGCCTGCGGGTGGCCGGGCCGCCGGGGCGGTGTCCCCGGCGGGCCCGGCCGCGGCTTCGGTCAGGGGGCGGCTTCGGTCAGGGGGCGGCGGGCAGGCCCAGTGCGGCGGGTACCTCGCGCAGTCCCACCTCGCCCTCGGCGGCGGCGCACAGCAGGTCCTCAAGTCCGGTCAGCATGGCCGGGATCCGGTCCTGCGGCAGCAGAGCGGTGTCGATGAGCAGCGACACCTGGCAGTGGGGTCCGTGCTGGGCGAGTGACAGGCAGTAGGTCATGTCATTGCGCTCGTAGCCGCGGACGAACGCGGGGGCCTGCTGGGAGCGGGGGTGCCCCGCCGCGGCGCCGGCCGGGCGGCCGATCGACCAGTCCAGTCCGAGCCGGGCGTCGTTGAAGTACCCGGTGAGGTCGAGCGGGTACCGCCGGGACCGGTCGAGTTCGTCCGTGAGCGCCACCAGGGAGTCCGGGTCGAACTGGGCGCGCATATAGCCGCTGGTGGAGCGGCGGTACACATCCCGGACGGCGTCATCGAGCGAGACGTCGGCGCAGTCGTACACCAGCAGTCCGTCCTGCACGGTCGAGGTCATCAGCTGCTGCTGCCGCTCGGTGAGGCGATTGCCGGTGACCATCAGCACGGCCACGGTGGGCTGGGCCCGGATGGCGGAGAGCGCAGTGGCGGCCAGCGTCAGCAGCACGGTGGAACTGGAGGTTCCGGTGCGCTCCGCCAGTGCCATGGAGGCCGCGGCGAGCGCGGTCGAGGTCAGCCGCCACTGCTGCACCGGGGGGTCGGCCCGGACGTCGTACGGCGGACGCGGCGCGGTGTCGGGAACCTCGGCCAGCCGGGCCCGCCAGTGCCGCATGGCCCGTGCGTCCTGGCGCCGACCCTGCTCGGACTTCTCGAACTCCGCCTGGTCCAGCGGCTGCCAGACCTGCTTCGGGGCCGCGGTGCCATCCGCGAGCAGCCGGATCAGGGACTCGGTGAGCCGTTCGACGGTCCAGCCGTCCAGGGCCACATGCGAGGAGACCATCGCGATCGCCAGGACCTGGCGGCCGCGGCACACCAGGCCGAACCTGACCGGCCATTCATGGCTGTGGCGGAACGGTTCGGCGGCCAGCTTCCTGGCGCGCCGTTCCGCGACCGCCTCGGCGGCGGCGTCCGCCTGACTGCCGCCCTCACCCAGCTGGTACACCTCGACCACGTGGGTTCCCTCGGCCTCGACGGTCTGCCGGGGGCCCGCGGAGCGCTCGGTGAAGCGCGTACGCAGCGTCTGGTTGGCCTCGACGAGCCGGCGGAGCGCGGCCAGGCAGTCGGCCAGCGGCACGCCGGGAGCGGCCAGCGGCAGCACCTGTCTGATGCTGAACGACGCGAAGGCGGCGCCGTACCACTGCATCGGACGCCACATGTGCAGCTGGCCCCAGGTCATCGGTCCGCTGCCGGCCTCCGCGGAGAACGGGACCGGCTCCCAGGACACCCGGCTGCTCTCGGAGTCCGTCCCGGGTGCGTCCTGTGTCCCCGGTGGCGGGGACCACTGCAGGGCCGGCGCCTCCGCGGCGACGGCGGGCGGCTGCGCGGCGCCCTGCGGCGCCCCGCCCGACCCGCCGGCGGGAGCCTGCTGCACGCCGGCCGCCGCCATGGAATCCACACTGTCGGACCTCATGAATCCACCCGTTCCCCGTGACACCCGGTCAGCCTCCGTGGTGTCCGGCTCCATAAAGAGGTTCTTGTGTGCAGGCACACCGGCACCGGCCGGTCCCGTCACCGGGTCCGGCCGGCAGCCGGCGGCGCGCCGCCTCCGCCGTGCCACGGCCCTTGCCGGGCTCGGGCGCCGCGGCCTTCGGCCGACGGCGATGCGGCGGTCAGCGGGCCGTCAGGAACGAGGCGAGACTGTCGAGATCGTCGACGAGGTCCCAGCCGTTGTCGTCCAGATCGATCTCCACACCGTACTCGTCCTCGACCGCGTCGATCAGCCTCATCCGGGAGAGGGAGGTGAGGCCCAGCGCTGACAGCGCCGTGCCGCCGGCGAGGGCCTCCTCGGCGGGGATCGCGCCGTCGGAGGACTCGGCGACCAGCTGGGCCAGCCTCTCCTTGATCACCTGTTGGGTCATGCGGATCCTCTCATCGATGCTCCGTCCGGTCCGCTCCCGTCCGGTGCCTGCGCGACCAGCCGGGCGGCCTCCGCCTCGGAGAGCTGGTCGAGCTCGGCGAACAGGAGGTCCTCCAGGGTCTGTGCGACCCCCGCCACCGTCCCGTGGTCGAACAGGGTCCTGATCGGCAGGTCCACGTCGGTGGCGGCACGCAGCCTGGCGATCACCTTCACAGCCAGCAGCGAATGGCCGCCCAGTGCGAAGAAGTTGTCCAGCGCGCCCACGTCGGCCACTTCGAGCACCTCGGCGAAGACCTCGGCGACCAGCAGCTCCGCGTCGGTGCGCGGAGCTACCACCTCCGTCGTCCGGGTGGGCTCCGGCAGGGCCTTGCGGTCGAGCTTGCCGCCGGGCGTCAGCGGCAGTGCGTCCAGCTGGACCCAGACCGCCGGCACCAGATGCGCGGGCAGGGCCGTACGCAGTTCGGCGGCCAGCGGCTCCGGATCGCCGACGCTGTAGCCGACCAGCGTCTGGCCGTGGACGGCGACCGCTCCGCGGCCCCCGAGACGGGCTTCGATCTCCCCGGGCTCGATCCGGAACCCACGCAGCTTCACCTGGTCGTCCAGGCGGCCGAGGAATTCGAGCTGCCCGTCCGGCCGCAGCCGGGCGCGGTCGCCACTGCGGTAGAACCGCCGGCCGCCGACGGTGACAAAGCGCTCCGCGGTCAGCTCGGGGCGGCCGAGGTAACCGTCGGCGAGCCCGGCGCCGCCGATGCACAACTCGCCCGGTGCGCCCGGCGGTACCGGTTCGCCGTGGGCGCCGAGCAGCACGATGCCGGTGCCGCCGATGGGACGGCCGATCGGGGGCCGCCCGTCGCCGGTGAGGTCCGCGGCGGTGGCGATGACGGTGGCCTCGGTGGGGCCGTAGGTGTTGACCAGCCGCACCCGGTCGCCGAAGTGCTCGCGCCAGCGGGCCACCGCGCCCTCGTGGACCTGCTCGCCGCCGAGGATGACCAGGCGCAGGGTGTCGGGCCAGGCGATCTGGTCGATCTCGTCCACCAGGTGGTGCCAGTAGGCGGTGGGCAGGTCGAGGACGGTGACGCCGTCGAGGTGGTCGGTGAGGGTGATGGCGCCGTCGGGGAGCAGCTCGATCCTTGCTCCGGAGGCCAGCGCAGGGAAGATCTCCTCGACGTGGGTGTCGAAGCTCAGTGAGGCGAACTGGACGATCCGGTCGGCGGGCCCCAGCCCGTAGTCCTCACGCATCCAGGCCACCCGTGCGGCCAGCGCCCCGTGGCCCACCGCGACGCCCTTGGGGACACCTGTGGAGCCGGAGGTGTAGATCACATAGGCCGCGTCGGTCCCGGCGGGTTCGGCGTGCCGCCGGGGCCCGTCCGGCGTCAGGACGACCGAGGCGCCGCTGTCCTCCACCATGAAGGCCAGCCGCTGCTCGGGGTAGTCCGGGTCGAGCGGCAGATAGGCGCTGCCCGCCCGCCAGGCGGCGAGCATCGCGGCGATGGCGTCGGGAGTGCGGCCCAGATGGATGCCGACGATACCGCCGGCCGGCAGGTCCTCGGCGATCCGGTTGGCCCTCGCGTCCAGTTCGGCGTAGCTGAGGCGCTGGTCGCCGCAGGAGAGCGCGACGGCGTCCGGGTGCTCCCGCACCGCCCGGTCGAAGAGGTCCAGGACCGCCGGGGTGTCGCCCAGCGGCGGGCCCTCGATGAGGGCGGGGTCGTCCGGGGTGAGGATCGGAAGGGCGGAGACCGGGGTGCCGGCGTGCTCGGGCAGGGCGCGCAGCAGCAGAGCGAACCGCTCGGTGAGCTCGGCGATGGTCCGGTGCTCGAAGAGTTCGGCGTCGTAGACCAGGGAGAGCAGCAGTTCCCGGTCGTCCTGCCAGGCCTCCAGCATCAGATCGAACTTGGCCTGCTGGAAGCCGCCGTCGAAGGCCGTGCTGTGCAGCCCGGCGAAGCCGTCCTCGTCGTGGTCCGCGCCCTGGGTGTGCAGGATCGCCATGGTCTGGAACAGCGGGGCGCTGGACCAGTTGCGGGTCATGTGCAGCTGCGCCACCAGCTGCTCGAACGGGATCCCCTGGTGGGTGAAGGCCTCGACGACGTCATTGCGGGTCTGGTCGAGCAGCTCGGCGACGGACGGGTCGGCGGCCAGGTCGCCGCGCAGCACCAGGACGTCGGTGAGATAGCCGATGGCGGGTTCGAGCTCCAGCCGGTCGCGGCCCGCGGTCACGGTGCCGACCAGGATGTCGTCGGTGCCGGTGTGCCGGGCCAGGACGGCCTGGTAGGCGGCGAGCAGCACCATGAACATGGTGCATCTGCGGTCCCGGCCGAGCCGGGCGAGGGCGGCGGTCTCCTGCTCGTTCAGCCGGATCGCGGTCACGCCGCCGCTCCGCTTCGGGACGGTCGTGCGCGGACGGTCGACGGGCAGCGCCAACGGGGTGGGCTCGGCAAGCCGCTTCTGCCAGTAGTCGAACATCCCGGTGGTGTCCTGCTCGCGCTGCCAGGCGGCGATGTCGCCGAACTGCACCGGGAGCGGCGGCAGTCGGCGGCCGGAGTAGAGCGCCGCCAGCTCGTCGTAGAGCAGGTTCAGCGACCAGCCGTCGCCGAGGATGTGGTGCATCACCAGGCAGAGGACATGGTCGTCCTCGGCGATCCTGATGAGACCGGCCCGCAGCGGCGGGGCCGAGGCAAGGTCCAGGGGGGTGTTGGTCCTGGCCGACACCAGCTCCAGTGCCTCCGCCTCACCGGCCGCGGCCAGCCGCTCCACCGGGACCGGCGCGGGCGGCTCCACGACGGCGGTCGGGGCTCCGTCCACCTCGGGATAGCGGGTGCGCAGGATCTCATGACGCTCGGTCACCGCATCCAGCGCGTACTGGAGGGCGGCTTCGTCCAGCGGCCCCTTCAGCCGCTTGACCAGCCACATGTTGTACGAGGCGTCCTGCGGGTCGAGCCGGTGCAGAAACCACAGCCGCTCCTGGTTGAAGGAGAGCGGTGCCACGGTGCCCGGCGGGAGCGGCACCGGGCCGGTCACCGTACCGGGCGTGGCCGACTCCACCAGCAGTGCCAGCTCCTCCACGGTGGACTGCCGGAATACCTCGCTCACCGGGATCTGTGCGCCGGTGCGGGCGGCCAGACGTGCGGTGAGCATCGCGGCGCGCAGGGAGTGCCCGCCCAGGGCGAAGAAGTCGTCGTCGGCCTGGACGTCCTCGACGCCCAGGACCTCCGCGATGATCCCGGCGACGACGCGCTCGGCGTCCGTCCCCGGCGGCCGGCCCGTGGCACGCCGCTCGTCGCCCGGGTGCGGCAGGGCCTTGCGGTCCACCTTGCCGTTCGGGGTCAGCGGCAGCGCGTCGAGGCGGACGTACTGCGTGGGCACCATGTAGCCGGGCAGCTGCCGGGCGAGGTGCTCGCGCAGCGCCTCGCGGCCGGCGGCGGCGTCCGCGTCGCCGCCCGGTGCGCCGTCCGCAGCGACATGGAAGGCCACCAGGTTCTCGTCCCTGACGGCGACCACGGCCTGCCGCACCCCGGGGTGTGTCTCCAGGGCCGCGGCGATCTCACCCAGTTCGATACGGTGGCCGCGCAGCTTCACCTGGTCGTCGGAGCGCCCGAAGAACTCCAGGGTGCCGTCGGGCAGCCAGCGGACCATGTCGCCGGTGCGGTACACCCGCTCGCCGTCGCGGTCGACGAACCGTTCGGCGGTCAGCTCGGGCCGTCCGAGGTACCCGTCGGCCACTCCGGCGCCGCCGATCAGCAGTTCACCGGGGACTCCGATCGGCGCGGGGGCACCGTGTGCGTCGACCACATGCACGGTGGTGTTGGCGATCGGCCCGCCGACGGTGATGCGCTGCGGCTGCTGCGGCACTTCCCAGGCGGTGGACCAGATGGTGGTCTCGGTGGGCCCGTACACATTGACCAGCCTGGTGACCCGGGAGCGCAGCTCCACCGCCAGCTTCTGCGGCAGGGGCTCACCGCCGGTCAGCGCGGTGACCGGTGGGAAGTCGCCGGTGAGCAGCAGCCGCCAGCCCGAGGGGGTCGCCTGGACGTGGGTGAGGCCCTCGTCGGTGATCAGCCGGGCCAGGGCGGCGCCGTCGCGTGCGGTGTCGCCGTCGGCGACGACCACCCGGCCGCCGGTGACCAGCGGGAGGTACAGCTCCAGCGCGGAGATGTCGAAGGAGAGCGACGTCAGGGCCAGCCAGCGGTCCTGCGGCGCGGAGCCGACCAGCGACCGCATGGCGTGCAGGAAGTTGGCCAGGGCGCGGTGCGGGACCACCACACCCTTGGGGTTCCCGGTCGACCCGGAGGTGTACAGGACATAGGCGGTGTCCTGCGGGCGGGGCCGCTGCACGGCCTCCGGGGCCGCCGGGGTGTCCAGGATGTCGTCCAGGTCGGCGTCGGTGAGGGCCAGGGCCGCCCCGCAGTCCTTGACGACATAGGCGATCCGCGCCTCGGGGTACTCCGGGTCGATCGGAACGTACGCCGCTCCGGACATGGCGACGCCCAACAGGGCGACGACCATCTGTGCACGACGCGAACTCTGGACGGCGACCCGCGAGCCGTGGCCTATGCCGCGCTCGGCGAGCCGACCGGCCAGTCCGGAGGCGGCCGCGACAAGTTGACGGTACGTCAGAACGTCGGTGCCGGAGACGACGGCTACCGCCTCGGGAGCCTCCCCGGCCCGGGCGAGCACCAGGTCGACCAGGCTGGACTCGGGAAGCTCGGCCGCGGTGTCGTTCCAGGAGTCCAGCAGGGCGCGTTCGGCCGGCGGCAGCAGTTCCAGACGTCCGACGGTCTGCTCGGGGTCGGCCAGGACGGAGGTCAGCAGCTGCTGGAAGCGCTCGGCCAGCCGTTCGGCGGTGCCGTGGTCGAACAGGTCGGTGCTGTAGATCAGGCAGGCGTGCAGGCTGTCGTCGGGCAGCTCGTACAGGTCGAGGGAGACATCGCAGCGGGCGGAGTGCCAGCCGAACGGGAAGGGCTCGGCCGCCAGGCCCGGCAGCGGCTCCTTCACGTCCCCGTGGGTGTGGAGCGCGAACATCGCCTGGTACAGCGGTGTCCGGCTCAGATCGCGTTCGACCGCGAGGGCGCTGACCAGGCGCTCGAAGGGCACATCCGGGCGGGAGAGCGCCGCCAGCACATTTCTGCGGGTGGCGCGCAGCAGGTCGCTGTAGCTCGGGTCGCCCGACAGGTCGCAGCGCAGCACCATGGTGGTCGACAGGAACCCGATCACCCGCTCCAGCTCGGGCCGGCCGCGTCCCGCCGCGGGGGTGCCGACGCAGAACTCGTGCTGCCCGCTGTGCCGGGCGAGCAGCACCTGGAATGCGGTGAGCAGCACCATGTACGGGGTGCAGCGGGCCTGCCGCGCCAGGGTGCGCAGTTCGGCGACGACCTCGGAGGAGAGGTCGAACCGCACCTCGCCGCCGGATGTGCTCCGCTCCGGGGGCCGCGGCCGGTCGGTGGGCAGTTCCAGGTCCGGCGCGCCGGCCAGCCGGTCGATCCACCAGGTGGGATCGGCCGGCTCGTCGGCCGCCGCGACCACCTCGCTGTACTGCGGCGCGGCGTCGGCCGGTGCGCGTCCGGCGTAGTGGTCCGCCACCTCGTCCCTGAGCACATTGAAGGACCAGCCGTCGCCGTTGATGTGGTGCAGCACCACGCACAGCACATGGTCGTCCGGGGCCAGCCGGACCAGGGCCACATGGAACGGCGGCCTGGCGGCGAGGTCGAACCGCATATTGGCCCACCCGGCGACCAGCCGCTCCGCCTCCTCGGCGGAGGCCGCCTCGACGTGCTCGATCACCAGCGGGGAGGGGTCCTCGACGACGGCCCGGGGCTCGCCCCCTTCCGCGGTGAACCGGGTGCGCAGCGCGTCGTGCCGCTCCACCACGGAGGTGAAGGCCGCCTCCAGCGCCGCGACGTCCAGCACTCCGCGCAGCCGGTACGCGTACCCGGTGTTGTGCGACGGGTCGTCCGGGTCGAACTCGTGCAGGAACCAAAGTCTCTGCTGGCTGAACGAGAGTGGTCCGGTCTTCACAGGTCTCTCCGTGGCGGGGCAGGCGTGTGCGGGATGGCGAGTGCGGTCCCGGTGCCCTGGGCACCGGAACTCTCCGCCACGGCCACGGGTCCGAGCAAGCGATTCGACAGCCTGTGATTCACATGCTCGACCGACGTCCGGAGGGTTGACGGGTCTGGGGGAGGATGTCAGTCTGAGCCCGGCTCAGTCAATGAGCTGTTACCGGGGGTTGTGCTCGCCATCGACGCTGAGCCGCTTCCTTTCTTTTGCCGCCGGCATCCGGCGCCACAACAGGGGGACGACCAGTACGTGAGCACGACCCTGTGCGAGCTGCTTCGTGCACGTGCCGAGGCAGAGCCCGACCGCGAGGCGATGACCGTCAGCGGCGTCGGCACCTTGACCTTCGCTGAGTGGCAACGGCGTTCGGACGCGGTTGCCGCCGGTCTGCTGGGCCGCGGAGTCGCCCGCGGTGAGCGGATCGGGCTGGTCTTCGGCAACGCCGACTGGCTCGAGTACGCCGTTGCCTTCTTCGGTGTACTGAAGGCCGGAGCCGTCGCGGTCCCCCTCTCCGACAGGCTGAGCCGGGCGGACACCGACGCGATGTTCGGACACTGCGGTGCGACGCTGGTGCTGCGCCCGGGTGAACTCCCCACCGCCGAAGGAGAGCCGGCGCCGCCCGGGGCCGGGGACCTGGCGCAGATCCTGTACACCTCGGGCACCACCGGCCGGCCCAAGGGCGTGGCCGCCACCCATGGCAACCTGGCGCACGGCTGGGGCGGCCGCCGCAGGCCGTTTGCGCACTCCCGCCATCTGGCGCACGCCTTCCCGATCGGCACCAACGCCGGACAGTGGATGCTCGCCAACGCCATCGGCGCCCATCCCGCCGTGGTCACCCTCGGCCGCTTCACCCCGGGCCGCTTCGCCAGGATGATCGAGCAGTACCGGGCCGGCACGGTGTTCCTGGTCCCCACCATGGCGATCGAACTGCTCGCCGCGGGCGCGCACACCAGGTCCGACCTGTCCAGCGTGCTGCTGCTGGGCTCCGCGGCCGCGCCGCTGCCAGGCAAGGTCGCCGCCGAACTCACCACGGCCTTCCCCAAGGCGACGATCGCCAACTACTACACCTCCACCGAGGCCGCCCCGGCGCAGACCGTGATGCTCTACGACGCGCAGCGCCCCTCCAGCGTCGGCAGGCCGGCGTCCGGCGGCGCGGTCAAGGTCGCCACGGCGGACGGTGAGCCGGTGCCCGCGCACACCACTGGCGAGGTGTGGATGCGCTCCCCGACGGCCACCCGCAGCTACTACGGCGACGACGCCGCCTCCGAGACCGTCTTCCGCGGCGGCTGGGTCCGGATGGGCGACCTCGGCTACCTCGACGAGGACGGCTACCTCTATCTGGTCGACCGGGAGAGCGACGTCATCAAGTCCGGTGCGCACAAGGTCTCCACCCTCCATGTCGAGGAGGCGGTGTACCAGCACCCGGACGTCGTGGAGGCCGCCGCATTCGGCGTGCCACACTCTGCGCTCGGCAAGGCGGTCGCCGTCGCCGTGGTGGGCACTGTCGACCACGCCGACCTGCGGACCTTTCTCAAGGACCGTCTGGCCCCCCATGAACTGCCGCACCACCTCCTCACGCTCGACGCCCTGCCGCGCAACCACGGCGGCAAGGTGGACAAACGCGCACTTCGAGAGGTCGTCCTTTGAGCCAGCTCTCCTTCACCCAGCACGGGATGTGGATCGCCGCACGAATGGGCGCTGCGACCGCCTACCACATGCCCATTGTGATCAGCCTTGCCACGGCCCCGGATCGCAGCGCGCTCGCCAAGGCCTGCGCCGCCGTCGTCGAGCGGCACCCGCTGCTGGGCAGCGCCCTGCGGGAGAGCGACGGCGAACCCCGGCTGGTGCCCACGGCGGAACTGCCCTCGCTGGAGTCGGCGGAGTCGATCGAGGAGGTCGTCACCCGGCCGTTCGACCTCGGCACCGGTCCCCTGGTCCGCTTCGCCCTGGTCGGTGAGGAGACCCTGGTCGTCGTCGCCCACCACCTGGTCTTCGACGGGCACTCCAAGGACCTGCTGGTCGCCGATCTGGCGGCCTACTACCGGGGCGACACACCCGCCGACCTGGTGCACTCCGACCATGTGGGCGCCCAGCGCGAGCGGGTGGCAGCCCGGCTGGAGGACGCCGCCGGGTTCTGGACGGGGCGCTGGCACGAGCCGACCGGCACCGCCGTACCCGGTGAGGTGCTGCACTCACGCGGAGCCGCCGACGCGGAGGTGCTGGAGTTCCCGCTGGAGATCCCCGCACTCGACGGAGTGACGCCGTTCGAGGTTCTGGTGGCCGCGGTCCATGCACTGCTCGGCTCGTACGGGAACCCCGAGGTGGTCACCGCTCTGGACCTCTCCACCCGCACGGAGGCGGAGTCCGGCCACATCGGTCCCTATGTCAATGAGCTGCCGCTCTTCTCCCGGCCGGCCGCCGGGACGCCCTTCGCGGAGTTCGCCGCGCAGGTGCGCGCCGAACTGCGGGAGCTCTACCGCTTCCGTGAGGTTCCGCTGGCCCGGGCGGTACCCGGGATCCGGCCGCATGCCGCGCTCGCCCCGGTGTCGATCAGCTATCGGCGTCTGCCGGACGCACCGAGCCCGCTGGGCGACGTCCAGTGGCTCGCCTTCAACCACAGCGTCCGGGGCGTCCTGCAGCTGCAGATCGCCCACGGGGCGCAGGGCGCCGTCGCGAGCCTCCGCCACGACCCGCTGGAGCTGTCCGACGCCGGGCGCTTCGCCGACGACCTGACCCGGCTGCTCGCCGCGGTCGCCCAGGAGCCCGGGCGTCCGCTGGGCGGCCTGGCGGACTTCGCGGCCGTACCGCCGCAGAGCGCCGGCACATCGGAGAGTTCCGTTCCGGCATCGCCGGCGGCAGCGGCGGCAGCGGCGGTGTCCGCAGGCGATCCGCTGGTCGAGGAGGTCCGGGCGATCTGGGAGCAGGTGCTGGAGCTGGCGCCGATCGGGCTGGACGACGACATCTTCGACCTGGGCGGCCACTCGCTGACGATCACTCAGATCGTGGCCCGTATGCAGCAGCAGCTGGGGCTGGAGATCTCGCTGGACGACTTCTTCGACAACCCCACCATCGCGGGCGTGATTGCCGTGATCAGACGATGACCGCCCCCGCGGTCGCGCTGCCGGAGCACGCCCCGCCCCTGGAGCTGTCGGACGAGGATCTGTCGTTGATGCTGACGATCCGGGCGTTCGAGTTGAAGCTGCTGGAGTTGTTCGAGCGGGGGATGTTGAACGGGACGACTCATACCTGTCTGGGGCAGGAGTACATCCCGGTGGCGATGGAGGGGTTGCTGGCCCCCGGTGACCATGTGTTCAGCAACCATCGGGGGCATGGGCACTATCTGGCCCGGTACCGGGATCCGGAGGGGTTGCTGGCGGAGATCATGGGTCGTGAGGGTGCTGTCTGTGGTGGTGTGGGTGGCAGTCAGCACATTCGGCGGGAGCGGTATGTGTCCACCGGGGTGCAGGGGGAGAGTCTGCCGGTGGCGTGTGGGGTGGCGTTGCATCTGAAGCGGGTGGAGCCGGGGTCGTTGGCGTGTGTCTATGTCGGTGACGGGACCTTTGGTGAGGGTGCGGTGTACGAGGCGTTGAATCTGGCGTCGTTGTGGGGTCTGCCGTTGGTGGTGGTGGTGGAGAACAACGGGATTGCGCAGTCCACGCCCACGGGTCGTCATTTGGCGGGGGGTATTGCGGGGCGGGCTGCGGCGTTCGGGGTGGAGTACCGGTTCACCGATTCGGTGGATGTGGCGGGGATCCGGCGGTTGTTGGGTCCTGCGGTGGAGGCGGTTCGTGGTGGGGTGCCGTTGGTGGTGGAGTTTGCCACGCAGCGGTTGGGGCCGCACAGCAAGGGTGATGACACCCGGTCCGAGGCGGCGGTGGCGCAGGCGAGGGCGGCTGACTGGTATCCGCGGTATGCGCAGGCGCAGCCGGTGCGGTTCGAGCAACTGGATCTGGAGGCCAGGGCGCTTGTCGAGGCTGTGGCTGTGGATGTGGCGGGGCGGGGGTTGTCATGAGGGTGGCGGAGAATCTGAATGCCGCGTTGCATGGGTTGATGGAGCGTGAGGCGGGGCTGTTTGTGCTGGGTGAGGATGTGCTGGATCCGTACGGGGGTGCGTTCAGGATCACTCGTGGGTTGTCGACCCGGTTTCCGGAGCGGGTGCTGTCGACGCCGATCAGTGAGAGTGCGATCACGGGGGTGGCGGCGGGTCTGGCGTTGGCTGGGGACAGTGCCGTGGTGGAGGTGATGTTCGGTGATTTTGCGACGTTGGCTTTCGACCAGTTGGTGAATTTTGCGGCGAAGTCGGTGTCGATGTACGGGTCGCGGGTGCCGATGCGGATGGTGCTGCGGTGTCCGGTGGGTGGGGGGCGGGGGTACGGTCCGACGCACAGTCAGAGTCTGCAGAAGCATTTTGTGGGTGTGCCGGGGCTGGAGTTGTACGAGGTCTCGCCGTTCCGTGACAACGCCGAGGTGTTCGCGGAGATGCTGGCGCGTGAGGTGCCGTGTGTGCTGTTCGAGGACAAGGTTCTGTACACCCGGGCGATGGACGAGGTGCAGGAGCCGTTCTCGCTGCGGCGTGAGGGTGGGACGGCCCGGGTGTTCCTGGAGGGTGTGGAGCCGGACTGTGTGATCGTGGCGGGTGGGGGAGTGGCGCATCGGGTCATGGAGGCGATGCGGTCGCTGCTGGTGGAGGAGGAGGTGGTCTGCACGCTGTTGGTTCCCTCGCGGCTCTATCCGGTCGAGGTCGAGCTGCCGTCGGTCCGTCATGTGGTGGTGGTGGAGGAGGGTACGGCGGGTGGGACGTGGGGTGCGGAGGTGGCCCATGTTCTGCATCAGCGGTACTGGTCGCAGTTGGCGCGGCCGGTGAGGCTTGTCCACTCTGCCGACTCGGTGATTCCCACCGCCCCCCATCTGGAGCGTGAGGTGCTGGTCAGTGCCTCCGCCGTCCACCGCGCCATCCTGGAGACTCTGCGTGGCTGACCTGCTGGTTCCCAAGCTCAACAACAACGACACCGACTATGTGCTGACCGAGTGGCTGGTCAAGGACGGCGATCCGGTCCTCGCCGGTGATCCGGTGGTGGTCCTGGAGACCTCCAAGGCCGCCGAGGAAGTGGAGGCCGACACCGCCGGCACACTGCGCCACATCGCCACCGTGGGCTCCCGCTGCCGGCCGGGCCAGGCGATAGCCCAGGTGGGGGACGGCTCCGCGCCCTCCCTCCCGGTGCCTCGGGTACCGGGCACCGATACGCAGTCGGGCTCCGGCGGCCCCGTGGTCACCCGCCCCGCGCAGGCCCGCATCGACGAACTCGGGATCACCGCCGAGCAGATCGCCTCCCTCGGCGTACCCGTCGTCCGCCTCGCCGACGTCGAGGCGCTCCGGCCGGTCCCCGGCGCTTCGGCTGCCGACGCCGCCGTTCCTGACGCCGCGTCCGATGCGCGCAGTGCTCAGGGCACTCCGCTGGCCGGGGTGCAGCTGGGCGTCGCCAGGGCGGTGGAGCTCTCCCATCGGACCATCCCGGCCGCGTACACCGTGGTGCGGATGGATCTGGGTCCGGCGCTCACCCGGGCCCGGGAGCTGACCCGGACCGTGCGCCGTCCGGTGGGCCTGGCCGAGCTCTTCGTCCAGCATGTCGCCGCGCTGCACGGGGACTTCCCCCGTTTCTTCGCCGCCGTCGACGGAACGACCGCCACCCTGGCGGACGCCCCGCACATCGGGGTCACCGTGGACCTCGGCGAGGGGCTCTACGTCCCCTGCATCCGCGACGCCGCGGACCGCACCATCGGGGAGATCGCCACCCAGCTGATGAAGTACCGCCTGGCCGCCACCACCGGAGCCTTCCGGGAGGCGGACCTCACCGGGGCCAACTTCGTCGTCACCCTCCACACCGACGCCGATGTGGTGCTGGCCGTCCCCTTCATCCTGCCCGGCACCGTCTGCGCGCTGGCGGTCACCTCACCACAGGACGGCGCCCCCGCCAACATCGGGCTCGCCTACGACCACCGGCTGATCAACGGCCGAGACGCTGCCCTCTTCCTGCGGGCGCTGAAGAACTCCGTAGAAGGGCTCAACTGAATGTCGGCCGTCGAACTGTCCGAGGCGAAGCGGGAACTGCTCAGACGCAGGCTGACCGCCCGCCGCGAGACGCAGGGCATCCCGGCCCGGCCCGAGGGGAGCGAGCCGGTGCTCGCCCCGGCCCAGGAGCCCCTGTGGTTCATGGAGCAGTACAGCCCCGGGACCGCCACGTACACCATCGTCCTGGCCGTCCGACTGCACGGCCCGCTCGATGTGGCGCGGCTGGAGCAGGCGCTCGCCGAACTGCCCCGCCGGCACGACAGCCTGCGGCACCGGTTCCCGGCCGACGCGGACGGCCGCCCCGCGGTCCTGCTGGTGGACGAGGCGGCCGTGCCGCTGGCCCGGGCCGAGGCGGCGACCGAGGAGGAGGCCGTCGCCCGGATCAACGCCGAGTGCGGTGTCCCGCTCGACCCCGCGCATGGACCGCTGCTGCGCGCACTGCTGGTCGAGCGCAGCGGCGAGGACCATGTCCTGGCGCTGCTGGCGCACCACCTCGTCGCCGACGGCCAGGCCGCCCAGCTGCTGGTCCGCGACCTGCTGGCGCTCTACCGCGGGGAGAACCCGGAGCCGCCGGCGGTGCGTTTCGGCGACATCGCGGCATGGCAGCGCGAGCGCACCCATGAGCGGGACACCGCCCACTGGGTGGGCGAGCTGGCCGACCTGCCGCGTCTGGAGCTGACCTGCGACCGGCCCAGGCCCGCACGTCAGCGCTTCGAGGGCGCCTCCGTGGTGCGGATCCTCGACGCCGGGCTCACCACCGCCGTGGAGGAGCTGGGCAGCCGGCACAACGCCACCCGGTTCATGACCGTCCTCACCGCCTTCGAGGCGTTGCTCTCCCGGTACACGGGTCAGCAGCACTTCGGCGTGGGCACCCCGGTGGCGGGGCGCACCAGGCCGGAGTTCGAGGGCGTGGTCGGCATGTTCGTCAACACGCTCGTCCTCCAGGCACGGCTCGAGGACGACCCCTCCTTCACCGAACTGCTGAGCCGCACCCGGAACGTGGTGATCGACGCCCTGGACCACCAGGAGCTGCCGTTCGCCCGCCTGGTCGACGAACTCAATGTGCCGCGCGACCCGAGCAGGCAGCCCCTGATCGACGTGCTCTTCTCGATGCACGACTTCCCCGCCGCCACCGGCGCCGAGGGCAGCGGCGACCTCCAGGTCAGCGACTACCTGCTCGCCCCGGGCTCCTCCCGCCACGACCTGGAGCTCTACGTCGTACCCACCGGCGACGGTGCACTCGCGTGCACCTTCACCTACAAGACCTCGCTCTTCGAGGCGGCCACCGTCGAGCGGATGGCCGGGCACCTGGAGACCCTGCTGGGGGCCGCCCTCGCACAGCCCGGCACACCGGTCAGCAGGCTGCCGCTGCTGGACGACTCCGAGCGGGAACAGCTTGACGCCTGGAACGACACCGCCGCCGACTTCCCCTCGGATGCCACGCTCCACGGTCTGATCGAGGACCAGGTCCGGCGGACCCCCGAGGCGACCGCCGTCACCATCGCGGGCTCCTCGCTCAGCTACGCCGAACTGGACGCACGTGCCAACCAGGTGGCGCACCGGCTGCTCGCCGAGGGCGTCGGCACCGGCTCCCTGGTGGGCGTCCTCGCCGAGCGCTCGCTGGAGCTGGTCGTCGGACTGCTGGGCACCATGAAGACCGGTGCGGCCTATGTGCCGCTGGACCCCGAGTACCCGGCGGAGCGGCTGGAGTTCATGCTCTCCGACGCCGCGGCTCCGGTGGTCCTCACCCAGAGCCGCCTGATCGACGACGCCGGGGAGGACGCACCGGCCACGGGTGACGCCACCGTCCTGCGGCTGGACCGCGCCGAGCTGTGGGACGGGCAGCCGACCACGGCCCCGGAGGCCGCCGGCGGACCGGAGACCCCCGCGTACATGATCTACACCTCCGGCTCGACCGGCCGCCCCAAGGGTGTGCCCAACAGCCACCGGGGCATCGTCAACCGCCTGGACTGGATGCAGAAGCAGTACCGCCTGACCGCGGCGGACACCGTCCTGCAGAAGACCCCGGCCAGCTTCGACGTCTCGGTCTGGGAGTTCTTCTGGCCGCTGCTCTCGGGCGCCCGGCTGCTGCTCGCCGAGCCCGGCGGCCATCGCGACCCCGGCTATCTGCGGGAGCTGATCGAGGCCGAGGGCGTCACCACCGCGCACTTCGTCCCCACCATGCTCGGCCTCTTCCTCGCCGAGGACGGCGCCGCGAACTGCACCTCGCTGCGCCGCATCATCTGCAGCGGCGAGGAGCTGCCGGTCGACCTGGCGCTGCGCTGCCTGAAGACGCTCCCCGCCGAGCTGCACAACCTCTACGGCCCCACCGAGGCCGCCATCGACGTCTCCTCCTGGCAGTGCACCCCCGCCGGGCTGGAGGGACGGGCCCGCACGCCCATCGGCACGCCCATCCAGAACGTCACCATGCACATCCTCGACGCCCACCGCGAACCCGTGCCGGTCGGTGTCCCCGGAGAGCTGCACCTCGGCGGGGTCGCGGTGGCCCTCGGCTACCACCGGCGGCCCGAGCTGACCGCGGAACGCTTCGTCGACGGCCTCTACCGCACCGGCGACGCCGCCCGCCGACTGCCCGACGGGACCGTCGAGTTCCTCGGACGGCTCGACAACCAGGTGAAACTCCGCGGCCTGCGGATCGAACTCGGCGAGATCGAGGCCGCCCTGCGGGACAAGGCAGGCGCCCGTGAGGCCGCCGTCGTGGTCAGCGAGGACAAGCGCCTGGTCGCCTATCTCGTCGACGGACCAGCCGAGGCCGCACAGGCACGGGACGCGATCCGCGGGACTCTTCCCGACTACATGGTCCCCTCGCACTTCGTCGCGCTCGACGCGCTGCCGCTGACCCCCAGCGGCAAACTGGACCGCAAGGCGCTGCCCGCGCCCGAGGTCACCGCCGCCGAGTACCGCGAACCGGCCACCGATGTCCAACGGGTGATCGCCGCCGTCTGGGCCGAGGTACTGGAGGTCGAACGGATCGGCCTGGACGACGACTTCTTCGACCTCGGCGGCCACTCGCTGCTGGCGATCCAGGTGGTCGCCAAGCTCCGCACCGCGCTGCCCGCGGGCGGCCGGCCGGTCGGCCTGGTCGACATGTTCTCCTGCCGCACCGTCGGCGAACTGGCCGACTTCGCCTCCGAGGCGGTCCCCGACGGACCGCGGGCCCTGCTCCAGCGGCTCACCCCGCGCCGCACCGCCACGGTCACCTATGTCTGCGTGCCGTACGGGTCCGGCAGCGCCATCGTCTACCAGCCGCTCGCCGACGCGCTCCCGGCCGACGAGGCCCTGTACGCGCTCTCCATACCCGGCAACGACATCGGCCTGGACGAGGAGCCGATGGAGTTCGACGAACTGGCCGCGCGGACCACCGAGGAGATCCTCCAGATCGAGGGTCCGCTCGTCATCTACGGCCACTGCGGCGTCGGCGCCGCACTCGCCGTGGAACTCGCCCGCCGGGTCGAGGCCGAGGGGCGGCGGGTCGAAGCCTGCTACATCGGTGCGATCTTCCCGTTCGCCAAGCCGGGCGGCATGTGGCGCAGGCTCACCCGCCCGGACTTCTTCGAGCGGCTGCGCAGCAGCCAGAGCGACCTGGACTCGCTCAAGGCCCGCGGTGTCGACCTCGACGAGCTCGACCCGGCGGTCGCCGACCGGATCATCCGTACGATGCGCCATGACTCCAAGGCCGCCGAGGAGTACTTCACCAAGCTCTTCGACGCGCCCGACCGGCAGAAGATGCGCGCCCCGATCGTCTCCGTGGTGGGGGACCGCGACCCGGCGACCCAGCTCTACGAGGAGCGCTACAAGGAGTGGCGCTTCCTCACCGACACCTCGGCGCTGGTCGTCCTCGACGAGGGCGGGCACTTCTTCCTGCGCTACCGGGCGAAGGAACTGGCCGATGTGGTCCGCACCCACACCCGGCTGGACGCGCCCCCGCCCCGCGGCGAGCAGGACACCTGGTGGGTGCAGGAGGTCGCCACCCCGGAGTCGGAGGCGGCGGCCAAGGAGCGGGCGGACTCGGAGGTGCGGCCGAGCATGGGCCGCTTCCTCACGATCGCGGGCGGCCAGCAGATCTCCCTGATCGGCTCGGCGCTCACCGGCTGGGCACTGCCGCTCACCGTGCTGGTGGACTCCAAGTCCATCGCCCAGTTCTCCCTGCTCGCGGTGCTCAACCTGGCCGGCCTGCTGATCTCGCCGCTCGCCGGAGCGATCGTGGACCGGGGCAGCCGCAGACGCGTCATGATGCTCGCCGACTGTGCCTCCGGCGGGATCGAGGCGATCCTGGCGGTGCTGGTGCTGACCGGCGGCATCCATCTCTGGCAGATCTACATCCTGATCACGGCGCTGTCGGTCAGTACCACCTTCCAGCGGCTGGCCTACGGTTCCGCGGTACCGCAGCTGGTGCCCAAGCAGTACCTGGGCCATGCCATCGGCGTGACCCAGATGACCAATGGCGTCGCCCAGCTGGTCGTGCCCCTGATCGCCGCGGGACTGCTCAATCTGATGGGCCTGGGCGGAATCGTCGTCATCGACGTCATCAGCTACGCCTTCGCCATCGGTGTGGTGCTCTTCGTCCGGTTCCCCAACACCCTGCCCTGGCGGCCCCGGGAGCCGCTGACCACCGAGATCGCCAAGGGCTTCAGCTACACCTGGCGGGACCGCGGACTGCGCTCGATCCTGGCGTTCTTCGCGGTGCTCAACATCTTCCTCTCCCCGCTGCTGCTCCTGGTCTCCCCGCTGGTGCTCTCCTTTGCCACGCTCGCCGACGTGGGCCGCGTCTCCGTGGTGACCGGCCTGGGTGTGATGCTGGGCGGGACGACGATGGCGCTGTGGGGCGGGCCGCGCAGCCGGCGGTTCCACGGTGTGCTGGTCACCACGGTCTGCATGGCCGCCGGCGGTGTCCTGGTCAGCCTGCGGCCCTCGCTCTGGCTGATCGGCGCCGGGGCGTTCGCCCTGACGTTCTTCCTGACCATCATGAACTCGGTGTACTCGACGATCGTCCAGCTCAAGGTCCCCTACCGCTACCACGGCCGGGTCTTCGCGCTGAACACGCTGGTGGCCTGGTCCACCCTGCCGATCGGCATGGGACTGGTGGCACCCTTCGGTTCCGAGTTCTTCAACCGTCTGCTCGCCCCGCACGGAGCGCTGGCGTCCACGGCCGGCACGATCGTCGGCGTGGGCCCGGGCCGGGGCGTGGCCTTCATGTTCCTGCTCTGCTCGGTCGGCATGGTGCTGGTCGTGGCGGGTGCGCTGCGGATCCGGCGGCTGGCACGCTTCGACGCCGAGATGCCCGACGCCCTCCCCGACGACCTGCTCGGCGTGGAGGCCCTGGCGGAGAAGCGCGAACCCGCCCTGGTCGGCTGACCCGGCCCCCGGCCGGGCCCGCCGAGACCGATGGTCGCAGGCGGGCCCGGCCGGGGCGGACGCGTACGGGTCACTTCCAGTCGAAGCGGTACGCCCGGTAGGTGTTCACCCCCTCCGGGAAGCGGGCGTGGAACAGCAGCTTCCCGGAGGGGCTGAACTCCGAGACATACGGCAGCGATCCCCACCCGACGACGAGGTCGCCGTTCCGCAGCGTCTGCGCGTTCCCCTGCGACGGCGCGGTGAGCCCGTCCGGCTGATCGGTGGTGCGCAGCAGCGTCGCCCGGTGCGTCCGGGGGTCGAGGCGGAAGGTGACCACGCGGCTGTACGGCAGCTCGGAGACGGCCCCGGCCCCGGAGTTGGCCAGCCCGGCGGACTCATTGTCGAAGACGGTGTAGAGGCCGTTGCCGAGCGGCTGCGGGTCGTGCTGCCAGGCGAAGAACCTCCCGGCGCTGTTCAGCACCTGGCCGGGCGCGGTGGTCAGCTTGAAGGAGCTGTCCTTGCCGCCGAGCCGCCAGTGGATCGCGCCGGTGCGCGGCGACACCGCATAGGTGGTCCAGGTGTTGCGGGCGTCGATGAGCAGGTCGCCGTTGGTGTCGGGGGTGACGGCGTTGAGGTGGAACCAGTCCCAGGGCGTGCTCGCCGAGGACGGCAGCGGCTGCTCGCTCTGCGCATAGGGCACATGGTCGCTGCTCTTCCACTGGAACAGCACCTTGCCGGTGGGGATGTCGATCTCCTGCACGATCCCGTCGATCACCTTCTGGTCGGCCGGGCCGCCGATGGAGGTGAGGTCGGCGGTCTCCTCGGCGTAGGACACGACCAGCGCCGTGTTCCGAGGCGTGATCAGGAACTCATGGCCGTCGGCGGAGTAGCCGTTCCCCGCCTTCACCGTGGCGATCTTCCGGTAGTGGTCGTCGTAGATGTAACCGACGCCCTGGGAGAGCCCGCCGAGCCCGGTGCCCTGCCACCAGGTGAGCACCGGCTTGCCCCGGTAGGTCTGCTTGCGGAAGTCGGCGGCCTCCTCACCGGCGGGCACCGAGTGGGACCAGACGACCTTCCTGCCGTCGTGGCTGAGGATCTCCACGCCGCTGGCGTAGGCGCCCGTGCCCGACTGCACATAGGGCGAGACGAAGAGGTCCCCGCTGCCGGTCCGCGCGTCGCCGGTGAGGACGGTCACCGGCGGTACCACCGGGCTCGGCGACGCTGCGGCCGAGGCCCCGCCCACCGGGAGTGCGGCCGCGAGAACGGTGGTCGCCGCCACCGCCAGCAGCTGTGCGGTACGGGTGTTCTTCTGCATGGTGAGACTCCTTGAGGTCCAGGACCGGACAGGTGTTGTCGACGGAATCCGGCAGGTGACGCCTGCAGGGCAGGCGTCGGCGCGCGAACGCATCGCCGGTTCCGGGGTTCGGGGGTGCAGGGGAGGACCCACCAGGGTCGGGGCGCTGCGGCGCAGACCGGGGAGGGAGGAGGCCGGGCGCAGGAGCACTGCTCCGACGGCCGGTGTGATTCAGCGTCCGAGAACTGACGATCCATCAGAAGTCGGGCGGCGGCGGTCCGGTAGCCGGGCATGCCGCTGCAGGGCGGTGTGCGCCGGAGGCTCAGGGCTGGGGTGCCGAACGGCCGGCGGTGCAGCGTCCCGCGGTCGTCTGCACCGCATGGAGGCAGGGCTGCGCCGAGCGGCAGGGCGGAGCGGGCGGCCCGAGCTCAGCGCCGGCCGGGGTTCACGCCTGTCGGCAACCCGGGGTCGCGCCCGGACACAGGGCGCTGTCCATCCGCATCAGGTCCACATGGCGACGGGCGACGTGCAGATCGAAGGACCCGTGCGGACGTGTCGCGCCACCGCTGTGCCGTGCGCACATGTCCGCCCCCTCGATTCATTCGGCCCCTCGGGGCTCCGTAGCGGCAGGACGACGTCCGTGCTGCCGGTGTCGCTGACCGCAGCCCATGCCCGCGGGGCGGGTGGCTCCGGTCGGCAGGCCATGACCGTGATCAACAAGTACGGTAGCCCTCTGACCGCGGCCGGACAATCGATCGTCGTGTGACGGGCGTCACTGGACCTCCGTCGGGGCCGTCAGGGGCGTGGGTGGGCAGCTGCGGACCAGTCCTCCTGTGCCGTCCGGAGGCCGCCTCGGGACGCCGCCGGCGCACAGCGGGCCGGGCCGGCGGCGGCGCCCATCGGGGCGAGTCCGAGACGGCCCCCGGGCCCCCGATACCTCACCCCGGCGGCCGTACTGGTTCTGATGGAACGTCAGAACTGCTGCGCCGCCGCCGTGATCGCCTCACGGATGCGGTGGTAGGTGCCGCAGCGGCAGATGTTGCGGATCTCGTCGAAGTCGGCGTCGCCGATCTCGCGGCCTGCCGCACGGGCCTGCCGGACCTTGGCGACGGCGGCCATGATCTGACCGGGCTGGCAGTACCCGCACTGGGCGACGTCGTACTCCAGCCAGGCCTCCTGCATGGGGTGCAGTTCCCGGCCGACGGTGGCGGGCAGGCCCTCGATGGTGGTGACCTCGTCGGTCGGCTGGATGTCCTTGACCGGGACCGAGCAGGGGTTGAAGGCCCGGCCGTTGATGTGGCTGGTGCAGGCCTGGCAGACGCCGAGTCCGCAGCCGTACTTGGGACCGGTGACGCCCAGGACGTCGCGGAGCACCCACAGCAGCCGGACGTCGTCCTCGACGTCCGCGGTGACCGGCCTGCCGTTGAGGACGAAGGTGTGTCGGGGCACGGTTGCTCCTAGTAGGCGCGGCTCAGACCGTCGGTGGGCGAGGCGGGGATCGGGGGCACGGTGGGCAGCGGGTCGAAGCCGAGGGGGCCGTCGTGGTTGATCGGGAAGGAGGTGGGCATGGTGCCGGTGGCCCGGGTGTAGGCGCAGGCGACCGCGGCCATCGCTCCGGCCACGGCCAGTTCTCCCGCGCCGCCGGGGGTTGAGGTGGTCGGCGGCATCACGATGATCTGCAGCTCGGGCGGGGTGTTCCACTGGCGGGTGTAGAAGTACTCGTCCCAGCTGCCCTCGAGGAAGTGGCC
This sequence comes from Peterkaempfera podocarpi, assembly GCF_042466665.1. GTDB lineage: Bacteria > Actinomycetota > Actinomycetes > Streptomycetales > Streptomycetaceae > Peterkaempfera > Peterkaempfera podocarpi. The sequence goes on from NZ_CP162102.1 coordinate 7,481,399, forward strand.
GTCCTTCAGGTGCAGGCCGGAGCTGAGTGTGATGGCGATGCCGTCCATGATGCCGCCCATCATCTGGGCCTCAAGACCGCGCGGGTTGACGGCGAGGCCGACGTCCACGGCGCAGACGACCTTGGTGACGCGCGGGCCGGCGTAGGCGTCCGGGATCTGCCGTCCGGTGGTCTGCGGGCGGCAGTCGATCTCCGCCAGCACGGCCACAAAGGCGTGGTACTCGGGGTGGAGGGCGATTCCCTGCGCGGTGCCCGCGGGCATGGCGCGGCCCCAGGACCCGACCTGCGCGACCTTGTCGAGAACGGCCCTGGCCCGGTCGTCCTTGAGGAGCCCGCGGCGGAACTCATAGGGATCCCTGCCCGTCCCGGCGGCGAGCCGGTCGACGACGAGCTCCTGCGCGCAGCGGACGTTGGGGGAGTAGATATTGCGCATACTGCCGGTGTTGAAGCCCTTGTCGACCTCGCTGAGCAGCTGGGTGGTGACCCCGAGGTTGTAGGGGGTCTGCTGGCTGAGCTCGAAGATGGTCTCGGAGAAGCCGAGGCCGCCGACGGGAAGCTTCGCCGCCAGCGAGGTGATGATCTCGCCCAGCCCGTGGCCGAAGTCGGTGGCGACCGAGGTATGGCGCTGCTCGTAGGTGAGGACGTTGCCGAGCGCATAGGTGGCGCGGACCCGGGAGGTGGACATCGGGTGGACCCGGCCCTGGCGGAAGTCGTCGGTGCGGTGCCACATCAGCTTGACCGGCACGCCCATGACCTTGGATATCTCCGCGGCCTCACGGGCCGCATCATGGAAGAGCCGCCGCCCGAAGGAGCCGCCGCCCTGGGTGACATGCACGGTGACGGCCGAGGGCGGCAGCCCGAGTTCGGCCGCGATCGCCTCCTGGGCGACGATCGGTGACTTGAGCGAGGCCCAGATCTCCGCCCGGTCGGCCCTGACGTCGGCGATCGCGCAGTTGGGCTCCAGCGCGCTGTTGCTGGCGAAGTGGAAGGTGAAGCGGGCGTCGACGGCCTTGGTCAGCAGGTCCAGCGGCGGTACGACCAGCGGGAGCTCCGCGTTGTGCAGCTCCTTGAGCACGGTGGCGTCCGAGGCCCCGTCCTCGGTGCCCGGCCCCCAGGTCACCTGGAGCGCCCGGACGGCGTCGATGCACTGGCCGAAGGTCCGCCCGCGGACCGCGACCCCGGTCGAGACGGTCGCGACACCGGTGATGCCCGGCATCGCCCGGACCTCCGCCAGGTTCTGCACCGAACGGACCGTCCCGTTGATGGTGGGCGGACGGCAGACCATGGTGGGCAGCGCGCCCGGGATGTCCAGGTCCATGGCGAACTGCTTGCGGCCCGTCACCGCGTCGAGCGCATCGATCCGGCTCTGCGGGCTGCCGATGACCTCGAACTGCGACGGAGGCTTGAGCGTCACCGGGACCGGCTGGGTGGTCAGTGCCGCGGCCTTCACGGCCAGCTCGCCGTAGGTGATGCTGCTGCCACCCGCCGAGGTGATGACACCCGCGTGCGCGGTGAGCCCGGACACCGCCTCCCCGAACTCCGCCGCCGCCGCCTCCAGCAGCCGGCCGCGGGCGACGGCCGCCGCCACCCGGATCGGGGTGAAGGTGGAGACGGTGGTGTTGGACCCGCCGGTGAGCTGGTTGAAGAGCAGCTCGGGCCGTGCGTCCGCGAGCGTGACACGGACCTTGTCCAGGGGGATGTCCAGCTCCTCGGCGATCAGCATCGCGCTGGAGGTGGTGACGCCCTGCCCGACCTCGGCGCGCGGCAGGGCGAAGGAGGCCGTGCCGTCGGTGCCGATGGTGATGCTGATCAGGTTCGCGGTCGGCAGTGCCGCGTCGGTGAGCAGATCGTTGAGATCGTAGAGCTCGGACGGCTCAGGGAGCGACGGGACGGCTGCGGCCGCCTCCGAGGGTGCGAGGGCGGACTCGCCGAGCTGCGCCGCCACGGTCAGGGTGGTGCCCGCCAGCACATACCCCAGAAACCGCCGCCGCCCCATCCCCTCGCGGCCAGGACCGCGGCCGGGGCCTGGGCCCGGGATGTCCGAGGCGCACCCCTGTAGATGATCTTGGTCGGTCATCGCCTGTCCCTCCGCCGCACCCGACTCAGAAGCGGAGCCTGGCATACCGCTCCCCGGAGCGCCATGGTGCGTAACAGGAGAATTGACAAGTCGCCGACAGGCAACCCCGATCGCGGCCTCGGGCGGGGGCGGGCGACGGCCGCCGCCCGCCCCCGCCACCCGTCGGCTTCAGGCCCTCGCGGTGTTCCCCTCCGAAGGCCGGGCCCTGACGGTCAGCTTCCCGGCGCGTTCGCGGCCCCACCACAGCAGTGCTGCGCCCAGCGCGGCGCTCCACACCGCGGCAGTGAGGACGGCCGAGGCCGAACCGCTGGTCAGGGCTCGGGCGAACGGCACGGTGAGGACGGCCACGGCCACCGCAGGCCCGGACGCGTACCAGGCGGCGAACAGGAAGGGCCCGAGGCTGCCGGAGCCCGGCGTCTGGCTGGTGGGGCCCATCATCAGATCCTGGCGGATCACGCCTCGGCAGGCGTTGACCAGCCCGGCACCGACCAGGGCGGGAACGGCGGCGGGCGCCAGCCATGCCTGGGATCCCGCACCGGACAGCACGGCGGCCCCCGCGCACACCGCTCCCAGGAGGATCCCGGAAGCTGCGGGCACGATCGTGTGCCGCAGCATCAGCTCGGCGAACGGATAGGGCGACCAGGAGGCCCGCCGGACGTCATCGGTCTCGATCCGGGCGGGCTCCAGCAGCTGCGCCACCGCCAGGTAGCCGAAGACCAGCGCGAGAGCCGTGCCCGCCCAGGGGAGGACGCCGGTGGCGGAGTGGACCAGGAACGCGCAGAGCGTGGCGGGCACGGCGAGCAGCACCGCGCGACCCAGCCGGGCGGGGGCGCGCAGCAGCGCGAGGGTGTCGCGCCACGGCACTGCAAGCCAGGCGGCGCGCGGCGCGGGCAGCCCCAGGCGCCGCGGGGCCGGGCCCGACGACGCACTGGTGATGGCGAGGCGTGCGGACCTCAGTTCCACGGTCCTCAGCGCCGCCAGGACCCCGGCTGCCGTCCGGGCGCGGGCGCGCAGCCGGGCCGGCGGCACACTCCCGCATGCACGGTCGGCGAGCACCACACCGGCTGCGGTGAGGAGGACCAGCAGTACGGCGGCGGGCCAGGACCCCGGCTGGGCCCCGGGCGTCGGGGCGAGTGCGGCAAGGCCCGCCCAGCCCCAGGGCCCGGACCACATCTCTGCACGTTCCAGCCAGGGCACCCGGTGCCCCTGCGCCGCCAGGACGCTCTGGGCGACGAGCAGGAGCACGGCCACGGTCAGGACGGGGGTGAACCTGCGGACCTGCCGGGCGACCCGGTCGTGCAGCTCCACCGCCAGGCCCGCGCAGGTGGCCAGCAGCGGCACGCAGACCCCGCCGAGCACGCACCAGCCGAACGCCGCGAGGAGTCCGGTTCGGGTGGTCAGCCCGAGGGCGACCATGGCGCCGCACGCGGCCACGATTCCAGGGACGGCCGTCAGTGCGCAGGACAGCCAGAACCAGGGGCGCAGGACCCGCCTGGGCTGGACGGGCTGCGGCAGCAGCCAGTCCGCCGTGGGCCTGGGTGGTATCACGGGTCCTCGCCAGAGCCCGTCGCGGGCGGCCAGCAGCAGGGTGGCGAGGGACGCGGCGGCGACACCGCTCGGGAGGGCGGCGAGCAGCGCGGGGCCGTGGCCGGTGTAGTCGGCGCCCATCGAGGACTGCAGCAGCAGTCCGAAGCTCGGGGTCACACCCCAGACGACCAGGATCATCAGGACGCAGTAGACGGTGAAGCCGATCTGGCCGGCGCGGTTGCGGCGGTGCGGGGCACGCATGGCCCGCAGCAGGGCCAGTGCCTCGTCGGTCCAGTCGTCGTCGGCGGTCCACTCGGACGGCGGATCGCTCCGGTCGGGGGCGTCGAGGTCGCACTCGTCGGCAGGGCGGGGCAGCAGGCCGGTGGGCGGCGGAGCGGTCTGGTCGGTCACCGGCCGACTCCCCGAAGGCTGCCGGAGAGGACGCTCTGCGGGGAGCCCTTGGCCAGGACCTTGCCGTCCTCCAGCACCAGCACCCGGTCCGCGACCTCCAGTGCCAGGTCGGTGTGGTGGGTGACCAGCAGAACCGCGACGCCGTCCGCGAGCTCGGCCTTCAGCAGCCCCGCGAGCTGACGGCGGGCGTCCGGGTCGAGCCGCTGCTCGGGTTCGTCGAGCAGCAGCAGATCCCGGGGCCGGACCATCGCACAGGCCAGCAGCAGCGCCTGCATCTGCCCGGAGGACAGCGCCGAGGGGAGCGCGTCGGCCCGCTCCGCCAGTCCCCGGTCGGCCAGGACGTGCTCGATCCAGGCGTGGGCGTCCGCGACACCGTGGGCGACCGCCACCAGCAGCAGGTGCTCGCGCACCGAGAGGTCGGGGTAGCAGGCGACGGTGTCGCCGACCACGGCCACCCTGGACCGGATCCGCGGGTCGTTCTCGTCCATGGGTATGCCGTCGAAGCGGACGGTGCCGCTGGTCGGCCGCTCGCGGCCGGCCGCGATCCGCAGCAGGGTCGACTTGCCGGATCCGTTGTGGCCCAGCAGGGCCACGCACTGACCGGCGGCGAGCTTCAGGCTGACGGGGTGCAGAACCTGCCGTTCGCCGTAGGTGCGGCTCACACCGGTCAGGTGGAGCAGCGCATTGAGCGGCTCCTTGGGCGTCTTGGCCATGCGTGGTTGCCTCTCGCTGCGGGTGTCATTGAAGCCTACCTATCGGCTCGCCGGTTCCCGCAGGCAGCCGACGGTCCGGTGCCCCGCCGGGGCGGGGCGTCGCGGCCGCTTGTCAGCCGGGCCCGATAGGGCGGGCGAGACCCAGGTCATAGGCGAAGATCACGGCTTGCACCCGGTCCCGGGCGCCGATCTTCGCCAGGACCCGGCCGATGTGCGTCTTCACCGTGGACTCCGACAGCACCAGCCGTTCGGCGATCTCACCGTTGGTCCAGCCCTGCCCGATGGCGACCAGGATCTCCCGCTCCCGCTCGGTGAGGCTGCGCAGCCTGGGGTCGTCGGGCAGCTCCTCCCCGGGCGGTCGGCCGGGCAGGTGGTGGGCGTAGGCGTCGAGGAGGCGCCGGGTGAGGCCGGGGGCGATGACGGCGTCGCCACCGGCGACCGCGCGGATGCCGGCGAGGAGCTCCTCGGGGAGGGCATCCTTGAGCAGGAAGCCGCTGGCTCCGGCCCGCAGCGCGGTGTACGCGTACTCGTCGAGGTCGAAGGTGGTGAGGACCAGGACGCGGGAGCGCCCACCGGTGGCGACGATCCGGCGGGTGGCCTCGATGCCGTCCATCCCGGGCATCCGTACGTCCATGAGGACCACGTCGGGGCTCAGCTCGGCGGCCTTGCGGACCGCCTCGGCGCCGTGCCCGGCCTCGCCCACGACCTCGGTGTCGGGTGTGCTCTCCAGCAGCATCCGGAAGCCGAGCCGCTGAAGCGGCTGGTCGTCCACGATCAGCACGGTGGTCATGCCGCACCGCCTGCCGGGTCGGGCAGCGGGGCGGCGTCCAGCACGGCCTCGACGATCCATCCGCCGCCGGGCCGGGGGCCGGCGGCGACCGTCCCGCCGTAGAGGGCTGCCCGTTCTCTCATACCGCTGAGTCCATGACCTTCCTCGTTGGCCGTCGCCGGGTGGCGGGCGCCGCCGGCCGGACCGGTGTCCTCGACGACAAGGCGGATGACCTGCCCGTCGACGGTCAGGATGACATGCGCCCGGGTGTCGGTGCCCGCGTGCTTGAGGGTGTTGGTCAGCGCCTCCTGCACGATACGGAAGACCGCCAGCTGCACCCCGCGGTCGAGCGACTCCATGTCACCGCCGGACCGGTAGACGACCTGGGGTCCGGCCGCGCGGATCCGGGCGCACAGCGCGTCCACGTCGGCGATGCCCGGCTGGGGCGTGAGTTCGGGAGCCTCCGGGGCTTCGCGGAGCACCCCCAGCATCCGGCGGAGCTCGCGCAGTGCCTGCCGGCCGGTGCCGGCGATCAGCTCCAGGGCCTCCTTGCTGCGCTGGGGGGCCACGTCGGCCGCATAGGCCCCGCCGTCCGCGAGGCCGATGATCACGGAGAGGTTGTGGCCGATGATGTCGTGCATCTCACGGGCCATCTGGGTGCGCTCGGCGGCGGCGGCCAGTCTGCTGCGCTGGTCGCGTTCGATCTCCAGCCGGGCCGCGCGGTCCCGCAGCGCGGCGAGCTGGGCCCGCCGGATCCGTACCGCCAGACCCAGGGCGACGGCCGCGGTCACGGTGCTGAACAGGAAGAACAGCGCCTCCAGCAGACTGACCGCGACCGATACCCGTGCGGCCACCAGCAGCAGCGCACCACCGGTGAGCGCACAGGCCCAGGTCAGCTTTCGCAGGCTGCCGTGCAGCGCCAGGCTGTACAGGGCGATGATCAGGGCGATGTCGGCGTGCAGCGGCGGACCCAGCGCCCACTGGAGCACAAACACCGCCACCACCACGGAGAAGGCCGCGAACGGAGCCCTGCGCCGCCACAGCAGCGGCAGCACCAGCCCGGCCTGGAGAGCCAGCACACTGCCCACAGGCAACCGGACAAAACGGACCTCGTCCTCGTGCTGGCCGCTGTGGTGCACCAGCTGCGGCAGACAGAACAGCAGCACCACCACGACCACCACGGCGGTGTCCAGCACCCATGGCCGGTCCTGGTCCGCCCTGCGCAGCCGCTGCCACCCGCGGGCCAGCCGGGCCACCAGGGGATGACCCCACAGGGGGTCCAGCCCGAGGAGCGCGGTGTCGTCTGTGCTCATGGGGGTCACCTGTCCAGGGTGGGTGAAGAGACGCCGGTGCGGCACCCGGTCGATCCGGGTGCCGCACCGGCGGGGCGGAGGACCGCCGTCACGCCGTCGTCAGGCGTCGGTCCGCACCAGCCGGTACGCGGCACCGGCCAGGGCCAGCAGGGTCCAGCCGAGGAAGACCAGCAGACCGGCGCCGGGCGTCAGGGTGTTGGCGTCGTGGTGCAGTGCGAACATCGACTCGCCCGCGATGCTGGGCAGATACGGACTGATGTTGTCCTGCCAGGAGGTGGGCAGCAGCGAGATCAGACCGGGTACCAGCATCAGCGCGCCGACCAGGACCGAGATGCCGCCCGCCACCGAGCGCAGCAGGGCGCCCAGAGCGGTGCCGATCACCGCGACCAGGCCGAGGTAGAGCCCGGCGCCGAGCAGGCTGCGCAGCACGCCGGCGTCGGAGAGCGACAGTGCCGCGGGTGTCCCGGAGACGATGCCGCTGCCGATCAGGAAGGCGACGAACGCACCCACCGTGCCGACCAGCAGCGCGACCACTCCGTAGACCCCGGCCTTGGACCAGAGCACCGGGAGCCTGCGCGGGACCGCCGCCAGGGTGGAGCGGATCATCCCGGTGGAGTACTCGCCCGCGGTGACCAGCACCCCCAGGACGCCCAGCGCCAACTGCCCGAAGCTGGTCCCGAACAGGGACAGGTTGACCGCCGTGGCGTCGGCGAAGTCCCGGTCCAGGTGACGGCCGGAGGTGATATTGGACTTGTAGTGCGCCGAGGCGATCAGTCCGAAGGCCACCACGAAGAGCAGTGCCAGGCCCAGGGTGATCCAGGTGGAGCGCAGGGACCACAGCTTGGCCCACTCGGCGCGCAGCACCCGCGGTCCGCTCACCCGGTACGTCGGGCGTGCGGCCGGGGCGGGGGCGGTCGCAGGGGTCGGAGTCGGAGCGACGGTGGTCATGCTGCCCTCCCGGAGGTCTCGGTGGAACCGTGGTACTCCACGGCGTCCTTGGTCAGATCCATGAAGGCCTCCTCCAGGGAGACCCTGGAGGGGGTGAGCTCGAAGACGGCGATGCCGTGCTCGGCGGCCGTGGTCCCGATCGAGCGGGCGGAGAGACCGACCACCTGGAGCTCCTCGGAGCCCGCGGCGCCGGTGATCTCCACACCGGGGCCGGCCAGCACCTCGCGCAGCCGCGCCGGGTCGGCGCTGACCACCTTCACCGTGTCACTGCCGGCCTGGCGCACCAGGTCCTCCACGGTGGTGTCGGCCAGCAGCCTGCCGCGCCCGACGACGATCAGATGGTCGGCGACCAGTGCCATCTCGCTCATCAGATGCGAGGAGACAAAGACCGTACGGCCCTCGGCGGCCAGCCCGGTGAGGAGGTTGCGGATCCACAGCACACCCTCGGGGTCCAGTCCGTTGACCGGCTCGTCGAGCATGATCGTGGCGGGATCGCCCAGCAGTGCGGCCGCGATGCCCAGCCGCTGGCCCATGCCGAGGGAGAAGGCACCGGCCCGCTTCTTGGCCACGCCCTGGAGTCCGGTCAGCTCGATGACCTCGTCCACCCGGCGGCGCGGGATGCCATGGGTGTACGCCTGGGCCATCAGGTGGTCGAACGCGGAGCGGCCCGGGTGGATCGACTTCGCCTCCAGCAGCGCCCCGACCTCCTGGAGCGGAGAGGTGTGCTCGGCGTAGCGGCGGCCGTTGACGGTCACCGAACCGCTGGTCGGGGCGTCCAGCCCCACGATCATCCGCATCGTCGTCGACTTGCCGGCGCCGTTGGGGCCCAGGAAGCCGGTCACGGTGCCGGGCCGGACCGTGAAGTCCAGCCGGTCCACCGCCGTCTTCTCCCCGTACCGCTTGGTCAGCTGATGCGCTTCGATCATCGGTTCTTCCCTCACGCCCGGGCGCCGGGCCCTCCCGGTCCGCCTCACCGGCAACGCTAGGAGGGGGAGCGGCGGCAACCGTGGTACCCGGGTGCGATCTGCGGGCGGCGGGTAGTACCGCGGGACTACCTGCCCGTCCACCGCCCGGTGGATGTCCGCATCCCGGCCTGGTCGAGGCCGGCGACAGGGTCGGCGCCCATGGTGCGGAAGAAGCGCTGGACCTCCGGGGTCCTGCTCGTCGACGACGTCCGCGGCCGGGCCCGGTGCTCCGGTCCGCTCGCGGACCGCTGGCGGCCGGTCCGTCCCACCTCGCCGCCGAAGGCCTGGCCGCCTGTCTGCCGGCGCCCGGGTGAACCGGCGGTCGCCGGACCGGAGGGGCCGGGCACCGCCGCAGCGGCGGACCCGCCGGACATGGCAGGGCCGGCGGGCCCGACGAGGAGTCGGGGCCGCCGGCCGCCTGTAGGTGTCCTGGAGGGGAACCGGCCGTCAGATGAAGCCGCGACCGAGGCCGAAGCCGCCGAAGCCGCCGAGACCGCCGATGCCGCGGCCGAAGCGCCCGCGGTCGTTGCAGCCGCCACCGAAGATGCTGCTGAAGATGGCGTCGTCCTGGCAGTAGTACCAGCTGCGCTCCCAGTGGGAGCTGTGGTGGCCGCCGCGGCTGTAGTGGCCGCCGCCGCCGCCCCCTCCGTAGTTCTCCCCGCCGCCCGCAAACGCGGTGCCGGCGAAGGGGAGAACGGTGGCCGCAGCCGCGAGGGCAGCGGTGCCGGCGATACGCGAGAAACGCAGAGACATACTGTTCACACCTTACGAAGAGTTCCGATCCCCGAGCCCCCTCACCGTAATCAGATGTCGGTGGTGGTCGCGCGACGGCTGTGCCATCTGGCCCAGAGGGTGTGTCGGCGCATCAGGGCCTCCGGCGGACGGCCCGTCACCCGCCGGGACCTGCGGGAATGCCTCTGACGCCTGCTTCGGTCCGATGTGGAGATATGGTCAAAGTGCCGAGCCGGCAAGGTCGTCGAGCGATCTGTCGGACAGTCATACCGGTGGACGGCGGCCGGGTCGGGAATGGGCCGCACGGGGGGTCGGAAGAGGCTCGGACGGCCGGTCGCCCTGGAGGGTGTAGGGCAGATGTTCGATGCCCTTTTCGGCAGTCAGAAGAGCTTGTTCGAGGGGGTTCGGGAGCCGCCGCAACCCACCCGTGGCGGGGTCCGGGACTGCTGCCGGACCGGCCCGGGCGCTCTGCTGGGAACAGCCGTTCGGACCGGACCCGGGCCGGGCCGGGAACGCGACGGCTCCGGCAGGGCGGGGGCCCTGCCGGAGCCGTCCGGTGCGGATCGGATCAGCCCAGGTGGGCGATCTGGGTCGGGGTCAGGGCGCTGTTCCAGACGGTCACGTCGGACACCGAGCCGTTGGCGTACTCGGCGTAGGCGTCATCTGCCCAGCGGCGGCCGATCTGGAAGTTGCCGCCGGCGGACCAGGGGGTGGTGAAGGAGACGGGGGTTCCTTGCGCGACCCCGTTGACGAAGAGCTGGACGGTCCGTGAGCTGTCGTCGTACACACCCGTCAGATGTGTCCAGACGCCGGTGCTCACGGCGGCGGTGCCGGTGTAGGAGCGGGTGATCACCGGGCCGACGACATCCGACACATGCCGGTTGAAGGTCCAGCCGTAGGCGGTCGAGTAGTAGAGCTGGAAACCGCTGCCGTGGACGCCGTCCTGTCCCAGGAAGGTGCTGTTGGCCGCGGTGTCGTTGAGCTTGACCCAGGCGGAGACCGTGAGGCTGCGCGTGGTGTCCAGGACCGGTCCTGCGGTGTCCAGGTACCCGGTCGCGCCGTCCAGCGCCAGGGAGCCGTTGTGCTCGGTGCTCCAGGTGCCGGTGCCGTTCAGGGTGGCGTCGTGGAGCCCGACCGCGTCGGCCGCGGTGGTGCCGCTGCCGTCGTCGAGCCGCCAGTGGCCGGACGGGATGCCGGCGTCGGTGCCGGTGGCGTACCCGGAGTAGGCCTCGGCGTCGGTGAGGGGGCGGTTGTAGCGCTGGACGTCGGCGATGGAGCCGCCCACGAAGCTGTTCCAGACGCCGTTGGTGTGGGAGTGGCCGATGTCCAGGTGTCCCCGGGCGTCCCAGGCGGTGTCGGTGTAGGCGACCGTGCTGGTCAGTGCGCCGTTGACATAGAGGCGCAGCACGGGCTTGGCCGGGTCGGTGGTGGCGTCGTACACGCCGGTGAGCTGGGTCCAGGTGTTGGCGACCGGGGTCACCCCGCCGTCGATGGACTTGGCCCTGGTGAGGGTGGGACTGGCGGCGTCCGTGGCCGCGCGGTTGAAGATCCAGGAGTTGTAGGAGCTGGAGTAGTAGAGGTCGAAGGCGTAGAAGGTGGTACCGCCCTGGGAGGCGATGTCCTGATTGGCCGTCAGGTTGTTCAGCCTGACCCAGGCCGAGACCGTGAAGCTGCCGGTGGTGTCGACGCCCCAGCCCTTGGTCTCCATCCCGCCGGTGGTGCCGTTGAGGGTGGCGGCGGGCATGCTGCGGCCGGTGCTGTCCGTGCTGCTGCCCCAGGTGGCCCCACCGGTCGTGGTGAGGTCGTTGGAGGCGGCGGAGTCATGGGCACTGGTGCCGGTGGACTCGTTCAGCAGCCAGTGGTTCACCGGGCCGGTCTTGGGCAGCGTCCAGGTCACTGCGGTGCCGCTGTTGCAGGCGGCGAGCTGGAGCTGGGTGTCGATGGTGGTGGAGCTCCCGGGGTCGGCCAGGCAGAGCCCCGAGTGCGGGTTCATCAGCTGCCCGTCGGCCAGGGTCTGCCACTGCTGGGAGGCGGTGGCGTTGCAGCCGTACAGCTGGATGAGGGTGCCGGCAGCGGTTGCGCCGCCGGTGACGTCCACGCACGTCGCGCTGTGGGTGTCCGGGCGCACGGTGCCGTCCGGGTAGAAGGTCCAGTTCTGCGCGGGGGTGCCGTTGCAGGTGTAGATCTGCATCTTGGTGCCGTTGGTGAGGGTGCCGCTGGGGTCGTCGGCGCACATGCCGGAGACCTTGGAGGCCAGCGTTCCCGAGGGCTTGGCGGCCGCGGTGGTCCCGTCGAGCCCGGCGACCTGGGCGGCGGTCAGCGCCTTGGTCCAGGTCTGGACGTCGTCGAGCTGGCCGTTGAAGAACCCGGTGTGGGCCCCGTTGGAGAGCACCTGGCCGACGGTGAACTTGCCGGTGGCGTTCCAGCTGGTCGCCGTGTGGGTCGCGGTGCCCAGCAGGATGCCGTCGGCGTAGAGCGACATCCGGGAGCCCGACGGGTCGTAGGTGGCGACCAGATGGGCCCAGGCGCCGACATGGGCGTGGACGGCGGTGCCGCTGGCGGTGTCCAGGACCGGGCTCGCGGCGTCGGTCTGCGGCATGGAGAACCTCCAGGTGCCGCTGGCCGAGTCGGAGTACAGCTGGAAGCCGTCGGCCTTGGTGGCGTCCTGCGAGACCGCGGTGCCGCCGAGCGCGTCGGGGTTGACCCAGGCGGACACGGTGAACGCGGTGTTGCTGGAGAGCGCCGGTCCGGAGGCGGTCAGCGCGCCGCTGGTGCCGTCCAGGTTGGCGTCCGGGTTGCGCAGGTCGTCACCGGTGCCCCAGCTGGCGCCGGCGTTGCCGGTGAGGGCCAGGGTCCCGACGGTGTCGTTGACGGTGGCGATGGTGCCGTCCGCGTTGCCGTCGCTGTCCTGGTCCAGCGGCCAGCTGTGGCCGGGGGCGGTGAGGGTGGCGGCGGCGGAGGCCGTGACGACCCCGGTGTGGGAGTCGGCGTTGAGGTTCTTCACCAGATTGGCCTTGCTGGCCGCACTGCCGGTGGTGGTCCACAGGTCCGGGGTGCCGTCACCGTTGATGTCGGCGGCCTGCAGGGTCGTCGCGGTGCCCTTGTTCCAGGTGCCGGCGGCGAGGGTGTAGGCGGTGTAGCCGAGCGAGTCGGTGCCGTCGGTGTCCTGGTTGTGCTTGAGGTCCTCCCACAGCTGGAGGTCGCCGGTGGACTTGTTCCACAGGAACATCGCGGTGCCGCCGGGCAGCTGGGTGGTGGCGATGGTCCACTGGTCCCAGTCCTTGGTGCCGTCCGGCGACGCATTGGTCAGCGGCCAGGAGAGGAACTGCCCGACGCTGTCGCCGAAGACGCCGTACAGCACCAGGCTGTAGCCGTCGGCGGCGTCACCGGAGACCCCGATCAGGTCCGGCAGGGTGCCGCCGGGGGTGTAGGTGTGCCCGGCGTTGGCCACCTGGAGGGGGCTGTTGCCGTACGGGTCGAACAGATTGTCCTTGATCACGGTGGTCTGGTTGCCGGCCGTCGGTGCCAGCGGGCTGCCGTCGCCGTTGGTGTCGATGACCGAGCCGGCGCCGGTGGCCGGGTCGTAGTCCAGCACGGCCTGGAGCCCGCTGCCCGCGGCGCCGGTGAACATGCCGGTGATCGCCTGGGTGCCGTCGAAGTCGGCGGCGCTGCCGCTGGTGTTGACCCCGGTGCCGGAGACGCCGATGTCGGCGATGCCCGACACCGCGACGCCCGCGGCGGCGGTGGTCTGGCCGGGAGCCAGCCAGAGCCCGGACGGCAGGCCGTTCTGCTTGCCGACGGTCAGCAGGTCGGGCAGGCCGTCGCCGGTGAGGTCGCCGTCGGCGGGTACGGCCGCGGGGGCCGCGTCAAAGGTGACCACGGCCGGGCTGGGGCCGTAGTTGCCGCCCGGGGAGAGCGCGGTGACCGTCACCACGTTGGTGCGCCGGCTGGGGGTGATCGCCACGGTGGCGTTGCCCGCGCTGTCGGCGGCGATGCTGTGCGGCGCACCGCCGTTGAGCTGCACCTCATAGCTGCCCGGGGTGGTCCCGATGCAGCCGTCGGCGGCCTTGCAGGTGATGGCCACCGTGGTACGGGTGCCGATCACGGCCCCCGGGGGCACGTCCGCGTCCGGGGAGCCCGGGCGGGTCGGGTCGAAGACGAAGCTGCAACTGGCCGTGCCGCCGGTGTACTTGCCGTCGCTGGCCTTGACCGTCCAGTCCACCGTCATGGGGCTGCTGCCGGACGACGCCTTGAGGGTCGCCTCGGCGAGCTTGTACGACAGTGTGCTGCCCGAGTTGGTGTTGAGGCTGTTGGGGTCGCTGGGGGTGCCGAGGGTGGCTCCCGTGGCGTGGTTCTTGGCGGTGAAGGTGGCGCCGACCACTCCGCCGTTCTTGTCGGTGACCTTGGCGTACAGGGTCACATTGCCGTCCCCGACGGTCACCGCGTGGCTGCACGAGGTGGACGGCGAGGTGCTCAGCGAGCTGGGGGTGTCCGGCGGGATGTCATAGGTGGTGGACACCGAGGTCGAGCTGGGCTGGAACTTCTTCCAGGCCAGGTCGTCGGTCTCACTGGCCTTCAGCGCGAAGGTGAGGCTGGAGGTGCTGCCGGTGGCAGCGGTCTGCATGGGCCCGGAGATGTCGAAGCCGACGCCCTTGGCGGGGCAGGAGGAGCTCCAGCCGTGGGCCACCGTCTGGGAGTCGACCACGCTGCCGAGCGCGGGCTGGTTGCTCCAGGTCGTCGAGGAGGAGACGGAGCCGGTCTTCACCAGCTGCACCTCCTTGGCCGTGCAGGAGGCCGACCAGGTCTCGGTGATGTTCAGCTGCGAGGAGAGCACCTTGGTGGTGCTGCCGAAGATCTTCGAGGGCACGCTGATCTGGAGGTAGGCGCGCGCCTTGTAGAACGGGCTCTCCCAGTCGTTGTAGCCCACCCGCAGGCCGGTGGCGTCGGAGGTCTTCCAGAAGCTGCTGTCGGAGTAGTACGAGTTGGTGTACGTCCAGCCCTGGAGGCTGCTGGAGGCCGACGGCGCCACGAAGTTGAGCGTCGGGTCGATGTAGACCGGGTAGGTCGTCCCGCCGCCGGTCAGCAGTGAGGCGTCGGGCGTCAGACTGATGTCGTGGGTGCCGGTCTGCACCGCGATCGGGGCGACATGCGCGGCCTCGCCGGGGCCGGCGGCGGAGGAGGCGACCGGCTCGCCGTTGGCGGGGTCGACCTCCGCGGTGCCGGGCTGCGCCGCGCCGGATGCGGCGGTGTCCCCGGCCGGTCCGGCGGCGGACCGGGCGGACCGCTGTGCCAGGCCGGCGGCGGCGTGCTTGGCCGAGTCCCACATGGTGGGGGCGGGGGCGGTGTACACGGGACCGTGGGCGTCACGGGCGGTGATGTTGCCCGCGGCGTCCGAGTCGATCTGGAGCCCCTTGGCGGAGGTGGCGAGCGTGAGCGACTTCAGCGTCGGGTTTGCAGCCGCTGCCGCGCTCTTGACGACCAGCACCTCGGAGAGCGATCCCTGCGCGTCCGCGGTGGCCACCAGGTCCACATCGGGGAGGACGTCCGGGTAGGTGGCGGTCGGGCCGGAGAGCACCGGCTCGGGGAGCGCCATCGGCAGGGTCAGGGCCAGGCTGCGGCCGCGGTCGGCCAGGGTGGCCAGCGGTCCCGCGCCGCCGGGGGAGAGGGTCAGACCGCTGCTGGTCTGCGTGGTGGTGATCGAGCCGTCGGCGTTGCGCTTCAGCGTCGGGTCGAGGTCGACCCAGGACGATCCGGACCACTTGCGCACCGGCGCGAGGGACTGATTGAGCGTCAGGGTCCCGTCGGGGTTGGCGGTGAGGGTGCTGTCCTCGGTGGTCGCCGCGTCGGCCCGGACCGGCTTGCCGGTCGCGGTGGCCCGGGCGACCGCCTGACCTGTGGTGAGGTCCTGGGGCGCCGAGGGTGCCGCGGTCGCCGCGGCGGCGGGGGTGGGTGCGAGTGCGGCGACCACGGTGGTCGATCCGGCTATCACCAGGCCCAGGGTGGTACCGGCGCTGACCGCGCGTCGTAGGACGCGGCGGAGCGGTGGAGAGGCGGACACAAACGGCTCGCTTTCGTGAAGATGCCCAACAAGCACGGCTGGCTGCCAACGCTAGAAAGAGAGTTGGCAGACAGTCAGAACTGTGATGGGGATCACCGCTTGCTTTCGCCAGCTTATGATCGCTTTCGTCGATTTTGGCTAAACGATCTTTGCCAAGGCATGACCCGTCCATGGCAGCCGGACATGTGAGGGTGGGGCCCGTCCGGAGTGCTGCCGCTGAGGCATGCGCCGGTCCTGTGCATCCCTGCGCGTTTTCGCGCGGCTGGCTTTGGGGGAGTGGGATCCGCCTTATGGGACGGGAAGTCGGAGCGCGCCGCAGGCGCGCCGCAGCGAGGGCCGCATGGATCGCGGTCGTCTGTGCGGGTTCACTGGTGGTCGCGGTGGCGCCGTCCACCGCGGCGTCCAGACCCGGCCAAGAGGTCGCCGCGGCGCCTCAGACAGCGAAAACGCCGTCGGTCAAGGACGTACGGTCGGTGCAGACCCGCACCGGCAAGCCGCACTCGGCGGCGACCAGGACCTACCACCCCACCGCTGTGCGCTTCCCGCAGCCGGCCTCGGCAGCCCTGCCGGTGCAGGGCGCTGACGGTGCGCCGGCCGTGGCGGCCGGGTCCACCTCCGTCCCGGTCTCGGTACGGGCCGTCCGCCCCCGGCGCGGTGCCTACGCCGGTCCCGCCGCGGTGGACGTCGCGGTCCAGCCGCAGAGCGCAGCCTCCAAGGCGGGCGTGGACGGGGTGCTGCTCTCGGTGACCCCGGGCGGCACCCGCAAGGGCTCCGGCTCCGCGCAGCTGAGCCTGGACTACTCCGGCTTCGCCCAGGCCTACGGAGCCGGCTACGGCGGCCGTCTGCACCTGGTGCGCCTCCCCGCCTGCGCTCTGACCACCCCCCAGCTCGCCGAGTGCCGCACCCAGACCCCGCTGGCGTCCAGGAACAACGCCGGGGCCAAGACCCTCTCGGCGAACGTCCCGCTCACCGCGCCCGCCGCGGCCACCCCCGCCGCGGCCGGGACCGCCGCGGCCCGGTCGCTGAGCACGGCCACGGCGTCGCCGGCCGCCGAGGTGATGGTGCTGGCCGCGGTCAGCGGCACCGGCGGCGGTGACGGCGGCGGCCCGTCGGGCAACTACAGCGCCACCACGCTGAGCCCGTCGGGCAGTTGGTCCGGTGGCAGCTCCAACGGCTCGTTCACCTACAGCTACCCGATCGTCACCCCGCCCGCCGTCTCCGACCTGGTCCCCAAGATCGAGCTCGGCTACGACTCCGGCTCGGTCGACGGCCAGACCTCCGCCGTCCAGGCGCAGTCCTCCTGGGTGGGCGACGGCTGGTCGACCCCGCAGTCGTACATCGAGCGCTCCTACATCCCCTGCTCGGACCAGCCGGAGGGCAAGGACGCACCGACGTCCACCTCCGACGAGTGCTGGGACGGGGAGATCCTCACCCTGTCGCTGAACGGCTCGTCCAACTCCCTGGTGTACGACGCCGCCAAGCAGACCTACACCCCGACCGACGACAACGGTGAGGTGGTCAAGCACGTCACCGACTCCGGCAACGGATCGGGCACCTACAACACCGACTACTGGACCGTCACCACCCGCGACGGCGCGGTCTACTCCTTCGGCCGCAACGAGCTGCCCGGCTGGGCCTCCGGCAAGACCACCACCAACTCCGTCGATTCGCAGCGGGTGTACGCCGCACACTCCGGCGACCCCTGCTACAAGTCGACCTTCTCGACCTCGTACTGCACGATGGCGTACCGCTGGAACCTCGACTACGTCAAGGACCTCCACGGCAACGCCATGGCGTACTACTACAAGCAGGACACCAACAAGTACGGGGCGGGCAACGCCACCACCCCGGTGTCCTATGTCCGCGACTCCCACCTGGACCATGTCGACTACGGCTTCACCGACGGCGGCGCCTACGGCACCGTCCCGGACAAGGTGCTCTTCACCACCGGCGACCGCTGTGTGCTGGGTGCGAGCAGCTGCTCCCCGCTGAGCTCCACCACCAAGGCCAACTGGCCCGACGTCCCGTACGACCTGGTGTGCACCTCCACCACCTCGTGCAGCCAGCACGCCCCGTCGATGTTCTCCACGGTCCGGCTGACCGGGATCACCACCCAGCAGTACTCCCCGGCCGCCTCGGCCTACAAGACGGTGGACTCCTGGGCGCTGAACGAGACCATGCCGGTCGCCGGCGACGGCAATGCGACGCTGTGGCTGGACTCCATCACCCGGACCGGAAGCGACCAGCTGGGCGGCGGTTCCACCACCGACACCAAGCTCCCCGCGGTGACCTTCGGGGCGGTGGACCTGCAGAACCGGGTCGACACCACCCATGACGGACTGCCGCCGCTGTACCGCTTCCGGGTCAACTCCATCACCAGTGAGTCAGGCTCGGTCACCGGTGTGCAGTACCTGCTCACCGACCCCTGCACGGCACCGGTGAAGACCACTCCGTCCGCCAACACCTCCTCGTGCTACCCGGTCTACTGGACACCGGAGTTCTACACGGCTCCGATCCAGGACTGGTTCAACAAGTGGGCGGTGCAGAAGGTCACCCAGACCGACCCCACCGGCGGTGCCCCGCAGCAGACCACCTCCTACGAGTACTCCGGCCCGGCCTGGCACTACGACGACAACGAGCTGGTCAAGGCCAAGTACCGGACCTACGGGCAGTGGCGCGGCTACCAGGACGTGCAGACCTTCACCGGTGACGGCGTCAACGACCCGCGGACCGAGTCGGAGACGGTCTACTACCAGGGCATGTCGCGGGACAACAGCACCACCGCGGTGGACCTGACCGACTCCCAGGGCGGCAGGCACGACGACAACAACCTGCTCGCCGGCAAGGCCCTGGAGGCCACCGTCTACCGGGGCGACGGCGGCGCCGTCGACAACTCCGCCATCAGCTCCTTCTGGGTCTCCCCGGCGACCGCCACCCGCACCCGCACCGGACTGCCCGACCTGACGGCCAACACGGTCGCCCCGGTCGAGGTCTGGTCCCGGCAGGCGCTCACCGCCGACGGCACCACCAAGTGGCGCGTCAACGAGACCGACACCTCCTACGACGACGACACCGCCAGCGCCACCTTCGGCCTGACCACCGCCGTCTACACGCACACGGTGCCGGCCGACCCCGCCTACGACCAGTGCGACACCACCACCTACGCCAAGGCCAACACCAGCCTCAACCTGGCCGGACTGGTCTCGGGCACCGAGGGTGACGCGGTCGCCTGCGGGGGCTTCACCGAGGGCAGCACCGCCAGCGTCCCCGGCTCGGTGAACACCCTCACCGCCCCCGCCTCCGTCAACCGTCCCGACCAGGTCATCTCGGCCACCCGGACCTTCTACGACGACCCGACCGGAGCCGCGACCTGGCCGCAGCCGGCCGGCCCCGTCTTCCCGCAGACCACCGCCCCCACCAAGGGCGACGCCTCCATCAGCCAGAAGGCCACCGGCGCCAGCGGCGGCGCGCTGACCTGGCAGACCACCGCGGCCCAGGTCTTCGACTCCGCCGGCCGTCCCACCGACTCCTGGGCGCCCAGGCCCGGCGACGCCTCGGCGACCCCGGCGGGCATCCGCACCCGTACCACCTGGAGCGCGGACAGCGCGGGCAACCCGACCGGGTCGACGGTCACCAACACCCTGAGCCAGAGCTCGACGACCACCCTCGACCCGGCCCGCGGCCTCACGGTGGGCACCACCGACGCCAACGGCGTGAAGACGGTCACCCACTACGACACGCTGGGCCGCGCCACCGGGCTGTGGCTGGCCTCCAGGCCCACCAGCGGCCCGGCCGACTACACCTATGCGTACCAGGTCTCCGGCACCGGGATCACCGCCGTCACCACCAACAAGCTCAACGACAGCGGCGGCTACCGGACCTCCACCGAGATCTACGACGCTATGCTGAGGGTCCGGCAGACCCAGGACCCGACGCCGCAGGGCGGCCGGATGGTCAGCGACACCTTCTACGACTCGCACGGCTGGAAGTCGGCCACCTACAACGGCTGGTGGGACTCGGCGACCGCGCCCAACACCACCCTGGTCACCGCCGCCGACCTGCACGACCAGGTACCCGACCAGGACTACCTCAGCTATGACGGCCAGGGCCGGGTGGTCATCGACCAGTCCGAGAAGGACAACGTCGAGATCTCCCGCACCACCACCGTCTACAACGGCGACCGCACCACGGTGATCGCGCCGACCGGCGGTGTCACCAAGACGACGGTGGCCGACGCCATGGGCCGCACCAGCGAGCTGGACGAGTACACCGACGCGCCCACCCTGCACACTCCCGCCGACACCTTCACCGGAGTCTTCACCGTCACCGGCGGCAGCACCCAGGCGACCCGCTACGGCTTCGACGCGCACGGCAACCAGAACACCGTGCAGGCCGGCGGCCAGACCTGGACCAACACCTTCGACCTGCTCGGCCGCGTCACCGACAAGGTGGACCCCGACGCGGGACACAGCGTCTCGCACTACGACCTCTCGGGGAACGTGCTGCAGACCACCGACTCCCGCGGGAAGTCGGTCAGCTACACCTATGACGCGCTCGGCCGCAAGACCGCCGAGTTCACCGCGCCGTCGGACAGCCAGTCCGCCGGCAACGAGATCGCGTCCTGGGTCTACGACAACAGCGACAACGCCGTGCCGGGGATGACCAACCCGGTCGGCAAGACCACCACCTCGACGTCCTACGTCGGCGGCACCGGAGGCGCGGCGTACAGGACCCAGGACAAGGGCTTCAACGTCTACGGCGCCTCCGTGGGGGAGACGGTCACCATCCCGGCGACCGCCGACACCGGAGCGCTGGCCGGCACGTACACCTTCAGCCACACTTTCACCTCCACCACCGGCCTGCCCTTCCGCGACACCTACTCCAGCGCGGCCGGCCTGCCGCAGGAGACCGTCGGCCACAGCTACACCACGGCCCTGGACCTGCCCAACGGCCTGGGCGGCACCAACGGCTATGCGCAGTCGACCTCGTACGACGCATACGGCCGGGTCCAGCAGGAGACCCTGGGCTCCGGCACCAGCCTCGCGTACCTCACCAACACCTACGACCAGCACACCGACAGCCTGACGGACCAGCTGATCACCCGGTCCACCGCAGCGCCCAGCAAGGTCGACGAGGTCAGCTACGACTACGACCTGGCCGGCAACATCACCAGGCAGACCGACACCAGGCTCGGGGCCGCCACGCCCGACGAGACCCAGTGCTACCAGTACGACCAGATCGACCGGCTCACCCAGGCCTGGACCGCCACGGACTCCTGCGCCCTGGCGCCCACCGCGCTCAACCACAGCATGATCGGTGACAGTGTGCCGGGCGGGGCGTACTGGACCAGCTGGCTCCTCGACCCGCTCGGCAACCGCCAGACCCAGACCGACCACTCCACCTCCGGCGGCGCCGACACCACCACCTCCTACGGCTACGACGGGAACGGCAAGAACCAGCCCCACACCCTGACCTCCACCTCCGGCGGATCCGGCGGCGCCACCAGCTACGGCTACGACTCCGCCGGCGACATGACCAGCCGGACCACCCCCGGCCAGGGCGCCCAGACCCTGGCCTGGGACGACGCCGGACGGCTCACCGACATCACCGGCGGCACCGCGGGCGACAGCAGCTATGTCTACGGGCCGGACGGCAGCGTGCTGCTGGAGAAGGACCCCAAGACCACCACCCTCTACCTGCCCGGCGAGCAGATCGTCCTGGACAACAACACCGGCGGCCTCACGGG
Organism: Peterkaempfera podocarpi; assembly: GCF_042466665.1. Taxonomy (GTDB): domain Bacteria; phylum Actinomycetota; class Actinomycetes; order Streptomycetales; family Streptomycetaceae; genus Peterkaempfera; species Peterkaempfera podocarpi. Next base: position 7,502,657 of record NZ_CP162102.1, read on the forward strand.
TGACCGGTACTACCCGCTGCCGGGCGGCGGCACCGCCGTCCGCGCCAGCACCACCGGTGGGACCAGCGACTACGACTTCGAGTTCGGCGACCAGCACGGCACCAACGGCCTGATGCTGGACTCCACCGCACAACTGCCGACCTGGCGCCAGTTCACCCCGTACGGAGCCACCCGGGGCAACAGCGTCAGCTGGGCCGACAACCGCGGCTTCCTGGACGCGCCCAACGACGCGGCGACCGGTCTGTCGATACTCGGGGCCCGTCAGTACGATCCGGACACCGGACGCTTCATCAGTCTGGACCCGCTCTTCGAGGCCACCAGCCCGCAGGAGCTCAACGGCTACTCCTACGCCGGTGACAACCCGGTCAACCAGTCCGACCCCGCGGGCACCAGCTGGAGCATCTTCGGTCTGATCTCCTTTGTGGTGAGCATCATCATCGCGGTCATCGTGGTGCTGGCCGTGGCCACGGCGGTGCGGTACGGACGCGGCCGCGGCACCCACTCCTCCGGTGGCGGCAGCAAGGGCGGCGGCAGGCCCAAGTACGGTCCCTTCGTGCCCAAGCCGCAGGTGAAACGGACGGTACCGACACCACGCGCCTGGTGGCACGGGCTGTGGAGCAAGACCGTGTCCTTCCTCTCGGACATCACCGCCGGCTGGTCGGGACCGGGACTCTGCGGCAACAGCGCCGGCGCCCAGGAGGGCGGCTGCAACGCGCTCAACGGCCTGCTGGTCGGGCTCGGCGGCCTGAACGGGATGCCGAACACGGCGATCGACCTCTTCGACAAGTACAAGGGCGACCTGCTGCTGGCGAAGAAGGGGCTGCACAAGAACGCGCCCGACTACTGGACCCTCAAGGACAAGATCAAGGCCGCCAACAACAGCAAGATCAACAACCTCTCCAAGTTCGCGGACAACCCGCTCTGGCGGGCCTCGGGCAAGGCGATGGTCGGCGTGGGCGCGGGGTTGTCCACCTGGGCCGAGTACGACACGGCACGAGATCTGCACTACAGCAAGACCGGAAGTGCGGTCCGCGCCGGAGCCGCCGGCGTGGCGGACACCGCGACCAGCTATGCCATGGCAGCCGAGGGCGCGGAATGGGGCGCCGCCATCGGGACCATGATCGAACCCGGTGTCGGTACAGTGGTCGGCGGTGTGATCGGGGGAGCCGCCGGTGCCATTGCCAGCGTGCCGGTGACCAACATCATCAACAACGCCATCAACAGCAAGCCCGTCAGCCATGTCATCCACAGCATCAAGAGCTGGTTCTAGGAAGGTGTGCCGGTGTCCCTGGGACTCATACTCGCGCTGTGCTTTCTCGTCGGTGCGTTCGCGACTCCTGCTGGCGGCTGCCGAAGGTCTGGCGCGGCGACGAGCGCACGGTGCAGAAGATGGTCCTGGGGTTCACCGCCTGGCCGGTGAGCTCGGAGACCCGGCGCGGAATGGTGCGGGGCGCCCTGCCCCTGACCGCGTCCGGGTTCTTCGTGGGGACCACCGTCCTCTCCGGACTGGTCCTCGGGGGGCAGTCGTCCGACAGCTCGGGCGCCGGCACCGTCGCGGCGGTCTGCTTCCTGGTCTCGCTGGCCGCACTGGTGCTCTCGGTCGGGCTGCACCTGGGCATCATCCTGTTCAACCGGCCGCGCCTGCTCGTCCCGCCCTCGATGCGTGGCGACCGGGGCGTCTGGCAGCGCGGGTGACAACGGGCCCGGGCAGCCGCCCGGGCCCACGCGCTCTCTCCACAACGGCCGGTTCCCGCCGGTGCCCGACAGGGCAACGGCGGGACCCGGCCGCCGCCATGACCTGGACCGGGACCTTGATCGCCCGACGCGCCCCGCCCGGTCGGTGCGGGACACGGCAGCCCGGATGTGGCACCGTGAAACCGCGTTCCGCCACCCGCCGCTGCGGAGGCCGCACACCAGCACAGCGAGGACGAGGACCCATGTCGAATCCGCCGCTTCCCGAGACCGCGGTAGCCATGCTCAGGCGACCCAACCCCGCCGTCATCGCGACGCTGCGGTCCGACGGGCAGCCCGTCTCCACCCCCACCTGGTACCTCTGGGACGAGGGCCGGGTGCTGGTCAACATGGACGAGGGCCGCAAGCGGCTCGACCATCTGCGCAACGACCCCAGGGTGACCCTCACCGTGCTCGACGAGGGTGACTGGTACACCCATGTCACCCTCATCGGACGGGTTGCGGAGATGCACGACGACAAGGGCCTGGCCGACATCGACCGGCTCTCCGAGCACTACATCGGAAAGGCCTACCGGCAGCGCGACCGCGCCCGGGTGAGCGCCTGGATCGAGATCGACCGCTGGCACGGCTGGGGGAGCTTCAAGGACAGCAGCCAGGCCGGCTGAACCCGCCCTCCCCCGGCAATCCGAGCCAGGACGCGGCTCGTCCGGGCGGGCGCCATGCTCCCCGCCCACCGGCTCACCCCATCGGGTCGAGGCCTGCCGCATCCGGGTGCGGCAGCCCCGCCGGACCGGCTGGACGGACCGCGGACATGTGCTGAACTGTCAGGCATGGAGTATTCCCGATTCCTCGACTGCCTCGCGGCCGACTTCGCCCGGCTGCGAGCCGTCGTGCCGGTCGATCCCGGTGCGCCGGTGCCCAGCTGTCCCGGCTGGACCCTCGCCGACCTGGCCCGTCATGTCGGCGAGGTCTATCTGCACAAGACCGCTGCCATGCGCGAGGGTGCCGAGCCCGACCCGTGGCCGCCCAAGGAGCTCGCGGACGAGGACCCGCTCGCGCTGCTCGACCGGGCGTACGCCGAACTCGTCGAGGAGTTCGCCACCCGCAGGCCGGAGGACCCGGCGGGCTCCTGGTACACCCCGGACCGGACGGTGGGGTTCTGGGTCCGGCGGATGGCCCAGGAGACGGTCATACACCGCATCGACGCCGAACTCGGCGCCGGGCAGCGGGTGGGGCCCGTCCCCGCCGACCTCGCCGAGGACGGCATCGACGAACTCCTCAGGGTCTTTGCGGCGTACAGCGTCGCCGAGTGGGGCGACTCCTTCACCGCCGTCCTGGCCGACTCCCCCGGCCGGACGTACACCGTGCGGGCCGACCACGCGCAGTGGCGGGTGCGGACCGGCCCCGGCCTTTTCGCCGTCGAGGACAGCGGCGACGAGCCGTCCGATGTGACGGTGAGCGGCCTGCCGACGGCCGTACTGCGCTGGCTGTGGAACCGGGAGGGCACCGGGGAGCCGGGCGGCGTCACCGTCGACGGCGCCCCCGAGGCCGTCGAGGAACTGCGGCGCTGCATCGTCATCGCGACGCAGTGACGCCCACCGGGCAGCCCTGGTGCGACGGTGACCCGCCGGACCTCGCGCGGCAGGCCCGGCCGGGGCCGGCCTGACCCGGCTCCGGCTCCGGCTCCGGCTCCGGCTCCGACTCGGGCTCCGGCTCCGGCCCCGGCTCCGGCTCCGGCTCCGGCTCCGGCTCCGGCTCCGACGAGGGTGCGGCCGGTGCGGGGCGGAGAGTCATCGATGGCTGCGATGCCGCCGAGCGTGCACCGACGGGTCCGGCCGTTCGACGGTCACCGACCGGCCCGACCCGGTGCCTCTGCGCCGACCGGGGGGCACACGACCTACGGAAGGAGGTGTGGATGGACCTGGTCCACGTCCGTGCGGTGAGCCCGCCGGAACTCACCGAGCGGGTCATGGCGGCCCTCACCGGCAACCCCTGCGTCTTCAATCTGATCCTGCGGCCGGGGCGGGTGCACAACCCGGACGGCCACGCCATCGAGTGCGATGTGCTGACCGGGGCCGCCAACGGGGTGCTGCGCGGACTGCGGCAGCTGGAGCTGGACCGGCGCGGCTGCATCGTCATCGAGCCGGTCGACATGATGTTCTCCGAGCGGGTGGCCGAGGCCGGGGCCAGGGAACTCGGGGTGATGGCAGGGGCGCCGATCTGGGAGCAGGTCGAGGCGCGCATCCGGGCCGAGGGCAGATATCCCCCCAGCTTCTACCTCTATCTGGTGATCGCCGGCCTCATCGGCTCGGTGGGCATCCTCACCAACTCCCAGATCCTCATCGTCGCGGCCATGGTCGTCGGCCCGGAGTACGGCGCCATCACCAGCGTCGCACTGGGTCTGGACCGCGGCTCCCGGGGGAGAATCAAGCAGGGCCTGCTCGCGCTGGCCGGAGGATTTCTGTCGGCCGTCGCCGCCACCTGCCTCTTCTCCCTCCTGGTGCGCGGATTCCAGCTGGAGCCGGAGGCCTTCCGGCTGGGCGTCAGGCCGGTGTCCCATCTGATCGACACCCCGGACTTCTACTCGCTGGTGGTGGCGGTGCTCGCGGGGATCGTGGGGATCGTCTCGCTGACCGAGGCCCGAGCGAGCGCACTGCTCGGGGTGTTCATCTCGGTCACCACCATCCCCGCCGCCGCCGACATGGGCGTCTGCATCGCCTTCGAGCAGTGGGAGCAGGCGCTGGGCTCCCTCTACCAGCTGCTGCTGAACATCGTCGTCCTGATCGTGATCGGGACGGGCACCCTGAGGAGCCAGCGCGTCATCTGGCGGTGGGTGGACGCCCGTCGGAAGCGCTGAACGGCTCGCCTCCACTACGCCGTTGGCCGGACAGCTGCTCACGGTCGGGCTAGCAGGGCGTTCTCCGGCGTGCCGAGCCTCGCCGACGGTGGTGTGGTCATGGGTGACCATCAGCACGGGCCGGGAGGCAAGCAGCGGGCACCGGTGTCAGCAGATGGTGTCGGGCCGCCTCCCGGCCGCCCCCGAAGGCGCACCCCCTGTCGCCGGCCGAGGCCCCGGCACCCCGGACATCCTGGTGAAAGCGTGACGACGGAACAGATCGAGACCGGCGTGGGACTGACGCTCGCCCTCGCGGTCGGCTCGCAGCTCCTGGCCGCCCGGCTGCGCATCCCGGCGATCATCGTCCTGCTGCCCGTCGGATTCACCGTCGGAGCGCTCACCGGCCGGATCGACCCCCAGCATCTGCTGGGACCGGCCTTCTCACCACTGGTGTCGCTGTCCGTCGCGGTGATCCTCTACGACTCGGGGCTCAATCTGGACCTGAGCGAGCTCAAGGGGCACACCCGTACCGCCGTGACCAGGCTCCTCTGGCTCGGCGTCCCCTTCACCTGCCTGTCCGCCGCCTTCCTTGCGATGCCCCTGCTGGGGATGTCCGGCTCCGCCGCGCTGATGCTCGGAGCGGTCCTGGTGGTCTCCGGTCCCACGGTCGTCGACCCCCTGCTCAACTTCGTCCGGCCCACCGGCCGGCTCCACAGAATCCTGGGCTGGGAGGGGACGCTGATCGACCCTGTCGGCGGTGTGCTGGGCGCGCTGGTCTTCCACGCGATCCTGGCGAGCACGCACGGTGGTCCAGGCGCCAGGTTGGCACGGTTCCTGGCCAGCCTCGGGACCGGGCTGGCCGGCGGCGTCCTCGGGGTCGGGCTGCTCTGGTTCGTGCTGTGCCGGTTCAGGCCCGGAGCCGTCCTCGGAACGGCGGCGCAGCTGGCGGCGGTGGTCGCGGTGGCGGCGGCCTGCAATGCGCTGCGCGACGAGGCGGGGCTCATCGCCGCTGTCGTCATGGGGCTGGCGGTGGCCAACCTGCCGGTGTTTGACGCCCCGGCGCGCCGCCCCTTCTTCGAGACCCTGGTGACGGTGATCGTCGGTCTGCTGTTCACCTCCATCTCGGCCACCGTCAGTCCGCATTCGCTGCAGCACGTGGTCCTCCCCGCGCTGGTGCTGGTCGCCGCGCTGGTGCTGGTCGCCCGGCCGCTGGTGGCCGCCCTCGCCACTGCCGGGACGGACCTGACGCGACGGGAGCGAGCCTTTGTCGGATGGATGGCGCCCCGGGGCATCGTGGCCGCGTCGACCGCCTCGACCTTCTCGGCCGCACTGGTGTCCCGGCACATCGGCGGTGCCTCGAAGATCCTCCCCACCACCTTCCTGGTGATCGTCACCACGGTGACGCTGTACGGCCTGACCGCAGTGCCCGTGGCACGCCGCCTGCGCGTCACCAGGGTGGCCAGGTCGCGGCCCCTGCTGGCCGGTGGCGGACCCTGGGTACTCGACCTCGGACGGACATTGCGGTCCCTCGGCCTGGAGGTGCTGGTCTGGGCCGGGGACGAGGCGCAGCGCGCCCGGATCGCGCGGGCCGGGTTGGAGCCGGCCCCGGGCGGGCTGCTCGCCGCCGCCACCGGTCCCGAGGTCGAACTCGAGGGCATCACCGCGGTGCTGCTGCTCACCCCCGAGGACGACTTCAACGCACTCGCCGCGAGGATCCTGCAAAGCCGGGTCGAGGGCGGGGTCTACCGGCTCAGGCCGCCCCTCGGAAGTACGGGAGCGGTGGCGCCCTACACCGGCGGCGCAGTGCTGTTCGGCCCCCGGCTGACCAGAACCGCCCTGGACCAGCGGTACGAGGCCGGGGAGCGGATCACCGCGCGGCCGGTGGACGGGCCGCTTCCCGCCGGGTACGACCTGCTCTTCCTGGTCCGCTCCGGAGGCGGACTGCTGCCCGTCACCGGCGACGCCCCGCCGGTCGCGCCGCGAGAGGGGGACACCGCCGTCCTGCTCGGCCCCTGCGGCCGGTGAGGGCACGGCTCGGCGGTGACGAGCCACGGCGAGGTGGCGGGTCGGGTCGCGGGCGGCCCGGCCTACCGGGGAGGACGGCGCTCGTGCGAGGGCTGGTCGGCTGCGTCTGTGTGGAGCCCGAAGCAGAGGATGCCGCATGCCCGGAGCACCGCAGGGCCCACCGCGTCGCGTGCCTGCGATGGCGGTTCACCGGCCATGATGCGCCGTTGGATCTCGCGCAGGGCTGTCCGGTGCGTCCCCGCGACGGCGCCCGCCAGAAGTGCGGGCGCCGGGAGCCCGCCGCCGTCCGGCGCGCCGATGCCGCTCGGCGGACACCGGACCAGGGCTGCCGCGAGTGCGGCCTCGGCGTGCTCTCCGACCGGCAGCTCATCGATGAACTGGGCAACCCACCCGCCGTCCCGGCCCGATGGCGCGGTGACCGTCACAGCGCCGGACCGTGCCGCGGCCAGGGCGCCGCCGCTACGCGTCCGCGCTGCTCAGTGCGGTGACGGTCTCCCTGACCAGTGTCTGCGCCCGGCCCACCGTGGCCGTCAGCGACTCGGCGGTCTCGCCCGGCGCCCCGAGCAGGCTGCGGACACGCGGGCCAAAACCGGTCGGCGCCCCCGGCAGCGTCTCAGCGACAGCCAACGCGCCCTTCTCATTGAGGCACCAGCGCCGGCTCCTGGCGAACAGCGCCTGCACCAGCACGCCGACGGCTCGGGAGAGGCAGAGCGATACATACAGGGTGTCGGCCCGTGCCGTGCCCTTCGCTGCGGCGTCGACCAGGAACTCCGCCTCCCAGACTCCTCCCGTCAGTGCCTCCCGCAGCGGTTCCGGGTATGTCGCCGTCCGCCGCCGCAGATCCGTCAACTCCCCGGTCGGATCGGCCAGTACCTGCCCGAGGGCCACCTCGCCCGCATAGCAGGGCGACCAGAACCCCAGCGGGTGACCCGCCTGCATTCCCACCTCGTAGCGGCCCTCGCAGCAGTCGCCCCACACCTGCTGGACCCGGTCCAGGTCCCGCAGGATCCAGTCCACCGCGACACCGTCGACACGCAGCCACGCCCCACCGTTCACCCAGGGACCCCAGCCGCCCGGCCCGGCCACCTCCACCTCCGGCCCGGCCAGCGCGCGCAGGGCGGCGAGATCGGGACGACCGCGGTAGTAGACGCCGAGATCCCAGTCCGAGTCCGGCCGGTGCTCCCCACGTGCCCGGCTGCCGCCGAGCATCACACCGACCACGCCCGGTACCTTCGCCAGGCGGGCGGCCATCTCTTCGACGATCATCCGCATGACGGGAGTCTGGCAGTCGCAGCGGCTCCGGCCAATCGCGTTTTCCCGGCGCCGCTGCCGGACGGCCACCTGATCCGGGGCTGCCGGGCCCCGCGGCCGACTGGTCCGGGGTATGGGCGGCGAACCCGCCGCGCGGACGGGCGCAAGCGCTCAGCGCGGGCGGTGCGATGCCCGGCGGTGAACGTTCACGGGGCGGGCGGCAGCCGGAAACGGGAGACAAACCGGCGTTGCCAGGGTGTCTCCACGGCATGGGATGCATAGTGCTCCCGGACGTACGGGACCGCCTTGTCGCTGGGCACCCCGTCCAGTACGGCGAGGCAGGCCAGAGCAGTTCCGGTCCGTCCGAGGCCGCCGGCGCAGGCGATCTCGACGCGCTCGTCCTCAGCGCGCACCCATGCCTCGCGCAACGCGTCCGCGGCGGCTGTGCGGTCGGACGGCAGCCAGAAGTCCGGCCAGCGGAGCCAGCGGGCCTCCCAGGCCACGGGGGGCGGTTCATAACCCAGCAGATACAGCGCGAAGGTGGGCAGATCCCCTGCCGGAAGGGGGTGTCTGAGCCCTCTTCCGCGGACCAGCCGCCCTGAGGGCAGCCGCAGCACCCCCGTCATCGTGGGTTCCCAGGCGGTGATCACGAGCCGAGCCTAGCCCGGCCGTCCCGGTGGTGCGCCCGACGGGATCCTGTCCCCTGCGTCGTCCGGCTCGGCGCGGACGTGCGGACGTGCGGCTCCTGGCGGAGCCGGTCGGCGGCGCTTGATCCGCCGCCCCTGCGGTACGTCAGAGGTGCCGTCGCTCGGGGGCGACGTCGTACGGCGCCGACTCCGGTGTGGTGGCGATGCGCCGGAGCGCGGCGGTGAGCGGGACCAGGTCATGGCCGTCGAGTTCGTCGAAGACATGCCGTCGCACGCTGGCCAGATGGGCCGGCCAGGCCTCCTGCAGACAGACGAGTCCGGACTCGGTCAGCACGGCGTTCCAGCCGCGTGCGTCCTCGCTGCACTTGGCCCGCAGCACCAGGCCCCGCTCTTCCAGACGGCTCACCACCCGTGTCATCCCGCTGAGCGAGAGGTTGCAGAGGGCCGCCAGCTGGCTCATCCGCAGCCGCCTGTGCGGGGCCTCGGAGAGGTGCATCAGGGTCGTGTACTCGGACAGGGGAAGTTCCGCGTTCCCCACCATGTCGGCTTCGATCACCCGCGGCATCGCGGTCATCACTCGGCTGAGTGCGCGGACGAATGCCTCCTCGGTGGGGGTGAGGGGCTGCGGCTGGTCTTCCTCGGCTGGCATGCCCCCACTGTAGCTCCTTGACAGGTCAAGGAGTCTGGACGTCTACTTGGCGGCGCACGTTCTTTCTTGACCGAGCAAGTACATCCCCGAGGTGCCGTGCCGCCTCCGGGCGGCACGGCCCGGAGGCCATGGCCGGACCGGCGTCATCCGCTGTGGGACGAGTGGGGCCCGGTGGCGGGAGAGCAGCCGCTCTGCCGTAGGTCGCCGCCGGTGGCCCGGCCCATGCGGGCGGAGCCGCCCAGGCGGCGGTCCGCGCAGTCCACTGATCAAGGAATCTGTCATGACGAACCATCCCGCGACCCATGTGGACGCATCCCCGGTCACCCTCGGACTGGACAGCTTCGGCGACGTGACCCATGACGCCCAGGGCCGGCCGTTGACCCACGGCGAGACGATCCGCAACCTGGTCGAGGAGGGGGTCCTCGCCGACCAGGTCGGACTCGACCACTTCGCCATCGGCGAGCACCACACCGACTGGATGCCGCTCTCGGCCGCCGATGTGGTCCTGAGTGCGATCGCCTCCCGCACCTCGCGGATCCGTCTCGGCTCGGGCGTCACGGTGATCAGCTCGGACGACCCCGTCCGCGTCTACCAGCGCTACGCCACGCTGGACGCCGTGTCCAACGGCCGTGCGGAGGTGATTCTCGGCAGGGGTTCCAGCACCGAGTCCTTCCCGCTCTTCGGCTACGACCTCGGCGAGTACGACCGCCTCTTCGAGGAGAAGGTCGAGCTGTTCGCCGAACTCCTGAAGGAGAAGCCCGTCTCCTGGTCCGGCACCACCCGGCCCAGCCTGGACGGCCTGTCCGTCTACCCGCACAGCGAGTCGGGGGCGATCCCGACCTGGATCGGCGTGGGGGGCAGCCCCCAGTCGGTGGTCCGCACGGCACGGTACGGCTTCTCGCTGATGCTCGCGATCATCGGCGGACCGACGGCACGGTTCGCCCCCTTCTCCGAACTCTTCCGCCGGGCCCTGGAGGAGTTCGGGCAGCCCGAGCGGCCGGTCGGCGTGCACTCGCCGGGTCATGTGGCCGCGACGGACGAGCAGGCGGTGGAGGAGTTCTGGCCGCACTATGAGCGGACGATGCGGATGGTGGCCGCGCAGCGGGGGTTCCGGGTCCCGAGCTTCGAGCACTTCAAGCACGATGTGGGTCCTGACGGCGCCCTGTACGTCGGATCGCCCGAAACGGTGGCGAGGAAGATCGCCACGACTCTCCGCACCCTGGGAGCCACCCGCTTCGACCTCAAGTACGGGATGAACGGGCTGCCGCACGAGGCGCTGATGAGCGCCGTCGAGCTCTTCGGTACCAAGGTGGCGCCGCTGGTGCGCGAGATGACGGCCGCCTGAACCGCGCGCCTTCGCGCCCGGGCCGGTCCGTTCCGGCGCCCGTGGTGGGGGTCAGGGGGTGGGGGCTGGTGTCTGCTGGGGGGTGTGTGCGCCGAGGAGGGCGAGGCAGTTGGCCCAGAGGGTGTCGAGGCGTTGGGCGTTGTTGTAGAGCTTGGCGAAGAGGACTTGGCCTTCGAGTTGGGCGACGATGGAGCGGGCGGCTTCGCGGGTGTCGGTGAGGGTGATGTCGCCGTGTTCGCGGGCTTGGGTGATGACGGTGTCGACCATGTCGACCTGTGCTTCGAAGATCTGTTGCAGGCGGGTGCGGATGGCTTCGGTCTGGTTGGACATCTCCAGGGTGAGGTTGCCGAAGAGGCAGCCGGAGACGGTGCCGCAGGTCTGCTGGCCGGCTTGTTGGGTGGCCTGGGTGGCTTCGAAGAGTTGCCGTAGCCGGTGGAGGGGGTCGGTGTCGGCGGTGAGGATGTGGGTCCAGGCGGTGCGCTGCTGGGTCCAGTGTTCGTCGATGACGGCGAGGGCGAGGGCTTCTTTGGAGTCGTAGAAGTAGTAGAAGCTGCCCTTGGGTACGCCGGCGGCCTTGCAGATCTCGGCCACGCCGAGCGCGGAGTAGCCGCGCAGTTCGATGAGCGACTGCGCGGCGGTGAGGATCTTCTGCCCGGCGTCACTGGTGCGTCCCATGGATCCATGATACGACCGGTCGACTAGTGCTGCCCCCGCCAACGTTTGCCTTCCCCCAGCCTGGCGGCCGGGAGGTGCCCCCACGCCGCGGCGTCTGGTGCGTGCGATCGCAAGGCGGCCGGAAGCCCTTGTACTGGGTCGTACCTGGGCTTTCGGCCAACGCAGCGAGCGTGCGTGCCTGGGGGCACCTCCCGGCCGAAGGCCGGGGGAGCGTCGCGGCAGGGCAAAGGTTGGCGGGGGCAGCACTAGTGGATGCCCCCATGGTGCCCCCAGCTCCTGGGCCCCCCGGGGCCGCACCCGCGGCCCGGTGGCCCGCAGATGGCTCCGCGACCGGAACCGGGCCGGAGCGCGGTTCGGTCTTGCCCGAGGGGCGGGGCAGCGGTGCGCCGACCGGCGGGACGGGCGTACGACAGGACCGCCCAGCCGAGCCGGATCGCCGAAGGGCCGGCGGCAGGGTGCTGCTCAGCCGCGGGGTTCGGCGTCGAGGGGCTGGGAGAGGCCGGCCTTGAGCTTTCTGGTGGCCTCGTCGGCGAGCACCTCGACCCGGTTGTCGGCGAGGGCCTGCATGGTCTGCTCGGCCACACTGCCGGCTTCGGTCTTGGGCGCGTCCGTCCAGGCGCTGAGGTCGGTCTCCACGAATCCGGCGTGCACCCCCACCACCAAGGTGCCCTGCTCGCGAAGCCCTTGGCGCAGCGCATCGGTCAGTGACCACCACCGCTGCCTTGGAGGCCGCATATCCCGGGAAGGCCGGACGCCCGACCCAGGATGCCAGCGACAGCATGTTCACCAGTGCGCCGCCGCCGTTGCGGGCGAGGACGGGGGCGAACGCCCGGGAGACGGCCCAGGTCCCGAAGTAGTTGACCTCCATGGCCTGGCGCGCCCCGTCGAGTGGGCCCTCCAGGAGTTTGGTCTCGAAGCCGCCGACGCCCGCGTTGTTGATGAGGATGTCGACGTCGTCGGCCTCGGAGGCCGCCGCGAGGACTCCCTCATGGTCGGTGATGTCCAGCCGGAGCGGTGTGAGGTCCGGATCCGTCACGCTCGCCGGATCACGGACACCGGCGTAGACCTTGGCGGCGCCGTGCTCGATCAGTGCACGGGCGAATGCCTTGCCGATGCCTCGGTTGGCCCCCGTCACCAAGGCAACCGAACCCTTGATCTCCATGGTGCCTCCTCTGCCGTCGGCCTCGCCGGACAAGCTCCATCGGTGGGGGCGATGGCCTCATGGCCCGGAGCGCGGCTGCGGGGCACCGTGCTTTCGGGCCGACGCGAAGAGCTTCCCTGTGTGTGGTGTCCGCGGCGGAGCCGTCAGACCCAAGCTAGCAACTGGACTGAGTTTCGCAGCTCAGAAGGGTGCAGGCCTTCGCGTCGGCCCGGGAGCGGGTGCCGGCACTGCCGGCCGGTGTCAGTGGCCGGCGCTCTGACCGCCGTCGACGCTGAGAACGGCGCCGGTGACGAACGGGGCGGTCTCCAGGTACACCACGGCGTCGGCGGCGTCGCTGACCTCGCCCATGCGGCCCACGGGGTGCATGGCGCCCAGGAACTCGTGGTACTCCTCGGCGTGCATGGGCGTCTTGATCGTGCCGAGGGCGACGGCATTGCTGCGGATACCGCGTCCGGCGTACTCGATGGCCAGGGACTTGGTGGCGGACTGCAGTCCGCCCTTGGTCAGGGAGGCCAGCACCGAGGGCACGTCGGAGCTGGCGTGGTCCACCAGGCTGGTGGTGATCTGGACGACATGGCCGCCGTCGCCCTGCTCCAGCATCTGGGAGATCGCGAGCTGGGTGATGTGGAAGAAGCCGGTCAGGTTGACGCCGGTTATCGCGGCGTAGTCGGCCGGGGTGTACTCGGTGAACGGCTTGGCGAGGAAGATGCCCGCATTGTTGACGAGGGTGTCGATGCGGCCGAACCGCTTCACACCTGCCTCGATGACCCGCTCCGCGGTGGCCGGGTCCGCGATGTCGCCCTGAACGGCCAGGACCCCGTCGTCCTGCGACTCGGCGATGGTGCGCGAGGTGGCGACCACGGCGTAGCCGAGCTTGCGGTAGGCGGCGACCAGGCCGGCTCCGATGCCCTGCGACGCACCGGTGATGACGGCGACCTTCTGTCCCTGGATGCTCATGGTGACCTTCTTCTGGGGGAGGATTCGACCGGCACTAGTCGACCGGTCGCCTAAATGAAGCTAGACGACCGGTCTACAACTGTCAAACACCTCCCCGTGGCGCTCCGAACCACCCGGGCTGCACCCTCCGTCGTGCCGCAGCGGCGCCGCCCTGATCTGTATCGGATGCATGCATGGCGGGCCGGGCTGTGGGCGGGCTGCCGCCTCACGCGGACCGGGCAGAAAGCGGGGTGGGGCAGAAAGCGGGCTGCGGCGGGGCATGCCTGGTTCGGTCCGGCCCCGAGTGGGAAGCCGCGGAGGCCCGGGGGCGGGCTGCTGCTCCGCGGCGCGGGCGCAGCACGGCGGAGGAGCGCCGGCCTGGCGCTCCCCACTGTGTCGACGCCGCAAGGGAGTTGAAGGGCGGGGGCCGTTTCCCAGCCTCACGCTCCACCGAGGCCGTCGCGTCCGTGTCGCTAGGGCCGGTGCTCCCCGGGCGGGGTGAGGCCGGTGAAGAGGTTGGCGATCAGCCGGTCCGCGAAGTCGGTGTCCAGCGGCTCGGCGGGGAGCAGGAGCCGGTGGTAGCAGGCGCCCCAGAGCTGGTCGACGATCGTCTCCAGGTCGACGTCCTGCCGGATCTGGCCCGACTGCTGGGCGAGCGCAAGCCGCTCCACAGCGAGCCGACGGCGCTTGCGGACGTACTGCGTGGACAGTGCGGCCGCCAGGTCGGAGTCGCTCTGCGCGGCGCCGATGATCTCGGCCATGACGGTGCCGCTGCGGCACAAAAGGTCCACGAATGCGTGGAGTTGAGTGGTCAGGTCACGCCTGATGTCGTCGGTCTGCGGAAAGGCCAGAGTGTCCTCGAAGACCGTGAAGTACGCCTCGAAGGCGAGGCTTCCGGGCGATGACCACCACTTGTAGAGGGTCATCTTGCTCACGCCCGCATGGGTGGCGACCTTGGCGAAGGTCACGCCCGGCATGCCTTCGGAGAGCAGCAGTTCGGCGGCCGCGGACAGGGCGGCGCGGCGCACGTCCTCGGTGCGGCGGCGGCCCCGGCCCGGTTTGAGGGCGGGAGGCGCGGGGATGTCGGCTCGTTCCATATGTGTACTCCTGGTCCACATAGCCCGCTGCGGTCGCCGGCCGACAGTCCTGCCAGTCATGTGGACATGTCGTCCACATCTGCTAATGTACAAGTAGTCCACATATCGTAGGGAACGGAAGAGAGGCCGCCATGGCCACCGTTGAGCAGGCAGCAGGGCGCGTCGCGATCGTCACCGGGGGGTCGGGCGGCATCGGCAGCGCGGTCGCCCGCCGACTCGCCGCTGACGGGATGTCGGTCGTCGTCCACTACGCGGCCAGTGCCGGGCGGGCCGAGGAGGTCGTGAAGGCGATCACCGAGGCCGGCGGCACGGCGCGCGCCCTGCCGGGAGACATCGCCGACCCGACGGAGGCGGCCCGGCTCTTCGCCGCCGCCGAGGAGGCGTTCGGTGGTGTCGACGTGGTGGTCAACACCGCCGGGATCATGGTGCTGGCGCCGCTGGCCGAGATGGAGCTGGAGGCGTTCGACCGCATGCACCGCGTCAATGTCCGCGGCACCTTCGTGGTCTCCCAGCTCGCCGCCCGCACACTGCGCCCGGGCGGGGCGCTGATCAATGTGTCCACCTCCATGACCCGGTTGCAGCAGCCCGCCTACGGCGGCTATGCGGCGACCAAGGGCGCGGTCGAAGCCATGACGCTGATCCTCGCCCGGGAGATGCGCGGCAGGGACGTCACCGTGAACGCGGTGGCGCCGGGGCCGACGGCCACGCCGCTGTATCTGGAGGGCAAGAGCGAGGAACTGATCCAGCGGACCGCCGCCGCAGCTCCGCTCGAAAGGCTCGGCACTCCCGACGACATCGCCGAGACCGTCGCATTCCTGGCGGGCCCCGGCCGCTGGGTCAACGGCCAGGTCCTGTACGCCAACGGCGGCATCGCCTGACACACCCACCCGGCGGGCGGCGCATCCGCCCGGTGAGGAAGAGGACGGCCGTCCGGGCCGCCGGGCCGCCGCCACGGACAGCGGTGACCGCTCCGGTGGTGCCGACGGAGTCGCCGTGGACGACGGTACGGCTGCGCGCCGCCGTCAGGCAGGGCGCGGAGCCCGCCGGTCCCTGCGCCGGTCCAGCTCCTCGTCCTCGACCAGGGTCAACATGGGCCGGCCCGGCGCGCACATCATCGTCACCAGGAAACGGCTCCAGGAATCGGTTCGGTTGTTCCCGTCCTGATAGTGGATGACGTCGCCGCCCGGTTCCCAGAACGTCTCCCCGGCCTTGATCACACGCTCCGGCTCACCCTCGAGCTCGAACAGCATCTCCCCCTCCAGCATGTATCCGAAGGCGGGACCGGAGTGCCGGTGCGGAGGGGTGCCCGGGTCGCCCGGGGGGAACTCGACGAGGACGGTCATCGCCTCGACCCCCTCCGGGATGAAGGGCGGCTGGGCCGTCTGCAGCACGGTCAGCGCCGTCTTCCACGCTTCGGACCGTGGTTGTCCCTGCCCTGCGCTCCTCGGCTCATTGCTCGACACGGTGAAGCCTCCAAGGGTGCATAGCGGTCTGCGGTGTCGCCCGGACGGACGGAGCGGATCGGTCGCCTCCGGCGGATGTACCGACCGATACGGCATGGAGAAGGCGGCTTGTGCCATCGCTGCCGCTGGGCTGCCGCGTCGGCTCAGGCAGTTCAGCGGTCACTCGCACGTCGTGGGCGGGCGGACGTGCAGGTGTGCAGGCGCAGCCGCCACCGTGGGACGGCGTCCGCCGGCCTGCACGGTCCAGTCTCGCACCGGCTCGGGCAGGACGCCTTTCGGCCGGTGCGGCACTCGGACCACCTGGGACCGGCCCTCCGCCGGTCCGTCTGCCGGGGTGGCTGCACCCGACGCGGCAGCCGGACCACCGGCCTGCCCGGGCCCGGACCGGCAGGCCGCAACGGCCGGCCCGGTGGACCGGTGGACCGTCACCAAGCATCGAGGCCGCCCCGATGGACCGGCGCCAGGGAGCGGTGGCCGGCCGTCGACCGGCTGAGCGCGGCCGTCCGGTGCGGCCGGCCGGAGAGCGTACCGATACGCTCCCGGGATGGCATCAGGTGACGCCCGGACGGCTGACGGTACGACGGACCCGGCACCAGGCCCGGCACCAGGCCCGGCACGTCGCCGCCGGCTTCCGCAGTCGCCGGTGAAGAAGCCCAGCTGGGACGCCTGGACCGTGGGCAAGTCCGCCGGCGTGGTCCTGCTGCTCCTCCCCGTGCTGCTGGTGGTCGGCTTCGCCGCCCAGGTGGTGGAGGCGCTGTACTACATGGCCGTCTGCATCTACTACGTCGTCGCCAGCCCTTATCTGATCTCCCGCACCCTGTGGCGCGCACTGCGTCCGGTGACCACCGAGGAGCACGCACGTCGCCGCGTCGAGGCCCGTGAGGCCGTCCGCGGTTCGGTGCGGGCCTGCGGTTGCATCACGGTGTTCCTGCTGGTCCTGGCAGTCGTGGTGGTGGGCTTCGTCCTTCTGGTGGACCACCTCGACAGCTGATCCCGGCGCCACCGGCGGCGCCGAACCCCCGCGGCGCCCCCGCACGGTTCGCGGAGTTCGCGGAGTTCGCAGGCACCGTACCGTGGCCGGGCGGGCGGCGCCGGGGCGTGGCCGCAGGCAGACAAGGACCCCTGTGCGGTGCGGAGCCGGAGAGCTCCACCGCATCAGGGGTCCTCGCTTCGATCAGGTACTGCGAGTGCCGGACGACGCCGGTGCCGTTACGGCTAGCGGACGTTGCCGTAGACGGGCGCGGTGCCGGAGCCGGTCAGCCGGTAGCGCAGGCTGACCGTGTCGTCCTCGCTCCAGGCCAGGGTCGTCGGGTTCTGCCGTGCCAGGGCGATGGTGATCGGGACGGTCGACCCGTCGGCGGCCGCCCCGCTGGTGAGCGCGGAGCGCGGGATGACGACCTCGATCCTGCCGGTCGCGGGGTCCCACTGCGGAGCGACGACCGAGGTGATGGCGGAGTCGTCGACCCAGGAACCGCCGGACACATGGAAGTGGTTGTAGGCCGTCGAGTCCGAGGTGCGGCTGACCATGAAGGCCGCCGGCCG
Source organism: Peterkaempfera podocarpi (assembly GCF_042466665.1). Lineage (GTDB taxonomy): Bacteria > Actinomycetota > Actinomycetes > Streptomycetales > Streptomycetaceae > Peterkaempfera > Peterkaempfera podocarpi. Next base: position 7,519,977 of record NZ_CP162102.1, read on the forward strand.
GCTCAGGGCCGCCCCGTGCAGGGCCGAGGTGCTGGTGGGCGTACCGGTGCTGCCGGAGTAGTCGCCCGCGTAGACGTCGACCGAGAACTTCGACGCGGCCTGGTAGGCAGGGAGGCTGCCGGAGGCATTGTCGATCCGCACATAGACGTTGCTGTCGTCGTTGGCCACGGCGACGTTGCGGATGTCGGTGCCGGCGTCGCCGCTCGCCTCGTTGCCGATCGGCGAGACGTAGTAGGGGACGGCGGACCACTGCGGCCAGTCGCCGGTGGTGCCGGCGTTCACGGTGAGTGCGGTATGCGCCCCGGCCTTGCTGATGGGCGCGTAGCTGCGGGTGTCGGCCTGGCCGGTGTATCCGAGTGCGGCCAGGACGTACCAGGCGCCGGTGACCGGCTCGACCATGGTCGAGACGATCGGCTTCTGGCTGACGTTGGACACGGCCTCGCCCGGGGGCATGTAGCCGACGGCGGTACGGGAGGCGTACCAGGTCAGCTCCTGCAGCGCGGTGGCCTGGTCCCCGGTGTAGTGCGAGTACAGCGCGAGGTACATGCTCATCTGCGGCCAGCTGGGCTCGGCTGCCTGGGCCTCGTTGCCGGCGGGGCTGTACGGCGAGTTGTAGTAGAACCCGTCGCCGGTGTAGCGGGCGACGCCGTAGCCGTCGTGGGTGAGGGTCGCCTTGACCTTGGCGACATGGGAGGCCGCGCGGCTGCTGGAGGGGTCGACGGCGCCGCTGACGAACAGCATGTCCGACGAGGCGTCGACGGTGGTCCGGCCGGTGTTGTCGAGGTTCACCGCACGGTTGTAGTAGGAGTCGGGGGAGTTCCACAGACCGGCGGGGCTGTTGAGCGAGGAGGACTGGAGCGCGGTGGAGATCGAGGCGGCGGTGTCGCTCCAGGTGTCGGCGTCACCCGTGTCGCCCTTGCTCTGGGCGACGGCCTCGGCTCCCCACAGACCGGCGATGTACAGCGACTGGGTGAAGGTGTTGTACTCCTGGGTCTCCTCCCAGATGGAGGCGTCGGCCGGGCCGAGGCCGTTGCCGGCCAGGTGGCCGGCGACGAAGTTCGCGGCCTTGGTGATCTGCGGCCAGAGTGCGTCGCGGAAGGCGTTGTCGCCGGTCTCCTGCCAGTGCCGGTAGGCCCCGATCAGGAAGATGCCGATCCCGTCGTGCTCGGGCTCGACGAAGTCGACGTGCTGCCCGCTCCAGTTGTCGTACGTGGTGCCGAACGACCCGTCGGAGTACTGGATGGAGGCCAGCCAGCGGAAGTACTTGTCCGCCTCGGCATGGTGTCCCGCGGTGTCCAGCGCCATCGCGGTGACCGCGGAGTCACGGACCCAGGTCTTGTAGCCGTAGGCGATCGGGTTGGTCGCCGCGGGGAAGGTGCCCAGCGTGGGGTTCTGCGACTGCTTGATCGCCACCAGGGCCCGGTCGTAGGCCGTGGACAGGCCGCTGTCGGTGAAGCTCGCCCGCTTGCCGGCGTTCAGCCAGTTGGTGTACGCGGTGGTGGTGGCGTTGTTCCAGTAGTCGCCGGTCTGCGCGCGGGCGGTGTCGGCCGCGGCCAGGGCGTTGGCCTGGGTGTCGGCGATGGCCAGGTAGAACGAGGTGGTCACGGTCTGCCCGGCCGGGACGGTGACGCGCTTGGTCAGCGCGGCGTCGACATTGGCCGCGGTGACGGAGCCGTTGTTCGGCAGCGTCCCTGTGGTGTCGAAGGCGAACCAGGGCGCCACCGCGGCCGAGCCGGTGTCCGAGACGGTGTCGTCGCCCACCTGGTGGCTGGTCGGGGCGCCGAACGAGCCGAGGACCAGCTGGTACTGGCCGCTGGCCGACATGTCGACGACCTCGGCGTTGCGGGTGGCGTCCCAGGTCGCATGGACCGTCTTGCCCGAGCCGGCCCCGGTGTTGTTCACATGGAGCGAGTCGAGGATGTTCATGTCGACCGCGGAGGAACCGGGGTTGGTGAGCCGGTAGGTCACCACCATGAAGTGCTGGTTGGGGACGAAGGCGTAGTCACGGCCGATCGAGACCGGTGTCGCGGACCCGGCGTACGGACCGTAGTCCGAGCGGAGCACACCCCCGGAGTCCAGATAGCCGGTGGCCGACCCGAAGTTGTGCACCTGGTCGTACTTGACCCCGTGGGTCTCGTCGCGGAAGAACCCGGTGTAGTCCGTGATCTGGTTGACCGCGGACGACGCCTGCGCGCCGTTCGGCGAGTAGTGCAGCTCGGCGAGCCTCGGCCCGTACTGGGTGTTGGTGTCCGTCTGCGCCAGTTGCGGCGCCATCCACAGGCCTGCGGTGTCGGCCCAGTTGTTGGCGTACAGGCTCCGGGCGGTCTCCGTGCTCGGCAGCGTCGGCGAGGCCGCGGCGGCGGCGCCGGAGAACGCGACCATGGCGGTGAGCGACGAGGCGAGGACGGCGAACGCGGTACCGAGACGGCTGATTCTTCGTGGTCTTCGCACGGGCGCTCCTTGGGTCGGCGGTATCCGGCGGGGCACGTCCGCTGACAGGGACACCCGCATCCTGACGTGGTGGCAACGGACCGTCAGGCGGGGCGAGTGTTGCCCAGGTTGATTCACGCCGTCAAGTAAAGGTGTCGCCGAGGCCCTGGGATCCACGACCGGAACGCCGACAAAAGGGTCCTTCTGCCTCCAAGTTGCTTGACGGTGGAAATTAATTCTCCTACGCTCCGTCATACTTCGAGCGAGGGGCCGCGCCATGACGACCACGGAACCGCCGACCCGGACCGGGAGCGGTGATCCGCGTGCCGGCGGCTCGCGGGAGCACCATCTGAGCGCGCTCTTCGAGACCGTGCTCACCCGGGGACCTCTGTCGCGCCGCGACGTCGCCCGGTCGACCGGTCTCTCGCCCGCCCTCGTTACCAAACTCGTCCGGCCGATGCTGCACCACGGGTACCTGGTCGAGCAGGACCCGGAGGGCGGTGTGCCCGGCCGTCCGCAGATCCCGCTGGCGATCGACCCCGACCGGCACTACGCGGTCGGCCTCAAGCTGATGAACTCCGAGATCGTCGGGGTGGTCGTGGACCTCCAGGCCCAGGTGCAGTCCTCGCACCGGCTGAAGTTCGACGACCACAGCCTTGCCGGAGGCCTGGCGGCGATCGAGGAGACCACCCGGGTGCTGCTGGACCGCTGTCCGGTGCCCGACGGGCGTCTGCTGGGCGTCGGCATCGGCCTGGGCGGCCATGTCAACGGGCCGGCCGGTGTGCTGCACCGGTCGCCCTTCTTCGACTGGCGTGAGGTGCCGCTGCGGCAGCTGGTCTCGGAACGGCTCGGGCTGCCCGTCGTCATCGAGAACGATGTGAACACCCTCGCCGTCGCCGAGCAGTGGTTCGGCGCCGGGAGTGCCTTCCCCAGCTTCCTGGTCGTCACCGTCGGCACCGGCATCGGGTGTGCGCTGGTCCTCGACGGGCGCCTGTGGCACGGCGCCAGTGGCATCGCCGGCGAGTTCGGCCATGTGATCGTCGCTCCCGACGGGCCCGAGTGCCACTGCGGGAAGCGAGGCTGCCTGGAGAGTGTGGCGGGTGACGAGGCGATCGTACGGGCCGTGGCCGATGCCGGAGGGCCGCGGATCACCAGGGTGTCCCAGGTCGCGACCCTCGCCCATGCGGGAGACCCGGTCGCCAGAAGGGCCTTCACCCAGGCCGGTGCGGCGCTGGGCCGCGCGATCGCCACCCTGCTCAACCTGGTCAACCCGCCGCTGCTGATCCTCTCCGGTGAGGGTCTGGCGGCCTCGGACCTGTTCATCGACGCCCTGCGCGAGGAGGTCGAGCGCAGCGCCTTCTCCACCGCGGCGCGTGACTGCACGCTGCTGGTGCGCCCTCAGCCCGACGAGAACTGGGCCCGGGGAGCCGCTGCCACCATGCTCCGCCATGGCGTCCTGTCGTCGCTTCGCACCCTGACCGACGCGGCCGCGGGCTGACATCGCCTCCGCCGCGGCGGACGGCGGACGGTGCACGGCGGACGGGCCCGGGGTGGGGTGCGCCCCGACCCGTCCGGGACCGTCCCTGCGCCCATCTTTTCATTCGTTGGGCAAGTATTTACGCCTGGCGCCCACGGCGCTCGGCGCGGTCGAAACCGCCTCACGTGCTGACATGCCAGCCTCTCCTGACGATGCTGACTGATGAAAAGTCACCCTTACTTCATTGACGCAAAAAATAACCTGCGACACACTCCCGTCATCCGCACGTAACCGGGGTGACGAGGCCCCGGACCCACCCTGGACGGAGCCCCCCATGGCGATCTCCCGGCGATCCCTCATAACCGGCTTCGGAGCCGCGACGGCAGGAGTGCTCCTGGCCCCGGCGCCCTCCGCCCTGGCCGCTGCGCCGATGGGTGCCGCCGCCCTCGCAGCCGCCGCGGCGCTGCCGGTCACCAGCCGCAACAGCATCTACACCCGCAAGGGCACCGGCCCGCTGTACTGGAACATCTACGGCTGGTCCTTCCCCAACAACGCGCCCATCCCCGAGGCCGAGTGGCAGGCCAACATCGACTGGCTGGCCGCCGACTTCGCCCCCCAGGGCTACACGATGGCCTGCACCGACGGCTGGGGCGCCTGCACCAGGTTCACCGCGAACGGCTACCGGACCACCTTCGACGACGAGTGGCAGCACGACTGGTCGTACTGGGTGAACTACCTCGCCGCCCGGGGCATGACCCTCGGCGTCTACCACAACCCGCTGTGGGTCCACGCGGACGTGGTCGCCGACCCCTCGTACACCGTGGTGGGCCGCCCCGACATCAAGGTCGCCGACATCGTCACCCCCGGCGACATCTTCGGCGTGGACGTCGGCTTCAACGACCAGTACTGGGTGGACGTCACCAAGCCGGGCGCCAAGGAGTACATCCAGGGGTACGTCGACTACTTCAAGAGCCTGGGCGTCACCTATCTGCGGATCGACTTCCTGTCCTGGTACGAGACCGGCACCGACGCGGGCATCGGCACCGTGAACGCCGCCCACGGCAGCGCAAACTACGAGACGGCCCTGCAGTGGATGCACGAGGCGGCCGGTGACGGCATCGAGCTCTCGCTGGTGATGCCGCACCTCTTCAACGACGCCCAGAACGAGATCAAGTACGGCGACATGGTGCGTATCAACGCCGATGCCGACCACGGCGGCTGGGACCGGCTGAGCGGCGGCCGGCAGAGCTGGCAGAACGCCTGGCCCGACTGGTTCAACCCGTTCAGCGGCTTCACCGGGTGGGCGCACCGATCGGGCCGCGGCCAGCTCATCCTCGACGGCGACTTCCTGATGATGAACACCTTCGCCAGCGACGACGAGCGGCGCACCGCCATCTCCCTGATGACCATTGCGGGATCGCCGCTGGCCATCTCGGACCTGCACAGCACCATCGGCGGCAACGGCTGGGCGTACACCAACCCCGAGGTGCTGGCCGTCCACAACCAGGGACTGGTGGGCAAGCCGGTCTTCTACAACGGCACCCCGTACTCGCAGGACGGCGCCTCGCGCGACACCGAGCGCTGGGCGGGACAGCTCCCGGACGGCTCCTGGGTGGTGGCGCTGTTCAACCGCAACGACACCGACACGGTCACCAGGACCGTCGACTTCGCCGGTCTGCTGGGCATCTCCGGCTCGGCGAGCGTGCGCGACCTGTGGACCCGCACCGACCAGGGCAGCGGCACCAGCGTCTCGGCCTCCCTGGCGCCGCACGCCTGCAAGCTGGTCAAGGTGGTCCCGTCCGCGGCCACCAAGCGCTACCACGCGGCCTTCGCGGCCTGGGGCGGCGGCGCGCACTTCAACAACAACCACACCGGCTGCGCAGGCATGGGCTTCGTCGACAAGCTGGAGGCCGGCAGCGAGGGCCCCACGGTGACCTTCGCGGTGCAGGCCCCCTCGGCCGGCACCTACACCGTCGGCTACCGCTACGCCAACGCCACCGGAGCCACCAGCAGCATGACGGTGTCGGTGCAGCGGGAGGACCGCACGCAGGTCAGCGGCCCGTTCCAGGTGTCCTTCCCCGGACTCGCCGACTGGGACACCTGGTCCACCGTCACCGGAAGCGTCCAGCTCGCCGCGGGCGTCAACCTGATCACCATCGGCCGCACCGGCTCGGACACCGGGGCGATCAATCTCAACTACATCGAACTCAACGTCTGAGCGGATTTCAGTTGATAATCATCAACGTCAACTGAACCGCGGGAGAGTGGGGGTGTGGCGATGGGGCCACGGATCGAGTTCGCGGACCTGGCCGGGGAGCGGACCAGATCCGAGATCTTCGCCCTGGTCCTGACCGAGGGGCCCATCTCCCGCACCGCCCTCTCCGAACGCCTGGGCCTCGTCCCCTCCACGATCACACGGGTGCTGCCCCCGCTGCTCGAACACGACTACCTGCGGGAGACGGACGCCCCGCCCCAGGGGCGCGGGCGTCCGCGGCGCATGCTGGAGGTCAATGCCGAACGGCACCTGGTGGTCGGCCTCAAGATCGGCCCCAGCCTGGTCTCCGGCGTGGTCACCGACCTCGCCGCGCAGGTACTGGCCCGGGACGAGGCGCCGATCGCCGACTGCACGCCGGCCACCGCCCTGGCCGCCGCATCGGCCCTCACCGAGCGGCTGCTCCGGCAGGTGCCGGACGGCAGGGACCGTGCGCTCGGCGTCGGGATCGGCCTCGGCGGCCATGTGGACCCCGCCGGCGGCGTCTGCCTGTACTCGTCGCTGCTCGACTGGGACGGGGTGGACGTCGCGGATCCGGTGTCCGCCGCCACCGGACTGCCCGTGATCGCGAACAACGACGTCAACGCCCTTGCCGTGGCCGAGCACTGGTTCGGTCACGGCAGGGGCGCAGACTCGTTCGCCGTGGTGACGGTCGGCCCCGGCATCGGCTGCGGTCTGGTGCTGGGCGGGGAGCTGTTCTGCGGTTCCGGCGGAATGGCGGGGGAGTTCGGCCATCTTCCGCTGGATCCGGCGGGGCCGATGTGCAGCTGCGGCAGCCGAGGCTGCCTGGAGTCGCTCGCCGGGGACCGGGCGGTGCTCAGGCACATCCATGACGCGGGGCTCTCCGGCTGCGCCACCGTCGGCGAAGCCGCCGCGCTGGCCCGCGAGGGGTCCCCGATGCCACGTGCTGTGGCCCGCGCCGCGTTCGCCGAGGCGGGCACCGCGCTGGGGCGGGGGCTGGCCGGGCTGTGCAATCTGCTCAATGTGGGGAAGATCGTCATCGCGGGTGAGGGAGCGGTCGCCTACGACCTGTTCGGTCCGGCGATGACGGAGGCCTTCCACTCGCATGCCTTCTCCGACGCGGCGCGCCACTGCACCGTCCATGTGAACCCGGTCCGCGACGACATGTGGGCACGGGGTGCGGCCTGCCTCGTCATCCGGGAGGCCGTGCGCACCTGAGGCCGGCGCCCACCCCATGAGCCGCGCCGGGCGTCGCCCGGCGGGCGGGAACCGTTCGGAGAAGCCCTGAGCCCCGGATCCGGCGGCGGGAGGCGTTGCCTGGCCGGATCCGGGGCTGCCCGGGGAGCGGGGCGGCGGGTTACTTGACCGCGCCGGCGGTGAGCCCGCGGGTGAGGGAACGCTGGAACAGCAGGAAGAAGACCACCATGGGGATCACACCGAGCAGGGCGGCGGCGCTCATGGCCGTGGGATCGCTGGTGTACTGGCCCTGCATGCCCGCGAGTCCCAGGGGGACGGTCTGGTTCTCGTTGGAGATGAGCAGGACGAGCGGGTAGAGGAACTCGTTCCAGCTCCAGACGAAGAAGAAGATGCACATCACGGAGAGCGTGGGCCAGCTCATCGGCAGGATCACACGCCACAGGATGGTCCAGCGCCCCGCGCCGTCCAGCGAGGCCGCCTCGATCAACTCACGGGGGAAGCTCGCGTACACCGAGGAGAGCAGATAGGTGCCGAAGGCGCTGTAGGTGACCCCGACCAGCAGCGTGTAGCCGAGCTTGGAGTCGTAGAGCCCCAGCTCCTTGAACAGGTAGTAGACGGGGTAGACCAGCCCCTCCTGGGGCAGCACGTTCACGCCCAGGAAGAAGACGAGGAACGCGGTACGCCAGCGGATGCGGCCGATCCCCAGGGCGTATCCGTTGAACAGGGCGAGGACGACGGCGATGACGACCACGCCGAGACTGGTCTCGACGCTGTTGAGCAGCTTCTGGGTGAAGTCGACGCGCTGCCAGACGTCCTGGAGGATCCCCCAGTTCCAGGAGCTGGGCAGGGACAGGGTGCCGTGGGAGCGGTAGTCGGCGCTGGTCTTGAAGGCGTTGACCAGGATGATCAGGAACGGGGCGAGGAAGGCCAGGACGAAGACGGCGACCGCGGACACGGTGGCGTAGGACGCCGGGCCGCGGCGCGGCCGGGAGGCCCGTGGCTTCAGCCGGCCCGGGTGCCCCTGCACGGCGGTCCCGCCGCCGGGTTGTGTGCCCGCGGCGGCCGCGGTGCTGGTGTCGGTGCTCATGGGGTCATCCGTCCTCGCGGGCCTGGCGGGTCAGGAACGAGGCGGCGATGACCAGGACCAGCACGGTGATGGTGCTGGAGATCGCCGAGCCGTAGCCCACATCGGCGCGCTCGAAGAAGTTCTGGTAGGCGAAGTAGGAGGGGACCAGCGTCGCGTTCCCCGGTCCGCCGCCGGTCAGGACGAAGATCTGGGCGAAGACCTTGAGACCGGCGATGGTGGTGGTGACCAGGACGACATAGACCTCGGGGCGGAGCAGGGGCACCGTGATCCGGACGAACCGCTGCCACCACGAGGCACCGTCCAGGGCGGCCGCCTCGTACAGCTCCGGGTCGATGCGCTGCAGTCCGGACAGGAACAGCACCAGCGGGTAGCCCAGCTGCATCCACACCAGGACGGCCAGCACCGTCCACAGCGCGAGATGGGGGTCGCCCAGCCAGTTGGCCGCCAGCCCTCCCAGCCCGACCTTGCCCAGCAGGCTGTTGACGGCGCCCTCGGGGGCGAGGATCCACCCCCACATCAGGCCGGAGACGGCGACCGGGATGACCTGGGGCAGATACAGGCCGGCGCGGAAGAGGTTGACGACCCGGTCGCCGTGCTTCTTGCCGATGTAGTCGAAGAGCAGCGAGGACAGGAAGAGGCCCAGGAGGGTGGGTACGACCGCGATGCCGACGATCACCAGGGCGATGTTGCGGAACGACGCCCAGAAGTCCGCGTCGTGCAGCAGGTTCGCGTAGTTGTCCAGGCCGGTGAAGACGGGGCTGCCGATGCCCTGCCAGGAGGTGAGGCTGAAGTAGAACGTCATCACCAGCGGCACGGCGAGGAAGAGCAGGCTCAGCAGCAGCCCCGGTGCGAGAAAGAGGGTGTAGCCACGGGTCCGGTGCCGTGATCGGTGGGTGGTTTTCACGGATGCTCCTTGAGGGGCTGGGCGGCGGCCCCTTGCGGGACCGCCGCCCCTGGTGCGACTGCCGGCCGGGGCCGGGCGGGAGCCTCAGTGCCGGGTGGCGATGTACTTGTCGTAGGGCGCGGCGAGCTGGTCCAGGACGGAGCCGGCGGAGGCCCCGTTCATCAGGTTCTGGGTGGCGGCCATGAGGGTGTCGTAGTAGCCGGGCACCGGCCAGTCGGGGTAGAAGGCCAGGCCGTTGCGGCTCTGGTACTGGTTGAACGCCGTGATGAGGCTGCGGGACTCGGGGTTGGAGATGTCCTCCGGCTTCACGGCCAGGGGCACGTTGCCGTCCTCGCCGATGAGCTTCTGGATCTCCGGGGACATGGTGATGTCGATGAAGTCCTCGGCCAGCTTCTTGTTCTTGGCCTTGGTGGGGATGACCCAGTTGTTGCCGCCGGCGCCGAGGGTCTTCTCACTGCCCGGGTAGGGGGCGGTGGACCAGGTGAAGTTCTTGATGTCGGTGGTGAGGCCGCCGAACCACCAGTTGCCGCCGACCATGATCGGCCGCTTCTGGGAGACGAACTGCTCCGTCATGTCGTTGCCCTTGAGGCCGACGTCGTTCTTGTCGAAGTAGCCCTTGTCGAGCCACTCCTTGTACTTGTTGACGGCGTAGGTCCACTCGGGACCGTGGAAGTCGACCTTGCCCTGGTAGAGCTGGTAGTCGTTGAGCCACTTGTCGTCCGCCTGGGACAGCGCCAGCAGGTAGAGCCAGTGCATGGCCGGGTGGTCGTTGCCCGCGTTGGCCAGCGGGGTGATGCCGGCCTTCTTGAACGCCGCCAGCGCCGCCTCGAAGCTCTTGAAGTCGGTGGGCTTCGCGATGTTGTACTTCTTGAACAGGTCGTCGTTGTAGTACGTGAGGACGAACTCACCGTAGTTGGGGATGCCGTACCACTTGTCGCCGCCCATCTCGCCCTTGCTGTTGTAGCGGGCGGTGACCGAGACGCTCTGGCTGATCTTGTCGGTCCAGCCGCGCTGCTTGGCGACGGCCGTGAGGTCGGTGAGCAGGCCCTGCTTGGCCAGCAGGCCGGTGGTGGCGTTGCCCTTGTTGTACTCCATGACGTCGGGCGCCTTGTCGGAGTTGAGGATCATGCCGGCGTTCTGCTGGATCTGGTCGAAGGTCTTCTGCTCGAAGACCACCTTGACCCCGGGGTGGGTCTTCTTGAACGTGTCGATGGCCGCGTTCCAGGCCTTGGCCAGGGCGCTGTCCTGGGCCTCGTAGTGCCACAGGTGCAGGGTCTTGCCGTCCTCGGCACCACCGCCGGAGCTGCCGCAGGCGGCGGTCAGCGGTGCCAGCAGCGCCAGGGAGGCGGCGGCGATCAGGATGCGGGGGGATCTGCGGGAGCGGGACGGCGCGGGGGACTTGGACACGGGTGTTCCTTCGGTGGTTGCGGAGGTGGAGGGCGGGTCAGGAGGCGGCGCGACGGTGGATGCGCGCTTCCCAGGGCTGAAGGGTGTGCGGGCTGGTCAGCGGGGCGGCGTCGGCGACATTGGTGAGGAGCGTCTCGGTGCCGGCCCAGCCGTCGGGGACGGTGGTCTCCACGGGCTCGCCGCTGACGTTGGCGAGGACCAGCAGCTCGGTGCCGCCGGCCGCGTGGTGACGGGTGAAGGCGTAGATCCGCTCGTCGTCGGGGTGGAGCATGCGGAAGTCGCCATGGGTGACGGCGGGTTCGGTGTGCCGCAGCTCGATCAGACGCCGGTAGTGGTGGAAGACCGAACCGGGGTCGGCGAGTTGGGCCTTGGCGTTGACCGTGCGGTGGTCGGGGTTGACCGCGATCCAGGGGGTGCCGGTGGTGAAGCCGCCGTGGTCGGTGGCGTCCCACTGCATGGGGGTACGGGCGTTGTCCCGGCTGCGGGCCCGGAGTGCGGTCAGCACCTGCTCCGGGTCGGCGCCCGCGGCGACCTGCTCGCGGTAGTGGTTGAGCGACTCGATGTCGCGGAAGTCCCCGATGGCGGTGAACGGGGCGTTGGCCATGCCCAGTTCCTCGCCCTGGTAGACGTACGGCGTGCCGCGGTGCAGATGCAGCACGGTGGCCAGCAGTGCGGCCGACCGGGTGCGGTACTCGGGGCTGTCGTCGCCGAACCGGGAGACCGCGCGGGCCTGGTCGTGGTTGTTCCAGTACAGGCTGTTCCAGCCGGTCCCGGCGAGGCCGGTCTGCCAGCGCCCCAGGCTGGCCTTGAGGTCGGTCAGCCTCAGCGGACGGGGGTCGAACTTGCCGCCGGGGCCGGAGTCGAGGGAGACATGCTCGAACTGGAAGACCATGTCCAGTTCCCGGTTGGCGGGGTCGGTGAAGCGCCTCGCCTCCTCGACGGTGACATCGGGCATCTCACCGACGGTCAGCAGCCGGCGGGGGTATCCGGCGAAGACCTCCCGGTGCATCTCGGCCAGGAACTCGTGGATCCGGGGGCCGCAGACATAGGACGCGCTTCCGTCGCCGTGGCGTGCACCGGGCGGCACGGGGCCGTCGGGCAGCGCGGGGTCCTTGGAGACCAGGTTGATGACGTCCATCCGGAAGCCGTCGACCCCGCGGTCCAGCCACCAGCGCATCATGGCGTGGACGGCCTGCCTGACCTCGGGGTTCTCCCAGTTCAGGTCGGGCTGCTTACGAGCGAACAGATGCAGGTAGTACTCGCCGCTCGCCTCGTCGCGGGTCCAGGTCGGACCCGAGAAGAACGACCCCCAGTTGTTGGGCTCCGCGCCGGGCGTACCGGGCTCCACACCCGGACGGGGCGGACGCCAGATGTACCAGTCGCGCTTGGGGCCCGTGGGGCCGCCGTCGCGAGAGGCCGTGAACCAGGGGTGCTCGTCGGAGGTGTGATTGACCACCAGGTCCATGATCAGCTTCATGCCGCGTTCATGGACCGCGGCGAGCAGCCGGTCGAAGTCGGCGAGCGTGCCGAAGAGCGGGTCGATGCCCTGGTAGTCGCTGATGTCGTAGCCGTTGTCGGCGTGCGGGGAGGGGTAGACCGGGGACAGCCACAGCACGTCGGCGCCCAGCTGGGCCAGGTGGTCCAGGTGCTCGATGATGCCCTGCAGGTCGCCGATGCCGTCCGCGTCGGAGTCGGCGAAGCTGCGCGGGTATATCTGGTACACCACCGCGTTCTGCCACCATGCGGCGGCAGCGCTGGAGTCGTTCTGAGGCACGTCGAAACCTTTGAATGTGGGTCAGATGGGCTGGACGTCCGATCGGACCGGGACGTCCCGGTCGGCCGGGCGTTATGAGATGGCGGCGCGTACGGCTTCGCGGATGACCAGGCAGGCGGCACCGCGTGCCCAGAGATCGTGCTGGACCGGGTCCACCAGGACCCGGCAGTCACGAGCGGCCTCGGAGAAGGCGTAGGCCTCCAGCGCCTCGGTCATCGCCGGGCCGAACAGGTCGTAGGCCGCGGCCCCTTCCCCGGCGATGATGATCTTTTCCAGGTTGAGCAGATTGCACAGCCCGGCCAGGCCGCGCCCCAGTGCGGCGCCCACCTCGGCGAAGGCCGCGCGCGCCGTCGTACCGGCCGCCGAGCGGTCACCGCGGGCGAGTCCGACCGCGTCGGCGATGGTGGTGCAGTCGTCGATACCGGCGTCCCGCAGATGGCGCAGGACGGCCCGGTCGCTTGCCAGGGCCTCTAGGCAGCCGCGCCGGCCGCAGCCGCACATCGGGCCCGCCGGGTCCATGGGCAGGTGGCCCAGTTCGCCCGCCATACCGGTGGCACCCGAGTAGAGGCTGCCGCCGAGCAGCAGTCCGCAGCCGACACCGGCGCCGACGGTGACGACGGCGAGCGAGTGCGCACCACGGCCCTGGCCGAACCAGTGCTCCGCCACGACCAGGGTGTTGACGTCGTTGTTGACCGCCACCATCAGGCCGGTGGCCTCGGACAGCGGCCCCGCCACATCGACCTTGGTCCAGTCGAGCAGTGCGGAGTAGCGGCACACCCCGGTCGCCGAGTCCACATGGCCGCTGACGCCGACTCCGACACCGAGCACCGGGCCGGCCCCCTGCGGCGCCCTGGCGAGGAGGTCCAGGGTCAACCGGGCCGCGGCGGTCAGCGCGGTGTGCGGGGCGCAGTCCTCGATCGGCACCTCACCGCGGGCCAGCACATTCGCGGCCATGTCGGTGACCACGCCGGAGATCTGGGTGGGGCCGATCTTGATGCCGACGACGATGTGCTTGTCCGGGTTGACGTGGAGCATGCGCTGGGGTCGCCCCCGGCCCTGCGGCGCGGCGACGGTCTCGTGCAGATAGCCGTGCTCCAGCAGCGGCGGCAGCATCCGGGACACGCTGGAGGGCACCAGGCCCAGACGCTCGGCGAGCTGGGAGCGGGAGACGGGCCCTGCGGTGAGCACGGTGGCGAAGATCTCCGCGCGGGTCTGCTCACCGATGAGATCCGGCAGCGGGATCCCGGCGGGGCTCGTCACCCTGTACCTCCAGAAGTGCGGTGGCGCCGCACGGGGTCCGTGCGGCATGACGAGAGTGTGTCGGCAGTGTTTTTGGTGCGTCAAGAAAGAAAAAACGGCGTTACTTAACCGTAACTCGCCGATCGGGTGGGTGATCTGGCGTACCGTGGGGTCAGAATTTCGGACATACGGAGTGAATCGCTGGCCGACCTCGCCTGGGGCGGCCCGCTTTTATTCCATCTGGAAAATTTTGTCTGCGTCTACGCCCACCTCGACTCACCCCTTCGAGGCGCCCCGGCGCCTCCGTGAGCACTCGTCGGAGCCCGCCCCGAAAGGCCCGGCCGCCGCCGGCGTCCGATGGGAGATGTGACGCCCGGTCAGGCCTGGACGTCGGCCCCGGGGCCCGGCCGGGACAACACCCCGGACCGCCGGCGCCCGCTCCATCCACGCCGGAATCGCCCCCCGCGACACCGCTTCCGGACGGACCGTCAGGTCGTCGCGCCCCCCGCGGCAGCAGTTGCGACCGCCGGCGGAGCCACGGCCGCCGGACCCGCCGCACCCCCGCCGAGCGCCCCGGGGCGGCGGTCGCCGCTCGTCGGGGCACTCCTCGGAGAGCACTTCACCCCGCAGCCCGGAACCCCTGCGGATATGTCGGGATCGGACCCGGGCCGTTCGCATTGGCCCTCTTCGCGCCGTCTCGGTATCCACCGAAACCTCGGCGCTCCGGCCCGGGCGCAGTGCTCCGCGTGTCGCCGACGCCTGCCGGGTGCCGTCGCGGTCCACACTGTCCGGGGCGGTCCGTATGTTCATGTGTGGGCGGATATGTGATGGTATGGCGGCGGGCCGTGGTGCGTGGATGTCATCGGCGCCGACCGCGCTGTGCCCGCACCGATGCGGCGCCCGCTGGAACCCGCGGGGAGTGCCGGCACCGAGAGGAGCAGGAGCAGTTGAAGCCCGTCAAGCGAATCGGTGTGGTGGTCCACGGCGGCCGGGAGGCGGCCGTGGCGGCGGCCCGTACCGTACACGGGTGGTGTGCGGCGCACGGCATCTCCAGTGTCGACATCGACGTGTGGAGCGACCAGCACTCCCGTCGCGGCAGCCACGAGGAGGCGATGGCCGCCGGAGACCCCGACCTCGTCGTCACCCTGGGCGGCGACGGCACGTTCCTGCGCGGAGCGCGCATCGCCGAGGCCTGTGACGCCGCCGTGCTGGGTGTCGACCTGGGCCGGGTGGGCTTTCTCACCGAAGTCGCCGTGGACGACGTCGAACGTGCCCTGCGAGCCGTGCACGAGGGCGAGGCACTCATCGAGGAGCGCATGACGCTCACCCTGCGTGCCTCACGGCAGTTGGAGATCCCCTCCGGCATGGAGGCGCTGCTGCGCTACGGTCGCGGGCCGGCCCTGCCGCCGCCCCGGGTGCGGCCCGGGGACCCGGCGGACTCGGCGGACCTCGACTGGGGTGTTCCGCTGGACGTCACCGCGGTCAATGACGTGGTCTTCGAGAAGCTGGCCCGCGACCGGCAGGCCGGCCTCGCCGTCTACATCGGCGGCCGGCTGCTGGCCTCGTACTCCGCCGACGCGGTGATCGCCTCCACCCCCACCGGGTCCACCGCGTACAGCTTCGCCGCCGGGGGGCCCATTCTCTCCCCGCACATGGATGCCATCGTCTTCACGCCGGTGGCCCCGCACATGCCCTTCAACCGCAGCCTGGTCGCGGCCCCCGACGAGCCCGTCCTGGTCCGCGTCCTGCCGCGTTCCGGGCAGGTGGCGGTGAGCATCGACGGGCAGCTCCGCGGTGTGCTCGACCCCGGCGACTGGGTCGCCGTCTATGCCGCACTGCGACCGCTGCGGCTGGTCCGCCTGGGCCCCACCGACTTCTACGCCCGCCTGCGCGACCGGTTCCACCTCGCCGACGCCCCCGCTGCCATCGCCGACGGCCCCGCGCCGCCCTTTCTCCGTCCGACCTCGCCGGTCCCCGCCGACCTCGCCAGGCTGCGCCTGCCGCCGCAGCCGTGACCGCCGGTCGGTGGCCGGCCCGGGCCTGCCACCGACCGGCGGCAACGGCCCGCGCACCGCGCGGCCGCAGGGGTGCCCGGCGTCGACGGCGACGCCCCCGAAGCGGGGTGTGCGTGCGGTCGGGGCGCGGGGCGGGTCGCCCGGCCCGTGTGAGGCCGCGCAGGCCGGGCGGCGGGCCGCCGGCGCACGGCTGATCCGGCGGGACCGTCAGACGATCTCGGCGAGCCGGCCGACGGCGGGGGAGCAGCTGTTCTCGATCCAGCGGGCGGCCTCGGCGTGCGGCGTGGAGACCATCACGGTGTCGATGCCGAGTCCGGCGTACTCCGACATGGCCTTGACGAAGCCGTCGACATCGCCGCTGCCCAGGGCGTCGCCCATGTAGACCACGGTCCGCCGGATGGCGGCGGGGTCGCGTCCCGCGTCCTGGCAGTGCTGCTCCAGGACGGCGAGCTTGTGGACCACCTCGGCGCGCGAGGAGGCGAACAGATTGCATGCGTCGGCATAGCGGGCGACCAGGCGCAGGGTCTTCTTCTCGCCGCCGCCCCCGACCATGATCTCCGGGTGCGGGCTGCTGACCGGCCCCGGCAGACAGAGGGTCTCCGCCAGTCGGTAGTGGGCGCCCTCGAACGGGCCGTTCTGCTCGGGGTCCCACATCTGGAGGCAGATGCGCAGGGTCTCCTCCAGGCGCTCGTAGCGCTCGCTCAGCGGCGGGAAGGGGACGCCCAGGCCCTGGTGCTCCCGCTCGTACCAGGCGGCCCCGATACCGAGGGTGGCACGGCCGCCGGACAGCACGTCCAGGGTTGTGGCGATCTTCGCCAGCAGACCGGGGTGACGGTAGGTCACACCGGTCACCAGCACGCCGAGCTGCACAGTGCTGGTGCGCGCGGCCAGGTGGCCGAGAGTGGTGTAGGCCTCCAGCATCGCCTCCTCGGCGCCGCCGTTGTGCTCCATCTGGAAGTAGTGGTCCATGACCGACATCCAGCCGATTCCGCCGTCCTCCGCGGCGGCCCCCGCCGCGGCCAGCTCCGGGCCGACGGCGGCCGGTCCCTGAGGATGGTTGAACTTGGTGATGTGCACGCCCAGCCGCACGCCGACCTCCACGTTCCATGACCTCGGACAAAGCCGTTCACGACCGTACGCCTTGGAGTCCACTCGAGGTCAAACACGCCACGCGCTGCGTCCGCCGGGCAGGCCCCACCGGATCACGGCGGGCGCCGCCGGGGCGGGCGCCGGCGGTGCAGGCCGCTCAGCGGGCGCGGCCGACCGGGCCGAGGAAGGCCGGCTGAGCGGCGACCGTAGGATTCCCGCCCGGTGGTGCGTCGGCTCCGCCCCCTCGGTCCGGCCGGGACGCCTGACCCGCGATTCATCCGATCTGTCGATGGCCTGAGCGGGGATCCGGCGGAACGGCCCATGCGCACGCAGGCGGATGCCCCCCGGCGGCGAAGCTCCCCCGGTGGAGCTGCGGGCCAGGCGGATTCCCAGGCCATGGCCACTGTCGCTGCCGTTGAGGCCGTCGGGGCCGCCGTCTCGGCTCTGTCGGATGACGTTCGCATGCCTCCCTGTCAGAGGTCTTCACGCCGTCGATACGACTGTGCTAGAACGACATTCATCCGATGTTAGCAACCCCAGCTCGGCTCAACTGCCGTACCGGGCCGGGGAAAATCCGGCATTCGTCGGATCACTGACACCTTTCTCTTTGCCGCCGCACAGCTCTGGAGGGCATTGTGCAGATCGTTCCGTACTACCGGAGGGGCCGGTTCAGGCGCGGGCTCTCACTCGGGTCGGCGCTGCTCGCCGGACTCGCAGGCCTCGTCCTGACCAACCCCACCGCCGCCGATGCGGCGACGGAGACCACCACCGCCTGGAAGGGCGGCGCCTTCCACCTGGACCCGACCGGGGTCGTCAGCCGTTCCGACATCGTGCTCGGATCGCCGAACCTGGACCCGACCGCGTCCATGCCGCTGGGCAATGGATCGCTGGGGGTCGCGGCCTGGGCCGCGGGCGGCTTCACCGCCCAGCTGAACCGCTCGGACACCATGCCGGACCGCAAGTCGCCGGGGCAGCTCAACATCCCCGGCCTGTCGGTGATCTCGCACGCCGCCGACTTCAGCGGCCACCTGGACCTCACCGACGGTGTGCTCCGGGAGTCCGGCGGCGGCATGTCGTTGAAGGCCTGGGTGTCGGCGACCAAGGACGAACTGATCGTCGACGTCTCCGGCGCCAACCCCGACATCCCCCAGACCGCCACCATCAACCTCTGGTCCGGCCGCAAGCCGGCCGCCGCGGTCTCCGGCACCGTCGGCACGCTCGCCGAGACCTGGAAGGACGGCGCACCGCCGATCGGGAGCGGGGAGACCTTCGGCTCGCTGGCGGCCATCACCGCCGACGGCCGCAAGGTGAACACCACGGTGGCGAGCCCCACCCAGGTGAAGGTCGACTTCAAACCGCATGCCGACGGGACCTTCCGGGTCGTCGTCGGTTCGCCCGCCTGGTCGGGCGGGGACGCCGCCGCCACCGCGGACGCGCTCCTCGGCAAGGACGCGACCGCACGCGAGTCGACGCTGATGGACGCCCAGGACAGCTGGTGGAACACCTTCTGGACGCACTCCGGTCTGATCGAAACGGACTCGGCGGACGGCAGCGCCGCCTACATCGAGAACCTCCGCACGCTGTACCTCTACGCGGAGGCGGCGTCGATGAAGAAGGGCATCTACCCCGGCAGCCAGGCCGGTGAGGCCGACATGTTCGCCTGGGCCAAGGACAACCAGACCTGGACGCCCTCGGCGTACTGGCTCTGGAACCTGCGCACCCAGATCTCGGCCAACATGAGTTCCGGGAACTACGCCCTGAACACGCCCATCTTCGACATGTACGCGGACGACGTGGACGAGATCGAGGCCTGGACCAAGCTGGCGATGGGCGGCCTCCCGGGCTCCTGCGTGCCGGAGACCATGCGCTTCAACGGCAACGGCCTCGACGTCGCGACGGGCAACTGCAGTGAGGCCAGCTCGCCCAACTGGAACGCCCTGGACATATCGAGCGGCCCCGAGGTGGCGCTCTACATGTGGGAGCAGTACCAGGCCACCAATGACGTCGCCATGCTGCGGAAGTACTTCCCCTTCATGAAGTCGGCCATCCGGTTCCAGCTGGCCTACCAGACCGTCGGCGCCGACGGCCTGCTGCACGCCAACGCCAACGCCCACGAGACCCAGTGGGCCGTCCAGGACCCCACCACCGACATCGCGGTGGACCGCGCGCTCTTCCCGGTCATCGTGCAGGCGGCCAAGGTGCTCGGCACGGCCGGCACCACCGACGCCGACCTGGTCCAGCAGGTGACCAAGGCCGAGACCCAGATCCCGCCGTACCCGCGGACCGACCAGGCCACCCGGACGGCGCTGCTGAACCCGCACTACACCGAGGCCGAGACCCAGGCCGCGGACGCGACCGGCACCGACATGCTCGCGATCTCCTACGAGCCCGCGGCGCAGCGCCGCAACGGCGAGAACATCGAGCTGGAGCCGCTGTGGCCGTGGAACACGGTCAGCGACCAGGACAGCAACCTGTTCGCGCTGGAGCAGCGCAGCTACGCCCACCGGCCCAACAAGGGCGGCAACGACTGGTCGATGGACGCCATCGACGCGGCCCGGTTGCAGAACGCCGCCGAGGTGCGCAGCAGCCTGGTCTCCATCACCGAGGGGCACCAGGTCTACCCCAACGGCTTCGCCGACCTGGGGAACTCCGTCGGGTACCAGCCCTACATCGAGCAGCAGTCCGGCGTGGCGGCCGCGGTCAACGAGGCCCTCGTGCAGGACTACGACGGCATCGTCCGCTTCGCCCCGGCGTGGCCCAGTGACTGGGACGTCAGCGGCAGCGTCTGGATCCAGGGCAACAGCAAGGTCGACGTCCAGATGCAGGGCGGCAAGCTGGTCACCGCCGCGATCGAGGCCGGCACCACCGGCACGCTGCGGGTGAAGAACCCGTGGGCCGGCCAGCAGGTCGAGGTCGTCGACGGCCACAACGGCCGGGTGGTGGTGCCCGCGAGCAGCGACGCCCTGCTGGACGTGCCGGTGAAGGCCGGTTCTTCGTACCTAGTGCAGCAGGTCTCCGCACCCACCACGGCACTGCCGTTCGCCAAGGTGACCGGAAACGCGCCCACCCAGGCACGGCACCTCGGCGGCGTGCAGCTCGGCCTGGACGCCACCGCCCGGTCCGGCAGCGCCACCGTCGGCACCGTCCTCGGCGGCACCAACCACGGCTACGGCCTGACCCAGGTCGACGACACCACCTCCGCGGGCGGAACCACCACGGCCTCCGTGGTCGACGGGCTGACGGCGCGTACGACCGGCGCCGGACGCGGTGACAACGACATGTACTTCGACATCGACAACGACATCGCGGCGACCGGCGACTACGACGCCACGGTCTCGGTGTCCTACCTCGACAGCGGCAAGGGCGACATCTCGGTGCAGTACGACGCCGGGCCCAACGACCCCAAGCATGTCGCGGGCACCATCACGCTGACCGACACCGGGACCTGGAAGACGGCCCAGGTCGCCGTCGACGGCGCCTGGTTCGGCGGACTGCAGCGTGGGGGCACGGACCTGCGCCTGCACGCCTGCAACGACATCACGGTGCACAGCGTCGGCGTGAACGTCACCGGGCCGTGGGTGGCCGACCAGCACGCCTTCCCGCCCGCGCCGGCGATCACCACCCCGCACAGCGGTGCCACCGTCAAGCTGGCCTCGTCGATCTCGGGCACGACCATTCCGGACGGGGTCGTGACCGTGCACAAGGGCTCGGACACGGTGTGCTCCGCCACGGCCGACGACAGCGGTGCATGGAGCTGCGCCCCCGCCGACGGTCTCACCCCGGGACGGCAGACCGTCACCGCGACGGTGGCCGACCCGAGCGGACTGGTCAGTGACGCCTCGGCCGGGCTGGCCTTCGACGCCTCCGATCTGCCGCCCGGCACCGCCGTGGTCGGTGCGGTCGTCGGAACCGACAACCACTCCTACGGCCTGAGCGAGGACGAGCGGCCCTCGGGCGGCTTCGACGGCCCGACGACCGCGTCGGTGATCGACGGCCTGACGGCGCGCACCAGCACCAACAGCAACATCTACTTCGACATCGACGACTCCGTCGCCCATGCGGGGTACTACTCGGCGACCTTCACCATCGCGTACTACGACCAGGGCAACGGTTCGTTCGCCGTCCACTACGACAACGGCACCTCGGACCCGTACAAGTCGACCGCGAGCATTCCGCTGACCGGGACCAACACCTGGAAGACCGCGACGGTGAGTGCCTCGGACGCCTACTTCGGCGGCCAGCAGCACTCCGCCGCCGACTTCCGCCTGCGCAACGGAGGCGGCCAGGTGACGGTGCACAGCGTGGTGGTGAAGATCAGTGGGGACGGTGTCCCCAATGTCACCGACTTCGCCCCGCCGGTCACCATCACCTCGCCGGAGGCGGGTGCCACGGTCGCTGCCGACCCGACGGTCTCGGGAACCAGTGAGCCGGACGCCCGGATCACCGTCAAGGCGGACGGAACGACGCTCTGCACGGCGACGGCATCCGACGCCGGTGTGTGGAGCTGCTCGGGGACGCAGGCGCTGGCCGCCGGGGAGCACACGCTCACCGCGACGGCCACGGATGCCACCGCCACACCGGCGGCGGCAGCCTCGCTCTCCGTCACCGTGCAGTAGTCGGCCGAGCAGGGGGCCCGCGGCGGCGGGCCCCCACCGGCAACAGGCCCGGCGGTGCCCCGGGGCGTACTCCACGCCCCGGGGCACCGCCGGGCCTGTGCTCGTACTGCCTGTACTCGTACTGCCTGCACCTGTACCGCCTGCACCACCGCCCTGCCGACCGAGGACGAAAGCCCGGACGTGACAGGCGACCTGACAACACATCGGGCCCGTCCCCCACGCCGTGGCGCAGAGAACGGGCCCGATTGCCGGCTGTGCAGGAGAGGGCGGCCGCGGGCCGTCCCTCACTCCCCCCGGAGGTCCGCCTGAGGATCCGGCAGCCTGTAGACCGCGGTGGCCGTACCCCCGAAGACCGCGGCCTGCTCATCGGGGCCGAGGCCCGCGGTGAGCTCCCGGGCGGCGTCCGCCACCTGCCCGTACGAGGCCGCCAGCAGGCAGACCGGCCAGTCCGAGCCGAACATCAGCCGCTGTGGGCCGAAGGCGTCCAGCGCGGCATCGGTGAAGGGCCGCAGCTGCGCGCAGCTCCAGCCCGCCCAGTCGGCCTCGGTCACCAGCCCGGAGAGCTTGGCCGCCGTGTTGGGCAGCGCGGCCAGCGCGCGGATGTCCGCCGACCAGGGGTCGAGGCCGCCGGCGGCGACCGGCGGCTTGCCGAGGTGGTCCAGGACGAAGGTCAGCTGCGGCAGCCGCTCCGCGGCCGCGACCGCGGCGGGGAGCTGGTGCGGCAGCACGACCAGGTCGTACACCAGCCCCGCCTCCGCGACCGCGGCCAGCCCCCTCAGTACCTCCGGCCGCAGCAGCCACTGCGGGTCCGGCTCGCCCTGCACCTGGTGGCGGATGCCGACCAGCGACCCGCCGCCGGGCAGTTCCCGCAGCCGGGCCAGGGTGTCGGCGACATCCACGGCGGTGAGGTCGGTCCATCCCACGACCCCGGCCACCAGGTCGCTGTCCGCGGCGAGTTGCAGGAACTCAGGGGTCTCCGCGGCGACCGTGACGGTCTGCACCAGCACGGACCGGGTCACCCCGGCGGCCGCCGCCTCGGGGGCCAGGTCGGCCAGGCCGAAGCTGCGCCGCAGCGGGGCCAGCTCGGGGCCGGTGATCCAGTCCTGGTCGCGGACCGCGAGGTCCCAGACATGGTGGTGGGCGTCGACGACCGGCGGCACGCTCACAGCTCCCACACCACCGGCAGCCCCGCCCCGGCCCCGTCGGCGGAGTAGTCGTGGACGACGTCCAGCAGCTCGGCCATCCGGGCCTGCCAGGCGACATTGACGGGCAGCTGCTCCAGCTCGGCGAGGAGCGCGGCGTAGTCCTCGCACTCCAGCAGATGGAAGAGCTCGGTGCCGCTGCGCCAGATCGTCCAGGACGAGACACCGGCGGCCCGGATCGCCGCGACCAGCTCCTCGGGCACCTCGCGGTGCGCCTGCTCGTACTCCTCGGTCCGGTCGGCGCGGACCCTGGTGTGCAGGGCGATTCTCATCCCACCTCCTGGGGCTGGTCCCGGTCGACGACCAGGACGTCGAGGGTGCGCGGGCCGTGTACGCCCTCGACCCGGTCGAGTTCGATGTCGCTGGTGGCGGAGGGGCCGGAGACAAAGGTCAGCGGCCGGGCCGGATCGAGCAGTGCGAGGGCCTCGGGGACGTCGCCGACGATCTGGTCGGCCCGCACCACGCACAGGTGGTAGTCCGGCAGCAGGGTCAGCACCCGCCGGCCCTGGCCGGGTCCGGCGTCCAGCACGATGGTGCCGGTCACCGCGATGGCAGCGGCGGCCGTGCTCAGCACACCACCGGCGGCGTCGAGTTCCGCGACGCTCAGCGGCTCCTGGTCGTCGAGGCGGTTCCACGGGCCCTCGGGCAGCAGCTCCTCGGGGAAGCCGGGAGGGACCACCAGGTCGGCGATCCGCTGCTCGCCGAGCATCCGGGCGATCGCCGCCGGTGCGTCGGCGGCGCTCGTCCGGACCACCCGGGCCCGGTAGTCGGCGACCCGCTCGGCGAACAGCCCGACCACATCGGCCCCCGCGTGGCTGCGCAGATAGTCGCGCGGGACCGGTACATCAGCGGGGGTCTCGTCGTCCGGTACGTCCGCCAGCGCGGCGCGGATCCGTCCCAGCACGATGTCACGGGCCGTCATGGCCGGCCTCCTTCTCGGGTCCGTCTTCCCGGGTCCGCTGCCACCAGCTGCGGAAGGACTCGGCGGGCGGCGTGGGGGTGTCCCGGGCAGCCGACCAGCGGCGCAGCGGTCCGGGGAGTGTACCGATGGTCCCGCCGCGGCCCAGCAGCCGCCCGCCCAGGGCGGCGGCCCGCTGGGCGAGGGCGAGCCGGCGCGGCGAGCCCAGTACGGTGCCCGCGGCCTTCATCGCCAGCGCCTCGGCCGACGGCACGGCGCTGCCGCGCCGCTTCGCCTCCACGACCTCGGCGCGCAGATGCGCCAGCACCTGCGGGATGTCGATCCGCACCGGGCAGGCGTCGTAGCAGGCCCCGCACAGGGTGGAGGCGAACGGCAGCGAGGCCGCGTGCTCCACCCCGACCAGCTGGGGGGTGAGCACCGCTCCGATCGGGCCTGGATAGACCGAGCCGTAGGCATGGCCGCCGGTGCGTTCGTAGACCGGGCAGACATTGAGGCAGGCCGAGCAGCGGATGCAGGCCAGCGCCTGGCGGCCGACGGTGTCGCGCAGGGTGGCGGTGCGGCCGTTGTCCAGCAGCACCAGGTGGAACTCCTGAGGGCCGTCGCCCCCGGTCACCCCGGTCCACATCGAGGTGTAGGGGTTCATCCGCTCGCCGGTCGAGGACCGCGGCAGCAGCTGGAGGAAGACCTCCAGGTCGGCGAAGTCGGGGAGGACCTTCTCGATGCCCATGACCGTGATCAGGGTCTGCGGCAGTGTCAGGCACATCCGGCCGTTGCCCTCGGACTCCACCACTCCGACGGTGCCGGCCGTGGCGACGGCGAAGTTGGCGCCGGAGACGGCGACCCGGGCGCGCAGGAACTTCTCCCGCAGATGCAGCCGGGCGGCCTCGGCCAGGGCCCGGGGGTCGTCGGACAGCCCCTCGGGCGCCGGACGGCCGCGGCGGCCCATCTCCCGTACGAAGATCTCCCGGATCTCCGCACGGTTGCGGTGGATGGCGGGCACCAGGATGTGCGACGGCCGGTCGTCGCCGAGCTGGACGATCAGCTCGGCCAGGTCGGTCTCGAAGGCGTCGATGCCCTCCGCCGCCAGCGCCTCGTTGAGGCCGATCTCCTGGGTGGCCATCGACTTGACCTTGACGACCTCGTTGGAGCCGGTGGCCCGGACCAGCTCGGTGACGATCCGGTTGGCCTCGGCGGCGTCGGCCGCCCAGTGCACCGTGCCGCCGGCCCGGGTGACGGACTCCTCCAGCTGGACCAGATAGCGGTCGAGGTGGCGAAGGGTGCGGCGCTTGAGGGCGGCCCCGGCCTGGCGCAGCTGCTCCCAGTCGGCGAGTTCCCCGGTGACCGCGAGCCGCTTGTCGCGGATGGTCCCGGTGGCCTTGCCGAGGTTGCGGCGCAGCCCGCTGTCGGCCAGTGCGGTGCGGGCGGCCTCCGGGAAGGACGGCGCCCCCAGCCAGACCACATTGTGCGGGGCCTGGTCCTTTCCGCTCATCGGGCGTCTCCTTCGGTGGCCGCGAGGATCTCCGCCAGGTGCAGGGCGCGCACCCCGGTGCGCAGCCGGCTGAGGCCGCCGCCGATGTGCATCAGGCAGGAGTTGTCGGCCGAGCACAGCACCTCGGCGCCGGTGTCCAGCACTCCGCGCATCTTGTCGGCGAGCATCGCGGTGGAGGTCTCGGCGTTCTTCAGCGCGAAGGTCCCGCCGAAGCCGCAGCAGGAGTCGGCCCGGGGCAGTTCGACCAGGTCGATGCCGCGGACCTCGCGCAGCAGCCGCAGCGGGCGGTCGCCCAGCCGGAGCATCCGCAGGGAGTGGCAGGTGGGGTGGTAGGTGACGCGATGCGGGAAGTGGGCGCCGACGTCGGTCACGCCGAGGACGTCCACCAGCAGTTCGGTCAGCTCGTACACCCGTGGCGCCACCTCGGCGACGGCCTTGCGCAGGCCGTCGTCGCCGTACTGCTCGGCGACCACCGCGTGGTTGTCGCGGACCATGCCGGCGCAGGACGCGGAGGGGGTGACCACGGCGTCGTACCCGGCGAAGGTCTCGGCGAAGCCGCGGACCAGGGGCAGCGCCTCCGGGCGGTAGCCGGTGTTGAAGTGCATCTGGCCGCAGCAGGTCTGCGCCTGGGGGAACTCCACGGTGTGGCCGAGGCGTTCCAGCAGCTTGACGACCGCCCGGCCGGTGCCGGGGTAGAGGGTGTCGTTGAAGCAGGTGATGAAGAGGGCGATGCGCATCACGCCGGCCCTTCGGCCGTGGGCACCGGGACGTCCGCTTCGAGCAGTCCCTCGGACTTGAGCGCGGCCCACAGTGCGTCGGGCAGCGGGTGCTCGATCATCGCCGCGGCGTCCTCGACCTCGTGGGCGCTGCGGGTGCCGACCAGCACCCCGGCCACCGCGCGGTGGCCGAGCGGGAACTGCAGGGCCGCGGCGCGCAGCGGGACGTCGTACCGCTCGCAGACCGCCTTGATCCGCAGGGCCCGCTCCAGCAGCGCCTGGGGCGCGGCCGTGTAGTCGAAGGTCGCGCCGGGCGCGGGGTCGGCGAGCAGACCGGAGTTGAAGGCGCCGCCGACCACGACGGACACCCCCCGCCGCTCGGCCTCGGGCAGCAGCTCGGCAAGGCCGCCCTGGTCCAGCAGGGTGTACCGGCCGGCCAGCAGCACCACGTCGACATCGGTCTCGCGGACGAACCGGGTGAGCATCGCGGCCTGGTTCATCCCGGCGCCGATCGCCCCCACGACGCCTTCGGCGCGCAGCCGCTCCAGCTCCGGGTAGGCGGTGTCGAACGCGGCCTGCTCATGGTCGTCCGGGTCGTGCAGATAGACGATGTCGATCCGGTCCAGACCGAGCCGGGTCAGGCTCTGCTCGATGGACGAGCGCACCCCCGCGGCGCTGAAGTCCCAGACCCGCCGGTGGTCGGCGGGCACCGCGAAGCCGTTGTCCAGGTCGGTGCCGTGCGGCGGATCCACGGGACGGAGCAGCCGGCCGGCCTTGGTGGAGACGGCGTACTCCGCACGCGGGTACTGCCGCAGCGCCTCGCCCAGCCTGCGCTCCGAGAGTCCCAGGCCGTAGTGCGGGGCGGTGTCGAAGTAGCGCACCCCGGCGCCCCAGGCGGCCTCGACCGCAGCCCGTGCCTGGTCCTCGGTGACCTCGGTGAAGAGGTTGCCGATGCCGGCCGCCCCGAAGGACAGCCGGGTGACGGGCACGGTGCTGCGGCCGAGGACGCGCCGGTGCACGGCGCTCACTGTCCCACCGGGCGCAGGCGCAGCCCGGCCATACCGCCGTCGACGGCGAGGCTGGTGCCCGTGGTGGAGCCGGCGAGCGGGCTCGCCAGGTACGCCACCGCGGCGGCGACCTCCTCCGCGCTGACCAGGCGGCCGTGCGGCTGACGGGCGCTGAGCGCGGCGCGCTCCGCGGCGGGGTCGTCGGCGGCGTCCAGCAGGCGGCCCACCCAGGGGGTGTCGACGGTGCCCGGGTTGACGCAGTTGACCCGGATGCCCTCGCGGACGTGGTCGGCCGCCATGGCCAGGGTGAGCGACAGCACGGCGCCCTTGCTCGCCGAGTACAGGGCGCGCTGCGGCAGTCCGGCGGTGGCCGCGATGGAGCAGGTGTTGACGATCGCCGCGTGCTCGGAGGCCCGCAGGTGCGGGAGGGCCGCGCGGGTGGTGCGGACGATGCCCAGGACGTTGACGTCCAGGACGCGGTGCCACTGCTCGTCGGGGTTGTCCTCGACGGTGCCGGCGGCGCCGATGCCGGCGTTGTTGACCAGGATGTCGATCCCGCCGAGGGTCTCGGCGGCCTGCTGGACGGCGCTGCGTACGGAGGCGTCGTCGCAGACGTCGGCCCGCAGCCCGGTAAGCGGCGCGGCCACGCCCGCCGGGTCGAGGTCCAGGACGGCGACGCTCGCCCCGCGCTCGGCGAGCAGCTGCGCGGTCGCGAGGCCGATGCCGGACGCACCGCCGGTCACGATGGCTCGGAGGCCCTGAAGTTCGGTCATGCCGTCACCGCCTTGGTGGTCGCAGTGTCCGCGGCCCAGAAGGTGCCGTGGGGGTAGCTGTAGGTCGCGATGGAGTCGTGGTGCATCTGCGCGGAGAATCCCGGTGCGGTGGGCGCGGCGTAGTGGCCGTCCTGGATCACCGTAGGAGTGACGAAGTGCTCGTGCAGGTGGTCGACGAACTCGATGACCCGGTTCTCGGTGGTGCCGGAGAGCGCGACATAGTCGAACATCGACAGGTGCTGCACCAGCTCGCACAGCCCCACCCCGCCGGCGTGCGGGCACACCGGGACGCCGAACTTCGCGGCGAGCAGCAGGATCGCCAGGTTCTCGTTGACCCCGCCGACCCGGGCGGCGTCCAGTTGCAGCACGTCGATGGCGCCGGCCTGGAGCAGCTGCTTGAAGATGATCCGGTTCTGCACATGCTCGCCGGTGGCCACCTTGATCGGGGCCACGCCCTTGCGTACCGCCGCGTGGCCGAGGATGTCGTCCGGGCTGGTGGGCTCCTCGATCCAGTACGGGTCGAACTCGGCCAGGGCCCGGGTCCACTCGACTGCCTCGTCGACGTTCCAGCGCTGGTTGGCGTCGATGGCGATCCGGATGTCGGGGCCGACCGCGGCGCGTGCCGTCCGGCAGCGGCGGATGTCGTCCTGGAGGTCGGCGCCGACCTTCAGCTTGATCTGGGTGAAGCCCTCGGCGACCGCCTCCCGGGCGAGCCGGGTCAGCTTGTCGTCGCTGTAGCCGAGCCAGCCGGGCGAGGTGGTGTAGGCGGGGTAGCCGCGCTCCAGAAGTGCCGCGGTCCGTTCCTCGCCGCCCGCACGGCCGCGGCGCAGCAGGTCGAGGGCCTCCTCGGGGGTGAGCGCGTCGGCGATGTAGCGGAAGTCCACCTGGGAGACCAGCCAGGCCGGGTCGCCCTCGGCGAGCAGTTGCCACAGCGGCTTGCGGGCGCGCTTGGCTGCCAGGTCCCAGACCGCGTTGACCACGGCGCCGATCGCCATGTGCATCACGCCCTTCTCGGGGCCGAGCCAGCGCAGCTGACTGTCTCCGATCAGGTCGCGGTTGAGTGTTCCGGGGTCGGCGCACAGCTGGTCGACCGGACGTCCGACGATGTGCTCGCGCAGCGCCTCGATCGCCGCGACCTGGACATCGTTGCCGCGGCCGATGGTGAAGGCGAAGCCGTGGCCCTCCAGGCCGTCGCCGGCGTCGGTGCGCAGCACCAGGTAGGCGGCGGAGTAGTCGGGGTCGGGGTTCATCGCGTCGGAGCCGTCCAACTCCCGTGACGTGGGGAAGCGGATGTCGTACGTCTCCACAGCGGTGATCCGGGCCGTCTTTGCGGACAAGGCGGTTCCTCTCGGGGCTGTCCGGCCGTCAGGCCTGGGCGAAGGTCTGGCGCTGACGGCCGAGCCGGTCGATGCTCAGCTCTACGGTGTCGCCGGCGCGCAGATAGGGGTTGTCCGGGAGGCCGAGCGCAACGCCGGCCGGAGTGCCGGTGTTGATCACGTCACCGGGCTCCAGCACCATGTACTGGCTGAGGTACTGGATGATGTGGGCGACGTCGAAGATCATGTCCTTGGCGCTGCCGTCCTGCCGGCTCCGGCCGTTGACGGACAGCCGCAGTCCGAGCGCCTGCGGGTCGCCGACCTCGTCGGGCGTGACCAGCCAGGGGCCCAGCGGGTTGAAGGTCTCGCAGGACTTGCCGAGGTCCCACTGGCCGGAGTACTCCAGCTGGAACTCGCGCTCGGAGACGTCGTTGCTGATGGCGTAGCCCGCGACGGCGGCGTACGCCTCCTCGGCGGACTGGAGGTAGCGCGCCCGGCTGCCGATGACGACGGCCAGCTCCACCTCCCAGTCGGTCTTCACCGATCCACGCGGGATCAGCACCTCGTCCTCGGGGCCGACCACCGTGCCGGGGTCCTTCATGAAGACCACGGGCCGGGCGGGGATCGCGGCACCGGTCTCCGCCGCGTGGTCGCGGTAGTTGAGCCCGATGCAGACCACCTTCCCGGGACGGGCCACCGGGGCGCCGATGCGCAGTCCGGAGGGGTCGGTCTCGGGCAGGGTGCCTGCTTCCAGGGCCTCGCGCAGCCGGGCGACTCCGCCGTCCGCGAAGAAGCGGGAGTCGAAGTCGGCGGTCACGGAAGCGGCGTCCAGGGTCCGGCCGTCGTCGGTGCGTACGACGGGCCGTTCCTCGCCCACCGCACCCAGGCGCATCAGTTTCATGGGTGTCAACCCTCCAGTCGTCATAGATCGGATCTATCGCTGCGACAG
This sequence comes from Peterkaempfera podocarpi, assembly GCF_042466665.1. GTDB lineage: Bacteria > Actinomycetota > Actinomycetes > Streptomycetales > Streptomycetaceae > Peterkaempfera > Peterkaempfera podocarpi. The sequence goes on from NZ_CP162102.1 coordinate 7,549,816, forward strand.
TCTGGACACTACTGACCCGCATCGACGCTCGCAAGGAAGTCATCCGATGTTTTCGTCAGTGCAGGTGGGAGGCGGCCCTATGAGGGGAGTGAGGATCCCCCAAAGCCCCGCTACCTGGGCGGTTTGATGGGTTTGGTCCCGCCCGGTGCAGAACCCGTGAAGCCGCTCGGTCAGATTCACCCGATGAAAGGTCTTGCCAGCGGTGATACGCGGTCGTAACGTCCTCACCGCCGCAGAGACATCCGATGACAACTCTCTCGCGAGACACCCCTGCCCGTACGCAAAGAGGAGAGCACCGACGATGAAGCTCCACACTGTCCGTACCGCGGCTGCCGTGGCCGGAGTGGTCCTGCTCGCGGGTACTGCCACCGCCTGCAACCGTGGCAGCGACACCCCTGCCAAGACCGGTGCGAACGCCAAGCCGGCCCTCGGCATCGACCTGCCGCGCGCGGACTCCGACTTCTGGAACTCCTACGCCCAGTACATCAGACAGGACGTCTCCAGCCAGGGCCTGCACACCCTGCCGCTCAGCAACTCCCAGAACGACATCACCAAGCTCGTCGCCAACGTCCAGGTGTTCCAGAACACCGGCGCCAAGGCCGTGGTGATGGCTCCCCAGGACACCGGCGCCATCGTCTCCACCCTGGACCAGCTCGCCGCCAAGAAGATCCCGGTGGTCAGCGTGGACACCCGCCCCGACAAGGGCCAGGTGTACATGGTGGTCCGCGCCGACAACCGCGCGTACGGCACCAAGGCCTGCGACTTCCTCGGCAAGCAGCTCGGCGGCAAGGGCAAGGTCGCGGAGTTCCAGGGGGCCCTGGACTCCATCAACGGGCGTGACCGCTCGGAGGCCTTCGCCGAGTGCATGAAGACCAAGTTCCCCGGCATCAAGGTCTTCGAGCTGGCCACCGACTGGAAGGGCGACGTCGCCTCGGCGAAGCTGCAGAGCACGCTCGCCCAGAACCCCGACCTGAACGGCATCTACATGCAGGCCGGCGGCGTCTTCCTGCAGCCCACCCTGGCGCTGCTGCAGCAGAAGGGCCTGCTCAAGCCGCCGGGTCAGCCCGGCCACATCACCATCATCTCCAACGACGGCATCCCGCAGGAGTTCGACGCGATCCGCAAGGGCCAGATCGACGCCACCGTCTCCCAGCCGGCCGACCTCTACGCCAAGTACGCGCTCTTCTACGCGGAGGCGGCGGCCGAGGGCAAGACCTTCAAGCCCGGCCCCACCGACCACGACTCCAACATCATCCAGATCCCCAACGGCCTGGAGGACCAGCTGCCCGCGCCGCTGGTGACCAAGGACAACGTGGACGACAAGAGCCTGTGGGGCAACAACATCGCCAAGTGAGCGGCGATCCGGCTCACGCCACCCGGGCCCCTACAGAAAGGAAGTCACCCACCATGGCCGACACGGTGACCGCCCCCCTCGCGGGGGCGGCCGACCCGACCCCCGTGGTCGAGGCCACCGGGATCACCAAGCGGTTCGGTGCCACCGTCGCCCTGCACGACGCACGCATCACGGTGGCTCCGGGCGAGTCCCATGCGCTGGTCGGCCGCAACGGTGCCGGCAAGTCCACGCTGGTCTCGATCCTCACCGGCATCCAGCAGCCGGACAGCGGAACCCTGCTGCTGTCCGGCAGTCCCGCCCCCGCGTTCGGCGACACCGACGCCTGGCGTTCCCGGGTCGCCTGCGTCTACCAGCGCTCCACCGTCATCGGTGAGCTGACGGTGGCGGAGAACCTCTTCCTGGGCCGGCAGAGCCAGAGCGCACTCCGTCCGATCCGCTGGAAGGAGCTGCGCCGCCGGGCCGCCGACCTGCTGGCCGAGTACCGGGTGGAGGTCGACCCGGCGGCCCGGGCCCAGGACCTGACGGTCGAGCAGCGCCAGTTCGTGGAGATCGCCCGGGCGCTGTCCTTCGGCTCCCGGTTCATCATCCTCGACGAGCCGACCGCCAAACTCGACGCCCGCGGCATCGACCGGCTCTTCACCAAACTGCGCCAGCTCCAGGAGCAGGGTGTGGCGTTCCTGTTCATCTCGCACCATCTGCAGGAGGTCTACGACCTGTGCAGCAGTGTGACGGTGTACCGCGACGCCCGGCACATCCTCACCGCACCCGTGGCCGAACTGGGCCATGAGGCGCTGGTGGAGGCGATGACCGGGGAGAGCGGCAGCGGGTCCGGGTCCTCCGGGCCCACCCGGCGCACGGTGGCGGCGGACGCACCGGGAGTGCTGGAGATCAGCGGTCTCGAGCTGCCCGGCGCCTACACCGAGGTCTCGCTCACCGTCCGCTCCGGCGAGGTGGTGGGCCTTGCCGGAGCCACCGCCAGCGGCAACGTCCGGCTCGGGGAGACCGTGGCCGGACTGCACCGGCCGCAGGCCGGCCGGATCACCGTGGCCGGCCGGGAACTGCGCACCGGCGATGTGCCGTCCGCGCTGGCGGCCGGCGTCGGCCTGGTCCCCGAGGACCGGCATCTGCAGGGCCTGGTGACCGAGCGCAGCGTCGCGGAGAACGCCACCCTGACCGTGACCGACCAGCTCGGCCCGTACGGGACGGTGCTGCCCTCGCGGACCAGGGCCTTCGCCCAGCGCATGATCGAGGACCTGGACATCAAGACCCCCGGCGCCGCGACACCCGTCTCGGCGCTCTCCGGAGGCAACCAGCAGAAGGTCGTCGTCGCCCGGGCACTGGCCACCCGGCCCCGGGTGGTGGTGGCGATCCGGCCCACCAACGGGGTGGACGTCAAGTCCAAGGAATTCCTGCTCGACCGGTTCCAGCAGGTCGCCGACGACGGCGGCGCAGTGCTGATCGTCTCGGACGAGCTGGACGACCTGCGCAGCTGCGACCGCGTGGTGGCGATGTTCCACGGCCGGACGGCCGGGGAGTTCCAGCCCGGCTGGACCGACGAGCAACTGGTGGCCGCCATGGAGGGCATGGCCGGCCCGCAGGACCCGCACAAGGTGAAGGGAACACCCAGCCATGCCAGCCACGACTGACGCCACGGCGTCCGCGGCCGCAGCCACCGCGGCGCCGACCGCCGGGCGGCGGCCCGGTCTCGACCTGAAGCGCTACCGGGACCTCTCGCTCGTCCCGGTGCTGCTGGTCCTCGGCCTGATCGGTTTCATCGTCTCGCCCGCCTTCCTCACCTCCGACAACCTGATCGGAGTCGCCCAGCAGTCCACCGAGCTGAGCCTGCTGGTGCTGGCGGAGGCACTGATCCTGATCGCCGGCCGGATGGACCTTTCCCTGGAGTCGACCATCGGGGTGGCCCCGGTGATCGCCATGTGGCTGGTGCTGCCCAGCCACGGCGGCCGGTTCCACGGGCTGGGCCTGCTGCCGACCTGGAGCTCCATCCCGGTCTGCCTGGTGGTCGGGGCGCTGATCGGCACCGTGATCGGCTTCCTGATCCTCAAGCTGCAGCTCAACGGGTTCATCGTGACCCTGGGTGCGCTGACCATGCTGCGCGGCCTCCAGGTCGCCATCTCCCAGGGCCAGTCGATCGTCGAGGTGCCCGCCTCCTTCCGCTACCTGGGCAGCACCTCCTGGCTGGGCGTGCCGGCGGCGGTCTGGATCTGCGTGGTCCTCTTCGCCCTCGGCGGCAGCGCGCTGTCCTGGCTCCGGCACGGCCGGGCGCTGTACGCGATCGGCGGCAACAGCGAGGCGGCGCGTACGGCCGGCATCCGGGTCAACCGGATCACCTGGATCGTCCTGATCATCGGCAGCACCCTCGCGGCCTTCGCCGGTGTCCTCTACACCGGCCACTACGGCTCCGTCTCCGCCGACCAGGGCAACGGCTGGATCTTCCAGGTGTTCGCCGCCACCGTCATCGGCGGAGTGAGCCTCAACGGCGGGCGCGGCAACCTCTTCGGTGCGCTCACCGGTGTGCTCACCCTCCAGCTGGTGGTCAATGTGATGACCCTGGCGGGCGTGCCGCCGCTGTGGAACCAGTTCCTCAACGGAGCGATCATCATCATCGCCCTGGTCATCTCCCGCTTCGCCTCCGGCGAGAAGCAGGAGTAGCACCCATGGCGGTCACCGACGACGCGATCGAGAAGATCAAGGCCATGATCGTTTCGGGTGAACTCCCGGAGGGATCCCGGCTCCCCCGGGAGGAGGCCCTCGCCGACCAGCTGGGCCTGTCGCGCAACTCCCTGCGCGAGGCGGTCCGGGCGCTGGTGGCCATGCGGATCCTGATCACACGCCAGGGGGACGGCACCTATGTCTCCAGCCTGGAGCCGCATCTGCTGCTGGACGGCCTGACCTTCGCCTCCGACGTCGCCCAGGGACCGGCCGCCGCGCAGCTGCTCCAGGTCAGGCGGCTGCTGGAGCCACAGGCGGTGGCGCTGGCCGCCTCCCGGGTCACCGAGGACGACGTGGCGGCGCTGACCGTCATCCTCGACCGGTCCGCCCACGCCACCACCGCCGAGGAGTTCGTCGAGCTGGACGTGGCCTTCCACCGCCACATCATCGAACTGGTCGGCAACCCCGTGCTGTCCCTGCTCCTGGAGGTCGTCTCCACCCGCACCCAGCGGGTGCGGGTGCTGCGCGGTATCGACACCGCGGCGGCCCTGGTCTCCGCGCACCGGGAGCACCAGGCGATCCTGGCGGCGCTCGCCGCCAGGGACCCGGCTCTGGCCGCCGCCACCACGGCGGTGCATGTCGCGGGCCTGGAGCAGTGGGTGGCCGAGGGCAGCGCGGCATCCCACCGGTCCGCCGCCGTGGGCGGGTGAACGGAGCGGTTCCCCGGGGCGGCCGGCCGTCTGCCTGCGGCGGCCTCCGGGGCGCCGTCAGCAGACGGCCGGCGCGCTGCCGGTTCCGCGGTGAGCCGCCCGCCGTACCCGGACGGCTCACCGTGCCGGACGGCCGCGCCGCTTGACCTTTGCGGTCCGTCGACGGCGGTCCGGAGCGGGTCGCACCGGTGCGGCCCTGGCATCGATGAGACCTGTGCATCGGTGCCAAGGCCGCACCGACTCATCTGCACACCTGACGGGCGTCGTACGGACGGCACCTCACCGGCGGACGGCGATGTCTCCGGCTGCGGAGGCATCGCGCGCAAGCGGTGGGCGGCGGCCGGGCAGCTCCCTCAGGGGGCCGGGGCCGGCAGCGGGGCGGCCGGGTCCGGGTCCGGGGCCGCGTCGCTCCCGGGCGCTGGCGCCGGCTGCAACCGCTTGCCCAGGGTGACGAACAGCAGGATCAGGCCGGCGGTCAGCAGGATGTGGCCCAGTCCGGCGACCATGGCGATGGCCTCCCCGCTGGAATGCCCCAGCACCGTCAGGGTGCCGTGCAGGGTCATCATGCCCACGGTTACGGCCAGACCGATGTTGTAGATCCAGAAGAACCAGCCGAAGAGCGCGCTGCTGGTCAGCGTGAACTGTTTCTCCAGCACCAGGACGATGAGGAAGAAGAGCATCCCCAGTGCGAGCACATGGGTGTGTACGACATCGAGCTGGGTGTCCCCGGTGAAGTCCTCGGCCTTGGTGAGTTCGCGGGAGTACAGACCGCTGACCACGCCGATGATCATGTAGATATGGGCCGTGTTGAGGATCTTCCGCATCGCGTCTGCCTCCGGGGGCGTGGGGATCTTGATGCCCTCACCCTGGCGTCACACCTGACGCAACATCAACTACCGTCTGGCAACGGTGCCATAACCACTTGGCTGCCCCCGCCCTCTCGATGGGCGAGCGGACGGGCGAAGCGCTCGAGGTGGGAGCGGTCGCGGTAGAAGCCGGCCAGGCACGGCTCGGGTCATGCCGCCTTGACGCCCAGGTGCGTACGTGGTGACTCCGGCCCGGCGGGGTGCCCTGGTGTGTCAGGCCCGCCCGAAGCAGCGCTCCAGCTCCCGCAGGTCGTGGAAGTTGCTTCCCCTGGTGACCGGCCTGCAGACGGACGGGAAGGCGGTCGGGCCGGCCGTGCACCGCGCCGGAGGGGCGCCGGTGTGCGGTGCACCGGGGCGTGCTGCCGGGCCGGTCCGGCGGGGCGCCGGGTCGGCCCGGGTCAGGCCTGGTCGGCGGCGGAGTGGGCCGGCCGGCCCGGTCCCCCGGAGCCGGCCCGGTACTCCTCCAGCGGCACCATGCCGCTGGACCAGGCCGACAGCACGGGAGTGAGGATGCGCCAGGCCTCCTCCGCCTCGTCGCCGCGGATGGACAGGGCCGGGTCCCCGGTCAGCACGTCGAGCAGCAGCCTGCCGTACGCGGGCAGTTCCGGAGGCTCCATCCGGGCCGTCAGCTCGAGCGGCGCCAGCAGATGTGCGTGGGCGCCCGTGCCGGTCAGATGGAGCGTCAGGTCCTCCGGATCCAGGCCGAACCGCAGCAGATTGGGCGGGGCCTCCTCACCGCCCCCGAAGGGCAGATGCGGCACGGAACGGAAGTGGACCGCGACCTCCTTGCGGTCGGTCCCGAGGGCCTTGCCGCTGCGCAGCCGGAAGACGGTTCCCGCCCAGCGCCAGTTGTCGATCTCCAGCTGCACCTCCGCCAAGGTCTCGGTGCCCCGCACGGGGTCCACGCCCTGCTCGTCGGCGTAGGCGGGGACCTCACGGCCGCCGAGCCGCCCGGCCGTGTAGCGGGCGCGGCGGGTCCGCCGGCCCAGGTCGGTGCCGGTCAGCGGCCGCACCGAACGCAGCACATCGACCTTGCGGTTGCGCAGGTCGCGCTCGTCCAGGCTGACGGGGGGTTCCATGGCGACCAGGCACAGCAGTTGCAGCAGGTGGTTCTGCAGCATGTCCTTCAGAGCCCCGACACCGTCGTAGTAGCCGGCCCGGCCCTCCAGGGCGAGGGTCTCGTCCCAGACGATCTCCACCTCGGAGATATGGGTGCTGTTCCAGATGGGCTCCAGGACGCGGTTGGCGAGCCGGCTGCCGAGCAGGTTCTGCACGGTCGTCATGGCCAGGAAGTGGTCCACCCGGAACACTGCCTGCTCCGGGACGAGGTCGGCGAGCAGCCGGTTGAGTTCCACGGCGGTGCCCAGGTCCGTGCCGAAGGGCTTCTCCAGCACGATCCGGCTTCCGGCCGGCAGGCCTGCGGCGTGCAGTGAGGTGACGGCGGCGGGGAAGAGCGCCGGGGGCAGGGCGAGGTAGACGGCCACCGGTCCCGGCCCGGCGATCACCGACGCCACGTCGGCGGGGTCGGTGACATCGGCGCGCCGGTAGCAGGCCGCGTCCACGACGGCCCTTCTGGCGTCGGCCGGCCAGGTCGCCGCGTGCCGGTCGAGCCGGTCGGCCGCCCACTGCCGGAACCATGCGTCGTCCTGGCCGCCCCGGTCGGCGCCCACCACCCGGAACCGGTCGCCCAGCTGCCCGGCCGCGTGCAGCGACGCCAGGCCCGGCAGCAGAAAGCGTCCGCTGAGGTCCCCTGTGGCGCCGAAGATGACAAGGCGGTCGATCACTGCGCTGCTCCTGCCGTCGCCCGTGCCAGATTCACGCCGCTTGCGATGATCCCGATATGGCTGAACGCCTGCGGGAAGTTCCCCATGAAGGCACCGGTCGAGGGGTCGATCTGCTCGGACATCAGCCCCAGCGGGCTGGCCCGCGCGCACAGGGAGGCGTACAGCTCCCCGGCCTCCTCGATGCGGCCCTGGCCGGCCAGGTTGTCCACCAGCCAGAAGCTGCACAGCACAAAGGCGCCCTCGTCGCCCGGCAGGCCGTCGGGGGACCGGTCGTGCAGGTACCGGTAGAGCAGGCCGCCGCCGGCGGAGAGCCGGTCGGCGATCGCCGCGGTGGTCGCCGCCATCCGCGGATGGCCGGCCGGGACCACCCCGCGCAGCGGGAGCGCCAGCAGACTGGCGTCCAGGCTGCCGCCGCCGTCGAGGTGCTCGCTGAGCGTCTGTGCCTTCTCGTCCCAGGAGCGGTCCAGGATCAGCTGCCGAAGTTCCTCCGCCGAGGCCCGCCAGGCGGCGGTCGGACCCGGCAGACCGGCCCGCTCGCCGATCGCCGCGGCCCGGTCGAGTGCCACCTGGCACATCGCGGCCGAGTAGGTGAACACCCGGCCTTCGCTGCGGACCTCCCAGATGCCCTGGTCGGGCAACCGCCAGGCCTTCTCCGCGGCCTGCGCGAGCCCGGCGAGGCCGGCCCACAGCGCGGGCTCCAGCCGGCTGCCGGCGCGCAGCCACTGGTCCGCGCAGTCCAGTACCTCGCCGTAGACGTCGTGCTGGCGCTGGTCGGCCGCTCCATTGCCCCAGCGCACCGGGGCGGAGCGCCGGTAGCCCTCCAGTTCCGGGTCCTCGACCTCGTCGGGCACCGGGCGGCCGTCGAGGTCGTACATGATCCTCGGCCGTCCGCTGTGCTCGAAGGCGTCCAGGACCCAGCCGAGGAAGGCGTCGGCCTCACCGGCGAAGCCGATGCGGCGCATGGCGAACACGGCGTAGGCGGCATCGCGGATCCAGGTGTAGCGGTAGTCCCAGTTGCGCACGCCGCCGATCGGGGCGGGCAGGGACGAGGTGGGCGCCGCCACCAGCGAACCGTTGGCCCAGTCGTCGCAGAGCTTGAGGGTGATCGCGGCGCGCCGCACCAGGGGCTCCTCGGGGCCGTTGAAGCTGAAGCCCGTCATCCAGCGGCGCCAGGCATCGGCGGTCCCGCGCAGCGTCGCCTCGACGTCGAAGCGGTGGTGGCGGTGGAAGCGCCCCCAGGAGAGCACCAGGTCAAGGCGGTCGCCCTGCCGCAGCTCATGGGTGCTGTGGAGGGAGTCCAGGGGGCGGTTGCAGCGCAGGTGCAGTCGCAGGTCCGACTGGCCGGGCGCGAGGATCTCCAGTCCGCTGAAGAGGGCCCGGACGTGGGCGCCGCCACGGGGCTCCAGGTCCACCCGCAGCTGGACCTCGCCGTCCAGGACGACGGCCGAGCGGATGAGTTCGGAGCGGTCCAGCGGGGCGTCGTCGGTGAGGTCGGCACCCGAGCGCAGGACCAGAGCGTCGGTGATCCGGACCACACCGGTGGCGCTGCGCAGCTCCGTCACCAGCACCCCGGTGTCGGGCTGGTACCGCTGCCGGGCCTCCAGCGGCTCCTGCGGTGCCACGGTGAAGTGCCCGCCCCGGGCGTGGTCGAGCAGGCCGCAGAAGAACGCTGGGGAGTCGAAGCGGGGCAGGCACAGCCACGGGATGGAGCCGTCCAGGCCGACCAGGGCCGCCGTCCGGCCGTCCCCGATGAGGCCGTAGTCCTCCAGGGGCAGATAGCCCTCATGCCTGCGCAGCGGCCGGAAGGGCGGATCGAGTTCGAGCATGCCGCCTCGTTTCCCCGGGCCGGGGCCCGTGATACCGCTCGACGGGTCTAGAAGACGATGAGCGGCTTCACGACGTCGTCGAGCTTCTTGTCCAGGACCTCGAAGGCCCGCTCCATGTCGTCGAAGGCGAACTGATGGGTGGTCAGATGTGTGGGGTCGACCCGCCCCGCTGCGACCACCCGCAGCAGCCGGTCCAGGCGCAGCCGCCCGCCGGGGCACAGCCCGGTGGCGATGGTCTTCTCGGCCATGCCGACCCCCCACTCCACCCGGGGGATCCGTACGAACTCGCCCTCCCCGAAGTAGCCGGTGTTGGACACCGTCCCGCCGGGCTTGGTGATCTTGATGGCGGTCTGGAACGTCGCGTCCGCGCCGAGCGCCTCGATGGCGGTGTCGACGCCCTGGTTGTCCGTCAGCTCCATGATCCGCCCGATGACGTCCTCCTTGGTGAAGTCCACGATCACATCCGCACCGTAGGTACGCGCCAGCTTCTGCCGACGGGGGACCGACTCCACCCCGATGACCAGGCCCGCGCCCCGCAGCCTGGCTCCCGCCGTCGCCATCAGACCCACCGGGCCCTGGGCGAGGACGGCCACCGTCCCGCCGATCGGGATGTTGCCCTTCTCCGCGCCCATGAACCCGGTGGAGAGCATGTCGGCACAGTAGACCGCGGCCTCGTCGGACACCCCGTCGGGGATCTTCGCCATATTGGCGTCGGCCTCGTTCACATGGAAGTACTCGGCGAAGACCCCGTCCTTGCTGTTGGCGAACTTGAAGCCGCCCAGCGGCGCACCGGACTGCGACGGATGCCCGTTCTGGGAGGCCGGATCCCCCCAGTCGGGGGTGACGGCGCCCACCAGCACCCGGTCGCCGGGACGGAAGATCCGCACCTCGCTGCCGACCTCGTGCACGATGCCGACCGCCTCATGGCCGAGCGTCAGATTCTCCCTCGGGCCGATCCCGCCGCTGACGGTGTGGGAGTCCGAGGTGCAGATGAGAGCCCTGGTGGTACGGACGACGGCATCGCCGGGACCGGGCCGTGGTACGGGCTTGTCCGCGAAGCCCACCCGGCCGATCTCCTTCATCACAAACGCCTTCATCAGTTCTCCGGCCTCTCTTCGGGCTCGTCGGGGCCACCGCGGCGGTCACAACGGCGGTGCGCTGCTTCGGTCGGCGGGCCGCCGTGGCCGCCGGGACGCCCGGGAGCCTCCTGCGGTTACTCCGGACCCCGGCCGGAGCGCCGGTCCCGACCGCGGCTGCGGTCGGGACCGGCGGCGTCACTTCACCGCGCGGACCGCCGATTCGATGACCTTGGTGACCGCTTCGGGGTGGGAGATCAGGGTGAGGTGCGAACCGCCGGGAAAGACGGTGACCGTGGACTTCGCACGGCGGGCCATCATCATCTCGGACTCGGGAGTGATGATCCGGTCGCCGCTGCTGATGAAGTACCAGGACGGAATGGTCTTCCACGCCGCATGGGTGGACGCGGTGTTGAGCGCGGCGGTGGAGGCGGCCCGCTGGGAGGCCCAGAGGCCGACGGCCTGCTGCACGGGCAGGTCACCGGCGAACTTCCGGACGAAGACCTGCTGCTTCAGATAGAGGTTGACGGCGCCCGCCGGGGCATTGGCGTACGGCACGGAGTCGAAGAGGGTGGCCGGCGGGGCGTTCAGCGCGGAACTGGAGCCGCTCAGCGAAACGGTGGTCTCCCCGACTGCGGGAGCCGCGGCGTCGACAAAGACGAGGGCCTTGACATTGCCGACCTGCGCGGCGGCGTTTGTGATCACCGAACCGCCGTAGGAATGGCCCACCAGCACGACCGGGCCGGGGATGCTCCGCACAAAGGCGGCGACGGTGGTGGAGTCGCTGGTGAGATTCTCCAGCGGGTTGGCGATCGCACGGACCGTGAGGCCCTCGCGCTGGAGGATGCGGATCTCGCCGTTCCAACTCGATGTGTCGGCCCAGGCACCGTGGACCAGGACGACGACGGGTCGGCCGCTCTTCGCGGCCGCGGCACGGGAGGGCGCCGGGGACGAGGTGCCCGCGGCGGCCCGGGTGCCGGGCCCGTCGGGGCTTTGGCCGAAGGTCAGGTTGGTGGCGGCGACGGCGGCTGCCGACGCCAGCAGGACGAGCGGTATCAGAAGCCGCCGGGTCGAGGTCTCGTTCATCGCGGGAGGTCTCCTTGTTCCACGTGGATGCGTCCTCGCGGGGGAACGGCGGGACAGGAAGTCCACACCACGGTTCCCACAGGCCCGCGTTGCGCGGCCCTCCCGGACGACACTAGTCCGCACCGGTCCCGGTGGCCCCGCCCCCAGGGCCGAACAGGTGAAGGACCGGCGATGACCTGGACCATCACGCTGCGCCCCCGGACGGGGGTGGGGTCCCGGGGCCGGCCGCCGAACGCCGCGGCCGGGAGGGAACGCCGGTGCCGCGGCCGGACCCGTCGGTCCCCGGCCGGTGTGCTGCCGACCCCTGGAGCCTTCCGTGCTACTTCCTGCCGGCGCCCGCCTTCGCGTACAGGGCCGCGCGGAGAGCCGCGGTGGCCTCGGCGACCGCCTGCTGGTTGCTGCGGGTGGCGGCGAGGGCGTTGAGCATCATGAAGTCGTGGGTGATGGCGCCGTAGTGGGAGGCGCTGACCGGAACGCCCGCCGAGCGCAGCTTGGCCGCATAGGCGTCGGCGCCGTCCAGCAGGACGTCCGAGTCGGTGATCACCAGGGCGGGAGGCAGGCCGCGCAACTGGCTGACGGTGGCCTTCAACGGTGACGCCAGCGGGTTGGAGCGGTCGGCCGCCCGGGGGGCATAGGCATCCCAGAACCACTTCATCGCCGGCCGGGTGAGCCAGCAATTCTCCGCGAAGCGCTTGTAGGAGGCGGTGTCGAAGTCGGCGTCCACGACCGGGTAGAGCATGACCTGCTTGCGGAAGTGGGGTCCGCCGCGCTGCTTGGCCAGCAGGGTGACGGCAGCGGTCATGTCGCCGCCCACCGAGTCGCCGGCGATGGCGAGACTGCGGGGGTCGACACCGATGTCCCGGCCGTGGGCGGCCACCCATGTGGCGACGGTGTAGACCTGCTTGACCGGGACGGGGAACTTGGCCTCCGGGGACGGGGTGTAGTCGACGAAGACGACGGTGGCACGGGCACCGTCGGCGATCTCCCGGACCAGGCGCTCATGGGTCTTGAAGTTGCCGAGCACCCAGCCGCCGCCGTGGATGTAGACGATGCCGGGCAGATTTCCGGTCACTCCCTTGGGCCGTACGACATGCACGGTCACCGGACCCGTCGGGCCGCCGGGCACGGTGCGCTGACTGATCTGCGCGGGCCGCATCTCCACCGGTCCGGCCTGCAGCTTGTTCAGCACCTCCCGTGCCGCCTTGTAGGAGAGCTTGTACAGCGGGGGCCCTCCGGCCGCGGCCAGCCCGTCGAGGAACTGCTGGGCGATCGTCTCCAGCTGCACGGGCGGGTTGCCGCAGGGCACTTCGGCGCCGCCGCCGCTCGGGGCGCGCGCGCCGCGGCACGGTCGGCTGCGACGACACGTTCGGTGTGCGAGGTGCATCCGCCGAGCGCTGCGGACACGGCGGCGAGCAGGGCCGCCGCGGTGCTGTATCGGGTGCGACGGCCCATGGGCAGTCGTCGTGCGTTCACGTCGGGACTCCTGAGGGTCTGGGCGGTTCTCTGGCTCAGCCTCGGCGTACCGGCGGCATGGGACCAGCCGTGTTAGACCGCGAGAGTGTTCGACGATGTCAACGGGGAGCGGCCGGCCGTGGTGCGGTCCCCGCGGGGGCGGGACTGCCTGGTCCGGGCGATGCCGTGGACGCCGTCCTGGCCTGCGCGGGGTTGCGCCGGGGCTGGGCCTCGGGCAGTGGCGTCCGGCGAGCCTGTGCACCGGCGGTGTGCACCCGCCCGGCCCCTCGGATCGGTAGATTGCGGCCATGGACTCGCCCGAGCACAGCACCCGTGCGGTGTCGACGTCGTGGGGGCCCGTCGTCCTGGTCAACGGCCTGCCCGGGGCAGGGAAGACCACCCTCTCCAGGGCGCTGGCCGGACGGCTGCGACTGCCCCTGTTCAGCAAGGACGTGATCAAGGAGGCCCATGCGGACGTCCTCGGTTCCGAGCCTTCCGACGGCCGGTCCCAGCGGCGGTGGAACAACGCCCTCGGGGCCGCCGCGAGCGAGACCATGTGGGCCCTTCTCGCGGATGCGCCGGGCGGCGCCGTCCTGGAGTCCTGCTGGCTGACCGACGTCCGGCCCCTGGTCGTCGCAGGGCTGCGCCGGGCAGGCGTCGACCGGTCCCTGGAGATCTGGTGCGACGTACCGCTGCAGCTGGCCCGCGAGCGGTTCCTGCTGCGCCACCCGCGGCACCCGGTCCACGGTGCCCCACTGGACGAGGCGGAGTGGGAGCACCGCGGTGCGACGGCCCGCCCGTTGGGAATCGACCGGACGCTGCGGGTGGACACCACCGGCCCGGTCGACCTCGACCGCATCACCGCCTGGGTGCGGGAGAACGCCCAGCGCTGACCGGTGCCGCCCGGTACCGCACCACGCGGCCCGGCTGTGAACCGGTCTGCCGCCGGGCGCGGGCCGTGCCGCTGCGGCGGGCCCTGGCGGTGGTGACGGACACCGGGGATCCGGGGGCGGTCCCGGGGGTGATGCGCCGGTGTCCGTCACGGCCGCGGGGTCGGCTGGTCTCAGCCGAGCGTCCACTGCTGGTTGCTGCCGCCGTTGCAGGTCCAGAGTTCGACCAGGGTTCCGTCGGCGGTGGCGGCGCCGGTGACGTCGAGGCAGAGTCCGGACTGCACCCCGGTGACGGTGCCGTTGGCGTTGAACTGCCACTGCTGGTTGGTCTGCCCGTTGCAGGGCCAGATCTCCACCTTGGTACCGGGGGCGGTCCGGTTGTCGTAGGCGTCCAGGCACATCTGCGAGCCACCGGAGTAGACGGTGAGCTGGTTGGACGTGGAGTGGGTCCAGATCTGGTTGGAACCGCCGCCGCAGCTCCAGATCTCCAGCTGGGTCCCCGCGGTGGTGGTCGAGTTCGGCACGTCGAGGCACTTGCCCGCGCCCACCGCATGGACCTCACCCGTGACGCTGGTGCCGCCGCTGGTGCTGCCGCCCGCGACCCGGTACATCACGGTGCCGTGCGCGGGGACGGACGCGCTGATGGTGCCGGACGTGGAGGACGCACTCCCGGACCACAGGTCGGTCAGTGCATAGCTGGACGCACCGGACTTGCCGATCGCGGCCGCGGTGGTCGTGATGGTCGCGGTCGATCCGGTCTCGTTGAACAGAACCACCGACACATCGCCGTTGGCCAGCGGCTTGGCCAGCACGTCCAGGCCGTTGGACGAGGACACCATGGTTCCCTGCCTGCCCAGCGAGTCCTGGTCGACCGCGATCACCCGGGAGTTGGTGAGTGTGGACAGGGTGCTTGCGCTCGCCGTGGTGAGGTTGGTGCCCGCGATGAGAGGGGCGGCCATCTCCACCCAGAGGCTGAACTCGCTGCGGTTCTCCGCGTCGGTCATCGAGCCGTTGCCGATCTCCAGCATGTCCGGGTCGTTCCAGTGGCCCGGACCGGCGTAGGAGGCCAGGCCCACATTGCTGTGGAAGATGGAGAGCATGCTGGAGAAGCTTGCGCTGATGTCCCCGGTGGTGCGCCAGCTGTTGCCGACGCCTGCGCCCCAGGTCCAGACGTTCTCCTGGCCCCAGTTGCACAGGCTGAAGAGGATCGGCCTGCCGGTTGCGGCCAGGGCGTCGCGCATGGCGGTGTAGCGGGTCTGCGCCGGCACCCCGGTGTTGTTGCAGTTGTCGTACTTGAGGTAGTCCACGCCCCAGGAGGCGAACGACTGGGCATCGGTGGTCTCATGGCCCAGGCTGCCGGGATACCCCGCGCAGGTGGCGGTGCCGGCGTCCTCGTAGATGCCCAGCTTCAGGCCGAGCGAGTGGACGTAGTCGGCGGTGCCCTTGATGCCGTCGGGGAACTTGACCGGGTCCGGCACCAGATGGCCGCCGGAGTCCCGGCTCGATGTCAGCCAGCAGTCGTCGATGTTGACGTAGCTGTACCCGGCGGCCTGCATACCGTTGTTGTGCATGGCCAGCGCGGTGGACTTGATGAGTGCCTCGGAGACGTTGCAGCCGTAGGCGTTCCAGTCGTTGAAACCCATCTGGGGAGTCGGCGCCAGGCCGTTGCCGAGTGCGGCGGCGGGTGCCGCCGTGCCCAGGGCGATCAGTGGGGAGAGCAGAAGAAGGAGCGCTGTCCAGACTGTTAACGCTAACATGGCCTCCCGGGCAGACCGCCGCCCAGGGCGGTGCATGACTCCCGGATCGCTACTGCTCATGGTCCGTCGACCTCCTGGCCCGAGTTGTGGGGGCCCTGATCCCGGAGTGCACCCACCTGGCAGTCGGGATCCAGCGGCAGCCGCGGATGTGCGGCCTCGGCGGGATGTGGGGCATGCGCTGTCGGGACAGGTTCGGCTGTGACCCGCATGTGTGTGAAACAGGTAACTCCTGTGCGTTCATGTCGTCAAGTAGGGGTTCTCCATCAACATGCCTGAGAACAGGTCGAGTTGGTGTCCTTGACCGCAGGGGAGAAGTGAGGCTTCGGTTCCGGCTCATCGGGTGCGGATGCCGGGGCCTCATGGCCCCGGGGTGCTGCGGGCGGGTTCCCGCATCGGTGCGGTCCCGCGCGAGGCCGGGGCGCGCTGCGCCGGCCGGGCCGCTGGGCCGCCAACGCACAGCCGCCGAAGGCCTGGACCGTACGGGGCGGTCCGCGGAGCGGGGGCCTGCGGCGGGCGCGCCGGCACCGTCTGCCGCCGGCGGGCCGCCCGGCCCCGGAACGGCCGGGCCGCACAGGTGCCGTCCTTGGTGTCGCAGCACCTTGACTGCCCGGTCTGTGAACGCTAACAATAACAGCATCACGGATCGGAGGAGCATGTCACAGACCGCGGAGAGCGCCGGACCTCACCGAGCCCCCACCATGGCGGACGTCGCCCAGGTCGCGGGCGTGTCGCACCAGACCGTCTCACGGGTGCTGAGCAACCACCCCAACGTGCGGGAGTCGACCAGGGCCGAGGTGCTGCGGGCGATCGAGCAGCTGGGGTACCGGCGCAACTCCTCGGCGAGGGCCCTGGTCACGCGGCGCACACTCACCCTCGGGGTGGTGGCGTGCAACCCGACGCTGTTCGGCCCGGCGAGCACCCTGTTCGGCCTTGAGGAGGCGGCCCGGGACGAGGGGTACATGGTCTCCGCGGTCACGCTCCGCCGGTTCACCCCCAAGGCGCTGGAGGAGGCGATCGACCACCTCAGCGAGTGGGGCGTGGAGGGCATCGTGGTGATAGTGCCGCACCGCGCGGCCGTCGCCGCGCTGGCCGAACTCCGGCTGCCGTTCCCGGTGGTGACCGTGGAGGGCGGTCACTCGCTGCCGATACCCGGGGTCTCGGTCGACCAGGACCTGGGCGCCCGTCTGGTGACCGGCCACCTGCTGGCCGCCGGGCACCGCACCGTCTGGCATGTGGCCGGGCCGCCGGACTGGCTGGAGGCCGGGGCGCGGGTCGACGGCTGGCGGGCCACCCTGGAGGAGGCCGGGGCCGAGGTGCCCCTGCCGCTCGTGGGTGACTGGACGCCGCTGTCGGGCTACCGGGCCGGGCAGGAGCTGGCCGGGCGGGTGGTGGCGGGTACGGCGCGGCGCGGTGCGACCGGTGTCAGCGCGGTGTTCGTCGCCAACGACCAGATGGCGCTGGGTGTCATGCGGGCCTTCCGGGAGGCCGGACTCTCGGTGCCGGGCCAGGTGGCCATCGCCGGGTTCGACGACATCCCCGAGGCCGAGTTCTTCGCCCCGCCGCTGACCACCGTGCGCCAGGACTTCGCGGCGGTCGGCCAGGCCAGCATCCGGCTGCTGATCAGCCGGCTGGAGTCGGGGACCAGCCGTGAGGCCGAGCGGGTCGTGATCGAGCCGCGGCTGATTGTGCGCAGCAGCAGCACACCGTCCTGACCTGGTGCCTTCATGGTTTCGGTGGTCCGCCGGGACCTCACCTTCATTTCAGGAGACAACCATGACGACCGATCCGCCCGCCGTCACCGTCGGCGTCGACTTCGGGACGCTGTCGGGCCGAGCCCTCGTTGTCGCAGTGGAGGACGGCCGGGAGCTGGGCAGCGCAGTCCACGAGTACCGCCATGCCGTGGTGGAGCGCGCCCTGCCGGGCGGCCGGGCGCTGCCCGCCGACTGGGCGCTGCAGATCCCCCAGGACTGGCGTGATGTGCTGCGTCACGCCGTATCGGAGGCTCTTGCCGCGGCCGGGGTGCAGCCTCGGCAGGTGGTGGGCATCGCGACCGCCTTCACCGCCTGCACTGTCCTGCCCACCACCCGGGACGGCACCCCGCTCAGCGAGCAGCCGGCCTTCGCCGACCGGCCGCATGCGTACCCCAAGCTGTGGCGGCACCACGCAGCCCAGCCCGAGGCGGACCTGATCGTGCGCCGGGCCGAGGAGTCGGGGCAGCGCTGGCTGGCCCGCTACGGCGGGCGGATCTCCAGCGAGTGGCAGTACGCAAAGGCGCTGCAACTGCTGCACGAGGACCCGGAGGTGTACGAGGCCGCGGACCGCTGGATCGAGGCCGCCGACTGGATCGTATGGCAGCTGACGGGGGAGGAGAACCGCAACCTGTGCACGGCCGGGTACAAGGGCATCCACCAGGACGGGGCCTACCCCGACGAGGAGTTCCTGGCCTCCGTCCACCCGGGCTTCAGCAAGTTCACCGCCAAACTCGACCATCCGCTCTCGCCGCTGGGTGCCCCCGCGGGCCGGCTGAGCGCGGCAGCCGCCGCCCTGACCGGCCTGCCCGAGGGGACCACCGTCGCGGTGGGCAATGTCGACGCCCATGTCACCAGTGCCGCCGCGCAGGCCCTGGACCCGGGCCATCTGCTGGCCATCATGGGCACCTCGACCTGTCACATCCTCAACTCCGATGTGCTGGCCGAGGTGCCGGGCATGTGCGGGGTGGTGCGCGACGGCGTGGTGCCCGGGCTGTGGGGCTACGAGGCCGGCCAGAGCGGCGTGGGCGACATCTTCGCCTGGGCGGTGCGGACGGCCGCGCCGCAGGAGTACGCCGACGAGGCCGGGCGGCGCGGGATCTCACTGCACCAGCTGCTCACCGAGAAGGCGGCCGCGCAACCGGTCGGTGCCCACGGCCTGCTGGCGCTGGACTGGCACAGCGGCAACCGGTCGGTGCTGGTCGACCACCACCTGTCCGGACTGATCGTCGGCCTGACCCTCGACACCCGTCCCGAGGACGTCTACCGGGCGCTGGTCGAGGCCACCGCGTTCGGCACCCGCACCATCGTCGAGACCTTCGAGCAGGCCGGGGTGCCGGTCACCGAGTTCACCGCCGCGGGTGGGCTGCTGAAGAACGCCTTCCTGATGCAGACCTACAGCGATGTGCTGAACCGGCCGGTCAACCTGCTGGTCTCGGAGCAGGGCCCGGCCCTGGGTGCGGCCATCCATGCGGCGGTGGCGGCCGGCGCCCATCCCGACATCCGCGCCGCCTCGGCCGCGATGGGCCGCCTGGAGCGCCGGGCGTACACCCCCGACCCGGCGCGTGCCGCCGCGTATGAACGTCTGTACGCCGAATACCGCACCCTGCACGACCACTTCGGCCGTGGTGGCAATGACGTCATGCACCGCCTCAGAGCCCTGCGTGATCAGGCGTAGCGGCCCCGCCCCCTCCGATGTGAGCGCTCACCCGGCGCTCACCCGCGCGATGTGAGCGCTCACCTTCCGGTCCCCTCTCCTGACATCGAGGTCCGCCCATGCACGGCAATCCACCTCCGTCTCCGTCTCCCGTCGCCTTAGCCGTTGCACGGCTGCAGCAGCAGGTCAGTGATCTGCACCAGGAACTGGTCCGCTACAACCTCGTGGTCTGGACGGCCGGAAACGTCTCGGCACGGGTCCCCGGGACCGAGCTCTTCGTCATCAAACCCAGTGGCGTCGACTACGACCGGCTGACCCCCGAGAGCATGATCGTCTGTGATCTCGACGGCCGCACGGTGGAGGGGGACCTGTCCCCGTCGTCCGACACCGCCGCGCACGCCTATGTCTACCGGCACATGCCCGAGGTCGGCGGGGTGGTGCACACCCACTCGACATACGCGTGCGCATGGGCGGCCCGCGCCGAGCCGGTGCCCTGCGTCCTGACCGCGATGGCCGACGAGTTCGGAGCCGAGATCCCGGTCGGCCCGTTCGCACTGATCGGCGACGACTCCATAGGCAAAGGCATCGTGGAGACCCTCACCGGCCACCGCTCGCCCGCGGTGCTGATGCGCAGCCACGGCGTCTTCACCATCGGCAAGGACGCCCGGGCCGCGGTCAAGGCCGCGGTGATGTGCGAGGACGTGGCACGCACCGTGCACATCTCCCGGCAGCTCGGCGAACCGCTGCCCATCGACCGGTCCGCCGTCGACCGTCTCCACGAGCGCTATCAGAACGTGTACGGCCAGTCCGCACCGTCCGCCGACCGAGGAGCCTGACAGCATGACACCGTCCGACGAACACGAGGTCTGGTTCCTCACCGGCAGTCAGGGCCTGTACGGGGAGGACACCCTCCGCCAGGTCGCCGAGCAGTCCCGCGGTATCTGCGACAGGCTCGCCGACGCCCCGGGCAGCCCCGCAGCGGTCCGCTGGCGTCCCGTGCTCACGGACGCGGACGCCATCGCCCGGACGATGCTGGCGGCCAACTCCGACCCGGCGTGCGTGGGAGTGGTCGCATGGATGCACACCTTCTCCCCGGCCAAGATGTGGATCGCCGGGCTCGACGCGCTGCGCAAGCCCCTGCTGCACCTGCACACCCAGGCCAATGTGGACCTGCCCTGGTCGACCATCGACATGGACTTCATGAACCTCAACCAGGCCGCCCACGGCGACCGCGAGTTCGGGTACATCCAGGCCCGGCTGCGCATCGCACGCAAGACGGTGGCCGGCCATGTGTCCGACCCGGCGGTGGTCCCCCGTATCCACGCCTGGATGCGCGCGGCACTCGGCCATGAGGCCCTGCGCCGGCTGAGAGTGGCGCGGTTCGGCGACAACATGCGCGATGTCGCCGTCACCGAGGGGGACAAGGTGGAGGCCCAGCTGCGCTTCGGGGTCTCGGTCAACACCTATGGCGTCAACGACCTGGTGGAGGTGGTCGACGCGGTCGACGACGCGGCGGTCAACGGACTGGTCAAGGAGTACGCCGCCGCCTACCGCCTGGCGCCCGAACTGTCCCCCGGCGGCGTCCGGCACGACTCCCTGCGCTACGCCGCGCGTCTCGAACTCGGCCTGCGGACCTTCCTCACGGGGGGCGGCTTCGATGCCTTCACCACCAACTTCGAGGACCTCGGCGGCCTGCGCCAGCTGCCCGGCCTGGCTGTGCAGCGCCTGATGGCCGACGGCTACGGCTTCGGCGGCGAGGGGGACTGGAAGACCTCCACGCTGCTGCACACGCTCAAGGCCATGGGCGCCGGCCGTGCCGGCGGCACCTCCTTCATGGAGGACTACACCTACCATCTGGCCCCCGGCAGCCAGCTCATCCTGGGCGCCCACATGCTGGAGGTCTGCCCGACCATCGCCGCCCGGCAGCCCTCGTGCGAGATCCATCCGCTGGGTATCGGGGGCCGTGAGGACCCGGTGCGCCTGGTCTTCGACGCACAGCCCGGTCCGGCCCTGGTGGTCGGCCTGGCCGACATGGGCGACCGGTTCCGGCTGGTCGCCAACCGGATCGACGTGGTGCCGCCGCCGGAACCCCTGCCCAGGCTCCCCGTCGCCCGTGCCGTCTGGAGACCCGCTCCCGATCTGCCGACCTCCACCGAGGCCTGGCTGACCGCCGGCGGCCCGCACCACACCGTGCTGTCCAGCGCGGTGGGTGCCGAGGAGCTCAGGGACCTCGCCGACATGCTGGGCACCGAGTTGCTACTGATCGACGACGACACCACCATGCGGGAGTTCACCAAGGAGATCCGCTGGAACCAGGCCTACTACCGGCTTGCGGGCGGCCTTTGACCGGGCCCGCCCGCGCAACCCTGCCGGACGGGCGCGCCCCTGGCCCGTCCGGCCGCAGGCATGTCCGCGGACGGCATCCGCCCGGTCCATGGGAGGCCCTGGGCGCCCTGGCCGATCCGGCGGCCGATGGCCGCGGGGCGGCCGTGCGGCCCGCTGCCGGCGTTCCGCCGAGGCCCGGGGAACGGCCCCGGCGTGCGTGCTCCGAAACTCAACTCTCCTGTGTCTGTTCATGATTGACGATGCATCAGAAGAGAACGCATGGGAACAGCAGTGCCGTGGAGCGCCCTGCCCCCCTCGTCCTGTTTCTTCGGCGCAACACCTTGACGCCATGGCGGTGAACGCTAACAATCTCTGCCAGGGCGATGGAGCGCACGACGAACGCGGGAGCGATCCCGCGGACTCCGGGCCCCGGTGTGCCGCAGGCGAACCCCTTGCCGGGGTCTGCGAAGGCAAGCGGCGATGCGGCAATGGAACACCCCGGCTCGGCTCTGACCAATGGTCGGTGCTGCTGTTCAGCTTGTGCGGTGCAGGCCGTGAGACGTGCGGATTCAAGTGCGGCCTCCCATGGAGGACCACAACTCTGCTCTACATCATGTGAGCGCTAACAGGCCGTGAGGCCCCTTCTGGACAGGAAGTCGATCATGCGTGATGTGCGTTCCGGTAGCCGGAGATTCGGACGCTGGGGTGCCGCCGCCATGGCGGCGGCGGTGGTCGTCACCGCAGGTGCGTGCAGCAAGAGCGGGGCGGGCGGTTCCTCGTCGGACACCAGCACGGGGAACACCGCCAGCGGCTCGCCGGCGGTGTCGATCCAGGGTGACATCACCTTCAACGACGCCAACCTGGCAAAGCTGGATGCGGCCCTCAAGGCCGCACTGGCGGGCAAGGACGTGTCCAAGCTCAACGAGGCGATGGTGGTCAACGTCGCCGTCGACTACTGGAACGCCGGCAAGACCGGCTTCAACAAGGGTCTCGCCGACCTCGGGGTGAAGGGCACCTACCAGGCTCCGGCCAACGGCCGTCTCGACCAGCAGCTCTCCATCATCCAGACGCTGCGCGGCCAGGGCATCACCGGCATGAGCGTCTCGGCCATCGACCCCACCGCCATCAAGGCGCCCATCGACTCCGCGAACAAGGCGGGGATCCCGGTCCTGGCCATCGACTCCCCGCTGCCCAAGGAGGACGGCGCGGCACTCTACCTGGGTACGCCCAACTACCAGGCGGGCCAGAAGGCCGGCGAGGCGATGAAGCAGGCGCTCGGCGGCAAGGGCCAGGTGGTCGTCCTGGTCGGCTCGCTCACGGCGTCCAACGCGGTCGAGCGGATCCAGGGCTTCGAGGACGCCATCAAGGGCACGGACATCAAGGTCGTGCAGAAGCTCAGCGACGGTATGGACGCCTCCAAGGCACTGTCCAACGCGCAGACCGCCTTCCAGACCAACCCCGACATCAACGGCCTCTACGGGGTGTACTCCTACGACGGGCCGTCCGCCGGCCAGGCGGTCCAGGCGGCCGGCAAGTCCGGCCACATCAAGATCATCTCCGATGACAGCGACCCGCAGACGCTGAAGTTCATCCAGTCCGGCGTCATCCAGGCCACCGTCGTCCAGGAGCCGTACCAGCAGGGCTACACCGGCGCCTATCTGCTGGCCGCGCTCAAGGTCCTCGGCAAGGACGCCACCCTCAAGCTCGTCCAGCCCTACCTGGAGTCCGACGGCACCACCCTCTCCTCCGGGGTCGGCCTGGTCACCGGCGGCAACCTCACCGACTACCAGGCCAAGCTCAAGGACCTGGGAATCGGCTGATGGAACCGCCGACCGACACCCGAGCCGGCACCCCCGGCGGCAGCGCGGTCTCGCTCCTGGACGTCAGCAAGGCATACGGCCCGGTGAAGGTGCTGGACATCCCACGGCTGGACCTCTCCCGCGGTCAGATCGTCGCGGTGGTGGGTGAGAACGGAGCGGGCAAGTCCACGCTGATGGGCGTGCTGTCCGGAACCATCACTCCCACCACCGGCACCATCGACATCGCGGGGCAGCCGCTCCAGCCGGGGCGTCCGGCCCACTCCAGGGAACTGGGCGTGGCGCTGGTCGCCCAGGAGTTCCCGCTGGTCGGCCAGCTGAGCGTGGCGGAGAACCTGCTGCTCGGGCGCCGTCCGGCGCGGGCCGGTTCGCGGCTGACGGGCCGGGTGGTCTTCGACCGCTCCGGCACCCGGGCGGAGGCGCGGGCGCTGCTGGCCGAGGTGGGCGTGCACCATGTCGATGTCGACCGGCCGGTGGAGCGGTTCCCGGTGCCGGTCCGGCAGATGATCGAGATCGCCAAGGCCTGGGGCCACCGCCCGGTGGTGCTGATCCTCGACGAGCCGACCTCCTCCCTGGGGCCGGTGGAGGCCGAGCGGGTGCTCGACCTGGCGCGGGCCCACGCCGCAGCCGGGGGAGCGGTGCTGTTCATCGGCCACCGCCTGGACGAGGTGAAGGCGATCGCCGACCGCGTGATCGTGCTGCGCAGCGGCCGTCTGGTGGCCGACCTGACGCCGGAGGAGGCGACCGAGGAGCGGATGATCCGGGAGATGGTCGGCAGCGAACTCGCCCGCGCTGACCTCACTCCGCCCTCCTCGGTGGAGCGGACCACCGCGCTGTCGGTCCGCGGCCTGACCGCGGACGGCCTGGGACCGGTCGACCTCGATGTGCATGCGGGGGAGATCGTCGGTGTCGCCGGACTGATGGGCTCCGGGCGCAGCCGTCTGCTGCACACGGTGATCGGCGCCCAGCCCCGCACCGGCGGCTCGGTGGTCTTCGGCGGGGCCGACTTCCGGCCCCGCCACCCGGCGGACGCCGTCGAGGCAGGGATCGGGCTGGTGCCGGAGGACCGCAAGGTCCAGTCGCTGCTGCCGGCGCACTCCGTGCGCTGGAACGTCACCCTCAGCACGCTGCGACGGATCAGCAGCAGGGGTGTCCTGCGCCCGCGTGCCGACAAGGAGCACGCCGCCAGGATCGTGAAGGACCTGGGTGTCCGGCTGCACAGCCAGGAGCAGCTGATCAGCGACCTGTCCGGGGGCAACCAGCAGAAGGCGGTCTTCGGCCGCTGGCTCGCCGCCGATCCCCGGCTGCTGCTGCTCGACGAGCCCACCCGCGGGGTCGACGTGGGCGCCAAGGCGGAGATCTACCGCCTCATCGACACGGCGGCGCAGGACGGTCTGGCGGTCCTGGTGGCCTCCTCCGAGCTGGAGGAGCTGCTGTGGATCTGCCACCGCATCGTGGTGATGGCGCACGGCCGGGTGGTCGCCGACATCCCGCGCGACCGGTTCAGCAAGGAAGCGATCATGACCGCGGCGGCCGGAACGCCCACCGGTGCGGCGACGCAGGGGAGGGCAGGGGCATGAACACCAGCACCGCACCGGCGGAGACCGACGTGGATGCCGGAGGGGAGGTCCGCAGACCGCTGCTGCGCCGCCTGGCCGAGACGCCCGAGGTCGGGGTGGTCGCGGCCTGTGTGGCGGTCTTTGTGGCCCTGGCGCTGGACAAGCCCACGTTCGCCGGCGCGGTCAACCTCCAGGGCATGGGCTTCGACCTGGCCCAGTACGGACTGATCGCCATCGGGGAGTCCCTGGTGATCCTCACCGGCGGGATCGACCTGTCGGTGGGCGCGCTGCTGGGCACCAGCGTCATCCTGATGTCCTGGTTCAATGTGCGTGCCGGACTGCCGCCGGTGCTGGCGATCCTGGTCACGCTGGCCATCGCCGGGACGGTGGGCCTGGTCCACGGACTGGCCGTCACCCGGCTGAGGATGCCGCCGTTCGTGGTCACCCTGGTCACCTACACCGTCGCCCAGGGGGTCACCCTGGCCATCACCTCCGGTACCTCCATCACCGGTATCGGCGGGACCTTCAGCGACCTCGGGCAGACCTATGTCGCGCAGATCCCCCTGCCATTGATCATCTTCGCGGTGGTGGCCGTCGCCGCGTGGTTCTTCCTGGAGCGCACCTACGCCGGACGGCAGGTCTACGCGGTCGGCGGCAACCCCGAAGCCGCCCGTCTCGCCGGTATCCGCGGCAGCCGCCGCGTCGTGTCGATGTACATCACCAGCTCCCTGCTCTCCGCCTTCGCCGGGATCCTGGTGCTCGGGCGGATGGGTGTCGGCTCGGCCAGCGGGGTCGGGGTGGGCTGGGAGCTGTCGGCGATCGCGGCCGCCGTCATCGGCGGTGTCAGCCTGGTGGGAGGGCAGGGCCGCATCCTGGGCATCGTGGCGGGCACCGTCCTGCTGGAGCTCATCAACAACGGGCTGACCACGCTTCAGATCAACTCCAACTACACCAACATCGTGCTCGGTTGTGTGCTGGGCCTGGCCATCACCGCCGACCGGCTCAGGGCCAGAAGCGTCGCGCGTCGCGGCTGAACCGGCGCCCGAGGACTCCTCCCGCGCCGAGGCCCTGCTGCCCGGGCGGCTGTCTCCCCGTGTCCAGGGACCGCCCGCACCACCGTGCGTGCCGGAGCCCATGGCGTCCGGCGGCCCGCTCCCATGCGCCGGGCTCCGTACCCGGCTCCCCTCTAGGAGGACTCTGTGTCCGCACCCATCACGGCTCGACTACTGAAGCGCCTCAGGAGGTGCGCGCTGTCCGCTGCCGCGGCCGTCGTGCTCATCGCCGGCGCGGTGGCGGGCGGTGCCCAGACCGCGCAGGCCGCCGGGACGCTGCCCTGCGACCTCTATGCGTCCGGTGGCACGGCCTGTGTGGCGGCGCACAGCACCACCCGTGCGCTCTACTCGTCGTACAACGGCGCGCTCTACCAGGTCAGGCGCTCGTCGGACAACACCACCCGCGACATCGGCGTCCTGAGCGCGGGCGGCTACGCCAACGCGGCCACGCAGGACTCGTTCTGCTCCGGCACGACCTGCGTCATCACCGTCATCTACGACCAGTCCGGCCGGGGCAACAACCTCACCCAGGCTCCCGGGGGCGGCGCGGCCGGCGGACCCGACAACCTCGCGAACGCGACCGCGGCGCCGATCACGGTCAACGGCCACAAGGCCTACGGGGTCTATGTCGCCGCCGGCACCGGCTACCGCAACGACCACACCTCGGGCATCGCGACCGGGGACCAGTCGGAGGGCATGTACGCGATCTTCGACGGCACGCACTACAACGGTGGCTGCTGCTTCGACTACGGCAACGCCGAGACCAGCAACAACGACACCGGCAACGGCCATATGGAGGCCATCTACTTCGGCAACATCAAGGTCTGGGGCTACGGCGCCGGCAACGGCCCCTGGGTCATGGCCGACCTCGAGAACGGCCTCTTCTCCGGGGTGAACGCGGGCTACAACGCCAATGACCCCTCCGTGAACTACCGGTTCCTGACCGCCATGGTCAAGGGCGGGCAGAACCAGTGGGCGATCCGCGGCGGCAACGCGCAGTCGGGCGGCCTGTCGACCTTCTACAGCGGAGCGCGCCCGAACGTCTCGGGCTACAACCCGATGCACAAGGAGGGGGCCATCATCCTCGGCATCGGCGGTGACAACAGCAAGGGTTCCGCCGGCACCTTCTACGAAGGCGTGATGACCTCCGGCTACCCCTCGGACGCCACCGAGAACGCCGTGCAGGCCAACATCAGCTCGGTCGGCTACACGACCTCGTCGTCCTCGGGTTCGGGATCGCTGACGCCCGGTTCGCGGATCTCCCTGCAGGCCACGACCGCGTGCTGCACCGGTGACTACATCCGGCACGACGACGCCGACACCAATGTGGTGATCTCGGGGATCTCCTCGTCCAGTTCGGCGACGGACAAGGCCGATGCCACCTGGATCGTGCGGGCGGGTCTGTCCAACAGCTCGTGTGTGTCCTTCGAGTCGGCCAACGACTCCGGCCAGTATCTGCGGCACTACAACTACCAGCTCCACCTGAACGCCAACGACAGCACCTCGCAGTTCGCGCAGGACGCCACGTTCTGTCCGCAGGCGGGCCACAACGGGCAGGGCTACTCCTTCCAGTCCGCCAACTACAGCACCAAGTACCTGCGCCACTACAGCTACACCGTCTACATCGCCTCCGACGGTGGTTCGAACACCTGGGACAGCGCCACCTCCTGGAGCGATGACACCAGTTGGGTGATCGCTCAGCCCTGGTCCTGACCACCACCGCAGCCATCCCGTAACACCCGCACGGCACGGGGCCGCGCCATCGCTGACCGATGGCGCGGCCCTCTGTGCGGCCGGGTGCCGGGTGCTGGGCGCCGGGGGCGGGGCGGCGCCAGGGGTGGACGCTTCGGCGTCGGGGCTTCTCCCGACACTTCCCAGGGCGGGAAGGAGTTCCCCGGTGATCGCTGGAATGGGGATGTGCCGCATGCGGAGTGCACACTCGGCAAGAGGCGGGGGAGATCGGATGTGCGCACGGGCGGCGGAGCCGTACGTACCCGCACTCCGTCAATCCCGGAACAGCGACCGGGGTGAAGCGGAAATCCGGCCAGTGGGCAGCCGGTCGTGGACCAGCGGGCAGCAGTCGTGCACGGGTGAGTTCGTCATCAGGATGCGGCAGAACAACCGGACGTCCCTATTTCGATCAAGGACGTCGACATGCGGTCCGCAGGCCTGGCCGCACTGGGTGACGGCGGGCTTCCCGGCGGATTCAGGGCCGACGACAAGCGGGGCCGACGGGCAGCGGAGCGGTGGCGACCGCTGGGCTGCGCCGCAAACGCCGATCGGAACCTGAATTCGCGCCGGCGGAGCCGTCGTGATCGGCTTCCTGCTGCCTTCCGGGGCCTGGCCGGCGGTGCGGGAGGACGTGTGTCCACCGGTGCCGACCTGTATGTCTTCCGCCGATGGCCGGAAATCGATTGGCCCTCCCGAATGTTCGGTCACGACCTGCGCTGTCGTTCCACGGTGCACTCCTCTCGCCTGGGTTGATGTGTTTCCCTGCCGCACCGCCGACCGGGCGCGGCGGCAGCGGGCCCTGCGCAATTCGTTGACCGGCATAGCGGTCAGCTCTATAGTCTATTCGGTTTCACGGACGGAGTTCGAGATTACGAACATCATATGCGGGACTCGATGCCGCCCGGCCGTACGTGTCGTCACACGGGAGATCACGTGATCCATATCGCTCTGGGACACATGCACCCGCTCGATCCGGAGGGCGACCCTCTCGGCCGCAGTTATGCCGGCTGGTGCCCGGGGATGACCGACAGCCAGCTGTATCAGGCCAACCGTGGCTGCTATCGGTTCGAGTCCCGGGCGCACGCCGAGCGGTATGTGCTCTTCTCCGCAGAGGGAGTGATCCGTCAGGCGTTACGGATCGACGCCATCGTGCCGGCCGGCCCCTATGAGGCGGTCGAGGGAGAGATCCTGGCCCCGGGCGACCCGGTCCACGACACCTATGTCACCAGGCCCTCGCCCATGAACGGGGTGCGCGGAGTCGTCACCTACCTCGACGGCCCGTCGACCGTTCCCGTCCCGCGATGCGCATGCGGCTGCGGGGAGCCGGTCGGATACGGGCGCTTCAGGCCCGGTCACGACAGTGACGCCCTGTACGAACGCGTGGCCCGCATCGGGACGGTCCAGGACTTCCTGCGCTGGTTCGACCGCGTCCATCCGGCCACCTTCGAGTCCCCGACCTCCTGAGCGGCAGCGAAGCCGCCGGCGCACCCGTCCCGCGATGCCCGAGTACGGCGAGGACGGGTGCCCGATTGCCGCAGGCCTGCGGCCGAGGTCCGGAGGGCCGGGCCCCGTACCGGACTCAGGGGCGCAGCCGACGGTTCAGGAACGCCACGACCTCGTCTCGGGCCCGGAGGGCGGGATGGCCGGGCGTCTCGCGGAGTTCATGGGTCAGAACCGAGTGCGCATGACGGCTGAAGCCCGCGCTGTTGCCCGGGGAGGAGTCGAGCTCGATGCACTCGAAGGCGCTTCCCAGCTGCTCGCGAAGGGTCGCGAACCGCTCGGCCGGGGCCATCCGGTCCTCGCTGAAGCGCAGGCCCAGCACACACAGCCCGGCGTTCCTCGTCCGGTCGGCGACCTGCCGCAGCTCGGCGGGGGAGAGACCCGGGTCCGTACGGCGGGCGGCGGTGAGGGCGAGCGGGACCGAGGGCTGGCTCATGACCGGGGCGAGGACCACCTCGTCCACGGCGGCGGCCAGGGCGAATCCACCCGTGAAGCACATACCGATGACACCCACACCCGGGGCCGGGGTCCGTGCGGCCAGGTCACGGGCGAGCGCGCGCAGATAGTCGGCGACCGGCCGGGAGGCATGCGTCGTCAGCGCTCGGAACTCCGCGGAGACGCAGACACGGACACCCACAAGCAGCGCACGGGCCGCAGAGTCCGGCTTGCCGGGCCTGCCGAACAGTGAGGGGATCACCACGGTGAACCCCTCGGAGACCAGGTGCTCTCCCAGCGCGAGCACCTCGGTCGTGACACCGGGCACCTCCGGGATCAGCACCACCCCGGGCCCTTCGCCCTTCTCGAAACAGTCGTGGATGAGACCGGCGAAGCCGAAGGGAGCGTTGTGCCAACCGGAGAGATCGGCGACCGGAGCCGTGTCCGCCATGGTCCCTGCCTCAGGTGTGCGTCTGGTGCGGACGGGCCGCCTGGTCGCTGCTGAACTGCTGCCGCACGGTCGCGGATGCCTGCGTCGGCGAGTCGGGCCCATCCATACGGACGAGCCAGGCATCTGACGATCAGTCATGGATGACGGTACCGGACGCCTCGTCACGACCGCAGCCCACGCAGCCGCCTGCCGATCCTCCGCCGCTCCGGCGCACACGGCCTCGCGGAGACGGGGACCGCAACAGAACCGGGTCACCGCGGTGGGCACCGAGCAGCCCCGCCCCGGGTGCTGCCGCGGAACGATCCCCTCCCGATCACGTCCGTCCGTATGTCACAGCCGGCCGGGCTGCCTCGTCTCGGGTCCCGAAGAGCGGTTCCGAGAGGAACACCCCATCCAGCAGAGAGAGACGGTCATGAGCGAGCAGACCGCACACCGCAAGGTCGCCCTGGTCACCGGGGCGAACAAGGGCATCGGCCGTGGGGCTGCCGAGCAACTCGCCGCCCTGGGCATGACGGTGCTGATCGGGGCCAGAGACCCGCGGCGCGGGGAGGAGGCCGCGGCCGCGCTGCGCACGGCAGGCGGCGACGTACACACGGTCCCGCTGGACGTCACCGACCTGACCACCGTCCAGGAGGCCGCGCGGCAGATCGAGGAGCGCTTCGGCCGCCTCGATGTGCTGATCAACAACGCCGGGATCAGCGGCTCCGGGCAGGTCTCGCCCCAGGACGCCCACGACCAGGTGCCCAGCTCCGTCGACCTGGACATGGTCCGGAGGGTGTTCGAGACCAATGTCTTCGGGGTGATCGCGGTGACCAACGCCATGCTCCCCCTGCTGCGGCGGTCTGCGGCGCCGCGCATCGTCAACGTCAGCAGTCATGCCGCGTCACTGGCCCTCACCAGCGACCCGGACGGCCCCATGGCGGCACTGCTGCCGTCGGCGGCGTACTCGCCCTCCAAGAGCGCGCTGACCGCGCTGACCGTGCAGTACGCCAATGAGCTGCGGAAGGACGGCATCCTGGTCAACGCCGCCGCCCCCGGCTACGTGGACACGGACAGCAACAACCACACCGGGTTCCTCACGGTCGCCCAGGGCGCCGCCGTCCTGGTGCGCCTGGCCACGCTCGGCGAGGACGGACCCACCGCCGGGTTCTTCAGCGAGGAGGGCCCGCTTCCCTGGTGACGGGTGGGCCGGACCGCCGCGGACGGGTGGGCCGGGCAGCCTCGGTGAGGCTCGCGGCGGCGGCCCTCCGATGGATGACGGGACATCAGAACACGCCGTCGAGGGCGTATGCCGGCACACCGGTGCTCCCGACCGGCGGACGGAATTCCGTCCGCCGGTCGGGCCGGGGACGTCCTGCGACTGCGTCGAATCCCTGGGGCTGCCCCGTTGTGCAGGAGTGCAGAGGTGCGAGGCTTGACCCAGTGGCCGCGGGAAACGGGAGGTCGGACCGTGGGAACGCTGGGATACGCCGAGGATCTCGACGAACTGCTGCGGGTGGTGCGGCGGCAGGGGTCGCTCGCCGATGTGCTGCGCTGGCTGGGGCGCCGGATCGGGGCGGAGGCCGCCTGGCTCAGTGGCAGGGGGACGGTTCAGGCCGCGACGCCGGGGTTTCCCGGTGCGGTGCTCGACGCGCTCGCTGAGCAGCTGGGACGGCTGGCGGCCGGGCGGCTGGCCGCGGCCACGGCACGGGTGGGCGGGGCGGAGGTGCGCCTCGAGGCATTCGCGGGACGTGAGCCGCGGCCGGTGCTGGTGACGGTCAGCGCCGCTGAGCTGCCGCAGGAGGCAGCCGTGCTGGCGTCGCGGACCGGGGGTCTGGTGGAGCTGCTGGGCCGGGCACTGGAGGCCGACGACAGCTCACGCGGGTTCGAGCAGAAGGCACGGCAGGTGCGGTTCGCGGTGCTGACCGCGCTGATGGCGGGGGACATCACCCTCGCCAGGCGGATGACCACCGGTGATGTGCCGCCGCTGCTCACCGCCGAGAGGGCCCGGGTGTACCTGCTGCACTGCCCTCCGGCCGACCGCGACCGGCTCGTCCGCGCCTATCAGGACGCCTCCGGATACCACGGACCGGATCTGATGGTGCACTGCCCGGCGTTCGAGGAGCACCTGATATGCCCCGTCGCCGAGGACGCCGACGCAGCCGGCCGGCTCGGCCGGGGCGCGGTACTGCGGCGCCTGGTCGAGGAGAATCCCGCCTATGCGCTGGGCGTCAGCAGACCGCACCCGCTCGACGCCACGGCCAGGGCCTACGGCGAGGCCCTGCACGCCCTGGCCGTCGCCCGCAACTCCCCCCGGCGCCTGGTGGCCTACCGGGGCCGGCCCTCACTGGTGGACCTGCTGCCCAGCCGGGACGCCGTCGCCTGGGCCCGTGCGTATGTGCAGCCGCTGCACACCGTCCCGAGGCTCACCGTCGACATCATGCGCCTGGCCGTGACCTTCCCTCGCGCCGCCGTGGCCCGCCTGCTGCAGATCAGCCGCAACACCGTCGCCGCGCACTGCCAACGGGCGGAGGAGGCCATGGGACTGGACCTCGGTGAGGTCCGGGTCCGTGCGACGCTCGACCTGGCGCTGTCGCTCAGCGCTGTCCACGGGGGTCTCCAGTTCCACCCGGGAGATCCCGGTGGTCCCGCTGAGGCAGCGGAGTCCCGGGAGCCTGTGCCGAGCCTGGAGGACCTGCTCGCGACCCGGCCGGCGAGGACCTGGGCGGAGTCGTTCCTGGCGCCGCTCCGCGACGCCGGGCACGACCACCTGTACGTCACCGCGCGGGCCTGGATCGAGGCCAACGCCGACGCCCAGCGGACCGCCGGGCAGCTGGGCGTCAGCCGCAACACCGTCCGGTCCCGGCTGCGCGTCGCCGAACGCCTGCTGCAGCGTGACCTGCTGACGACCGGCCAGGGCGTCCACGACCTGGTGCACGCCGTGCGGACGGTGTCTGGGCAGTGTGCACAGCCGGAAGCCGAGGGTGAGCACCGTGCACGGTGGTCCGGGTGGTACGCCACCTCCTAACGTGCTCGGTGGCAGGCACGGGGGAGCTGCCGTAGCAGGC
This sequence comes from Peterkaempfera podocarpi, assembly GCF_042466665.1. Classification (GTDB taxonomy): domain Bacteria; phylum Actinomycetota; class Actinomycetes; order Streptomycetales; family Streptomycetaceae; genus Peterkaempfera; species Peterkaempfera podocarpi. Next base: position 7,582,609 of record NZ_CP162102.1, read on the forward strand.
CCGATGCCGAGGAGCCGCGCCGGCGGCTCCCGGCGTCGGCCGCCACCCTCCCTTGCGCGTCCGGCCTCCGGATGCCTGGGCGCCGCCGATCATCGAAGCGGCCGGGCCGTCGCTCTCAGCCGTCACTTCGGCGGCCGGCCGGCCCAGGGTGATCGGCCCGGACGTACGGACAAGGACCGGACCGGCCCGCTCGGCCCGCACCTCGATGCCGCCCTGCTGCGGACTGTCCAACCCGGTCTCCGCCGTCGCCCCGCAGACTCGTGCTTCCGGATGTGCCCGGTGCCGCCCACGCGGGGACGGTCGACCGCAGGTTCGCCGCACATCGTGCGATGTCGTGAAGATGTTCATACGCGTTGATCACCCCTCGGCGGAAGAAGTGCATGTCAAGGGGGATAGTCTGCCTACTGACGATCCGGGTCGGCCAGCAGGCGCCGACCTGCCGGCAACGACAGGATCCCCCTCCGGGCGGTCCGGCGAAGGAGGACGGCGATGCCTCTCGGGCTGCTCCGAGGCAGGCGTTCACGGGCGAGCGGCGGCGGCACACCCCTGCTGCCGACGCCGCCCCGAGGGTCGGGCGTCCTCAGCTGCGAAGTGCTGGACCCGATGGGCACCGCGCTGCGTGGTGCGGAGATCACCGTCTACGAGGCGGTGACCCGTACCCCGGTGGTGACGGCCACCAGCGACCCCTTCGGCCGGTTCGTCGCCACGCTGCCGCCGGGGCAGTACCAGGTGGTGGTGAGCGCGGACAGCCTGGAATCGGTCCGCTCGGAGGTCACTGTGGCATCCGGCGAGCGTGTCGACGCCGGATCGGTGCAGCTGATGCCGTCCCCGCTCAAGGAGCTGCCGATCGCGGGATCCTGGGTCTTCGACCCGCCGCACACCGCCATCCGCTTCATCGCGCAGCACGTCGGCATGGCCCACGTCCACGGCCGGTTCACCAACTTCAAGGGAGGCATCCGGATCGGGGAGCGGATGGAGGACTCGCACATCGAGATCACCATCGACGCCGCCTCCATCACCACCGGCAACAAGACTCGCGACACCCATCTGCGGTCGGCCGACTTCCTCGATGTGAAGCGCTACCCCTATCTGCACTTCAGCAGCGACCGTCTGATCCACCGCCACGGCGCCAAGTGGACGGTGCAGGGTGCGCTCAGCATGCACGGCATCAGCCGCTCCGTGCAGTTGGACACCAACTACCTGGGCATGGTCAACGGCGGCTACGGCGAGGAGTTGCGCTGCGCCGCCCTGGCCACCAGCGAACTCCACCGCGAGGACTTCACTCTCAACTGGCGTTCCATGCTGGCCCGCGGGATCGCCGTCGTGGGCCCCCGCATCAAGCTGGAGCTCGACGTCCAGGCCATGTTCAAGGGCCCGGGGATGCCGACGCCCCCGGAGTGACACGGTCACTGTCCGATGCGCGCGGCAAGGGGCCCGTACGCCCCGGCCGGGCCCGGTACGCACAGCCGTTCTGCGGCCGGGCGGGTTCCGTGCATACCGCTTCGCCTCCTGCGGCTGTGTGAGTGGCACAACAGGCCGGGGCGGATGAATCCGCCCCGGCCGCGGCGTTGTCCCAGGAGGGCCGCCCCGGGGAGGGCGGCCCTCCTGGGAATGAGGAGTATCAGCGTGCAGTCCAACACCATCGCCGAGCGTGCCGCGCAGGCGCTGTTCCGACCCTTCTCGGTGGGCAGCCTGACGGTCCCGAACCGGATCGTCATGGCACCGATGACCCGTGAGTTCTCACCCGGCGGTGTGCCCGGTGCGGACGTCGCGGACTACTACGCCCGCCGCGCCGCCGGCGGTACCGGACTGATCGTCACCGAGGGCACGTATGTCGACCACCCGTCGGCGGGGCTGAGCGACCGCGTGCCGCGCTTCCACGGCGAGGAGTCCCTGGCCGGGTGGGCCGCGGTGGCCGAGGCGGTCCACCGGGAGGGCGGGCGGATCGTTCCGCAGCTGTGGCATGTGGGCATGGCCAGGAGCGCGGGCGCGCCGCCGTTCCCCGACGCCCCGCCGGTCGGCCCTTCGGGCATCGGACTGGACGGTTCCGAGTCGGGCCACGCCCTGACCCAGAGCGACCTCGACGACCTCGTCGCGGCCTTCGCCGCTGCGGCGGCGGCCGCCGAGCGGATCGGCTTCGACGGGATCGAGTTGCACGGTGCCCACGGCTATCTGATCGACCAGTTCCTGTGGGAGGGCACCAACCGCCGCAGCGACGCCTACGGCGGCGATCCGGTGGCCCGTACCCGGTTTGCCGCCGAGATCGTGGCGGCCTGCCGCAGCGCGGTCTCGGCCGACTTCCCGATCCTCTTCCGCACCTCCCAGTGGAAGATGGGCAACTACGACGCACGCCTGGCCACCACGCCCGAGGCCCTCGAGGCGATCCTCGCCCCGCTGGCCGCAGCGGGCGTGGATGTCTTCCACTCCTCCACGCGCCGCTACTGGCTGCCGGAGTTCGAGGGCTCCGACCTCAACCTTGCGGGCTGGACCAAGAAGCTCACCGGAAAGTCGGTCATCACCGTCGGATCGGTCGGCCTGGACAATGAGTTCACCGCGGCGTTCAGGGGCGAGGCGGCCGGGGTCTCGGACATCCGGCCCCTGCTGGACCGGCTGGAGCGCGACGAGTTCGACCTGGTTGCCGTCGGACGCGCACTGATCGCCGATCCCGAATGGGCCGCGAAGATCCGCGACGGCCGAGCCGGGGACCTGGCCCCGTTCTCGCCTGCCCTCCTCGGCTCCCTGCGCTGACGGATCCCGCCTCCATCGGTCCGGCCGGTACGGCATCGGTCGGCCGGTGCAGCATCGGTCCGGGCGGTGCAGCATCGGTCCGGGCAGGGGCGGTGCCACCGGCGCCATGGCTGCGTCGGTGGCACCGCCCTGCCCGGGGCCGACCGGATTGAGTGCCGCGCCCGCCGCGTCCGTATCCATGGACGGCGGCTCACCGCAGGGGTGGCCGGTGGACGCCGCGGGGACGCGGCGAGAACAGGGGGAGGGACTCGATGCCTGGTCCTCTCGGGTTCGGTGGGAGTGCGGGTGGTGTGCGGCGGCGGGTGGCTGCCGCCGTCGCCGCGGTGGCAGCCGCGGTGGTTCTGGCGGGGGCGCCGTCGGCATGGGCGGGTGGTGGGGGGACGCTCGCGGATGCGGAGATCTCTCCCGGGCTGGTGGTGGGAGGGACAGCGGCCCAGGGCACGGTGGCCCTGGCTGCGCCGGTGGACGTGGACACCCCGGTCGCCCTGTCGAGCACGGACTCGTCGGTGCTGACGGTGCCGGGCTCGGTGACGGTTCCGGCGGGGGCGACGACAGCGTCGTTCACGGTCACGACGTTCGCGTTCTCCGGGCCGGGGGAGTTCGCCTGCGTCAACGCCACCGCGGGTGGCGTGACCCGCACGCCGTGCCTCAATGTCAACCCTTCGCCGCTGGGCGGCCCGGGGGCGACCGCGGTGACCTTCAGCCCCGCCGCCGTCGGCGGCGGCAGCCCGGCCACCGGGACCGTGGTGCTCTCGGGCAAGGCCGACGGGAACACCTCGCTGGTGGCCTTGTCGAGCAGCAACCCGGCGCTGCTGGGCGTCCCGGCGAGTGTGGTGCCGGTGGCCGGACGGAACACCGTGGCGTTCCCGGTGACCACCGCACCGGTCAGCGCGGCGACCTCGGTGACGGTCACCGCGACCGTGGACGGGGTCAGCGCCTCGGGGACGCTGACCATCACCCCGGCCACCGCACCGCCGACCAGCGACCAGGTGCGCATCACCCGTGCCCAGTGGGACCGCGGGATCCTGCGGATCGAGGCGACCAGCAGCAATCCGAATGCGATCCTGGGGGTCTATCTCACCGCGTCGGATTCGTTCATGTTCGGCCTGACCAGCGTCGGCGGCGGCAAGTACCAGGCCCAGCACCAGTGGCTGGACAACCCGCTGGAGATCACCGTCAGGAGCAACCTCGGCGGCAGCGCCACGGCGTCCACTGGCTGAGTGCCCGAGTGCCCGAGTGCCTGCGTGCCCGAGTGGCTCGGCGGCTGACGGGGTGACCGGCTGAGCGTACGACGGCGGATCGGGAGCGGGGCGGGGCCGGGGTCACTGCGGCCCCGCCCCGCTCCTCCCGGGCTGCCGGTGAGTTTCCGGGTCCGCCGGGCTGACCGTGCCGCGACCGCCGGTCGGCCGGCGGCCGACGGGCGTGACGGCCGGCGCCGGCCGTTGGAGCTGCTGCTCGACGGAGTGCGCGCAGGCCCCACCGCATCCCGCCTGCCCGCACCCGCGCTCAGTACCGGGCAGCTCGGCGAGGTGCTGCTCAACCTCGGTCGTCAGAGTCAGGGTTGAGGCCTGCGGAAGCACCCCGCGGTCGCGGCCCGGACGGACGGTTGGACTGACGGCTGCCGGCCGGCCGGGCCGCCGGTGGTCCGGGCCATCGGCGTTCCAGGTCACCGGTGGACCGCCCCGCCGATGGCCGCGCCCCCGGTCGCAGCGCGGGCGGCGCTGCGACCGGGGACGTCGATGCGGGTCGCACGGTGAGGTGTCCCTGCCGCTCCCGTGGACCGGGGACGGCCCGTCCCCGGGAGCGGCCTGGATGCATCCACCTCTCGCGTCTCCACCATTCCGTCGAACGGTGTGCGGGCGACCGGGCAGGTGTCCCCGCAAGGGGTCTTTCAGACCCGGTCGGCCACGATCAGCAGATACTGGAAGCTGCCGTTGCGGTAGGCGGTCAGAAACGTGTCCTCGATGCCGGTGACCAGGTGCTCGGCCTGCTTGCGCAGTTCCCAGTACGGGATGGTGGCGTCGGTCAGGTCCTCCACATGGACGGGCACCAGCCGGTTGGCGGCCATCGCCCTGAAGTACGCCGACCGGGGGTGGATGTCGCAGATGTAGTGGGAGTTGATGAGGGACACCTCGCGCGAGGCACGCCCGTAGGTGTCGTTGTAGCAGCCGGTGACCGTCACATAGCGCCCGCCGCGGCGCAGCAGCCGCGCGTGTTCGGCGAAGAGCAGGTCCAGTTCGACGTACATGGTGGACTCGTTGTTCCACGAGGCAGCGTAGGCGCCGGTGCGGAAACCGGTGTCGAGCATGTTGCGGTGGTGGTAGCGCACCTTGTCGCCGATGCTGCGCTTGCGGGCCTGCTCATTGGCGAAGTCGGCCTGCTTGCGCGAGATCGTGACGCCGTCCGCGTGGCAGCCGTACCGCAGATGGGCCACCACGCTGCCGCCGCCGCGTCCGCAGCCGGCGTCGAAGACGCGGTCGGTGGGAGCGAGCGGCCCGAGATGGCCGGCGAGGAGTTCGGCCTGGGCCTGTTCCAGCCGGTGGAGTTCGGCGGTGGTCCGCGTGCGGCGCCGGGCTGCGTCCGGCTCGTCGAGGACGGACCAGTCGACCTCTCCCACGCCGTAGTGGTGGTGGTAGAGGTCGTCGATCTTCCCGAGTTCGACGTTGACCGGGTTCTCCTCGGCGTTCCAGTAGTCCGCGACGCGGGTCTGGTACGTGGACTGGGTCGGCACCGGTGCTGTGGTGGTGTCGGCGGTCGTCAACGGTTGCTCCTCGTGGTTGTGCTGGTGGAACTGGTCGGATACGCGGGGACTACCAGTAGTCGGGCAGGTGGTATCGGTGGGTGTTGGTGGCGTGCCACTCGTGGTTGCCCGAGACCCAGGCCGCGAGGCCGGTGGCGTACCGCCCGACGAGCGGGGAGGCGGCCGACAGGGCCGCGGACTCCTCCTCGAAGGCCTGCATGATCCGGTTGTGGACCTCGACCGCCCTCAGGTAGGCGGCCTTGAGCCCGCACCGCTCGTTCGCCGCGATGACCTGAGGCAGATTCAGGTGGGTGGGGTCGTGGGCCAGCTCCTTGGTGAAGGAGTACAGGTCGTTGACGATGGTGGTGGCGTTGCAGGCGAGTGCGGTGATCCGCTGGATCTCCGGCTGCGCGTAGACGGCCTCGGGCAGTTCGTAGCCGTCCACGGCGTCGACGATCGACAGGCAGGGACGGAAATTGTTGAACTGCCGCATCACCAGGTACTCCCACACCCTGGGCACATACCTGGTCTCGGTCCAGGCGGCCTCGGCGAGGTAGCCGAGGTGGAGCCGGGCGATGTCGTGCACAAAGCGGATCGACTGGCTGGACGTGGCGAAGGCGGCGTAGTCCTTGACGGCCCGGTGGTACGAGCGCAGCGGGCCGTCCGCCTGCATGCCGAGCTGCCACTGCTCCTCCAGTTCGGGGGTGCCGTGGTAGGGGTCGATCGCCGACTGGGCCATGATCAGCCGACCGCCCAGTCCGCGCGGTGAACCGCCCTTGCCCTCGCTCTCGCAGTAGCAGTCGTCGACGAGGTTCTCGGCCAGCAGCAGTTCACCGGCCACGGTGAGGCGCTCCAGGTCGACCGCGCCCGGGTGCTGGAGCACGACGGCCCTGCCGACCTGGAACCCGGCGAAGTCCTCCAGCCAGGCCGGGGGAACAGGTCGAACCGGCGGGCCCACTCCTCCAGCCTGCGGTCGACCTCGCTGACCTTCTCGGGGTCGGCGGGTACCGCCGGCCGGTACCGCAGCCCGGGAATGGGCCCACCGCGCCGCGGCGGCCGCAGTGCACGGGAGGGACTCGGCGGACCCGGCAGGCGGAAGGGGGAGGCGGACGGGGCGTCGGCCGACGGTGCCGACGAGGCCGGCCCGGCCGCGGCGGCGTCCGGCGGACCGGGGGTGGCGGACTCGGTCGGCGCGTTCACTCGGCGGTCCGTCCGAGCTGCACGTTCTCCAGTACCCCGACGGCGTCGGGCACCAGCACGGCCATCGAGTAGTAGGCGGTGACCAGGTACTTGGTGATCGCGTTCTCGTCGATGCCCATGAACCGTACGTTCAGGCCCGGTTGGTACTCCTCCGGGATGCCCGTCTGGTGGAGACCGACGACCCCCTGGTCGGCCTCGCCCGTGCGCAGCGCGATGATGCTGCTGGTGTGCCGCGCACTGACCGGGATCTTGCCGCAGGGGAAGATCGGGACGCCTCGCCAGGCGGGGACCTGGTGCCCGTCGACATCCGCGCTGCCCGGTACCAGGCCGCGTTTGTTGCACTGCCGGAAGAAGGCCGCGACGGCCTTGGGATGGGCGAGGAAGAGCCGGGTCTTGCGCCGCATGGACAGCAGTTCGTCGAGGTCGTCCGGGGTCGGCGGGCCGGTCAGGCTGCTGATCCGCTGCCCGTGGTCCGCGTTGTGCAACAGCCCGAACTCGCGGTTGTTGACCAGCTCCCACTCCTGGCGCTCGCGGATCCCCTCGATGGTCAGGCGGAGCTGCTGCTCGGTCTGGTCCATCGGGTCGTTGTAGAGGTCGGCGACCCGGGTGTGGACACGCAGGACGGTCTGGGTGAGGGAGAGTTCGTACTCGCGCGGGGTGAGGTCGTAGTCGACGAACCCGCCGTCGATGGTCGGCTCGCCCGTATGCCCGGCCTGCACGGGGAAGTCGGCCTCGCCCTTGCGGTTCATCGGCCGTTTCTGCTGTTCCGCATAGGTGCTCAGATGGGCGGCGAGGGACGGTGTGCGTCCGACGAGGTCCTGGAGGGTGCCCCAGGGGAGTGTCAGCACCACCCCGGCGGTGTCGGCCCGCACCGAGCTGGGCCACCGGGGGTCGGCCCGGCCGATGGCCTCGTCCCCCAGCTGGTCGCCGTCGGTGACCGTGCCGAGGACCGCCTCCTCGCCGTACTTGCCTGCGGTGAAGCGGGTGAAGCGGCCGTGGACGACCAGATATGCCTCCGTGACGGGCTGCCCCGCCTCGAGAAGCACCTCCCCGGGGCGCATGGCCCGCACCTGGAACCGTGAGGAGAGCTCCCTCAGCACCCCGGTGTCGGAGTACCCGCGCAGCGCAGGCAGTTCGGTCAGTGTCTCGGGGATGACCCTGATGTCGTCGGCGCCGTTCTGCTCGAACTGGACCTTCCCCCGTCCGACCCGCAGCTGGAGCCGCCGGTTGACCCGGTAGGTGCCGCCCTTGACGTCCACCCAGGGCAGCATCTTGAGCAGCCACCGCGAGGTGATGCCCTGCATCTGCGGTTCGGACTTGGTAGTGGTGGCGAGCTGACGCGCCGCCCGGGTGCCGATGCTGGTGGGCTGCCCGTCTGATGCCGCGGGCCCGATGTCGGGCACGGGCTCGGCGGATCCGTCGGCACTTTCGGGGACAGGCACATTCCCTCCCGGTTCAGAACTGGTACACGAATGGATGCGAACGCGTAAAAGGGGGCTGAGAAGGGCGGCGGCGGATGGGCGGTGAATTACTGGAAAATCGGTTGCAAAGTTACGCCGGGTCTGTACTCATTCGACGCCATGCCTTCTCACTACGCATACGGAGCGATCGCTGGTGGATATATGCACCTCGGGCGGGACAACTATTCCGGGCGTCGCTCGGGAAACAGAGCAAGCGGGGGGCGCTTCCGTGGCCGGGGGGCGCGAAACCCGCGGCGGCGCGCGGGTGGGCTCCGGATGCGCGCCGCTTCGGCAGGCGCCCGCCCCGCCTGGGAGTCCTGTCGTTCCGGCCCATCGCTACCCGGCTGACCTGCGGTGACAGTGCCGCCGGGTGGATGTCGGGTTCCGGTCCACCTGGCAGCCGGGCGTGCCCGGTCCCCGCTCGAAGCGGCCGGGCACCGGCGGCCCGCCACGTCCCTCCGCTCGGATTGTCACGATTTTAGGAGGATGCGCCGATGCGATTTTCCATGGGGCGGGTGGGAATCGGCGGTGATGGGTTCGGCGGGTCCGCGTCCACGCAAGAGATATGCGCGGCACCTGATCCGGTGGTTTGGCCCCGTCATTGCCCGCCGCGCCCGGACCCATGGCAGACATCGGCCGGCCGGTTGAGATGTCCGGTGCCGTACGGGGATTTCCATGCAATGACCGCACCCGGCAGTCGGCCGAGTGCGGTCATTGCCGGACGCGAGGCCCGCTCCGGTGAGTCCCGGTCGGACCCGGTGGATGCGGCTGCTGCTGCGCCCGGTCGGCCGGGGCACCCGGTGCACGCCCAGTGCCCCGGCTGCCGAAGGCGTCGATCAGCGGGCCAGGCGCCCCAGCAGGGCGGAGGCCGAGACGATGCCGAGCGCGGCTGCCAGGGCCAGGACCCCGAAGTCCGCAGCCAGATGGGCGTGGATGCCCAGCAGCAGGCCGCGCAGGGCGTCCACCTGGTAGCTCAGCGGATTGACCTTGCTGATGGCCTGGAGCCAGCCGGGCATCACCGCCACCGGGTACAGCGCGTTCGAGCCGAAGAACAGCGGCATGGTGATGGCCTGTCCGATACCCATCAGGCGGTCGCGGGTGAGCACCACACCGGCGATGGTCATGGAGAGGCAGGAGAAGAACGCGGAGCCCAGCACCACCACCGCGGCGACACCCAGCAGCCGCAGCGGGTTCCAGGTCATCCCGACGCCCAGCAGCGCGGCGATGACGATCACCACCACCGCCTGGATCACCGACTTCACCCCTGCGGCGAACGCCTTGCCGGTCACCAGGGCGGCCCGAGGCGTCGGGGTGACCAGCAGTTTGGTGAGGACGCCGGAATCCCGCTCCCAGATGATCATGATGCCGTAGAAGATGGCGATGAACATCGCGGACTGGGCGATGATCCCCGGTGCCAGGTAGTCCAGATACGGGATGCCCCCGGTGGGGATCGCCCGGATCCGGGTGAAGGTCTCACCGAAGATCAGCAGCCACAGTGCCGGCTGCACCGCGCGGGTGTACAGCTCGGTGCGGTCGTGGCGCAGCTTCTGGAGCTCCACCACGCACATCGCACCCACCCGGGCGGGCGCCTGCCGCCACCCCGGCCGCGCGGGTGGGGCGGTGAACAGCAGGCGTGGCTCGGCCGCCGGACGGGGCTCAGCCGACACGGGAGGCGGTGCGGCGGGTGCGTCGGACATCGCGGAAGTCCTCTCCTGCGGGCTTGTCGAGCCGGCTGCCGGCGAAGTGCCGGAAGACGTCCTCCAGGGTCGGCGGCGCTCCCGTGCCGCCGTCGGCGGGCAGTTGCGCCTTCAGCTCCTCCGGTGTGCCCAGCGCCCGGATGCGGCCCTGGTGCATCAGGGCGACCCGGTCGCAGTACTGGTCGGCCTCGTCCATGTAGTGCGTGGTGACCAGCACGGTCATCCCGGTGGCCGTACGGATCTCGGTGATCCGGTCCCAGACGCCGGTACGGGCTATCGGGTCCAGGCCGATGGTGGGCTCGTCCAGGATCAGCAGTCTGGGGGCGCTCACCAGTGCCTGGGCCAGTTCCAGCCGCCGCACCATGCCGCCGGAGTAGGTGGACGCCATCCGGTCGGCGGCGTCGGCCAGGTCCACCGCCTCCAGCGCCTGCGCCACCCGCTCGGCGCGCTCGGCGCGCGGGACGTCGAAGACCCGGGCGAAGAGTGCGACGTTCTCCCGGCCGGTCAGCCCGGAGTCGGCGGAGAGCTGCTGCGGCACATAACCGAGCAGCCGCCGCACCGCCATCCGGTCGCGGGCGACATCCTGCCCGAAGACCCGGACCATCCCGGCCGGGACCGGGAGCAGGGTGGTGATGGCGCGGATCGCGGTGGTCTTCCCGGCGCCGTTGGGGCCGAGCAGTCCGAAGACCTCACCTGCCCGCACGGACAGGTCGAGGCCGTCGACGGCGCGGGTGTCGCCGAAGGAGTAGATCAGGCCGGTGCAGCCGACCGCCTCCGCGGCCGGGTCGGACGGTGCGGTCATGGGGCCTCCGCCTCCTCGTGGAGTCCTTCGGCGATCCGGCGCAGTGCCGGCAACGCTGCGGTCAGTGCGGCCCGGTCCTCGTCGGACAGCCGGGCCAGCTGCTCGCCGACCAGGGCGGCACGCCGGTCCTCCCAGGCGCGCAGCCGGGCGTCGGCCGCAGGGGTGGTGTGCAGCAGTGCGGCCCGGCGGTCCGCCGGGTCGGTCTCTCGTACCAGCAGCCCCGCCGCCACCAGCTGGTTCACCAGCGTGGAGACGGAGTTGCCGGCGAGCCGCAGCTCCCGTGCAGCGGCCGAGACCCGCAGCCCCGGGCTGTCCTGGACCAGACGCAGCAGCTCGACCTGGGCACCCCGCAGCCGGGTTCCGGTCAGCCCGTGGCGGAGGCGGCGGCGTACCAGGCGCTGGATGCCGGCCAGCAGCCCGGCGAGCTCGGCTATGGGGTCGGTGGCAGCCACATCTTCAGATTAGCTCTTATTGAGAGGTATTTGAAGGGGCGCATGCCCACGGTGCACGAAGCGTGGGGGAGCGCGGGACCGCATGCGACGGTGCGGGGGTCTCAGGCACAGCTCCCACGCCTGACGGTGCTCGTCGGCGGTGCTGGTCGACCGTGCCGATCGGCGGCCTTGCGTCTGGCACCTGCGCCATGGCCACGGGGTGCCGGGTCGGGATGCCGACCCGGGACCGCCGCCCGGCCCCGGCAGTCCTGCCGGCGGTGGAGCGGACACGGGAGGGCGGTTCAGGTCATGGCTTGTTGAGGTAGGCGAGAACGGCGAGGACGCGACGGTTGTTGTCGTCGTCATCGGTGATACCGAGCTTGCCGAACAGGGACGTCGTGTACTTGCTGATGGCGCTGGGGCTGAGGAACAGCCGCCGGCCGATGGCCTGGTTGGACAGCCCTTCGGCCATCAGGCCGAGCACGGAGTGCTCACGCTCCGTCAGCTGCTCCAGGTGGCGGTTCGAGGGCCCGGTGGACAGCAACGCGGCGACCACGGCAGGGTCCATGGCCGTCCCGCCCTTGGCGACCCGTTCCAGGGCGTCGATGAACTGGTCGGAGTCGAACACGCTCTCCTTGAGGAAATAGCCGACGGCACCGGTGCCGTCGGCCAGCAGCTCGCGGGCGTAGAGCTGCTCGACGTGCTGGGAGAGGACCAGGACCGGCAGTCCGGGCACTTCGCGACGGGCGGCAAGAGCAGCCCGCAGTCCCTCGTCCGACTGGGTCGGCGGCATCCGGACGTCGACGACGGCGACATCCGGCCGCACGCTCAGCAGAGCGTCGAGCGTCTCGGGGCCGGTGGCCGCCTGCGCCACCACCTGGTGTCCATATGCCTCGATGAGGCGGACCAACCCCTCGCGCAGGAGGTAGAGGTCTTCGGCTACAACGATTCGCATGGCACCATCATCGTCGCGCGGGTCGGGCCGCCTGCCGGACTGGTGATCTCCAGGGTGCCGTCGAAGACCGCGAGCCGCCGGCGCAGCCCCGCGAGCCCGCCGTCGGCACGCACGGTGGCTTCGCCGCGGCCGTCGTCCTCGACGCCGACGACAAGGGCGGTGTCGTCCACGGTGACGGAGATCCGCGCCCGGGTCGCGCGGGCGTGCTTGGAGGCGTTGGTCAGCAGTTCGGCGATCCCGAAGTACATCGCGGACTCGATCGGCGGGTCCAGACGGAGCCGGAGTTCGGCGCTCACCTCGACCTCGAGCGGGCTGTCCAGGGCGAGAGCGCGTACGGCGTCGACGAGTCCGCGTTCGGTCAGCACGGGCGGGTTGATGCCCCTGACCAGTTCACGGAGTTCGGTCAGCGAGGTGGCGGCGCCGGCCCTCGCCTCCCGCATCAGCTCCCTGGCCCGGTCGGGATCGGTCTCCATCAGCTTCTCCGCGGTCGCCAGCGAGAGTCCGAGCAGGACCAGGCGGGCCTGCGCCCCGTCGTGCAGGTCCCGTTCGATCCGGCGGATCTCGGCGGCCTGGGCGATCGTGGCATCCGCGCGCTGGGCCGTCAGTTCCTCGACCCGCTCCGCCAGCGCCGCCGTGGGCGAGGTGCCCAGAAAGCGGGCGGCCACCGGCTCGATGGGCCGCCAGGCGTACGGCGCACTGCCGGCGGCCACGACCAGTCCGAGCACCCCGAGGGCGTGCAGGGCGATCGAGGAGCGGGCGAACCCGAGGACCGCGACAGTGATCCCGGCCGGCGGGACGGCGGCGACCACGCCCGCGGTGAACGGGGCGATCGCCGTGAAACGCAGGTCACGCCAGTTGGCCGGATCGGTCCACCGGGTCCGCCACCGTTGGTCCATGAGGGCGTCCCGACGGGTGCGTTCGTAGGAGAAGCCGTTCCACCAGTAGCCGGTGGACATCCGCACCACCGGAGGGGCCTGCCGGTAGCCGCCGGGGATGTCGGTGGCCGTCCACCGTGCGACCAGGCGGCGGACCATCGTGCAGACGGGGCGCGTCAGCGCGAGGGTGCCCACACAGGCCCACAGGGACACCGGCAGGAACGACCACGGGTTGGCCGACCACCAGAACCCCCACACCACGGCGACCGCCCACACGGCCGGGACCAGCATGCTGACCACCGTCACCGTGCACGCCCGCACCAACCCCACTCCGGCACTCGCCGACCACGACATCAGCCGTCGCATGACCATGCCCTCCCGCTTCACCATTCCGGCCGCGGCACCCCTGTGCCGCCACGCAGCCGGATCCCGCCGGTTCCACCTGACGGTTCCACTGTGCGCCGTGGAAAGCCTGGTCCCCGCAGGGTCGGCCGGGAAGTGGGTCCAGCCCCACCGTGCCGTACGTCCAGCTGCATACCGCGCCGTTCGCGGCCTTCGTAGCGTCGGAAGCACACCGACGACACGAAGGGCCCAACGCCATGAAGACCGCCGACCGCACCGTCATCGAGTCCACCCACCGCACCCCTGTGCCCGTCCGACGGGCCTTCGACAGGACCAGGATGCTGGTCGCCGCCTATGGCGCGCTCAGCACCGCGGTCCTCGTCACGGTCGTCATCCGGGCGATCGCCGGCCAGGAGGTGACCTCGTTCATGTGGGGCCGGTCAGCCGGAGTGCTGGTGAGCGCGGCGGCGAGCTACTGGCTGACCGGCCTCGCCGCCCGGGGAGCGCGATGGGCCTATGTGCGGGTGCGCATCATCTCGATCGTCATGCCCTTCGTGATCATCGGGATCGACACGATCCCCGGGCTCCTCCCGGCCTGGTTCATCGTGATGCAGGCCATCTGCGCCGCAGCATTGGCCGCGGCCGCCTTTGTCGTCAACGGACCCCGACTGCGTGCCGCCTTCCCCAAGGCACGCTGACCCCCGCCACTCCCGGGGCCGTTGCGCCCCGGCGGCCGGCCCCGGGACTGTCGAGCCGGTGCGCAGACGACGGGCGGGACGGCTCCGGATGCACCGTCGGCGCCTCCGACCACGACGTGCTTCGGGCCGCCCGAACCGGCGAGGACCGCGACAACTCACCCGGCGGGAGAGGCCTGCACCGTGGATATGAGCGTCGCGGTCACGGCACAAACCATGGTGAAAGCCGCAGGCGACGGCTGCGGCTGCCGGGGCCGATGCCCGGTTATGCGAATTCGGTCCTGCCGGGCGGCCGATCCCCTCGGTGATAAGCGCGGCAGTGTTCGGGCGGCGCAGAAATCGCCGTCGACACCATCAGGCACACGGGCGGTGTCCCGGACCGCGGCGAGCAGGAGACCGAAAAACAGGAGAGGGCGGCACACCTGGAATGGGCACTGCCGTGAAATGAGCGGATACGAGTGGCGTGCGGCGGCCGGAAGGGACTCCGGCCGCCGCCGCACCGCCTGGACCGCGTTCCCGGGCCCGGCTGCCGGCCCAGCTCTCCTGACGGTCTGCCGGCTGCTCCGAGTGGCGGTGCCCGGCCGGTACCCCTCGGGCCGGGTCTCGCCGCGTACATCGCCGAGGGCCCCCGGTGCCGCGAGGGCCAACGCTCCGGCCGGCTCCTGAGCCGCCGACTCGGTCGGCGGGATGCACCTGGTCACCGCAGGGGGCGGCGCCCGGCCCGTCGCCTCGGTCGGCCCGCGGGCCGGAATCGAGGACTCCGGCGAACCACCTCGCCCCGCGCGGCGTCCTGTGTAGGGGGCGGCGGACGCGACGGCTCCCCAGCATTACGGGCAGCGAAGCGGCGTATGCGCAGCAAAGGGCGGTTGTGCGAACTGTCGGATCAATCCGCAGTAACTCGCCACAATATGCGCACATGAGGGCCCGGCCAGAGCAGGTCAATCGGTGAATGTGTATCACAACTTGGCCATCGGATCATATGGCGTGAAATTCTCGGGTTTCTGGCGGGCCGTTTCCAGCTGTTCACAGAAGGTCGCAATTCTTTAACAACCCATGGCTTTTGCCGTGAACGCGCCATCCGGCACTCTGGCGCAATCGCGATCTCACCCCTCAGGGAGCGTCATATGCGTTTGCGCTCAAGGCTTCTCGGCATGGCCACCGCAGCACTGGCGGCGATCCCGCTCGCGCTGCTGGGTCCGGCCGTCGGATCCTCCCAGGCCGCAGTGGTCCACCAGGCCACCGCGCACTCCTGCGCCACCGTCAAGCCCGGGTTCGCCGCCTGCAAGGCCCTGGTCCGCACGGATGTCGTGGCCGTGCAGAAGGCCGCCTCGCCCAACGCCACCCCGTCCGGCTACGGCCCCGCCAGCCTCCAGTCGGCCTACAACCTGCCCTCCGCCACCGCCGGCGCGGGCCGCACCGTCGCCATCGTCGACGCCTACGACGACCCCACCGCCGAAGCCGACCTGGCGGTCTACCGCAGCCAGTTCGGCCTCCCCGCCTGCACGACCGCCAACGGCTGCTTCAAGAAGATCGACCAGACCGGCGGCACCACTTACCCGAAGAAGGACGGCGGGTGGGCCCAGGAGATCTCGCTCGACATCGACATGGTGTCGGCGATCTGCCCCAACTGCCACATCCTGCTGGTGGAGGCCAAGTCCAGCTCCTTCGCCAACCTGGGTGCCGCGGTGAACCGCGCGGCCGCGACAGCCGGAGTGGTGGCGATCAGCAACAGCTACGGCGGATCCGACGCCGCGGACTCCACCTACGGGTCGTACTACAACCACCCGGGTATAGCCGTCACCGCCAGCTCGGGTGACAGCGGCTACGGTGCGAGCTACCCGGCGTCCTCCCACTATGTGACCGCCGTGGGTGGTACCACGCTCAACACCGCATCCAACTCCCGCGGCTGGACCGAGACCGCCTGGAGCGGCGCGGGCAGCGGCTGCTCCTCCTACAACACCGCCCTCACCTCCGCGGCGTCCTTCAGCACCGGGTGCAGCAAGCGCGCCGAGGCCGATGTCTCCGCGGTTGCCAACCCGTCCACCGGCGTCGCCGTCTACGACAGCACCGCCTACCAGGGTCTGTCGGGCTGGCTGGTCTTCGGCGGCACCAGTGTCGCCTCCCCCGTCATCGCCTCGGTGTACGGCCTGGCCGGCAACACCGCCTCCATCGACAACAACTACCCGTACACCCACTCCTCCTCGCTGTGGGACGTCACCTCCGGCAGCAACGGCAGCTGCCCGACCTCGCAGTGGTGCAACGCCCGAGTCGGCTGGGACGGCCCCACCGGTCTGGGTACCCCGAACGGCATCGGCGCCTTCTGACGCAACCGGTGCCGCTTCTGATCACATGAGCGCCGGGCCGGAGACTCAGTCTCCGGCCCGGCGTCCTGGTCTGCCCGGTGATGGGACGTCAGACCGTCCGGTGACGCACTCCACCGGTGTGCCCTGGTTCGTCAGTCCCCAGCCTCCGGCCGAACCCTGCACGGTGCGTGGCCGGGGCGGGCTTTCCGGCGGGCACGCCTGCGCGGTCAGACCCTCGGTGGCGCGGCAACCGCCACCGGCGACCTCACTGGGTCTCGATGTGAGCGTTCATACCGACGCCCGAGCCGGGGACATAGCCATGGCAAACGACTGCCGACACGGTGGCGGCTGTCGCGCTCGCCTGCACCCACGGACCGTAGGTCGTCGCCTGGAAGTGCATGACCGGATAGCCGTCGTAGCAGTCCACGACGACCCGGAAGGTGAAGGCTCCCGCTCCCGCGGGACATGTCGCCGAACCTCCGCCGGACGCCTGCCCGGCGGAGGGTGTGACCGTGCAGGAACCCACGTCGGCGCTCGCTGGTCCCGCTTGAACCGTGGTGAAACCCACTGTGGCGGCGACTGCCGCCAGCAGGCTCGCCGACGCCCTCGCATATCGCTTCATCTGATTCTCCCTGTACCGGTTGACGCCGAGGCGGCCCGAGCCCGCGCCCACCCTCGTATCGAAGACGAGCGAACACAAGGCCGTGGGACCGTGCCCCGGGTGCGTCGCGTCAGCAGGTCCAGCCCTGGTGCACGGACCTCGGGAACGCCGGACTCCGCGTCCTGGGGCGGCAAACCGGTCCGGGAGCCGGGCCCAGGTGGAGGCCTGCGGCAGCGGTGCCGGGAGCCTGCGGATGCGGTCGGCCCCGGGGTGTCCGCACCCCCGGGGCCGACGTCGGCGGCTTGCGCCCCGGGCCGGCCAAGTGACGCCGCAGACACCTGGCTCGCACTCGGGGCGCAAGCCGCCACCACCCCCGGCTGAGAGCAGGTCGGCCGACACCACCCGATCGCGCCGAACCGCCCTCATCTCCCTGCCGTGGGGAGCTTTGCCGTTCCGCTACGGGACTGCCGGGCTGTCCGATCCGTCGTCTGCCCGCCTCCGTCCGGGACCGGTTCCGCAGTGCCGCAAGCAACCTGAAAGTTTCGGTGAGTTTGCGAACGGTCTCGCGGAACCGTAGGACGGTCCTGATGGTGCGTCAAGAGGCTGCGCACGAGCCCGGGAAGCGCCATAACGAGATCAGGCAACAAGTCCGAATTATTTCGAACTGAGCCCCAGGTGGCCTGGTCACGAGTTTCGCTGAACTTTCGGAAACGAGACTCATTGACTGACCTCTGACACCGCTGCATACTCTCCAGCGATCGGAAACCTCCCCGTAATGCAGGCGACTGGTTACGGATCCACCCGTCCCACCTCCGGGCGCGTTCTGGTGTGCGTGTCCGGTGACCGGAAGCTGAGGTTGCGGTGATCGTGGATGGCGTGTGTGTCCGTGCCTGGGGTGCTCGTGGTGCGGTCGGGCCGTTGTGGTGGACGTCGTATCGGCGGTCCTGAACTGCGGGTTGTGGTGCGGGTGCTGTCGTTGTCGGCGGTCCTGCGGTGGGGGTTGTTCCGGTGGGCCTGCTGCGATCAGGCCGTGGGTGTGTGGTTGCCGATCGCACGGCGGCCGGCCGCCCTTCTCTTCTTGCCCTTGCGGTGCGGTGGCGGGCTGAGTGTCCTGCGTGCCGTGCCGGTCCCTGCGACTGTGGCCCCCTCACCGCGGCCACCTTGAGCCCGTCGGTCGGCGTCATGCCCTCCGGCGTTCCCACCCGGCTTCACCAGGAGGAAGCGCGTTCATGAACACCCCCCTCACCCGCTCGAGGTTCCGCATGCGCGGGCGCCTCAGGTGGATTCTCGCGCTGGTCGCGGCTGTGCTGCTGATCCCGGCCACCGCCCACGCGGACACCACGGTCACCTCGAACCAGACCGGCAGCAACAACGGGTACTTCTACTCGTTCTGGAGCCAGAACAGTGGTCAGGCCTCGATGACCATGGGTGCCGGCGGCCAGTACAGCACCACGTTCAACAATGTCGCCAACTTCGTTGCGGGTAAGGGCTGGAGCACCGGCAACCGCAACCCGGTGACCTACTCGGGCACCTGGAGCACCTCCGGCAACGCCTACCTCTCGCTGTACGGGTGGACCACCAACCCGCTGGTGGAGTACTACATCGTCGACAACTACGGCTCCTACAAGCCCACCGGCACCTACAAGGGCACGGTGACCTCCGACGGCGGCACGTACGACATCTACGAGACCCAGCGGGTCAACCAGCCCTCGATCCAGGGCACGGCGACGTTCAACCAGTACTGGAGTGTGCGGCAGTCCAAGCGGACCGGCGGCACCATCACCGTCGGCAACCACTTCGACGCCTGGGCCAGCCACGGCATGAACCTGGGCTCGATGAACTACGAGATCCTGGCCACCGAGGGCTACCAGAGCAGCGGCAGCTCCAACATCACCGTCGGCTCCTCCAGCGGCGGCGGCACCACCGGCGGTACCACGGGTGGGACGACCGGGGGCACCACGGGCGGCACGACGGGCGGCGGCGGGAGTTGCACGGCGACGCTGTCGGCGGGCCAGTCCTGGAGTGACCGGTACAACCTGAATGTCGCGGTGACCGGTTCCAGCACCTGGACGGTGACGATGAAGGTTCCGTCGCCGGAGAAGGTGATGTCGACCTGGAACATCAACGCCAGCTACCCCGACGCGCAGACCCTGGTGGCCAAGCCCAACGGCAGCGGCAACAACTGGGGCGCCACCATCCAGACCAACGGCAGCACCACCTGGCCGACGGTCACCTGCAGCCCCAGCTGACCCACCCCGCACAACCAGCACACGTCCGGGGGGTCGGGCTTCCTCGACGGACCCCGACCCCCCGGGATGCTCGCCCGACCGATGCCGTCCACCGCGGTCGCCGCCAGTACAAGGAGGACCCACCCGGTATGCGAACCAAACCTCTTCTGTCGATACGCTCCCTTGTAGCGGGGCTGGCTGTCGCCGCGATGGCACTGGCCGGGACCCTGACGCTGAACGCGACTCCGTCGCAGGCCGCCACGTGCAACGGATACGTCGGGATCACCTTCGACGACGGCCCGTCCAACGACCACACCCCGGCTCTGCTGAACGCGCTCAAGCAGAACGGACTGCGGGCCACACTGTTCAACGAGGGCCAGTACGCCGCCGCGTATCCGGCGCAGGTCCAGGCCGAGGTGAATGCCGGCATGTGGGTCGGCAACCACAGCTACACCCACCCGCACCTGATCCAGGAGAGCCAGGCGCAGATCGACTCCGAGGTCTCCCGGACCCAGCAGGCCATCTCCAGCGCCGGCGGCGGCACGCCGAAGCTGTTCCGGCCGCCCTACGGTGAGACCAATGCGACGCTTCAGTCGGTCGAGGCCAAGTACGGCCTGACCCAGGTCATCTGGGATGTCGACTCGCAGGACTGGAACGGCGCCAGCACGGACGCGATCGTGCAGGCCAACGCCCGGCTCACCAACGGGCAGGTCATCCTGATGCACGAGTGGCCCGCCAACACCCTCGCGGCCATTCCGCGCATTGCGCAGGGGCTCGCCAGCCGGGGCCTGTGCGCCGGCATGATCTCCCCGCAGACCGGCCGCGCCGTCGCCCCCGACGGCGGTTCCAGCACCGGCGGCACGACCGCCGGCGGTACCACCGGCGGCACCACGGGCGGCGGCGGGAGTTGCACCGCGACGCTGTCCGCGGGCCAGTCCTGGAGTGACCGCTACAACCTGAACGTCGCGGTGACCGGCTCCAGCACCTGGACGGTGACGATGAAGGTCCCGTCCCCGGAGAAGGTCATGACGACCTGGAACATCACCGCCAGCTACCCCGACGCCCAGACTCTGGTCGCCAAGCCCAACGGCAGCGGCAACAACTGGGGCGTGACCATCCAGACCAACGGCAGCACCACCTGGCCCACCGTCAGCTGCAGCGCCGGCTGACCCCCGTCCCACCCGGGGCACGATCCGTGGCGCGGCGGCCACCCCCGCCGCGCCACGCTGCCTCCCCGACGTACGGCCGGACCGTGGCCGTACCCGGTGGGCCCGTGATGCCGTGGCAAGGCTCTGTCCAGGCCGGACAGGGCCTTGCCGCCATGTCAGGCCCCGGGTTGCGGGGCTTGCACCGGACCCGGGGCGGACACCCTCGTCGGCCGGCCTCCCCGGCGTTGTTCGGCGCATTGACCGTGCGACGGACCGGCTCGGCGTGACGCTGCACCGGCGGTCGGTACGGGGCGTGCCGCATACGGCGGATGCCCGGCGATACGGTGGCGGTGATCCGCGCCGCCCCTCACTGAGGAGGGGGCGGCCGGGCGGAGCCCTCAGTGGCGCTGCCCGCCACCTCCGAAGGAGCCCACCGTGCACCCGTCCATCGCCGACCTGTTCTCCCTCAAGGGCCGCAGGGCCCTGGTCACCGGGGGCAGTTCCGGCATCGGACTGGCGATCGCCTCGGCACTGTGCCGGGCCGGCGCCGAGGTCGTCCTGGCGGCGCGCCGTGCCGGGCCCCTGGCGGAGGCGGTGCGGGCACTGAGGGGCGAGGGCGGCACCGCCGACTGGATCGTCGCCGACCTCGGCGACCGCGCCGAGACCCACCGGCTGGCCGACACCCTGGTGCAGCGGCACGGCGCCCCGGACATCCTGGTGAACTCAGCGGGGGTGAACCTCCGGCCGCCGCTGGAGGAGCTGAGCGAGGCCGACTGGGACCGCACCATGCGTACCAACCTCGACGCGCCGTTCACGCTCGGCCAGCGGTTCGGCCCGGGGATGGCCGCCAACGGCTGGGGGCGGATCATCAACATCGCGTCCCAGCAGGCCGTTCGGGCGTTCGGCAACAGCGGTGCCTACGGAGTGTCCAAGGCGGCGTTGAGCGCACTCACCCGCTCGCAGGCGGAGGCCTGGTCGGCGCGGGGTGTCTGCGTCAACGCCATCGCCCCGGGATTCGTCCACACCCCGCTCAATGAGGCCGTCTTCCAGGACCCGGTCCGGGTGGAGGCGATGGCGCGTCGCACGATGACCGGACGCAACGGCGAGCTGGGCGACTTCACCGGCGTCGCCGTCTTCCTGGCGAGTGAGGCCTCGTCCTATGTGACGGGTCAGACCGTCTTTGTCGACGGGGGATTCTCCTCCACCTGACAGCCGGCGGCCGCGCACCCCGGTCCTCGAACCGGGCGGAGGTGTCCGGCGAGTGCGGTGCGTCCGCGGCCCCGGCCTCGCAGCGACACAGGATCGGGCGGGTGCCCATGGCACCCGCCCGATCCTGCGATGACAGTCCTGCCGCAGTCGATGCGGAGGCTGACGTGCGCCGCTTCCGCTCCCGCTGCCGACCGGCGGTGGCCCGACGACCGCGACCCGGCTCCGCCCGCACTGACGATCCCTGTCCGCGGCAGCCGGCGCATCGTCGGTCGGATGCTCCGGCCGGGCGGGCGGATGGCCCTCCGGGCGGCGGGTGTGATCCGGTCAGCGGCCGCGGCAGGTCCGGGTGCCTGGTCGGTCAGGCACTTGCGACGCTGTTGGAGTAGCCCTTCATGCTGTAAGTGCCGAAGCCGTTCTGCACGGGGTTGCCGCTGTTGTTGATGCAGTGCAGGATGCCTCCGCCGCCCGCGCCGTTGAGGCAGACGGTCATCAGGTCGGTGAAGACGACGCCCGGGGTGTCGGGGACCTCGTAGGCCCGGTCGGTGTAGATGTCGGCCTCGAGGTTGAAGAAGCAGTAGCTGCCCAGTCCCCAGGCCAGGTGGTCGGTGACGGAGTCGGCGACCTTGTAGGCGGCGTAGCCGTTGGTGCCGTCGTGGGTCCAGGCGGTCTGGGTGGGGACGTCGTAGGGGTGCTCGTTCTGGAAGAAGTAGGTGCGGCCGTGGTTGCCGTTCCAGAGCACCTCGTACTTCTGGTAGTGCTCGACGAAGAGGCCGTAGGCGGTGACCCGGTCGCCGTTGACGAGGAAGCCGGTGTCGGCGGGGTTGACCGACCAGCCGACACTGCCGTCGTTGCCGTGGTCCGCGCGCCAGGCCCAGATGTGGTCGACGATCACGTCGTTGCTGTCGATCTGGATGCTGACCGAGGCGCCGCCGGGGACGGCGCCGCCGATGCGGGCGAAGACGTCGAAGAGCGCGGTGGGCTGGGCGGAGTGGTTCTTCCGGCTGCGGCCGTCGCCGACGCGCAGCAGCACACGGGAGCCGGCGGAGGCGGCCTCGAGGAGCACACCGGCGATGGAGACGTCACCGATGTCGTCGACCTCTATGAGCGAGTTGCCATGGGTCGCCTGGAGGGTGGCCAGGCCCAGGCCGAGGACGACGGTGCCGGGGCGGGACACCTGCAGCGCGGAGGAGAGCTGGTAGATGCCGGGGGTGAGCAGCAGGTGCTGCCCCTGGGAGAGGGCCCGGTTGAGGGTGGCCGCGGAGTCGCCGGGGCGGGCCACGTGGAAGCGGGACAGCGGGATGCTGTGTCCGGCGGCCTGGCCGGAGGCCCAGGTGGTCCCGGTGGAGTTGCGGCGCAGCGCGGGCACGAAGACCTGGTACGAGCCGTGGCGGTCCACGGTGAGGAACGGCTTCTCCCGGACGGCGGGGGTGTGGTCGACCGTGGTCATGGGAGGGGTGGGGAAACTCTGGGCGGGAGCGCCCTGGACGCCGACGAAGACCATGTTCCAGTTGGAGCCGGTCCAGCTGCCGAAGGTGTCGTTGCGGGACAGCCACTGCTGCTGCGAACCCGACTCGACCTGTCCGTCCACCATGCTGTCGGCCAGGAACCCGCCGCTGGACCAGCGGTTGCCGGGCGGGCTGGGCCACAGGGTCATGTTCCCCTTGACGTGGGTGCGGCGCATCGGGGCCGCCTGGGAGACCGCCCAGCGCTCCAGGCCGTCCGGCGGGACGATGCACAGGTTCTCGGCGCTGCGCCAGAAGTTCTGGGTGCCGTTGCCGCCCAGCCACTGGGCGTCGACCGTGACATGTCCGTTGATCACGACGTCGTCGGGGCTGTCGCCGAGCCCGAGTACGTGGGTGTAGAAACCGACGTTGATGTCGACGTTGTAGGTGCCGGGCTTGAAGGCCAGGGCGTACCGCTCGGTGCCGAACTGGTTGGACTGCTGGACGTTGAACACAGCGTCAACCTGGGCCTGGATCGCCGCATCGCCCATGGAGGGGTCGAAGACCAGGACATTGGCGCCCAGGTCAGTGGTTCGGCAGGCAGGTGCCGCGGCGGAGGCCGCTCCGGTGGACAGGGCGCCGGCCAGTGGCAGTGTGGCGGCGACCGCCGCACCTCGGAGCACGGTGCGGCGGCTGGGGGTGACGGACATGACTCTCCCTGGCGTGGTGGGGTGGAGAGGGGTGGCGCTGGTCATCGGATACAAGAGAGCGCTCTCGGGGGGGAAGTGAAGCATTGGGGCCGAGTGGCGTCAATAGCCTGTAGACAATGGTGCTTCCGCAGCTGATGTGTGTTCAATTGATGAAGAGCTACCGAGCCGTCGCCGGCGGTGCCTCCGGCCGTGGACGCCGGATCGCAGCGGCTCGATCCGGCTCGGGGCGGGTGGTCCTCGGTGGGTCGCCGTGATGCCCCTGGAGCGTGGCGGTCCTCCCCGATCTCCCTCCATGTGCCGCATCCATGGCGATGCGATGGCATTGACGGCCGGCGGCCGGGCCGTCGGCGGGTGCTTCGACCGCGCAGTGTCGACAAGTTGATGGAATCTCGCGGTCGCAACCCAGCGCTGACGCACCGTCATGCGCGATCACCGTCCCCGGCTGCTACGGGAGCGCTCACGAAAAATGGTTGCGTCTGCAGCGATAGCTTCGGTAGAAACTTACAAACCTTTGTGCCCCGTTCGGATCCGCCGGAACGAGAGAGCTGACCTGCATGCGCTCACCGTCCGCACCATCACGCGTCGCCCGAGAACGCCTCCATCTGTTGAAGCTCCTACGGCACGCCTCGCGATCGGCTGTCGCCACCAGCATCCTCGTCCAACTGGCAGTCGGGGCAGCGCCGCTGGCGTTCATGGTGTTCAGCAGCGCGGCTGTGGGGCACGTGGGCGCGGCCGCGGCCGGCGGGACCGGGTCGGCGGCATGGGGGCAACTCCAGACGGCCATGGGGCTGGCGGCGGGTGCCCTGGTGGTGGGGCAGGTGCTGGCGCCGGTGCAGCGGATGCTGGCGTGGGTGATCCAGTACCGGGTCGACGCCGACATCTACCGGCGGCTCATGGCCACCAACTACTCCGCGCCGGGGATCGCCGTCATGGAGCGCCCTGAGGTCCGATCGGCGCTGGACGAGGCGGTCGCCGGGATGCGGCGGTTCGCGACCCCCGGCGCGGCCGCGGCGGCGTCGCTGACGCTGCTGGCCCGGTACACCGGCTTCGTGGGGGCGCTGGCCCTCATCGGGGTCCGATTCAGCTGGCTCGGGGCGGCGGCCGCCGGGATCGGCGGCCTGGTGCTGCGGGTCACCCACCGGCGCGGGGCGAACGCCTACTCCACGGCGATCGTCGACACCATTGCGCAGCGGCGGCGGCACTTCTTCCTGTCCGACCAGTGCCTGAGCCCCGCGATCGGGAAGGAGTCACGGGTCTTCGGGCTGGCCGGGTGGCTGGCCGACCGCGGTGAGGAGGAAGGGCTCGGCTACTTCCGGATGCTGTGGGGCATCCGCTCCGGTGCCTTCATCCGGCCCTTTGTGCTGGCTGCGACGGTGACGACCGTGGGTGGGGCACTGGCGTTGGCGGGACTGGCGTGGCCGGCCGTCGGCGGGGGGCTGTCCGTGGGCTCGACCATGCTGGTCGCGCAGGCGGTGATCGGCGCGCTCGGTATAGGCGCGAGTTTCGACGAGTCGGACTACATCATCTCGTACGGCCTCACCTGCCTGCGCCACATCGAGCAGGTGGAGGCGGCGACGGCCGCCGCGCAGCCCGTGCCGGCAGCCGACGGCCTCCCTGCGGTCCCGGCCCCGCCGGTGGCCGAGTCGATCCGCTTCGAGGACGTCGTCTTCGCCTACCCGGGCGCGGACCGGCCGGTACTGTCCGGTTTCACGCTGGATCTGAGAGCCGGAACGTCACTGGCGGTGGTCGGCGTCAACGGCGCCGGAAAGACCACGCTGATCAAGCTGCTGTGCCGGTTCTACGAGCCGCAGTCCGGCCGGATCAGCGTGGACGGCGCCGATGTCAGGGATTTCGACGCCGCCCAGTGGCAGCGCCGGGTCGCCGCTGTCTTCCAGGACTTCGGCCGCTACCCGCTCTCGGCCGCCGACAACATCGGCTTCGGTGCGGCCGAGCTGGTCGCGGACCGGGCAGCGGTCGCCCGCGCCGCGGAGCGCGTCGCTGCCGCCGGTTTCCTCGAAGGCCTGGACCGGGGACTGGACACCACGCTCAGCCGCAAGTACCAGGGCGGCACCGATCTGTCGGGCGGACAGTGGCAGCGGGTGGCGCTCGCCCGGGCGATGCTCGCGGTGGACGGCGGCGCCTCGGTCCTGATCATGGACGAGCCGACCGCCAGCATGGATGTGCGCGCCGAGGCGGAGTTCATCGACAACTTCCTGGATCTGACGCGTGGGACGACCACTGTCGTGGTGTCGCACCGGTTCGCCACCGTCCGCCGGGCCGACCGGATCGTGGTGCTCGACGGCGGCCGCATCGCCGAGGACGGCACCCATGCCGAACTCATGGAGCTCGACGGGCAGTACGCGCGCATGTTTGCACTGCAGTCCGCCCGGTTCGCCGTGGCAGCCGGTGCGGGAACGGAGAACGGGTCATGACCGCTGCCATCGAGCCGGGAGCGGAGGGTCGGCTCCAAGGCCTCCGCGACGCCCTCGCCACCTGCTGGACGCTGCTGCGGGAGGATCCGGCCCGCGGTGTCGGCGGTGCCCTGATGATCTTCTCGGGCGCGATCTCCGGTCCACTCCTCGGCCTGGCGCTGGCCGCGCTGGTGGGGGCCGGCGCGGAGGGCCGCTTCGGTGCCGCGGCCCTCGCGGGATGCTGGGTCGCCGTGCTGGCCGTCATCCAGCTGACCATGGGCCACTTCACCACGATGGTGTTCGGCGTGCTGGGGGAGCGGGCCATCCTGGCCACCACAGCGCGACTGGTGCGGGCCACGCAGGACGGTACGACGCTCGACCGTCAGGAGGACCCCGAGTTCGCCGACGAGATGTCACTGCTCAGGCAGGACGTCTTCGCGCTGCACTATGTGGTGCAAGGTCTGCTGGAGACGCTGGCGGTCGTCGTCCAGATGCTGGTGACCGTCGTTCTGCTGGGGCGGCTGCAGCCGCTGCTCATGTTCCTTCCCCTTGCGGCGCTCGCCCCCTACTTCGCCGGCCGCCACGCCACCGAGCTGGTCGAGCGCACCCGCAAGGAGGTCGAGCCGGAGCAGCGCAAGGCCCATGACCTGCTGACGCTCACTCAGCAGCCCGGCCCGATGATGGAGATCCGCCTTGCCGGGCTCAGCCTGGAACTGGCCCGCCGCCAGGGGGAACTGATCAACGGCGTCGCTGCTCGGACCCGCCGCGCAGAGGCCGTGGCGGCACTGGTCCGCACCGCGGGACAGGTGGTGTTCGGGGCGGCCTACGGTCTGGCCCTGCTGCTCGTGGTCCGCGACGCGGTCGCCGGACACTCCGGAGCAGCCGATGTGGTCCTCGCCATCGTGCTGGCACGGCAGGTCGCTGTCGGAGTCACCCAGATCCTCAGCCTCACCCTCGACATGCAGCGCGCCGGGAAGATCGGTGCACGGATGCGCCGGGTGCTGGGCGCTGCCCGCGAGGACGCGGCCATGACCGGCGGCACGGGCGCCGCGCCGCAGGCGCTGCGCGACGGCATACGGCTGGAGGGTGTCTCCTTCCGCTATCCCGGTACCACCAGGGACGTGGTGAGCGGCCTGGACCTGGCGCTGCCCGCCGGCTCGGTGGTCGCGCTCGTGGGTGAGAACGGCGCGGGCAAGAGCACCCTGGTGAAGCTGCTGTGCGGGCTGTACCGGCCGAGCGCGGGACGCGTCCTCATTGACGGGAGAGACCTGGCGGAGCTGGATGCACAGGCCTGGCGGGACGTCACGTCCGCTGCCTTCCAGGACTTCGTCCGCTTCGAGTTCCCGGTGCAGCAGGTCGTGGGCATCGGCGATCTGCCCAGTGCCGAGGACGCGGCCGCAGCCCGCAGGGCGCTCCGCGACGCCGGAGCCGAGGGCGTACTGACGGAGCTGCCGGACGGTCTGGAGACCCGGATCGGCACCAGCTTCCCCGACGGCCGGGACCTGTCGGGCGGCCAGTGGCAGAAGCTGGCCCTGGGCCGGGCGATGATGCGCCGCAGCACGGTGCTCATGGTGCTCGACGAGCCGACGGCAGCCCTCGACGCACAGTCGGAGCACCTGTTGTTCGAACGCCATCTGGAGAGCGCGCGCCGGGCGGCCGAGGCGCGCGGCGCGATAGCCCTGTTTGTCTCGCACCGGTTCTCCACGGTCAGCATGGCCGACCGGATCGTGGTGCTCGACGACGGTTCCGTCACCGAGCAGGGGACCCACGCGGAGCTGATGTCGGCGGGCGGACGGTATGCGTCGCTCTTCGACCTCCAGGCACGGGGGTACCGCTCGTAGCCCCCGCTGAGCGGGACCATCCCGCGTTGTGCCCGGCGAAGGCCTGGTCCGTCCAGGTCTGATCCGGCGCGGGGGGAGGGGACGGTCTGCGCGCAGGGCCCTGTGCGGCTGCCGGTCGGTGCGGCTCGGTGGCCGGCCGTGCTGCCTTGACCGCCCGGCCCGCGCACGGACGACGCGCTCGCCCCGCCTCGCCCCGCCTGCGCCCGAGGAGCGCCCGGACCAGGATGCTGCCGGACGAGGATGCTGCCGGACCGCGCCCCCGTCAGTGGGCCGGTGCGGCGGCAGCCTCGGTCGTCGGCCGGCCGGGCGGGGTGCTCCCGGGGTCGGGGCCTGCCTGCGGCCACGAGTGCGGAGCAGGCGGGAGCGTGGCCAGGATGTCGTCGTGGCGGCAGGCCGGGCCCGGTCCCGGATGTCCACGGGGCCGGCCGGCCGCCCGCCGGTCGCGGTCCCGGTGTGCGCCCTGCCCGACGGCGCTGTGGACAGCGCGTGCCAGCCGGGACCCCCACAGGGACCGGGGGCCGCCGAAGGGGTCCGGCTCCTCGCCGGGCCGAGGTGCACGGACCGCCACACAGACGGCGTCCGACGGCGTCCCGGAGCAGGAGTACCCGGCGTCCAGCAACGCCTGGACCTTCGCCTCGGTGGCGGTCGCCAGCAGGTTGACCAGGGCGGCGTCGGACACCGGCGCGGGGACCACGGCCAGGATGTTGATCGTGCCCGGAACGTGTCCGGACCGGTGCGGCGGCCGCTCGGAGGCTGCCGCCCAGGTGGGCACGCCGATCCCGGAGGTGACGACGGCGGTGGCGCCGGTGTCCTCGGCCCAGGTGACGTCATCGACCTCGGCGGCGGTCATCAGCCCGACGCCCGGCCCGGTCAGCCCTTCGGCCGCCGCGAGTCCGGCGAGGTGGCGGTCCGGGTCGAGCCGGCTGTACCCGGGGCGGACATGGGCGTTGAGCACCCACTGCCGCTGACCGATCCCACCCCCGAGGACGGCACTGCTGACCATGCGCCAGCCCGGTCCCGCACGCCACACAAGCAGGTGCCTGCAGGCGTCGTCCTCGAACCTCGCCGACCGCCCCACCACCGGATACCCCACCAACCCTCCACTTCCGTCCCCGCTTCGGCGTCATGACGAGCTCCCATCATCCCCAGCGGCCCCGGACGGCGCGGACCGGGGCGGCCCCACCGCGCGGCACGGGTTCGAGGGCGCGGTGCTCCGGACAGTCCCGGCCCGCCCGCATCTCACTCCGCCGCGGCCTCTGCGGTGCCCGCTCAGCCCTGGACCGGACCCGCGGCGAGCAGGAGGGGCCGGGTATGTGCTCCACCGCTCTGCCGCCTGTGGCCCGACAACCGGGCGGCGGAGCGCTGCGCGGGCACCGCGGGCCGGGCCGTCCTACGCTGGGGGAGGAGTCACCGTGCCGCCGGGCACAGAGAGCGGGCCGGACCCCCGGCCAGGCATGCCGCACATTGCGCGGGTTGCCCGGACAGCCTTCGCTGTCGGCTCGGCTCGGGGCCGTACGCAGGCCCGGCCGCCGCCGGCCCGCCCGTCGGCCTGTCCGTTCGTCGAGGGAGGTCAGCGTGATGCGCTCACCATGGCCGGAACGCCGCCGCATCGTCGTGCTCGTGCTGGCCGCAGCCCTGCTGCCGGTGGCCGGCCCGAGCGTGGCGGGCGGGCAGCCGCCGATCCTCCTGGACGACCTCTCGCAGATGCCGGCCGCCCGGCCGGTCACGTTCACGGTGACGAGCACGGTCGCGCTCAGCGGACTGCGGTGGTCGAACTGGGGCGCCCCGACCGCGACCGCCCGTGGCAGCCTGGGCATCAACACCTGTCGGCCCGACTGCGCACAGGGCCGCGTACGGGTGCTGCCGGGCGCCGAACTCCAGGTGCAGGGGGTACGGATCGACCAGGGGCTCCGCTACTACGGGCAGTACAGGATCCTCGACCAGGCGTTCTCGCCCGAGGACCGGGCGCAGTACTCGCGGTGGACCAAGGCGTACGTCCCCAGCGACTTCCGCTAGCGGTGCGAGGCCGGCCGATTGTCCGTGCCGGTCGTCCGTGGATGGTGGCAGGCACGTGGTCCAAGACCTGCTGTGTGGCGGGGCAGCCAGCGGTCCGTCTCCCACCGGTCCTCAAGGCCGGAGTTCCATCAGGAGCTCGTTCTGGACTCCCTGGATGCATACCCGCCGGGAGCAACCACTCGCCGCTCGTCGCAACACATGGGGAACGAACTGCGCTGCGAAAGACCCTGGTTGAGGCTTGACCACTGTGGAATGAGGCGATGCACAGAGTGGGCATATCGTCCACCGTCTGTTCCGGATTGGGGGACTGACGGTTCATCGGCCTGCGGAGGCGGTGGCGGTGTCGGTGCCCACGGGAGCGTTCGGGTCGGTCCGCCGTGCGCCGCGCCACTGTGATCCCGGTCACTCGACCCCCGCTTTCCCCTAGGTACCTATTGGCTCCCCGGAAGTAGCTTCAGTGAGTCGGAACACGGAACGTGAACAAGGGGAGTGACCATGATCGTGGTGACGGGAGCAACGGGGAATGTCGGGCGGCCTCTTGTGCAGGCCCTTGTCGAGGCGGGTGAGCAGGTGACGGCTGTCTCGCGCAAGGCGGCCGAGGTGCCCGAGGGAGTCAGGTTCCACCAGGCCGATCTGACCGAGCCGGAGAGTCTCAAGCCCGCCCTTGAGGGAGCCGAGGCGCTGTTTCTGCTGACCTCTCCCGATTTCATGGCGAACGGCAATCTCGGTGATGTCATGGATGTTGTCCGGGGGTCCGGTGTCCGCCGGGTCGTGTTGCTGTCGTCCCAGGGCGTGGGTACAAACCGGCACCCCTCGGGTCTGGAGGACGCCGTCAAGCAGTCGGGGCTGGAATGGACGATGCTGCGGCCGGGCGCCTTCGCCTCCAATGCGCTGCAATGGGCCGACTCGCTCCGAACGCAGCGCATGGTCGCGGCGCCCTTCGGCGACGTCGTGATGCCGGCCGTCGACCCGGCCGACATCGCCGAGGTCGCCGCCGTCGCACTGCGCGAGCGAGGCCACGCCGGCGAGATCTACACGCTCACCGGCCCGGTGGCGATCTCGCCCCGGCAGCAGGCCGTAGCGATCGGGGACGCCTTGGGCGAGCAGGTACGGTTCGTCGAGCTGAGCCGTGCGGAGGCGCGGGCTGGGATGTTGGCGTACATGCCCGAGCCGGTGGTGGAGGCCACCCTCGACGTCCTCGGTGCACCGTCTGTCGCCGAGCAGCGCGTCAGCCCTGATGTCGAGCGGGTCCTCGGCCGTCTGCCGCGTACCTTCGCGGAGTGGGCGGTCCGCACCGTCGAGGCCTTCGCATGAGTCGTCGGCTGCCGTGTGGATCGCCCCCCGGTGACGTGGGACCGCAACTGGGACCAGGGGCGACGTCCCTGGTCGCGCAGCAGACGATCCAGCACGGTCTCGACGCCGGAACGCCCTTATCGGCGGGTCGTCATCTCTGGGCGGATCACTAGCGGGCCGGCCAGGCGGCGGTGATCGCGGCCGCTGACTCCTCGACCGTGCGGTCGTCCGTGTCAATGCGCAGATGGCCCAGCGCGGCCCGCTCCAGGGCTCCGGCTGTCGCGGCTGCCTCGTCGGCGATACGGAGCAACTCTGCGGTTGGTCTGCCCTTCAGGGGGTCGCCCGGTGCGGGCCAGCTGCCGCCCTGGCCGCGGAATTTGATCCGTTCGGTCAGGGCGGTGCGGCTCGCGTGCAGGCGACACATCGTGATGGCGGCCTCGGGCAGTGCAGCGGTGTACAGCCTGACAGCCGCCTCGTCCTCGACCGAGCCGTTGACGATGAGGACCTCGGCGCCGGCGTCGCTGTATGCGTGCCACAGGGCAGCCAGGTTCCTTGCCGTGAGCCGGTGGTTGGCGAGGTCCTCGGGCTGGGCGGGACGGAGGAAGGCGAGTTGGTCGAGTTCAACGTACGCGGTACGGGCGGAGCCGCGGATGCGCTGGTAGACCTGCCAGCCGATGGTCGACTTGCCGACTCCGGTGGGGCCGAACAGCCACAGCACCCGGGCGCCGACCGCAGGGGTCCTTGACTTTGGCGAGGATGCGGCGCGGTCGGTTGAGCGGCTGGGCCGACCGGGGAGCAGCGGCGCGGACGAGTCCCCGGCACTCGGCTCCGCGAGGCGTCGTCCTGGGCCGGTCCGGTCGCCGATGTGCTCCGTAACCTGCCGGACAACCTCCGCCACTTTCAACCCGGTCGTATCGATGCACACGTCGCCGAAGCCGCTCACGTCCATGACGTCTGCCTCGTCCAGCGTCTCCTGCACTCGATGCGTCTGCATTCCGCGCCCTGTGAACCTCTGCGCCAGCTCCGCCCGGTCGGCACGCAGCCGGCATACCGTCAGGTGGGTGCGGGGCAGTTCGTCCGCATACACGCCCTGTACCGGATCCACGACTCCTGACACCACCACGCACCGGGCGCCCCCCTCACGGAAGTTCGCCAGCACTGCAGCGAGGTTGCGCGTCTTCATCCGGTGGAGTTCCGGGTCTTCGGGGGGCCCGGGCAGGAAGATGCCCAGGTGGTCGATGTCGACATAGCCGGCGGGGAGCCCTGATGCGGTGAGCCGGGAGAAGAGTTCCCAGCCCACCGTGGTCTTGCCGACGCCCGCCGGCCCGCAGAGCCACAGGACCTGGAGCGGATCGGGTGCATGCAGCATGGCAGGGATTGTCACGGGCACGTGGCGAGCACGTCGACTCAATTATCGCCGAACCGCACCCTGTCGGGCAGTGCGCGAGGCTCGTCGAGTGGACCGACGACGCAGGGCCCCTCGCCGTGGCGTTTTCTGCCGCTGCGCCGATCGGCCCGGCCTGGAGCCCGGCAGTGGACTCCGGGCACTCGGATCGCGTGGGAAGGCTCGGCGACCGTGTCCGGTGATGCATGCCGGACCGCGCCGGTGCTGTCCTCTGCTCCGTCCTCCATGACAACAGGGGGTTGACGTGACAACCGGGGGTTGTCATCCTGGAGTCATGGCAGACACCAAGGACCTCTCCGTGCACCAGCCGGCATTCGACCGCCTCAGGGAGGTGCGAGCGCAGGCCATCGAGCATGCCCGCCTGGCCCGGCAGTTCGCTGTCGAGCGCCGAGATCTGATGCAGGGCCTGATCGACCAGGGTGTGTCCCAGGCGGACATTGCACGGGAGCTCGGAGTCACCCGCCAGGCCATCCAGAAGATGCTGGCCTGCTGAGGGCGCGGGCTCGCCGGCGCGGGCGTGCACGACGAAGGTCGCCGGCCGGGCCAAGGGCGCGTCGCCGGAC
This sequence comes from Peterkaempfera podocarpi, assembly GCF_042466665.1. GTDB lineage: Bacteria > Actinomycetota > Actinomycetes > Streptomycetales > Streptomycetaceae > Peterkaempfera > Peterkaempfera podocarpi. The sequence goes on from NZ_CP162102.1 coordinate 7,615,724, forward strand.
CTGGACCGCGCCGGGGGCATCGGCCTGCACGGGGCGCCCGCGTCGCGGTGGGCGCCCCGTGGCCGTTGCGGTCAGGTCTCCTGGCCCAGCGTCCCGCCTGTGCCCCCGTTGTCGTCCGGGTCCCCGGTGGCCAGCCCGAGGGCACCACGGACCTTCTTCGCCTCCGTGTAGCCGTCGTGGAGCGAGGCCTTGGACAGGGCCAGACGCTCGGCGTGGTCGTCCCGGGCGGTTGCGGCCTGCCGCCAGTACGGCAAGGACTTGCGGATCTCGCGTACCAGATCCGCGATCGGTCCGCGCACCTTCGGTGACCAGGTCCCGGCCTCGAGCTGCTGCGCCTCCAGCTCCGTGGCATCGGCAACCTGCGCCGCCCAGACGTGGTAGGCGTGCAGGTCCTGCGAGGGCTCGAACCCGGGCTCCTGGTTGAGGGCGTCGTTGTGATCCCGGGTGCTGTCCAGGTAGTCGAGCTGGGCCCCGTTGAGATTGGTGTAGTCGCGCCGGACGGAGCCGCTCCGCTTCCCGTTGTCATCCACAAAGAAGCAGGTGGAGTGCGGGTCCTTCCACCATTGGGAGGCGTCCTTGGGGTAGTAGTAATGGATGGCCAGGGTGGCCGGGTATGCCCAGCTGTCCATGATGTACCGGTCGGCGAGGTCCTGGCAGCCCTTCGAGGACTGCTCCAGGACCGACTGCTTGCCCGGGAAGGAGCTGAGGTCGTTGCCGTCGATGCGCGCCTGGCCGAACACTTCCCGTTCGTGCGGCTTGCTGCACGGCAGGACGGTCACATAGCTCACCATCGTCCCGGTCGGGGCGTCGAAGCAGTCACCCGTCTGCAGGTTGAACACCGAGGTCGTACCGGGCGGGCGTGCGCCAGGGGTGTGCAGGTCCGGGACGGTGGCGAAGGCGACCACGAGCAAGGTGACCCAGGCCACAGCCCAGACCGTGGACAGCGCGAGGCCCGCGCGGGCCAGTCCCCGGCCCCGCTGCCCGGTGCGCCGGATCTGCCCCAGCGCGGCGATGCCGAACCCGGCCGACAGCGGTACCAGACAGGTGAAGCCGAGCACCAGCGAGGCGATCGCGAACCCGTTGACGCCCGGAGGTGGTGCGGGCTGGGGCCAGCCCGGCATCCCGCCGTACGGGCCCCACGGCCCCCATGACCCGTCGGCGGGCGCCGCCGCCTTGCCCGAGGGCGGCGAGGCTGTGGGGAGGCTCGGGTCGGGCGGTGCCCAGGGGTTCCATGGCTGCGCCGCAGCGGCCGTCCCCTCGGGCGTCCCGGTGTGCGGTGCGGGACCGGTGGGCGCACCGACGGTCGTGGAGCCGTCGGTGCCGGACTCTTGAGTGTCCATGGTGTGCGGCTCGGGAGTGCCCGCATCCGGCGCGGGTTCGGCCGATGCGGTTGCCTCCAGCCCCGGGGCCTCCGGCACCCGGCCGTCGGACTCGGCCCGGGACGCCTCCGACCCCGACTCCGGCGTGGGAGCACTCGGCCCGGACGCAGTCGGCGCGGCGGCGTCCCGCGTGGGCTCCCCCGGTGGCGATTCGCCTGGTCCGGGGTCGTTGGGCTGGGGTGTCGGCATGCGGTCCGGCTCCTGGTCTCGTGCGGATGTTCGACAGCGGCGGCGAGACTCTAGCGGACCGTGATCACGCCTGTCGTGACATATCGGCGTGCAGGTCGGAGCGGTTGTGGACGGTACGCCGGGTACGCCGGGTACGCCGTGGAGGTGCGGCCCGACCTCGCGTCCGCAGGGCGTCGGCCGAGCTGTGCGGGATGTCCTCGCCCGTTGCAGCGCATCGGGTGGGGGCGCTGAACTGTCGTGGCGTCAGATCCGTTCGCAGCGCGGCGATTCAGTGCTGTGCCCACCCTCGCCGGTGCGGGGAGCCGGGTGTGGAAGGTGCGGCGGTGTTCCTCCACGTTTCGGGCTGCCCTCGTACCCGAAGAAATTCCGGTGCTCCGGCCGCGTCCGGCTCACTACACTCACCACCGAAGGCACGCCGCCGCGACCCCGCAGAGAGTGTGCCCACCGACGAGTTGAGGGGAGCCGGGCCGTGCGTCACCGCATCGCCGTCGTGGTTTCCCGCCCCCGGTCCGAGGTGATCCTGGTGTCCTCGTCCGCCCGGTGCCGACTGCGCGGTCGGCTCCGGATGCCCGCGACGAACACCTGACCTCCGTCCGGGGGCCTCCGGCCCCCGTGACCCCTCGTCGTCCGGGAATCGCGCCGTCCTGTCCGGGATCTCCCCGAAAGGCCATGGGCCGTGCGTACCGATCTGCACCGTCATGCCGCAATCCAGCCGACCGCCATCCGCAATCTGGGCATCCTCGCCCATGTCGACGCCGGTAAGACCACCGTCACCGAGCGGATCCTGTATCTGACCGGCGCCACCCACAAGCGGGGCGAGGTCCACGACGGGACGACGGTCACCGACTTCGACCCGCAGGAGCGCGACCGGGGAATCACCATCTTCGCCGCGGCGGTGAGCTGCCTGTGGGACGGGCACCGGCTCACCCTCATCGACACCCCCGGCCATGTCGACTTCTCCGCCGAGGTGGAGCGTTCGCTGCGGGTGCTCGACGGCGCGGTCGCGGTCTTCGACGCCGTCGCGGGTGTCGAGCCGCAGAGCGAGTCGGTGTGGCGGCAGGCGGACCGGCACGGTGTGCCGCGGATCGCCTTCGTCAACAAGATGGACCGGGCCGGCGCCGACCTCGACGCCGCGGCCGCCTCCATCCGGGAGCGGCTGGGCACCGTACCGCTGGTGGTCCAGCTGCCGATCGGCGTTGAGGACCGGTTCACCGGAGTGGTCGACCTGCTGCGCATGCGGGCACTGGTCTGGCCCGACGGGGTCGACGGGTACCAGGAGGGCCCGGTGCCGGAGTCCCTGCGGGACGAGGCGCACCGGCGCCGCCGACTGCTGGAGGAGACGGTGGCGGAGCTCCACCCGGCGGCGCTGGAGGAGTTCTGCGCCCGTGCGGAGGTCTCCGCACCGACGCTGGCCGCGGCACTCCGCGACCTGACACATACCGGGGAGGCGGTGGTGGTGCTGTGCGGGTCCGCGTACCGCAACCGCGGTGTCGAGCCGCTGCTGGACGCCGTGGTCTGCTGGTTGCCCTCGCCGCCGGAGGTGCCCGCGGTGCGCGGGGTGTTCGGGGGCGAGGTGCAGGAGCGCGCCGCCGATCCTGACGCGCCGTTCGCGGCGCTGGCCTTCAAGGTGAGCGCGGCCGCGACCGGGCGGCTGACCCATCTGCGGGTGTACTCGGGGACCGTACGCAGGGGAGATCTCGTCCTGGACGCGGGCTCGGGACGCAGCGAGCGGATCGGCCGGATCCTGCGGGTCCAGGCCGACCGGCACACCGATGTGGAGCTGGCGGTGGCCGGGGAGATCGTCGCGGTGCTCGGACTTCGGTCCGCGCGCGTCGGCGCCACCCTCTGCTCGCCCGCCGCACCCCTGCTCCTCGATCCGTCGGCCGTAGCCGATCCGGTGGTCTCGGTGGCCGTCGAGGCGCGCAGCGGCGGCGACACCGAGCGGCTGGCGGCGGCGCTGGCACGGCTGGCCGAGGAGGACCCGTCGCTGGTGCTGCGGACCGATCCGGAAACGGGCCAGACCCTGCTGTCGGGGCTGGGGGAACTGCATCTGGAGGTCGCGGTGGAGAAGATCCGCCGCACCCATGGGCTGGAGATCGGCGTCGGCCGGCCCCGGGTGGCCTACCGGGAGACGGTGGTCCGCGGGGTGTCAGGGCTGGTCTACCGGCACATCAAGCAGGAGGGAGGTGCCGGCCAGTTCGCCCATGTCGTCCTCGACGTCGGGCCGCTGGCGGCGGACGAGGCCGGGGGCTTCACGTTCCGGTCGGCCGTCACCGGCGGACGGGTGCCCCCGCCGTACATCCGCGCGGTCGAGGCGGGCTGCCGGGACGCCCTGGCCGAGGGGCCGCTCGGCGGCCACCCGGTGACGGGGCTCCGGGTCACCCTCACCGACGGGGGCACCCATCCCCAGGACTCCTCGGAGGCGGCCTTCCGTACGGCCGGCCGGTTCGCTCTCCGGGAGGCCCTGCGGGCCGCCACGATGGCGCTGCTCGAGCCGGTGGTCGAGGTCACGGCCACCATGCCCGAGGACGCCGTCGGCGGGGTGCTCGGTGACCTGGTGGCTCGGCGCGGCCGGGTGACCGGGTCGGCCGTGCGGGGCGGCACCGCGGTGGTGACGGCGACCGTGCCACTGGCCGAACTCTTCGGCTACGCCGGACGTCTGCGCAGCCGCACCCAGGGCAGGGGTTCCTTCACCACCCGGCCCGCCGGGTACGCCCCGTCGCCCGGCTCCGCCCGGTAGCCGCCGAACGGTGGCCCCGCGCTGTCGGCCGATCAGCCGACAGCGCGGGGCCACCGCCACCGCCACCCCAGACCCGCCCGGAAGCCGGAGCGGAACCCCGGGTCGCGGTCGGCGGTTCCAGGACGCAAGCCGGACCCGCGCGCAGTGGCTGCGCGGCTGTCCGGTGCGGTGATCAGTACGGTGTCCCGGAGCGGATGCCCGGCTGCGCCCGGTCGGCCGGACGCTCGGGGACGACCGTCCCCGCCCTCCCGGCCGACCGGACCTGACCCACCGTCACCCCCGGGCAGCCGCCAGGGGCTCTGCCTCGGGGGCCGGGGCGGGGGCAGGGGTCCTGCGCGGACGGACGAGCGTGAAGATCAGCACGGCCCCCATGGCGGCGGCGACCGCCGAGACGAGGAAGAGGCGGTCCAGGCCGGCGGTGGCAGCGTGCCGCAGCAGCTCTGCGGCCGCGTCCCGCTGTCCTGCCGGGACCTGCCGCAGCAGCGCCTGGCCCTGTCCGCCGCCCAGGGCGGTCGCTGCGCGCTGCGCGTCGGGGACCCGGCCGGAGGCGGCCAGGACGTCACGCGCCCGGCTGGTGAACATCGCCGAGAACACCGCGATGGCCAAGGTCAGCCCGAGCTGCCGGAAGGTGTTGACCGCGCCGCCTGCCATACCGGCCCGCCGGGGCGGGACGCTCGCCGTTGCCGCCGCCACCAGGACCGGTGTGAACAGGCCGACCCCCACTCCGATCACGGCGAAGCCCGCGTACAGCGACGACCTGCCCGAATCCGTGTGCACGGACAGTGCCAGGACCAGCAGCCCGAGCGCGATCAGCAGCGCACCGCAACCGAGCGCCACCCAGCTGGGAATGCGCTGGATGAAACGGCCGGCCGCACCCGAGACGGCGAAGGAGACCAACGCCAGCGGGGTCATCGCCAGACCTCCGGCGATCGGGCTGAGGTCCAGCAGCGACTGCAGCCAGAGCGAGACCAGCATCAGCGACCCGAAGCTCGCCCCCTGCACCAGCAGCGCCGCCGCCATCAGGCCGTCGAACCTGGGGCTGCGCATCAGCCGCAGATCCAGCATCGGGTATGCGGACCGCTGCTCGACCACCACAAACGCCACCAGCGCCAGTACCGCTGCCGCAAAGCAGGCCAGTACCCTCGGCCGGCCCCAACCTCCGCCGTCGCCACCGGTGATCAGGGCGTAGGTGACCAGGCCCGCGCACACGGTGAAGGCCAGCGAACCCAGGTAGTCGACCCGGGCACCCGCGTGCCGCTCATGACGGGGACGGTCCGCGGCCACCACGCGCAGGGTCAGACAGGCGGCCACGGCCACGATCGGCAGGTTCACCAGGAAGATCGCCTGCCAGCCGAGGCCCTCGGTCAGCAGGCCTCCGAGCACCGGCCCGGCCGCCGCCCCGGCACCGTTGACGGCGCCCCAGAAGCCGAACGCGGTACCCCGGTCGCGGCCCTGGTAGGTGGAGGCGATCAGCGCGGCCGAGGTCGCGAACATCGCCGCGCCGCCGAGCCCCTGTACGGCGCGGGCGGTCACCAGCAGATCACCGTTCGGCGCGAGCGCCGACCCGAGTGAGGCCACACCGAACACGCTCAGACCGATCACATACCAGCGACGGTGACCATGGATGTCGGCAAGCGAACCGGCCACCAGCAGCACCGCGGCCAGCGCGAGCGAATAGGCGTCGATGACCCACTGCAGCGACGTGTAGCTCGCGTTGAGGTCCTTGGCCATATCGGGGAGGGCGACCGTCACGATGGTGACATCGAGAAGCAGGATGAAGGAGCCCAGGCAGATCGCTGTCAAAGGCCACCATTTGCGCATCAGTGCACTCCGTGGAAGAGAGTTCAAATCGAATGCCTCCACCCTGGGTGCGGCAGGCATCCAGCGACAGCCACAGGCCGTCGGGCGGCACAATCCGACATCACCTACCGTGGAGCGGTGAAATCCGACAGCCGGGATGAGCCGAGCATCTCCCCGATCGATCTCGGCGAGACCGACAACGCACTCGCCCACGCCCTCCACATCGACGGCCGCGCCCCCTTCGCCAAGATCGCCGACATCCTCGGCGTCTCCGACCAGACCGCGGCCCGCCGCTACGCACGGCTCCGCCGTACCGGCACGCTCGCCGTCCTGGGTCTGACCAACGCCCTGCGCAGCGGCGAGAACCACTGGCTGCTGCGGGTGCGCGCCGCTCCCGAGGCGGCGGTGCCCCTGGGTGAGGCGCTGGCCCGCAGGGACGACACCTCCTGGGTCTCCCTCGTCTCCGGAGGCACCGAGGTCTGCTGCACGGTACGCGAGCGGCCCGGGAGGCAGCACGAGCATCTGCTCCTGCACCAACTGCCCCGCACGCCCCAGGTCACCGATGTGCAGGCCTACGCCGTCCTCCATGTCTTCTTCGGCAACGACCAGTCGCCCCTGACCCGCTCCGGACCCCTCACCCCCGAGCAGGTCCAGACGCTGGAACCCGAGGACGCGCCCGACGGCTCGGAGCTCGGCCGCCCCCTCGACGACGACGAGCGACGCCTGCTCGCGGTCCTCGCCCGCGA